>NZ_JBLXGA010000011.1:0-138017 GCF_048261455.1 Devosia sp.
TGCAACTGATCGCGCATCGTGGCGTGCACCAGACGTTCGACCATACTGGACTGGGCCGCGACGGTTGCAGTGCGGAACGCATCTATCCGCCGACCACCGACTATCTCGAGAATACGCTGCCCTCGATGCAGGCGGCCTTCGATGCTGGCGCGGATATCGTCGAGTTCGACGTCCACCCCACCACCATGGTCAGTTGGCGGTGATCCATGACTGAACCGTCGACTGCCGCACCGAGGGGACGGGCGTTACCCGCGAACTCGACATGGCGACGCTGAAAACGCTCGACGTCGGCTATGGCTATACTGCCGACGGCGGGCAGAGCTTCCCCTTCCGCGGTAAGGGCGTGGGCATGATGCCCGAGTTCGCCGAGGTGATGGAGGCTGCGCCGGCGGATGGCCGCTACCTGATCAATTTCAAGAGCCGCGAGTCCCGCGAGGGCGACATGGTGGCGGAGCGCCTTGCCGCGCATCCCGAATGGCGCGATGCGGTCTGGGGTGTTTATGGCGGCGACGCGCCGACCTATCGCACCAAGGCGCTACTTGCCGATGACGGCAAGCCACTCGCTGCCTATGGCACGCGGCAGGTGAAGGACTGCCTGATGCAATATGCAGCGCTCGGCTGGAGCGGCTTCATGCCCGACGCGTGCAAGGACAGTGTCGTGATGGTGCCGATCAACCTGACCCTGCTGGCCTGGGGCTGGCCGAACCTGTTTGTCGAACGGATGCGGGCCGTGGGCACCGAGGTCGTACTGCTCGGCGCGTTCTCGGCCGGCGACCCCGGTTCGACCGGCATCGACGACCTCGACACGCTGGCGCAGGTGCCGGACGATTTCGCCGGCTAAATCTGGACCAACCGGATCGAGATCATCGGCCCGGCCGCAAAGGCGCGCTTTGGCGGCTAGGCCGGTTGGTCAGCTCGCGGTGACGAGGCAGGGGAAGCCGTTTTCCTCGAGATGTCCGCAGGCTTCGCGGGCCTGATCGCGTGAGCCGAAGCCGCCGAGGCGGGCACGATAGTAAGTCGCGCCCTTGCTTTCGAACCGTTCGACGAAGCGGCGATAGGCGGCCAGCACCTCGATCTGCTCGACCGCGTCGCCCAGCAACTCGTTGGCGTTGGCTTCGCTGGGGGCGGCGCCGATCTGCACCACCCAATGGCCGGAGGCGGAGGCCGAGGCGGTCTGCGTGGCGGCGGGCTGCGCCGGCTGGGCCTCGACCGGCTCCATAAACTCGAGCGGTGCGGAGGCGCGGGTCTGGCCGAGAGCGGACGGCGGTGCGCCCAGCGTGCCATCCATGGGCTGCAGCGGCACAACGGGCTGCGGCACCACCGGCGGCGGCGCCGGTTCGGGCGCAAAGGCGGTCAGCGCGGTGGCTTCGGTCGCCAGCAGCGCGGCAATCGGGTCCTCGCTCAGCGCCGCGGTGACGATCTTCGGGTTCAGCCGCGAGCGATCGAGCCGCGGCATGGGGACGACGGCGACGACACTGGGGCGGTCCATTTCGCGCGGTGCCGGGGCCAGCGGAATCGGCTTCACTCTGCCGCCGGAGCTCCCCTTGGGCAGATAAGCCTTCACCAGTTCGCGCACCTTTGCATCGCGCGCCTTGTGCCCCGGATAGCCGAACACGGCCAACACCACTTCGCGCCCGTTGAGGCGGGCGGCGGTGAGGATGGTGGAGCCCGAGGAGGAGGTCCAGCCGGTCTTCAGCCCGTCGACGGCGTCCATATAGCCCAGCACATGGTTATGGCTGGTGTAGGTGCGGCCGTTGAAGACGAACTTCCTGGTCTGGAAATATTTGTAGAACTGCGGGAAGCGCTGCTGGATGGCGATGCCGAGGATCGCCTGATCGCGCACCGTGGTGAAATTGTTCGGGTCCGGCCAGCCGGAAGCGTTGGCGTAGCGGGTTTCCTTCATGCCCATCCGGCGGGCCGTCGCCGTCATGCGCTGGGCGAAGGCACTCTCCGACCCGGAAATGGTTTCTGCAATGACGCGGGCCATGTCGTTGGCCGATATGGTGACGAGCGACTTGATGGCGTCCTCGACGCTGATCGACTTGCCGGCACCGAGACCGAGCTTGGTCGGCCGGGCCGAGGCGGCGTAGCTCGACACCTTCATTTTCGATGACAGCGACAGGCGGCGTGCCTCGAGTTCCTCGAACAGCACGTAGAGCGTCATCACCTTGGTGACCGAGGCCGGATAGCGCTTGGCGGCCGAATTGTGCTCGTAAAGAATTTTGCCGGAGCGCGCATCGACGACGATGCTGGCGGGCTTGGCAAGATTGTCGATGGCGGCGGCCGGGGCACTCGCCAGTGTCACCGCAACAAGCACCAAGGCCGCCAGGGCCCTCTGCAAAGCTTCGAGCGTCAGCGGACGAAAGCGTGGTGCGGGGCGAAAGCGCGACGACATGAGTGGCCTCAATGCACGTTCAAAACAGGTTCTGGGAGCTGCCGAAAAGCTTGGCCGCGGGGGCAACCGGTTGGCGCCGGCAGGCACCGATACCGACGATAACGCGGCAGACCTTAACCGGCATTGCTACAATTTTACGGAATGTTGCGACGGTTAAGCGCCGGTAAACACCGCCGGCCGCGATGCGCTTACGGCAGGATATAAGGCAGCGTCGCGAGCACGATCAGCCGGTCGCCGAGGCTTTGCAGATAGCGCAATTCGTAAGTGCCCGGTGCGCTGGGCCGGTCCATGTAGACCGTGTCGTCGGACGAGAGCACATAACTCACCTCGAGCGGCCCCTCTTCGCCGGGCCTGAAAAGACCGATGCGATCGAAATTGCCGCCCGGCCCCTGCCAGCGCACCACCATGGCCGGAAGCTTGCGATCGTCTTCGGCGATTTCGAGCCGTGCGGTGGCGGGCACGACCTGCGCATCGACGCGGGCCCGCACCAGACGGTCTGGGTCCAGCAGGATCAGCTGATAGGCGCCCGGCTGCGATGGCGCCGTCAGCTCCAGCGGATCGGCAACCAGAAAGCCGAAGGTGCTGCCCTGCCCGTCCAGAAACGTGCTTTCGCCCGGGGTGACAAACATCGCCTGCCAGTCCTGCGGCAGCCCGTCATGGCCCACGGCGAAGGGCGCACCTACGGCCACCTCCGAGGGGACCTGAACCGGCACCATGCCACCCGCCTCTTCGAGTTCGGCGGCGTAAGCGGCCTCGGCGCTCACGGTGACGATCATCCGCCCGATCACCTTGGCGTCCGGGGTCTCCCCCATCGCGTAGCGCAGCTCGTAGGTGCCGTCCTCGTCGGGCAGTTGCACCAGCATGGGTGACGTCGTCACCAGCCGCGCATCGAGCCGCACCGTGTCCGGATCCCCCTGCCGGGCGATGCGAATTTCGTCATCAAACCCATCGGGCCCGGTCCACGCGATCTCGATGATCCGGCCGCGTTCGGCCGCTGCGGGACCGGTCAGCTCGGCATAGGCCTCCGTGACCGTGACCGGCAGGCGCCACGTGAAGGTGCCCCCATCGGAAACGACCACGTCATACTCGCCCGGGGTTTCAGGCGCGTAGAGCCGCACCGGGTTCTCGTCGATCGAGAACTCGGCATTGCCGAAATGCGAATAGACCATGCCTTCGCCGCCGCGCGGAGCGAAGCCGATGGATTCCATGGAGGTCGCCGTCCCCTCGTAGCGGACCTCGTAGCGCGCACCCTGCTGCACCTCGGCCATGGCCGAAAAGCCGGTAATCTGTGCCATGGCCGGCGATGCCAGACCCAACGCCACCAGTGCCGGCACGACAATCGACTTCAACATCTCCATTCCCCCGTCCCCGAGCCATGCAGACTGGCAACCCCGGATCAGCCCGGTCAAGCTATCAGACGTTTCGCGCCGGCCTGGGCTTGGGGCTGGATCGCGTAGGGGCTCAGAAATTGTTTGCGATGTCGCACGAGGCACATCGACGCCCCGGACATTTCAGCGTAAGGCTCGCGCTCCGATTCCTCCGTATCTGCTGGTTACCAAGATGCCCACCGGCGTCCTTTTTTCTCTTGGAGCATATCTGCTCTATTCGTGCTGTGACGCCATCATCAAAGGGTTCGGCAGCCAGCTGAGCGTTTTCGAGATCGCCTTCTGGGCGGCGCTGTTCAGCTTTGGCCCCGCCATGCTGACCAAGCCCAAGGGCGAGCACTGGCACGAGTTCCTCAAGCTCAAGCATCCCTGGCTGGTCCACCTGCGCGGGTTGTCGGGCGTCGCAGGCAATCTTGCGATCATCTATGCCTTTATCAGCATTCCGCTGGCCGAGGCCTATTCGCTGGCCTTTCTCGCGCCAGTGTTCATCGTCGGGCTGTCGCGCTTCATCCTCAAGGAGGAGGTGACCTGGGCGCGCTGGCTGTTCCTCGGCGCCAGCTTCTGCGGCGTGCTGCTCGTGGTTCGACCCGGGTTCCGCGCCGTCGAGCCCGGGCACCTGGCGGCGCTGTTTGCGGCGCTGGCGGTTGCGGTGAACACCACCGTGCTGCGCAAGGTCGCGCCGGTGGAAAAGCGCGTCAGCCTGATCGGCGTGCCGCTGGGCTATATCGTGCTGATCAACGGCGTGCTGATGATTCCGCAATTCCAGCTGCCAAGTGTGCAGGAATTCGCGCTGCTGCTGTCCATCGGCGCCATGGGCGGCACTGGCAATATCCTGTTCATCGCTGCGACCCGCCGTGCCAATGCCAGCCAGATCGCTCCGACCCAGTACAGCCAGATTGCCTGGGCGGTGATCTTCGGCGTGCTGCTGTTCGGCGAATACCCGGATCTCGTGACCTATTGCGGCCTCGTCGTCGTGGCCGTCGGCGGCATGCTCAACGTGGTCTCCGACGAAACCCGCATCCGCATCTTCTCGCGGCTGTCGCTGTTCGGCCCGGCCAGCGTGATGGGCGAAGCCAGCAAGCCGCTGGGCGACGACGCCGTTGCGCCAGAAGTGCCGCCTGCCCCCGCCACGCCAACGCGCGATCCTCTCGCGCCGGCAAAATGAAGACGGCGGGCCGATTGAACCGACCCGCCGCCCTGAACTGTTTGCGTTGAAAGCCCTTCGCTGGCGCTAGAGCGCGTCGCGCACCGCCGCGATGGCGGCTTCGGCCTTGGAGCCATCGGGACCGCCGCCCTGGGCCATATCGGGCCGGCCACCGCCGCCCTGTCCGCCGAGTGCGGCCGTCGCGTGCTTGACGAGGTCGCCGGCCTTGTAGGTCGCAGTACGATCCTCGGTGACGCCAACGGCGACGGTGCCCTTGCCATCTTCGGATTTGAGCACGACGACGACGACACCGGAACCGATGCGCTGCTTTTCGGTATCGACGAGGGCCTTGACGTCCTTGGGGGAAATGCCCTCGACGGCGCGGCCGACAAAGGTGAGGCCCTTGACGGTTTCGTCGGCGGGGGCGGCAGCCGCCCCACCGGACCCGGCACCGAGCGCCAGCTTCTTGTTGGCTTCGCCGAGCGCCCGCTCGGCCTTCTTGAGGCTTTCCTGCGCCGTTTCGATGCGCTCGAGCACTTCGCTGGGCTGGGCACGCAGCAGCTGCGCCGCGCTTTCGACGATGCGGATATTGTCATTGCCGCGATGACGGGCAGCCTTGCCGGTCAGCGCCTCGATGCGGCGAACGCCGGCCGCGACGCCGGTTTCGGCGACAACCGAGATCAGGCCGATATCGCCGGTGCGGACCACATGGGTGCCGCCGCACAGTTCGACCGACCAACCGAGCCCGTTGCCCGTGGGCTGGCCCATCGACACGACGCGCACCTCGTCGCCGTACTTTTCGCCGAACAGCGCCCGGGCACCGGAGGCCTTGGCGTCGTCGACGCTCATCAGGCGGGTTTCGACCGGGGTGTTCTGCAAAACGATATCGTTCGCGATATCTTCGATCTCGGCGAGCTCCTGCGGGCTGATCGCCTTGGTGTGCACGAAGTCGAAGCGCAGCCGGTCGGGCGCGACCAGTGAGCCCTTCTGCGCGACGTGATCGCCGAGGACGAGGCGCAGCGCCTCGTGCAGCAGGTGGGTTGCCGAGTGGTTGGCGCGAATGCCCGAGCGGCGCGCATGATCGACATGCAGGCTCAGGCCCTGCCCGGGCTTAAGCGTGCCATCAGTGACCTTGACGCGATGGGCGAAGACGCCGTGATGGCGCGAGGTTTCGAGCACGTCTGCCGCGACATGATCGCCGGCCACGCAGCCGACATCGCCAACCTGGCCGCCGCTTTCGCCGTAGAACGGGGTCTGGTTGACGACGAGATAGCCTTCGTCGCCGGTGTTGAGCGCATCGACGATCTGGCCGTCTCGGACGAGCGCCAGCACCTCGCCTTCGGCCTCTTCGGTCTCATAGCCGAGGAATTCGGTGGTGCCGGTCTTGTCGAGGACCGAGAACCAGACCTGCTCGGTCGCGGCTTCGCCCGAACCGGACCAGCTCTTGCGGGCCTCGGCCTTCTGGGCGGCCATGGCGGCGTCGAAACCGGCCTGATCGACGCTGATGCCCCGGGTGCGCAGCGCGTCCTGGGTCAGATCGAGCGGGAAACCATAGGTGTCGTAGAGCCGGAAGGCAGTGTCGCCCGCCAGCACGCCGCCCTCGTTAAGATCAGCGGTTTCGGTCTCGAGGATCTGCAGGCCGCGGCCGAGGGTCTTGAGGAAGCGGTTCTCTTCGAGCTCGACCGTTTCGGTGATCATGGCTTCGCCGCGCACCAGCTCGGGATAGGCCTGGCCCATCTCGCGCACCAGCGTCGGGACAATCGCGTGGATCACCGGCTCGGTGGCGCCGAGCAGGGTCGCGTGGCGCATGGCGCGGCGCATGATGCGGCGCAGCACATAGCCGCGCCCCTCGTTCGAGGGCAGCACGCCTTCGGCGATGAGGAAGCTCATCGAGCGCAGGTGATCGGCGATGACGCGGTAGGACGCGAGGTTTTCTTCACGCGGCGCGGCACCCACGGCCGAGGCCGTGGCCTCGACCAGCTGCTTGAACATGTCGGTTTCAAAGACGCTGTCGACGCCCTGCAGGATCGAGGCCATGCGCTCGAGGCCCATGCCGGTATCGATCGAGGGGCGCGGCAGATCGAGGCGCGTGCCATCGGCCTGCTGCTCATATTGCATGAACACCAGGTTCCAGAATTCTAGGAAGCGGTCGCCATCCTCTTCCGGCGTGCCCGGGGGGCCGCCCCAGATGTGCTCGCCGCGGTCAATAAAGATCTCGGAGCACGGGCCGCATGGGCCGGTGTCGCCCATCGACCAGAAATTGTCGGAGGTGGCGATGCGGATGATCCGGTCATCGGAAAAGCCGGCGACCTTTTTCCAGATGTCGGCGGCCGCCTCGTCCTCGGCATAGACGGTGACGAGCAGCTTTGACTTGTCGAGGCCGAAATCCTTGGTGACGAGGTTCCAGGCGTGGTGGATCGCCTCGTCCTTGAAGTAGTCGCCAAAGGAGAAATTGCCGAGCATTTCGAAGAATGTCAGGTGGCGCGCGGTAAAACCGACATTGTCGAGATCATTGTGCTTGCCGCCAGCGCGGACGCATTTCTGCGAGGTGGCGGCACGGCTGTAGGGGCGCTTTTCGACACCGGTGAAGACGTTCTTGAACTGCACCATGCCGGCATTGGTGAACATCAGCGTCGGATCATTGCGCGGCACGAGCGGCGAGGACGCCACGGGCTCGTGTCCGTTCTTGCTGAAATATCCGAGAAAGCTCGACCGGATATCGTTCACACTGGTCATGATGGGCTCTTTACAGGCGAACGGCGAGGCCGCAGCCCCGCCGAGATGAACAGGAAAGGCCTTCTATCGCGGGGCCTGCGCCTCTGTCCAGCGCGGCGCGCGCTGCGGCTGCGGGCGCGCCGGTTACAGTAGCAAGGCGGGTGGGCACGCGGGCCGACGGACGCGTGAGACTGAACGGTTCGGCCACAATCGTTCAAGCGGCGGAATCTTTGCTGTGTTGTGCCGCTCCGCTTTGTGTCCAGCCACGAGTGTAGCGCTTGGGGCCGTGGCGGGGACAAAGTGCAGAAATGCGCACATGGTCAGAGACTTGTCGTCGGCATTGACTCACCGGATGCCGACGCGCGGCACGCTGCAATGAAAAGTGCTGCGAAATCGCCGCGGTGTTGCCGTGTTGATGAATGGCAGCTGACGTTTCCAGACCGTGTGGGGCAATGTCAGACACGAAAAAGGGGCGCCATGGCGCCCCTTGGAAAGATCGGTATGCGACGCTTACTCGTCGCTGTCCTTGTCGTCGGGGCCGACCAGCAGCGCTTCGGAGAGCAGGCCCGAGCTTTCGCGGACGCCCTTTTCGATGATCTCGGCGACTTCCGGATTGTCCTTGAGGAACTGGCGGGAGTTTTCACGTCCCTGCCCGAGACGCTGGCTGTCGAAGGAGAACCAGGCGCCGGACTTTTCGACGATGCCGGATTTGACACCGAGATCGAGCAGTTCGCCAGTCTTGGAAATGCCTTCGCCATACATGATGTCGAATTCGACCTGACGGAACGGCGGGGCGAGCTTGTTCTTGACGACCTTGACGCGGGTCTGGTTGCCGATGACTTCGTCGCGATCCTTGATGGCGCCGATGCGGCGGATATCGAGGCGCACCGAGGAATAGAACTTCAGCGCATTGCCGCCCGTGGTGGTTTCGGGCGAGCCATACATCACACCGATCTTCATGCGGATCTGGTTGATGAAGATGACCATGGCCTTGGACTTCGAGATCGAGCCGGTGAGCTTGCGCATCGCCTGGCTCATCAGACGGGCCTGGAGGCCCGGCATGGAATCGCCCATGTCACCCTCGAGTTCGGCCTTGGGCGTCAGCGCCGCGACCGAATCGACGACGAGGATATCGACCGCGCCGGAGCGCACCAGGGTGTCGGCGATTTCAAGCGCCTGCTCGCCCGTGTCGGGCTGCGAGATCAGCAGCTCGTCGACCTTCACGCCCAGCTTGCGCGCATAGATCGGGTCCAACGCATGCTCGGCGTCGACGAAGGCAGCGATGCCGCCGTTCTTCTGGGCCTCGGCGATGACATGCAGCGCCAGCGTGGTCTTGCCCGAGCTTTCCGGCCCGAAGACCTCGACAATGCGGCCGCGCGGCAGGCCGCCGATGCCCAGCGCGATATCGAGACCGAGCGAACCGGTGGAAATCGATTCCACCTGCGCAATGGCGCCTTCGCCAAAGCGCATCACCGTGCCTTTGCCGAAATTCCGTTCAATCTGGCTCAGCGCCGCAGCGAGTGCCTTATCCTTATCCATCGATCCCTCAACCACCCGCAGGGGGGTAACAGCAGCCATAAGAGGTCTCCTTATTTCATTTCATCCTGCGGGGCGCAAACCGCGACAACGTGCACCGTATATTCCTACTTTGTTCTCATTTCGTTTCCATTTCGTCAAGGGGGGAAATGAGGGTGCGGCGCGGAAGGCGGAATCGCTCCCGCGCCTGCCGCCCTCGCCTCACCCGGCGTGCTGCCGCGCAAGCCATTGCAGTATCGCGTGATTTGTCGCCTCGGGCTGTTCCTGCTGGATCCAGTGGCCACATTCGAGCGTAACGGTCTCGACATCGGGCACGAAATCGCTGAGCTGCGGCAGCGGCGGGACCACATCCTTTGCGCCATAGATCATCAGCGCGGGGTGGCGGATTACCGCATCGACGGCGCCCAGCAGGTGCCAGTTGCGATCGAGATTGCGGTACCAGTTGATGCCGCCGGTAAAGCCCGAGTCTTGGAAGGCGGTAATGAAGGTCTCAATTTCGGCCGGGGTGAGGAGCGGATCGCCTTGCGGTGCCTCGCTCATCGCCAGGTTGATCATTGCCATGCCGGGCTCCGGCTGCGCGACCGGCAGGTTCTTGCGATAAAGGTTGGTCAGGAACCGCGCGGCATGGGTATCGAGAATGGCGTCGGCGACGCCGGGCTGGCGGTTGAAGTGCACGAAGTAATAGTCGGGCCCGAATGCCTGCTCCATCCATTCGATCCACGGCTGCTCGCCGCGCGGCTGATAGGGGACGCTCAGGTTGATCACGCCATTGACCCGATCGGGATGCAGCAGCGCGAGGCCCCAGACCACCATGGCGCCCCAGTCGTGCCCGACGAAGGTGGCGTCGGCATAGCCGTAATGGTCGAGCAGCGCGACGAGATCGCCGGTCAGATGAGCGATGTCATAGTCGGTGACGGAATCGGGTCGCGATGATTGGCCAAAACCGCGCTGGTTGGGCGCGATGACGTGATAGCCGGCCGCGACCAGCGCGGGGATCTGGTGGCGCCAGGAATAGGCCAGTTCCGGCCAGCCGTGACACAGGACGATCGGCCGCCCTGCATTTTCGCGCCCCGCCTCAAAGACTTCGAGTTCGACACCATTGACGGCGACGCGGCTGGGCTGGGGAAAGGGGTGGGGGTGAAGCATTGCGATGATCCTTGCTGGAGTGGTCAATCGCTTCGTGGACGGATATGATGCCAAAATCTGTCACCATTCGATGGGCCCTGCTCCGATGAAATCCCGGCTCCGACAAGATGCCATCGTGCGCCGCCTACGCCGCAGCGGCAGCACCAGCGTCGCGGAACTGGCGATGGCGGTGGGTGCGTCGCGCCGCACGGTGCTGCGCGATATCGCGGCGCTCCGCGACGAGGGCTTTGTCATCCATTCCGAACCCGGACGGGGTGGCGGGCTGCAGCTCGACCCGCAATCGATCCAGACCACGGCGCGGCTGAGCGTGGTGGAGGTCTTTGCGCTGATGATCAGCGTGGTCTCGATGCGCGCGGCGGGCCGGCTGCCCTTTGCCGGGCTCGCCGATGCCGGGCTGACAAAGATCGAGCGCAGTCTGCCGCAGGACAAATTGCGCGACCTGCGCCGCTTTCTGGAGTGCCTTTATGTGGGCGAACTGGCGCCCGGCATGGACACCAGCGGGATCGGCGCCATCGACGCCGGCCTTCTCCCGGCCTTCGAGACGGCCTTTCTCGATACGCAATGCCTGCGCTTTCGCTATGCCGACGCCAAGGGCAATGTGAGCGAGCGGCTGGTCGAGCCGCAGGCCATGCTGATCCTGCCCCCGCTTTGGTATCTGGTCGCCTGGGACCCGTCCCGCGGTGATTTCCGGCATTTTCGGATGGACCGGATCCGCCGGCCCGAACTGGTACCGGGCCCGCCTTTCCGCCGCCGGCACGTGCCGTTCGACAACCATGTTAAGCCGGTGCGCGACCTGTCGCGCTAGCGAGAAGGGAGCCGGAACTTTCTCACAGGCGTCCCGGCATCAATGCCTTGTCTCCAGGGCATCGCACTGGAGTCATTCCGCCAGGCGGAAGTGTATCAAGATTTCGGGTGCATTGTGCGATGGCGAAAGCTATAGCGAGCGCGGCACTCATCCGAGGGGAGACGGAAATGCATCTCATTCAGTTCGTCGATCAAGACGGCAAGCGCGGCGTGGGCGCGACGGAGATCGGCGTGACGCGGCGCGTGGCCGGCGTCAGCACGGTCTATGAGCTGGCGCTCGAGGCGGCGGACAGCGGCAAGAGCCTCGCCGATGTCGTGGCGGCGCATGGGCATGGCGAAGAGATCGACCGCGCGGCGCTTTTGGCCGAAGGCCGGCTGCTGGCCCCGATCGATCATCCCGATGCCGCGCATCTGCATGTCACCGGCACGGGACTGACGCATCTCGGCTCGGCCTCGACGCGCGACGCGATGCACAAGTCGAACCAGCAGGCGGAAGAAGCGCCGCTGACGGATTCGATGAAGATGTTCCGCATGGGTCTCGAAGGCGGCAAGCCGGCGCCGGGCCAGACGGGCGTCCAGCCCGAATGGTTCTACAAGGGCAATGGCAATATCGTTGCCGGACCGGGCCAGCCGATCCCCTCCCCGGCCTTTGCCGAGGATGCCGGCGAAGAGCCCGAGATTGCCGGGATCTACGTGATCGGCAAGGACGGCACGCCCTGCCGCGTCGGCTTTGCGCTGGGCAATGAGTTTTCGGACCATGTGACCGAGCGGGTGAACTACCTCTATCTGGCGCATTCCAAGCTGCGCTACTGCTCGTTCGGGCCGGAGCTGCGGGTCGGCGAACTGCCGCGCAACGTGTCGGGCATGTCGCGGATTTTGCGCGACGGCGAGGTGGTGTGGGAAAAGCCGTTCCTTTCTGGCGAGGACAACATGAGCCACACGATCGCCAACCTCGAATATCACCACTTCAAGTACGAGCTGTTCCGCCAGCCGGGCGAAGTGCATGTGCATATGTTCGGTACGGCGACGCTGAGCTTTGCCGACGGGGTGCGCACCGAACCGGGCGACGTGTTCGAGATCGTCGAAGAGCAGTTCGGCCTGCCGCTGCGCAATTCGGTGAGCTGGGATGCGCCCGAAGAGGTGACGGTGCGCCAGCTCTAGGCCCCTACCGAGCGCGAGATATCGAAGCCCCGGTCCGCTGGTCCGGGGCTTTTTTCATGTGACGAGACCATCCGTGGGAGCGCTGCCGACTTGTCGGCATGGCACTAACATGTCAGTGTCCGCCGCGCTGACCAAGGAGACTTCAGACATGAGCGCTACCCCCCTAAAATCGCGCCGCGTGGGCCGCACCGACCTCGAGTTCACCGAACTCGGCTTCGGCAGCGCGACGCTCGCCGGGATGAACGGGGTCGACGTCAAGGACGACACGGCGCGCCAGCTGGTGAGCGCGGCGCTCGATGCCAAGATCGGCTATTTCGACACGGCGCCGCATTACGGTTTCGGCCGCGCCGAGCACCTGATGGGCGACGCGTTGCGCTATCGCACGGACGGGGTGGCGCTTTCGACCAAGGTCGGGCGCAAGCTGAAGCCGGTGCGTTCGGATGCCGAGCGGACGGTGGAGCACCCGTGGACGCGGCCGTTCCCGTTCGAGATCTCCTATGACTATGGCTATGACGGGATCATGCGGTCCTATGAGGACAGCCTGCAGCGGCTGGGGCTCGGTGCGATCGACGTGCTGCTGGTGCACGACATCGGGGTGCAGACGCATGGCGAAGAGGGCAACAAGCAGCATTGGGCCGATCTGTCGAACGGCGGCTACAAGGCGCTGGACGAGCTGCGCAGTTCGGGCGCGGTGAAGGCCATCGGGCTCGGCGTCAACGAAGTGCCGGTGCTGATGAGCGCCTTCGACATCGGCGACTGGGACGTGTTCCTGCTCGCCAACCGCTACAACCTGATCGAACAGACGCCGCTCGACGAACTGTTCCCGACGGCGGCGAAGCGCGGCACTTCGATGATCGCCGCCGGGCCGTTCGCGGCTGGCGTTCTGGCGGGCACGGACATCTGGGGCCCGGCCAATGGCGCCTATCAAAAGGCGCCGCCGCATATCGCCGATAAGGTGAGCAAGCTCAGGGCCGTGGCCGATGCGCATGGCATTCCGCTCGGCGCTGCAGCGCTGCAGTTCTGCGTGGCGCCCGAGGTGGTGTGCTCGGTGCTGACCGGGCCGAAATCCGTCGACGAACTCGATGGCGTCCTCAAGTGGTGGAACACCGAGATTCCCGGCGGGTTCTGGGATGCGCTGGCCGACCAGCAGCTCGTGGCCGAAGGCACGCCGCTGCCGAATGGACGTACGGCCTGATGTGACACGCAGCCATTTGCGCCCTGAGCCGTTAGGGGCAAATGGCGTCACAATCTTCAAGTAAAATCGTCGTTTACGCGGCACTCGTCGGTAACTCGCTGATCGCGGTGACCAAGTTCATCGCGGCCGGCCTCACCGGCAGCTCGGCCATGCTGAGCGAGGGCGTGCATTCGCTGGTCGATACCGGCAATGAGCTGCTGCTGCTTTATGGCATGCATCGCGCCGGCAAGGCGCCCGACCACAACCACCCCTTCGGATACGGCCGCGAACTCTATTTCTGGAGTTTCGTGGTCGCGGTGCTGATCTTCGCGCTGGGCTCCGGCGTGTCGCTCTATGAAGGGATCATGCACATGCTCGATCCCGAGCCGATCGAGAGCCCGATGATCAACTATGTCGTGCTGGGTCTGTCGATCCTGTTCGAGAGCGGCAGCTGGTATGTGGCGCTGCGCGCCTTCCGCAAGGAGAAGGGGAAGCTTGGCTATATCGAAGCGATCAAGCTGAGCAAGGACCCGACGACCTTCACCGTGCTGGTGGAGGACACGGTGGCGCTGCTGGGCCTGTTCCTGGCGCTGGGCGGTGTCTTCGCGGCGCAGGCGCTGGACATGCCGGTGCTCGATGGCGTGGCCTCGGTGATGATCGGTATTCTTCTGGCAATGACGGCGCTGTTTCTGGCGCGAGAGAGCAAGAACCTGCTGGTCGGCGAAACGGCCCTGCCCCAGGTGCAGCAGGCCATCGAGGCGGCCGCCAACGCCGATCCGGCGATCCGCACCGTCAATGGCGTGGTGACCAGCCAGATGGGCGCGCATCAGGTGATCGCGGCGATCAGCGCAGAGTTCGAGGACCATCTGTCGACGCCGGAGATCGAGGCCTGTATCGCGCGGGTCGAGGCCAAGGTGCGCGAAAGCAATGCCGATGTGGTGGCGCTGTTCGTCAAGCCGCAGACCCCCGCCATGTGGGAAGAGCGGCGGCGGCAGGCCGTCAAGAAGATGCAGGACGAAGAGGCAAAAGCCGTCAGCTGATGGCTGCGCCGGGTGTCGGGCTGACGGCGGTGTTCCCTACTCGCCGTCGATCTTGCCGAGGACGTCCTTGACCTTGGTGTTGATCTGATCGAGCGAATAGGGCTTGGGCAGGAACTCGACCGAGGTGTCGTCGGCGATGTCCTGGCGGACGTTTTCCTCGGCATAGCCCGAGACGAAGATGACCTTGAGGTCCGGCATCTTCTCGCGCACCTTGATGAGCAGCGCGGGGCCGTCCATTTCGGGCATCACCACGTCGGAAATCATCAGATCGATCTGCCAGTCCATGTCGTCGAGCACGTCGAGTGCCTCGTCGCCGGAATCGGCTTCGAACACCTCGTAGCCGGTGGCGCGCAGGGCGCGGGCGGAGAAGGCGCGGACGCTGTCCTCGTCCTCGACCAGCAGGATGCGCTCGTGACCGGTGAGATCCTTGACCGGCGCCGCGGCGAGCTTGGCCGGCGCCTCGCCCTCGCTGGGCAGGTGGCGCGGCAGGAAGATGCGGAAGGTCGTCCCCTTGCCGAGCTCGGAATCCGGATAGATGAAGCCGGAAGACTGCTTGACGATGCCGTAGACGGTCGAGAGGCCGAGGCCGGTGCCCTTGCCCAGTTCCTTGGTGGAAAAGAAGGGCTCGAAGATCTTTTCGAGCACATCCGGCGGCATGCCGGTGCCGGTATCCTCGACCTCGATCAGTACGTAATCGGCCGGCGGCATGCCGGTGTAGTTGAAGGTGTGGGCTTCGGCCTCGGTGACATTGCGGGTGCGCAGCACGATGTTGCCGCCCGACTCCATGGCGTCGCGGGCATTGACGACGAGATTGACGACCACCTGCTCGAGCTGAACGAGGTCGGCCTTGACCGGCCAGACATTGGGGCCGTGCTCGACACCGAGAGTGATCTGCTCGCCGATGAGGCGCTTCAGCAGCACCGTCAGGTCATCGATATGACCCGGAATTTCGAGCACCTGCGGCCGCAGGGTCTGGCGGCGTGAGAAGGCGAGCAATTGCCGCGTCAGGCCGGCGGCGCGGTTGGCGCTGTTCTTGATCGACATCAGGTCGGCAAAGGACGGGTCGCCCGGCTTGTGCTTCAAGAGCAGCAAATCGGAGAAGCCGATGATGGCGGTCAGCACGTTGTTGAAATCGTGCGCGACGCCACCGGCGAGCTGGCCGACGGCCTGCATCTTCTGGCCCTGGGCGAACTGCGCCTCGAGCTTGCGCTGCTCGGTCATGTCGAGGGCATAAACGTTTACGCGCTCGGGCGATCCGGCAACCTCCTCGGACCCCGAAACGTAAAGCCTGACGGCCAGATCGCCGCCCTTGGCGAGGCTGGCATCGACCGGCTCGATCTCGGATTTTTCCGACAGCGCGGCGGTGATGGCGTCGGCGAAGGGCTCGCGGCTCTGCTCGGAGAGGAGATCGGCCATGGGCTGCAGATCGATCGACTGCTCGCCGCCCGACCAGTCGAAGATGCGGCTGAAAGGTGCGTTGGTGCGAACGATCCGGCCATTGCTGTCGAGGGTGGCGATGGCGAAAGGCGTGTCATTGAAAAAGCGCGAGAAGCGGACCTCGGCGGCGCGCAGGGCCTCTTCCTTGTCGGTCCCCTGCCGGCGATCGAGCACCAGGGTGCGGGTTTCGCCCAGTTCGCCATCGGCGAGGCGCGCAGCGCGATGCAGCAGGCGTACCGGGAAGCTGGTGCCATTGCGGCGCACGAGATCGATATCGATGACTTCGGTGCCGATCTCGCCGTCCGAGCGGCCGCGCATCAACAGGCTGGCGCCATCGCCGCGCACGATATCCTTGAGCTGAACGATATCGCTTTCGAACTCGGCGAGGTCATAGCCGAGCCAATCGGCGAGGGTCGAATTGAGATACTGGATGCGGCCCGAGGCATCGGAGGAGAAAAAGCCGGCGGGCGCGTGATCGAGATAGTCGATGGCGCGCTGCAGCTCGATGAAGGCGTTGTCCTGGCGCTCGCGGTCGCGGGTGATGTCCTCGACGCTCCACAGCACCAGTGGCTCGCGACTGCCCTCGAACTCCGGGAGCGCGCGGACGCCAACGCGATACCAATAGGCCTTGCTGGTGCCGCTGGTCGAGCCGTCGAGGCCGCCGATGAGGCGGATGTCCTCGATGGCCGGGCGGCCTTCGCGGGCGGCGCGGGCGAGACGGTAGATGGCTTCTGAGGCTTCGGGCTGGCCGGCAAACAGGCGCGGCACCGAGACCGGCACACCGTCGCTCAGCCCGCCGGAGAACTCACCATAGCGCGCATTGGCATAGGCGACCTTGCCGGTGCGATCGGTGACGACTGCGCCGAAGGGCAGGCTGTCGACGATGGCCTGGGAAAGGCCGGTGCCGGAGTCGCTGGCGCCGAAATGGAAGAGCCCGGCGGCGAAGGCGAAGAGGCAGAAGACGCCGACGACGGCGAGCAGGCCGACAAAGATCAGGATGAGATCGGCCGGAATGTTATCGCCGAGCGTTGCGAGCAGCACCGCGATCAGGATGAAAAAGCCTGCCAGCGCCACGACGCGCCACAGGCCCCCGCCCCGGGGCCGGGTCACCAGCGGGTCGGGGTAATTGTCCTCGTCGAGCGGCAGGCGTGCCATATGGTGATGATGCCCCGGAAAGTGGTCGAATCAGCCCTTACCAAGCTCTAGCAAAGCCTGCCAACGGTTGGGTAGCGCCAAAGGCACTTTCCCTGCCGCTGGACGGCGGTCTGGGGCATATCGATCACGCTGGCGGGGATGCCGGGGTTGGCGGGCAGCCTTTGCGGGCTGTCTTTGGCGGGCCCGGCCATCAAGGCTGCAGGCCGCCGATCACTTTGTGATGAATCGTCATGCGACCGGGCGGCGGCGTGTGCCACCGCCCGTCCGGGGTGCGGTTATTTCAGCAGGGCGCGGGCATCGTCCGGGCCGAAGGCGGCGGGACGTTCACAGGTCGTCGACAGGGTGATGACCTGGCCGGTTTCGCCCGACTTGAGGATCGAAGTCATGACGTCGACGGCGTGCAGCGCGACTTCGAGGTCGCAGCGCGCCTTGCGGCCGGTCTCGATGGAATCGAGCATGTCCGAAAGGCCCGCATTGCGGTAGTTGGCGCGCGGATTGGGCTTGTCGAAATCCTGATTGGCGACACCGAAGGGATGGTCCCAGGGGGTCACCAGTTCGCGGTTTCCAGCCAGGTCGGTGATCGTCACGTCGCCGTTGAAGAAGTTCGGATCGGGCACGAAGACCGAGCCATCGGTGCCGTAGAGCTCGATATTGTGGTGGCCGTTCGCCGCCACGTCCCAGCTGGCGCCCAGGGTGACGATGGCGCCGCTTTCGAACTCGAGAATAGCGTGGATGGTGGTGGGCGTGCGGACCTTGACGAAGCTGCCCTTCATCGGACCTTCGGCGGTCACTTCACGCTCGGTACGGGCCATGCCGGTGAAGGCGGTGACGCGCGCGACCGGGCCGAGCAGGCTGATCATGTTGGTAACGTAGTACGGGCCCATATCGAGGATGGGGCCGCCGCCCGGCTGGAAGAAGAACTCCGGATTGGGATGCCAGTGCTCCATGCCGCGGCTCATGACATGCATGGTGCCCGAGGCGATCTTTCCGAGCTGGCCGGAATCGATGATCGCGCGGGCCTGCTGATGGGCGCCGCCGAGGAAGGTATCGGGGGCGGAGCCAACCTTGAGGCCATATTCGTCGGCCAGCGCCTTGAGCTGCAGGCCTTCTTCGACGCTGAGCACGAAGGGCTTTTCGGAATAGGCGTGCTTGCCGGCCGACAGGATGTCCTTGGAGACGGAGAAATGCGTCGCCGGGATGGTGAGATTGACGATGACGTCGAGCTCGGAATTCTGCAGCAGCTCGTCGGGCGTCTGAGCGGCGACACCGAACTCCTCGGCGCGCGCGCCGGAAGCCTCGGGCCGGATGTCGGCGACAGCGCGGACATCGAGGTTCTTGAACAGCGGCGCGAGGCGCAGATAGGCGGCTGAAATATTGCCGGCACCCATGATGCCGACGCCGTAAATCTTGGACATGATACTAGGCTCCGAGGGCCTTGATGGCGGCGATCGAGCGGCTGGCGAAGCGGTCGATGTCGCTGGGGTTGTCGTGTTCGGCGATGAAGTAGCGCGCCTTGGTCTGCTCGCGGACAATCGGCCACAGCGCCTGCCACGGCACGGTGCCCTGCCCCACGTCGGCCCAGCCATCCTCGTCGGGATTCTCGCCGGCGGGCGCCAGATCCTTGACGTGGACGGCGATCACCCGGTCACCGCGCTTTTGCAGCCAGTCGGCCGGATCGGCGCCGCCACGCACGATCCAGGCGACATCGGCTTCGATGTCGACGGCGGGCGCGGCCTCGAACAGCAGGTCCATGCCGAAGACGCCGTCATAGCTGGCGAACTCGAAATCATGGTTGTGATAGCCGAAGCCGAGACCGGCATCCTGGAAAGGCTTGCCGATCTTTTGCAGCTTCTCGCCAAAGGCGGTCCAGCCATCGGCGCTGGTGGGGCGCATTTCGGGCGCGAGCCAGGGGCAGACGACGACCTCGATTCCCAACACCTCGGCGAGTTTCAAAGTCTTATCGGTGTTTTCGAGATCATCGATTCCGATGTGGGCCGTCGGCATGGTCAGCCCGTTGGCGTCCAGCATGGCCTTGAGGTCGGCCGGATCGGTGTAGAGCGAACCGTAGCCCTCCACATGGGTGTAGCCGAGGGCTTTCACCTTGGGCAGGACCTCGGCGAGCGGGTAGTTGCGCGCCGAGTAGAGCTGAAATCCGATATTCATTCGTCTTATTCCCAGTTGGCAACGGACGCGATGGCGCGCTCGGCAAAGCGGTTCGCGTCAGAGGGTTTGTCGTGTTCCATGACCCAGTACTGGGCATTGGTGCTGGCCTTGATCTCGGCGGCGAGCGCCTGCCAGTCGAGCGTGCCGTGGCCGACATCGGCCCAGCCGTCTTCATCCATCGATTCACCTTCGGGCGCGATGTCCTTGACGTGCACGGCATTGATGCGCTGGCCGTAGCGCTTCATCCAGTCGATGGGGTCCTGCCCGCCCTTGACGACCCAGGCGACATCCATCTCCCAGTCATTCAGCGGCGCGGTCTCGAGCAGGATGTCCATGGGCAGCCGGCCGTTGTCGAGCGGCTGGAATTCGAAGGCATGATTGTGCCAGCCGAAGCCGAAGCCATGCTTGCGATAGGTCTCGCCGAGCTCGGCCAGGGTTTCGCCCAGCGCGACCCACTTGTCTTCGCTCTGGGTGCGCTCTTCTGCAGGGATGGCCGGGCAGTAGAGATAGCGGATGCCCAGCGTTTCGGCGATCTTCAGCGCGGACTCGGTGTCCTGCAACTGGTTCAGACCGAAATGCGCGGTAGGCATGATCAGCCGGTTGTGCTGTAGCGATGCCGCGAGGCCTTCGGGATCGTCGTAGAGACCGCCAAAGCCTTCGACCTGGGTGTAGCCGAGACTGGCCAGCCTGGCGAAGAAGGCGTCATTGGGGGGCACATTGCGGGCGCTGTAGAGCTGAAACGAAAAATCCATACGAACCTCTTTCGGGTCAGGCGGTGCCGGAACGGCCCGCCGTTGCGCGATGCGCGGCAGTATCACCGGCGCCTGCCGCACTCAACGCGGTCAGGCTGCGCACACGCGCGGTCTGGACGAAACGCGCTGGTATCGTGACCATCCGATGGCGGCCGATGACAGCAGGCGCAGTGAAATGAAAGCGGGAGCGGCGGCCCTCCTCGACCCCGGCACCTTGAACGCATGCAATCGCCAGCGCCTCCCCAAGCGCCCATGACAATTGCGTCGTCGCGTTCTCAGCCATGCGGTGATCCGGTGTCAAGGTTGCAAAGGCCGGTGGACGCCCCCACGCCCACCGACCCAACGAGCCGATCGCGCGCGCACCTGACCGATAGACTGCGCTCGCGTCCGCCCCGTTAGCTCACATACGGTTTTCCGTCTCCTTGTCGAAGACCGAGCCGCGTGCCGGATCGAAACCGATCTTGATCGTCTGCCCGGCCTTGAGGTCGATTTCGGCGTTGACGCGGAAGGTGACCGGATGCGCCCCGATGCTGGTCCAGGCGATCGTGTCGGCGCCCATGGGCTCGACGAGTTCCACCTCGACATCAGCCGTATAGGGCAGGTTCGCCGCTTCCGCCCCGACGGTGATGTGCTCGGGGCGGATGCCGAGGATCGCCCTGCCCCGCGCTTCGGTCTCGAAAGGATAGCTGGTCAGCGGGATATCGACACCAGCGGCCTTGAGCTGGCCATCGACGATGTCGCCTTCGAAAAAGTTCATCGAGGGCGAGCCGATGAAGCCGGCGACGAACAGGTTGGTCGGCTTGTTGTAGATGGTGTGCGGGTCGGCCAGCTGCTGGATCACCCCATCGCGCATGATGGCGATGCGGTCGGCCAGGGTCAGCGCCTCGATCTGGTCATGGGTGACGTAGATCATGGTGTTCTTGAGCCGATGATGCAGCCGCTTGATCTCGACGCGCAGATCGGAACGCAGCTTTGCGTCGAGGTTGGAGAGCGGCTCGTCGAACAGGAACACATCGACATCGCGCACCAGCGCCCGGCCAATGGCGACGCGCTGGCGCTGCCCACCGGAGAGGTTGGCGGGCTTGCGCTGCAGAAGCGGCTGGATCTGCAGGATCTCGGCCGCCCGATCGACGCGACGCTTGATCTCGTCCTTGGCCATGCCCGACACGCGCAGGCCGAAGCTGAGGTTCCGCTCGACCGTCATCTGCGGATACAGCGCATAGGACTGGAACACCATGCCGATGCCGCGGTCCTTGGGCGCCTCCCAGGTGACGTTCTTGCCCTTGATGAAGATCTGCCCGTCGGTCACGTCGAGCAGTCCGGCGATGCAGTTCAGCAGCGTGGACTTGCCGCAGCCCGACGAGCCGAGCAGCACGATGAACTCGCCCTCGGCAATGTCGAGATCGAGGTTCTTCAATACGTTCACGCTGCCGAAGCTCAGTGACAGATCGCGAATGGAAACGCTTGATTGCATTAGTTTATCCCTTAACAGCGCCGGCAGCGACGCCGCGAACGAACAGCCTGCCCGATACGAAGTAGATGATCAGCGGCACGAGACCCGTAAGCACGGTTGCCGCCATGTTGACGTTGTATTCCGGCGTGCCCTGCGCCGAGTTGACGATGTTGTTGAGCTGCACCGTCATCGGGTAGTTCTGCGTGCCGGCGAAGACGACGCCGAACAGGAAGTCGTTCCAGATACCGGTGACCTGCAGGATCAGCGCCACGACGAAGATCGGCAGCGACATCGGCACCAGCACCTCGAAAAAGATCCGCCAGAACCCGGCCCCGTCGACGCGGGCGGCCTTGAACAGCTCGACCGGCAGCGAAGCGAAGTAATTACGGAACAGCAGCGTCAGGATCGGCATGCCGAAGATGGTGTGCACGAGGATCACCGCCTGCAGCGAGCCGAAGATGCCCAGTTCGCGGGTGATGATCACCAGCGGATAGAGGAACACCTGGTACGGAATGAACGAGCCGAAGATCAGGATCGCAAAGAAGACTTCCGAGCCCTTGAAGCGCCAGTTGACCAGCGCATAGCCGTTCACCGAGGCGATGAAGATCGAAACGATGGTCGAGGGAATGGTGATCTTCACCGAGTTCCAAAAGCCCGGCGACAGGCCTTCGCAGGTCAGCCCCGTACAGGCGCTGGTCCAGGCCTTGATCCAGGCGTCGAAGCTCGGCGCCTGCGGCAGCGCGAAGATGTTGCCGAAGCGCACTTCCGGCATCGTCTTCAGCGATGTGGTGAGCATCACATAGAGCGGGAACAGGAAGTAGATCGAAAAGAACACCAGCACCGAGTAGATGATGATCTTTTGCGGGGTGAAGAACGGTTTGGGCCGCGGGCCGCTCGGGCCGGCTTCGACGGCAGTGCGCGTCGGCGCAGCATCCGTCATGGTCGTGGTCTGGCTCATGCGCGGCGCCCCTTTCCGCCGAATTCGAGGTAGGCCCAAGGGACCATGATGATCAGCACGGTGACCAGCATCATGGTCGCCGCGGCGAGGCCCTGGCCGATATTGCCGCCCGAGAACATGTAATTGTAGACGTATTTGGCCGGCACTTCGGACGAGATGCCCGGCCCGCCATTGGTCAGCGCCACGACGAGGTCGTAGAGGCGCACGATGCCCGAGCCGATCAGCACGACGGCGGTGACGAGCACGCCGCGCATCATCGGCAGTACCACCGAGATATAGGTGCGCCAGGTCGGAATGCCGTCGATCTTGGCGGCCTTCCAGATTTCCTCGTCGATGCCGCGCAGTCCGGCCAGCATCAGCACCATGCAGAAGCCGACCCCCTGCCACAGGCCGGCGATCAGCAGCGCAAACAGCACCATGCGCGGATTGGCGATCCAGTCGAAGGTGAACCACTCGAAGCCCAGATTGCGCATCGTGCCCTGCAGCCCGAGCGTGGGGTTCATGATCCACTGCCAAACGAGGCCGGTAACGATGAACGACAGCGCGAACGGATAAAGCATCACGGTACGGAAGGCGCTTTCGAAGCGGATCTTCTGGTCCATCAGGACGGCCAGCAGGAAGCCGATCGACAAGGTGAAGACCAGCGAAAACGACCCGTAGATCACCAGATTCCACACCGACACATTCCAGCGCGAGGTGGCGAACAGCCGTTCGTACTGGTCGAAGCCGACGAACTTGCCGTTCGGCAGCAACCGGGAATTGGTGAACGAGTAATAGATCGTCCAGATCGTGCAGCCGATGAACACCACGAGCACCGTGGCCATCATCGGAAGGGCGGCGATCTTGGCCGACAGGTTGTGAACGAAAATCCGTTGCAGGAAGCCCGGCCGGCCTGAGCCGCCGCTGTCCCGTGCCGAATGCGCGGCAGTATCTGCCATGGTGCCGTATCTCCATACGAAGGTGGCCGACCCTAGGGGTCGACCACCGGAACCCGGGACGGGGAGAAGTTCCCCGTCCGCGTCATTTCAGATCAGTCAGCCTGTTCGATGATCGAGGCATAGCGCTCGATGTAGTCGTCGACCGTGATGCTGTCGTCGTCGAGGAACTCGGTGTTGAGATCCTGCATCTGCTGCTGGGTGTCGCTGGAAAGCGCGAAGTCACCCGAGGGCAGCAGGCCGTTATCGAGCAGGCCGAGAGCCTTCTGCATGCACGCATTGGCGCTGGCGAGATCGATGTCGGTACGGATCGGCATCGAGCCCTTCTTCAGGTTGAAGGCGAGCTGAGCTTCCGGCGAGATCAGCAGACGGGCCAGATCGGCCTGTGCGTCGAGCACGTCCTGCGGGGTGCCGTCGGGCAGCTTGGGGAAGTAGAAGCTGTCGCCACCGCCCGAGAGCTGGTCATTCAGCCCGAGGCCCGGCAGGCACTCGTAGTCTTCGCCCGGGACGCCACCGGCCACCTGCAGGTCGCCCTGCAGCCAGTCACCGTGGATATTGCCCGCCGCGGTGCCTTCCAGCATCTGCGTGCCCACGTCGCCGAACGACGGGACCATGGTTTCGGGCGACACCACCTTGCGCAGGTCGTCGAGGGCCTCGGCCACCTTGCGGAACTCGGGGCCGCGCACGGCGTCGGCATCCTTGTCGCGGTTGATCGCGAGCACCAGGTCCGAACCACCGAGGCCAGCCATCAGCACGCCCGGGATGCCCGAGAACGGCCAACCGGTGGCGAGACCGAAGGGCAGGATGCCCGCTTCTTCGAGAGCCGGCCAGGACTCGACATACTCGTTCCAGTTGGTCGGCACGGGCTGATCGATCTGCTCATAGGCCTTGGTCGACAGCCACAGCCAATCCCACGAGTGGATGTTGACCGGCAGGCAGTACAGGCCACCCTCGTAGCGGCACGGCTCGAGCAGCGAATCGTCGACGTAGAAGCTCTCGAGATCCATGTCGCCGACGACGTCGGTAAGATCGCGGATCAGGCCGGCCTGGATCAGTTCCTCGGCGTCACGGCCGGTGTTCATCTGGGTGGCGCCCATCGGGTCGCCGCCGATGATGCGGCTGATGATGACGGGGTTGGCGCCCGTGCCCGAACCGGCCAGCGCGCTGTCGACCCAGGTATTGCCTGTCTCTTCTTCAAAAACGCGGGCGAACTCGGCCACGGCCGCAGCTTCACCGGCAGAGGTCCACCAATGGGTGACCTCGAGGTCAGCGGCGCGAACGGCCGTGCTGCCCATCATTGCAGCCGCCATTGTGGCGACCAGTGCAAACTTCTTCATGCTGATATCCTCCCAGCGAAATTCCAAGGGTGTTTGGCCCTCGAGAAATCTTCCGAACCACTCCTCCTCGGAGTAGCGGACGTTTTGCAATCGATTACATCGGCACGCAAAATGCGCCTTGCAATCGATTGCACGAATGTCAGCCATTCCTTGCATGCATGTCAAGCAGGTCTTACAGGTGTGTGCAGACCGGTGCTTTGTGGGGGGCACTCGCGCTATGGACATGCCTAGAAAAGCAATGACGATTCAAGATGTTGCGAGACACGCCAAAGTGTCCGCAGCCACCGTGAGCCGTGTGCTCAGCGCGCCGGAGCGCGTTGCCGAGGCGACGCGCGAGCGTGTGATGGAGGCCATACAGGAAACCGGGTACACGATGAATCTGGCCGCGCGCTCGCTGCGGCTGAAGGCGGCGCAGACGATTCTGGTGGCGGCGCCAAAGATCGGCAATCCGTTCTATTCCACGATTGTCGATGCGGTGATCCAGGAAGCACAGGGCCGCGGTTACGGGGTGCTGGTATCAAGCGGCATTGGCGATGACCCGACGCGCTGGATGGGCGACCACCTTTTGTCGAACCGGGCCGACGGGCTGCTGCTGTTCGACCGGGCGCTGGACACGCGGCAATTGCACGGCTTGAACGAAGGCGGACGGCCCCTGCCCCTCGTCGCCGCCTATGACGAAGTGCCCGACCCGATGGTCAATTCGGTGATCACCGACAACCGGCAGGCGGCGGTGCGCGCCCTGCGGCACCTGTATGAACTTGGGCATCGCAGGATCGGGCACGTTTCGGCGCCTTCACGCCATGGCACGACCAGCGAGCGCAAGCTCGGCTATCTCGACGGCATGCGGCTGCTGGGGCTGGACGTGCGCGAGGACTGGGTTTTCGACGGCGACTACACCATGCCGTCTGGCGTCGCGGCAGCCGAATATCTGCTGTCGCTGGACCGCCTGCCGAGCGCAGTGTTCTGCGGCAATGACGACATGGCGATCGGGTTGATGCACCGGTTGCGGGCGGCCGGCGTGCTGTGCCCGCGCGACATTTCGATCATGGGGTTCGACGATATCGATATCGGCGCCATGCTCGACCCGTCGCTGACGACCATGCATCAGCCGCGCGAACAGATCGGGCGGCGGGCGACACAGGCGCTGATCGACATCATCGAGGGCACGATCTCGGGTACCGACCCGACTCATATCGTTCTGACCTCACAGCTGGTCGAGCGCAACAGTACGGCTGCCATTGCTTAGGCAGTGGGCGGCGCCTGCCGTGGAATGGCCCGAAACGGGCGGCAGACCAGGGAACGGTTCGAAGCACGCGACCACGAGCGATTGTCGTGATATGGTGGCGTTCAGCGTTGAGAGAGGGGCAGGCAATGGCGGCGGTGCGCATTGTGGTCCGACACGACGGGCTCGGCTGGTCTATCGAAAGCGACGGCCATGAAGTCGATGGCACGAAGGCCCCCCGGCCCTACGCGCAGCGTGAAGAGGCCATCTCAGACGCGCTGTTCGCGGCGCGCATGTTGCGGGCACTCGGCTCCGACGCCGTCGTCTGCGTCCAGAACAGCGACGGCATTCATGTTGTCCGCGACGAGGATACCCGCGTGTGGCGTCAGCACTGAGCCGGCCGCGAACTTCTGCTGGGCAAACAGCGTTGCCAGCGCGTGGCGATCGATTCCGAGGGCCTGAAGATCCTGTTCGGCCGGACTGACACCTGCCTCGATGGCCGAATCCACCCGGCGCATGGCCGACAGACTGGTGAAGAACCGGCGGGCCTGAGAGTGGAATTTGTCGCGCATGGGTCGTCTCCGGAAGTCGGCGGCAGACTGGCCGTAGCATGCCCCGACCGCCAGTAGGTGCAGCGCATGGCAGGTCTGCACAGGTCATTTTTCCACCGCAGGAGTCCAGCGCTGGCCGCTTAACGCTGACTTAACAAAGTGAGTAGCGCAGTTTGGCAATAGCGTGCCAAATTCCCCCCTTGGGAGAGAAGCGCGATGAACATTCTGATCGTTGAAGATGACTATCTGATCGGTCAGGACCTGCTGGACCGGTTGAAGACCATGGGGCACGATGTGCTCGGGCCGGCAAGCAATTGCGCTGCGGCGCTCGAAGCGCTGTTCAACACCCGCCCAGATATCGCCATGGTCGATACGCGGCTCGGCTCCGAGACCTGCGAGGCGGTGTTGTCGGAGTGCCGCGCGCTCGATGTGCCGGTCATCATCTGCAGCGCCCATGACGCCGAAGGCCTTCCCGCCTATTGTGCCGGGCTGCCGCGGGTCGGCAAGCCGTTCGAGAACGATGAAATCGCCGGCCAGGTGTGCGGTACACTGCGGGACGCGTCGAGCGCCGCCTGAGCATGCCGGTCGGGGCGCTGAGGTCTCAGGCCCAGCCGAGAGCGGCAAACAGGTGGTATACCGCCAGGATCGGCAGGCCAACCAGCATGCAGCCCGCGACGAAAACGAAAATCACCCAATCGACAATATAGCGCTCCGTGTTCATGTGGCTGTTCTACGCCCGTGATCGGCAAATCCCAGCATAAACGCATGTAAACCCTAACAAGCGGCAGCATTACCGTGGCGCCGACTTGCGGCGTTCAGCATTCGCACCGGCCCCGTCGCTGCGGCATTTCCCGCAGCCAAGGCGAGCAAACCGGCCTGACAAGCCGGCCGCATTGCGCTAAACCCGCCGCATGGCCCCGTAGCTCAGTGGATAGAGCAGCAGCCTTCTAAGCTGTTGGTCGCAGGTTCGAATCCTGCCGGGGTCACCAACCCGAAGCGCTGAGCACAGCGACGTCGCGAGTTCGGCCGGAGGGCAATTTCCCATGTTCGTTTACGTGACCCGGCTGTTCTGGCTCGTGGCGCAGCCGCTGTCGCTGGCGACGCTGTTGCTGATCGTGGGCGTGGTGTTCGGCTTCACGCGCTGGCGCTGGCTGTCGCGGGGCAGTCTCGTGCTCGGACTGGCGATTATCCTGATCTGCAGCTTCACGACATTCGGCTATCTGCTGATCCAGCCGCTGGAAGCGCGGTTCGCGCGGCCGGCCGAACCGGCGCAGATTGCGGGGATCGTGGTGCTGGGCGGGGGCATGCGCAGCGCGACCAATCCGGCTGGCGGTGATTTCGAGCTCAACCGCTCGGGCGACCGCATGGTGGAAGCCGTGCGGCTCGCGCTGCGGCATCCGGAGGCGAAAGTTCTCATCACCGGCGGCGCCGGGCCCATGGCTCCCGGCCGGCAACCCGAGGCGGTAACGGGCGAAAAGATGCTGAGAGCCTTCGGCATAGCCGACGACCGCATCCTGCTCGAACCCAAAGCACGCAACACGGAGGAGAACGCGCAGTTCTCGAAAGCCTTGGTTGCGGCAAGCGGAATCGAAAGCGGCACCTGGCTACTGATCACCTCGGGCTTTCACATGCCCCGCGCGGTTGGGCTGTTCCGGCGCGCCGGGTTCGACGTGGTGCCGTGGCCGGCCGATTTCCTGTCTGACGGCACGGAGACCGTCGGCATCCGGCTCGACGACAGCGGCGAGAACCTTGCCGTCGCGACGATGGCGCTGCGTGAATGGATCGGCCTTGTGGCCTATTTCCTCACCGGCCGCATCGACGAGGTGTTGCCCGGGCCCGCGCCGGCCAACTAGAGGTCGAAGAAAGACAGCTGCGGTGCGGCGGCGGGTGGCGGCGGCGCGGCCGGCTTTTCGGCTGCGGGTTTGCGGGCCCGTTTCGGCGCCGGCCGGTCCTTGGGCTTGGCCGCAGCCTTGCTGGGTGATTTCGCGGGGGCTTCGGCGGCGGACTCGGGCTCGGCCTGCGCGGCAGGCCTGGGCTTGGCCTCGACCTTGGCTTTCGCCGGCGCGGGACGGGCGCCCTGCCCTTCGAGCCAGACCAGTGCCGGCTTCATATGGGCGCGCTGCAGCGCATAGACGTTTTCGCGACCCTTTTTTTGCTCCACCACCAGACCGGCTTCCTTGAGCACCCGCAAATGGCGCGAAATGGCCGGCCGGCTGATGGCGAATTCGGCAGCCAGCTCGTGCACGGGTCGGGGGTTGGTGGCCAGCAGTTCGACGACCCGGCAACGGGTCGGATCTCCGAGTGCGGAAAACAGCGCGTCGGGACTCATACAAAAACTCCTAGCTGGCGATCAGAGTTGTAACAACTGAGTTACGTGTCAAGGCGTATGGCAGTGCAAGGCTTGACTGTGAGGGCCCGATGCCCGGAAAGTCACAGCTTATTTCAAACGAGCAGAGTGAGCCCACGTGACCGAAACGACCCTGCCCCGTATCTGGTGGTCTCGCGGGCGTCCGTTCTCGGTTGCCGAACTGATTGCCGACGGGATCGTGCATGGCGTCGGATTGATGCTGGCCGCCGGGCTCGGCGCGGTGCTGCTGACCTTCTCTGCATATCAGACGGCGCCCACCGAACTGCCGGCGCTGGTGCTCTACGTCGCGACGCTGTTCATGGTGTTGGGCATTTCGCTGGCGTTCAATCTCTGCCCCATTGAGGCGCGGGCGAAAAAGACGCTGGCACGGCTCGACCAGGCGGCGATCTTCGTTTTCATCGCGGGCAGCTATACGCCGTTCCTGGCGCTGCTCGGGCCGACGCCATGGAGCATCGGGCTGGGCGTTGCCGTTTGGGTGGCGGCTCTGGTGGGCATGACGCTGAAGCTTGCGGTGCCGCACCGGTTCGGGCGCGGCGCGATCATCCTTTATCTCGCGATCGGCTGGAGCGGCGTGCTGCTGATGCAGATGCTGGCGTCGCATCTGCCGCCGATGGCGCTGTGGCTGCTGGTGGCCGGCGGCATCAGCTACAGCGTGGGGGTCCTCTTCCTGCTGTGGGAGAAGCTCGATTTCCAGAACGCGATCTGGCACGGCTTCGTGGTGACCGGCGCCAGCCTGCATCTGCTGGCGATGCTCGACTGCATGGTGCTGAGCCGGCTCTAGGCGCTCACTCGCCCGTAATGCGGTCGTGCTCGACCGTGTCGCCTGCTGCGATGCCGAGCTCGACCGAGCGGCCGCCCGGGATTTCCAGCACGAATTCGACCGGACCGTCCGAAGGGATGCTGGTCGGATCCTGCGGGCGCGCGTTGACGTGGATGTTGGCGATGGTGCCGTCGGTGCGGATGAAGATCATATCCAGCGGAATGAAGGTGTTGCGCATCCAGAAGCTGACCGGGCGGGATTCGTTGAAATCGAACAGCATGCCGGCATCGGGCGCCAGCTCGGTGCGGAACATCAGCCCCTTGTTGCGTTCGGGCTGGGTATCGACCACCTCGACGGTGAACTGGTGTTCGGCGTCGCCCGAATGGACGACCAGCCGGCTGTCATCGGCGCAGGCCGCCAGCGGCAGGAGGGCAAAGGGCACGACGAGCGTGCGGAGCATGGCAGAAATGGACGTCATGAAGAGGACCCGGGGCCGGCGCGATTGCGTTGAACTGAGCCGACGATAGCCCAAGGCCCCTGCGCCGACCAGAGTGACGGCGCAGTCGTGCGGGTTCAGTGCGAGGACGGCGCGTCGCCCCAGCCGTCGGGCCGGATTTCGGCAACCATCAGGCCCTTGGGGCCGGTGCCATAGCGGACCAGCACGAACTGGCCAGGCCGCAGTTCGGTGATGCCGAAGCGGCGCAGGGTTTCCATATGCACGAAGATATCGGGCGTGCCCTCGCCCGCAGACAGGAAGCCGAAGCCGCGAATGCGGTTGAACCACTTGACCTCGAGCCGCTCGAGGCCGCTGGTCGGCTCGACGGTCACATGAGTGCGCGGGGCCGGCATGGTGGCCGGGTGCCGGGCAGTCGATTCATCCATGGAGAGAATGCGGAAGGCCTGCAGACCACCGGGCCGGGCCAGTGCCTCGCAGACGACGCGGGCCCCTTCATAGGCGGTCTGGTAGCCGTCGCGGCGCAGGCAGGTGACATGCAGCAGAACATCGGCGCCGCCACCATCGGGAACGATGAAGCCAAACCCCTTGCCGACGTCGAACCATTTGATCGTGCCAACGATCTCGGTGACATCCATGCCCTGATCGGACACGGTCGCCGGTGATTGATCGATACGATCGGAGCCGTCTTGTAAACGACCGTCGTCGCCCTGATCAGGTGAAAGTTTGGCCCCCATGCCCGAACCTTTTCGTACTCGCCCCACCGCTGGGGTACGCTACAAGCAGGTTCACTGTGTCCGATTCACCTAGAAAAGTTAAGCAGCCGCTACGAATTTGTTAATGGCTGTGCACATCTACGGCGGCCGGGTGAATCATTGCCCCTGAAACAGGGCGATTGTTAGGGTCTGGTCCGATTCAACGAACCAGCAAAAAGCGGAGGAAACGCATGAAATATCTGCACACTATGGTGCGCGTGACGGATGTCGACGCCAGCCTGAAATTCTATTGCGAAGGGTTGGGCCTCGAAGAGGTGCGGCGCACCGAGAACGAGAAGGGGCGGTTCACGCTGATCTTCCTCGCGGCTCCCGGCCAGCACGACGCGCAGGTGGAACTCACCTATAACTGGGACCCCGAGGAATATACCGGCGGGCGCAATTTCGGCCATCTCGCCTATGCGGTCGAGGACATCTACGCCTACTGCCAGCACCTCGCCGACATGGGCTACACGATCAACCGGCCGCCGCGCGACGGGCACATGGCGTTCGTGCGCTCGCCCGACGATATTTCGGTCGAGATCATCCAGGCCGGCGAAGCCAAGGCACCGGCCGAGCCGTGGGCCTCAATGGGCAATACCGGGTCCTGGTAAGGGTTCGATAACCAAACCGCTTAGGCCGGGATTAGCGTTACCGGCCTAAGTTTCCCCCAACGCGCCGCCCGGGCAAGGGACGGCGCCTGCCTCCTGAATTTCGGCAGGACGGGGAAGTGAAGATGAAAAACGCGATTGCCGCGGCGCTATGTGCCGTGCTGCTGAGCGGCTGCCTGCCGTTCTCACCCTTTGCATCGAGCGGGAACCTTTACAAAGGCTACAAGCAGAGCTTCGGCACCTATGTGACGAGTTCGAAGGTCAATGCCTTCTGCCTGAGCCCCAAGCTGCGCACGCTGATCTGGGACTTCGAGAATCATTTCGGCCGCAAGATCGTGATGAACTCGGGCTATCGCGACCCCTTCCACAATTCAAAGGTCGGCGGCGCCAGAAGCAGCTATCACATGAAGTGCATGGCGGCCGACTTCTTCATCCCCGGCGTCTCCAAGCGCAAGCTGATCGCCTACGCGGCCCGCAATTCCAAGGTGGGCGGGCTGGGCTGCTATCCGGGGCGCAACTTCATCCATGTGGACGTGCGCGACCGGCCGCGCGGTTGGCGCAAGCCGGTGACTTTCTCGGGCTGCTAAACGGACCTGGCAAAACCCGAAAATTGAGACTTTACAGGGCGGTCCAACCTCCCTATACGGTCCCCACCGCGGCGCCCTTCGTCTATCGGTTAGGACGGCACCCTTTCACGGTGCAGAGAGGGGTTCGACTCCCCTAGGGCGCGCCAACCTCCCTCCAGAAATGTCAATAAATTCAATCACTTAGGCACCAGAGACGGCACCTACCTCCCTCGGTGTGCCAAATGGTGACTCAATTGGTGCCCCAAATGGTGACTCATTTGGTGACTCATTTTCAGAGTCGAACCTGAAACGAGGTTCGACGCGCCCCAGAGTCGGCGCGGTCAAACAATGGGCATGGTTCTCGAGAGCGGTGGAATGCCATAAAGTGGCTGCCGGCAACTGGCTAGTGCCAAGCGGGCGCCGCTCAAGCCGTAGTCGGCGCGGCCGACAAGGGGCCGGGAGCTGCCTAGCGGCGCAACTGCCAAGAGCAGCCATTACACCTGAAGGCTTGCCGATGGCCCCTTTTGGGGTAGGCAGAGACTGTCCGGTAGCGGCAAGGTCCAGCGACAAGCGGAACATTCGCTTCTACGTCGCCGGGGGGCTACAACGCTCTCGCGAAGACGGATCGGAGCTCCGTAAGCCTGAAGCTCGACGGTTTTGCGCAGTAGTTAGATGACCGCCCCACGGACCCGAAATCTCCCGTCGCTCCAGCGCGCCGCAGCTAAAGGCGTGAGCGATGCCACCGCGTTTAGCGCTAGGTAGGCACGCTGATTAACTAAACGTCACATAAGCTGCGACGCCGTCCAAGCAACTACTCGACGGACGGTGCCAGATCAGGCCAAGCCTTCCAGAATCTTCCAGGCTCTCTGATAGGTTGGTCCCGCAGTGCCCACGGCAGTGCGCCAATCGGCATCGGTCAGGCCATTGAGGGCAGCACGCATGGACTGGATGCCGGTGCCGACGTTCTGGTTCGACAGATGGTCGGACAGCGGTTGGGCCGCGTTGCGCGGCACGCCCATCAGGCGCAGGTCGATGGCCATGTCGGAATTGACGCCGTAGTAAATCCTCGAGGGCAGGTTCCGGAAAGTGCGCTGCTCCTCCTCGGTCATCTTATCGAGCCCGTCGCGAATGGTCAGGCTCTGTATGGCGGACAAACCCCATGAGGCGGTCGAGGTCATTCTTCCGTAGACGAGCCGGCATGCCTTGGACATGGCGTCGGTGGCGCTGTCGGTGGGGCCCCTGAAATGCTCGTTCGCCAAGTCTGTCAATGACGCGCCGTTGACCCAATCCTTGACGATCCGGGCAAGCAAGTCGCCATCGCCACGGCCACCGCCGGTAACCTCGGCTAGCTCTGTCCTAAGTTCTGGGATTTGAAGGAGGACGCCGAAAGCGTTCTGCAGTGTGCGATCGCGGTCGGTGAATAGGGTTGAGGCATCCCAGGAGTTAGAATCAATCCCGGCTGCGCGTGCCTCTGCAAGAGCACGGCTGACGCTCTCCCATGAAAAGCCAGTGGTATCCACCAGCGACAGAGGTTGGTTGCGTATGATCGCGGCATAGTCGTTCACCGCTGCCACCAACCTGTTCGCCACCGCCTGGTCTTCGCTACGAAGCTTCTGGAAGCCGAAGCTGCCGCGCAGCAGCTGCTCTATCTGGCTAGCGAATTCGGCATGGTTGCCAATTTGGCGGTAAGAATGCGCCAGGTACTGCAGAAACGTAGACCACTCCCTCTTGTAGTAGAGCGTGTGGAGCTCGAGTTGGGGTGCTGTCGCTAGGGCGTCGCGCACCATTGCGATTAGAGTCGAGTTCAGGCGGGAGACGTTCCGGGCCACGTAGTCTGAAAGCACCGCCGCTCGATCGTCTGTGGTGGCGGCTAACGCCACGACGCCGGTGCCAGATTGGTCTGCGCGACCCGCCCGTCCGGCAAGATTCCAGAAGTCCTCAGGCGGCATTTCCACGCCGTAAGGATATTGATGCGCAGCCATGATTACGGCAGTGACCGGGAAGTTGAGGCCTTGGGCAATGGTGGTGGTGGCGACCATAGTGTCGAGCTCGCCTAACTCCATGAGCCATTCCATCAGGACGCGCGTATCGTCGGACAGTCCGCTGTGATGCAGACCGATGCGCTTCTTAAGCAGCTCGATGAGCTCGAAGTCCGCTCCGAATTCCTCGGCAACGAAATCGGCGACAAAATCGATGTTCGTAGTGTCCGCGGAACCCGGTCGCTGATCTAGTTTCTCGGCAAGCTTAGGGTCACCGGCCATGGTGCGTGCCAGACCCCAAGTATCCTTGACCTTTCCTGCGACCACGATGACTGGTCCACGACGATTGAGGCAACTTGCGGTTACCGCCGCAATGTTGGAGAGAGAGGGGCGCACCTGCGACCACGTAAGTCCTAGCTCCCGCCCGGTGCACAACGGAACGAGTTCATCAATCTTTATCGTGGACTTGGAGGTGTGGATGGTCTGTAGGGATATTTGGTAGTCGCCCGCATGCTCCGTCTTGGAAGGCTGCGCGATAACTATGGCTCGGTCGTTCGGACGCCAGTTGAACTCTACCGTCATGTCCGCGAAACTGTCTGGCGACAACCATCGCGCGACCTCGCCGCGGTTCTCGATGAAAGGCGTCATGAGCAGGAACTGGGAGTTTCTGCATTCGCGGTTGATCGTCGCCAGCATGAGTTCGAGCCTCAAGCCGCGACCCTCATTGGAAAGGTTGTGGGCCTCGTCGACTACAACCAGTGTCAGGGGCCGGCCGATCTTGGCTTCCCAGCCCCCACGGAGCAGCAGGTCGATCTTCTCGGGGGTTCCTACCAGGACTCGGAAACCTGTGCTCGGATCTTCATCGGCGAGCAACTCCGCCTCGACGCCGTCGATGTCGAGGGCGGGGCTGACTCTTTCCACGACTATGCCGAGCGGAGCGAAATCGCGACGGAGCTTTGCACAAATCTGGTTCACCAAGGCGCGGGTTGGGGCGATATAGGCGACCCAGCCCCTCTCAGCCTCGAACTGGTTCAGCGCCTGGAGAATGCGGAATTGGGCGATAAAGGTCTTCCCACTCGATGTCGGCAGGCTGAGGACAACCGAACGCGCGCCTGAACTCATCAAGCCCTGATCCCGAAGCGCAATGCGCTGGGGCGGCAGCATCTCGAAGACCGGTTTTTCCTTGGTCCTCGAGGCCATGCTCTCGACGAAACGGGCGATGCGTACGCTGGCGCCTCTTGTGACCGACCAGATACTGTTGGCGACCATACGCTCTGCAGTTTCGGACAGCAGTCTGACCGTAGCGTGCAGGCCGATCAATTCGCCTCGCTCGCAGGCGATCTGGCTGCGATCGAACTGGGCCTGAAGCTGTTCTCGAATGTTAAATCCACCGGCCACTGAGCCTTGGGCCGAATAAATGGCGAGCAGTTCCGCAGCCTTAGACAGATGGTAGGAGGCCATAAGCTGCCAAGCGTCGGAACGCGGCGTCTCGGACGAGTCAAGGAACTGCGCCTCTCCGGAATTCTGTGCTTCCCGCAGCCTGACGATCTCGGCCAGCACCGCGTCCAGATCCGCCCAGCCGTCCTTGCGGAGCAGCAGCAGCCACAGACGATATACGCTCTGACGGACCCTGGCGCCCCAATTGGCGTTTTCATCACTTTCCGGCGGTAGTGTGTGGGCACGCAGATATCGCGACACGTCGGGCGTGCGATCGCCAAGCACACCGTAGCAGGAGGCGTGCAGCAGGTGGAGAGCTCGCGCTTCGGTTTCGAATGGGATTTCGGAAGCTCTCGTTGCTTCGAACGCCATTTCGGCCGCTTCTCGCAATTCCGCTGCCGCCTCACCGCTACCCAGCAATGCGTGGACGGCGAGGCCATAGCCGTTCGCGGTGAAACCGTAGCCTTGTGGCTGCTCATTCGGTTCGAAGCCGACATCGACCAAGAGGTGCTCGCCGACCGCCACGTGCACCATCCGGTGCCGTTCCTCGCCCAATGCTTCGATCATCCACGAAGTCATGGTGTCACCTTGGCAATCGAAAGCCAGTCAGCGATGGGACGAGGAGTATACCAAGCATCCAGTCGCATTCTTGGGCTGTCAGCACCGCCGTCGAGAGCCGAGCCGCGAGTGCGGAGGTCGTCCATGTGTGCAGGGGTATCTCGCAGCAGAACTCCCACGACGGCGAACTCCTTGCCGCCGGAGCTGAGGTACTTCTCCCCTGCACTCCTGAAGAGGTGCCTCAGTTCAGGCGTCGTGCAACGTGCGTAAAGCCACTTTAGAAGGACGTTCTGCGCGTCGTTGTGGTTGGCCAACGCATCGATCTGATGCGCTAAACCGCCCCTTCCAGCCATGACGCCTGGAGGATTGTTCTTGTCCGAAGATGTCTTCACTTCGCCAAACAGGAAAACTGCATCCGATCCATCGCCAAGAAAACCGACGATATCAGCGCCGGGTAGTGAAGCCTTCGGCGTCTTACGGTCGCGGTTTTCATTCCAAGGCCAAACTGCGCCATGCTCGTCCATCAGCAGGCACTCCGCCATCGCCTCGCCGATCTCCCAGTCGAGCGGCTCGACCGTTGCATTCAGCAGCATGGCGAGAGTGTCACTGGCCATATCCGTCGTCGCCAAGGCAGCAAGATCAGCGGAGAAATCTGTTTCGAACGCGGCATCGGTGACGCGCTGCCAAACCGGGCCACGAAGGTACGTGTCGAACTCAGCATGGTCTTCTATCACCAGACCGCGCCAGCAGTCGGTGGCCAAATCGTTCGGATAGGCCTTGGTGAACTTAAGTGTTAGCGGCATCGATTCCCCTATCGATGGCTGATTATCGCTTTATGATTAAAATTCACAACCAGAGGATTGAGCAAAAAATGGCCAGAGCGATACCATTGCAATTGGCGGGGATAGACTTCGCAAAAAAGGGCGATGCTCTCTTGCATGTCAGGGCAATGCTCCAGCGCTACTCGCCGGGTGAGCGGGTGAGCCAAGAGGACGAGGGGTTCCTCCGGGAGTTGCTATCTCGTCACTCGAACGCGGCCAACAAGGTCGGATCCGGCGTGGACCACTTCATGGTGCGCAGCGCAGATTACGGAACGCAGTGCTTCTGGGTGGTTCGGACGGACGGATCCACCGAGAGGTTTTCATACAAAGAATGTCTGTGAGGCTGTGTCGTCTATTCTCCCAGCGTACCTCAGTGAAGAGCTTGTTACCACTCCTGCCCTAGGAAGTTCACTTCGGCACTTCGGGTCGAGAGGCAGTCAAGTAGTTGCTTACTGCGGCAGAGCGACAGAAAGATGCAACGACCAAGATGGCGACTCAATTGGTGACCCAATTGGTGACCCAACCCTCATTTGCGCCACGTGCAAAAAGTTCCTTATCCTCTTGAAATTGTAGATGTATCTCCGATCCCTAGCTAGCGGGTTCTATTCCCCTAGGGCGCGCCACTCCCCTTCTTTGTCGGTTCTTTTGCTGCCAGCCTTCGGGCTGGGCGGGCGATGGTTCGCACCCGTTGCCGAATACCGCCCTGCGGTCAGCACAGGGCTAAAATGCCGCAGCCGGCCTTGCAAAACCGGGGTTTGCTGGCGATAAGGGGCGCCGATCATCGGACCTGGCCTCGCCCGGGTGGCTTCTCCGGGCGCCTATCCCCCGGCAACCAGCGCGCATCACCTGCCTTGTTTTCGCTGGCGCACGCCTGCGCGGTTGGAACTGACATGAACATTAAACAATATCGTACCGAATGGTTCGGCAACTGGCGCCCGGACCTGCTCTCCGGCCTCGTGGTGGCGCTGGCGCTGATCCCCGAGGCCATCGCCTTTTCCATCATCGCCGGGGTCGACCCGAAAGTGGGGCTGTATGCCTCGTTCTCGATCGCCGTGATTACCGCTTTCGTCGGTGGCCGGCCGGGGATGATTTCGGCCGCGACGGCGGCCACAGCGGTGCTGATGGTGACGCTGGTGCGCGACCACGGGCTGCAATATCTGTTCGCCGCGTCGCTCCTTGCGGGCCTGCTGCAGATCGTGGCCGGCTGGCTCAACCTGTCGCGCTTCATGAATTTCGTCTCGCGCTCGGTGATCACCGGCTTCGTCAACGCCTTGGCGATCCTGATCTTTCTGGCGCAGCTGCCCGAACTAACCAATGTCACATGGGTGACTTATGCGATGGTCGCCGGCGGGCTGGGGATCATTTACCTGTTCCCGCGCCTCACCACGGTGATCCCCTCGCCGCTGGTCTGCATCGCGGTCCTGACCGGACTGGCGATGGCGCTGGGGCTCGATGTGCGCACGGTTGGTGAAATGGGCGAGCTGCCCAGCACCCTGCCCGTCTTCCTGTTGCCCGACATTCCGCTGAACCTCGAAACGCTGCAGATCATCCTGCCCTATTCGGTGGCGATCGCGCTGGTGGGCCTGCTCGAATCGCTGATGACCGCTGCGGTGATCGACGACATGACCGACACGACCTCGAGCCGCCGCCAGGAGACCTATGGCCAGGGCATCGCCAATACGCTGACGCCGCTGATCGGCGGCATGGCGGGCTGCGCGATGATCGGGCAGTCGGTGATCAATGTGAGTTCAGGCGGCCGCGGACGGCTGTCGACCTTCCTCGCCGGCGTCTATCTGCTGATCCTCTTGGTGGTGCTGGGCGACCTGGTGCGCGCCATTCCCATGCCGGCGCTGGTGGCGGTGATGATCATGGTGTCGATCAACACGTTCAGCTGGCGCTCGCTGCTGACGCTCAGGACCTATCCGCGCAGCTCGAGCTTCGTGATGGTGGCGACGGTGATCACCGTTGTGGGCACGCACAACCTCGCCATCGGCGTGCTGTTCGGCGTGCTGCTGAGCGGCGTGTTCTTTGCGTGGAAGATCTCGCAGCTGTTCTCGGTGACCAAGACACATTCTGACAATGACCAGGTGACGACCTATACCGTGGCCGGCCAGCTGTTCTTTGCCTCGGCACAGGCGTTCAACCGCTCGTTCGACTTCAATGACCCGGCCCCGCAGGTCGATATCGATGTGACACACGCCCATATCTGGGACATTTCGAGCGTCGAGGCGCTGGACAAGGTGGTGCTGAAGCTGCGCCACGCCGGCAAGGTGGTGAATGTGCGCGGGCTGAACGCGGCCAGCGAGACCATCGTCGACAAGCTGGCGCTGCACGACAAGCCCGGCGCCATGGACCAGGTGCTGGAGCACTGAGCAACTAGTTTCGCCGTCGGGCCCATTGTGGGCTTGACGGTGAGCCGCTGGGACAATAATACCAGCCTCGCCGCGCCCATCGTCTAGCGGTCAGGACACCGCCCTCTCACGGCGGGAACAGGGGTTCGATTCCCCTTGGGCGTACCAACCTTTTCAAGCACTTAGCTGGCCACTGGCGTAACACGTGCAATATGCGTGCAATTTACCGGCACGTATTGCGGCGCACGTTAGCGTACGAATCGAGCCCTTCGCTGCCCGCGAAGGAAGCAGGTCGGAAAGGTCGTGGCCGGTGATTCTACCACACGAGCCGAGGACGCCGAGCGGCTCACGAAGGCACTAGGCAATTGTGCTGCCACTGCCAGCAGGCTGTGCCACCATCGCTGGTACCCTGGCTTAGCCGCCGGCAGAGGCGGCGTATTATTGCTGATCGGTAACTGGTAGCGCTGGAAGCTGAAACTCCCTGTGTGCCCGGCTATGCCGAACGTACACGCTTGACGGCAAGCTGAACCTTCAAAACGCTAGTCACATTTGATAGTCCCTTTAGGCGGTGAAAGACGCTTAGGGGGAGAGTCGGATATGGCGGGGGAAGTAGAGTTCAAGGGCAAGGGGCAAGCCTTTCGGCTTGGCGTTCAACAAGAGCTCGGGGGCGGACCACTAACGATTTTCGGTGCTGCAGCGAAGAAGCACGACTTGTCAATCAGAGAGGTAACGGCTGGCGTCCTCATCAAGTTGTCCGAACAGTACCCGCACCTTGAGTTTCAGCTGCGAAGCGCACTTAGCAAGAAACAGATCAATGAGAAGCTGAGGAGTTTTGACGCTCGACTTGGACAGGCGTTATTCGTAGAGAGCGCGAGTATCCGCCCTGACGGTGGCATCGCCGAAGTGAAGGACCAGCACGGCAGGTGGCGAGTGATCCTAGTTGGCGAGTCCAAGCACCAAGGCAACGACGTCGAGAAGATCATTGCTGGCGTTCTTCAGGGCAAAGCTAAGAATCAAGACTTCATGTCCGCCGGAAACGCGATCGAAAGGATGCACAAGAACGTTCTCGAACTTCGCAACTTCATGCTCGACGAGAAGCACTTTCCATACGTGGTGTTCTTGCAAGGTTCCAACTTTGCGACTGAGTCTTTTGATGTCACCCGCCCAGACGGGCGCGTGGTGAGAATCCATCACGACTCCGGGCTGCTGAACCGCATCGACCGCGTTACGGCGAGTAGTCTGTCTCGCGAGATCAATCAGAATTATTGCGAGAACATCATGGTTCGAGCTGGGGATCACGAGCATATGTTCCAGATCGCATCTCTCTACTGCAAGGCTCACCCTTGGGAGGCGAAGGAGATGGGAGATCGAATGCTAGAGATAGCTCTTACCTCGCTTCGCATTCTGGGTGACGACCTGAATGTTGGTGAAAACGCCCCCTAAGCGGCTCGACTTCACGGGAGCGAAGTGGGCATGGTCGTTACGATTTCTACCGTGAAAGTGGCATCCTTAATGGCAAACCGATCTCACCGAAATTCGGGTCATCTTGGGATGAACGCGCTAAGGAAGGCCGGTTCCAAGCACTCGTCCGAAGCCGGGATCCTGCGTGACGCCTCCGGCCACACTAGCCATGTGTACGCTATCGGTGACTGCCTCGACGTACTTTCTAAGATCCCTACAGGATCGATCCAGCTGATTGTCTGTGACCCACCATACAACATCCTGTTGGCGGACTGGGACGACCACACGAACTACATCGAGTGGGCAAAGCGCTGGCTTGCTGAATCCGAGCGGGTTCTTGCTCCCACCGGCAGCATCGCGCTGTTTGGCGGCCTACAGTACCAGGGTGAGGCAGGGTCAGGCGATCTGTTGTCTATTATTTCCTACATGCGCGAGCACAGCAAAATGCTTCTCGCAAACCTCATCATCTGGAACTATCCGAACGGCATGAGCGCGCAGCGTTTTTTTGCTAACCGGCATGAGGAGATTGCATGGTTCGCTAAGACGAAAAAATACTTCTTTGATCTTGACGCAGTGCGCGAGCCCTACGACGAGGAGACAAAAGCCGCGTACCTCAAAGATCCCCGCCTAAAGCCCGAGTCGGTTGAGAAGGGTCGAAACCCGACCAACGTTTGGCGGATGGGTCGCCTGAACGGAAACTCCTTGGAGCGTGTGGGGCACCCAACTCAGAAGCCCGCTGCCGTCATCGAGCGAATTGTGCGGGCGCTCTCCTATCCGGGTTCCACGGTGTTGGACTTCTTCGCGGGCAGTGGAATAACCACCCGCATTGCTATCCAAGAAGGGCGCAATAGCATCTCCTCTGATGCTGATCCGGTCCATCGTGAATACATGGCGAAGCAACTGGGCTTTCTCCGCGGCGACGGGCTCCTCGACCACATTCGGCACTACGAAGTCATCGAAGGACTCGAGCATATTGATGCCGCCCTATCCGGCGGGGAGCGGACGACCCCCGTCGCAGCTGAGTAGAGGCTATTAATCAGTCGACCTGAGCAGCCGCCGGTACGCTGCCCTGCAATGCTGCCTGCAATGCCGCGTCGGCTTCCTTCGCGGCGGTACTGCCCTGCTCGGCGCGTTCTTCGGCCGCAAGGTCGCGCATCTCGCCCGTGCTTTTCCAGAACCCGCCTGCCGCGAGGTTGAGGAAGTGGAGCGCCGATTCGATGTTCTCCTGCTCTTGGTGCAGCTCGGGCGCGTGCTGGTTGAGATAGTGCTCAACGGTCGTCTCGACGGGCACGGTGAACTTGCCGGTCAGCAGCGGGCTCGGGGAATGCCTGATTGCGGCGATGACCACACGGTCTCCCGCGTTGATAGCCTCCAGCACCGCCGCATCGCGTTCCTTCTGGGTCATGCCACGGAGCGCTTGGTAGATCGCGTCCGCTGCAGGCGGCCGCTTGTCGATACCAGCCTTGACCTGAGCGTCGGCGATAACGCTTGCCTCGTGCTGAACCAGAGCGGTCACTCGGGCGTGGAGCAGCTTCTCGGCCTGCTCCTTCACGCTGTCGAACTTCTTCTTGTACGCCATCGCATTGGCTTCCGGCGTCTGCAGCGGGTCAGCGTGCATGCGCACTGCCGCGAGGCCGTCATGCAGCGCGGCGAGGTTGTCTATCGTGGACAATACGCCGTCATAGACGCCGCCCGATACGTGATTGAGGGCGTCACGTGCCGCCTTGCTGCTGAGTGATGGGTGGCGGATGAGCGTCGGGGTGGCCATCATTTGGTCCTTTCAAAAGAAGCCGGTTTGCAGCACCACGACTTGCGACGAGGTGCGCACCAGAACTAGGTCGAGCGCCCCGGCAACGGCGTTCGCCACGTCATCGTGTCCATTCGGTGCGTGATCGATGCTTTCACGCCCACCGCGCGCCACCCGCCGCTCGAGGCCCACAAACTGGGTGACCAGCGTTCGGTTATCGAGCAGGTCAGCGCGACCCGAGTTGAGGATAGGCAGCAAGTCGCGATACAGATCGGAGCGTGGTTTGTCGGACAGGGCGTAGGCAATATCGAGCTTGCGGAATTGCTCGCGTGGCCATTCGCCGGCGTAGCGGTCGCCCGTCACCTCATGGATGCCGTACTGCTTGAGGAAGCCGCAGAACTCAGTGACCACAGCTTCGGGTGAGAATGGCGGCTTGCGTTCGCGGACCGCATCCAGCACCGCCATATCGCCTTCGCGATGCGCAATGGCGAGGGTCATGGAGTCGTTGCTACCGCCCGAGGGGTCCACAAACGCCCGGTAGGTGACGCCGCTCTGGCGCGGGCGCTCGTGGATGCCAATAGAGACGCACGCCTCAACCACTTCGAGCGAGACGAAGGCCTCAATGTCCTTGCGAAACTCAGCGCCAAACTCAGCGGCAGCTGATGACGAGTCCTCTTCGAATGCCTCGCTGAGAAATTCGCCGTCGCGCGCTAGGTTCGGGTTCATCACCCAGGTAGGGGCCTGCACGACCAACACGTTGCTGGGCTTCGCCCAATGACGCTTCCACTTCCCATAGAGCAGCCCTTTGCGAGCATGTGGACTGCTGATGCCGATCAGCATCGCACCGGGGATTGTGGCCATGGCGGGCTTCACCGCCGCATACACGTCCACATCGGGATTGACGCTGCCCTCCGCATGCCAAAAGGCGCACTCGTCAAAGACCGCAGCGACCACAGTGCGGCCACGCACACGGCGTCGGTCGTTAGTGGTGATCTCGATGCCGAGCCCGTTGCTCAGCTCAAGCCCATCGGCGGTGTCCTTCACGACCATACGGGCCAACATCGGTTGCTCGAACATGGCCTTGAGGTAGCCTAGGCAGACACGGGCTTGGTCGCGGTCAACGGCGAGTAGCTGCACCACACCCCGCTCGCCGCGCGTCAGGTGCGCCCGGTACCCGTAGGCCTCAGCGCCAACGGTCGCGAAGTATGCCACGAGGGACGCCGCCTTCACGTCCTTGCCGCCCCGCCGTCCAACGATGAACCACGCCTCGGTGGCTGGCTCGGTCGGTCCCTCGCTCCTGCCGGTCAAGTGGGTGAAGACGGCAAGCTGGGCCTCGGTAAGCGGCTCGCCGAACAGGGCCTTGTCGATGACCCGCCATGCACCCCAGCTATCGCCCTTGAACCAAGGTCCGAACAGTGCCGGGTCGGTGCAGGCCTCAGCGAAGGTGATGGCGTGCGTCATTCGCCCTGCCCCTTCTCTGATGCCCGTTGCTGCATGTACTCGGAGATAGTGGGCGTCACATCGCGCGTGCGCCGCTCAAGCCCAATATCCTGCAGGATTCGCCGCAGCGAGTTGGCCGCCGTGGTCAGCGACCCAATCTCTACCTCTTCGCCATTGGCCAGCTTCACTTCTACCGCCTCGCACCAGACGCTGAGCGACGCTGCGCGGCGGATAAGCTGCTTCTGGCTCTCCGAGGGGTCACCGCCCATGTCGGATGTGAAGGTTGCAACGAGATCGCGGTATCGACGTGCGAGGGCAGATCGCCCGTCGAGCCCTTCCACGAACATGCGCGTCCCATTAGCGACCGCAGAACGATGGGTGAGCTTAGTATTCGTGGTCGGGGCGCGATCTCGTTGCAATTGACGGCCAGTCCATTTCGCAGATGCACACGCGGCGATATTACACGCGCATTACACATGCTGGGACAGCACAACTGGAATTGCAAGCAATTACAATTAGATGCATATTTTTCACCAGCACATGTTTAGGCCGTAGCAGGGCGGAAACCTGTGTTAACCACAGCTGCCGGGGCGGCTCAGCAGGGCGACGTACTGACGGGGAAAAATGTGCGATGGAGGGCGAGTGTGTGGCGGGGTCATCTACTACCCGAACCCGGTGACTACACCGTCAGAGCCTCGTCGCAAGCTGCGTCACCGCTGCTTTCGCGCTAGCCGGGGCTACAGCGGCGGCCGCGTGCGCCAGTTGTACTGCTCGGGCCAGCGCTGCTCACTGGCTACCGGGGCGGCTGTGCCGAAAGCAGGGAACATCAAAATGCGACGCGGTACGCGGTGCTAAGCTGCAAGGGCAATGGCAGGGAATCGTAGCCAATCGTAGCGGCCGAAAACCGGAGGTTTGCAACGATCATAGCGGCACCAAACCGCTGAAACTAACTGGTGTTTGCTGGAATCGTAGCAATCGTAGCCGTAGCAGCAGGTTCGGTAATGGGGATCGTGGCAACCGCGCCGCAGCGGGGCAACAGAAGATACAAGCTATCTCTCTATCTATCAGACCGATTCCCGCTACGAGCGCACCAGCAGCGCAGCGCGCAGGCTCGGGAGCCGCTATTTCGCTACGATTCCCGGAAGTACACCGGAAACCCTTGGGTAGCCTCGGTTTTCGCCATAGCAGGGCCCTTGCTATGACCCTGCTACGATGGCTACGATCCGCAATTAGCCTTCAAGGTCAGCTGTATTCCTTGAACACCTGCGGCGCGATCGTGATGAGCTTCGTTTTTGACCCGGGCGCTTGAGTAACTCGGATGCGGTCGTGATCCGCGAGCAACGAAATGGCGTCGTCCAGCTTCCTGCCGCTACGCAATGCATTCGGGCCTTTCTGGCGGACCATGTTAACCGTCATGCGGACCCCACGGTTCTGACGGCGCGTCAACCATTCTTCGAGCAACTCGGCGTTTCGTACCTCCTCGGTGGCATCTGCCACCTGACCGAACCTCACAGCTTCATCGAGGTACCAGCGCATCAAACTACATGCGTCAATCATCGCCTTCTGCGTGATCGGCTCAGAACTGCCCATCGTGAAGATGTGGCAACAGCAGGCCAACCGTACCGCATTCTCTGAGGCCTTATTGGCCACATCCCTGATGCCGGAATATTCAGAGTCACATCCGAGAAGCTCCTCTACCTCATCGTGGAAGGCTACCCAGACCTTTCTGGCGTCCGCGTCCATATCCACCGGCTGAGGATCGATACGATCAAACTCGTCGAACAGCGGCGGCATGTCCAGCAGGGCTGTCACGCGAGCGCAGAAGGCCCTAAGGGCAGGCATGTCGCCATCAGGGTCATTGTAGTAGCGAGTGCCCTGCGTTGATTCAGGATGGCTGAAGAGGAAACGCGCGAAGTAGCCGATACCCCGCGCCAAGCCGGCCGTGCGCTCTACGAAGTGGTTCATGACAGCAGGTTGCACCTGGAGCCCGTAGGTGGCCCTGACGCGCTCTATCTCGACACGCCCGCGGCTGACACGTGTCTGGCGAATGGGACCGCCGTCCCACATAACGTTGATGGTCGCGAGGTTCCGCATTGCGGTCTCGTTGCCCATACTGTGGGAACCGAAGAGCACCCCAGCCTCGGAACTGATGACGGCAGCAATTGGGTACTGCTGTAAGTCGATAAGCAGCGCCTCGGTAGTGTCGTCGCCTCGCAGCAGTTGGGCAAGTCTCGGTTCCTGAGGCTTCGCGGCTTCATGAAGCTTCACCTGATCTAGATCGAAGCCCAGTGCAGCGGTGTGGTCAACCTGCGTCTGCATCTGCCGGAGTTCGTCACCGGCAGCGCTCCATGCCTCCAACTGAGCGTCATATCCCTTCTTGGCTTCACGGAAAGCACGGGCCTGTCGCGCCTGCCAGTCGTGGAGAGGTTCCATGAACAGTCGGTCGATGGCGGTCTTGCGTTCACCTGACTCTGCCAACGTCAAGAAATAGAGTGAAGCAGGTCCGACCAGTCTGGAGTCGCGTCGTACGTCAAAGAGATGCTGCACTGCCACCGACACTACCGATAGGGCGCACGCTGCTGTCATGGCCATGGGGGCCTGCACGTACCCCTGCACCTCTCTGATTGCATCCGCAATGAGAGGCGGGAGAGACTCGATTGGGTAGTCCAGCGGACGCAGCTCTCGCCGCAGCGGCCTCGGATTCCACGGCTGCTCCAGAAGCCACTCGCCGTAGTCTTGCTGGCTTACGTCAACCATTCCCACCTCCCGCAAGGAACCGCACCAAGAGGATGCGTCGAGCGGCCTCAATTAGCGGGTCGATCGTGAGCTGCGGTTCCTCGCCACAGAGGGCAGCGAAATCCTTCAACCAGGCGGCGTTCTTTTCGCTGATCTGTCCGGACTCAATGCGGGCAGCAAGCAGAGCGGGCGCGTTCTTCCGACCCACGTGGCTGCTACCGTCTGAATCCAGCAAGTTGGCAATCTGCAACCAGCCGCTGTATTCGGTAGCCATGTGGTGGCCGTTGCATGCAAGGTAGTCGTGCGTTACTATGGAAAAGCAAGTATCGCTGATCTCATCAGCATTGGAAGTCCGGTGGCGTTGGCGCGCCCCGGACTTTTTGTTCGCGCGCTCCATTATGCCACCTCCCTCACCGGAAGGCTTTCGAGGAAAGCAATTAGGTCCGATGCGAGGATGATGTTGCGTTTGCCGAGCTTCCGTGCGCGCAGTTTGCCCTGTTTCATCGCGATGAACATTTCTGTTCGCCCGATACCGGAGGCCTCGACGGCTTGGTCGATGGTGTAAGCAAGCTTGAGGGATGACGTGAATGCGTCATCGCGGCTGATAGAGGTTTTCACTTTAGGGCTCCCGCCAGCATGAGCCGTCGAATCCCAGACGGTGGCGGGGTGCGCAGTTCGGAGACAAACAGAACTGGATCGTCATGCGCTGCCAGCAACTGGCAGCAACACATATGTATACGACAGCGTGCGCTACTGCAAATATATTAGCGAGACGTTTTGCTATTGCTTAAAATTGACGACATTTGCCTCATTGCTCTGCGGAACGAGCGGAACTACAGCAGCCCTCGCCATATCCTCCAGCCCATCAACAATCCAGCGGCTATAGTGTGCTTCGATCATTCCGACACTGGTGTCGTGCAGCGCGGCAACAAGGCGAATAGGCAGGTTGGCCCGGATACCCCTGACAATCGAAGTGTGCCTCAGCGCATAGGGAATTGCGCTGGGCAAGCCAGCGCGCTCCCTCACCGCCTGCCAAGGTCGGATCATTTCGGACGAACTCTGCCACGGCCCACGCTCCGTCCGGACCCACGACACGCCCCCTGGCGCTTGACCATGTCGCCAACGCTCAAGCAGCGGCAAGCCAGCATCCCTGCCATGCGTGGCCACAAGAAGCTCGTCAAGCACGTCATGGCCAACGGGGATGGTTAGGGAGCCCGAATTACCGCCCCTGCCCTTCCGGCTAGCAGGTACGATCAACCGCCCAGCTTTGAGCTGGCAATCTGCCACCCGCATGCGGGCGACCTGTGAGAATCTTGCACCAGTGGCCGTAAGGACGAGGACCAACCTAAATAGGTCGCCCTCCCACTCCTGCTCTGCGTCAACCTCACGGGTCGCGCGCAGCAGCCTAGCGATGTCCGCATCGGCAAGGATCTGGTTGTCACGAGCGACAGGGTCAGCCTCCTCGGCGTCGCTGTCGATCCGCAATCCGTTCTTGATGATGTCGGGCAAGCGCGGGTCAAGCCGCTCGCGATTCGCTGAATATGCGCTGTTTAGCGCTGCCTTGAGGTCACCGCCAAGACGGTCACGCGTTGCATGCTTTAGCGACTCGGGCAGACCTGCCTGCCACTCGCGCAGATCGGCCTCAGTTAGTTTGTGGAGGGCAATGTTAGCCAAAGTCGCCTTCGGTATCTCATCCTGCTTTCCACGTGCAGGCGCGCCGACGACGTAGCGACCAAGGCGCTGACTAGCATCACTTCGGACCTTTCGCCCGGCACGCTTGCTGTCGCGTGCATCCCGAACAGCAATGTACTGCTCCACCGCCACTTGAACGGTGAGCACCGGTCCTGCAGCCTGCGCGATGACTTCTAGCCGTTCGCTCTCAACTAGCTCGCGGGCGCGTTTGATGGCGGCCTGGAAATCCAACGTCCCGGCGCTAAGCGAGTCGTCAGCCGTGCCAACCTTGGCCTGCTTGTACCCAACTCCATTCCGCCAGCGCACAATCCAAACACCCCCGCGCTTCCCCTTGCGGTAGCCAAGATGAACTTCGGGATCGATGCCACGCCAGTGAACGCCAGCCGGTAGCTTCTCCCTAGCGTTGCGGGTTGTGATGGCAGCTTCGTTGAGAGTCTTGGCCACAGCGCGCTTCCTAAGTTGTCCAATATCGGTCAAATATACGACAGCGTACGCGAGCGCACAAGCGTGTACGAGTAGGCCACATACGTATGGTATTTCAGACACTTATGCGCACGCACATGTACGATTGGCAGGGACGAAATGCGCCCTCTCACGGCGGGAACAGGGGTTCGATTCCCCTTGGGCGTACCAACTCTCCTTCATCATCCGTTTCGTGCAGGTTTGACCTGCCCAATTCGCCAGCTGTTCGGCTGCGCTTTGGTGCTGTTTGATTGCGCCACCCAATGCACGCGGATCGGCGCCAGTGTGCCGATGCGTTCAGACCGAGGAGCAAGCCAGTGAGTGCAGGAACGCCTGAGACATCGGACCGGGGCGTGCCGGTGGAGGCGTTTGCGCATCACCCCGAACTGCGCGACCGGATCGTCGATCCGCTGAGCTCGTTCTTTCGCACTTTCGATATCGCGGCGCTGGCAGAGGCGCATCCGGAACTCGATATCAGCTGGATATCGACCGATGCGGACCGCGAGGCGGCACGGGCGCGGGCACTCGCAGCCCATGGTGGCGGTGACCTGTGGGTCTTCGCCTATGGCTCGCTGATGTGGGACCCGGCGTTCAGGTTCACCGATGTGCGGCGCGCCGTGGTGCCGGGCTATGCGCGGCGGTTCATCCTGCTCGACACGAACGGCGGGCGCGGCACCAAGGCGGCGCCCGGACTGATGGCGGCACTCGATACCGGAGACCGCTGCGAGGGGCTCGCTTTCCGGATCGCGGAGCAGGACATCGAGACCGAAACCGAAATCCTGTGGCGGCGCGAAATGGTCGGCCCCGCCTATCTGCCGACCTTCGTGGCGGCAGAGCTGGATGACGGGGTGCAGACCGCGCTGACCTTTGTGGCCGATCATGATGCCGAGAACATCGCGTCGGACCTGACGCGGACCGAACAGATCCAGCTCCTGGCGCATGGCGCCGGCATGCTGGGCACCAGCAAGGCCTATCTCGAAAACATCATCAGCCAGTTCGCCCAACTCGGCATTGTCGATGCGGATTGCTCCGGCCTGCTTGAAGAGGTCGAGGCCTATCTGGCGGCGCAGAACGGCGCAGCCTAGTCATCCCGAGCGCTGGGGATTGTCTCAGGTACGGGCGTGGCCGCCGGGGCGCCAATAGGGTGTGCGCGGCCGCGACGGGCCGATGGGTGCCGGTTGCGAGAGGCGCTGTGCGGCTTCGGCGGCGCGCTGCCGGGCCGAATTGAAACCGGGATCAGTGGTGACGTTCACCTCGACTGTCATCCCCTGATAGTCCGCCGGATCGCCGCTGTATTTGCCGCTGAGAGGCTTGGCCTGGCGCGGCTCGCGCGCGACGCCGATGCGCACCAGATCCTTGCTACCGACAATGCCATTGGTGGGGTCGAACTCGACCCAGCCGGCGCCCGGCACAAAGACCTGGACCCAGGCGTGGGTGGCGCCGCCGCCGCGCAACTGCCCGGTGTCGCGGGACGGCACATAGATATAGCCGGTGACGAAGCGCGCGGCGAAGCCGAGCGTGCGGCAGGCTTCGATCATCAGCAGGGCGAAATCCCGGCAGGTGCCCTGCCCCGTCGCCAGCGTGTGCTGCGGCGTCTGGGTGCCAGGATCGGTGCGGCGCGAGTATTTCAAAATCTCGCGGATGCCCATGGTCATGGTGAGCAGCAGATGGCCGGTTTCGGTTTCGAGGCCCGAATTGGTGAAGCGGCGGGCGAAGGCCTCGACCTCGGGACCGGGGTGATGGGGGCGCATATAGGCGGCAAGATCGGGCAGTTGATCGGGGTCATATTCGAATGGCCAGACAAGGCAGCGCTTTTCGGCCTGAAAGCGCGGCACCATCAGCGGTGTATGGTCGAGCACGATATTGGTCTCGAAGCGCAGTTCGTCGTCCGGCTGATCGAAATTGCAGATGGTGATCGAATTTCCGAAGACGTCGTGAATCCAGTAGGTGTCGCTGGTCTGCGGCGATACGGTCAGTTCGGCGTTGAGCAGCCGCTGGTCGTGACTGTCGCGCGGGCGGAACATGAGCCGATGCTCGCCGAACCGCACGGGCTTGGCGTAGCGATAGGTGGTGACGTGCCGTACTTTGAGGATAGTCATGCGCCGCTCTTGCTGCCCTTCCCCGTAGAACCTGCCCCACGTCCCGAGGTTCCAAGGAACCAATAAGATGCCGGCGAATTGCTGGGTCAATTGAAATATGGGTACTCAGATGAAATTCACGGTCGAAACCGAACTTCAATATGACGTCGCGCAGGAAACCTTGCTGATCCTCAATATCGAGGCCCAGGAAGGCGGCGAACAGAAAATAATCGAAGAAAACTTTTCGGTCTCGAGTGGCGTGGAAGCCGAGAGCTTCACCGTACCGGAGACCGGCAACCGCTATCGCCGGCTGCTGCTGCCCAATGGCACGCATGTGTTCCACTATCATGCCGTGGTCGACAGCACGCCTCATATCGCCGACCCGTCGACGATCAACGAGCTGACGGTCTCGCAGCTGCCGTTCGAGGTGCTGTCGCACCTGTCCCCCAGCCGCTATTGCCAGTCGGACCTCTTGAACCGCTTCGCCTGGCGCGAATTCGGCAATATCGCCAGCGGCCACGACAAGGTGACGGCGATCTGCAACTGGATCTACGAGAATGTCGATTATCGCGCCGGCAGCAGCGACAGCATGACCTCGGCCAATGACACGTTCATCGAGCGGGCCGGCGTGTGCCGCGATTTCGCGCATCTGGGCATCACGTTTGCGCGGGCACTGGGCATTCCGGCACGCTTCGTTTCGGCCTATGCGCATGAGCTGAAGCCGCAGGATTTCCATGCGGTGTTCGAGGCGTTTCTGGGCGACCGCTGGTATCTGTTCGACGCGACGCGGCTGGTGCCGCTCGACGGGCTGATCAAGATTGCCGTGGGGCGCGACGCGGCGGATTCCGCCTTCTCGACGTTCTATGGCGACCTCAGTGGCCCGCCAAAAGAGGTCTCGGTGCATCGCCATGAATCGCGCGGCAATGACGCGTGGACGGCGCAGGCGATCAGCATTTCCGGACACTAGGCGGCGACGGCGCGGCCAGCGGGCAGCGCCTCAAACCTATTCCGCCGCCTGACGCTGGTGGTGGCGGCCGATGGGGACGACCATCGGGCTTTGCGACACCGGATCGGCAATGACCCGGGCATGCACGCCGAAGACTTCATGCACCAGATCGGGTGTCACGACGTCGGATGGCGCGCCCGCGGCGACGATGCGGCCGGCGCGCATGGCGACGATGTGGTCGGCATAGCGGCAGGCAAGATTGAGATCGTGCAGCACGGCGACGACCGTGCGGCCCTTGTCGACGACCAGATCGGTGACGAGATCGAGGACTTCGACCTGGTGGTTGATGTCCAGAAAAGTCGTCGGCTCGTCGAGCAGCAGCAGCTCAGTCTGCTGGGCGAGCGCCATGGCGATCCAGACGCGCTGGCGCTGGCCGCCCGAGAGCTCGTCGACGGCTCGATCGGCGAAGGCCAGGGCGCCGGTGGCCGTCAGCGCGTCGGCAACGATGGCGTCATCGGCGGCGCTCCAGTGACGGAACCAGCCCTGATGCGGATAGCGGCCCCGCCCGACCAGATCGGTGACGGTGATGCCGTCCGGCGCCACGGGCGTCTGTGGCAGGACGCCGAGCCGGGTCGCGACCTCGCGGGTCGGCAGTTGGTGGATGGCCTTGCCGTCGAGCTGAACGGTGCCGGATGCCGGCGCAAGCAGCCGCGCCAGGCCGCGCAGCAGCGTGGACTTGCCGCAGGCATTGGCGCCGACGATGACGGTGAACTGGCCAGGCGGAATGGCGAGATCGAGCTGATCGACAATGGTGCGATCGCCATAGCCGAGCGACAGGCCGTGGGCGGAGAGCTGATGGGGGCGTTTCATGATGCGGTCCTTCAGCCTCCCTGTCCCGAGCGATTTGCTGCAGCGAGCAGATAGATGAGAAACAGCGCGCCGAGGGCGCCGGTGACGACGCCGACGGGCAGCTGGTTGCGGCCAAGCAGGTGCTGGGCGATCTGGTCAGCGCCGATGGTGACAGAGGCGCCGACCAGCGCCGAGGGCAGCAGCGGCCGGCCGGCAGGGCCGAGAATGCGCCGGGCGATCGGGCCGGAGACGAAGGCGACGAAAGCAATCGGACCGACAGCGGCGGTGGCGAAGGCGGCGAGCAGGACCGCGGTGCCGAGCAGCGACAGCCGAGCCAGTTCGACCCGCGTGCCGAGACCGCGCGCCGTGTCATCACCGAGCTGCAGCGCCGTCAGCTGACGCGACAGCACCAGCGCCAGTGGCAGCAACAGCAGCAAAGCCCCTGCGAGCGGCGCCATCTCGGCAAAGCTTGCGCCATTGAGGCTGCCGGTGAGCCAGGAGAGCGCTTTTTGCACGTCGAAGATGCGGGCGCGGGTGAAGAGCCAGGAGATCAGCGACGAGGCCATGGCGGCGGCGCCGATGCCGACCAGCACCAGCCGATAGGGCGTGACGCCATCGCGCCAGGCCAGCGCATAGATGGCGATCGCGATGCCCAGCGCGCCGCCACAGGCGGCCAGCGAGACGGCAAGGCCGCCCCACCCGAGGATGACGATGGCGAAGACCGCCGCGGCGCTCGCGCCGGTGGAGATGCCGACGATATCGGGACTGGCGAGCGGATTGCGCAGCACGGTCTGGAAGATGACGCCGGAGAGGCCAAACGCCGCCCCCGCCATCAGGCCCGCCGTGAGACGCGGCAGGCGGACGCCAAGGACGATGAACTCGGCCGCCTTGTCGCCGCTGCCAGTGATGGGCGAGAGCAGCGCCGCCAGCACGTCTGCGGCGGGCAGTGGGTAGTCGCCGACCGTCAGGGCGATGGTGGCAAGCCCTGCGAGCAGGACGAGAAGACCTGCAACGGTCAGCCGGTAGCGGTGCCGGAGGGTGGAACGGACTTTGCCGACGGGGCTGGCGCCGGCGATGGCTGGGGCAATCGTGCTCACAGTTCGGCGAGCTTTCTGCGCCGCACCAACGCGATGAAGAAGGGCGCGCCGAGCGCGGCCGTGAGTATGCCGACCTGCAGCTCGCCGGGCCGCGCGACCACGCGCCCGAGGACATCCGCGCCGAGCAGAAGGATGGGTCCGAGCACCATCGAATAGGGCAGGATCCAGCGGTAGTTGGGGCCGGTGATGGCGCGGGCAACGTGGGGAATCGTCAGCCCGACGAAGCCGATGGGCCCGGCTGCGGCCGTGGCGGCGCCAGCGAGGATAACGGCGGCCAGCCCGGCTATCCCACGCGACAGCGCCACGCTCTGCCCCAGCCCGCGCGCCACATCGTCGCCCATGGCGAGCCCATCGAGGATGCGGCCGGTGCTCAGCGCGAGCAGCATGCCGCCAAGCAGGAAGGGCAGCACCTGGAACAGGATGTCGAGCGTGCGGCCCGAGAGCGCGCCGACCTGCCAGAAGCGAATCTGGTCGAGGGTTTCGACATTGGTGATGAGGATGGCAGAGGTGACCGAGGTGATGGCGGCTGTGAGCGCTGCGCCGGCCAGCGCCAGCTTGACCGGCGTCGCGCCTTCGCGGCCGAGCGACGCGACGGCATAGACCGCTATGGTGGCGAGGCCCGCGCCAAGAAAGGCGAGCCAGACATAGGTCGTGAGCTGGGTGATGCCGAAAAACGAAATGCCGAGGACGACGGCCAGCGTGGCGCCGGCCTGAATGCCGAGAATGCCCGGATCGGCGAGCGGATTGCGGGTCGCACCCTGCAGGATGGCACCTGAAAGGCCGAGCGCCGCGCCGACGAGCAGCCCGACGAGGGTGCGCGGCAAGCGCAGGTCGAGGATGATGCGATGGCTCAATTCATCGGGGTTATAGTCAAAGAGCGCCGCCCAGACATCGGCGACCGGGATCTGCCGCGCCCCGACAGCAATCGAGGCGAGCACCACGACCCCCAGAACAACCGTCAACAGCGCAAGCCCCAGCGCGAGCGCCGGGGGCCGGTTGGGGCGGCTTGCTGCGACGGCGAGGCTCACGTCAGTCCGTCAGGTTCTCGTCCGCTGCGGCGATAGCGGCGGTGAGCGTGTCGAGCGCCGTGGCATAGGCGCGATAGTTGCGCAGCCAGAAGGCGGGCCAGTCCGTCACCTGCCCCGCTGCCGCGGCCTTCATCGCCGTCCAGGTGGGCTGGTCGAGGGCAGTCTGCATGGTGGCGGCGGAGCGATTGTCGACGAGGATCAGGTCGGGCTGGTACTTGTCGGCGTTCTCCCAGCTCAGGGTCTCCCAATAACCGCGGTCGTCGGCCGTCTCGGGGTCGATGAGATGCAGCCCCCAGCTGGCGAAATCGGAGAGTTCGGCCGAACCGCCCGTCGCGGCGACATAGAGCGCGTCGGTGCCGGCCCAGACCGGCATGGCGACGAGCCCGGGCTTTGCCGCAACCACGGACTTGAAAGCGGCCAGCGATGCGTCGAAAGCGGATTTGTCGGCGGCGATAGCCGGATCGGCGAGATCGGCGCCGAGGCTCTCGGCCAGTGCCGAATAGTCCTCGATCAGCGTGACGACCGAGTCCCGCTGCGCCGGGCCGGTGATCGGTGCGAGGTTCATGATGGGCTGACTGGACGAGTCCGCGCCGCGTTCGAAGCCGCCCCAGGTGCTGTCCATCGGCCACCATTCCGCGACGATCAGATCCGGCCTCAGAGCGGCGGCCTTTTCGACATTGATCTCGCCCCAGGCCTCGCCAACGATCTCGATGCCAGTGAGGTCGAGGCCCTGCAGCGCCTTGTCGTCTTCCACCGGGCCATCGACATAGATGCCGACCGGCCGGATACCGAAGGGGATGAGCCCGGCGGCCGCATGAGCATGCGCGACGATGCGCTGCGGGATGTGATCGAGGGTGACGGTCTGGCCCGAGCCATCCTCATAGCTCCATTCCGCGGCCAGGGCGGGCGCAGCAATGGCGGTGAACAGGACAGCGGCAGCAATACGCACGAACATGATGATCTCGACACAGTGACGTCTGGCGTCACCTACCGGCCAATAACCTGATACGTCAAGTCAAGATATGTGCGCCGGTGCTCCGTAGCGCCGCGGCGTGAAGCTGCCTTCGCGTGCATCGCTTTGGCTGGACCAGATGACCCAGTATTTTCCATCCTCGTCGGGGACGAGAACTTCGCTTTCGCGGCCGTTGTGGGCAGCGTAGCGGGCCTGGTCGCGCGCTTCGAGTGCCGCGTTTTCACGCGACTCGAAGGGGCCCTCGGCCTTGCCTTCGAAATCCACCCACCAGGCTTCACGACTGTTGATCACGAGATAGAGAGACTTGGACATCTGCGCCCCATGGCTATCCACGCGGTGCCACCACCACCGCGCGACAAGATTCTCCTCCCAGACCCCGAGTGTGCATGGCTTTTGGGCGCTGCACATAGCGGCAAACCCGCATTCGCAGGCTGCGCTAACAGCTTCCTCCACGCCGGTGGATAATTTCGGGTACAAGTTGGATCAGTTTTGATCGGGGAGCCGTTGCTACGTTCATGAAGACACAAAATGGTATTGCCTGGATCATTGGCGGTGGCTCCGGTATCGGCGCCGAGATGACGCATCAACTGGTGGAGCGCGGCTGGACGGTGGCGATTTCGGGACGCACGGTCAAAAAGCTGGAGCGGGTCCGGGGCACCAACCCAAACATCGCAATCTATCCCCTGGACGTGACCGACCGCGCCGCGGTGGACCACACGGTGGCGCAGGTTGCCTCGGAGCTGGGACGGATCGACCTGTTTATCTATGGCGCGGCCGCCTGGGAACCGATGGACGTCGGCGACTACGATCCCGAGAAATTCGGCAAGATTGTCGAGACCAACCTGATGGGCATGGTGGGCATGGCCAACCCGGTGGTGTCCCAGATGGAGCGCCAGGGCGGCGGCCAGTTCGCGGTGATCTCATCGGTCGCGGGCTATTTCGGCCTGCCGCGGGCAGCAGGCTATAACGCCACCAAGGCGGCGCTGATCAGCCTGCTGCAAACCATGCGCACCGAACTCAAGCCCAGGAACGTCGTGGTGCGGATGATCGCGCCCGGGTTCTTCAAGTCCGAGCTGACGGAAAAGAACGACTTCCCCATGCCGTTCCTGATGGAAACCAAGGAGGCGGCCCGCCGGGCGCTAGACGGCCTGTTCGGCTCGGACCGCTTCGAGATCGCTTACCCCAAGCGGCTGGCGTGGCCGATGAAGCTGATGCGTATGCTCCCCTACCCCATTTTCTTCGCCATTACCGACAGGATGATGCCGAAGGAGTAGCGTTCGGCGCCGCCATGGCTATAGTCGCGCGCTGCAAAAAGAGGACAACGCGACTATGGCACTGAAGGTGATCTTTGACACGGATCCGGGGATCGATGACGCGATGGCATTGCTGGCCATCGTACGGCACAGCGGGATTGCGCTGCGCGGCGTGACGACGGTGTTCGGCAATGGCGCGATCGATACGGTGACGCACAATGCGCTGTATCTGAAAGAGCTGTTCGGGTTCGATGCGCCGGTGGCCAAGGGTGCCGGCAAGCCGCTGGTGGGCGAGGCGGATCCGCCGCCGGTGTTCGTGCATGGCGACAACGCGCTGGGCGATATCGCGATCCCCGAGGTGAGCGCGACCGTCGACCCGCGTTCGGCGCATCAGCTGATTATCGATCTGGTGCGGGCCGAACCCGGCGAAATCACGCTGATCGCGGTCGGCCGGATGACCAATCTGGCGCTGGCGCTGCAGCAGGACCCGGAGATCGCCAGCCTCGTCAAAGAGGTCGTGGTGATGGGCGGCGCCTATGGCCGCAACGGGCATTCGGGCAATGTCACCCCGGTGGCCGAAGCCAATATCTGGGGCGATGCCAGTGCAGCCGACATCGTTTTCGGTGCCAGCTGGCCGCTGACCATCGTCGGGCTGGACGTGACCGAAGAGACCGTGATGACGGCCGCCGATGTCGACGGGCTTGCCGCCGAGGGCGGTGCGGATGGCGAGTTCGTGCGCGACGTCTCGGCGCACTACCAGAAGTTCTACAATGCCCGGCTGGGGTTCGACGGCTTTTTCGTGCACGACTGGAGCGCCGTCGCCTATGCGCTGCAACCCGACCTCTACACGGTCGAGCGCGGACAGCTCGGCGTCATCACTGCGGGCGAGGCCATCGGCCAGACGATCATCGGCGACACCCGCCAGGGCCGGGCCGAGCAGCAGATCTGCGTCGCGGTAGACGGGCCGGCGGTGACCCAGATGTATCGTGATGCGGTGCTTGGGCGGCTCTAGACCGGTTTGATCAGATCGGGCGTCGGTATTGATAAATGCCGACGTCGATCGACCCCTCGGAAAAGCCCGCTTCGCAATAGCTGAGGTAATAGACCCACTTGCGGCGGAATTCCTCGGTATAGCCGAGCTTCTTGATATCGTCCCAGCGCTCGAGAAAGCGCTCGCGCCACTCGGCGAGCGTGCGGGCGTAGGACTGGCCGAAATGCTCGATGGTTTCGAGCTCGAGCCCGACGCGATCGCCCTGCTCCTGCATGGCCGGCTTGGTCAGCAGCATGCCGCCGGGGAAGATGAAGCGCTGGATGAAATCTGGGCGCGCCTTGTAGTCATTGAAGTCGCGCTCATCGATGGTGATGGCCTGGATGGCGGCGGTGCCGCCGGGCTTGAGCCGGTCATGCACGGTGCGGAAATAGCTTGGCCAATGGTCTTCACCCACGGCCTCGATCATCTCGATCGACGCGACATGGTCAAATTCGCCCTTGGTGTCGCGATAATCCTCGAAATGCAGGGTCGCCAGATTGTCGAGCCCCTGGCGGCGCATGCGCTCGGTGGCGAATTTCAGCTGCTCGGCCGACAGCGTGATGCCATAAACCTCGGCACCGAAGTCCTTGGCGGCGGTTTCAGCGAAGCCGCCCCAGCCGCAGCCGATCTCAAGGACGCGGGAGCCGGGTTTGACCCCGGCCATTTCCGCCACCCGGCGATACTTGTTGCGCTGCGCCTCGTCGAGGGCCTGCTCCTCGGCGGTATAGAGCGCCGAGGAATAGGTCATCGTGTTGTCGAGCCACGCTGAGTAAAAGTCATTGCCGAGGTCGTAGTGCTCGGAAATGTTCTTCTTGGAGCCCTCTTTGGTGTTGTTGCGCGACAGGTGATAGCTGATGTCCTGCGCGGCGCGGCCGTACCAGGAGCCCTCTTCGTTATCGAGGACTTCGCGGTTCTGCAGGAAGTAGCGGAACAGCGTGGTGAGATCGTCGACCTCGACATCCTCGTCGATATAGGACTGAGCAAAACCGACCGTGCCGCGGCGCAGGGTTTTTGGCAGGACGGCGAAATTACGCAGGCGGATGCTGGCGTGCTCCCCGGTTGCCGGGTCGCCATAGGTCCGAGACTGGCCATTGGGGAAAGTAACGGTGACCGCGCCATGCTTGGGGCGCCCGATCAGGCGCTGGCCGAACCAGCCAGCGACGGTCGAAAGCAGGTTTGTCCACGTCGACGGCGATGGTGCCGGTTCGATCGCAAGCTTATCCATTTTAACTATCCAGACTAACGCCGCGCCACACGCGCTCTGCCATGCATCCGCCTGAGAGCCAGAGTCAAGGGCAGCCCCTTGAGCCACAGACGCAGCGCTTCGAAGTGAATTCCGGCGAGCACTTTACCGGCCAGAAGTGGATATGCAAGCGCGAGTTTCAAGAGCGTCCGGTCGGTCAGCTCCCGCTTTCGGGCCGAAAAATGCGCCGACAAAAGGGGGCCATCCTCGGTGGTGAGAACGATGCCGAGGAAGACGTCGTCGCCGGGCGGGCGGATGGCGAAGCGGTATTTTCCGTCGAGCGTATTGAAGGGCGAGACGTAAAAGGCCTTGTCCGCTGCATGGGTCAGCGTCGGGGCGTCGCCATCGACCAAAGACTGGTAGAAATGGTGCTCACCGAAGGTGTTGTGGACCTCGTGCACGAGCATGATCGTGCGGCCTTCGATATCCTCGACGAAGTAGACGGTGAGCGGATTGAAGGCGAAGCCGAAGACGCGGGGATAGGCCAGCATGCGGATGCGGTGCACGCGATCGGCGATACCGAGGCTGGCGGCCTTGGCGCGGATGAAATCCCCCGGTGCCTCGGCGGGGTCATGGCCGCCGAAATCCTTGCGGTAGAGCGAAAAGACGTTGAAGCGGTCGACCGAGAACAGGCGCAAGCCGCGCTCGAGTGCCTCGAGTTGGTCGAGATCGACCAGCATCGAGAAGACGCGATAGCTCAGCCGGTGGCGTTTGGGGCGGGCGCGGCGGTGTACCACGTCGCCCTCATAGATGGCGCCGAGGTGGGTTACTCCGCTGCCCACAGCACGTCCTCGGCGTCCGCCCAGTTGTGCGCAACCCGGCCACGCGGGGTGGTAACGTTCCAGGGCCGCTCGACCCCGCCAAGGCGTTCGGCGACCTCAAGGCCGGACTGCAGGCCATCCTCGTGGAAGCCATAGCCGAGCCAGGCGCCAGCGAACCAGGTGCCGTTGACGCCCTGAATGCGCCAGATATCGCGCTGCGCGTCCATTGCGGCCCGATCGAACAGCGGGTGCTCATAGGTGACGTCATACTGCACCGAGCCCTCGGCAAATTCGTGCCCGGGGTTGAGCGTCACGAAGATGTCGGTGGTCGTCTTGAGCGGCTGCAGCTTGTTCATCCAGTAGCTCAGGGAGAGCTTTTCCTCGGGGCCATGATGGCTGCGCAGATAGTTCCAGGAGCTCCACAGCCGCTTGCGGCGCGGCATGAAGCGGGCGTCGGTGTGCAGCACGGCACGGTTTTCGGTGAAGCGGAAGGCGCCCAGCAAACGGCGCTCGTCATCGGTCGGATCAGCGAGCAGGGCCAGCGCCTGATCGGCATGGCAGGCGAAGATCACCTCGTCGAAATGCTGCCGGCTGCCGTCTTCGAAGATGATCTCAGCACCGGTGGTGTGGCGGATGACCGAGGCGATGCCGGCATTCAGCACGGTCTTGAACCGTCCGCTGGCGGCGAAGCGCTCGACATATTGCCGGCTGCCACCGGTGACGGTGCGCCACTTGGGCCGGTCGTTGACCTGCAGCAGGCCATGATTGGCGAAAAAGGCGACGAAGCTGTCTGCCGGAAACTCCAGCATGGAGCGCGCCGGGGTCGACCAGATGGCGGCGGAGATCGGCAGGATATGATCTTCGATGAAGACCTGGGAATAGCCGTATTTGGCGAGAAACTCGCCGATGGTCGCGCCCTTGGGCAAGGCGGCGACCTGGCGCTCGGCCTCGCGGAAAAAGCGCAGGATGTCGGCGACGAGATACCAGTGCTCGATGCGCATGAGGTTGCGCCGCTGGCCGAACAGGCCGTTGAGATGTTCGCCGGAATACTCCATCCGCCCGGCGCCGACCGAGACGGCGAAGCTCATCGAACTCTGGGCGCTGGTGACGCCGAGTTCGTCGAACAGGGCGCACAGGTTGGGGTAGTTCTGTTCGTTGAAGACGATGAAGCCGGTATCGACCGGGACCTCGCCATCGGGCGTTGCCGCCATCACCGTGTTGCTGTGTCCACCAAGGCGTCCGGCGCTTTCGAACACCGTCACATCGCGTGTGAGGCCGAGCAGCCAGGCTGAGGAGAGGCCGGAAATTCCGGAACCGATGACGGCGGTGGTCGGCGACATTTGGATTGTTTCGTCCTTCAGTTGATCGTCGTCGTCAGCAACGGGCGGATTTCGTTACAAGTTTCGCGGATCGGCGGCATCAATGGCGCGAAACTGCACCTCCTCGCGCCCCTGCCAGTGATCGAGGCTGAGCGTGCCGGCCAAATGCAGTGAGGTATCATTGCCCGCCGACAGCAGCAGCTGGCCCAGCGGGGTATCGGCGGCGCGAAAGGCGATGGCCTTGAGCCGCGCCCCATCGCCCGAGGTGAGGGTGAATTTGACGTGCCCGCCCTTGCCGACGACATCGGGGAAACGGGCCCGGTGCGCGGGAAAGGCGAAGACCGGTTGCGGCGAGCCGGAGCCGAAGGGCCCTGCCCTCTCGATCTCATGGACGAAATCGACGGTGGCGCCGCGCGTGGTCATGGCTGCATCGATCGACAGTAGTTTTGCCGCGCGGGCCCTTGCGACGTCGGCGCCAAGCGCGTCGGCGAGATGGGCACGGAAGGCGCCGATCTGGCCCTGCTGCAGGGTGACGCCGGCCGCCATGGCGTGGCCGCCGCCCTTGACCACCAGACCTGCATCAACGGCTTCGATGACCGCATGGCCGATATCGACGCCGGGCAGCGAGCGGCCCGAGCCGGTGCCGCCGCCATCGGGACCGAGTGCAATGGCAAAGGCCGGCCGCTCGAAACGTTCGCGCAGCCGGGCCGCGACAAGGCCAACGACGCCGGGGTGCCAGTTGGCCGAAGCAAGCACCAGCACCGGTGGGCCCTCGCCATTGCCGATTTCGGCGTCGGCGGTGGCGCAGGCCTCCTCCACCGCTTCGATCTCGATGCGCTGGCGTTCGGTATTGAGGTCGCTGAGCTGGGCGGCGATCAGCATGGCCTGCTGCTCGTCATCGAGCGCTAGCAGCCGCGTGCCGAGCGCGGCGTCGCCAATGCGGCCGCCGGCGTTGATGCGCGGGCCGATCATGAAGCCCAGGTGATAGGGATTGAGTGGGCCGGAAAGCCGCGCCGCCAGGGCCAGCGCGCCAATGCCGACATTGCTGCCCTGCCGCGCCACTTCGATGCCTCGGGCGACGAATGCGCGGTTGAGCCCCTTGAGCGGCACGACATCGCAAACGGTGGCGAGGGCAACGAGATCGATCCACCCCATCAGATCCGGCAGGCCGATGTCGCCGCGCTGGCGCAGGATGCGATTGGTGGCGACCAGCACCATGAAGGTCACGCCTGCTGCGCACAGATATCCCAGGCCCGAGATGTCGTCGGGCCGGTTGGGATTGACCAGAGCGGTGGCGGGCGGCAGCTCATGCTCGGTGAGGTGATGATCGATAACCAGCACGTCGAGGCCACGGCCTCGCGCATGGGCGATGGGACCGTCGCTGGTGGTGCCGCAGTCGAGCGTGATCAAGAGATTGGCGCCGCCCTCGACCAGTTTGTCGATCGCCGCAGTATTGGGCCCGTAGCCTTCGAAAATCCGGTCCGGGATATGGACCTGCGGCTCGAGGCCGAAATGGCGCAGATAGCGGGTCATCAGCGCGCAGGAGGCGGCGCCGTCGACATCATAATCCCCGAACAGCGCCACCGGCTCGCTGTCGGTAATCGCCTTGGCGAGCCGATCGGCCAGTTCGTCCATGCCCGCGAGGGTCGAGGGATCCGGCATCAACTCGCGGATGGTGGGCTGCAGATAGGTCTCGGCTTCATCGAGCGTCACGCCACGGCCGGCGACGATGCGGGCCAGAATTTCGGACAGCGCCGTACGCTGGCCGATGGCAGTGGCCGTGCGGGTGGCGGCCGCATCTAGCCGATCGACCCACATGCGTCCCTGCACGGACCTGACGACATCGAGAAAGGGTTGGCGGGGCTCCTGCATCAGGTGCTGAGCTAAGAGACAGACGGGGCCGACGTCGAGCAAAAGAAGCGCTTTTGCCCGACAATGCGCGGTTGCATCGGCGACGAAAATGCTGTTGGCCGGCGCCGGAACAGCGTGCAAACGCTGAGGTGTGGGGCACCGCGAGGGTGCCCCTGCCCGTCAGCGGCGGTGCTCGGCGCTGATCCAGCGCACGGTCTGGCTCCAGGAGCGCATCACCACGGTATCGGTGCGGATGGCGTTGGTCTTGTAGCGCACGCCGCGCAGAAGGCTACCATCGGTGACGCCGGTCGCGGCAAAAAGCACGTCGCCCGAGGCCAGCTCGTTGGTCAGATATTTCCGGTCGGGTTCGGTGATGCCCATCTTGCGGGCACGCGCCCGCTTGTCGTCGGTGTCGAGGATCAGGCGGCCCTGCATCTGGCCACCGATGCAGCGCAGCGCCGCCGCGGCCAGAACGCCCTCGGGTGCCCCACCGGAGCCCAGATAGATATCGATGCCCGTGTCTTCGGTGTTCACCGCGTGGATGATGCCGGCGATGTCGCCGTCCGAGATCAGCTTGACCGCGCAACCGGCAGTGCGCAGATCGTCGATCAATTGCCCATGGCGCGGGCGGTCGAGCACGCAGGTGGTGATTTCACTCACCGGCACGCCCTTGGCCTTGGCCAGCGCATTGACGTTTTCCAGAGCACTCTGGTCGAGATCGACCAGACCTTCGGGATAGCCGGCGCCGATGGCGATCTTGTGCATGTAAACGTCAGGGGCGTTCAGCAGTCCGCCGCGCTCGGCCATGGCCAACACGCAGATCGAATCTGGCTGGTTCTTGGCGCACAGCGTCGTGCCCTCGAGCGGATCGACGGCAATATCGACCTGCGGGCCGTCGCCGGCCCCCACCTCTTCGCCGATGAAAAGCATGGGCGCTTCGTCGCGCTCGCCCTCGCCGATAACGATGCGGCCCTCGATATGGACGCGACCCATTTCGGCGCGCATCGCTTCGACTGCAGCGGCGTCGGCAGCCTTTTCATTGCCCTTGCCGCGCCATTCGGCGGCTGCCATGGCCGCCGCCTCGGTGACGCGCACCAGTTCGAGCGTCAGGCTGCGATCGATCACCGCGCGGGACCGTTCGGCTTCGGCGTTGTCGTATTTCATGGCTCCCCCTGCCCCGCGGCAGGGGCGTTAGTATCAGAACTGCTCGATGCGGATCATCTGCGGCGTGCCCGCAGTGAAGCCGTCACCTTCGATCTGCGCAAGTGCATCGCGCACCTGTTGCTCGAGCGTCGAATGGGTGAGCAACACCACGGTGCGCGTGTCGGTTCCCGCAAGTCCAGGCTCCGTAACACGCAGATCAGGACGCTGGATGACACTCTCGAGAGAGATGCCCGCCGCACCCATACATGAAGCAATAGACGCAAACGCGCCCGGGACATCCCTAACATTTAGTCGGATGTAGTAGCCGCCCTCATGGGCGCGCATGGACGCCTGGCGATAGGGCGTCAGCTCTTCGGACGGCACGCCGAGCGGCGGCACATGCGTGCCGCGGGCGATGTCGAGAATGTCCGAGAGTACCGAGGACGCCGTCGGCGGACCACCGGCGCCGGGTCCGGCGAGCAGCAGCTGGGCGACGTGATCGGTCTCCAGCGCCACCGCATTCATGACGCCGTCGACGCCGGCGATGGACGAGGCTTTGGGCACCATGGTGGGGTGCACGCGCTGCTCGATGCCATCGGCGTTGCGCTGGGCGATGCCGAGCAGCTTGATCTTGTAACCCAGGTCATCGGCCACCTTGATATCGGCCTGCGAAATCGTGGTGATGCCTTCAACGAAGATTTCGTCCGGCGCGATTTCGCAGCCAAAGCAGAGGCTGGAGAGAATGGCGAGCTTGTGGGCGGTGTCGAAACCCTGGACGTCGAAGGTCGGGTCGGCTTCGGCATAGCCGAGCTTTTGTGCATCGGCGAGGCAATCGGCAAAGGAGATGCCCTCGGTCCCCATGCGACTGAGGATGTAATTGCAGGTGCCGTTCATGATGCCGTAGACGCGGGCGACACGGGCCGAGCCCAGGCCCTCACGCAGGGTCTTGATGACGGGAATGCCCCCGGCAACGGCGGCTTCGAAGCCGAGCTGGGTGTCGGCATTTTCGGCGATGCGGGTCAGCGCCACGCCGTGCCGGGCGAGCAGCGCCTTGTTGGCGGTGACCACGGGTCGGCCGAGTTCGAGTGCCGCACTGACGGCGGCCAGCGCCGGACCATCCTCGCCCCCGATCAGCTCCACGAACAGGTCGATCTTGTCCGACTTGGCCAGCGCCACCGGATCATCGAACCAGGCGAGCTCGGAGGTGTCGATGCCACGATCGCGGCTGCGCGAACGGGCGCAGACGGCGGTGACAACGATCTGGCGACCGAGTTTGCGGGTCAGCTCCTCGCCGTCGCGCTGGATGATCTGCACCAGCGTGGCGCCAACATTGCCCAGCCCGGCCACACCAATGCGCAGCGGCGTCTCGGCGCCCGAATCGGCCTGCTCCTGCATGGCCTTCAGAATGCGCGTGCGGGTTTCCGAGCGCGGCTCGCGGCCCTCGCGCAGGTCGAAGACGAACAGCGGATCACCGGCGATGGTCCGGCCGAAGCGTGTGGGGGTCCAGCCGCGCGCGGCAATGAAGCTTTCGACGGCTTGGCGGAAGGACTGCATATCGGACATTGGACGCTCTCCGGTCTAGACCGGGAGGGTTGAAGTAGGAATTGGCCTATCAGTCAATAGGAGAGTCGGCAGAGCGGCCATGCCCTGCCGACGAAGCTTGGATTGACCGGCTTATTCAGCGGCCGCGGCACGTGCGGCTTCGGCGATCAGCGCAATGTACTTGGGATAGCCCCAGCGCAGCGACAGGGCGCTGGGCGGAGAGATGGCGTTGATCAGTTCGGCGCCGACCACGTGGGCGACCGCACCTGCGGCCACCTGCGGCTGGGCCGCCACCACCGGGTTGGAAAAGAACGCCGCATCGGCCTCAGGCGTTTCGAAATAGGAGATCAGCAAGTCGCTCTTCAACTGGTCGAAAAGCTCATAGCTCAGCGAAAAGTAAAAGTTCTCCCCCTGCGCAAGTTCGGTCACGCTGGGCGCCAGCACGAGCCCGGCGTCCTCGAGGAACTTCATGCGCGAATCAAGACCGGCGTAGACAGCCACCTCGCCATTGTATTCGGCGATGCCGGCGAAGCTTGCGCCCGCGACCTCGGGGTATTTTGCCGTCTCGTCGGTGATGAACTGCTCGAGGTCGCCGACGAGGCCCGCCGCGGCTTCGGGCTTGCCGAGAGCGGCCCCGGTGATCGCGATGGTCTGCTGCCAAGAGGTCGACCACGGCGCATCGGGATAGGCGACGACCGGCGCAATCTGGCTCAAAACACCATACTGCTCGGCCGTCAGACCCGAATAGACAGCGAGAATGAGGTCTGGCTTGAGGGCCGCGATGGCTTCGACAGGCGGCTCATTGCTCATAGGCAAGATGGTTGGGAAGGCCGCGCCCATGTCGGCCACCGCGTCCCGCGTCCAGCGCAGGCCACCCTCTTCGTCGCCACCATAGTCAAAGAACGGGATGCCGACCGGCACTTCGCCAAGGGCGATGACCGCATCCTGAGCCGCCCAGCCCCAGGTGACGATGCGCTGGGGCGCGGCCGGGATGGTGGTCTCGCCGAAGGCATGCGGGATTGTGACGGGAAACTCCTGCGCCTCGGCCGGGAACGTCATCATCAGCGCCATAGCGGCAGCGACAAGTCGAAAAATCATGAGCATCACCTTCGGATCGTTTCGAAAGTGGATAGTTCTAATCATGTTTTAAGGCAAGGGCCTTCGACACCGCATTTCGGGGTGGCGCGGGATACATTCCGGTTCCAGCGCGTTTGGCCAGTGAAGCCAAACGACAGGAGAAGACCGTGGCAGATCACACCCAAGAGCGCCCCAGTGACGAGGCCGACATCAAGCAGTTGCAGATGGCGAAAGACGAAGGCGCAGCCTATCAGCGATCGCTGAGCTACATGGTCGAACAGGTTGCTGACAATGGCGCGAAAACCACCGAAGGAGATTACCTGATCGGCATCGCGCAGGAGCGCGCCGAGGGCATGTATCATCTCGAGGGCGGCGAGCTGGTCTGGCGCGAGCCGGACGAAGAAAACTGCCATCTCGAAGTCTCGGTCGCCGATGCGGGCGATCACCGGTTCATCCCGGCGCTGGATATCACCGCGACGATGACGTCACCCGATGGAGAGGAGATCGGCCCGGTGACCGTGCCGTTCCTGTGGCACCCGGGGCTCTACCACTATGGCATCAACCTGAAAGTGCCGGGCGACGGTCGGTATACGGTGCGGGTGAAGATCGCGCCGCCGAGCTTCATGCGGCACGACAAGAAGAACGGCAAACGCTTTGCCGATCCCGTGGAGGTCGAGTTCACCGACTTCGAAATCACCACCGGACAGGAATAGGCCGGGCACAAGGGCCCGGCCCCAAACAATTGGTCGCGCCGATCAGGCCTTGATCGGCACGACATTGCCATGCGTCGGGGCGGCCGCGAGGAACTTCTTGATGTTCCGGGCCGCCTGACGGATGCGCTGCTCGTTTTCGACCAGCGCCAGACGCACATACTGATCGCCATATTCGCCAAAGCCGACGCCCGGAGCGACGGCCACCCCGGTTTCCTGAATCAGCAGCTTAGCGAACTCCAGCGACCCCAGATGCGCGTATTGCTCGGGGATCGGTGACCACACGAACATGGTCGCCTTGGGCACCGGCAGTTTCCAGCCGGCGCGCCCAAAACTCTCGACCATCACGTCGCGGCGGTGGAGATAGATTTCACGCACGTCGTCGACGACGTTGTCGGGCCCGTTGAGGGCCGCGGCTGCCGCCACCTGGATGGGGGTGAAGGCGCCGTAATCGAGGTAGGATTTGACCCGCGTCAGCGCCGCGATCAGGCGCTCGTTGCCGACGGCGAAGCCCATGCGCCAACCGGGCATGGAATAGGTCTTGCTCATCGAGGTAAACTCGACGGCGATGTCCATGGCACCATCGACCTGGAGCACCGAAGGCGGCACCTCGCCGTCGAAATAGATCTCCGAATAGGCCAGATCGGACAGAATGAAGATCGAATGCTCGCGGCAGTAGCGGACGACTTCCTTGTAGAAATCAAGGCTCGCCGTATAGGCCGTCGGGTTCGACGGATAATTGAGGATCAGCGCGATCGGCTTGGGGATCGAGTGGCGCACGGCGCGATCGAGCGCGCGCAGGAAATTCTCATCGGGCTCGGCCGGCATGGAGCGCACGACGCCCCCCGACATGATAAAGCCGAAGGAATGGATGGGATAGGTCGGGTTGGGACACAGCGCCACGTCACCCGGTGCGGTGATGGCCTGCGCCATATTGGCGAAGCCTTCCTTGGAGCCGAGCGTCGCCACGACCTGGGTATCGGGGTTGAGCTTGACGCCAAAACGACGGCCATAATAGCTCGCCTGCGCCTTGCGGAGGCCCGGAATGCCGCGGGACGCCGAATAGCGGTGGGTGCGCGGGTCCTTCACCGTCTCCTTGAGCTTGTCGACGATATGCTGGGGCGTCGGCAGGTCAGGATTGCCCATGCCCAGATCGATGATGTCGACGCCGCTGGCGCGCGCCTTGGCCTTGATCGGGTTGATGTGCTCGAACACATAGGGCGGCAGGCGACGGATGCGATGGAAATCTTCGTTCATTGGGTGCCTCGTGGACCGCGACTGCGCATTAGCTGAGATCGTCCAGTCTTGCTGCGATTGTCGCGGAATTATGGTTTTGACTCGGTTAAGGGCCGCAAAGCCCCGGATGGCTTACTTTTGTCCGCCCTCCCCGGCCGCGCTGCGGCCCAGTGGGGAGAGCTAGAGAGCGGCGGCCCGAGCGCGCATGGCTGCGGCACCGGCAAAACCGGCGGCGGCATTAAGCGCTGCTACTCCCTGAGTCATCCAACCGTTTCCAAAGAACGTGTCGTCGAGAAATAGTTTGTCGCCATGGCGCCGGTCAAGGGCAGCGATCAGGCTTAGCGGGAGCGCATGTCGCGTTGCACGGCATAAAGCACCGCTACAAGCATCGGGATGATGGTGCAGCCGAGGATCCAGAAGAGCAGCTGGGCGGTGGGCACGAAGACTGCAGCCCCCAGCATCACGACGGCACCTGCGATCTGCAGTACGCCGCCGAGGCGATGGGTGGCGCGCCAGTTGGCTTCGCTGCGCAGCGTGGCGGGGATACGGATGCCGGCATAGCTGTTGGGGCGCGACTTCGACAGCGCATTGCCGATGACCATGAAACTGAGTGCCAGGACCGCACAGAGAACGCGGACCGGATCGACGGCGATGCCATTGCCGATGAGCACCACGGCGACCTGCAGGGCGCCAAACACCATCAACACCGTGGAAATACTGGCCGAAAGGACGTGACGGCCTGCCGCCAACTGCTCGGGACTGGCGAAGCGGCGCGTCAGCGCCACGACCCCCCAGGTCGCGGCAATCAGCAGGACCGGCAGGATCAGGGCGATATCGCGCGGCAACCAGCCGTCAGCGACACCCCGAACGTTCCAGTGGGTCGGCAGAGTGGCGCCGGCGGGAATGGTCGCAAAGCCATAGATCGCAGCGATCACCGTGATAGCGACCAATACGGCGCGGAAGGGCGTGAAAAAGCGGATGGTGGGGCGGGTCTCTGGCTGGTTCCCATCTGCTGTCAGGTGATCGCTCATGGCTTGGGTTCTCTCAATGTAAGCAGGCCGGACAGGGCCTCCTCCAGGATCGACAGGTTGAGGTGATAGATGAGGCGCGTCCCGCGCCGTTCGACATCGACCAGTTCGGCCTCGCGGAGCTTGGCAAAATGCACTGACAGCGTCGGTTTGCTGATCTCGAAATGGGCCGCCAGTTCGCCGGCGCTGAGCGGGCCATCGCGCAAGAGGCGCAGAATTTCGCGCCGCACCGGATGCGAGAGCGCTTCGAAGACCGCGTTGATACCCATCAAAAGCCGATACGTGTCGTTGTCGGCCTTTATTTAGTCATTCATCTAATTAGCGTCAAGACGAATTAGCTGGCACGAGCCGATGGGAGAAAGCGCAGGAACTGGTCGGCGCTGGCCGACCAGGAAAAGCCCTCCGCATAGCTGCGGCAGCCGTCCCGCGGGCGCTCGAGGGCGGCGGTGGCAGCACGGCCGAGGTCCTCGTCTAGCACGCCGACGGGGGCATCACCGATGACGTCCAGAGGTCCAGTGACCGGATAGGCGGCAACCGGCGTGCCGCTGGCCAGCGATTCGAGCAGCACGAGACCGAAGGTATCGGTCTTGCTGGGAAAGACGAAGACGTCGGCGGAGGCGAAATAGCCGGCGAGCTCTTCCCCTTCCTTCGGTCCAACGAACACCGCTTCAGGATAGGCGGCGCGCAGCTTTTCGAGTGCCGGCCCGCCGCCGACGATCAGCTTGGTGCCGGGCAGTTTGAGGTCGAGAAAGGCCTCGACATTCTTTTCGACCGCGACGCGCCCAACGTAGAGAAACACCGGCCCGGCGTGGGGCAATGACTTGCGGCGCGCCGGGTTGAACAGCGCCGTGTCGACGCCCTTTTGCCAGATATCGACATTGCGGAAGCCGCGCTGCTCGAGCAGCTGTTTCAGGTGCGGCGTGCCGACGAGGCAATGGCTAGCCGCGCCGTGGAACCAGCGCAGGAAGCGGTAGCTGACGCGCAGAGGCACCGGCAGGCGGGCCCGCAGATATTCGGGAAACTGGGTGTGATAGGCGGTCGAGAACGGGAACCGGTTCCGCCGGCACCAGCGCCGCGCGATGAGGCCCAGCGGTCCTTCGGTGGCGATATGGATGGCGTCGGGATTTGCCGCTTCGATGCGGGCATAAACCGGGCCCATCAGCGTGCGCGACAGGCGGATCTCACCATAGCCGGGCATGGGGAAAGTCTTGAAGTCGGCCGGGGTCAGCATGGTGACCGCAATGCCGCGGCGCTCCAGTTCCTCGACGATCCGCTCGATCGAGCGCACCACGCCGTTGATCTGCGGGCGCCAGGCGTCGGTGACGATGAGAACGGACTTTACCACTGTGACGGTCCGGCTCCTCAGCCTCTTGTACTGCCTCAGCGATAGGCAAAACCACGTTGGAAATCCAGTGCTTCGGGCCGAAAGGCAAGAAATCGATTCCGGCTTCCTGCGAAAACGAATGCCTCTCATCGACGAGAACAGCGGTCATTGGACCGGCCCCGCGGTTGGCAGCTTTGCAGAAAAGGCCACGCACGGTCCCTGCCACCTTGAAATGTAAAACGATCGTTTTACATTGGACCGATGGATGCACGAGGAGTCCGCATGGATATGGCCAGCAAACTCACTGACGCCGCCGAGCGGCTGTTCGACCGGCACGGCTATACAGCCACCGGCATGGACCGGCTGACGGACGCTGCGGGGATGTCGAGCCGCACGCTTTACAAGCACGCCGGCAGCAAGTCCGCGCTGATGGCGCGCGTTCTGACCGAGCGGGACCGGCGCTTCATGGCCCGGCTCGAGGTGCACAGCATCGACGCCCTGTTTGCCGCGCTCGAGGACTGGGTCCGGGTGGAAGGGTGTCGGGGCTGCCTGTTCCTGCGCGCGCGCGCTGAAACCGGGGGCGACACGCCTGAGATTGCCGAGGCGGTAGCGCTGCACAAGGCAGCCTTCCAACAACGGGTCGGCGAGGTCGTCGCGATGGACCTGGGACGCGAAGACCCCGTGCTCGCAGAGCAGGTATTGGTCCTTTTCGAGGGGGCGACCCACGCGGCGGTCTATCGCGGACCGGAGGCTGTCAGTGCAGCACGCTCGGCGGCGGCCATTCTGCTTGAGAGGACGCGCGCATGAGCCCCGCCCTTCGCATCGGTGCGACGGGCTTTGCGCTCATCGCCGTCTGCTATGGATTTGCCCGCTTCGCCTTCGGCCTGTTTCTGCCGCAGATCGACGACGAACTGGGGATCGGCACGGCCGTCAGCGGGATCATCTCGGGTGGCTCGTTCGCCGGCTACTGCGTGGCAATCGTCGCATCGTCCATCCTGACCGAACGGTTCGGCGCGCGCGCCGTCGCGGTCGGCGCCGCCCTGGTTGCGGCGATCGGCACGGCGGGCATCGCGCTCGCGCCGTCGCCTCTGATCCTGGCGATTGCCGTGGTGGTTGCCGGATCGAGCACGGGCCTTGCCTCGCCGCCCATGGCCGCTGCGGTCGCTGCGGCAGTCAGCAAAGGCCGGCAGGACCTGACGAATACGGTCATCAATGCCGGCGTGAGCGCGGGCGTGGCACTGTCGGGGCCGATCGCGCTCGCCATCATGGGACAATGGCGATTGGCCTTCGGCGCTTTCGCAGCCGTGGCACTGGTCATGGCCGTCGCAGCCGCGATGTCGCTTCCCGCCGCCTCGGGCAGCGGCCGGCCGGGCGGTCTGCCGCCGCTGACAGGGCCAGTCCTGCGCCTGGTCTCGGCATCCTTCCTGATGGGCGCCGCGAGCACGGCGCTGTGGTCCTTCGGCGGCCAGCTCGTCGCGGACCAACTGGACTGGGGAGCGACAGGGACCGGCTTGCTGTGGACATGCATCGGCGCCGGGGGACTGGTTGGCGCCCTGGCGGGAACGCTCGTCGGGAAATTCGGTCTCGACCACGTTCACTGGGCTTTTCTGGGTCTGATGGCGGCAAGCATACTGGCGGTCGGCCTCGGCCTTGGGCCCATCCCCACGCTGGTTGGCGGTGCCGTTTTCGGCGCGGCCTACGTGATGTTGACGGGGGTTTACCTCATCTGGGGCACACATGCCCTGCCCGACCGGCCTGCAACCGGGCTCATGGTCGGCTTTTTGACCATCGCCGTGGGCCAGACCGTCGGCGCACCGATTTTCGGAGTCTTGATGGCGGGTCCGGGCGTCAATGTTGCCGTGGTCTCTTTCGCCGCTGCCACACTGGTCGCCGGGGCCTTCCGGGCGAGGCGCGCAGACGATGGCGCCCCTGCGTAACCCGGGAGAGACCGTCAAAAGAAAAAGGCCCGCACGAGGCGGGCCTTTCGGATTTGCAAGCGGCTGCAGATCAGCGCTTGGAGAACTGGAAGCTGCGGCGGGCCTTGGCCTTGCCGTACTTCTTACGCTCGACGACGCGGCTGTCGCGGGTCAGGAAGCCGCCCTTCTTGAGCACAGCGCGCAGTTCGGGCTCGAAGTGGGTCAACGCCTTGGAGATCCCGTGACGCACGGCACCGGCCTGACCGGACAGACCACCACCGGAGACGGTGGCGACGATGTCGTACTGGTCCACACGCTCGGTCGCGACGATCGGCTGCTTCAGGATCATCTGCAGCACCGGGCGGGCGAAGAAAACTTCGAGCTCACGGCCATTGACGGTGACCTTGCCGTTGCCCGGCTTGATCCAGACGCGGGCAATGGCGTTCTTGCGCTTGCCGGTCGCATAGGCGCGGCCCTGCGCATCGAGCTTCTGCTCATAAACGATTGCGGGGTTCTCTTCGGAGACGGTGGTCGACGCCGTGCCGAGCTCTTCGAGCGAGTTGATGGTCTCGGCCATTACTTGACCCTCACGTTCTTGGAGTTGAAGGCGGCAACATCGAGCTTTGCGGGCTGCTGCGCCTCATGGGGGTGGGCTTCGCCGGCATAGACGCGCAGATTGCCCATCTGCTTGCGGCCGAGCGGGCCGGAGGGGATCATGCGGCGCACGGCGTTTTCCAGCACGCGCTCGGGGAAACGGCCCTCGAGCAGCTGACGCTGGGTGCGGTTCTTGATGCCGCCGGGATGACCGGTGTGCCAGTGGAACCGACGCTGATCGAGCTTCTTGCCCGTCAGCTTGACGCGGTCGGCGTTGATCACGACGACATGGTCACCGGTGTCCATGTTGGGGGTATAGGTCGGCAGGTGCTTGCCGCGCAGACGCATGGCGATGATGGAGGCGAGACGGCCCACCACCAGGTCCTTGGCGTCGATGAGGATCCACTTTTTCTGGATCTCGTCGGGCTTGGCCGTGTAGGTGCTCATTGTTTCTTCCTTGACCTTGGGCGTGTGAGCGCCCGGCATTTCGTGGCCGCGATATACGAAGGCCGCAGAAACCCGTCAAGCAGAAAGATTTATTACCTATAAAACAGTACGTTAGCTGTGGGGTATAATAATACCACACGACCCCAACCTCACGGCTTCGCGGATTTGGGCCTTTCGGCCAGTGTGTCAAGCATGGCGGTCTTGCGGTCGTAGCGCTTGGCGTTCACCCCAAGGCGCGGCTCGATGTATTGAGCGCGATAGGCACCGATGAAGGCCTTGCCTGCGGCGGCATTGGCGAAGCTGTACTGATCGGTCTCGACACCCTGAACGATCATCGACACCACGGCGAGTTCGATGGCCTCGCGCACCGCGACCTGCCGCGGCTCGTTGCGCGAATAGCCGCCTTCCAGTTCGGCAATCCGGTCTGCGGCCGCGTACATGAACAGTCCGCTTCGCACCATGACAGAATAGATCGTCTTGGTGGTGGTCACCGAGGTCAGCACCTTGCCGGACGAGACGCTGACGGCGCGCAGGCTGATGGTGACGATGTCGGTGCGGTGCTCGGCGTTGGAGCCGATACCGAGGTAGGCCGCCCCTGCCCCTCCGGTCGACACATTGCTGTCATAGCCAACGATGCCGCCTTCGAGGATCACACCCGCAAAACGCAGCGCGGGCAACGGCTCGGCTCCAGAGCCCTGATAGGCGGCGCGGGTCTGCTGGATCAGGTCTCGCTCCGTCATCAGCGACTTCAGGCCCTCGCGCTCAACGACTTCGAACCACTTGCCCCCGCCGGCCCGCTTGAGGACATCGATGAGGATGGATGTGGCACCCTGGGTGACGGCGCGCGACGATTCCGCGAAATCGTCGTTGCGGGCAAACTGGCCGGTGCGATCGGGAAAGTCGTAGACGGCGACGGAGACCGCCTGAGCGGGCGGCGGCACGACATCCAATACGCTGGCGACGGCAGACCGCGTCTCCAACCGCGCCTCGATGACCCCTTGTGTGCCGACCGTGGAGGCGCACCCCGTCACCACGGTCAGCCCCAGCCCGATGATCGCCCATTTCATGCCGATTGTCAGATTACGCAACGCACTACTCCCACCCCTACACACACTCTCTCTGCATCTCCCCGTCCGATACCCGGACTAAGGGGTCGTATCCGTCGACTCATCCCCCGGTGCATCGACCTCGCTGTCGTTGGGATTGATGATGATGACCGGCCCACCGATGCCGCCGCCGAAATCGGCGCCACCGCCACCGCCAGTGCCGGAAAACAGGCTTTGGGCAGAGGCAATTTCGAAAAGCCAAGCCGCCATATTGGGATTGCCGCCGAAGCTCGGGTTCAGCGGTTTGTAGACTAGCTCACTGGCCGTCGTCGCCCCGGCGAGGCCAGCAATCGCCAGCGCTAGTACGGCTGTTCTGAAGATACGCATGAACTCTACTCCTACTGACGGATTACGGTGGTTGCATTGCCGGGGAAGATGACCTGTGTGCCATCGTCTGCCGTCAGGATCGCGGCATTGACGGGATCTGAGCCCTCCGGCTGATAGACGGCGATCGCGGCGCCCGGATTGCCCCAGATCAACAGGTTGGACTGCAGCTTGTCGCCATGCTGCACGACCGCGACACTGGTATCGTCTGCGATGACACCCACGGTGGAGTGGTTGCCGTAGCCGAATTGAAACTGGCCGATATAATTGTTCTCGCCGAGCGACACGCCCACTGCGACGTTGTCGCTCCCCACTTGAATGGTGCTGACGACATTCGGCGGACCAGCCGCTGTGTAATAGTCGATGCCCTGCTCTCGGGCAGCGGCGGCCTGCTCTTCGGTCGCGTTGTAGCAAAGTGCGCACTCGGCTGTGCGCGCCGTTTCCGGTACCTGCTCGATGACGGCCTCGCTGGCGTCAGCCGAGCCGACGAGCGAAATTGCCAGCGCAACGAGAATGGGCGCGGGTCTCATGTCGACTTCCCCCTTGAGCGGTGTCGAGCGACGACCACGCCGCCGCCCGACTGCTCTTGACGATCACTAATCGAAGGTGAATCCCGAAGGCAGCCCGACGCTCAGGAACTGCCCAGCGCCAGCACCGCCCAAGGTCGGCTCCAGGCTGGGTGCCGATGCCGTCAGGTTGAAGGAATATCCGTAGTCGGCGGTATCCTGCCAATTCACCGCGGTGTTGTTGTCACCGAGCTGAATCGTCACCGCCTGGAAGTCGGTATCGGCCCCGCTGTCACCGGAAGACAGCTGAACATTGATTGAGTCGTTTCCAGTCCCGTCCTGCCAGCTTGCGGCGGTGTGGTCGTAGTAGTCGCTCGCCTGATAGGTGTAGGCGTAGTTGTCGGGACCAATCTGCACCTGGAGCGCATTGTGACCATTGGTCGTGGTCGCGTCGTTCTCCTGATAGATCACGGCGGTGGACGGCAAACCGGAAACCTGGCCGAGCTGAACATTGAAGCCCTCGTTGCCGTCACCAACCTGGCCAATAAACGCGTCAGTCGCGAATGCAGAGCCAGTCATGGCGGCGGTTGCCACCACTATCATACTTACCAAACGCATAGATATTCTCCCTGTGGAATACTCTATAGCTATCGCGCGGCGACGCACACGCGATGACGAAAGACAGGCATTGATTGCCGCCCCAATCGACAGGGAGTTTTTAGTTCTTAATGATTTGTTAAGCAACATATGCGGCATATTTGACAGATTCGCGCATCATATAGTTGCCTAAATACCGCATATTTCTATGACAACGACACTCAAATACTGATGATAAGGATCATCAAACGTCTTGCATTCGGCGCACGCGAAGTCGGCAGACCATTGCCGACAGTTTTCCACATACAAATTTGGGCACGCAGTCGCCCGCGCGCCCTTAGCGATCGTCACGAATTGATGATCTGTCTGCCAACTTTTGGCGGCTAGCGGCTCTGGTAGATCAGTGCACGGTTGCCGCTGCCTGATTGCGAGATGGCGCCGGAGCGGCCGTTGCCCATCTGATAGACGGCGGCGGAATTGAACGTACCCGACTGGCGCACGTGCCCCGAATTATAGTCGCCGGTCTGAGATACCAGTGCCCCATTCGCGTCGCCGGTCTGCAAAATGCCGCCGAGATTGCCGCTGCCGCTCTGCAGGATCGTCGCGAGACTGGCGCCCGGCTGCGCGGTGGGCAGCACGTAGCTGGAGAAATCGGCGAGCAGCGTTTCGGTCATTGGCAAATCTGGCCGCGGAACCTCAAGATTGAGCGAGGGCGCGGTCGCGGTGATCGATGGTGCGCTAAACGAGAGGCGCGGCGCCTCGCCAATCTGAGTGACAAAGGCCTCCCCGGCCTGCACACCGCCACAGACGGTGCTCAATGCAGTCACCGCGATTACAACTCGAGAGATATTCATTGTCCTACCCCGTATGTTGTACGGCCGTTACTGGCCGTTTCTTGCAACTACGGTGACATCGACAGAATAAGACCACGCTAAGCGACGTGGTTGAGCGTGTGGTCTGGATTTACATAAAATGCCGTCAATCGCGGCGCGGGGTGGAGTCGGCGAGATAGGCGATTGTGGCGCCGGCGAGCATGAAGGCGAGGGCCTGGTGGCCGAGGGCCAGCGAGATCGGGACCATGGTGACGAGGGTCAGGATGCCGAGGACCACCTGGACGACGATCAGCACTGCGATCCGGGGCAGCCAGCCGTGGACGCCGGAAACCCCGGTCTTGCGGGCGCGCCAGACGACGAGGCCAATGGCGTAGGCGGTGAGCAGATAGGCGAGATTGCGGTGGTTGAACTGCACCGTCAGCGCATTCTCGAACCAGTTCTTCCAGCCCGGCTGCATGACGTCGAGGCCCGAAGGGATCAGGGCGCCATCCATCAGCGGCCAGGTGTTGTAGCCCATGCCGGCGTCGAGCCCGGCAACGAAGGCCCCGGCGACGATCTGCAAGAGGATCAGCAGCAGCAGGACGACCACGGGCCAGCCAGCAGGCGATGGCACGGGTGCCGGATCGGGCAGCGGGCGCAGGCGACGGGCGACCCAGATGAGCGCAATGAACAGCAATGACGCGGCGAACAGATGCGCCGCGAGACGATACTGCGACACCGAGGTCAGCTGCGACAGGCCGGAGGACACCATCCACCAGCCGAGCAAGCCCTGAAAGCCGCCGAGGACGAACAGTCCGGCCAGCGGCAGAGCCAGGTTCCAGGTGAAGCGCCGCTGCACGAGGAAAATCACGAAGGGAATGGCGAAGGCGAAGCCGAGCACGCGGCCGAGGAAGCGGTGCGCCCATTCCCACCAGAAGATGCCCTTGAAATCCTCGATCCCCATCCAGGCGTTCTGTTGGCCCTGTGGGATTTGCTGATAGGCCTCGAACTCGGCCTGCCAGTCGGCATCGGAGAGCGGCGGAATGACGCCGGAGACCGGCTTCCACGAGGTAATCGACAGACCGGACTCGGTCAGCCGCGTAGCGCCACCGACGATCACCATGGTGAGGACCAGCGCAGCGACGACATACAGCCAGATGCGGACCGGTCGCAGGCGGTCAGGTGAGTGGGTCGGTGTGGCGGTTTGTGCGGTTGCGCTCACTGGGTCATGGCTCCATAGAACGGCGGAGAGCTACTCCCACTTGCCGCGCGGCACAACGACCGTGATGCCGCAGCCCCCCTGAGGCGACCTGAACCATGACCCTGCGCACCCGCAAACTGCTCGGCACGATGATGATCCCCGCCTCGCTGGTGATCTACTCGGCACTGGCGGTTTGGGTCTATCTCAGCTTTCTCGAGGGCGCCGTGTGGTGGGTGCTGATCGGCTTTTTCGCGATCGCCGGCATGGGCTGGTTCTTCCCCGCCGCCTGGATCATCAGTTGGATGTCGCGCCCCGAGGATCAATAGCCGAGCAGCGGCAGCAGCCCGGGCGCGGCCAGAACATCGATCAGGCGGCGCGATTGCCAGTCGCCGCGCAGAGGCACCCTCGGCAGCGCATAGCGCTCGGTGCGGTGCGCATTGGTGACCGGTCCCGTGCGCCGCGTCACGGCCGAGTGCAGCCCGGCCTCGGCGAAAATGCGCGTGGCGCGGGCATCGACCTCCCCCGCATAGGCGAGATGGCGCGGCGGCTCGCCGAGCTGGGCCGCGAGAATGTGATTGGCCTGCTCGATCTCGTTGCGGATCACCGGCGGCGCCATCTGCGACAGGTCACCTGCCGTCACGGTCATGCTGCCCATGGTGCACAGCGGGTCGGAGGCAATGGTAGCGAGCTCGGGCCAATCCAGCACCAGTTCACGGCAGGCCTCGGCGGTGTCGTGGCCATATTGCTCGGCCAGTTCGCGCACCACGGCGAGGCGATCGGCTTCACCCATGCGGCTCAGCCTTGCGTGCAACTCGGCATAGGCGGTGCGCTTTTCCTCGAGCGAGCCCGCCGGCAGATATTCGGTGTCGCCGAGATAGGTGACGGCAATGGCGGACTGGGTGGCGACGATATCCTCGATCACCTGCCACCAGATCATGCCGACGCCATCGGCCCAGGCGGTGGGCACGTAGATCGCATAGGGGCACCTGAGCTGGCGCAGCAGCGGCAGGGCATGACGCGCCGCATCGCGATAGGCGCCGTCGAAGGTGACGACGACGAAGGGCTTGGCGCCATCCGTATCGAGCCGGGTCATCGCCTCGTCGAGGCTCACCGTCTCGTAGCCGAGCTTGCGCAGGCGCAGCACCACGGCGCGCAGATAGTCGGGCTTGATCTGGCGGGTGGCATTGGGGGCGAAATCGGCCGGATCTTCCGGCAACACGCGTTCAAGCGCCAAAATGATGCCACGCACCGGCAGTGCGTGGCGCAGGATATGGGTCAGCCCCGTGCCCCAGGCGATCTCAGCGCCAAACCGGGTGAGCGTGTGCCTCGGTTGCGGCATGCCCTCAGGCCACGTTGGCGCGGGCCCGCGGCGCGGCGACGGTGGCTGCCAGCGTCAGACCGCTATGGGTGATTGCGAATTCGGCGTCTTCGACAGATTCGGCGCGGGTCTGACGACCGGCGATCAGCAGTACCGAACTCGCCTCGCCAGCCAGCGCTTGCAGCTGCTCGACCGTCGCCGCATCGCCGGCGTTGACCAGCACCAGATGATAGATGTCGGCGAGCGCCTCGAGCAGTGTTTTGGCGCGCGGCGAGCGCAAGTCGTGGCGCGGTAAGCGCCCCCACGGCACTTCGGCGAGGTTCTTGCCGGCGGCATGAACGACATCGCCATAGTCGGCGCGGCCGGCGGTGAGATCGGACAGACCGGGATCACGGCTGCAGGCACCACTGCCGGCATCGACGATGACGGCGCTGAGACCGGCGTCGAGCGTATCTTCGATGAGCCAGGTGGCGACCGCTTCGGCGTCGGCGCTGTCGTCGAGCGCCGAGAGCAGCACGATGCGCAGCCGGCCATCGATGATTGCGTCGGTGACGTTCTCGTCGCGACCGACAATGGCGATCGCATCGGGGGCGATGGCGTCGGCGCGGGAGTCATCTGTCTCGGCAGCATTGGCTGGCGCCGGTTCGTCATTGGCGACAGCCAGATCGAGGGCACGGGCCATCTGGTCGTCCAGCGTGTCGAGCGGCGCGAAGGGCAGTTCGACATCGGCGATCTCGGCCTGCCGGGCCTCTGCCTCGACTTCACTCTCTCCGGCATCATCGCGGCGCGGCACGAGCAGCGACAGCGTCGGCCAGACGCGGAGCAGCAATTGCCCGGCAATCGCGAACAGCGCAACCGTCACGAGGGTCAGCGGAATATCGGGGAAGACCGGCGACTTGGGCGGCACCGCCTCGGCGCTGACGCGCATGTCCGACAGATCGGCGCTGGATTCGGCACGCGCCTGAGCTTCGGCGAATTCCGACAGATAGGTGTCGAGCAAGGCACGCTGCGTTCTGGCCTCGCGCTGCAGGCCGTCGAGGGTCGCGACTGTGCCCGATGCGTCTTCGGCGGCGGCGCTGGCACGCGCCTGCTCGGCCTTCAGGCGGTTTTCGAGTTCTCCGGCAACGCTGGCTTCGGCATCGAGCGCGGCGGCGACACGGCGGGCCTCGGCGCTGATCTGGGCCTGGACCTGACCGATCTGGGCGCGGAGGTTCTTGATGGTCGGGTGGTTGTTGAGCAGCGTCGCCGACTTTTCGGTCAGCTGGCTCTGCAGGTCGGCCAGTGTTCCCAGCAGGCGCTGCATGACGACCGACTCGCGGATTTCCGCGACCCCTTCGAGCGACCGGCCGGAACTGGCGAGACTGCGAATGAGCTCGGCACGCGTTTCGGCGTCAGTGCGCCGCTGCTGCGCCATGGCGATCTGCCCGGCGACGGTCGCGAGCTGGCTGTCGGCAGTGCTGGCCGCGCCCGCGTCGAGGAGGAGGTTGTTCTTGGCCTGATAGGCTTTGACGGCCGCTTCGGCCTCGGCAACCGTGCTGCGCAGGCTGTCGATCTGCGCGCTGAGCCAGGCAGCGCTTTCGGCGTCCTCACTGGCGAGCAGCGTGCTGCGGCGCGTGATGGCGGCGCCGGCGATGGTGTTGGCAAGGTCGGCGGCGAGTTCCGCATCGTCGGCACGCACCGAGAGCACCAGAGTGCCGTCGCGCGCGCCCGGTACCACGGTGACGCGTTCGGCAAGTGCATCGATTACGGTCTGGTCGATATTGCGGGGCTCGGCGGCCGGGGCAATCAGCTGGGTCACAAGCGCAAGCGGCGTGCTGGCCGTGCCGGCAAATTCCGGACGGGTGCGCAAACCGTGCTGGTCGACGGCGTCGACGAGCAGGTCGGGCGATCGGGCCAGCCGCTGGAGGGTCTCGGCGCTCTCGGCGTTGGTTGTCACCCCCTGCCCTGCACCGCGCGATTCGATCATCAGTGTGGTGCTGGCCTCAAAGCTGCGCGGCACGAACTGCAAAATGGCAAAGCTCAGTGCAACAAGGGCCAGCGTCACCACGGCCATGTTCAGCGCGGCGCGCCAAGGCAGGTTGATAGTAACCTCGGGCTCGATGGACTCGGCCTGACGCATATCGGTAACTCGTGTGTCCGAACTCATGACGCACCCTTTGTTGCACGATCAGCATTGCCCCAACGTGGTAAGCATACCGTTAAGCCACTGTTGCGTTATGCATCCAATCGCCGAGGTTTTAAGCACAATGTTAACCATGCGCGCGGGATAGTGCGGGCTCATCGAAGTCCGGAGTTCCGATGCGCTGGCTGCGCCTATTCCTTGTCCTGCTTGTGCTTCCCTTCGCCGCGGCCTGCGCGATGAATGCGGCACCGGCGACCTATCTGGTGGAAGTGAAAGGCCCCTACACGCTGGATTCCGGCGATGTGGTGCGCATTACCGTTTATGGCGAAGCGGAACTGACCAACAGCTATCGCGTCGATGACGCCGGCAAGCTTTCCATGCCGTTGATCGGCTCGGTGTCGGTGCGGGGCAAGACCACGCAGATGGCGGCCGCCGCCATCACCTCTGCGCTGGCTGCCGGCTATATACGCGAGCCCAGCGTGGCGGTGGAAATCGAGACCTATCGGCCGTTCTTCATCCAGGGCGCGGTCAACCAGGCCGGCCAGTTCAGCTACGTCTATGGCATGACGGTGCGCGCGGCGATCAGCACGGCGGGCGGCTATACCGATACGGCCGAGCGCAGCAAGGCGATCATCTATCGCCGCCAGGGCCAGGAGATGGTCAAAGGGGCCGTGAGCCTCGACTTCCCGATTTTCCCGGGCGACACGATCGTCATCAACGAGCGCTGGCTCTGATCAGCGCCGGCGGTTGAGGTAGCGCTCGGCGAGGCCCAGCGTGTCCTCTGCAAAATGTCCGGCAAGCTCTTGCGCCGTCTCGGTTTCGAGATGCGAGCCGATCCATGCGAGCAACGACAGCCGGCGCAGCATAATCATGTCGTCGAGCATGCCGATATGTTCGGCCCCGAGTTCGCGCACCGACAGGTAGCCGGTCAGCCAACTGCGGATCAGCGCCGGCACCTGCGGCGAGGTCTCGTGAAAGGACAGGCTCGCGGCAAGGTCGTAGAGCCACCAGCCATAGCCGCAATCGTCGAAATCGAGCAGCGTCACGTGCTCGTAGTCGACCAGCAGATTGGCGAGGCGCATGTCGGCATGGATGAGGCCGAAGCGGTCCGGGACCGTGCCATAGTCGGCCAGCCGCGCCCGCAGGCGGTCTTCGAGGATTTCCAGCCGTTCGGCGATCGCCGGGGTCACCCCCGGCGCCTGACGCCAGTCGCCCCAAGCCCCGGCAGGGTCGAGCAGCGTTTCGGCATCGAGCCGCGGGCGGGTGAAGCCGCGCGGCGGCTGGAAATCGCCCACCGCCTCATGCAGCGTCGCGGCATAGCGGCCCAAGGTTTCGAACAGAGCCGTCAGGTCCTGATCGAGGGTCGGCTCATCGCCGGGCTCGAAGGCGAAGACCACTGCCGGGCGGTCATCGCCGAGGATCTGCAGCACTTCGCCGTCATTGCCGGGAAACGGGTGCGGCACGGGGATTTCGGTGCCATTGGCCAGGTCGTCGAGCCAGGCCAGTTCGCTGGAGATCGCATCGCGCGACTGATAGCCCGGCCGGTGCAGGCGCAGGATCCGCGCGCCACCGCTGGGCAGATCGAGCCGGAACGTATGGTTTTCGGAGATGTTGATCAGCGTGACACGCGCGCCTTCGAGGCCGGGCCAGAGCGAGAGCCCTGCCTCCACCAAGCCGTACTCAGCCGGGACCGGATCGCTTGTGGCGCTGTCCAATCCAAAACCTTTCGAAGATGGGGGAGAGATGGTCGGAGTGGCCGGATTTGAACCGACGACCCTTTGTCCCCCAGACAAATGCGCTACCAGGCTGCGCTACACCCCGACTTGGGGAGACCCTTAGTGAAGCGCGCTTTTCGATGCAAGGGGCAATTTGGTGGCGGGGTGACTGGAAGGGACGAATGCGCCTCTCCGAACGCATGCTGCAGGCGATGGTCAACGCACATGGGTAAGGACGTTAAGCAGCTTTCCGTCGGGATCGCGCACGTAGAAACGGCGGACGCCCCATGGCTCGTCCGTCAGCTCATAGACGATGTCATAACCTGTTGACTGTGCCCGTTGATAGATGTCGTCGACGTCGTCAACTTCGATGGACACGTCCGGAACCGGCGTACCGGATCCACCCTCTGTGGCCAGGCTCAATTGCACCAAGGCGGACTGTTCGGAGGCCAGAGTGGCGATCCAACCGTGGTCCATCACGACCTCCAAGCCGAACAGGTCGATGTAGAATTCGCGCGTTGCAGAGATGGACGTCACTGCAAGGTTCGGAACTATACGCAGGACAGTCATGAGCACTCCAATTTGTGCCACAGCCGGTCGAATGGCACGGCAGCGGTCGTTACGCAGCCATCAGATCGGCGATGCGCATTTGGGCGGCGGCGATGGCATCGGCTGGCGCCAGCGCCAGCAGCAGGCCGCGCTGGCCGCCATTGATGGCGATGTCGTCGAACAGCTCACAGGTCTCGTCGATGGCCGTCGGCACCTGCTTGCGCTGGCCGAAGGGGCTGATGCCCCCGACCTTGAAACCGGTGAGCCGCTCGGCGTTTGCCGGTTTCATCATGGTGGCAGATTTGCCGGCAAAGGTGGCGGCGAGCTTTTTCATCGAGACCTCGCCGTCGGATGGCACGACGACGCAGACCGGTTTGCCGTCGACCTCGGCCATCAGGGTCTTGAAGACTTGGGCCGGGTCGCGCCCGATGGCCGCCGCGGCATGAAGCCCGATCTTGTTGGCGTCGGGATCGTAGTCATAGGGCAGCGGGGTGAAACCGATTCCGGCCTTGGTGAGCGCCGCGGTGGCGGCTGTGGTCTTGGACAGGGCACCCTCCCCTGGTGTTCTAGGTGGCGGCGGTGACGGGGTTCAGCCGGTCAGCCTTCGCGGGCCCGTTCGAGAACGCGCTTGCAGTCGAGCAGTTCGCGCAGCACGTCGGAGAGCTTGTCCTTGTCGGCCTGGCTGAGGCCGGTCTGCTTGCTGCCGAGGCCGAAAAACCCGCCGGACTTGGCGGGCCGCGCCTCACCATCCGCGTCCGCCGGGGCTTCGGCTTCGGCTTCTGCCGGCTGTTCGGCCGACTCGGCGGGCAGATCGACCGGCGTCTCAGGACCCGGCAGCAGCGCTTCGGCAGGACGCCCCTCGCCGATGCCGATGACATAGCGGACGCCCTGATCCTTGAGGATCTTCTGGACGCCCTTGATGGTAAAACCCTGATCGTACAGCAGGTGCCGGATGCCCTTGAGCAGCAGCACGTCTTCGGGCCGGTAATAGCGCCGGCCGCCGCCGCGCTTCAGCGGCTTGATGGTGGAAAAGCGGGTTTCCCAGAAACGCAGGACGTGCTGCGGCAGGTCGAGCTCGTCGGCCGCTTCGGAGATCGTTCGAAATGCGTCAGGAGACTTGTCCAAGAGGACTCAACCCTGTTCCGGAAACTGGCTTATTTTCCAGTCCGGACCATAGATTTGTTGATCTTCGATTTCAACACGTTGCTGGGTTTGAACACCAGAACCTGCCGCGGCAGGATCGGCACTTCCTCACCTGTCTTGGGGTTGCGCCCGATCCGCTGGTTCTTGGAGCGGACCTGGAAGGACCCGAACGAGGAGAGCTTGACGTTCTCCCCTTCAACAAGCGCGTCTGAAATCAATTCCAGTACGCGTTCAACGAGTTCAGCCGACTCGGTCCGTGACAGACCCACCGCCTCATACACCGCTTCCGCGAGATCAGCCCTGGTGACCGTTTTCTGTGCCATTCGCCGCCCCTAAATTTCGCACACTTCGAAAGAAGGTCCCGCAGGCGCCCCCACCTTCGGATAACGAAACACTAACCCGATGCATTCCGACTGGCAATCTGCCTTGTCATTCAAAGACTAGGCCGAAATCGATGTGACTTCGACTGACCTTTTACAGTTATTTCGCGTAGATTGGTAAGGCTTTACCAGCGGATCAGCGACGCGCCCCAGGTGAAACCGCCGCCCATGGCTTCGATCATCACCAGATCCCCGCGCTTTATCCGACCGTCGGCAATCGCCGTGCTGAGTGCCAGGGGTACGGATGCTGCAGAGGTGTTGGCGTGCTGGTCGACGGTCACCACGACCTTTTCCGGCGGTAATCCAAGCTTGTTGCCGGCGCCGTCGATGATGCGCTTGTTGGCCTGATGCGGCACGAACCAGTCGAGATCGTCAATCGTGTGCCCGGTGTCTTCAAGGACCTTGTAGACGACGTCTGTGATCATGCCGACAGCGTGCTTGAAGACCTCTTTGCCTTCCATGCGGACATGACCCATGGACCGTGTCGAGCTCGGGCCGCCATCGGTATAGAGCTTGTTCCAAAAGTGCCCGTCCGAGCGCAGCGCGGTGGCGAGGACGCCGCGCTCCTCCCCCGACTCACCCAGTTCCAGCACTGCGGCGCCGGCGCCATCGCCGAACAGCACGCAGGTGGTGCGATCGTTCCAGTCGAGAATCCGGGAGGCCGTCTCGGCGCCGATCACCAGGGCACGGGTCCCCAGACCGTTCTTGAGATAGCTGTCGGCGGTGGCGACCGCATAGACGAAGCCGGAGCAGACCGCCTGGATGTCGAAAGCGGCGCCGTGGTGCATGCCGAGCTTTTGCTGAACGATCGCGGCGGTCGCGGGAAAGGTCACGTCCGGCGTCGTCGTGGCGCAGACGATCAGGTCGATATCGTCGATGGTGATGCCGGCATTCTGCATCGCCTGGCGCGCCGCGGCCGCTGCCAGATCGGAGGTGTTCTCGTCGTCGGCAGCGATGTGCCGCTGGCGGATGCCGGTGCGCTGGACGATCCATTCGTCCGAGGTATCGACCGTCTTTGACAGTTCTTCATTGGTCAACACGCGGGCCGGCAGATAGGCGCCGACGCTGCGGATGATGGATTTCTTGTCAGTCACGCGGGTTTCGCCTCGGTTTCAGTTTGTGGCGCAGTCTCTGCTTCGCCCTTGAGCGTGGGGAAATCGCGCACCCCTTCGCCAATCTTGGTCATGACGTCATTGCGCGCCATCTCGTAGCCGAGGCCCAGGGCGCCTTTGAAGCCCACCTCGTCGGTGCCCCCGTGACTCTTGATCACGACACCATTGAGGCCGAGAAACACACCGCCGTTGATATTGCGCGGATCGAGCTTGCGGCGCAGCGCCTGGAAGGCCTGGCCGGCGATCGCCGCGCCGAGCATCGAGACCATGTCGGCCTTCAGGGCCTGGCTGATATAGGTGCCGACCTGCCGGGCCGTGCCTTCGGCGGTCTTGAGCGCGATGTTGCCGGTAAAGCCCTCGGTGACGACGACGTCGACGGTGCCCTTGCCCAGATCGTCGCCCTCGACAAAGCCGTGGTAGACCATGCCGTGGCCGCTGGCCTTTTGCAGGATGCGGGCGGCTTCGCGCACTTCATCGCGGCCCTTCACCTCTTCTGTGCCGACATTCAGCAGGCCGATGGTGGGCAGCTCCTGGTCGAACAGGGCACGGGCCAGCGCGGCGCCGAGAATAGAAAAATCGCACAATTGGCGGGCGTCGCCGCCCACCGTGGCGCCGACGTCCAGCACAATGATATCGGTGCGGATGGTGGGCCAGATGGCGGCAATGGCGGGGCGGGAAATGCCCTCGATCGGCCGCAGGCAGAAGGTCGCCATGGCCATCAGCGCGCCGGTATTGCCGCCGGAAATGGCGAAATCGGCCTCGCCGTCCTTCACCGATTGCAGCGCCGCCCACATCGAGGAGTTGCCACGCCCCTTGCGCAGGGCGTTGGACGGCTTGTCGTCCATGGCGATGACATTGTCGGAATGCGCGATGCGCGAGATGGGCCGCAGTTCCGGCACCTCGTCGAGCAGGGGCTCGAGTTCCTGCTGCCGGCCATGGAAGATGAAGCTGGTGTTCTTGCGCTCGCTCCAGAACAGGCGCGCGCCTTCCAGCGCCACGCGTGGCCCGCGGTCGCCTCCCATCGCATCAACGGATATCCGTATGGTATCGTTCATAACCGCCTGATCCAACGGGCCTTAGCGGCGCCGCTGCCAAAATACTCATTCACCCGGGTCACGCAAGCCGAAGGCCGAAGCGCGATCACGCCCCGCCGTCAGGATCCTTGAGAACCTTCAGCCCGGCGAAGGGCAGATCGTCGCCTGTATCATCTTCCGCCACATAGTCACCCAGGCTTTCGCCTTCCAGCTTGGGATAGGGATCGATGCCCAGCGACAGGCTTTCGAGAATCAGCTCGGACAGATCGGCTTCCTTGCCCTCGAAATAGTCCGGAATGTCGCCTTCGAGATCGACATAGACTTCGGCGCCTGCGGCTTCGGGCTGCGGCATTTCCCTGCCGGTCGCTGGCAGATAGATGCGATCGACCGGCTCCGACAGTGTCTGGGCCACGGGCTCGAGCGACACAATGCTGGGCTGGACGATATCGGCTTCGAGCTTGCCGGTGACCCGCAGGCCGCCGCGGAATTTCGTGGCCTGCAGATGCACGCTCAGGCTGTCCACAGACGTCACGTCGATCAGTTCGGCGATCTTGGCGCGGTCCTCGGCGTTGATGCTCAGATCCAGCTCACGGCCCTCGGCCGGCATGGTGTCGATCCGGATCATGGCTTCCGGGATGTGCAGGCGAGGTTCGGACATTTCAGACAGGCTCCGCGGACTCGAGTCGGCCGGCAATGATGTCGTCGACGGGGATTTCGGCAAACTGGTGGCGCCGGCGCTGCAGATATGCGGCGAGCGGGGCGGTATCTGCTTCGGCATCGTCGGCAAAGACGTTGCGCCGCAGCACTGATTCGAGGGTCGTCAGATCACCGGCTTCCAGCGCCTCGTTCACCTTGGTCATGAGGGCAAAAAAGATGCTGCTCATCTTTTGCACCTTTTTCGGCACGCCCATGTCGCCCGCGCCCATCTCGCGCAGCGAGCGATCCATGTCGCGGAAGAACAGGTCGAGTACCGCCTGGCCAAACGGCGTGCCGCGCTCGGGTTCGGCGCGCAGCCGCGCAAAGAGCAGCGAAAGATGCAGCGAAATCATGTCGAACCGCCCCGTTACCGTGTCCGGCACGCCCCACTCGGCATAGAATATCGGCTGTCGGGATTGCGCCACAATGGACCTGTAGACGGCATTCACGGCATTGGGCGCTGGCGTTTTTCGGAACAGGTTCAAGATCATGGGTTCGCTATCTGGCGCTATGTCGGAGAACGTCCCGGCCGGCAAGTCTGATGTGGGCTTGGACCAACCCTGCTTGCCAGATCAATGATTTGGCAGCTAAACAGTCCGGCGGCCGACCATGGCCGTCTCGGTAATAGTCGACAGCCATCGGGAAAGTCAATTTGATGCCCTTGCGCACCGTTCTCCGCCGCCTCCCTGCAATCACCGCCGCCGTGATGGTTGGCGTCTCGCTGACGGCCTGTGGCACCAGCGGACTCAGTCTGACGCAGAACAAGCAGCGCGGCTATGCGCTGTCCGAGGATGCGCTGGTGCAGATCCGCCCCGGCCAGAGTGCCGCGCTGGTGACCGCCGTGCTCGGTTCGCCTCAGGCGACCAACAACTTCGGCTCCGAATCCGCTTGGTACTATATCGGCGAGAAGGTGCAGGAGACCGCGTTCGGCATGGAGCTGAGCAAGGAACGTACCGTTCTGGCGGTCTATTTCGACAGGAACAACAAGGTCCTCGATACCGAGCGGCTGGGCGTCAAGGATGGCAAGAGCTTCGCCATGGATAGCCGCCGGACGCCGTCTTACGGTCAGGACCGCAGCTTCCTCGATTCGCTGCTGTCGACGTTCTAAGGCCCTCGCCTTTCATCGCATTCCTGACGGCACCCTAAAGGGTACCGGCTGACGCTCATCAGCCAGGCTGGCGCGCGCCGCGCAGCTGGCTCCAGCCGAGCAGCAGAATGGCGCCTGTCGCAAACGGCAGCGCCATCACATTGATCGAGTCCCAGCCGATCATTTCGAGCAGCACGCCCGACAGGATCGAGGCGAGCGCCATGGTGCCGAAGACGACCTGCTCGTTCAGCCCCTGCACGCGCGCCGCCTCCTCGGGCCGATAAGCCTTGGCCAGCATGGCTGTCGAGGCGACAAAGCCAAAATTCCAGCCGACACCGAGCAGAATCAGCGCCGCAGTGAAATGCGCCACGGTAATGCCGGTCAGATTGACGATGGCTGCGGCGGCAATCGCCAGCAGGCCGAGGCCGGCGGTCAATTGCGGGCCGAGCCGGCTGATCAGCGAACCGGTGAAAAAGCTCGGCGCGTACATCGACACGATATGCCACTGGATGGCGAAGGCGGCGGCTTCCGTCGTATGGCCGCAGACATAGACCATGGCGATGGGCGCTGCGACCATGACCAGCACCATCAGCGCATAACTGACGGCGGCCGTGACCATGGGCACGATGATCTCGGGGGTCCGGATCAACTGGGCTAACGGCCGCCCTGCCCGGCGCTGTTCGGCGCTGCGGACGGTCGGCGCGAGCCGGGTGAACCACAGGACCCCGATCGAAAGTACCGCGAGCCCGGCCATCACCAGATAGGTGCCGGCGAAATCCACTTCGGGAATGAGCGGTTTGCTGAACGCGCTAAGGGTCGGGCCGACAAAACCTGCCACCACGCCGCCGGCCATGACGAAGGCAATGGCGCGCGGCTTCCACGCATCGGGCACGCTGTCGGCGGCGGCGAATCGATATTGCTGGGCGAAGGCAGCGGTAGTGCCGAGCATGGCGAGGCCGATGCAGAACAGCACGAAATTGGACGTCAGGGTCGCGTAAGCAGCGAGCAAGGCGCCGGGGATGGCGATGGCCGAGCCGAGGATGAAGCCGTTGCGCCGGCCCAGCGTGTGGATGGACCAGGCCGCTGGCGTCGTCGCCAGAGCGGTGCCGATGATCATCAGGGTGACAGGCACCGTGGCATAGGCCTTGTCGGTGATCATCATCGCGCCGGTCAGCGCGGCGACCGACATCAGGATGGCCTGGTTGGAACCCAGTATCGCCTGCGCCGTCGACAGCAGCGCGATGTTGCGGACGGGCGATCCGGTTTCGGGGGGTGTTTGCTCTTGGTCCGTCATTCGCGTTTCTGCCTTGCCCGCAGGCGGGCGATCAGCGCAGGGGTTCGTCCCTGCCCGCCTTGCGCGCTATGGCATCGAGCACGCCATTGACCATGCGCCAGGCGTCGTCCTCGAAAAACGCCTTGGCGACATCGACATATTCGGTGATGACGACGCGCGCCGGAATATCCTGGCGGCGCAGCAGTTCAAAGGCGCCTGCACGCAGGATGGCGCGCAGCGTGGCATCGATACGCACCATCGGCCAGCCATCCTGCAGCGCCGCATCGACCGCGGGATCCACCTCGAGCTGCGCCTTGATGACGCCGGAGACGATCTGGCGGAAAAAGTCGGCGTCGGCCGGCAGATATTCTTCACCCTCGATCTCGCGCTTCAGATGCACGGCGCTGAACTGCGCCAGCGTCTCTTCGAGGGTCTGGAGCCCGACATCCATCTGGTAAAGCGCCTGCACGGCGGCGAGGCGGGCAGCGCCACGCTGATTGGCGGCGCGCGAAGCGGCGGGATTGCGGGGGATCGGGTTGGCCATAAGAGTGCGATAGTTCCAGTGTGCGCCTGCGGTGCGCGGCGTGAGATATCCGATATCGGGCCGATGATGCGGCGGCAACCGGCATTCGCCGCTAATTGTCGTTACCGGTATCGTCGCCGAGCTCGGTGAGGAAGGACCGGAAATCGTCGGCGGCCGAGAAGTTCTTGTAAACCGAGGCAAATCTGACGAAGGCCACGTCATCCAGCCCCTTCAGCCCCTCCATCACGAACTGGCCGATCTGTTCGGACGAAATTTCGGTTTCGCCCAGGCTTTCGAGCTGACGGACGACGCCGGAGATCATGCGCTCCACCCGTTCGGGCTCGACATCGCGCTTGCGCAGCGCCGTGCCGACCGAGCGGGTGAGCTTGTCGCGATCGAAGGGCACGCGCCGGCCGGAGTTCTTCAGCACGGTCAGTTCGCGCAACTGGACGCGCTCGAATGTGGTGAAGCGGCCGCCGCAGATGTTGCAGACGCGGCGGCGGCGGATGGCGTTCGAATCCTCGGTCGGCCGACTGTCCTTGACCTGCGTGTCGTCATTTCCGCAATAGGGACAGCGCATGGGATCCTCATCGGCCGGCTTGCCCGGCCTCGTGGTTCGACAGGCGCGCCAGGAAGCCTCTCACATGAAGCCTCTCACGGCGCAAATGGGCTCCCGCCCCCAAGGGGCGAGAGCCGTGCGATCAATCGGCGTAGATCGGGAAGCGTTCGGTCAGCGCAATGACCTTGTCGCGGACCTGGGTCTCGACGGCGCCATTGTTGTCCTCGCCATTGGTGTTCAGACCGTCGAGCACTTCGATGATCAGTTCGCCAATCAGCTGGAACTCGGCTTCCCCGAAGCCACGCGACGTGCCGGCGGGCGTCCCCAGACGTACGCCGGAGGTGATCGCCGGCTTTTCGGGGTCGAACGGCACGGCGTTCTTGTTGCAGGTGATATTGGCCCGCTCGAGTGCCGCTTCGGTCGCCTTTCCGGTGAGCCCTTTGGGGCGCAGGTCGACCAGCATCAGGTGATTTTCAGTGCCGCCGGTGACGATATCGACGCCCCCTTTCACCAGGGTGGCGGCCAGCACCTTGGCATTGGCGACGACCTGGCTGGCATAGGCCTTGAATTCCGGCTGCAGCGCCTCGTGGAAGGCGACGGCCTTGGCGGCGATGACATGCATCAGCGGGCCGCCCTGAATGCCTGGGAAAATGGCCGAGTTGATCTTTTTGGCAATCGCTTCGTCATTGGTCAGGATCAGGCCGCCACGCGGTCCGCGCAGGGTCTTGTGCGTCGTGGTGGTCGCGACATGGGCGTGCGGGAACGGGCTGGGATAGGCGCCGCCCGCGACCAGACCGGCGACATGGGCCATGTCGACGAACAGGATCGCGCCGACTTCATCGGCAATGGCACGGAACTCGGCCCAGTCCATGAAGCGCGAATAGGCGGAAAAGCCTGCAACGATCATCTTGGGCTGATGCTCTTTCGCCAGGCTGCGCACCTGATCCATATCGACGCGGCCGTCCTGCTTGCGCACGCCGTACTGGATGGCGTTGAACCACTTGCCGGACTGGTTGGGCTTGGCGCCGTGGGTCAGGTGACCGCCCGCATCGAGCGACATGCCCAGAATGGTGTCGCCGGGCTGAATCAGCGCCTGATAGACGCCCTGATTGGCCTGCGAGCCCGAATTGGGCTGCACATTGGCGAAGTCGACGCCGAACAGCTGTTTGGCGCGCTCGATCGCCAGGTTCTCGGCGATATCGACATACTGACAGCCGCCGTAATAGCGACGGCCCGGATAGCCTTCGGCATATTTGTTGGTGAGGACGGATCCCTGCGCCTCGAGCACCGCCTTGGAGACGATGTTTTCCGACGCGATCAGTTCGATCTCGTGCTGCTGGCGGCCGAGTTCGAGCTTGATGGCCTTGGCGATCTCGGGATCGGTTTCAGAAAGCGTGTTGGTGAAGAACTGCGGAAAGAGCGGTGAGCTCTGGACGGCGCTCATTGGCATCTCCCGTTCAGAAAATGAGGGCTGTTGGATGCGGCTGGCTGTAGCACGCCGGTTCCGGCGATTCCAAGGCAGACGACGGCCTGCTGCGCAGGGTGTGGTGATGAGGTCATGTGGGGCTCCCTTGACCGTGCGATGGGTGCCCAGGCGAGCGGCAAAGCTCGTTCGCGCTCCCCGATGGTGCCCCATCTGATCTCGCCAGTCACGCGAACGCCGCAATCTCGCAGATTTACGCCGGGGAAGAAAGTCCCAAGACGCCGCAGCCCGCTTACCAAACTTACCGAACGTTAACGCAACCGGCCGACGCAGGCGAGGTTGTTGGCTTTGCGCTCATTGCTATCAACCGAGCCAAGGACAACCAAAATGAACAAGAAACTTGTTTCAGCCGCACTCGCTGCCACGCTTGCCGGCGTGATGGTGCTACCCGCTCCGGCCAGCGCCGCCAGCTACAACCGCTCCTACAACAGCCAGGACCGCTACATCAGCGAACGCTGTGACAACCACCCGAACTGGCGTGGCTGTGACGACTGGCGCTCAAACCATTCCCACTGGAGCAAGAGCAAGTACCAGCAGTGGTATCGGTGGAACCAGCCGAACCTGGGCACCGTGGCAGCTGGCCTGTTCGGCTTCGCTATCGGGGCGGCGATCGCCAATAATGCGAACAACAGCTACAGCAGCGGCAACAGCAACTGGAACGCGCATGTGAACGCCTGCGAGGACCGTTACCGCAGCTACAGCGCCGAGACCGACATGTTCCTCGGCTACGACGGCAACTACCATCGCTGCACCCTGTGATCCGGGGCGGCCTGTGACCTTGTGGCTGGGGATGCACGGCTTCCCCGGCCACACCCCGCCGTCAGAGTGGATATAGTGCCCCGATGATTCGCAATCCGGGCAGCAAATGACTGACGACGCAGATACCGAGCGGCCGGACTCCGGCGAGAGTGTGGTTGACCTGCGGGAGGCGCTGGAAGAGCGCTATCTCTCCTATGCCCTCTCGACCATTACCCAGCGCGCCCTGCCCGACGCCCGCGACGGGCTGAAGCCGGTGCACAGGCGCATCCTGCATGGCATGCGCCTGCTGCGGCTCGACCCGAACGGGGCCTACAAGAAATCGGCCAAGGTGGTCGGCGACGTGATGGGTTCGTTCCATCCGCATGGCGACCAGTCGATCTATGACGCGCTGGTGCGGCTGGCGCAGGATTTCTCCATGCGCTACCCGCTGGCCGACGGCCAGGGCAATTTCGGCAATATCGATGGCGATGGCGCCGCCGCCATGCGCTACACCGAGACGCGCATGACCGATGTGTCGGTGCGGCTGATGGATGGCATCACCGAAGACGCCGTTGACTTCAAGCCGAACTATGATGGCTCGACCGAAGAGCCGGTGGTGCTACCCTCGAACTTCCCGAACCTGCTGGCCAATGGCTCGCAGGGCATCGCCGTGGGCATGGCGACATCAGTGCCGCCGCACAATGTTGCGGAACTGTGCGAAGCGGCGCTCCACCTGATCAACGTCAACCCCGAGGCCAGCTCGACCGAGCTGATGAAGTATGTGCCCGGGCCGGATTTCCCGACAGGCGGCGTGATGGTCGAAAGCCCCGCCTCGATCGCACAATCGTATGAGACCGGCCGGGGTTCGTTCCGGCTACGGGCGCGCTGGACACGCGAGGACAAGGGACGCGGCGTCTACCAGATCGTCGTCACCGAAATCCCCTACGGCGTGCAGAAGTCGCGGCTGGTCGAAAAGATCGCCGAACTGCTGTTGGCCAAGAAACTGCCGCTGCTCAAGGACATTCGCGACGAAAGCGCCGACGACATCCGGCTGGTGATCGAGCCGCGCGCCGGCACGGTCGATCCAATCATTCTGATGGAACAGCTGTTCAGGCTCTCGGATCTCGAGCTCAGGGTGCCGCTCAACCTCAATGTGCTCGACAAGGGCACGGTGCCCAAGGTGATGAGCCTGCGCGAGGCGTTGCGCGCCTGGCTGGAGCACCGCAAGGATGTGCTGGTGCGCCGCACCAACTACCGGCTGGCGGAGATCGCGCGGCGGCTCGAGGTGCTCGACGGCTATATTATCGCCTATCTCAACCTCGACGAGGTGATCCGCATCATCCGCGAGGAAGACGACGCCAAGGCATCGCTGATTGCCACCTTCGAGCTGACGGATGCGCAGGCCGAGGCGATCCTGAACATGCGGCTGCGCTCGCTACGCAAGCTCGAAGAGATCGAGCTGCGCAAAGAGCATACCTCCCTCACCGAGGAACAGGGGCACCTGAATGCGCTGCTGGCTTCGGAACGCAAGCAATGGGGCGAGATCACCAAGCAGATCAACGATCTGAAGAAGGTCTATCCGGCCTATCTGAAGGATGGCACCACGCCGCATCCGCTATGGGGCCGGCGCACCGATTTCTCCGAAGCTGCCGATATCGATGATGCCGAGGTCGCCAACGCAATGATCGAGCGCGAGCCGATCACTGTGATCCTCAGCGAAAAGGGCTGGATCCGCGCGATCAAGGGCCACACGACCGAGATCGACGAAAAGGGCTTCAAGGCGGACGACCGGTTGAAACTGTCGCTGCATGCCCAGACCACCGACAAACTTTTGCTCCTTACGACTGGCGGCAAGGTCTACACGCTCTCCGGCGATCGCCTGCCAGGTGGCCGCGGTCAGGGCGAGCCGGTGCGGCTGATGGTCGACATAGAAGAAGGGCAGGACATCCTCGACGTCTTCGTCCATACACCCGGCGCCAGACGCATCGTGGCCTCGCGCAAGGGCGACGGCTTTATCGTCGCCGAAGACGGCCTGATCGCCAATACCCGCAAGGGCAAGCAGGTGCTGAACGTGCCGGCCGGCGGCGAGGCGAAGCTGATGGTTCCCGTCACCGGCGACTCGGTGGCGGTGATCGGCGAGAACCGCAAGATGCTGGTGTTCCCGCTGTCGCAGTTGACCGAGATGACTCGCGGCAAGGGCGTGCGGCTGCAGCGCTACAAGGATGGCGGGCTGAGCGACCTCAAGACCTTCGATTCCGCGACAGGCCTCACCTGGACGGATTCGTCGGGCCGGACCTTCACCAAGACGATGAGCGACCTGACCGAGTGGCTCGGCGACCGCGCCTCGGCTGGCCGTCAGCCGCCGACGGGCTTTCCACGCAACAACCGGTTCGGGCGCTAGGAGCGGCCGCGTTGACCGAACCAGATGACTGCGCGATCTTCCTGACCCACAAGTGGTCGGCGCGGATCGCGCGTCACTTCGCGCGGCTGAAACGCGAGGCAGCCGGGGTGGTCGACGTGTACCTCGCGTTTCAGCCGCCGAGGGGTGCGGTCAAGCGGCGCTAAACCGTCAGCCCTGCTTCAGCAGCCGCGATTTCTCGCGGTTCCAGTCGCGCTTCTTTTCGGTTTCGCGCTTGTCGAAGCTCTTCTTGCCCTTGCCCACGCCGATCAGCACCTTGGCCATGCCGCGCTCGTTGAAATAGAGCTTCATCGGCACGATGGTGTTGCCGGCACGTTCGACATCCTGGCTCAGCCGCGCGAGCTGTTTCTTCGACACCAGCAGTTTGCGCGGCCGCTTCTCTTCATGGTTGAAGCGGTTGGCCTGCAGATATTCCGGAATGTGGGCGTTGATCAGCCACAATTCGCCGCGCTCGGGCGAGGCATAGGCCTCGGTGATCTGGGCCTTGCCGGTGCGCAGTGATTTTACCTCGGTGCCGGTCAGCATGATGCCGGCCTCGAGAGTATCGCTGATCTCATAGTCGTAGCGGGCCCGCCGGTTCTCGGCGATGGGCCCGGTCACGATCATCGAGGGCTTGTTTGGTGCTTTTGCCATGCGGCTCTACTTAGTGTGTCGCACGGCAACGCGCAAACCCGGCTGTCAGTTCAGCAGCCCGGCGTGCCGAAGGGCGGAATCAATCGCTTCCTCGTTGGACTTCGAGACCGGCACGACCGGGAGGCGGAACTCGTTGCGGCACAGCCCGAGTTTCGAGGCGGCATATTTGACGCCGCCTGGATTGTTTTCGAGGAACAGGGCCTTGTGCAGGTGAACCAGTTGATCCTGCACTGCCAGCGCGGCGGCGAAATCGCCCTGCTGGCAGGCCTCCTGCATTCGGGCGCAGAGCCTCGGCGCAACGTTGGAGGTGACCGAGATGCAGCCATGGCCGCCGTGAGCGTTGAAGGCCAGCGCGGTCATGTCCTCGCCAGACAGCAGGATGAAATCCTTGCCGAGCCGGGCGCGCTCGAGGCTCGCCTTTTCCATCGAGGTGGTCGCGTCCTTCACGCCCACGATATTGGAGTGCTTGTCGCGCAGCCGCGCCATGGTCTCGACCGCGATATCGGTGACGGTGCGGCCCGGCACTGAATAGAGCACGATCGGCAGCGCGGTCGCCTCGGCAACGGCGGAAAAATGCTGGAACAGGCCTTCTTGGGTCGGCTTGTTATAGTACGGCACGACCGAGAGCACGCCATCGGCGCCGACACTTTCGGCGAACTTGGCCAAGGACACCGCCTCGGCGGTGGAATTGGACCCTGCCCCGGCAATAACCGGCACGCGCCCATTGGTCACCTCGACGCAGATCTCGATGACGCGGCGATGCTCGTCGTGGGTCACCGTGGGGCTTTCGCCTGTCGTGCCGACCGGCACAAGCCCATGCGATCCTTCGGTTATCTGCCAGTCGACGAAACTGGAAAAGGCTTTCTCATCCAGCGCTCCGTCCGCGAACGGCGTGAGCAGCGCTGTGATCGAACCTCGAAACATTTTCGTAGACTTTCCTCAAAAGGGGTGCCGCCTGGTGGCGGTCTGGATCGTGTTGGTGGGCCATTCGGCCAGAATCTGGCCACAAGTGTTCCTTGGGGTGGCCACAGTCGCGCACCATAGTTTTTCCGGTGCGGCGCGACAAGCACGTCAGTCAGGATTGCGCGACGCACCCGCAAGGACCTTGCGGCTAACGGAATGTTCACCGTAACGGCGCAGCATCCGGTTGTCGCAAGGAGGGGCACCTTGTTGGACATGTCGAATGGACCAACAGGACAGCCAGATGGCCAGAGCATACTGGGCCGGCGGAGTTGCTGCCGGACTTGTCATCATCGGGTTCGCTACGGTCGCGCCACTTTTGGCGACGTCGTCGGGTAAGCGCGTCGACACGGTGACCACCGGATCCGTGGCAGCCACGGCCACCCTGGCCTCGCCCCCCGCCCCCCCGGTCGCGGTAACGCTGCCCGTGGTCCGCGAGGTGGATCTTGGACCTGACGACGCAGTCTTTGTCGACATACCACCGCAAGGCGTTGAGGGTTCACCGGGCTTCCGTGCCGCGCTTGATGCCCTTGCCGATGGCGACACGAGCATTGCCTACACGTTGGCCTCAGCGCTGACGAGCGAGGTGGAGCGTCGGACGATCCATTGGGCAGCGATCTATTTCGGTCGTGGCGCGATCGATGCGCCCGCGCTCGCAGAATTCATGGATGACGCGCCCGATTTCGCGGCGGCCGGCGTGTTCAGGACCAGGCTGGAGCAGGCGCTGACCAAGGCCGGCGCCAGCAGCCCCGAGATCATCGCCCGGCTGGGCGGCGCCATGCCCAAGACGGTCGCGGCACAGATCGCTTTGGCCAGAGCCTACGTCGCGGACGGTCAGACCGCACGCGCCGCGCGCATAGCCACAGCGATCTGGGTCAACAATTTCCTCGACCCCGGCACCGAAAAGCTGGTCCTGGCACGGCTCGGCGAGTTGTTGACGCCCGAGGCGCATTGGGACCGCGCAGTGCATCTGATGATGCATGACCGGGCGCGCGGCGTTGAACGGCTGATGGATTATCTCACCCCCGCCCAGAAAACGCTGGCGGTGGCGCGCAATGCCGTGTCGCGCAACACCAAGAACGCCAAGGCGCTGCTCGACGCCGTCGATCCGTCGCTGCAATCGCATTCCGTCTATGTGTTCTCGCGGGCGCAGCGGGCACTAAAGTTCAAGCTGTGGGACGAGGCGATCGCCTGGCTGGACAAGGCCGACGGCAGCGCGCCGGATGCCGCCGAATTCTGGTACGAGCGGCGCACGATGACCCGGCAGTTGCTGGCTCTGGGCGAAGTGAAACGCGCCTTCCTCGCTGCCGATGGCTATCGCAACGGACCGGAGGGCCGGCAGGTCGAGGCGCATTTCCACGCCGGCTGGATCGCCCTCGCCTTCCTCAACGAACCCAAGACCGCCCTGCCCCATTTTGAGGCGATGCGGAAGCTGTCGACGCTGCCGGATTCGATCACCCAGTCGAGCTACTGGATGGGCCGCACAAAGCTGGCGCTCGGTGACACGGATGGCGCCGCCGCCGCCTATCGCGACGCAGCGCGCTTCCGCACGGTCTATTACGGGCAGCTGGCGCGTACGGCGCTGGGCCTGCCGGCCACCGAACTGCTCGACATGCCCGACTGGGCCGAGGCGAAAGCGCGTTTCGAGGCCCGCGAGGTGGTGCAGGCGGTCCGCCTGTTTGCCGCCAACGGCTACAAGGACATGGCGCTGCCGCTGCTGCGCAGTTTTGCTTTCGATCTGCAGGACGGCGGCGAACTGCTGCTGGCGGCGCAGCTGGCGGAGCAGCTCGGCTCGCACAACACGGCGATTGCCATTGCCGATACGGCGGAGCGCCGCGGCAAGCCGCTGGACCTGATCAATTTCCCCAAGAACGGCTTGCCCGTCACGCGGCTCGCATCGATCGATCCTGCCGCCGTGTTCGCCGTCGCGCGGCAGGAAAGCCGCTTTCAGCTCGATGCGGTGTCCTCGGCCGGCGCCCGCGGGCTGATGCAGCTGATGCCGGCGACCGCCAAGGAGACGGCTGGCAAGCTGGGCCTGAGCTATTCGAAGAGCCGGCTGACCAGCGACGGCGAATACAATGCGCTGTTGGGCTCCACCTATCTCAAGGCGCAGCTGGAGCGCTTCGATGGTTCGCTGCTGCTCGCCGCTGCGGCCTACAATGCCGGTGGCGGCAATGTGAACAAGTGGCTGAGAACCTTCGGCGATCCACGCGACCCGTCGATCGATCCGGTGATCTGGGTGGAGCTGATTCCGTTCCAGGAAACGCGCAAATATGTGCAACGGGTGCTGGGCAATTACATGGTCTACCGCGCCCGGTTGGGTAAGTCCGTGTTGCCGGTCGAAGCGGCGTTGCGCAAGATGCCGAGCTGAACGCAAACAGGTGGCTCCGCACGCGCGAAAAACCTGCTATCGCTGAGCCATGTTGACGCTCTTCAAGCCCCGCACCCCACCTGAAGACCTGCCGAGCTTTTCGGATCTGCCAGTGACCCGGTACACGATCGGTCCGGCGGACGAGCAGGTGGCCGTCCATGTCGTGGGCAAGCTGCAGCGCGGACGCGTGCCGGTCGTTTGCGTGCCCGGCTATCAGCGCAACATGACGGATTTCGTCGATTTCGCCCGACATTTCCAGCGCGCTTTCGGCGACGACTGGCCGGTGGTGCTGATCGACCTCAAGGGCCGTGGCCGCGCCTCCGATCGCCGCGACAAGGCGAGGTATGTCACCACATGCGATGCCGAAGACCTGATCGACGTTCTGGCGCTGCTTCCGGCCGATGCGGGTATTTTTGTCGGACAGGGGTACGGCGGCCAGGTAGTCATGGCCCTGGCCGGCCAACGCCCCGGACTGGTGGCCGGCACGGTGCTGCTCGATTCCGGGCCGCTGTCGGACCCAAGAGGTCTCGTTCGCCTGCGTAACAATCTGCGCGATCTTGATGGCAACCGCAGCGAGGCCGGTTTCCGCGCCATGTTCCGCCGCATGCTGGCGCCCGACTACCCCGCCCTGCCCGATGCCATGCTGGATATGGTGGCGGCACGCACCCACTATCTCGACCGGCGCGGCAAGGTGCGGCCGCTGTTCGACCCGTATCTGGTCAAGATGCTGGAGCGCTTCGAGCACGACGATATCCTCGTGCCGCAGTGGTCGCTTTACAATGCGCTGTCGCACGCACCGCTGATGCTGATGCGCACGCAGCTGACCGAGCAATTGCGGCGCGAGTCCTTTGAAGAAATGATGCGCCGGCGGCGTGATGCGGAAGGCTACGTCCTGGAAGGACAAGGGTCGCCGGCACTGCTGAACACGCCGGAAGACGTGGCGCCGATCGCCGAGTTCGTGCGCAACATCGTGACCGGCAAGGGCAAGGCCGCCGCCTAGCCCTATTCGGCGGCGCGGCCCTCGGCCTCGCCCAGAAGTTTGCTGGCCTGCTCTTGCCAGGCTTCGCGCGCGATGCGCCCGGGCATGGCAAAGTAGTTCTCGATCCAGCGCGCATTTTCCGGCGTCAGGGCGGCCACCTGGTCAAAGTGGTAGATGCCCAGGTTGTTCAGCGCCGTCTGCACAATCGGCACGATGCCCTGAATACGCGTGAGATCGTCCGGGCCCTCTTCGCGCGGGCCCTCGAGGCCGACAGGGCGGCCGCTCTGGGCGCTACCGGTGACCTTTTCGACAGCGCGCGCCGCCGCACCCACCGCGGCCCTGGAACTGGCCACGGCCTCAGTGCCGATATCCACGCCGTCGGGCGGCGGCGTCGGGCGGCGGCGCGGCATCGGAGCTGGCGCCACGCGCCGCGCCGGCGCGGCGCCCTCGATGGCGATCATCGCTGCCGTTTCCTGGTCGATGACGGCATCGTCCTCGGCAGATGCGGGCGGCTCGTCTGTAGAGGTACCTGCCTCGCCCGTTGGCGTTTCGGCGGTGGTCCGCGTTGGCGTCTCTGATTCAGCCTCTGACGCGGTCTGAGGCGCAGCTTCTGGCTCTGGTTGCGTCAACGGCCCTGGGTCATCTTGCTGCTCCACGACCTGCGCATCCGTCACGTGCTCTTCGGGGGAAGGCTGTTCGGCGCCAGCCTCCCGTTCGTTCGAGAGCGCCGAAGGCGCAATAGAGGCCTCGATTTCCGATTCATCTGCCGCGGCACCGTCACCGGCCTCAAGCTCAGGCTCAGGCTCAGGCTCAGGCTCAGGCTCACGCTCAGGCTCAGGCGTCGCTACAGACTCTGGCGGAGGACCGCCGATCTCCATGGTTTCTTCCGGCGCATCTGTCGCAGCGGCAAGCGGCTCGCTGTGCCCAGTGTCGTCAGCAACAGACTCGCTGGCCTCCCATGCGGCTGCCTCGGGCACCGGCTGAAAAACCGGCTCATCCTCGGTCTCAGCTTCGAACGCAGGCGCCGGCTCAGACGTCGCTACAGCCTCCGGAGAGAGCTCCACCGTTTCCTCAGGTGTATCTGTCGCAGCGGCGAGTGGCTCGCTGTGCGCAGCGTCGTCAGCAACAGACTCGCTGGTCTCCGATGCGGCTGGCTCGGTCACCGGCTGAAAAACCGGCTCATCCTCGGTCTCAGCTTCCAGCTCAGGCGCCGGCTCATCTTCGGATACAGCCTCCGACTCCAAGGTGGACTCTTCGGGCGTTGTCTCAGCCACGGTGTCGGGCGTGGCCGCAACCAGCTCCTCAGGGGTTTCAGCTTCTTCCGCGGCTAGATGTTTCTCGGCTGCCTCAGATCCTTCAGCTATCCCGGTTTCCTCACGAACCGCAGCAACCTCCGTGACATCCGAGGCATTGGGGGCACCTGTGACCTGTGCGTCAGCATTTTCTTCCAGAGCTTCGACGCGGGTGGCATCGTCCTGCGCATCCGGCACCGGCACGTCCACGACATCCGCCTCAGACGCAGCTGCCGGTTCGGGTTCGGGTTCGGGTTCGGGTTCGGGTTCGGGTTCGGAGACCTGATCGACCAGCACCGCCTCATCAACCGCAGTGACAGTCTCAGGCGATGGGACTTCCAACTCGGCCGATGCAACAGCTCGCGCGTCTACCTCGTGCTCGACCGGCACATCCAGTTTCGCCTCTGCGACGGCCTCGGTAGGGTTGCCAGGCGACGGCTCAGCGTCGCTGGTTTCCGCCGCAACCTCTTCCATCGGCGCCGTTTCGCTGACTGCAGAACCCGCCTCTGCCGGGACGACGACCGGGGTCTCCCCTTCAGCAGCGGGCGGCGTCTCGGGCGAGGCGGCGCCATCTTCGAACTGCGGCATGCCGTTCTCATCGAGAGTGACGATGAACTCGGACTCGGGCGCGGCACCCTCGCCCATCGGCGCTACAGGTACACTTGCGGACTCCGACTGCGCGATCGGCGTTTCGACAGAAGCCGCAGCTACCGGAACCCCGGGAGCGTCCTCGGGCTTCGCGGTGCCTTCCGCTGCCGGGGGCACCACCTCAGCTGGCTCCGGCGGCTTTTCGGTCGCCGCCAACGCGACAGTTGATGCCACGAGGGTATCCGCTGCGGGCGCCGTAGTGGCGTTCGCCGGCGCTTCCGATGTCGTCGCGGATGCGTCACCCGTCGGCGGCGAAGTGCTTGCGGCAGCTACAGCCGCGACGACCGGTTTCTGCCGGCGTGCCGACAGCCGCACCGCCAACAACCTCGCTGCGAGGCCCAGACAGGCCCCGACCAGAAAAGCGACCAGCAGGAGCGTCGCCGTTTCGAGGATGTGCGCGGCATTCCACATCGGCTCAGCCCTTCGGCTTGACGTAGGACAACCAGCCGGTCGCGACGCCGATCAGCAGCGCGCCGAGCACGAATGGCCAGTAGACCTCGAGCAGATAGAGCATCGAATCCAGCGCCACGCAGCCCTCCTAGCGTTCATCGACGAGGGAGAAAGCGATCCGGCGGTTGGCCCGCTTGCCGGCAGCCGTGTCGTTGCTGGCGATCGGCAGGCTTTCGCCATAGCCGACGGCATAGAGCCGACGCGGCGAGACGCCACGTTCGATCAGCGCATTCACTACGGCTTCGGCGCGCGCCACCGACAGCGCCAGATTGGCATCGTCGTCGCCATCGGCATCGGTATGGCCTTCCACATCCACTGCCGCCTCGGGACACAGCTGCAGATAGTCAGACAGCTCATCCAGCGCCGCGCCGGACTCGGCGGTGATATTGGCGCTGCCCGAGGTGAACAGGATGGCATTGCGCGACGCGAAGGAGACCAGCCGCGCACGGCAGATGTCTTCCGGTGGCATCACCGTGACCCGTGTGAGCCACTCGGCGGAGCTCGGCAGCTTTGACAGCTCGGCCAGCGCCGCACTGCGCTCGGCTTCCGTCTCGACCCGGCCGCTGAGTACCCATTGCGTGCCATCGAGCCCGAACTGGCCATCCGACAAGAGCTTCAGGGTGCGGCTGCCCGCATCGGCACTCAGCACGAAGTTGTCGGGCAGCGTTTCGGACACGGCCAGCTCCTCGTTCGGCTCGGTGCCGGTGATGACCGCCAGATGCCGCCGCATCGGCTCGGCCGGCACTTCGCCCGCGAAGGCAATGGGGCCGCCGAGGCTCTTGTTGGCTTCAAAGACATAATCGCGATCGGTCTCGAATGCCGGAGCCTCGGGCAGCGCGGCGACCTCCTGCTCGGCCGGCGCTGCCGGTTCGGCAGTCTCAGCTGCTTCCGGTGTCGTATCGGGCGCAGAGGTTTCCGGGACGGGCTCGTCGACCGGCTCAGCGGCCTGGGCCGCGTCGTCTGTCTCCTCCGGTGCGATTGCCTCGGGCGGCACATCGGCCGTGTCGACGGGCTGTTCAAGATCTTCCGCAGGCGCTTCGACCGGGCTTTCGGTCTCCACCGTCATAGCGTCCGCTTCAGCCGGTGCCGGATCCGCCTCGGGTTCCGGTGCCTCAGCGGTTTCGGCTGGCATTTCCGGTTCCGTCTCAGTGGCGCCGGGTTCGGAGTCGTCGCTGGCCGTGTCGGTCGTATCCGTGTCGGACGGTTCGTCGACCGCCACTTCTGCTGCGGGTTCATCCAGAACCTCCGCAACCGCGTCTTCCACCTGTTGCGGCAGGCTCTGGGGCACGGCTGCAAGGTTCATCTGCCATTCGGCATCCGGCGCTTCGGCCAGCGCGGTCTCCACCGCGTCAGCATCCGCCTCGGACTTCGGCTGTCCGGAGATCGACCAGCCCTCGCCGTCATACGCCACCGTGCCCGTATCGAGATGCGACAGCGCTTCGAGCGCGGCCGCGGCTGCATCGGCGAAGCCGCGCGGCTCGCCGGATCCTATCAGGGTCGAATCGCTTACGGTCGCCCCAGCCAGACCGGACAACCGGTCGCGCAGATTCTCGCTGGGCACATAGCCGGCCATCGTTACGGCGCCATCCGCAGCGCGGCTCGCCGACCAGGTGAAGGGCGCGACGACAGGCGCAGCGCCTTCGACCTGCAGCGCGATTCGCCAGTCGGCCGGATCGATGACCGGAATCAACGCTTCTTCCAGCGCGTAGCGGCTTTCGGCCGTGTCCACCGAACCTGACAGCGTCCAGGCGCCGCCGGCGAAACCCAGGCTGCCGTCTTCCATCCGCTGCAAGGCCGCGAAACCGGCACGTGCCGCAGCGGCAAAGCCATCGGGTGCTCCGGCGCCCAAGCTGGTGCTGTCGTTGAGCGCGTCACCGCCGTCGGCGGCCAGTTTATCCTTCAAGGCTTCGGTCGGCAGGAACCCGGTCAGACTGATCGTGCCGTCGGCAGCCTTCCGCGCCCGCCAGACATAAGGATCGATGATCGGCAGTTTCGGCTGGGTCACTTTCAGCGACCAGCCGTCCGCCTCAAGCGCCGCGACCTGCTCGGGAAGCTCAAGTGCGTCGATAGCACCGGTGACGCTCCAGGCCGCGCCGTCATACTGCACGGTGCCGCGATCGAGTTCGGCGAGCGCGGAAAGACCGGCCAGCGCCTCCGCCTCAAACCCCTCGGGCGCCCCATCGGCGAAATCGAGCCCCGCGGCATCCGTCCCGGCGGCTGCCGCTATACGCGCACGCGTTGCGTCATCCGGCGCGAAACCGGACAGTGTGATGGTGCCGTCGGCGGATTTGTCCGCGCGGAAACGATAGGTTTCGACGAGCGGCGGCGATAGCGCGATCGTCCCCAGAGCCACATCCTGCTGCGCTTCGGGACGCAGTGCCTCTGACAAGGAAATGAAATCAGCCGAGGTCGTGGCGCGACCCGAGATGGAGAGCGTGTCGCCGTCGATCGATAGCGTGCCTTCACTCATTTCAGCCAGCTTTTCGAGTCCAAGGTCCAGCGCGGGTTTGAACCCATCAGGTGCACCGCGGGCCAATTCCAGCGCGCTCACGTCGGCATCCGGCAGCGCCGCCAGTGCTGCCCTGCCCTCGGCATCCGGCACGAATCCGGTAAAGACCAGACCGTCGGCAGCAGTCTTCGTCGCGTCCAGGGTGAAGCTCGCGACTCGCGCCGGCTCCAGCGTGATTTCGGTGCTGAAAGCTTCAAGCGACGCCAGTACCGCGTCGCGCACATCCGCCGACTCTGGCGCGCCTTCGAGGCTTGATGTGTCGCCGGAGATTTTTGCTGTACCGCGCTCCAGCTTCAGCAGATTTTGCAATAATGCCTCGGCCAGATCGTCAAAGCCATCCGGGGCACCGGACGCCAGTTCGAGATCCGACGTGACCGGGATCGGGGCCGCGCCAAAGGCGAGCCGATCGGCCAGCGCGTCATCCGGCGTCGCACCGCTCAGCGTGAGACGGTCGCCATCATAGCTGGCGGTCCATTTGAAGGGATCTGCCAATGGTGGGGTAATCGTCCCCGGCGTCACCTCGACGTCAGCCGGCGCCGCCTGTGCGACCCGCGTCAACGCCTCGTAACTTTCGGTATCGTTGGCGCGGCCCGTGACACTTAGAGCGAGATCATTGAGAGCAACCTCCCCCGCATCGAGCTTGCGCGCGGTCTCGAGGGCAAATGCGGTCGCGCGCTGCCAGGCGGCACGATCCGGCGCGCCGGACATCGGCTGCAGCCGGTCAATCGCACCGGGACCTGCGAGCTCGAGCAGCGCCGCGTGCGCCTGCTGGTCGGGATAGCCACCCGTCAGCGTCACCTGACCATCGCTGGTGCTGGCCGCGAACGGAAAGGGACTGACGAACTCGGCCAGAATGATCTGCGGCACAACTTCACGCACACCACGCAGGTCGGCCAGTTGGCCGGTCAGTGCATCGATATCGTCCTGCGAGGTCGCAGTGCCGAAAACGATCGCATCTCCCAGCCCGAACTGCACCTCGGCCCAAGCAAAACGTGGATTTTCGAGGATCGGAGCCGCACGTGTGGCGAGATCGGTGGGAATAGCCGCGCCGCTGGTGGTGATGGCAGCTGCCGTGCCGCCGACAACCGTAACCAGGGCCGGAATGCCCCATCGCAGAAAGATGCCGCTCATACTGCCCTCAAAATGCACCGGATGAAGCCGTCGACTTCAGCTTCAGGCATAACCGCAATCACTGAATCGGAAAAGTGCGCCGAAGGTGTGTCAGCGGCACGTCCCCAGTTTCGGACTCAGACACGGCCGGTCAGCAGGTGATCCGCCCTCCCCGCCAGAACGGTCAGAGGAAATGCAAACGCCTAAAAAGAAAAGGCCCGGCTTGCGCCGGGCCTTTCCGTTCAATCAAGCCGTAGGGCTTAGTTGAATTCCTTGGTGATTTCGGTCGACAGCTTGTAGGCGCCTTCCGAAGTGACGCGAGCAGCGGACGTCGCGGTGAAACCACCACCCGGAGCCCAAGCCAGTTCGGCAACTCCGTACAGCGCGTCCGAGGCAGAGTAGTCGCTGTTGATGTAGCCAACGGTACCGGCGACGGTGAGCGTCTCGGTGACCGGAGCTTCGATCTTGGCAGCAATCTCGTAGCTATCGTCGTTGCCGGTGTCTTCGTAGTAGTAACGAGCGCCGAGCGACAGTACGACATCATCGACGATGGCAGCGGCGATGGACACGCCTGCGCCGTAATCGCCATCTTCAGTCGCCTCGACCGAGCCGGCCAGGGTGAAGATGTCGAAGGTGGCCGAAGCGGACGCCAGGACGTTCCAGTAGCTGCTGCTGTCAAAGTAAGCAGCGGCAACCACGCGGAAGTTGTCGAACGTGCCGTCGAAGCCAGCGTTGACCATCCAGTCGTCGATCGAGCCGATCAGCACGCCGTCAGCCGCAAAGCTGGCGTGAGCCGAAATGCCGTCACCAGCGTAGGAGACAACACCAACAGCCGTGCCGGCCTTGTCGGGCTCGGAGAAGTTCAGGGCCTCGAGAGCGCCGCCGATGGTCACGCCATCGCCGACAGACACGAGTGCCTGCATCACGTGACCGCCCGTCTCGATGTCCACGCCACCGTTGCCGCCAACACCCGCATCGACAGCCTCGGAGTTGAACAGGCCAAGGAAGTTCAGCGGCTCGTCATCGCCATCGGCGTAGATCGAGTCTGCCTTACCGGCGATCAGCGTGAAGCTGCTCGCATCACCGATCTGGACATAGGCCTGATCGAGCACGAAGCCGTCGGTGGTCGAGCCCGCGTCAGTACCCGGAACAAATTCCGGATCAGTGATCGCATCTTCGCCCGCGTTACGATAGATTTTCTGATCGGTCGCCTTGAGCTTAATGACAGCCTTTGCCGGTCCCATATCGGTCGGCGCAGCGCCAACGAACTGCAGCCAGGCGTCAACCCGCGAATCCCAATCGGTGTCGCCATTCTCGGTGATGATATCGAGGGTGTCGGCCGACGTCAGAACTTCGACTTCACCGCCGGTGGGGAGCCCGTCCGTGGAGTAGTCGCCCCAAGCGAACTTGTAGGTGACGCCGCCTGAAATGGCGAGGCAGTTTTCGTCAGACGAAATCGTCAGACCGGACATACCCAGCTCGTCGCAGACGTCGAACGAGGGAAGAACGCCCAGATCGGCAGCGAAAGCACCAGTCGAGAGACCGGCTGCAGCCACAGAACCCAGAAGAAGGCTCTTGATTTTCATTGTTGACCTCCAAAGTCAGTCATTTGTTTTGCCGGGTGACCCGACGGTTTGTCGAAACGCGACCACACTTGCTGTGTGTGTTGCCGTCGCGTTTGCGACCGACAAACGATCCCATGCATGGATTCGCAAGACCCACTCTACGCACGGCTGACCGGGGCGCAATCGCAGAATGTCTGGATTGGGGCGGATGAAGCAGGGTTGCGCTTAGGCTGTTGCAGATTCAGCACAGCTTTGGTTACCGCCTGTTAGGAATGGTGAAGAATGGCTTAATTGCTGGGGTTTCGAGCCAAATTCTTGAGCAAGTCGGGGTGACGGGCGATCCATGCTTCTCTCTGGGCAGCGGCATTGATACGCACTTCGGAGCGCGACCAGTTGCCGGCTTGAGGTTCTGATTCTTCTGATGAAGTGGCGAAAGCGGGGTCCAACCCCAGTTGCTCAAATAGGTCTCGAGCGCGCCCAACATCGTATAGTGAGGCGACATCCACTTCGAGGATGCGGCCAGGCAGCAGATGGCGCCATTGGTCCATCATCGATCGATACGCGTGATAATAGGTGACCAGGGCGCGCAGGTCGGAAGAATATTCATTGCCAGCACCCGTGAGATACTTCTGAAACACAGCTATCAGATGATCGATCGGGTCTCGAACACAGTGCACGATTAGTGCTTTGGGCAAGGCGAATGCGATAAATGGCAACAAGCGAAAGTTCGATGGCATAGTGTCAATCGTTGTTCCTGCTGAGCGCGCGCTTTGGGCAGCCCGAAGAAGGTAATCACGCCCCACATGGGCCAATAGCTCACTGGACGGCAGGCTCGCGGGTCTGCCAGCAAACGGCAAATGATCGGCAAGAAGCCTGCCCATCACGCGCAATTCACCCGCCGAAGTGAGGCCGTCACATCTCGACAACATATGCTCCAGCGTCGTCTTTCCGGATCGCGGCAAGCCAACAAGAAAAATAGGTGACGCTGAATTGGCAGAAGGTTGCCACTCGGAGGGCAGCACTCGAAACTGATTTGCCAGAGCATGCAGCACGACAAGCGGCTGCTCCGGCGCCGTATGGCTCGCGTGCTGCATTGCGTTCGTAGATTCGAAGACCTCAATCGATTCCTGATGCTCGCCAGCGTCAGAGAGAGCCTTCCCTAGTCCGAATCCGGCAAAAGTGCGCTCCGCCGACGCCACCTTCACATCAGAAAAGACGGACTTCAGTCTGGCGATATCCGGATCTGCCGGTTCGTGGCGCCTTGCGAGCGCAAGCGCGTGAAGTGCTTCGCCACACTTCGGGCGTGCCGCGATTGCAGTCCGATAATGTGAAATAGCGCTATCAAGATCACCTAGTCGCGCCTGCGCCCGTCCCATCATCAGCTGCCACTCCGGCGCTGCATGAAGCTGCTCAGGAGAATCTTCCAATGCAGCAACAGCCTCCGTCCAATGCTGCATTAGCACTAGTACCCGCGCGAGACCAGTAAGCGCGCCGATGTGCGTCGGTTGGCGCCGTAGCGCGGCGCGGTAAGCCGCCTCTGCCGCAGGGTAGTCACCCGCCTCCCGCTCAGCATTGCCAAGGTTGAAATGAAAGGACGGCACCGACGGGTCGATTGTAATCGCTTGTCTATAGCTTTTTGCAGCCTCACGAGAAGCGCCCAGTGCCCTCAGCGCCATGCCGCGATTGGCATGCGCACCGGCGAATCCTGCGTCGATCGACAAAGCGCGATCAATGACCGTCACAGCATCGCGCGGTTTGTCGTCCGCGTTGAGTGCCGCAGCCAGGTTGGACGCATATTGTGCATTGCGTGGCGCGCCACGCACCGCCAGCCGCAGGTGCTTCACGGCCTCGGCCGGCTTCTCCTGCCCCAGGCGGACCAGGCCCAGCAGGTGATTTGCGTCGGGCTGATTGCTGTCTGCCGCAAGAATTTTCGCATAGACCCCGGCCGCTTCGTCGGCCCGACCCGCCTGCTGCAGCGCCAGCCCCTGCTTGAGCAAAGCTATCATTTGCTGCGGTGACATGGTCTGGCGGGCGTTCGACATGACTTCTCTTTTGCAGATGGGGACAGGCAATCGGCGGGACAATGACGCCGGATGACCGTCGGCACCTTGCACCCGGGTGGCGAGCCGTAACATATGGCGGCACTCGCATGAAGGAGGATGGAAATGGCAGACGGCAAAGTCGTGGTGATCAGTGGCGCGACATCGGGCATCGGTCGGGCCACTGCAATCGGGCTGGGTCAGGCCGGCTACCGGGTGGCAATCCTGGGGCGCCGGCAGGCAGAACTCGACGCGACGGCCGAGGCTGCAGGCGCGGCCTACGCGGCCACGTGTGACGTTTCGGATCCGGACGCGGTGCAGACCTATTTCGACGCTGTGCTGAATCAGTTCGGCCGCGTCGATGTGCTTTTCAACAATGCCGGCATGTTCGCGCCGCAGGCGAATTTCGGTGAAATCGAGGTCGCATCCTGGCGCCAGATGGTGGATGTGAACCTCAACGGCGCCTTCTATATGGCCCGCGCCGCCTTCCGGGCGATGCGCGACCAGAACCCGCAGGGTGGCCGGATCATCAACAATGGCTCGATCTCTGCCTATGTGCCGCGGCCCGGCGCTGCCGCCTATACTGCCACCAAACACGCGATCACTGGCCTCACCAAGGCGATCTCGCTCGATGGGCGGGCGTTCAACATCGCCTGCGGTCAGATCGACATCGGCAATACCGCAACCGACATGACCGCAACCATGACGTCCGGTTCGCTGCAGGCCAACGGCACGCTGCAGCCCGAACCCACATTCGACGTCAAACATGTGGTCGATGCCATTCAATACATGTCCGACCTGCCGCTTGAGGCCAATGTGCAGTTCATGACGGTGATGGCATCGGCGATGCCCTATATCGGACGGGGGTAACGTCCACGCCCTCACGCAACACGCAACGGAATCGCATTCGGCCGCGCCTTGGGGGGCGCGGCCGATTTGCGTTCAGGCTGCGGTGAAGACCGCGTCGCCGCCGATATGGGTGCTGGCGATGTCGAGATCGGTGCCGAGAGCGACGAAGTCGGCGCGGGCGCCGCGCTTCAGGTGGCCGTGCGTCTCGGCCACGCCCAGGGCTTCGGCCGGGTAGAGCGTCGCCATACGCAGCACTTCGTCGAGCGGCACCCCGATGGTCCGGTGCACATAGCGGATGGCATCGATCATAGTGAGATCGGCGCCGGCCAGCGTGCCGTCCGCGAGCCGCAGGGCACCATCCTTGCGGAACACTTTCTGGCCGGTCAGCACAAAATCGGTCCAGTCGGTGCCGGTGGGCGACATCGCATCGGTGACAAGGAAGATGTGCCCCGGACCCCGCTTGGCGCGCAGCGCATTGCCCAGCGAAGCGGCGTGCACGTGGATGCCGTCAGCGATGAGACCGGCACTCAGGCTGCCGATGTCGAGGGCCGCGCCGACGATGCCCGGCTCGCGATTACCCATCTGGCTTTGCGCATTGAACAGATGGGTGACCATGGTCGCGCCGGCTTTGACGGCGGCCTCGACCTGGGCATAGGTCGCGTCGGAATGTCCGATGCTGACGACGATGCCGGCGGCGACGAGCTTTTCGATCTGCTCGGGCGAGATCGCCTCCGCCGCCCCGGTGACCAGCAGGTTCGGCAGGCGGGCGCGCGCCGCAACGAGCCGGGCGACATCCTCGTCGTTCATGTCGCGGATCAGCGCCGGATTGTGCGCCCCCTTGCGGGCAAGGGCGAAATGCGGCCCTTCGATGTGAAGGCCCAGAAAGCCCGGTACCCCCGCTTCGCCGGCGGCAGCAGCCGCGGCAATCGCGGTGTCGTTGTCCTCGGGCGGCGCGGTGATCTGGGTCGGCATCAACGCCGTGGTGCCGAAACGAGCAAACGCCGAGCAGATGGTCCGGATCGCCTCGACCGTCGGGGTCTCGTTCAGCAGCGCGCCGCCGCCGCCATTGACCTGCAGGTCGACGAAGCCGGGGACGAGCATCTCGGCCTCGACGATGACGCGCTCGGCGTCGGTCGGCGAATCCGCGGCAATGATCCCCTCGACGTGACCGTCGGCGACGAGCAGCGCGCTGCGCTCGTGCCAGGTTTCACCATCGAAAATGCGGGGCGCGAGAAAAGCTTTACGCGGGCTCATGTGGTTTCCGTGACCTTCTTGAGATGCGGGGGATTATCGGGGTCGAAGCCGCGGCGGCGCGACAGCGCCTCTACGAAGCCGTAAAAGCTGACCGACAGCGCCAGGGCGTCTGTCAGCGGATGGCCCGAGGCGGCGAAGGGCAGGCGTTCGGCGCTCTGTGCATTGACCGAGGTCAGGAACACCCGGGCGCCCTGCCCGGCCAACCGCTCGGCGACCTCGGCGATCGAGGCTTCACCGGCATCCCGGGCGGCGAGCGCCAGCACCGGGAATTTGCTCTCGACGATCCGGGCCGGACCATGCAGCACTTCGGCGGCGCTATAGGCCTCGGCATGGATGCCGCAGGTTTCCTTGAACTTCAGCGCGGCTTCGGCGGCGATGGCGAGCCCGGGTCCACGTCCCAGCACGAAGAGCGAGTCGTGGCCATCGAGCGCGCCGAGCAGCGGCGCCCAGTCGCAGGCCACGGCCTCGGCCAGAAGTTCTGGCAGAGAGTCCAGTGCCGCCAGCAAGGCATTGTCCTGCAACCAGTTTCCGATCAGCGCCAGGCCGGCGACGATCGAGGCGACATAGGTCTTGGTGGCGGCGACAGATTTTTCCGGCCCGGCACGCAGGTCCAGCGTATGGGCGGAGGCGGCGGCCAGCGGCGACTCGGGCGTATTGGTGAGGGCGAAGGTCAGCGCCCCGCCCTTGCGGGCCGCCTCGGTGACCGCGACGATGTCGGGGCTCTTGCCGGACTGCGAGACCGAGATGGCTGCCATGCCGTCGAGCTTCAGCGGACGGCCATAGATCGAAACGATCGAAGGGCCGACCGAGGCCACCGGAATGCCGGCACCCAGTTCGATCGCATATTTCAGAAAGGCCGCGGCGTGGTCGGAGGAGCCGCGGGCCACGGTGATGAAGGCGCGCGGATCGATGGCGCGCAGCGCCTCGCCGCCGGCGACAAAGCCGTCGCGCCCATCCGTGAGCAGCCGGGCTATGGCACTGGGGATCTCCTCGATCTCCTGGCGCATGAAGGTGGGGGTCGTCATTTTGAGCTCCCTTCGCCGACCCTGAGTTCGGCAACAAAGTCATAGGAATCGCCGCGATAGATCGAGCGGGTGAATTCGACCACGCGGCCGGAGGCCAGATAGCCGACGCGCTCGATGTTGAGCGCGGCGGTGCCCGGCAAAACGTTGAGCCGCTCGGCATCGGCGGCATCGAGATTGGCGGCGCGAATGCGCTGGATGGCGCGGACCGGCCGGTGCCCGGTGGTGGCCAACTGGGCGTAAAGCGAAGTGGTGATGGCGCCAGGGTCCGGCAGCACCGTGGCGGCAATCGAGGCGCGCTCGATGGCGAGCGGCTGATCGCCGGAAAAGCGCAGGCGGGCCACGCGGGCGACGCGGTCCCCGGGCGACAGGCCGAGCGCTACGGCCTCTTCGGAGGTCGGATCATAAAGCCCGCGGTCCAGCCATACGGACTGCACTGACATGCCGCGATGCGCCATATCCTCCGCAAATGAGGTGAGCTGGCTCAGCGATTGTTCGAAACGCGGCGGCGCCTCGGCAACAAAGGTGCCCGACCCATGCCGCTGCACCAGGACGCCCTGCTGCACCAGGTGCTGCACCGCCTTGCGCACGGTGACGCGGGAGACATCGACCCGCTCCGCAAGATCGCGTTCGGACGGCAGGGCGTCGCCAGGCTTGATGGCGCCACGGGTGATCGCGTCCTCGATCCAGCGCTTGAGCTGCAGATAAAGCGGTCCACCCTGCGGCAGGGTGACGGCCGCGCCCGTGAAAAGGGCCTGCTGCACCTGGGTCATACCGCACTCCGGGACGGTTTTTCGACACCGCTGGCCGACGCTCGAACTGTCAGATCTGCAAACTGAAAGGGCACGCTATCTCCTGTTGGCAGGATAATACCAATAAAATACCATTTGCCAAGGATCATCTTGTCGGCCCGGGTTTTAGCAGCGCGTAGCGCCTGTCAGGCCGGCTCATCAGCCCTGCTACTTTTATCGGACACCTGGATGACAGTGGTGTCGTTTTGGCATTGCGGGCAGAGGGCTGAACTCAGTCGACGGGCCGGATGTGACTTCAATCCACAGACGTCGCAGCGGGCACGGGACGATCTGTTTGGCGGTAACTTACAATCTCGTGATGGAACCGCCGCATCCCCGCCAAATTTACCATACGAACATTTCGTCTGGAACCTTTGGTGATTCCGACCAACGCCCCTGGAGGCCGCCTGTGTCTGCCCTTCACGTTGCTACGCTGGTGAGCGTTCTCGCCGCCGCATCTCCTGCTCTTGCAGCCCAATGGGAAACCTATCGCAATGACGACCTGGGATTTTCGGTCTCCGTGCCGAAACACCGGTTTGCGACCGCCAGCGAAACCATGGGGCGCGTTCAGTTGCGCGGCATCGACAGTTCGGCGCAGCTCGATGTCTATGGCGTGCAGAACCCTGATGCCCTGACACTCGATGGCCTGCAGCAGATGATCGAAGCCGCAGCCCCCAATCGCAGGATCACCTATCGCGCCGGCGGCAACAGCTGGTTCGTGCTTTCCGGCTATCTCGAGGATACGGCAGAGCCCGAGATCTTTTACGCCAAGTTCATGCTCAACTCGCGCGGAACGGCCCTATCCGCCTTCGAGATCAGCTATCCGCAGTCCCAGCGCGAGGCGTTCGATCCCCTGGTCGAGCGGATAGAGGACAGCCTGACAGCGCCGCGCTGAGGCGCCCCCCCCGGCGCGGCGTGCGAACTGTTGCAAAATTAGCACCTCACGGACGCCCAGTTGGGAAAAATGCTAACGTGATCATTGATGGGCTTTAACGCTCCAGCCGATTCAGCCATGAAAGGCTAACGGCGGCTTCCGCCGTATACTGACTGGAGATTTTCATGTTCCGTACGATCAGCTTTGCAGCTGCCGCGCTGGTTGCCAGCGCATCCATGGCCACTGCTGCCGACCTCTACATTCCCGAGACCCCGATTGCCTATGACGAAGCCACCGGCTTCGATTGGGAAGGCGCCTATGCCGGTGCGCGCGTCCGCGGCCTGTTCGGCGACGAAGACTTCTACGATGGCACCCTGTTCGGTCTCGGCGTTGCGCTGGGCTACAATTTCCTGCCGGCCGACGCGTTCGTCCTCGGTCTCGAACTGCGTGGCGACTACGTGTTCGGCAATGACGATGACGACGTGGCGCCGATCGGCGAAATCTCGCTGATGGGCCGCGCCGGTGTGCTGGCCACCGATGACGTGCTGGTCTACGCCCTGGGCACCATCGGTCAGGCCTATTCGGACGATTTCGACCCGGAAGTGACCTACAGCTTCGGTGCCGGCATCGAACTCGCCGTCTCCGACGACATGACCGTGCGGGGCGAAGTCGCCGCTCTCAACTCCTATGATGACGATGAGAGCACCGCGATGGGCACCACCGCTTCGCTTGGCGCCTTCTGGCACTTCTGATCCATCCGGATCGCAGCGAAACGAAAGCGGGGCCTCGGCTCCGCTTTTTTTGAATCGGCTCGTGACTCACGCGACGAGATTATTCCTCGGACTGCCCTGGTCCCGGCGAACACGGCCACAACAGAAATATGCATAACTCTAGCTGTCCATTGTCGTCTCGAATATTTGATGTCTTCAGCACCTGTGCCAGCGCAAACATCCTGCTAAATTCTTCCTCCGACAAGCTCATGAGGAGCTCATTATTTTCTTTTGTTGCAAATAACTGCTGGTCGACATCGCCGACTGAGCTATCTATATTTTCAATATAAACTGGTTCGCTAGTCGACATGAGAGTCATGCCAGAACTGTAGGCATCATATGTGGCAGGCCACTCGACTCCGCCATCCATCTGCGGCTCGACCAACAGGCTCTCGCCTAAAGCGAGATCCCACGTTATGGCGAAATTTTTTGCGGCCATCAATTCTATAGCAGAGGGCCGCGAGTCTTTCAAATTAGCGATACCATCATCGACAACAGATTTTATTTCTCCAGCATTCGCAACTCCTGCAAGAGCTGCGCAAGCCGCAATCCACCTTATAGGTTTCATGTTACGCCTCCTTACGTTTCTCAGCTGCTTTATTCTTCAAAGCATTCCATGCGTACCATGCGGAAACGAATATGATCGCTGTAGCCGAACACAAAAGTTGCACCCAGCCCAATAACTGTAATAGCTCCAAATATTCTAATTCAAAGTGCGATACTTCGTCATCAATTTTTTCCAGGTTACTTGCATTCACGCCCGTTACTAACTCATACCGAAACCCAGACATAGCTGCCACAATCACGTAACCTGCACTCATCGCAATCAGCAATAGGATCATCGGAACCGCAAGTGCGCCTGCCGCGCTGAACCCCCTCATATCCTTGCTTGCAATTACGCCGAATAAACGCGCCCATGCAAATACAATCGCCCCGAATGCCAAAGCAGAAACACTGAACGCCAGTTCAACTTGAGATCGCAAGGCGGAGATAAACTCATTGACCTCTGAAATACCTGGAACGAATTGCATCGCTTTCACCCGCAATTGACCACCATTGTAGCGATTAATTAAGCAGAATTCGGTGATTTTTGATACATTCACTTCACACTTCTGCACCGGCTGCAGCAGATGGAGAAATTATTCTCAATTGCGGACATGGTGCCTACGGTTAAGGCTCACCGTTTTTTCTTGCGCCACTGCCTATCGGGCTCGCATCGGGCCGCGCCAGCCGCTAGAACGGGATGTAGCTTCATCTCTGGCGGCCGGTCACATGCATATTGTCGATACCCACCTGCATCTCGTCGATCTCGAGCGGTTTGCCTATCCCTGGCTCGAAAGCGCCCCGTCGCTGCGTCAGAACTGGTCCAACGAGAGCTATTGGGCCGAGGCCAAGCCGCTGGGAATCACCAAGGCAATCCACATGGAAGTGGATGTCGCCGAGGATCAGATGGTGGCCGAGGCCAAGCACGTGCTGGGGCTCGACGGCATTGTCGGCACCATTGCCAATGGCCGTCCAGAGAACGCCGATTTCATCGGACATCTCGAACGGCTGCAGGCCCTGGGCAAGGGCAAGGTGAAGGGCATCCGGCGCCTGTTGCAGCATCAGCCGATCGAGCTCAGCGCCGACCCAAGTTTCATCGCCCATGTCCGCCGGCTGCCCGATTATGGCATGACCTTCGACATCTGCCTCAAGTCGCACGAACTGCCCGCAGCGCCGCCGCTGATCGCCGCCTGCCCCGAGACCCAGTTCATTCTCGACCATTGCGGCAACCCGGCCATTGCCGCCGGCGAGTGGGAAAGCTGGACGGTGCGCATCGAAGAGATCGCGGCGCTCCCCAACGTGATGTGCAAGATTTCCGGTATCCTCGCCAATGTCGATGACAGCTGGACCGTCGATCAGCTGCGGCCCTATGTCGAATTCTGCATCGAGAAGTTCGGCTGGGACCGGGTGATCTGGGGCAGCGACCATTTCGTCGTCACGCTGTTCGCGGACCTCACCCGCTGGGTCAACGCGACGCGCGAGATCATCTCCGGCGCCAGCGAAGACGAACAGGCAAGGCTCCTCCACGGCAATGCTGAGCGCCTGTTCGGGCTTTCGTCGCAGACCGCAGGATAAACAGCGCGGGCCGATTGCGTAGGCGCATCAGGGCTGTCCACGCTCGTTTTCCCTCGTCTTGGGCGTTGTTCGAAAGTCGCACGCTGCCGCTTGCTCCCAGTTTGGAATTATGCAAATGTAGCTTCAATAGGACAGCACGTCTGTCCAATTATGTGAGCGCCCGGTCTCCCCGGTAACACTCACGCGCTGCTCCGGCTTGACCGCTTGTCGAGAGCGGAAACGGAGGGGCGGGTCCCACGGGGCCCAACTGAGCGGCCATTTGGATACAGAGCCGCTCTCCACGAAATGGTTTGCGCCGTCGGTTTCGAGCCGTACACTAGGGTACGGGCCGGGAGCGAAGGCGCTCGAAAGGAACGACACCCGGAGATTTCCGGGTTGACCCAACGACGGTAAGGCGAGGATTGCGAGATGGCTGACTCACGGAGCGGAACGACGATGCAGACCGTTACGGATACCGCCATGCGCAAAGACGGCTATCGGCACGACCTGCCGACGGGCGTCGTGCGGCACGAGGCGGAAGGTCTTTATGACCCGACGCGCGAGCACGATGCCTGTGGCGTCGGCTTCATCGTGAACATGAAGAATGTCGCGAGCCAGCGAATCGTCCAGTCTGGCCTGAGGATTCTCGAGAATCTCGAGCATCGCGGTGCCGTGGGTGCCGACCCGTTGATGGGCGACGGCGCCGGTATCATGGTGCAGATTCCGCACAAGTTCTTCGCGCGCGAAGCCGACCGGCTCGGCTGGGAGCTGCCCGAGGCCGGCAAGTATGCCGTGGGCTTCATCTTCATGCCCCAGGACGCCGAACTGCGTTTGAAGATGCAGCGCGTCGTCGACAAGGTGATCGAGGACGAAGGCCATACGGTCATCGGCTGGCGCGACGTGCCGTCCGACAATTCCTCGCTGTCCAAGGATCCCGACATCGTCGCGACCGAGCCGTTCCACCGCCAGGTGGTGATCGGCATGGGCGATGGCGTCGCCGACGAGGAAGCCTTCGAGCGCAAGCTCTATGTCATGCGCAAGGTCATGTCGGCGCGTATCTACTCGGCCTTCGAAGGCAAGCCGAACGATTTTTACGTCGTCTCGCTGAGCGCCCGCACGCTGGTCTACAAGGGCATGTTCCTCGCCGCGCAGCTGGGCGCCTATTACGCTGATCTGCACGACCCGGATTTCGAGTCCGCCCTGGCCCTGGTGCATCAGCGGTTCTCGACCAACACCTTCCCGAGTTGGCGGCTGGCGCATCCCTATCGCCTCGTTTGCCACAACGGCGAAATCAACACCGTGCGCGGCAACGTCAACTGGATGGCGGCGCGTCAGGCGTCCGTTGAATCGCCGCTGTTCGGCGCCGATATCCAGAAGCTGTGGCCGATCTCCTATCCGGGGCAGTCGGACACGGCCTGCTTCGACAATGCGCTCGAATTCCTGCTGCGCGGTGGCTACTCGCTGCCGCATGCGGCGATGATGCTGATCCCCGAAGCCTGGGCGGGCAACCCGCTGATGGACGAGGACCGGCGCGCATTTTACGAGTATCACGCCGCGCTGATGGAGCCGTGGGACGGCCCTGCCGCCATGTGCTTCTCGGATGGTTTGAGCATCGGCGCGACGCTCGACCGCAACGGCCTGCGTCCGGCCCGCTATTTCGTCACCGAGGACGACGAGGTCATCATGGCCTCGGAAGCCGGCGTGCTGCCGGTCGAGGCCAGCAAGATCAAGCAGAAGTGGCGGTTGCAGCCGGGCAAGATGCTGCTCATCGATCTCAAGCAGGGCCGCATCGTCTCGGACGAGGAGATCAAGAAGGACCTCGCGAGCGCCCTGCCCTACAAGAAGTGGCTGGCGCGCACGCAGATGGTGCTCGAAGAACTGCCGTCGGTCGCCTATGAGCCGCAGAGCTCGGATGTGCCGCTGCTCGATCGCCAGCAGGCCTTCGGCTACACCCAGGAAGACCTGAAGCTGCTGCTGACGCCGATGGCGGCGACCGGCCAGGAAGCGATCGGCTCGATGGGCACCGACACGCCGATCTCGGCCATGTCGGACCGCTCGAAGCTGCTCTACACCTATTTCAAGCAGAACTTCGCGCAGGTCACCAACCCGCCGATCGACTCGATCCGCGAAGAGCTGGTGATGAGCCTCGTGTCGTTCATCGGCCCGCGGCCGAACGTGCTCGACCTCGAGGATGGCGGCAAGCGCCAGCGGCTCGAAGTGCGTCAGCCGATCCTGACCAACGAGGATCTCGAAAAGATCCGCGCCATCGGCGGCATGGATGACAACCCGTTCCGCTCGAAGACGCTCGACATGACCTATCCGGTGGCCGAAGGCCCGGCGGGCATGAAGGCGGCCCTCGACCGGCTGTTCTCCAATGCCGAACTGGCCGTCCACTCGGGCGACAACATCATCATCCTTTCGGACCGCGCCATGGACCGCGACCGGGTGGCGATCCCGGCGCTGCTGGCCACGGCAGGCGTTCATCATCACCTGATCCGCAAGGGCCTTCGTACCAAGGTGGGCCTTGTGGTCGAGACCGGCGAAGCGCGCGAAATCCACCATTTCTGCGCACTCGCGGGCTATGGCGCCGAGGCGATCAACCCCTATCTGGCGTTCGAAACGCTCCTCGCGATGAAGGACGATCTGCCGGCCGAGGTCGATGAGCAGGAAATCATCTCCCGCTACATCAAGGCGATCGGAAAGGGCATCCTGAAGGTCACGGCCAAGATGGGCATCTCGACCTATCAGAGCTATTGCGGCGCGCAGATCTTCGACGCGGTGGGCCTGTCCACCACGTTCGTCTCGACCTACTTCACGGGCACTGCGACGACGATCGAGGGCGCTGGTCTCGAAGAGATCGCCGAGGAGACCGTGCAGCGGCACCGCGATGCGTTCTCCAACTCGCCGGTGCTGGCGGATTCGCTCGATGTCGGTGGCGACTATGCCATCCGGCTGCGCGGCGAAGCCCATGCCTGGCGCTCCGAGACCGTCGCCAACCTGCAGCATGCCGCCCGCGGCAATGCTCAGGACAAGTATCGCGAGTTCGCCCGCCTGGTGAACGACGTCGAGGACCGTTACGTCACGATCCGCTCGATGTTCCGCCTGAAGGGCGCCGAGGAAGACGGCCGCCAGCCGATCGCGCTGGACGAGGTCGAGCCCGCGGCGGAGATCGTCAAGCGGTTCTCGACCGGCGCGATGAGCTATGGCTCGATCAGCCTCGAGGCGCATACCAACCTCGCCATCGCCATGAACCGGATCGGCGGCAAGTCGAACACCGGTGAAGGCGGCGAGGAAGTGGACCGCTTCACGCCGATGGAGAACGGCGATTCCAAGCGCTCGGCGATCAAGCAGATCGCGTCGGGCCGGTTCGGCGTGACCACCGAATATCTCGTCAATTCCGACATGATGCAGATCAAGATGGCCCAGGGCGCCAAGCCCGGCGAAGGTGGCCAGCTGCCAGGCGACAAGGTCAACGAGACCATCGCCCGGGTGCGTCATTCGACCAAGGGCGTGGGTCTCATCTCGCCGCCGCCGCACCATGACATCTATTCGATCGAGGATCTGGCGCAGCTGATCTTCGATTTGAAGAACGTCAATCCCGAAGGTCAGGTGTCGGTCAAGCTGGTGTCCGAAGTCGGTGTCGGCACGGTTGCGGCGGGCGTTGCCAAGGCGCGCGCCGACCATGTGACGATCTCCGGCTTCGAGGGCGGCACGGGTGCGAGCCCGCTGACCTCGCTCAAGCATGCCGGCAGCCCGTGGGAAATGGGTCTGGCCGAAACGCAGCAGACGCTGGTGCGCAATCGCCTGCGCAGCCGCATCGCCGTTCAGGTCGATGGTGGCCTCAGGACAGGTCGCGACGTGGTGGTCGGCGCCCTGCTCGGCGCCGATGAATTCGGCCTCGCGACGGCGCCGCTGATCGCTTCAGGCTGCATCATGATGCGCAAGTGTCATCTCAACACCTGCCCTGTCGGCATTGCCACGCAGGACCCGGTGCTGCGCGCCCGGTTCACCGGCAAGCCCGAGCATGTGATCAACTACCTGTTCTTCGTCGCCGAAGAGGTACGCGAGCTCATGGCAGCGCTCGGCTACTCCAAGTTCGATGACATGGTCGGCCAGATGCAGATGCTGGACAAGACCGAGGCCATCAACCACTGGAAGGCCAACGGCCTCGACTTCTCGAAGATGTTCCACAAGCCCTTCGCACCCGAAGGTGTTGGCATCATGCATTCGGAGTCGCAGAACCACCCGATCGACGCCGTGCTGGATCGCCGGCTGATCGAGCAGGCCAAGCCGGCGCTTGAAAACGGCACGCCGGTCAAGATCACCGAAACCATCAGCTCGGTCGACCGCTCGGTCGGCGCGATGCTCGGCGGTGCGGTGGCCAAGCGCTACGGCCATCAGGGTCTGCCCGATGACACGATCGCCATCAGCCTCACCGGTACGGCCGGACAGGCCTTCGGCGCCTGGGCCGCGCATGGCATCAGCTTCGACCTCGTGGGCGAAGCCAATGACTATGTCGGCAAGGGCCTCTCCGGAGCCCGGCTGGTCGTGCGGCCGCCAGAGGCGCGCGGCTATGTGCCCGAAGAGTCGATCATCATCGGCAATACGGCGCTGTATGGCGCGATCACCGGCGAGTGCTACTTCCGCGGTGTGGCGGGCGAACGCTTCGCTGTGCGCAACTCCGGCGCCATCGCGGTTGTCGAAGGCACCGGCGACCACGGCTGCGAATACATGACCGGTGGTGTGGTTGTGGTGCTGGGCAAGACCGGCCGCAACTTTGCGGCGGGCATGTCGGGCGGCATCGCCTATGTGCTGGACGAGGACGAGACGTTCGAGACCCGGTGCAACATGTCGATGGTCGATCTCGAGCCGGTCATGGAAGAAGAACTGATCCATTCGCGCGACTTCAACCAGTCGAACGATCTGATGACGGCTGGCGTCGTCGAGATCGTCAGCGACATGGGCAAGAACGATGCCGAGCGGCTGTATCAGCTGATCGTGCGGCACAAGAGCTTCACCGGCTCGGAGCGGGCGCAGCACATCCTCGAAAACTGGGAGAGCTATCTGCCCAAGTTCCGCAAGGTCATGCCGCTCGAGTACCGCAAGGCGCTCGAGGCCATGGAAAAGGAACGCGCCGCGGCGCAGCAGCAGGTAGCGGCGGAGTAGGACCAATGGGCAAGATCACAGGCTTTCTCGAGATTGATCGCGTCGAGCGCGACTACCTGCCGGTCGAAGAGCGGCTGAAGAACTATCATGAGTTCGTCGTGCCGCTGGGGGACCAGGGCGTCCGGGACCAGGCAGCGCGCTGCATGGATTGCGGCATTCCGTTCTGCCATTCCGGCTGCCCGGTGAACAACCAGATCCCGGACTGGAACGACCTCGTCTACAAGGGTGACTGGTTGAAGGCGCTGAAGAACCTTCATTCGACCAACAACTTCCCCGAGTTCACCGGCCGCATCTGCCCTGCCCCGTGCGAGGCCAGCTGCACGCTGAACATTCCGGACACCCCGGTGAACATCAAGTCGATCGAATGCGCCATCGTCGACAAGGGCTGGGAAGAAGGCTGGATCACGCCGCATATCAACCCGAACAAGACCGGCAAGAGCGTCGCCGTCGTCGGTTCGGGCCCGGCCGGCATGGCCTGTGCGCAGCAGCTGGCCCGCGCCGGCCATGATGTGCACCTTTATGAGAAGAACCAGAAGATCGGTGGCCTGATGCGCTATGGCATCCCCGACTTCAAGATGGACAAGTACCATATCGACCGGCGCGCCGAGCAGATGACCGCGGAGGGCGTGACCATCCACACCGGCGTGCATATCGGTGAGGACATCACCCTCGACGAGTTGCAGGAAAAGTATGACGCCGTGGCGCTGGCCGGCGGCGCGGAAAAGCCGCGCGACCTGCCGATCCCGGGGCGCGAGCTCGACGGCGTGCATTTCGCCATGGAGTTCCTGCCCCAGCAGAACCGCCGCGTCTCGGACGAGCCCCTGGCCAATGTCCCGCAGATCACCGCGACGGACAAGCATGTGGTGGTGATCGGCGGCGGCGATACCGGCTCGGACTGTATCGGCACCTCGAACCGCCAGGGCGCGGCATCGGTCACCCAGATCGAGATCATGCCCATGCCGCCCGAAAAGGAAGACAAGGCACTGGTGTGGCCGAACTGGCCGCTGAAGCTCAGGACCTCGTCCTCGCATGAAGAAGGCGTCGAGCGCGACTTCGCCGTCGCCAGCGTCAGCTTCGAGGGCAAGGACGGCAAGGTGACCGGGCTCAACTGCGCCCGGGCCGACGCCCGCTTCCAGCCGATCCCAGGCACGGAGTTCACGCTGAAAGCCGATCTTGTGCTGCTCGCCATGGGCTTTCTGGGCCCGGTGCAGGAGGGCATGATCCGCGACGCCGGTCTGGCGCTCGACAAGCGCGGCAACGTGCTGGCCGACACGGTGCAGTACAAGACCAGCAAGGAAAAGCTGTTCAGCTGCGGCGACATGCGGCGCGGCCAGTCGCTGGTCGTCTGGGCCATCCGCGAAGGCCGCCAGTGCGCCCGCTCGATCGATCAGTGGCTGATGGGCGCCACCACCTTGCCCCGCTGAGCGGCGGCAACACCAGATCAAGGGGCGTCCTGCGGGGCGCCCCTTTTTCGTTGCGGCGCGCCGCCCGGGCCGCGTGCTAGGCTCGCGCCCTCAACCGGGACCATACCATGTCACCCGACCGCTCCATCCGCCTCAGGACCGAACGCCTCGTCCTCCGCCCCACCATGCCGGATGACGTCTATCGCGCACTGGAGATCCGCTCCGATCCCGCCGTGGCCCGCAACCTCGTCAGCGCCACCCTGCCGCCGGATGCGCAGAAGATGACAGCCTGGTTCGCGACGCATGCCGAGGAATGGCGCGACGGCACTGCCTATCGCTTCGCCATCCTGCACGAGAAGAAAATGATCGGGGTCATTGACCTGTTCGACATTGCCGATGGGACAGGCGAGATCGGCTACTGGCTCGATCGCGCTGATTGGGGCCGCGGCTTCGGGCGCGAGGCGGCCCGCAGGGTCGTGTGCTTCGCATTCGATGACCTGGGGATTACCACGCTCCTCGGCGCCTGCGCCGCGGACAACGCGGCCTCAGCCGCCATCCTTACGCGACTTGGGTTCACGCCGCTGGACGACGTGCAGGTCTTTTCGAACTCGCGGCAGGAGGAGATCACCCAGCTGCGGTTCACGCTGCGACGCTGAGATGGCCAGGCGCGTCCCCCAAGTGGGTGTGCTGGCCTCAGCTCCCCAAGGCGACGACGACGGCGCCCGCGGTGATCAGTCCCACGCCGAGCCAGCTGGTCAGCGACAGGGTTTCGCCCAGAAACACCGCGGCAAAGACCGCGACGAGGACGACGCTCAGCTTGTCGATGGGGGCGACCAGACTGGCATTACCGAGCTTGAGCGCGCGGAAGTAACAAATCCAGGAGGCGCCGGTCGCCAGCCCCGACAACAGCAGGAAAAGCCAGGTGCGTCCCGACACGGACAGCGGATCCTGCCAATGGCCGGTGGCGAACACGATGCCGCCGGCGGCAAGCAGGATGACGATGGTTCGGATGAAGGTCGCGAAGTCGGAATTGACGTTCTCGATGCCGACCTTGGCAAAAATGGCGGTGAGTGCTGCAAATGCGGCCGCCAGCAGCGCCCAGAACAGCCAGGAGTCGAAAGGTGTGGTCACGCGGGGCCTCCCAGAAATGACGCCGGCACGATGTACCGGCGTCAGACGAGCATAAGCGCGGCCCCGCGCAGGGCCAAGGCAGATCAGCGCGTCAGGACGATCTTGCCGGCGCGGCCCGGGGTCACCGCGGCGGTCATCGCTTCGGAGGCCTGTTCGAGCCCGTAGCTGCCGCCAATGGCCAGCTTCAGCTTTCCGGTCGCCGCAGCGGTGACGATTTCGCCGATCAGCTTGCCGGTGACTTCGGGGGCCGCCGTCTGCATCAGCCGGCCGAGCCAGAAGCCCTCGACGCGCTGCTGCTTGAAGAGCAGGTTCGAGGCCGAAATCTGCATCGGAGCGCCGGTGAGCGAACCGAAGGAATACATGAAGCTGTTCTCGCCCATGACGTCGAGCAGATCATTGGTGGCTTCACCGCCGATGCTCTCGATGCCGAAGCCGATCGAGGCCCCCTTGGTGATCTCCGCGACCTTGTCGCGCCAGTCGGCAGAGGCGGTGGAAACCGCGTGCTGAATGCCCGCATCGGCGAGCTCGGCAATGCCTTCGTCGCGGCGCACGAGATTGATGACGTTGATCCCGGCCTCGGCGCCGAACTGCGCCACCATCTTGGCCACCGCGCCATTGCCGGCATTCTGGATCACCCAGTCGCCCGCTTTCGCGCCGAACTGGTGCAGCACCATTTTGGCGCTGAGCGGCATCGAGATCATCTGACAGGCGGTTTCGTCGTCGATGCTGTCGGGCACGGCAATGGCCCGCGCGGCTTCGACCAGATAGCTCTCGGCCCAAGTGTTGGCACCGCCGGTGACGCGCTGGCCGACGCTGAGATTGGTGACGCCCTCCCCCAGGGCCTCGACCACGCCCACCGACTCGGTGCCCGGCACATGCGGCAGCTCGGGCTTGTAGCCGTACTTTCCCGCAACGATCATCAGGTCGTGGTTGTGAATGGGCGACATCACCAGCCGCACGCGCACCTGACCGGGACCAGGCTCTGGGGTCGGAACCTCAACGGGGGAGAGGACCTCGGCGGGATCGCCGAAGGCGGAGAACTGGAGCGCTTTCATGGGAGAACCTTGGTTTGGTGCATAAGAGGCGGAGACCGCCGTCGCACCCGATATGCGCCCCTGCCCGCCGCATTACCAGAGGCCCGGACAAAAAAACATTGCGCGCAATTTAATTCATCGGATCAGCCGTCTTTCGGTTCAGCCGGCGTTCACCTCTGCGACAAACAGGCGGCAAGACCGCGGCCGATTGCGGCAGCTCCGAAAGCACCACCCGCGGCCATCCGCTCAACATCCTGCCCCACAACGCGTTTCCGACTTATCCCCATGGCCCCGCCCTAGCGCACACTGATGTGCGTCAAACGGAGTCTTGAGAGGAGAACGGGAAGCGAAACGGCAAAGTCCGGCAGAACCGCCGCAGGTCAGCGGGCTGTGCTCTCGGCGACGGGCACGACCTGGGCCGGCGGCACCTGGACTGGCGCAGGCGTGGCGAGCGCCGCAGCGTCGATCGCCTCGTCCTCTTCCTCGGCTTCGGGCGCAATACCGACGCCGAAGGCATCGGCACGCCCGATGGGCGCCTCAAGCATCTGGGTGATGTCGAACCCGCCTGTGGCCTCGTCCTCGGCGGTCAGGGAGAACATGTCCGAGCTGATCAGGTCGGCGGCGCGATGGGTGGTGTGGGTGAGCGAGATCACGGCGCCGGCGACCTCCAGCAGCTTCATCTGGCCCAGGCCCTGATAAGGCGGGCGCAGCATCAGCTGGGCGTCGGTGCCGAGCAGCGGATCGGCGATCTCGATCCCCACCGTACCGCCGCCGCGATAATAGGTTTTCAGCGACTGCGAGATGTAAAAGGCCAGCTTGTCGGCACCTGCGGCGGAAAAATGGATGCCGTCATCCTTGCGCATGCGCACCTGGGCGCCGTTGAGATCGGGACCGCGAGAGGTGTATTTGCCATCCTCGTCGGCGAAGCGCTCGTAGATATCGAGGAACTCGGCCCCGGCGCCGAACACCGCGAGGCGCTGCACCTCGTTAATCTGGATCATCGCCTTGCCATAGCTCGGCTGCGACATGGGCGGCAGCCCGATCCAGATGGTCGGTTTGTTGGCGATACGCAGGGCTTCGACGATCCCCGCGACACGGGCCTTGTAGGCGGCGGTCCAGCCATCGGTCAGCGGCTTGTTGCCGGCGATATTCTGGCGGTCGTTGATGCCGATGATCATCACGGCGATATCAAAACTGTCCTCATCGATGCGCTGGTCGATGGCCTCGGGCCAGTCGAAGAAGTCATCACGCACGATGCCTGAGGAGCCAACGCCCTGACCGATGATGGTGATGTTGGGGTCTTCAGCATAGAAGCGCTCGAGCGCCTTGCCGACATCGACCGCCATGGAGTCGCCGAACACCGCGAGGCGCGTGGCGCCTTCTGCCTTGTTGACCTTGGGCTTCTCTGGAACCGCCGGCAAGGACGGCGCAGCGGGCGCAGCCCGTCGCGGCTTGCGCACCACGCGCTTTTCAACGACGGGCGGCGGCGGCGCGGCTTCCTCGTCATCACCGAACAGCAGGTCCATCAGCGTACGGCGGCGGCGGGGCTTTTGGTTCTGCGCCAGCAGCAGGCGTCCGGGCTCTGCCGTCTCTTCCGCCGCAATGGGTGCCGCGACCACGGTGACGGCAGATTGCGCGAAGGCCGGCAGAATATCAGTCAGCATCAGCGCCGCCACAACGACGCCGACCACCCAAATGACAAACCGGTTCCGCATTTTCTCCATCACCGGCATTTATCGCAGGATGCCGGTGATTTGAAGGCGCCTCGCGAGAATACTACCGGGACTGTTGCAAATCCCAGCAACGAAGCGCCGCGGGGGCGACATATTTGCCGCCCCTTAGAGCCCTCAGTCGGCGCTGTTGGCTACGAAGGGCGTGTAGTCGACGCCATAGCCGAAGTAGCGCGGACCGACCAGCGCAATGCCCGCCTCGGTCAGCCATTCGGGGTGGCCGGAGAAGGCGAGCGTCACGAGGCGCAGGCCGTAGCGCAGGCTGTCGGCAGTCACCGGCATGCCGGTTTCGGCATCGAGAACGGTGATCATGTCCGGGGTCGTAACCAGCACCTCCCCGTCCCGCTCGGCCATCAGGAACTCGTTCTGGAACTCGAGCTTGAACGTATGGTCTTTCCACTCCTCGACGCCCTCGAAGCTGGCCGTGCCGCGGGCAAAGCCGCCGACGGTCTTGCGGTCGACGTCCTTGATGCGCCCGTGGAACACCACTTCGGCGTTGAGCAGATCGGTGATCGCCTTGACCGGACCCTGGGGCGCATTGCGGTTCTTGCGGGCGGTCTCGCCGAGCTGGGCGCAAAGGCTCAGCGTGCCGCGCACCACGGCCTTTTTCGCCGTCGCGCCATCCATGGAATAGAAGGCGAGCAGCGCCGAGCCGCCCATTTCGACGGTGGCGGCGCGGGCCAGCCGCTCGGTCCAGGCGTTGGAGACCGTGTCGAGCACCAGCGAATTGCCCTTGTCGTCGCACAGCACCATGGGCGTCGCGGAGACGCCATGCATGGTGAAGGTCACCATCTGCAGCTCCGGATAGGCGCGGCCCATGCCGTCGCCATCGACCAGCGGCAGGCCGGTCATTGCCGCCACAACGAACGGGGTGGTGGAATTGACGCCGCCCGCCTCGCCGCAGAGCACCGCGTCGATCTTGCGTCCGAGCAGCTGTTCCAGCGCGCGGAAGGCGTTGATCAGTTCGTCGCCCTGCGGCAGCTTTTCGGTCATCACCGTCGGCGCGCCCATCATGCACACGGGCACCACCAGCGCGTCGTCGGGCAGTTCTGCGACATCGACCAGCTTGACCGGGCCATGCGCCTTGATGGCCTGCTGCGCCATCAGCTTGCCGATATAGGGGTCGCCGCCGCCGCCGGTGCCCAGAATGGCGCCACCGATGGCGATGTCTTCAAGATCCGCGGCTTCGATGCTGCGCAAAATCTTCATGGGTCAAATCCTGTTCAGTCGGCGCTGCGGCTAGAAGCCAGCGGGGTGAAGGTGAGTTCGGGATAACCGAAGGCGGCGGGACCGACGATGTCGAGCGCCCGGGGCGTCTTCATCAGGTCGTGGACTGGCAGGCCGATGGTGGCGATGCGCTGGCCGTAGCGCAGCATTTCGGTGGTGATCGGCTCGCCGGTCTCGAGTTCGAGATTGACGATCAGATCGGGCACCATGATCACCGGCACGCCGTCGACCCAAAGCACGAGGTTCTCGTTCTGGATGGCGATCACCGCCTCCGACCCGGCCCAGTCGCCGGTGCCGGAAAGCTTGGCCTCGCCGCGGGAAAAACCACCCTTCAGCTCGCGGCGGATGTCGGTGATCTTGCCGGTGAAGAACAGCGTGCCGCCGGTGGTCTTGAGCACCTCTTCGACCACATTACGCCGCTTTGCCCGGGCCGCCAGCAGCGCCCGCCCGATGTCGAGCGCCAGGGTCACCGTGCCCGGCACGGCGGATTTTCTCACAAAGTCCATGCGCATCGGCGCAATGGCCAGCCCGGCTGCCGCGCCCATGTCGACGGCGACATCGCGGGCGAATTTTTCCAGCCAGAACATGTCGATCACGTCCTTGAAGATCACGACATTGCCCTTCTCGTCGGCGATCGCGGCCGGCGATGGCTTGGCGCCATAGATGAAGAAGCTGGTCATCTGGACCTCTGGAAAGGCCCGGCCCATGCCGTCACCGTCGATCACCGGCAGACCAGCCTGAGCCGCGACGATGATCGGCTCCATGGAATTGGCGCCGCCGATCTCGGCCGAGATCATCGCCGACATGCGCACACCCGCGACCTCCTCGACGGCCCGCATGGCGCGCAGACATTCCTCGCCCTGCTCGATCTTTTCGACGCCGACCACCGGCGCGCCGATGCCGCCGACTTCGCTGACCCAGGCATCGTCGGGCAGCGCGTCGAGCGGAATCACCTCGACCTCGGCGCCGCGCCGCATCAGTTCGCGGGTGCGCAGCATGCCGATATAGGGATTGCCCCCACCGCCGGTGCCGAGCAGCGCTGCGCCGATCGACAGCGGCAGCAGGTCGGCTTCGGTGAGCTTGTAACCTTTAGCCGACATGCAGTTCACCAACCGCCTTGACGCGCACGCGGGTGGCATTGCCCGGCAGATAGGCCAGCGGCACATCCTCGACATCGACGATCTCGATGCTGTCGGCACTGGCGCCGGCCTTGACGGCAGCCTCGCTGGCCTGTCGCTTGGCATCGGCGAGGGCCTCGTCGCGCCCGATCTCGGCGAGCGAATAGACCCGGTCGACCTCACCCGACACCTGCGCGATGGCGGCGCCGACGGCATTGGCCACGGCGTAGTGGTTGGGCTTGATCACCTCGAGGCCGGCAATCGGCCCATCGACCAGGATCGAGCCACCGCCCACGACGATGACCGGCAGCGGATCGGGCGACAGCCGCGAGCGCTCGACGCAATCTTCCAGCATGCGGGCCATCTCGGCCTGCGTGCGGGCGATCAGGTCCGGATCGAGATCGTCGACCTTGCTGGCGTCGCCGAGCTCGGCCTTGCCCGCGGCGACCATGACGTCGGAGGTCGTCAGCGTCGAACCGCCGAAGATCAGCGCCTCGGTGACGATGCGGTAGCCGACCGATTTTGGACCCACCTTCACGCCATACGGGCCGTCGACAACCATGGTGCCGCCGCCCAGACCGACCGAGAAGACGTCCGGCATGCGGAAGTTGGTGCGCACACCACCGACCTCAACGGCGATCGTCGCCTGGCGCGGGAAGCCCTTGTGCAGAGAGCCCACGTCGGTCGTAGTGCCGCCGATATCGGCGACGATGGCATCGGCCACGCCGGACAGGAAGGCAGCGCCGCGCATAGAATTGGTCGGGCCCGAGGCGAAGGTGAGCACCGGGAATTTCTCGGCAAAGGCCGCTTCCATCAGCGTGCCGTCGTTCTGGGTCAGGAAGAACTTGCCGCGGATGCCGATCTCGCGAATGGCGGTCGAGAAAGCCTCGACCACATTATGCGCCAGATCGCGGAGGCACGCATTCATGATAGCGGCGTTTTCGCGCTCCAACAGGCCAATGCGGCCGATGTCGCTGGAAAGCGTGATGTGGGCTCCGGGCAGTGCCTTGGCGAAGATCTCGCCGGCCTGCTTTTCGAAATCACCGTTCACCGGCGAGAACACCGAGGAGATGGCGATGGAGTTGATGCCCTTGGCCTTAATCTCGGCGGCGATGCCGAGCAGCTCTTCTTCATCGAGCGGCGAGATGATGCGGCCGTCGAACTCGTGGCCACCATGGGCCAGCCAGTAATTGTGGCCGATGGCGTGTTTCAGGTCATCTGGCCAGTCGACCATGGGCGGCAGCGAGGCGGTGGCCGGCAGGCCGAGGCGCACGGCGGCCGTCGGCGCTAGGTCGTTGCGCTGCACCACGGCATTGGTGAAATGGGTGGTGCCGATCATCACCACGTCGACATCGGCGGGGTTGAGCGCGGAGGCGTCGAGCACGGCACGCAGCGCATTGACGACGCCGCTCATCACATCGGAGGTGGTCGCCGACTTGACGCCGGCGAGAACCGTCTTGCCGTCCATGATGACGGCGTCCGTGTTCGTGCCACCAACGTCGATACCAATTCTGATCATCGTACTGTGCCTTGTTGATCGTGTTCGCTGTCGCCGGTTTTACGCATGGCGAGCAGCTGTTCTGCGGTGGGGATTTCGCCGTTGATCAGCGGCACGACCGGCCTGAGGGCCTCTTCTTCCGCCGAAACGACGGGGACGGAGGCCAGCAGGAGCCGGGTGTAATCGTGCTGCGGATTGGCGAAGACCGAGCCAGTTTCGCCGGTTTCGACGATCTGACCGAGATAGAGCACCCCGACCTCTTGGGCGAAATTGCGCATCAGCGAGAGGTCGTGGGAAATGAAGAGGAAGGTCAGGTCCAGCTCACGCCCGAGATCGACCAGGAGGTCGATGACGCGGGCCTGGACCGACACATCGAGCGCCGAGGTCGGCTCGTCGAGAATGATGAGCTTGGCTTCGGCCGCCAGTGCCCGGGCAATGGCGACGCGCTGCTTCTGTCCGCCCGACAGTTCGTGCGGGTAGCGTTCGGCGAAATCGCGCGGCAGCTGCACCATTTCGAGCAGATCCTCGACGCGGGCCGCGCGGTCACCGGCATAGCCATGCGCATCGAGCGGCACGCGCACCGACTGGCCGATGGTGCGGCGCGGATTGAGCGAGGAGCCGGGATTCTGGAACACCATCTGCACCTGCCGCCCGTAGGCGCGGGTGCCGGTCGTGCCGGTGATGTTGGTGCCGTTGACGATGATGTCGCCACTGGTCGGCGCGGTGAGGCCCATGATCATGCGGGCAATGGTCGACTTGCCCGAGCCGCTCTCGCCGGCCAGCCCATAGACCTTGCCGCGCTCGATGGAGAACGAGACATTGTCGACCGCCCTCACCTCCCCCGTCCGCCGGCCGAAGGCATTGCGGATCGGGAAGAATTTGCTGAGGTTGACGACTTCCAGCACGGGGCGGTTCATGAGCTCGCCTCCGCCGGATGGCCATAGCGGGTGCCGCCGGTCAGCCGCGGCACGGCCGCGATCAGCGAACGGGTATACGCGTGCTGCGGATCGGCGAAGAGCTCGCTGGTCGGGCGGTGCTCGACGATCTCGCCCTTGTTCATCACATAGACATAGGACGAGGTCTCGCGCACGACGCCGAGGTTGTGGGTGATCATCAGCAGTGCCAGACCATGGGCTTCGACGAGGTCCTTGAGCAGTTTGAGGATTTGCGCCTGGGTGGTCACGTCTAGGGCGGTGCCCGGCTCGTCGGCGATCAGCAGCCGCGGCTCGCTGAGCAGCGCCATGGCGATGAGGATGCGCTGGCGCATGCCACCCGACAGCATGATCGGATAGGATCCGGTGATGCGCTCGGGGTCGCGCATGCGCACCTGCGACAGCACCTCGTGCACCCGGGCGAGCCGCTCGCGGCCGGAGCGCTTGCGGCCGAGGCGGCGGTCGGCATGCTTGAGAATGGTGGTCAGCTGATCGCCGATGGTGAACACCGGATTGAGCGAACTCATCGGGTCCTGGAACACCATGGACATCGAGGTGCCACGCAGCGCCAGGCGTTCCTTTTCCGGCATGGTCAGCAGGTCGCGGCCATCATAGAGGATTTCGCCGGCGGTGACCTTGGCGGGCGGCGAATAGAGCAGGCCCATGATGGTCTTCATGGTGACCGACTTGCCCGACCCGCTTTCGCCGACCAGCGCCACATGCGAATGCGCCGGCACATCGAGCGAGACGTTCTTCAGCACCTGATTGGTGCGGCCATAGGTGGTGAACTCGACCGACAGGTTGCGCACGCTCAGCAGGGGTTCGCTCATCGGGCGTCCTCCACATCGAACAGGTCGCGCAGGCCATCACCCAACAGGTTGAAGCCGAGGGCGACGAAAAGGATGGCGCAGCCGGGCAGCACCGATTCCCACCAGTGTTCGGGCAGGAACTGCGAGCCGGTGGCAACCATCGTGCCGAGGTCCGGCGTCGGCGGCTGAATGCCGAGACCGAGGAAGCTCAGCGAGGCGCCGATGAGGATGACGAAGCCGGCATCAAGCGAGATCTTGACCGACATGGCCGAAACGCAGTTGGGCAGGATTTCGCGGAACAGGATATGCGCCTTGCTGGCGCCGAGCGTTTCGGCGGCCTCGATGAATTCCTGCGAGCGGATCTGGCGGGTGATCGAGTAGATGAGCCGCGTGTGCCAGGTCCACCACAGGACCGCAATTGCCAGCATGGAATTGACGAGGCTGGGGGTCAGCACGGCTGTGACGGCGAGCGCCATCACCAGCGGCGGAATGGCCAGCGCGATATCGGTCGTGCGCATGATGACGATCTCGACCCAGCCGCCGAAATAGCCGGCAAGCAGCCCCAGCAGCGTGCCGAAGGGCACCGCGAGACCGAGCACGACGACGGCCAGCAGCAGCGAGATGCGATAGCCGAACAGCACGCGCGAAAAGATATCGCGCCCCACATTGTCGGTGCCGAACCAGTGCTCGAAGGATGGCGGCAGGTGGCGGGCGCGAAAGTTGACGACGGCCCCGACATGCTCGGGATAGGGCGCCAGCAGCGGCGCGAAGATCGCGGCGAAGACGACGATCAGGACGATCGAGGCACCAATCACCGCCGTCGGATTACGCGAGAAGCGGTACCAGTTCTGGTAGGCGTTGGAGAGCCGGCGCGGCGGCGTCTCGGTGTCGATGGTGGTGAACTCGCTCATGTGCGGCTCCCCCGGATGCGGACGCGGGGATCGACCAGACCGACGAGCACATCGATCAGCAGATTGACGGTGACGAAGAAGACGCCCGACACCATGACCACGCCCATCACGGCGTTGAGGTCCTTTTGCAGGATGGTGCGGATGCCATAGGCCGCCATGCCGGGCCAGGAAAACACCAGCTCGACCACGAAGGCATTGCCTATGAGCGAAGCAAACTCGAGCCCGAGAATGGTCAGCGGTGCCACAAAGGACGGGCGCAGCATGTATTTGAACACGCGGATCGGCTCGGGCACGCCAAAGGCCCGGCTGGCCTCGACATAGTCCTGGCGGGACACGTCGATCATCGAGGAGCGGGTGATACGGGCCACCTGCCCCATGGTCGCGGCGGCCAGCGCGAGGCTCGGCAGCAGCAGATATTTGAGGGCGGTGAAGACGATATCGAGCCGCCCCTTGAGCAGACCGTCGACGACCATTAGCCCGGTGATATCGGCACTGAAGTCGATGCCGATGGGCATGCGGCCGTTGGTGGGCAGGATATGCAGCACATAGCCGGCAAGAATCTGCAGCAGCAGCGCAAGAAAGAAACTGGGGGTCACTGCCGACAGGATGGCCAGCAGGCGCACGAGATTGTCCGGCCATTTGTCCTTGAAGCGGGCCGCGGCCACGCCAAGCGGCACACCGATGGCGATGGCGATGATGATGGTGGTCAGGACCAGCTCGAAGGTGGCGGCGAAGGTCGCCTGGATGTCGCTGTTGACCGGACGTTCGGTGAGCAGCGAGCGCCCCAGATCACCGCGCGACAGGCCCGTGACGAAGCTGAGATACTGCTGCGGCAGCGGCTGATCGAGACCCAGCTTCTGGCGCAGTTCGATGACCTGATCGGGCGTTGCGGTGGGGCCGAGCGCCATGCGCGCCGGGTCGCCGGGGACGACGCGCGCGATCAGAAAGATCACGATCGACAGGCCGACCAGCACCAGCAGCGACCAAAGCACGCGCTTGATCAGGAAAATCAGGAATTCCAAGGCAGCAGCCTCAAGGTCTCGCGGGAGAAAGGCCGTCCCCGGCCCGGCTCAGGAGCCGGGTCGGGAACGGGACAGGATCGGCTCAGCAGGACCAGCTGTAGCGATTGAAGTCGTAGTCGAAGGACTGCATCGGCACGGCGTTGAAGCCGGTCAGGCACTTGTCCATCGCGTGCTGCACCTTCTGGGTCAGCAGAAAGACGTCGGGCTGCATGTCGACCAGCTTGTGCTGCAGCTCCTTGTAGATCTCCGCCTGTTCGGCGACGTCACCGGTGCCGCGGGCCTTGTCGATCAGCGCGTCGACATCGGGATCTTCGACCCATTCCATCGAGGCCCAGGTACCGGCCGCATCGGAGTGATACTGGGTGAAGAACATCGAATCCGGGCTCGGATAGGTTGGCCCAAAGAAGACCTGGTTGACGTTCGGCGTGGTGGAGACGTCCGAGGCGATCTCGGTGACGCGGTTCCACGGATCGGCCTGCTGGGTGACGACAAAGCCGAGGGGCTCGAGATTGGACTGCATCAGCAGGCTGATCTCTTCCTCGAACTGGGTGCCGGCCACATAACCAAGCGTGATCGGGATGGGCTGGCCGGCATACTTGCTCTTGGCCACCTCTTCCTTGGCGCATTCGAGATCATAGGCCGGCGCCGGAACGTCGTCGGCGTGAAATTCGGCGAAGGCCGACGGCAGCGGGGTCGAGAGCACGCCACCGGGATAGATCACGTCGCGAATCGTCTCGTAGTCGGTGGCGCATGCGAGTGCGCGGCGGATATGCACGTCATCGGTCGGCGCGACCTGGGTGTTGAGTTTCAGATAGAACGCAGTCGCGGTGTCCTGGCTGACGACGTTGAAGCGCCCCATGTCGACGAGCGCCGCATAGGTCTCGGGCGACTGGAACTGCGACGACATGGTGAGTTCGCCGGAGGCGGCCAGCGACTTCACGGTCGCCTCGTCATTGGTAACGATGAAGCGGACCTCGTCGATCGCGCCATCGGGCGTGCCGGCATAATAGTCCGGGTTGCGCT
>NZ_JBLXGA010000012.1:0-131694 GCF_048261455.1 Devosia sp.
CATCACCCTCGACGGCGAGATCGAGATCAATGCCGGTGCCACGCAGGTGACGCTGGAAGTCGCCAACACCGGCGACCGGCCGATCCAGGTCGGCTCGCACTATCATTTCTTCGAAACCAATGCCGGTCTGGAATTCGACCGTGACCAGGCCCGCGGCATGCGCCTCGACATCGCCGCCGGCACCGCGGTGCGCTTCGAGCCGGGCCAGGCCCGCGAGGTGAAGCTGGTGCCGCTTTCCGGCAAGCGCGAAGTCTACGGCTTTCGCCAGCAGGTGATGGGCAAGCTCTGACCCGAGGCGCACCGTCCGGCGCGCCCCATTGCGGTGAACGGATCGCGCTGTGCCAGCGTTGACCGTCATAGCGTGACGCGCCTGCGTATGCGCGGCCCCGCACGAAAGGATCACCATGACCCACGCTTTGCCCCGCTTCGCCCTCTGCGCCGCCATGCTCACGCCCACCGCCTTCGGATTGTCCGCAATGCCGGCCCTCGCTCAGCAGGACCGCGGCGTCAATTGCGAAGGTGCCTACAAACCGTCCGAAATGAACATCTGCGCCGCCCGCGCCTATGATGCCGCCGACGCCGATTTGAACGCGCAGTGGGACCTGACCTACCCCGCCATGGCCGACTATCCGGGCGCCAAGAGGACCCTCCTCAAAGCCCAGCGTGCCTGGCTGAACTATCGCGACGCCCAGTGCGACGTGATGGCCGCGCCCTACGACGGCGGCTCACTCCACCAGCTGGTCATCTCCAACTGCCTCGCCCAACTGACGCGGAGCCGCACCGAGCAATTGCGCCAGCTGCTGGGCGACGACGACGGTCCCGGCCCCAAGGGCTGAGGCGGGCCGCGGCGCCCTGAACTGTGACTTGCCGCGCCCCGGCATTGGCCAATCTCCATCGAATGCGCTAGCAAGACAGCAACCGACCAAACGAGGCACCATGGCCACCAAGGAAGAAGAGTTCAAAGTCCGGTTCGCCGCCATCATGGCCGATATCGGCGAGAGCGGACGCAAGGACAGTGAGACCATGCTGATGATGGGCAGCCTCGCGTCGACCATGATCGATTCCGTCGAGCGCAAGTCCTGGAAGCAGTTCAAGTCCAAGCTCACGGAAGGCCAGTATTCCGAAGCGCTCACCGGGCTGCAGAATGGTGGCAATGCCGCGCATCGCGAAGGCAAAACCAAGACCGCCTATGTCGCCCAGGCGCTCGGCGCCTCGCTCGTTGCCTCCAAGCAGCACGACAAGGACATCAAGGAATGGGTGAAGACCCTCGATGACCTGATCGAGCGCGCCATCACGGTCTATCGCACCGTGCCGACGCACCGCCGCCCGGTCTGAGCGGCTCCAGCCCCGCCAGCCCGCTCGCAAAAGCAGGTGTTGCACGCCGGATGGCGCGGTTTTTCGCGCTCTTTCGGATGATCCGCCGAAAAACACGGCAGGGCGCTGGACAGCCCGTTTGTTAGGCGGTTGAAATAGCGCCAACGCTTTGCAGGACGCCAGCCTCATGCCCACCAGAATTCCGCGCTCCACCTATGCCCAGATGTATGGCCCGACGACCGGCGACAAGGTCCGCCTCGCCGACACCGAGCTGATCATCGAGGTCGAAAAGGATCTCACCACCTATGGTGAGGAGGTGAAGTTCGGCGGCGGCAAGGTGATCCGCGACGGCATGGGCCAGTCCCAGGTGACGCGCGCCAATGGCGCCGTTGACACGGTGATCACCAACGCGCTGATCGTCGACCATACCGGCATCTACAAGGCCGATGTGGGCCTGCGCGACGGCAAGATCGCCGCCATCGGCAAGGCCGGCAATCCCGACACCCAGCCCAATGTCGACATCATCATCGGCCCGGGCACCGAGGCCATCGCCGGCGAAGGCAAGATCCTCACTGCGGGAGGCTTCGACAGCCATATCCATTTCATCGCGCCCCAGCAGATCGAGGAAGCGCTGATGAGTGGGGTAACGACCATGCTGGGCGGCGGCACCGGCCCGGCCCATGGCACGCTGGCCACAACCTGCACCGGCACTTGGCACATCCACCGGATGATCGAGAGCTTCGATGCCTTCCCGATGAACCTGGCGCTCGCCGGCAAGGGCAATGCTTCGCTTCCAGCCCCGCTCGAGGAAATGGTGCTGGCCGGCGCCTGTTCGCTGAAGCTGCACGAAGACTGGGGCACCACGCCCGCCTCGATCGACAATTGCCTCGCCGTCGCCGACGACTACGACATCCAGGTGATGATCCACACCGACACGCTGAACGAATCCGGCTTCGTCGAAGATACGGTCAACGCCTTCAAGGGCCGCACCATCCACGCCTTCCACACCGAAGGCGCCGGCGGCGGCCACGCCCCCGATATCATCAAGGTCGCGGGGCTGCAGAACGTTCTGCCCTCCTCCACCAACCCGACCCGGCCCTACACGGTCAACACGCTGGCCGAGCATCTCGACATGCTCATGGTCTGCCATCACCTGAGCCCCGCCATTGCCGAGGACGTCGCCTTCGCCGAAAGCCGCATCCGCAAGGAAACCATCGCCGCCGAGGACATCCTCCACGATATGGGCGCCTTCTCGATGATCGCCTCCGACAGCCAGGCCATGGGCCGCGTCGGCGAAGTGATCATCCGCACCTGGCAGACCGCCGACAAGATGAAGCGCCAGCGCGGCAGCCTGCCCGAGGAAACTGGCCATAACGACAATTTCCGCGTGCGCCGCTACATCGCCAAATACACGATCAACCCGGCCATCGCTCACGGTATGAGCCAGCACATCGGCTCGATCGAGGTGGGCAAGCGCGCCGATCTGGTACTGTGGGATCCGGCCTTCTTCGGCGTCAAACCCGACATGATCCTGCTTGGCGGCTCCATCGCGGCAGCCCCTATGGGCGACCCGAACGCCTCGATCCCGACGCCGCAGCCCATGCACTACCGTCCGATGTTCGCCAGCTTCGGCAAGCTCAGGACCTCGTCCTCGGTCACCTTCGTCAGCCAGGCCGCCTATGACAATGACCTGCAGAAATCCCTTGGCGTCGATAAGGGCATGCTGCCTGTTACCAACACCCGTGGCGGCATCTCCAAGGCGTCGATGATCCACAACGCCGCCACCCCCGAGATCGAGGTCGACCCCGAAACCTACGAGGTGCGCGCCAACGGCGAACTGCTCACCTGCGAGCCCGCCGAAGTCGTCCCCATGGCCCAGCGCTATTTCCTGTTCTGACGGCAACTTCGGAACAGCCGTTGAGCCCGGCCGGAGGCACCGCCGCCGGGCCCAACGGAACCTCGCCACCGCACAGCCCGTTTCGCTCCGATAGACCCGGAGCTACTTAAATGATCATTGCCATTCTGATGCTCGGCCTCGCGGCTGGCCTGCGCACTTTCATGCCCCTCGCCGCCATTTCGGTCGCCGCCTTTTTCGGCTGGATCGATCTCAGCGGCACCTGGGCAGCCTTCGTCGGCCATCCGGTTACCACCGTCATTGTGGTCCTCCTGGCGCTAGGCGAACTCTATGGCGATACGCGGCCCGAAACGCCGAGCCGGCTCATGCTACCGGCCCTGATCGGCCGCACGATTGCCGGCGCCCTCGCTGGCCTCATCGTCTCGCTGCCGGCGGGCAATCCCTGGCTGGGGCTGATCCTCGGCGCCATCGCGGGCGTTGCCGGCACCTATGGCGGTCATGCCGCCCGACTGCGGCTCGCCAAGGCGCTGAAGCGTGACCTTCCTGCCGCCCTCATCGAAGACGCCGTGGCCATCGGCCTCGCCTTCGGGGCCATGGCCCTCGTCGCCGGCGCGTGATCCCGCATCGCCAACCCGGCGAATCGGCTAGCCTTCGGTCCACACCAAGGGAGTGGGACCAATGGAAGAGCTTGCCGTCGCCGCAATGATGCAGAATGTCGATGTTTCGGCGCAGGTGGTTCTGTCGCTCGAGGGCGCCTTCGAGCGCAACATCGTCGAATATGACTGCGAGCTGATCGGCACCATAAAGGTCGATTTCATCAACGCCGCGCCCAACTTCCTCGCCATCCTGCCCATCGGGCCCCGCAAGATGGTGTTTGCCAACGTCATGTCCGGCTCGGGCGCCAAATATGTCGCCGGCCAGTTCGAATTCTGGACCAAGGGCACCGAGGCAACGCTCACCGACCTGCAGGCCACCCCGCCCAGCGTCAATTGCACCGAACGGGTCGACACGCCCTGAGGGTTGCGGCGAACCGGCTTAAGCTTTGACAGGGCCGCAGCGGGGGGTAAGCTCCCCGTCAGTGCCCGCCCTCTGATGCAAGAGCCTCATTGATGCCGCAGACGTTTCGCGCCGTGTCCGTCACCCGACACGAACCCGGCGCCCTGCCCGTGCCCTTCGCCCACGCCACCCTGCTGCATGACGAACGCCGCGTTCGCCGCCGCGTCATCCGGCTTGCCGAAGGCGACGACGTGCTGGTCGATTTTGTGCAGCCCGTGACACTGGCCGCCGGCGACTGCCTGAAGCTCGAGGATGGCCGGCTCGTCGAAATCCGGGCGGCCGAGGAAAAGCTCTTCGATATCCGCGGCCGCGACATCACCCACCTGATGCAGCTGGCCTGGCACCTCGGCAACCGCCACACCAAGACCGAAATCTGCACCGGCCCCGATGGCACCGCCGACCGCATCCTCATCCTGCGCGATCACGTTCTGCGCGACATGTTGCGCGGCCTTGGGGCAAAGGTCACCGACGTGGTCGAGCCCTTCTCGCCGATGGATGGCGCCTATGCGCACGATCATGGCCACGCCCTGCTGAACCGGTAACCGCTTGATGACCAATCCGCTGGCGCTGCAACGCCTTCTCACCTGGCTGTCGCCCGCCTTTCCGGTGGGCAGTTTCGCCTGGTCGGCCGGGCTCGAAACCGCCATCGCCAGCGGCACCGTCGCCGATGCAAAAATCCTCGAGGACTGGGTCGGCGCCGCGCTGCACCATGGCGGCATCCGCACCGATGCCATCATCCTTGCCGCCGCCTACGCCGCGCACGACGATACCGCAAAGCTCGCCGAGATCGCCGATCTCTGCCTCGCCCTCACGGCCAGCAAGGAGCGCCACGACGAGCTGACCATCACCGGCGCGGCCTTCGTCAAGGCGCTCGCCGCCTGGCCGTCCGATGTGCTGCAGCGCCTGCCCGACCCCTGCCCCTACCCGCTGGTCGTCGGCGCCGCTGCCGGCGACCACGACATCGGCGTCACCGACACGCTGCGCGCCTTTCTCACCGCGCTGGTCCACGCCCAGGTGTCGGTTGCCGTCCGCCTCGTGCCGCTCGGACAGACCGACGGGCTGACCGTCATGAGCGCCCTCGAGCCGCAGATAGCCACACTGGCTGATTTCGCCGCAGCGGCCAGCCTTGAAGACCTTGGGAGCATCGGCTACGCCGCCGACATCGCCCAGATGCGTCACGAGACGCTCGAGCCCAGGATCTTTCGCTCATGAACATGTTCGTCGCCGCCATCACCTTCGTGCTGCTGCTCACGGTGGCGCTGGGCTGCCTGCTCTGGGCCATGGGCATCCGCTGGCCGATCAAGGATCCCGAACTGCTCGCCCGCGCAACGGTGGGCCGCACCGGCGTCACGCGGCTGCCCAAGCTCTGGTCGCTGGCGGTTTCGATCGTCCTCACCGCTGCCGGCGTGCTCGCCCTGTCGCTGGCCGACCATGACTCGGGCGGTTTCGGCCTCACCCTGCTCGGTCTGCTGGTCGGCCTGCTCTTTGCCGCGCGTGGGGTGCTGGGCTACACTGCCGGCTGGCGGGCCCGGTTTCCCGTCGAACCCTTCGCGACGCTCGACCGGCGCAACTACAGCCCGCTCGCGCTGATCGTCGCCGCCGGCTTCGTCATTCTCGTCGTCATGAGGCTCATATGAAATCGCCCAATGGACCCATCCGCGTCGGCATCGGCGGCCCCGTCGGCTCCGGCAAGACGACGCTGTGCGAAATGCTCTTGAAGGCGATGCGCGATCGCTACTCGATGGCGGTGGTCACCAATGACATCTACACCCAGGAAGACGCGCTGATCCTCAACCGCATGCAGGCGATCTCCGCCGACCGCATCGTCGGGGTGGAGACTGGCGGCTGTCCGCACACGGCGATCCGCGAAGATGCCTCGCTCAATCTCGCGGCCATCGACGATCTGAACCGCAAGTTTCCCGATCTCGATATCGTGCTGATCGAATCCGGTGGCGACAATCTCGCGGCCACTTTCTCGCCCGACCTCGCCGACATCACCATCTATGTTATCTCGGTGGCCCAAGGCGAAAAGATCCCGCGCAAAGGCGGCCCGGCCATTGCCCGCTCGGACCTTTTGGTCATCACCCACACCGATCTGGCGCCCCATGTGAACGCCAGCCTCGAGGTGATGGAATCCGACACCCAGAAAGTGCGCGAAGGCCGGCCCTATGTCTTCACCGACCTGCTGCGCCGCGAAAGCCTCGACGAGATCATCGGCTTCATCGAGCGCATGGGCGGCCTGAGCCCGGCCCAGGCCGCGGAATAGCCGCCACCACCTGATCGTATCGCCCCTAAGGCCAGCGTCGAAACGTCGGTACCGCGACGTGCCCGTCAGGTCTCGGACAGCGCCTCGTCGGCGAGCGCATCGGTTGCTGCGCCATCTTCAACCGTGGCCGCAGCCTCGTCTGCCTTCACCAGCACGGTCACGCTGCGCGGCGGCAGGGTCGCCGCCTGGTCCGCCACGGCAACATGCGCCTGATCGTCCGAAACCAGCCCGACCGTCCACTCCCCGTCCGGCAGATGCGCCAGCACCGGCTCCATCCGCCGGTTGAACCAGACGATCAGCTCTTCGCTGGCCGATTGCAGCCACATGCCGAGCACCGAGCCGCCGTCCTCGTTCCAGTCGCCGTCGGTCATCTCGCGCCCATCGGGATGCAGCCAGGTGACGTCGCGGATGCCGTTCTTCACCTGCCCGGTGAGGAAATGGTCATGTGTGATCACCGGATGCGCCCGCCGAAAGGCGTTGACCGCCGCCACGAAATCGACCAGCGCGCCATCGGCGCTTTCCCAGTCGACCCAGGTGATCTCATTGTCCTGCGCATAGGCATTGTTGTTGCCCTGCTGCGTGCGGCCCATTTCGTCGCCCTGCTGGATCAGCACCAGCCCGCGCGACAGGAACAGCGTCGCCAGCATGGCGCGCACATCGCGCGAGCGCTGCTGGTTGATCGCCGGGTCGTCGGTCGGGCCTTCGACCCCGCTGTTCCACGAATAATTATTGTCGTGCCCGTCGCGATTGTCCTCGCCATTGGCCTCGTTGTGCTTGTCGCTGTAGCTCACCAGATCTCGCAGCGTGAACCCGTCGTGCACGGCCAGCATGTTGACGCCGGCGCTGGGCTTGCGTCCGGGGAAATCGAAGATTTCAGCCGATCCGGCAACCTTGCCGGCCAGCGCCCCCACCTTGCCCCGATCGCCCCGCCAGAAGGAGCGCACCTGATCGCGATAGGTGTCGTTGTGCTCGTGGAATTCCTTGCCGAACCGGCCGAGCTGATAGCCACCCGGGCCCGGATCCCAGGGTTCCGCGACGAGGATCGATTTCGACAGCACCGGATCGGCCTTGATGGCCTTGAGCATCTCGGCGTCAGGGTTGAACCCCGGCTCGCGCCCGAGTATCGGCGCCAGATCGAAGCGGAAGCCGGAGACGCCCAGCTCCTGGACGTAATAGCGCAGGCTCTCGATCACCAACCGCTGCACCGCCGGGTGGTCGCAGCGCAGCGTATTGCCCGTGCCCGTATCGTTGACCAGCTGCTGTTTGCCGTCGACTTCGACGAAGCGATAATAGGTATGTGCGTCGAGCCCCATCATCGACAGCATCGGCCCCTGCGCATCGCCCTCGCCGGTGTGGTTGTAGACCACGTCGAGGATCACCGAGATCCCCGCCTTGCGATAGACATCGGTCATGTGCCGCAATTCCTGCGGCCCGCGCGGCGCCAGCCTTGGGTCGACGGCGAAATAGGCGACGGGGTTGTAGCCCCAGGCATTGGTCAGCCCCAGCGCCGGCAGATGACCCTCGTCGATCCACGCCGCCGTGGGCATCAACTGCACCGTGTCGATGCCGAGATATCGGAAATGGTCGACAACCCGCTTGGTGGTCAGCCCGGCAATCGTACCGCGGAGCGGCCCCTGCACCGAAGGATGGCGCATGGTGAAGCCGCGCACATTGAGCTCGTAAAAGCTCTGCGGCGCCTTGCGGCGCGGCGATGCCAGCTTCTCGCTCGGCGCGGTGACGATCGCCTTGGGAATCAGCGGCGCGGTATCCACCGCGTCCTCGCGCGGCAGGCGCAGCCGCGGCGAGCGCACGAACACCCGGTCGAGCCGCCGCGCATAGGGATCGACCAGCAGCTTGTGCGGATCGAAGAAATAGCCCTGGTCCGGATCGTAGCGGCCGTCGGCCCGCAACCCGTATTTCGCACCGGCGCCGATCCCGCCGATCAGACCATACCAGATATTGTCCGCGCGCCCGTCGAGCGCGAACCGCCCGATCTCGCTGTCCGCCTCATCATACAGCGACACCCATATGGTCGTCGCAGCTTCCGAATAGACGGCGAAATTCACCCCGTCGGGGGTGATGGTGGCGCCAAGCTGCTCGGGGCTGCCGGCGCCTTTGATCAGTTCTGGTGTCACTGGCTGGAAGGCCTCAGGTGATAACGCTTGGCGTATCGCGACCGGTACGGGAACGGATTTCGGCGAGCGCGTCTGCGATGGTGATCAGGTCGGCGAGCGCCGCCTGGGTATCGAGGTCATGCTGCCCGTGCGGCGGCTCGTAACGCTCGAGATAGACGCGCAACGTCGCGCCCACGGTGCCCGTTCCACTCAGGCGGAAAACGATCCGGCTGCCATCGGCAAAGCCGATCCGCACACCCTGCTTGGCGCTGGTCGAGCCATCGACCGGGTCGTTATAGGTGAAGTCATCGGCCAGAACGATCTCATGGCCGTGCTGCATCTGCCCCTGCAGTCCAGCGAGCGACTCGCGCAGCGCGTCCATCAGCTCGTTGGCCACCTCAAGATCGACCTCTTCATAGTCGTGCCGGGTGTAGTAGTTCCGTCCGTAGGTCGCCCAGTGGTCGCGCACGATGGCGTCGACGCTCTGCTCGCGGGCCGCCAGCACATTGAGCCAAAGCAGCACGGCCCACAGCCCGTCTTTTTCGCGCACGTGGTTCGAGCCGGTGCCAGCACTCTCCTCGCCGCAGATCGTCACCTTGCCCGCGTCGAGCAGGTTGCCGAAGAACTTCCAGCCGGTCGGCGTCTCGTACATGCCGACGCCCAGCTTTTCCGCCACGCGATCGGCAGCAGCGCTGGTCGGCATCGAACGCGCGATGCCGGCGATCCCCTCCGAGTAGCCTGGGGCGTACGAGGCATTGGCGGCAAGGATCGCCAGGGAGTCCGACGGCGTCACGAACCGGCCCTTGCCGATGATCAGGTTGCGATCGCCGTCACCATCAGAGGCCGCACCGAAATCGGGCGCGTCGGCGCTCATCATCAGATCGTACAGATCCTTGGCATGAACGAGGTTCGGGTCGGGATGACCGCCGCCGAAATCCGGGAGCGGCGTGCCGTTGATCACCGTGCCTTCCGGCGCGCCCAGCTGCTCTTCGAGGATGCGCTTGGCATATGGGCCGGTCACTGCATGCATCGCGTCAAAGCGCATGGTGAAGCCATTGGCAAACATCGCGCGGATTCGCTCGAAGTCGAACAGCTCGGCCATCAGCGCGGCATAGTCGGTCACCGGATCGATCACCTCGACCACCATCGGGCCGGAATGGTGCGTACCGATGCTCGCAAGATCGACATCCGGCGCATCGATCGTCAGATAGCGGTCGATCTCCTTGGTCCGCGCGAATACCGCATCCGTGATCTTTTCCGGCGCCGGGCCGCCATTCGACACATTATACTTGATGCCGAAATCGCCATCCGGGCCGCCAGGATTGTGGCTGGCCGACAGGATGATCCCGCCGAACGCATTGTGGTGGCGGATCACATGGCTGGCGCCGGGCGTCGACAGCAGCCCGTTCTGCCCCACCAGCACCGTGCCGAAGCCGTTGGCCGCGGCGATGCGGATGATCTTCTGGATCGCGACATCGTTGAAATAGCGCCCGTCCCCGCCGATGACGAGCGTTTTGCCCTTGAACCCATCGAGGCTGTCGAAGATCGACTGCACGAAGTTCTCGACATAGTTCTCCACCATGAAGGCGGCGGTTCGCTTCCTGAGCCCAGACGTTCCCGGCTTCTGGTCGGTAAACGGCTTGGTATCAACGGTCAGGATCGACATTCTCGTTCAGCCCCAGGACAGATGCGTAAAGGTTGGCGTATTTCTCGGCGCTCGCTTCCCACGAGACATCCGACTTCATCCCACGGCGCTGCATCTTGTGCCAGACCTTGGGCCGGTGAAAAAGCTCGATTGTCCGCCGGATGGCCTCTTCGAACGCTTCCTCGGTGGCCGGAGAAAACACGACGCCGGTGCTCACCCCCGCCTCGATCGCCGCCTCATTGGCATCGATCACCGTATCAGCCAGGCCGCCAACACGACTCACGACCGGAATGCAACCATAGCGTAGCCCGTAGAGCTGCGTCAGGCCGCACGGTTCGAACCGCGAAGGAATGAGAATGGCATCGGACCCCGCCTGAATCAGGTGGCTGAGTTCCTCGTCATAGCCGATCTCCACGCCGATGCGACCCGGATGCCGGGCGGCAGCCGCCGCAAAGCCGCTCTCCAGCGCCGCCTCGCCCGAGCCCAGCACCACCAGGCTCGCGCCCTGCTCGACCAGCCGGTCGCACAGCGGCAGCAGCATATCGAGCCCCTTCTGCCAGGTCAGGCGGCTGACCACCGAAAAGATCGGCCCGTCTGCGGGCGACAGTCCGAAGCGCGTGCTCAGTGCCTGCCGGCTCGCGCCGCGCCCGGCCAGCGTCGAGACCGTATAGCGCTGCGGCAGCGCCGCGTCCTCGGCCGGGTTCCAGGCCGTGGTGTCGATGCCGTTCAGAATGCCGAACACCGAGTCGGCGCGCGATTGCAGCAGCCCTTCGAACCCCATGCCATAGGCCGCGGTCCGGATCTCGTGCGCATAGGTCGGGCTCACCGTGGTGATGGCATCCGCCGAATGCAGCCCGGCTTTCAGAAAGCTCATATTGCCGAAGAACTCGATCGCGTTCTCGTCCGCTGCCCGATAGTCGAGCCTGAGCGCCGGAAACTGGTCCCAGCCAAACACGCCCTGAAACGCGATATTGTGCACCGTCAGCACGGTCTTGGCGGCGACTGGTGCGTTGTAGCGCACATAGGCCGGTGCAAGACCCGCCTGCCAGTCGTGGCAGTGCAGCAGCTCCGGCACATAGCCCTCCACCACGCCATTGGCGAGCTGGTAGGCCGCAAAGCTCAGCGCCGCAAAGCGCATCGCATTGTCCGGCCAGTCATTGCCATTCGGCCCCACATAAGGGTTGCCCGGCCGGTCGAACAGATGCGGCGCGTCTAGCGCGATGACATCGAGCCCCCCGGCCCTGCCGGCCAGCAGACGCGCCGACCCGCCGAAGAAGCTCTCGAACCCGTGCACATCGCGGCCGCTCTCGAGCGCTGCCATCACCTTGGGATAACCCGGCAGCAGCACCCGCATGGACACGCCATGCGGGGCCAGTGCCGAAGGCAGCGCGCCCACCACATCCGCCAGTCCACCGGTCTTGATCAGCGGATAGGCCTCCGAGGCGACCGACAGGACTTCAATCATATGGCTTCGTCCACTTGGCCGCTCAGCGGCTCTCCAGATATTTGTCGATCATCGGCTGGGTGATCAGCGTCACCCCGGTCTCGCTGCGGCGGAACCACTTGGCGTCGAACTCCGGATCCTCGCCGACCACCAGACCTTCGGGAATATTGATCCCGCGATCAACGATCACCTTGCGCAGCCGTGCGCCGCGCCCGATCGTGCAATCGGGCAGCACCACCGCCTCATGCAGCTCCGAATAGGAATGCACCCGCGACCCTGTCGACAGCAGCGTCCGGTCCAGCGCACCACCCGAAACGATGCAGTCGCCAGAGACCAGCGAATTCACCGCCGTGCCGCGCCTCCCGTCGAAATCATGCACGAACTTGGCCGGCGGCGTCAGTTCCGCATAGGTCCAGATGGGCCAGTCCTTGTCATAAAGGTCAAGCTGCGGCGTCACGTCGGTGAGGTCGATATTGGCCTTCCAATAGGCGTCGATCGTGCCGACATCGCGCCAATAGGCCACCTGCTCATTCGGCGAGCGCACGCAGGAGCGCGGGAAGCGGTGCGCCCAGGCGCTGCCGTTCTTGACGATATGCGGAATGATGTCCTTGCCGAAATCACGGTTCGATCCGGGCGTTGCCGCGTCGCGCCGCAGCTGGTCCATAAGGAACTTGGTCTCGAACACATAAATACCCATCGAGGCCAGCGCGATCTCCGGCTTGTCCGGAATGCCCGGCGGGTCCTTGGGCTTTTCGATGAAATCAACGATCTTGTCGCGCCCGTCGACATGCATCACCCCGAAGCCGGTCGCCTCCATGCGCGGCACCTCGAGGCAGCCGACGGTGACATCAGCGCCCGTATCCACGTGCTGGCGCAGCATCACCTCGTAGTCCATCTTGTAGATGTGGTCGCCGGCGAGCAGCACGATATAGCGCGGGCCGTAGTCCTCGATGATGTCCATGTTCTGGAATACGGCGTCGGCGGTGCCCTCATACCATTGCGTTTCCGAAACGCGCTGGCTGGCGGGGAGCACGTCGAAACTCTCGTTGCGCTCGGTCCTGAGGAAGTTCCAGCCGCGCTGCAGATGGCGGATCAGCGAATGGGCCTGATACTGCGTCGCAACCGAAATACGCCGGATGCCCGAGTTCAGCGCGTTGGACAGCGCGAAATCGATGATGCGGCTCTTGCCGCCGAAATAGACGGCCGGCTTGGCGCGGCGGTCCGTGAGCTCGTGCAGCCGCGTGCCGCGGCCGCCGGCCAGAACGTAGGCCATGGCCTCACGCGCGAGCGGCGATGGGTTGCGATAGTCAGCCATTCAATTCCTCCCTGAACCCTGCCCCTCAGGCCGGTTCGTACTGCAGATACAGCGTCGACATGGGCGGCAGATAGACATCTGCATATGCCCCGAGACCCTCCACCTCACTGGAACGCGCAATCACCCGTCCCTGGTTGCCTTTGTTCGTGCCACCGTACCAGCCGGCATCCGTATTGAGCCGTTCTACCCAGTTGCCGGCGAGCGGCATGGGAACACGATAGTCCACCCGCGGTTCCGGCGTCATGTTACAAATCACCACCACCGGCGCTTCTCCGGGCGCCTTGCGGGTAAAGGCGAACACCGAGTTCGCCTGGTCATTGCCAACCAGCCATTCGAAACCCTCGGGCTCATTGTCCCGCGCGTGCAGCGCCGGCAGTTCGCGATAGACCGCGTTGAGGTCGGCCACCAGCCGGCGGATGCCCTCATGCGCCGGCGCTTCGAGCAGGTACCAGTCGAGCCCCTTGGCGTCGTTCCATTCCTCGCGCTGGCCGAATTCCTGCCCCATGAACAACAGCTTCTTGCCCGGCCAGCCCCACATGAAGCCGTAATAGGCCCGAAGCCCGGCAAACTGCTGCCAGTCGTCGCCGCTCATCTTGTCGAGCAGCGAGCCCTTGCCATGCACCACCTCGTCGTGGCTGAGCGGCAGGATGAAGTTTTCCGAAAACGCATAGAGCGCCGCAAAGGTCATGTCGTTGTGGTGGTAGCGCCGGTAGATCGGGGCACGCGACATGTAGCGCAGCGTGTCGTTCATGAACCCCATGTTCCACTTGAACCCGAAGCCCAGCCCCCCGGCATCGGCCGGCGCGCTCACCCCGTTCCATGAGGTCGACTCTTCGGCGATCATCATGACGCCCGGATGAAGCCGATAGGCTTCGGTATTGACGCGCTTGAGAAAGTCGACCGCCTCGAGATTGTGGTTGCCGCCGAACTGGTTCGGCACCCACTCCCCCGGCTGGCGCGAATAATCGAGATAGAGCATCGACGCCACGGCATCGACGCGCAGCCCGTCGATGTGGAATTTATCGAGCCAGAACAGCGCATTGTTGACGAGGAAACTCACCACCTCGCGCCGCCCGAAATTGTAGATCGCCGTGTTCCAGTCGGGGTGATAGCCCTTGCGCGGATCGAGATGCTCGTAAAGCGCCGTGCCGTCGAACCGCGCCAGCCCGTGTTCGTCGGTCGGGAAATGCGCCGGCACCCAGTCGAGGATCACCCCTAGCCCGGCCGCATGCGCCGCATCGACGAAGCGTGCGAAATCATGCGGATCGCCGAACCGCGCCGTCGGTGCATAGAGCCCTGTCGGCTGATAGCCCCAGCTGGGGTCGAACGGATGCTCCGAGATCGGCAGCAGCTCGATATGGGTATAGCCGAGGTCGGTCGCATAGGGGATCAACTGCTCGGCCAGCTGCTCATAGCTCATGAAGCTGCCATCGGCGCGCTTGCGCCACGAGCCGAGATGCACCTCGTAGATGGATACCGGCTTGCGCCGCCAGTCCTGCTCGGCGCGCCGGGCCATATAGGCGTCGTCGGTCCAGGCGAAAGGCGTCGGGTCCGCCACCACCGAGGCCGTCATCGGTCGCATCTCGGATTGCTGGGCGAATGGATCCGCCTTCAGCGGCCGCAGCGTGCCGTTCTGGTCGACGATCTCGTATTTGTAGATCGTGCCTGGTCGCACGCCGGGAATGAACACTTCCCAGATGCCATTGTTGATCCGCACCCGCATCTGATGCCGGCGCCCGTCCCAGTCGTTGAACGGACCGACGACGCTGACCCGCTGCGCGTTCGGCGCCCACACCGCGAAATGCGTGCCCTCGACCCCCTCGAAACTCATGAAATGCGCGCCGAGCTTGTCGAACAGCCGCAGATGCGAGCCTTCACCGATGTAATAGTCGTCCATCGGCCCCAGCACGGGCCCGAAGCTGTAGGGGTCGAGCACCGTCCACTCGCCACCGGCATTGCGCGCCTGATAGCTCACGGGCGTGCGTCCGCTGACACGCACCTTGCCCTCGAAGAACCCGGCGTCGTCGCGCCGGGTCAGCTCACCCAGCACCTTGCCGTCAAGACTGAGCGCGGTGACGCTTTCGGCGTGGGGGATGAAGCAGCGCGCCACCCACCCGTCGTCGGTCTCATGCAGTCCGAGAACGCGAAACGGGTCGGCGGACCGCCCCGCGACAACCGAGCGGATGTCGCTGTCATCCGCCTGCCACGCCATCTTGCTCACGCCTGACTACGCCCCGGTGACCGGGACCCCCCAGATCTCTTCCGCATACTGCCGGATTGTCCGGTCTGAGGAGAACCAGCTCACATGCGCCGTGTTCCGGATGGCCATCGCATACCATTTCTGCGGGTCATTCCACAGCGCGTCGACCTTGCGCTGCGCGGCGGCGAACGCATCGAAATCGCGCGCCACCATGAACCAGTCATGGTCGTAGAGCCCGCCGATCAGGTCGCGGTAGCGATCCGGATCGTCCGGCGAGAAGACGCCCGTCGCGATCGCTTCCAGCGCCTCTTTCAGCATTGGCGAGCTTTCGATGGCATTCAGCGGCACTTCGCTGCGGGCCCGCTTGTCGGCCACTTCCTCGGCGGTGAGGCCGAAGATCACCATGTTGTCGCTGCCGACCTGCTCCAGCATCTCGACATTGGCACCGTCCAGCGTGCCGATGGTCAGCGCACCATTGGCCATGAACTTCATGTTGCCAGTACCCGAGGCCTCCATACCGGCCGTCGAGATCTGCTCGCTCAGGTCTGCCGCCGGAATGATGGTTTCAGCCAGGCTCACATTGTAGTTCGGCAGGAACACCACCTTGAGCAGCCCACGCACCGCCGGGTCGTTGTTGATGACCTTGGCGACGTCGGTGATCATCTTGATGATCAGCTTGGCGTTCCAGTAGCTCGGCGCCGCCTTGCCAGCGAAAATCTTCACCCGCGGCGCCCATTTGCGCTCCGGATGCGAGCGCATCGCGGAATATTGCGCCACCGTCTCGATGATGTTGAGCAGCTGGCGCTTGTATTCGTGGATCCGCTTGATGTGGACGTCGAACATCGCATCCGGCGACACCACCACGCCCACACGGTCGCGGATCACCTGCGCCAGACGCTCCTTGTTGACCCGCTTGGCCGCAGCGAACTGCTTCTGGAATTCCGGGTCGTCGGCATGCTTGTCGAGCTTGGCCAGCGCGCTGAAATCGTCGAGGAATTCCGGCCCGATCCGATCACTGATCAGCTTGGTCAGACCCGGGTTGCACTGCATCAGCCAGCGCCGCTGCGTCACGCCGTTGGTCTTGTTGTTGATCCGCTCGGGATAAAGGCTGTTGAGATCGGCGAACACCGTCTGCTTCATCAGCTCGGTATGCAGCGCCGAAACGCCATTGATCGAATGGCTGCCGACAAAGGCCAGCTGCCCCATCCGCACCCGGCGCGAGCCATGCTCGTCGATCAGCGACACGTTGGCGATCTGCTCGTCGGTGAACCCGGCACCCTCGCGCGCCTCTTGCAGCACCTCGGCATTGATGGCGTAGATGATCTGCATCTGGCGCGGCAGCATGCGCTCGAGCAGCGCCACCGGCCAGGTTTCCAGCGCCTCGGGCAGCAGCGTGTGGTTGGTGTAGCCGAAAGTACCCTTGGTCAGCTTCCAGGCATCGGCCCACTTCATCCCGTGGATGTCGATCAGGATGCGCATCAGCTCGGCAATCGAGATCGCCGGATGCGTGTCATTGAGCTGGATCGCGACCTTGTCGCTGAGCGAGCCCAGATCGCCGTATTGCTGCATGTGCCGGCGCACGATGTCCTGCAGCGAGGCGGAGGAGAAGAAGAACTCCTGGCGCAGCCGCAGCTCCTGGCCTGCCGCGGTTGAATCGGCAGGGTAGAGAACCCGCGTAATCGCTTCTGCCTTCGAGCTTTCTGCCAGGGCGCCGATGTGGTCGCCCGAATTGAACTTGTCGAGCAGGATCGGGTCGACCGGCTGCGCACTCCACAGCCGCAGCGTGTTCACCCGCTTGCCGCGCCAGCCGACGATCGGCGTGTCGAACGCCACCGCCAGCACATGCTCGGACGGACGCCATTCGAGCCGCGTCGAGCCATCGGGCTCCTGCACCGGCTCAACATGGCCACCGAAGCCGACCTCGTAGGTGCTCTCGCGCCGCTCGAACTCCCACGGATTGCCATGCGCCAGCCAGTCTTCCGGCAGTTCGACCTGCCAGCCTTCGCTCATTTCCTGGCGGAACAGGCCGTGCGCGTATCGGATACCGTAGCCATAGGCCGGGATGTCGATCGACGACATGGATTCGAGGAAACACGCCGCCAGCCGACCGAGGCCGCCATTGCCGAGTGCCGCATCGGGCTCGAGATTGATCAGATCGCCGAGATCGACGTCGAAACTGGTCAGCGCATCGCGCACCGATTCCATCAGGCCCAGATTGCTCATTGCATCGCGCATCAGCCGGCCGATCAGGAATTCGAGGCTCAGGTAATAGACGCGCTTGTTCGAAGTCCGCCAGGTTTGCCGGCTGGACTCCATCCACTGGTCGATGATGCGGTCGCGCACGGCCAGAATTGTCGCCTTCAGCCAGTCGTGCGGCCGGGCGACAATCGGGTCCTTGCCGACAGAATAAGTTAGTTTTTCAAGGATTTCAGCCTGCAGCGCCTCAGCATCTAGGGCGCGCGGCTCGGGGATTGGGGCATCAAGGACAATTGGCTTATGGGCCATGAACGCAATTCCTGCTGCATGTTTCGACTTCCCCTCGTAAGGGCACCTTTGCACTTAATGAGAACGGGGGGAAGACCCGCCCAGCGCGCCTCAGATCTTCCCGTCAGGCTCGGCTGACACAGGAAGAACTGGCTCCGCCGGTCCCTTTACACTGCCGCTTTCACGGGCTTGATCGTCGGCGTTCGAAAGCAGCAGATCGCGCCCCGCCTGCATACCGCCGACCACCTGTGCGGCGAACCGTTGCCGGTCACGTTCGCGGACCCCTTCCACCAGATCCGCGATTTCGCCGCTGTCGGTCCCCAGACGCCGCAATGTCTCGCTGCTGAAGCTCAGTGCCGATTCGAACAGCTCGCGAATCTGGTACTCGACCCCGAGCTTGACCAGTTCGATCGCATGACCGCGGTCGAAGGCCCGCGCCAGCACCTGCGACAGCGGGAATTCCGATTTCAGCAGTTCGACGATGCGCAGCGAGTCGGCCTTCTTGTCGACGCACACCAGAACGATCTCGGCCGTCTCTGCGCCCGCGGCGTGCAGAATATCGAGCCGTGTCCCGTCGCCATAATAGACCTTCATGCCGAAGCGCGAGGCCACGCGGATCATTTCGGCATCATTGTCGATGATCGCGACCGAGTAGCCCTTGGCGATCAGAGGCTGGCTGGCGATCTGACCGAACCGGCCGAAGCCGATCAGCAGCACATTGCCCTTCAGCCCATTCGGCTCCTCCATCCCCTCCATCGAGACCTGAGGCTCCGGCAGCAGCTTCAGCAGCATCATCGAGAACGGCGTCAACACCATCGAGATGATCACCGTGGCGGTAAAGATCGCGTTCTGTTCCGAGCTGATGAGACCGCTCGACACCGCCGTGCTGAACAGCACGAAAGCGAATTCGCCGCCCTGCGCCATCAGCATGGCGCGCGACAGCGCCTCGGCATGATCCGCCTTCAGCACCCGCGCCAGCCCGTAGATCGCGATGGCTTTCACCACCATGTAGCTCACCACCGAAATGGCGATCAGCTGCCACTGCTCCGCGACCACCGACAGGTCGAGCGACATGCCTACGGCCAGAAAGAAAAGCCCCAGCAGCAGTCCGCGGAACGGCTCTACATCGGCTTCCAGCTGATGACGGAAACTGGACGTCGACAGCAGCACCCCGGCAAGGAACGCCCCCATCGCCATCGAGAGCCCACCGACCTGGAACAGCAGCGCGGCGCCCAGCACCACCAGCAGCGCCGCAGCTGTCATCACCTCTCGGGCCCGGGCATTGGCGAGAATGCGGAACATCGGATTCAGCACCAGCCGGCCGACGAAGCCCAGCGCCGCTATGCTTGCCACGGCGAGCCCGACGGCTATCCATGGGTTGGCCGCCTCTCCCGTGCCGTCCGACGGCGCCATCAGCGCCACCACACCCAACAGCGGCACGATCGCCAGATCCTCGAGCAGCAGGATCGAAACGACCTTCTGTCCACTGGCACTCGCCATTTCGCCGCGCTCGGCCAGCAATTGCATGACGATCGCCGTCGAGGTGAGCACGAAGCCCATACCGGCGACGAAGGCCACCGGCGGCGAAAACCCGACGAGGACGCCGACACCGGTCAGCAATGCGCCGCTGATCGCCACCTGCAACACACCGAGCCCGAAGATCTGCCGGCGCAGGGCCCACAGCTTCCCCGGCTCCATCTCAAGACCGATGATGAACAGGAACAATACGACGCCGAGTTCGGCCGCGTGCAGGATCGCCTCGGGATCGTTGACCAGCTGCAGTCCGAACGGACCGACCGCCAACCCCGCTGCCAGATAGCCGAGCACCGAGCCGAGGCCCAGCCGCCGGAAGATAGGCACCGCGATGACCCCTGCCGCCAGCAGCGCAACGACCTGGACCAGATCTACCCCGCCATGCGCCGCAGTCTCCGCAGCATGGCTCGCAAGTTCGCCCGCCATCGTGCCCCCTGTCGCGGAAATTGAAGCTGACAGGTTTGAGTGGCCCCGCGGGCAGCGTCAAGGCTGCCCACAGGTGCAGGTACGGGAAGCTGACCTGCGTCAGACGCTACTCTGCGGGCTTGGCAGCCGGGGAATCAAAGCGAGCTTCGCTCTCGGGCGATGGCGGCATGTGCACGGGTTCCGCGTGCCTGGTGTCGGCCGAGGCGCCGCGCGCCAGCCGGCGCCGCTGCCGCGGCGTCGCCACGTCACGCGTCGGCAGGATGTGGGTGGCGAAGGAATAGAGCATCAGCAGCGACGGGATCGCCACCAGACCGCCCACAGGACCCCAGGCCCAAAGCCAGATCGTCAGCGACAGGAAGATCATGAACGGGTTGATGGTCATCGTGTGCCCGAGCAGATTGGGCGTCACGAAATTGCCTTCGACGAAATTGACGCTCCAGTAGAGCGCCACTGGAAGAAAGGCCCCGCCGATCGTCCCGGTCGTCCCCAACCCGGTGAGGAACAGGATCACGGCCATGAACGCCTGCCCGACGAACGGGATATAGTTCAGCACGGCGGCCAGCGCGCCCCACAGCAGCGGCGTCGGCATGCCGGCACCCCACATGAGCAGGCCAACCACTGTGCCCACCCCGATGTTCACCATCGTGATGGTCAGCAGATATTTCGACACCTTCTGCTCGACGTCACGGAAGGCGTGTGCGGCGCGCCAGCGCAAGCGGCGGCTGACGCACAGCGACAGCACCGAGATGCGAATGTTCTCGCGCGTCGCGATGAAGAAATAGAGGCTCACGAGGAACATCAGCACCTGCGCCAGGATGCTGGGTGCCATCAGCGCGATACCGGTGACCGTGCTCGAATCCTCGACCGATACCGACATCGCGTCATTGCCACCCAGAATGCCAGAGACCTGATCTTGCAGGGCCCCGATGGCCTCGAGCGGCTGACGCAGGTTCGCGAGCTCTTCCTGAAGCTGCACCCAGATCTGCGGCAGCCGGGCGCTCCATTCGGCGAGCGGACCAAAAAACATCACGCCACCAACCACGATGACCGCCAGCAGCAGCAACACGACGACCGCTGCCGACAGCATTTCCGGCACGCCGCGCTGCTCCATCGCGTCTGCGACCGGGCCGAACATCAACCCGATCACAACGGCCAGGAAGACCGGGGCCAGAATGAACTGTGCTGTCTGGATGGCCACGAAGGCCGTGATGACGCCAATCAGAATGACTGCGATCTGCGCAGAGTTTCCAAGTACGCGCTCGAAATTGGTCTGCTGGATTTCTTTTGCCAGCCGAAGCGATGGCCGCTGTCGTCCGAAACTGATGGCCATGACTTCTCTCTCGTTTCCGTTGGCATCACAACGTCTATGTGCACGCCTTGTTCCCATGGTGGACGCTGCACGGTTGCCACTCTATTTTGTTTCGGACTCAAACATTCAGGACCGGGCAGCAAACCTATGAAACGCAAGATCATTATCGACACCGACCCCGGTCAGGACGACGCCGTCGCAATCCTGTTGGCGTTGGCCTCGCCGGACGAAATCGATGTTCAGGGCATCGTCGCGGTCGCCGGCAATGTGCCGCTGGCCCTTAACGTCAAGAACGCGTTGCGGGTGCTCGAGCTCGCCGGCCGCCCCGACGTGCCGGTTTATGCCGGCTGCGAACGGCCCCTGCGCCGCCGCCTGGTCACTGCCGAACATGTGCATGGCGACACCGGCCTCGATGGCCCGGATCTACCCGAGCCGAGCATCCGGCCGCAGACCCAGCACGGCGTCGACTACCTCATCGACATGATCAAGACCCACGCGCCGGGCGAACTGACCATCTGCGCCCTTGGTCCGCTGACCAATCTGGGCATGGCCCTGGCCAAGGCGCCGGAAATCGCCAAGCGCATCGGCGAAATCGTGCTGATGGGCGGCGGCTATTTCGAGGGCGGCAACATCACCCCGGTCGCCGAGTTCAACATCTATGTCGATCCCGACGCCGCCGATATCGTCTTCCGCTCGGGCGTGCCGATCGTCGTCGCGCCACTCGATCTCAGCCACATGATGCAGGCCACCCCAGCCCGTCTGCAGCGCATCCGCTCACTGGGCAATCGCGCCGGCCAGGCCGTGTTCGAGATGCTCAGCTTTTCCGAGCGTTTCGACCTCAAGAAATACGGCACCGAGGGCGCCCCGCTGCACGATCCCTGCGTCATCGCCTATCTGCTGCAGCCCAACCTGTTCGAGGGCCGGCGCATCAACGTCACCATCGAGACCGGCAGCGAGCTCACGATGGGCATGACCGTCGCCGACTACTGGGGCGTCACCGGACGCGCCCACAACTGCTTCTTCCTGCGCTCCGGCGATGCCGAAGGCTTTTACGATCTGCTCACCGCCAGGCTCGCAAAGCTGCCCTGACGCCGCGCTGACATAGGTTCCGGTCACGAACTAGTGATCGGAACCCCGAAACCTCATCACCCTTCCGTTCCGTAGCTCCCCTCGACGACAACGCCACGGCGTTTCAATCCCAGAGGAGGGCAAATAATGAAAACCACACTGATTACCGGCCTCGTCATGCCGGCCACCATCGCACTGCTGAGTTCTTCGGTCGCTTTCGCCGACAATCCCATGGTCGGCGGCGCTGAAATGCTCCCCGAGCGTGACATCATCGACAACGCGGTGAACTCGGCGGACCACACAACGCTGGTTGCTGCGGTCAAGGCGGCCGGCCTTGTCGACACGCTCAAGGGCCCCGGCCCCTTCACGGTGCTGGCCCCGACCAATGAGGCCTTCGACGCCCTGCCCGATGGCACCGTCGAAACTCTGCTGAAGCCCGAGAACAAGGATCAGCTGGCCGAGATTCTCACCTGCCACGTCATTCCCGCCAAGGCCATGTCGAGCGACATCGTCTCCATGGTTGCCGACGACGGCGGCATGCATGAAGTCACCACCGTGGGTGGCTGCAAGCTGTGGCTGAAGACCGAGAACGGCACCGTCACCATCACCGACGAGAACGGTGGCGTCGCCAATGTGACGATCGCCGACGTCGTTCAATCGAACGGCGTAATCCACGTCATCGACGCCGTGCTTCTGCCGAAGTCGGACGATGCGATGGCTGATGATGCGATGGCCGGCGATGCCATGAGCTCGGATGACATGGCCTCGGATGACATGAGCTCCGACAGCATGGCTTCCGATAACATGTCCGGCGACGCTATGGCCTCCGACTCCATGGCCATGGATGAGCCGATGGCCGATGATTCGATGTCTTCCGATGACTCCATGTCTTCCGACGACGCCATGGCCTCCGACAATATGGCCTCCGACGACATGGCCGCGGACGACTCGATGATGGCGCCCGAGGGCGACTTCCCGATGGTTGGCGGCGCTGCCATGTACCCGACCAAGAACATCATCGAGAATGCCGTCAATTCGGCCGAGCACACGACGCTCGTCGCCGCGGTCAAGGCTGCCGATCTCGTCGACGCGCTGTCGGGCCCCGGCCCCTTCACCGTCTTCGCACCGACCAATGCCGCCTTCGACAAGCTTCCCGACGGCACGGTTGCCACCCTGCTCGAGCCCGAGAACAAGGATCAGCTGACCAAGGTGCTCACCGCACACGTGGTCTCCGGCAAGCTTACTGCTGCTGACCTCGTTGCCAAGGCCAAGGCCATGGGCGGCCGCTACAACATGGAAACCCTCAGCGGCGATGCGCTCACCGCCGTGCTCAAGGGCAGCCATGTCTACATCTTCGACGAGGCTGGTGGTGCCGCTCTGGTGACGACCGCCGACGTCAATCAGTCCAACGGCGTCATCCACGTTGTCGACGACGTGCTGCTGCCGCGCTGACCCTCCGCAGCGTCCAGCAGAAGGGCCCCGCTTCGGCGGGGCCTTTTTTATGCCTTGGCACCGGGATTGCCGAGGTCACCTGCCCCGGATATGTACGGGCGAAATCCGGAGCTGCCCCATGGATCTGATCACGCTCGTCACCTTCGCCGTCGCCTATGCGATCGCCGTCGCGATTCCCGGCCCCGGTGTGGCGGCCATCGTCGCGCGCGCGCTGGGCGGCGGCTTCCGTGAGGCTTTCCCGATGGTCGTCGGCATCCTGGCCGGCGACATGGTCTATCTGCTCTTCGCGCTGTTCGGCCTCGCCGCCGTCGCCACCTGGTTCAGCCCGATCTTCGTCGTCGTCAAATGGGCCAGCGCAATCTACCTGCTCTACATCGCCTGGCAGTTCTGGACGGCAAAGCCCGGCGGCGAAAAGCTGGCGCCCAAAAAGGGCGGCGGCGCCTGGCGCGCCTTCGTCGGCGGCTTCGCGCTGACGCTCGGCAATCCCAAGACCATCGCCTTCTATCTGGCCTTGCTGCCGACGGTCCTGCCGCTCGACCGGCCGATCACGCTGATCGGCCTTGCCGAACTGACCGTCATCACCGCCACGCTGCTGCTGGCCATCGGCTCGGCCTATGCGGCTCTCGCAGCGAGCGCTCGCGACCTCTTCCGCACGCCGAAATCGCTGAAGCTGCTGAACCGCACGGCGGCCTCGATCATGGCCGGCGCCGCCGCTTTCGTCATGGCCCGCGGCTAGTTCAGCGCACCTGGGCCGCCGCGGATTCCAGCCCCCAGGCCATCAGTTCAGCCGCCCGCTCCGGCGTGACGCCTTCGACATAGCAGCGCATTTCCGGGGCATTGCCCGAGGGCCGGTAATGCACCGTGTCACCCGAAACCAGCGCAAAGCGTAACCCATCGATATCCGATCGCTGCGCGATCTCGCCGACCGGCGCGAAAAAACCCTCGGCGAACCCGGCCTCGTCCCGCAACCGCGCCAGAAAGGCCGCGGACTTTTGCTGCGGCACCTCGGCCAGCCGATCGCTGAGCGCCGCGCGAACCGGCAGCGTCCCGACCAGCTCGGCGATCGACCGCCCCTCGGCCTGCGCCGAGGCCAGCACCGCGAGGATCGGCAGCAGCGCATCGCGCGTCGGCAGTGCCGACAGGCCCTTCGCGCCAATCCGCGCCGCACTGCCCAGCAGCACCCCGCCATTCGCTTCGAACCCGACGACCGGGCCTTCCGCCGCCGCCGTCTCCATGCCGGCGATGACATAGGGCGAGCCGACCCGGGTCCGCAGCACGTCGCGGAACAGCCCGACATCCTCGATCGCCGAATTCGACGTCACCGGCGTCACCACCACATCGGCGCCCAGCCAGCGCGCCGTGATCAGCCCCAGCACATCGCCGCGCACGAAACTGCCGTCGGCGTCGATCACCAGCGGCCGGTCGGCATCGCCATCGGTCGACACCACCGCGTCGAGGTGTTCATCCCGGATCCAGCCGGCCACCGGCGCATAGACGGCGTCGGTCGGCACCTCGGTGTCGACCGCCACGAAGCTGTCGCTGCGCCCCAGACGGACCACGTCAGCGCCCGTCTGTGCCAGCACCGCTACCAGCAGCTCCCGCGCCACCGAGGAATGCTCGAACACCCCGATGCGCCAGCCCGAAAGCGCATCCGCCGCCAGCAGGCCGCGATAGCGCGCTTCGTAAAGCTCCAATGCCGACGCCACGCCATCGCGCGCCACACCCGCGCCGTCTGGCGCGTCCGCACCCAGCGCCGCGGCAATCCCCTGCTCGTCCAATTTGGTGATCTCGCCCTTCGGCGTGTAGAATTTCAGCCCGTTCCGGTCGCCCGGAATATGGCTGCCCGTCACCATGATCGCCGCGCCATCCTCGGCCATCGCCGCCAGCGCCAGCGCCGGTGTCGGCAGCACGCCGCAATCGATCGCCTCCAGCCCCGCCGCCGTCACCGCGGCGGCACAATCGCGCGCAATCTGCGGGCTCGATGGACGCAGATCGCGCCCGATGAACAGCTTGCCCGATCCGGTCTGCCCGGTCGCGCGAAGATGCGCGACGAAGGCCGTCACATAGCGCCGTGCCGCCGGCCCCTCCAGCTCGACGGCAAGCCCGCGCAGCCCGCTCGTTCCAAATTTCAGGCTGCTCGACATTATTTATTATCCTGCATCGTATCGAAACACCGCAGCGGCGGTGCGGTAGCACTTCATTAACATCCCGAGCGCAGCATCCGCTCATGCAGATCGCCAAGCGTTCCATGAACTGGGTGCAGCGCAAAAACGCATTTGACTACGTAACGGGTCAGAATGCCAAGCGCCGCCTGTCCAATCAGAGCTTTATCGCCGGCCAGAACGCCCTGGCCGCGACGATCACCAATGCCACGACCAGCTACACCAACGGCATCGCTGAAATCACCGCCCGGGCCGCCCTCGCCCGCGTGCAGAAAACCGCTTGATCTTGCCGCCGGCTGACGGCTGAATCGGCTTCCCTGCGGTTCACGAGTTCCCATGATCGACCCTGACTTTTTCACGCGCGAGGTGACCGAGGTCGCCCGGCTGCTGCTCGGCGCCGAGCTGCTGGTCGATGGCGTCGGTGGCCGCATCACCGAAACCGAAGCCTATCACCCGTCCGAGCCGGCCTCGCACAGCCATCGCGGCCCCACCCCGCGCAATGCCACCATGTTTGCCGGCCCCGCGCTGAGCTATGTCTATCGCTCCTACGGCATCCACTGGTGTCTCAATTTCACCTGCGCCGAGGCTTCCGCCGTGCTGATCCGCGCTCTCGAGCCCACCACCGGCCTTGATGCCATGCGCCTGCGCCGCAATCTCGAGGCACCGCGCGCCCTCTGTTCCGGGCCCGGCAAGCTCGCCGCCGCCCTTGGCATCGACCGCAGCCACGATGGTCTGCCGCTCGCCGCAGCGCCCTTCGCCATCACCCTGGCCGAGACTACGCCACCTGTCGTCATCGGCCCGCGCATTGGCATCACCAAGGCCGCCGACCTGCCTTGGCGCTTCGGCATCGCCGGCTCGCCCTGGCTCAGCCGCAACTTCCGCACCGCCCCCACACCCCAGTGACATGCCAGTGACCGCATGCCGCAGCGCCTTTCATCGGCAGCCGGCATTGTCTAGTTTAAGCGAACCGAACAAGGAGATGACGTGTGCAGCCCGACGCGCTGATCAATGAACTGCTCGCCACCGGTACGATGAACGAGGACACCACGGCCCAGCTCAACACCATGCTGGACGATTATCGTGCCGGCACGCTGGACCCCGATGACGAGGAATATCTGCGCGCCCTGCATGCCCGCATCACCTCGACACAGGCGACCGAGAAGGGCCCCGCCCCGGGCACCGCTCCCGCACCTGTGACGGAACCGGAGCGCCTCGACGGGCATACCCTTGAGGAGTGGCGCGATCGCGCGCTGCGGGCCGAAGCGGCACTGGCAGATCTCGAAGATCAGGAGACCTCCGGCCCCAACTGAACCGGGAGACTCGCATGCGCCGCCTGACCGCCACCGCCCTCGCTGCCTTCACCTTCGCCGGGCTTTGCGGTCCGGCGACCGCCCTTGAGGTGAAGCTTGCGGCCGAACAGCTGGCCACTGGCCTCGATCTGCCGCTTTATGCCGTGGCGCCGCCCGATGATCCGCGGCTCTTCGTCGTCGAGCAGACCGGCACCATTCGCATCGTCAAGGATGGCGCGCTCACCGAAACGCCGTTCCTCGATCTCGGCGACAAGACGACGGCCTCCGGCGAACGCGGGCTGCTCGGCCTCGCCTTCCATCCCGACTATGCCGAGAACGGGCGCTTTTTTGTCAATTACACCGACCGCGCCGGCGACACCCGCATTGTCGCCTATACCGTGTCGGACGATCCCGACGTCGCCGATCCTGCCTCGGCCACCGAACTGCTGGCCATCGATCAGCCCTACGGCAATCACAATGGCGGCTGGCTCGGCTTCGGCCCCGATGGCCTGCTCTATATCGGCACCGGCGATGGCGGCGCCGGCGGCGACCCGCAGAACCGGGCGCAAAATCCCGACACGCTCCTCGGCAAGCTGCTGCGCATCGATGTCGACGCGGCAGCGCCCTACGCGATCCCGTCCGCCAATCCCTTTGCCGGCGGAGCTGCCGGCCGCCCGGAGATCTTTGCCACCGGGCTTCGCAATCCCTGGCGCATCGATTTTGACGGCAACGACATATACATCGCCGACGTCGGCCAGGGCGCCCAGGAAGAAATCTCGGTCATCAGCACCGAAGATGCCGGCGCCAATCTCGGCTGGAACATCACCGAGGGCACTGCCTGCTATGGCGCCCAGACCTGCGACACTACCGGTCTCACCGCACCGGTCCATGCCTATAGTCACGCCGACGGCGGCTGTTCCATCACCGGCGGCTATGTCTATCGCGGCACGGCCATCCCCGAACTCGACGGCCAGTATTTCTACGCCGATTTCTGTGGCGGCTTCGTGCGCTCCTTCGCCTATGCCGATGGCACCGTCGGCGAAATCACCGACTGGACCGATACGCTCAACACCGGCGCCATCACTTCCTTCGGCGAGGACGCGGCCGGCGAACTCTACCTGACCACCATCGAAGGCGATCTCTATCGCATCGTCGCGGCCGACTGAGCCTGTTGACCTTGTCTCAAGGCCTGCTATTCAGGCGCTCGGGGCCTGTAGCTCAATGGTTAGAGCCGACCGCTCATAACGGTCTGGTTGCAGGTTCGAGTCCTGCCGGGCCCACCACCGTCCCTGCCCCAATAGCCCACGGAGCTTATGCCGCTTTGGCCCGGCCGTGGCTTGCGGGCTGGCCCACGCGATAGACCGCGACGATCTCGTCGAGCTCCACAGTCTGCGCGTCGGTCTGCTCGATCGCCGCATTGGTTTCCTCGACCAGCGCCGCGTTGTGCTGGGTCATCTCGTCCATCTGCCGCACCGCCACCGAGATTTCCGCGATCGTTGCCGACTGACCGACGCTGGCCTGCGCGATATCGGCGATGAGCGTCGTGTTGCTGCGCACCGCCTCGATGATGCGCTCGAGCTTCTCCGCCGCGCTCGCCACGAGCCGCGAGCCGTCCTCGACCTCGCCGCCGCTTTTCTCGATCAGCGCCTTGACGTCCGACGACGCCTCGGCCGCGCTCTGCGCCAGCCGGCGCACTTCGACCGCGACCACGGCAAACCCCTTGCCCGCCTCGCCGGCCCGTGCCGCTTCGACCGAAGCGTTTAGCGCCAGCAGGTTGGTCTGGAAGGCGATGTCGTCGATCATCCCGATGATGTTGGAAATCTGCGCCGACGACGCGGTGATCCGGGTCATCGCCTCGGTGGCCGACTCCATCACTTCGCGTCCGTCTTCGGCCAGCGCTGCCGCCGACCGTGTATGCTCGGCACCGACGCCGGCCTTGCTGGCGGTCTCGCCCACCGTTCCGGCCAGCTGTTCCATCGCGGCGCTGGTCTCCTCGATGGTTGCCGCCTGACGGGTCGTCCGCTCGGACAGATCGTTCGCGCCCGACAGGATCTCGCCGGTGGCAGTGCGCAGCGCCCGCGACGTGGACTGCAGCCGTGCAATCAGCTCGCCCATGCGCTCGGCAACCAGATTGGTGTCCTCTTGCAGTGACGCCAGCACGCCGCTGTAAGTGCCGGTCATCCGCTCGGTCAGGTCCTTGCGGGCCAGTGCCGAGAGCACATGCCCCGCCTCATTGAGCGCCGCGTTGATCGTATCCAGCATCTCGTCGGCAGAACGCGCGATCCGGTTGATATCTTCGTCCTCCCCGAAGGTCTTCTCGATGCGGCGGCTGTAGTCGCCGGCCTCGGTCGCGGCCATCACGGCACCGAAAGCGGTCTGGAAATCTTCCATGACCTGCGCGCGCCGTCGGGCCTCGACATTGCGCGCCGCTTCCTCCTCGCCGAGAATCGCCACCTCGTTGCACTTTTGCTTGAACACCTGCAGCGCGTTCGCCATGGCGCCGATCTCGTCACGGCGCTCAAGATGGGGCACCTGAATCCCGAGATCGTTGGCAGCCAGTTCGCTCATCCGCGCCGTGATCTGCCGCAGCGGACCGGTCACGCGCCAGGCCGTGACCCAGATGGCGAGCGCCGCAAGGCCCACGCCAAGCAGCAGCAGGCCCACGGTCACGGCAAGGCTCACCACCGCGCCGTTATGCGCCGTTTCGAGCAGCCGGTGGTCCGCCTCCGTCGACTGACGTGACAGGTTAATGATCGTGTCGATCGCTGCGGTAGACCGGTTGATCCATTCGCCCGCAGTGACGGGATAGGCCCCACCGGATGTGCCCGCCGCATAGATCGCCTGGCGCAGTTCCTCGAACTCACCGAAGAACACGTTGCGCACCTGCTCGGCCGCGCCCACCATCTCCGGCGGCGCATAGTCATGCTCCAGATAGGCCTCGACGTTGAACCACGCCTGCTCCACCCGGCCGCGGAAGCGGCTGAGCGTCGCCAGCTTTGCCATGTCGATCGGCCCGCCGTTCGCCAGGGTCGCGCCGATCACCGCCCGCTCGCGGCCCGAAAATTCGCTCATCGCCCAGATTTCGCCGCGCACCGTTTCCAGCGCGCCGACCACCGCGCCGGTGGCACCCGACATGTAGCGCGACGCCTCGCGCAGCCGCTGCGACGTCACGATCATCTGCGTCATCGTCGGCACCCACGACGCCGCCAGCTGCGGGTCCCGCTGGTCCAGCGGCAATTGCAGCGCCGCGTCGACCTTGGCGCGCAGCGCCACGGCTGCGTTACGCGCCGCCGTCATCTCCGCCATGATCTCCTCTTTTCCGGCAAAATGCTCACCGGTCTCAACCCGCTCCAGCGCCACCGCGTATTCCGCGTCGCCAAAACCGCGGCGCTCGTCTATCCGCGCCCGCAACTCGGCATTCACGGGCGTTGCAGCGGCCAGCGCCGTATTGGTCAGCCCGCGCTCCAGCGCCCAGGCCCCGCCGCTGTTCAGCAGATGGTCCGCTGTCTCGCTCGAATACTCGACATGGTCGACAATATCGAAGGTTTCGAAGGCCCGCTCTGCCTCGACAAAGGCAAGCAGGATGAGCCCTGCCGACAGAACGATGATCAACCCGATCAGACTGCTACGGATAGACAGGTGGGGAATGCTCATTATTGGCCTCGCGCACACTCGGAAAGCTCTTTTGATGCCGCGAGAAAGTTAACATAACTCCCATACAAGAATTACTGCGTATTCAAGTTGAGATGACCCGCCAACGAATACATCCACCCAATAAATGCTACTGTATACCTGTATACGCAACAACCACTAGAACCATTGCACCCACGGGCGGTGAACCTTGGTCGCCAGATACGAAAACGGCGCCGAAGGTCTCCCTCCGGCGCCGCCAAATGCATCCACTACGACCCGATCAGCCGGCGGCGGTATAGGCCGTCTTCACCTGGGTGAAGAACTCGGCGGCATATTTGCCCTGCTCTTTCGGCCCATAGCTCGACCCCTTGCGCCCGCCGAAGGGCACGTGGAAATCGACGCCGGCCGTCGGCACGTTGACCATCACCATGCCCGCCTCGGCATTGCGCTTGAAGTGCGTCGCATACTTCAGAGAAGTCGTGACGATGCCCGAGCTCAGCCCGAACTCGGTGTCATTGGCGACCGCCAGGCCTTCCTCGTAATCCTTGACCTTGATCACCGCCGCGACCGGCCCGAAGATTTCCTCGCGCGCGATCCGCATGTCGTTGTGAACGCCGGTGAACAGCGCCGGCTGCAGATAGAAGCCCTCGGTTTCACGGTTCAGCCGCTGGCCGCCGACCTTCAACGTCGCGCCCTCCGACTGGCCGATATCGATATAGTCCATGTCCTGCTTGAGCTGGCTGGAATCGACCACCGGCCCGATCTCGGTGTCCTTGGCAAGCGCATCGCCGACCCTGAGGTTCTTGGTGCGCTCGGCCAGTGCCTCGACAAAGGCGTCATGAATGCCCTCGGTGACGATGACGCGCGACGACGCCGTGCAGCGCTGCCCGGTCGAAAAGAATGCCGACTGCGCCACGCTCTCGACGGCCACCTTGAGGTCGGCGTCGTCCAGCACCAGCGTCGGGTTCTTGCCGCCCATCTCGAGCTGGAACTTGCGCATCACCTTGACGCTGGCCTCGGCCACCTTGCGGCCGGTGTTGACCGAACCGGTGAAGGTCATCGCCGCGATATCGCGGCTGTCGAGCATCGTCTGGCCCACAACCGAGCCGCGACCCATCACGAGGTTGAGCACGCCCTTGGGCAGACCATGACGGTGCAGCATCTCGACGATGGCCCACGAGCAGCCCGGCACCAGGTCGGCGGGCTTGAACACCACGGTGTTGCCGTAGCACAGCGCCGGGGCGATCTTCCACGCCGGGATGGCGATCGGGAAATTCCACGGCGTGATGATGCCAACGACGCCCACCGGCTCGCGGGTCATTTCGACACCGACGCCCGGACGGATCGACGGCACCGTCTCGCCGGTCAGCCGCAGCGCCTCGCCGGCGAAGAACTCGAAGATCTGGCCGGCGCGGGTCGCCTCGCCAATGCCCTCGGCCAGAGTCTTGCCCTCCTCGCGGCTCAGCAGCTCGCCGAGCTCGTTCTTGCGGGCAAAGATCTCGTGCGCGGTCTTTGAGAGGATTTCCCAGCGCTGCAGCAGGCCGGAGCGCGACCAGGCCGGGAAGGCATCCTTGGCCGCAGCAATCGCCGCCTGCGCGTCGTCGGTCGAAGCGCGGGCATAGGTGCCCACCACGTCGCCGGTATTGGACGGGTTGATGTTTTCGGCGGCGTCCCCGCCAACCCATTCGCCATTGATCAGGTTCTGATGCAGATCCATTGAGTCGATCCTTCTTTGCGTGCCTGACGGCACGGAGTTTTGAGTGTTTCGCGGCGTGCCGGCAGCAGCGCGGTCCTAGAGAAGTCCCGCCTGCGCGAGATCGCGGTACAGGTGGCTCGCACCATAGGTCCACGGCGCACATTCGGTGGCCATGCGCACGGTGTTCGACAGCTTACCCAGCGAAGGCGTCGAGATGGAGACGACGTCACCCGGCTTGTGGGTAAAGCCCTTGCCCTCGCCGCCGCGGTCCTTCACCGGCGCGAACATCGTGCCCAGATAAAGCACGAACCCGTCCGGATACTGGTGGTGCGCCCCGATGGCCGAATTGCAAAGCGATTCCGGTGTGCGGCTGATCTGCTCCATGTTGGAGACGCCCTCGAGGATGAAGCCGTCGTCCTTGCCGGTCACATTCAGAGAAATGTCCGACTGCTTCACCGTCTCGATGGTGAAATCGCCGTCGAACAGCCGGATGAATGGCCCCAGCGAGGCCGAGGCATTATTGTCCTTGGCCTTGCCGAGCAGCAGCGCCGAGCGCCCCTCGACATCGCGCAGGTTCACATCATTGCCCAGCGTCGCGCCGATGATACTGCCCTTGGAGGTCACCACCATCGCCACTTCCGGCTCGGGATTGTTCCACTCCGAAATCGGCAGAATACCGACATCGGCGCCATAGCCGACCGACGCCATCGGCTGGCACTTGGTGAAGATTTCAGCGTCGGGCCCGATGCCGACTTCGAGATACTGGCTCCACACACCGCGCGAAATCAACGTCTCCTTGACCTGCATCGCGGTGTCCGAACCGGGCACCAGCTCGCTCAGATCGGTGCCGATCAAATCGAGAATGTCGCGCCGCAGCGTGTCGGCCTTGGCCTTGTCGCCACGCGCCTGCTCTTCGATCACCCGTTCCAGTAGCGAAACGACGAAGGTCACGCCGGCGGCCTTCACCGCCTGCATGTCGATGGGCGACAGCAGCGAGGGTGCCCCGGCATCCATTCCGGCGGCCCAGGAATTCTTCAACAGCGCCTCGACACTGCCGATCGACGTCCCCTTGGCCGAGGTCACGTGATCCACCGGATCGCTTAGCTCCGCCACGTCCCGCGACGTCGGGGCCTGCTTTCCGGTGATGTCGAAAACCTCGTCACCGCGCACGGTCACGACCCGCGGATGTGCAAATCCGGGCACACGCGCGCGCCCGATCAGCACGCCCTCATTCGGCACGATAGGATGGTTCATCCCGCAACTTCCCCCTCTTTTTTGTTGGCGATACCTAACCCGCCCGGTCGCGCACTGTCCAGCGAGGCATGAGGCACGTGCCTCAGACTTTCAGCCCATGCCCCCCAAGGATTTCCTCTCCAGCACCGTCGAACAGATCACAGGCTGCGGCGTTCAACTCCCGTTCATCGCGGCCGCACTACCACCCCATTCGGCCGCCACAAGCCGCCGAGTATATTCATCGAGGAGAGACGCCATGCGTCCGATCACCGCTCTTATCCCCTTCGCCCTCATGGCTGGCCTCAGCCTGCCGGCATTCGCTGACGAGGGCGTCATTTCAGTCACCGGCACCGGCGAGATTTCCGCCGCCCCCGATACCGCCTACATCAACTCGGGCGTGACCACCCAGGGCGCCACGGCGCGTGAGGCGCTCGATGCCAACTCCGCCGCCATGGAACAGCTCATCGCCACGCTGAAGGAAGCCGGCATCGCCGAGCGCGACATCCAGACGTCGAACTTTTCGGTCAACCCGAACTACGTCTATTCGGATGCCCGCGACGCCGATGGCTACAATCAGCCCCCCAAGATCAACGGCTATCAGGTCTCCAACACCGTTACCGTCCGCATTCGCGATCTCGACAGTCTCGGTGCGGTGCTTGATCAGCAGGTGAGCGTCGGTGCCAATCAGATCAACGGCATCAGCTTTGCCGTCGACGAGACCACCCCGCTGTATGATGAGGCCCGCCAAATGGCCTTCGCCGATGCCCGCCGCAAGGCCGGCATCTATGCCGATGTGGCGGGCGAAAGTCTGGGTGACGTCGTCTCGATCACCGAAAACCAGGGCTATTCCGCGCCCCAGCCCATGCAGATGCGCGCCACCACCATGGCCTATGACGAATCCGCCAAGGTCCCCGTCGCCGGCGGCGAACTGAACTTTGCGGTCAACGTCCAGGTCACCTGGGACATCGAAGACTGATCACATCTTGGTGCAGGGCGGCGTCCCCGCCCTGCTCTATTCCCCGATGATATGCATTACGATCTGGCGGCGATGTGGGCGGGCCCGGTGCTCGAACAGATAAATCCCCTGCCAGGTGCCCAGCAGCAACTCACCGTGCCCCACCGGCACGCCGATCGAACTCTGTGTCAGTGCCGTACGGATATGGGCCGGCATGTCGTCCGGCCCCTCGGTGGTGTGGACGATCCAGTCCATGCCCTCGGGCGCAATGCGGGCAAAATAACCTTTGAGATCCCTTTGCACGTCCGGGTCGGCATTTTCCTGCACCAGCAGCGAGCACGATGTGTGCCGGCAGAACACCGTGACGAGTCCGGTCTCGATACCGCTGTCGGCAACGAATGCCGCCACATGGTCGGTGAACTCGTAGAGCCCGGCACCGCGTGTCTGAAGCTCGATACTGTGCTGATCCTGTCGCATGGCCATCGATTAGCATTGGCCCACCGGGCTGGCCAGCCGCAGCAACCGCAAGCTGCGCGCCGTCGATGCATTCCGCCAGCCTCAACCGGTCGTCTGTTCTGCCGAGCGATTAAATGCGGAACGGAGTTCAACCCTTTGCGTTTCCGGCTGAGGGAATTCGTCCGCTCCAGGAAAGATTTACCGACGTTCATGTGCCGTTCAGGCCGACTGCGTCACTTCTCATCCAATAGCCTCCAAAAGAAGAAGGACATTGATAATGCGCCTAAGAAACTGGCTCCTAACCGGTACCAGTCTGGTCGCTCTTGCCTTCCTGCCGAGCGCTGCCAGCGCCCAGGAAGCCGAGTACCAGGCCTACCTCGAAGCTCAATCCTCCGGTGACGACGCCGCGATCGACGCTGCCCGCCAGTCGCTGGCAGAAAGCTGCATCGTCAACGGCTACGCCAGCCTGGACGAGTGCATCGCCGCGATGTCCAGCGGCGGCGCGCCCGCTGCTGAAGAGCCTGCCCCGGCGGCTGAAGAGCCTGCCCCGGCAGTTGAAGAACCCGCGCCGGCAGTTGAAGAACCCGCTCCGGTCGCCGAAGAACCCGCGCCGGTGGCCGAAGAGCCTGCGCCTGTAGCCGAGGACCCAGCCCCGGTTGAAGAAGCAGCCCCCGTCGAAGAGGTTGTACCGGTCGAGGAAGCTGCTCCGGTCGAGGAAGCGGCGCCTGTCGACGAAGTCGTCCCCGTCGAAGAAGCTGCGCCGACGATGGAAGAGCCGGCCCCGGCTGAAGAAACCGCGCCTGCTGCAGAAGAGCCCGCTCCCGCCGAGGACCCTGCCCCGGCAGCTGAAGAACCTGCTCCCGCAGCTGAGGAGCCTGCCCCTGCCGCCGAGGAAGCCGCACCCGCGACCTCTGAGGAGGACGTTCAGGCGCAGTTCGTGGCCGATCTCCAGGCCGCCCTTGATGAATACCAGGCGGCGCTCGATCAGGCCGTCGCCGGCGACTATGAAGGTGCCAAGCCCCGCGCAGACGCGGCCGAAGCCCGCATTTCGCAGCTGTGCACCGACAACGGCTATGCCGATATCGCCTCATGCATTGGTGGCGAACTGCCGCCGCTGCCCCAGCCTCCCGCAGACGATACGTCGCCTGCTGCTGAAGACGTTATGGAAGCACCCGCAGCTGACGTCCCGCCGGCTGACGCATCAGCGGACGCTGAAATGGCAGGCGATGCCGAAGTGACTGCCGAGCAGAATCTGCAGGCCAGCCTCGAAGATGAACTCGCCAATGCGGTCGAGCTCTACGCTGTTGGTGCAAACCAGATCGGCGAAGGCGACCCGGACGGCCAGTCGACCATCGACGCTGCCAACCGTCGGCTCTCCGACATCTGCGAGCAGCTGGGCGTCTCCGACGTCAACCAGTGCCTCGAGCAGTACGGCATGACTCTGCCGCCGCTGCCCGAAGCCCCGGCCCAGGCGACGACCGAAGAGGAGACCCCGGTCTCCGAGATGGCGGGTTCCGATGAGCCCGTGACGCCTGAGACCAGCGAAGTGCTGCCCGAGACTGTTGCGCCCGAAGAAGCCGCTCCGGTGCTCGACAGCTCCAAGGAAGCCGAGAGCAACACCGCTGCCGGCACCGAGGAACCGGCCCCCGAGCAGATCGCAGAGGAACCGGCAGCTCCGGCTCCGACGTCCGACCAGGAAGCCCAGGCCAATCTGGCCGAAGCCGACACTGCGCCGCCGTCCGAAGAACAGGGTGAGGCCATCGAAGCTTCTGCTCTGCCCGCTTTCGAAACGCCCTCCGACGTTCGCACCTTCCGTCAGGAACGCCGCGACCGCGACGGCCGCAATCGGGATCGTGACGGCCGCCGTGGCGACACCGAGGAAACCGCTGACCGCACGGACGGTCGTCCGGACTTCCGCAACACCGGCTTCCTGTTCAACATCGGCGTCAACCTGGTCATCTCCAACCCTGCGCAGGATTTCGACCGCATCACCGACGACGATGAGGACGAAGTCTACTACGAGGAACTCCGTCGTGGCCGGATCAAGGAAACCGTCGTCCGTCCCAATGGTGTGCAGATCGTCACGATCCGCAATCGCTATGGTGAGGTGCTGAAGCGCTCGCGCATCATGCCTGACGGCCGCGAATATGTGCTGGCGTCCTATAGCCGGGACGATCAGGACGATCGCGAGTTCGGCAACTGGCGTGACCCGGGCAATGATCTGCCGCGGCTGCGTCTGACCATTCCGGTGCGCGACTATGTGCTGGATGTGCAGTCCGCCGATGAAGACGAGGTCGAAACCTTCTTCCGTCAGCCGCCGGTCGAGCAGGTCCGTGAGATCTACAGCATCGAGGACGTCAAGCGCTCGGCGCGTATCCGCGATACCGTGCGTCGTATCGAAGTCGGTGGTCTGACCTTCGACACGGGGGCGGCGACGATCTCCCGCAACCAGGTCGGTGCCCTCAGCAAGGTCGCCAACGGCATGCTGGCGCTGCTCGACGACAATCCGGCTGAGACCTTCCTCATCGAAGGCCACACCGATCTCGTCGGCTCCGCCGAGTCCAACCTGATCCTGTCGGATGCACGTGCCAACACGGTCGCCCGTATCCTCACCGACTTCTACGGCGTCCCGCCGGAGAACCTGGTGACCCAGGGTTATGGCGAGCGCTTCCCGAAGGTGAATACGGAACAGTCCGAGCGTCTGAACCGTCGCGTGTCGATCAAGCGCATCACCCCGCTGATCACCGTCGCGAACCGCTGATCGCACAACGATCATTAGAACTGGAAGGGCCGGGGAACATCTCCCCGGCCCTTTCCTATTCCGGCCCCACGTCAAGCTTCGCGACACCTGCCTGAGCGCTCAAACGGCGCTGTCGGTGCCGCCAGCGAGGCACCGGATGCTCCCACCTGACACAATGGCGATCACCGCCACGAAACCGCCACAACATGGCCCGCCGAAAGCCAGAGTTCAGTTTCGCCATGACGCTAAATTCTCTTACGAATCATAGCGTTACGACTATTTTTGGAATCAATCACAAAGCCCGCAGCTTCGCGGAACCCTTCTTGGTGAACACACGTTCTTGAAGCAACACCGTTCCAACGAAGGAGCTCACCATGGCTGTCCCCGAACGCGATCCCGCCTACACTGCTGACACGACCACCCGTCCTGTTTACACGCGCGAGTCGAGCGCGACCGGTTGGTTCGTCGGTATCATCGTCGCTCTTGCCCTGCTGGCAATCGCCTATCTGGTCTTTTCGGCCAACAACCCCTCCAGCACCGACGTCAACGTGACCACGACGCCGTCGATTGAAGCGCCTGCCGTCGTCGAGCCCGCCCCGATGAGCGAGGGCACGACCGGCACCGAGAACACGCCGATGGCACCGGTCGAGACCACCCCGGCGGAAACCGCTCCCGCCACGACGGCTCCGGCGGACACCGCCCCGGCCGCGACGGCCCCGGCTGAGACCGCCCCCGTTGCCCCGGCCGAGACGGCTCCGGCTGCACAGTAAGGACGCTATGCGTCGCTGAAATCTGACAATGCCTGGCCGGTCAACGGTCAGCGTCCAAGGGCCTCGACAGCAATGTCGGGGCCCTTGGTCCTGTGTGCCCTCTGATCCGCGCCGGCTGCCAACGCCCGCGCCTGCTCCCGGTATCAGCTCTGTGCGTTCTTGTGGCCGCGCGCCCCAAAGCGTCATCTATCGGCGACACCCAAGGAGCAGATCATGCAGATTGGCCTCTATTCCTTCGCCGAAAACACGCCCGACCCGCTGAACAACGGCCATCTGCAAAGCCCCGAAGAGCGCTTGCGCGATCTGCTGGAGGAAGTCCGCCTCGCCGATGAGGTTGGCCTCGACTTCTTCGGTCTCGGCGAACATCACCGCCCCGACTTTGTTGCCAGCGCGCCGGTCACCATCCTTGCCGCTGCCGCCGCCCGCACCAGCAACATTCGCCTGTCAACCGCCGTCACGGTGCTGAGTTCCGAAGACCCCATCCGCGTCTGGCAGCAGTTCGCCACCCTCGACCTGCTCTCGGGCGGGCGTGCTGAGATCATGGCCGGACGCGGCTCCTTCATCGAGAGCTTCCCGCTTTTCGGCTACGACCTCGAGGATTACGACGACCTGTTCGAGGAAAAGCTCGCTGAACTGCTGCGCATCCGCGAGGGCGGCAAGGTCACCTGGGAGGGCTCGGAGCACACAAAGCCCATTCCCGGCATCGAGATCTTCCCCAAGCCGGTCCAGAACCCGCTGCCCATCTCCATTGCCGTCGGCGGCACGCCCAATTCCGTCGCCCGCGCCGCCTATTATGGCCTGCCGCTGATGCTCGCCATCATCGGCGGCAACCCGCAGCAGTTCAAACCGCTGGTCGACCTCTACTGGGCCACCGCCGCCAAGGTAGGACACGATCTCGAAAAGCTCTGGGTCGGCATCTCCTCACACGGTTTCGTCGCCGACGATTCACAGGACGCCCGCGACACCGCCTTCCCGGCCCATCACGAAGCCATGTCGCGCATCGGCCGCGAGCGCGGATGGCCGCCGACGACCCGCGCCCAGTTCGAGGCCGGAGCCGGCCCGGATGGCGCCTACTTCATGGGCTCGCCTCAAGAGGTCGTCGACAAGATCCTCATGCAGCACGCGTGGTTCAAGCACGACCGCTTCGGCCTACAACTCAGCGTCGGCACCCTCCCCCACGCCAAGGTCATGCACGCCATAGAACTGCTCGGCACCGTCGTGAAACCCGCGGTCAACAAGGCGCTTGAGTAAGAGTATCCCGCATACAATCGGTTCCCCGCGCAAAGTGCCTAGTGTACAATGATCGGAGACGAATGCGGCATCTAGGCGCGATGGCACAGCTACCAATCTTCTACATCAATCTCGCGCGTAGGACCGACAGGCGCCACTTCATGGAAGATCAGTTTGTAAGGCTGGGTATAACGGCCGAGCGTATTGAAGCGGCAACATTAGCCGAGGTAACGCAATCGGACCTTCGACCCTTCGCGGACCCCCACCACCCTTGGGCGATTACTCCTTCCGAGGTGGCCTGCAGGCTAAGTCACCAGCGGGCGTGGGAGCTAATGCTGCAGCGAGGACTAAGGTCAGCCGTGATACTGGAGGATGACGTGGTTTTAGGCGCCGCCTTCCCGCGAATTGTGGAATCACAGGAAATCGATTTGTTTGGCGCGGATATACTCCGCCTAGAGTGCTCCAATAAGCGTGTGAGACTAGGAAGCATCAGGGCAACCCTAGCGGAACGTTTCACTGCAAGAGCGATGTTGTCATCCGACATCTGCGCCGGCGCCTACATAATTACTGCGGCAATGGCGCAGAAGAGCTTGTCGGATTCTCGCCTCTCCGCCCTGTCCATAGATGGTTATCTATTTATGCGACGCGGCGGAGTGGTTCCAAACGGCGCACTAATGCAATTGGACCCCGCGCCTTGCGCCCAATTGCATTTCCTCAGTTCCGATGCAAATAGAGTTCGGGTGAGCGACTTGACACCAGCAAGAAGGTCGGCGCCACCGCGACCAAAGTCTTTCCGAGCACGATGGCGGAAAGCCACCAGTGACCTTTCTTACTCGGTTCGTTCAATTTACATGACAATCATCAACCACCGGGGGATTGCGCCACGACGGCAACGGATCAAATGTGATCTGCTGCCATGAGTATAATACTAGCGGAACAACAGTCGCCTAGATGCGACACCGATCGGAAATGAACTGATCCACCTCCAGACTGAAATGTTGGGCGCACCACCGAGAGCACACGCCAGGATGACAAACAGCTGGTTGACTATTTCTGTCAGCGGCGCGTTTGCTTGATCGAACCTTGTGCTCGTAGAAAGTGCCGAGACTTACATCCACTGAACACAATCCTTTGGAGCAAAAAACGGTGACGCCTATTCCGCCCGCCTTTTTCATTAATCTGTCGTCGCGGCCAGATCGCCTTGCTCACATGCAAGCGCAGTTCGACCGTGTCGGAATGAGCGCTGAAAGGATTGATGCTCTGACACCCGAGGGTATTCCGGAGGTGACACGATCTCGCCAAGCCAAACTTCCCCCTGAAAGGCGACTCTCGCCGAACGAAGTAGCTTGCAGCTTGAGTCATCGAAAGGCCTGGCAAACAATGCTGGACCGGGGTCACTCTTGCGCTTTGTTCATGGAAGACGACGCCTATATATCGGATCAACTGCCCAAAGTTTTGTCGGACCCAAATCTCCTGAAACCCAATGTAGATGCAATACAGTTTGAAACGCATAGGACTAGTGCACTTCTCGGTCGTCGGGTCTCGACCACAGCAGATGGGGTGTACAAGCACCGTCTCATGTCTTCAAGCCTAGGAGGCGCAGCGTACCTCCTTACCGCCGATTTTGCTAAACGTTTGCTGGCCGCGCCTGAGATCGATGACGTATGCCAGGACAGTCTAATATTCAGTCGAAATGGAGGCTACATTTACTCAGATCGCATATACCAAGTCAGTCCGGCGCTTGCTTTCCAAATCGGTAAGATGGGCGACGCATCTCATAGCGTCGGCAAGAGCGACCTGAGCGAAGGACGGAACGGGCGCCGGAAGCGAGGTCGCCGACGTACTTTCCTTGGCCGACTGTCTAAACTACGCGATAGCCTCAAACATATCGGTCGCATCTTCTTAACGTTCGGCAAGACAGGAGAGCTCCTAACAGCCCGTCAAGTGCGCCTCGCGGTCGCACCAGATATCTTGCCAATGATGGACGCGAATAACACAAAATGGCGTCGTCAAAGACGACATTTCGCTCCAAACCGCGGTTAGGTTGGAGCTCTTGAAGGAACATCTGTAGACCGCATTAGTCGCGTCAAACGGATTCGTAATCCGTGCGTTGCATATTATTGCAGTATGACACTTCGGAAGTGTCTGTGGTTTGCTAATGGCGATCAGCGGCAATACGTCGGCGGGAAGACGCAAGATCGGGGACCAACTCTTGTAGTTGGTCGCACCGAACCACGACCTCAAATATTACCTCACGCACTAACGTGGCGGCAGGAATCGACTTACCATTTCAACAGCGCGCTCGCTGATGTTGTAAGGATTGCTATCGTCGATCGGCACATAGTACTCTTCGCAGAGCCATGTCATGAAGGCGTCGCGCAAGGATGAATTGAACGCCCAATCGGCTGCGCCCTCAAACTTCATTCCCACATCTGCCTCGCTCTCCGCGACCTCCACCAGTCCCGGCTGACGGTAGAAAGCATCGCCCAACACAAGCAACGGCTTGTTGAAAAAAAACGCCTGCAGCCCAACTGAAGAATTAAGCGTCATCACACCACGAGAGCGCCGCACGAGATCAAATGTGTCCTCTGACTCACTCACCACGAGGCGAGGGTGATCTCGGTTCAGCGCAAGCACATCGGCATTGCCGATCCTGCACGATGGATGCTCCTTCACCACCAGAGACCATCCATTCGGAAGCCGGTCTATCTGTCGGATCGCCAGCCGCAGCATCTCCTTTACTGACGGGACCCACCGACCGTTGAGGACGATTTGCGTGTCGTTGGCCACCTGTAGTGGCAAGAACACGAAGTTCTGGGGAAGTTGCGACGGGCTGGCGGAGACGGGCGAGCGCGGTTTGCGCGCGACGAGGCCCGAAGCCCTGCCTCGCCAAATGTCTGTCGAACGCCCCGAGGCCCAGTCAAGGAAAAAGGCAGGGTCGCGAGGCACCGAGGCACGTGCGTTTACTCCCGCTGGGTCTATCGTGAGGGTGCCAGGAATAGGTGAATGCTCGAATACCAATACGGGGATCCCAAGGTCCCGCGCCGCTTGCGCGACGACTCGACCTTTTTCGCGTTCGGCATTCCACACATAGACGACTTCCGGTCGAATTCGCCCGAGCACAGCACGGATGCCGTCGTATTTCATTTGTACGAACCGCCGGTATGCGGCCGCCCGCCATCGACGCGTTTCTGGCCTGCCCTGTACTTTATGCTGCTGCTCCCGCCGATCAGCAACGTCCGCCGCCAAAGCCCGCCCTTCTGTGCTGCCCAACAGACCCAAGACCCGGTACTGGATGAACTCGTGCTCAAGTCCCAGCGCGCGGGACAGACCTTCATAAGCCGCTACAGCGAAATCCGGAGAGCGAAGTGAAACAGCGATACGACTGCACCTGCGTAGAGTAGACCGTTTCATGACCATTAAGCTAGTACCTTCTCGTCCACTTCAGGCGATGTCCGCCCCAAAAGCTCAAGACAGCTGCTAGCTGCGCGAAAACTGGCGAGGTTATGAGCGCGTCTTCCAATTGTAGGCAAACTTCGACAATACGCTGCGGAAATCCAGCATATACTCCATCAGCATCTGATTGATTGTCAGCGGCCTCATCCCGACCGTCGGCCAGTCCAGACCGCCGAGTTTCGCATACTTCCACCAGAGTTCGGCACCCCAGACGCTGCCATCCTTCCACGGCTTGGACGGCCCCGCATAGTGGATTGCCCATTGCTGACTAAGTTGCAGATCTAGATCGTGGCGAGCGTGGGCAGGAATATAATGATGCCTCCTTCGGCCAGACCGCGAGACGGTGTTGGCCAGCACATTCCACCGAGGATCAAGCACTACGACTGACCCGTTTACGAGGATGTTTATGATATCCTGATCCACAAAGTATCGCTTACCCACGTAGCTCGAATTCATGCCCCTTGCCTTAGCTGAGAATCCCGACGCCCTCAGCTTCGCAAGGTTCATGTACAGAATCCCAGAATTAACATAGATCATTTTCCCCGGATCCAAACCTTGCGATATTAAATAATCTCTATATTTGAACTCCTCTTTATAAATTTGTCTTGAAATATTTTTGTAAATACCGAAGTCGATGACACCAGCAATGCCACAATCGCTTATTTCGCAGTTCCATAGCTTTTCAATATCATGTGTAAAGACGACATCAGCGTCTACGTATATCACGCTATCCAGGTCCAAAAGCAGTTCCGGCAGCTGCGTTTTCATCATCGCGACCGCGCTGACATGGCTACCGCCAAGATCGGCCATCAGAAACGGATTTTCGGCTTTCACAAAGCTGACATTCCATGCCTTGAAATATCTCATCCGGGCCTCGACCCAGGCCGGCTCTTCTGCGTGGATGACATGGAAACGTAGCCGCTCTGGGTGAGCGGCGTTCGCTGCTATCGATGCCATGGTCACCGAAGCCTGTTTGAAATAGCCGCTGTCTACAGCAAAAGCGATGTGCACTGTATCAGCCACCAGCAATCTCCTTTTCCAGGTTCATCGCGCCATTCGCAAGCGCGCATTGTTCTCGACCCAGAGACTGATCGTGCCGTTTGACGGGCCGTCGGTGCTTGAGCAGCTGGGCCACGGCATTGGCGGTGACGCCGGCGGGCCCGCAGACGGCAGGCATGGCGGCCAAAGCCCCCGAAAAAGTGCGAGCGCTCCGGAGCGTTCCGCCTCGCCATCCCCCTGAGCGCGGGGCGGTTCGGACGGCACCCGAGAACCTAGCGATAAATGCCTTCGCCCTGCTCGTCGATGATCTGGCGGCCCTTGGCGAGGGCGAAGCTGGCGACGTCATCCTTGGACGAAAACCGGTCCGCACGCACGAAATTGTAGCTCTGCACTTCGCCGTCGATCTCCTTGTCGATCTGCCCGGCCAGCTGATACTCGCTGCCGGCCGACATCGCCAAGGCCTTGATCAGAAAGCCCTTGTAGCTCTCCTCTCCCAGCACGGCAGGCTCCGACGACTTCGTCTCCGCGCCCGCATTGCCCCCGCCGAACAGGTTCTTCCAAAACGACATCATGGTCTCCCTGAGCTGTTTTTGTCTGCTCTGGTGGTAGGCGTCCGCTCCGGCCCTGTCCAGCGCATATGAAAAGGGCGGCCCGAAGCCGCCCTTGTTCCTCAGTTATCCAGGAAGCTCCTGAGCTTCCGGCTGCGGCTCGGATGCTTGAGCTTGCGCAGCGCCTTGGCTTCGATCTGGCGGATACGTTCGCGCGTCACCGAGAACTGCTGGCCGACTTCTTCCAGCGTGTGGTCGGTGTTCATGCCGATGCCGAAGCGCATGCGCAAAACGCGCTCCTCGCGCGGCGTCAGCGAGGCCAACACGCGTGTCGTCGTTTCACGCAAGTTCGACTGGATCGCAGAATCGATCGGCTGAATGGCATTCGAATCCGGGATGAAATCGCCGAGGTTGGAATCTTCCTCGTCGCCGATCGGCGTCTCGAGGCTGATCGGCTCCTTGGCGATCTTGAGCACCTTGCGCACCTTGTCGAGCGGCATCTGCAGCTTTTCGCTCAGCTCTTCAGGTGTCGGCTCGCGGCCGATCTCGTGCAGCATCTGGCGCGAGGTGCGCACGATCTTGTTGATCGTTTCGATCATGTGCACGGGAATGCGGATGGTGCGGGCCTGATCGGCGATAGAACGTGTTATGGCCTGCCGGATCCACCAGGTGGCATAGGTCGAGAATTTGTAGCCGCGGCGGTACTCGAACTTGTCCACCGCCTTCATCAGACCGATGTTGCCTTCCTGGATCAGATCGAGGAACTGCAGCCCGCGGTTGGTGTATTTCTTGGCGATCGAGATCACGAGGCGCAGGTTGGCCTCGACCATTTCCTTCTTGGCGATCGCCGCTTCGCGCTCGCCCTTTTGCACCTTGTGAACAATCCGGCGATACTCGCCGATATCGAGCCCGGTCTCGCTGGCCAGCGTCTGGATGTCGCCGCGGATTTCATTGGCCGTATCGGCGTCGCGCTTGGCGAATTCCGACCAGCCCTTGCCGCCCAGCTCGGCGACCTTTTCGACCCAGCTCGGGTCGAGCTCGGAGCCGTAATAGGCCTTGAGGAATTCCTCACGCTTGACGCCATAGCTCTCGGCGAGCCGCAGCAGCCGCCCTTCGAGACGCACCAGCCGCTTGTTGATGTCATAGAGCTGCTCGACAAGGCTCTCGATACGCGAGCTGTTAAGGCTCAGCGACTTCACGTCGGTGATCACCTCGGCGCGCAGCGCATCGAGTTTTTTCTGGTCGGCCGGGCTGGCGCCGTCATTGCCGGCGATGCGGCTTTCGGTCTGCCGGTCCTGGAGCTTGCGCATCTTGCCATAGAGATCGGCGATGCGATCGAAGGTCGTGACGACCTGCGGCTTCAGTTCGGCTTCCATGGCGCTGAGCGACAGCGAATTCTCGAAATCGTCGTCATCGTCATCCGACGAGTCGTCGCTTTGCGTCTCGCCATTGCCATCGCCGTCACTGCTGTTGCCATAGCCATCAGAGGGCTTTTTGGCCGCCGGCGCCGCCTCGGCCGCAGCACCACCCGGGCGTTCGGCACCATTGTGCTGCACCGGCGCAGCCTGCTTGGCGTCGGGGCCGGCATAGGTCGCTTCGAGATCGATGATGTCGCGCAGCAGAATCTCGGCCTCGTTCAGCTGGTCGCGCCAGATGATGATGGCCTGAAAGGTCAGCGGGCTCTCGCACAGGCCCGCGATCATCGTCTCGCGGCCAGCCTCGATGCGCTTGGCGATGGCGATTTCGCCCTCGCGGCTGAGCAGCTCGACCGAACCCATCTCGCGCAGATACATGCGCACCGGATCGTCGGTGCGGTCGCTGCCTTCGCGCGCGTTGGATTTCGACGCAACAGCCGTGCCCGTACGCTCGGCAACCTCGTTGGAGGTTTCCTCTTCGGGCTGTTCGGCTTCGGCCTCTTCCACTTCGTCTTCGTCGACGACGTTGATCCCCATGTCCGAGAACATCGCCATGATGTCCTCGATCTGGTCGGGCGAAACTTCGTCGGACGGCAGAACGGCATTCACCTCTTCATAGGTGACATAGCCGCGCTTCTTGGCCGTCTTGATCAGCCGCTTTACGGCGGCATCGGAAAGGTCGAGCAGCGGGCTGTCTGGCGCCTCGGTGGTCGCCTCCGGCTTCTCGTTTTCCTTGGACTTGGTCTGTGTCGCTGCCTTGGTGGCCATGTGGCTCTGGTGCTCCGGGGGCCCGTAGTGGATGGACGCCGCTGTCGTTACGTGGTCACGGCTTGAGACAAGGTAAAGGATGTCAGGTCGCGCAAAGTTTCTTCGAAACTTCATCGGCTCGCTACAGGGGCGGCGAGAGTGATTCGCCTATGTACGAAATCGCGCGTACCCGCAGCTCACTCAAAAGCTCCGTGTCGCGCGCCCCGATAACGAACCAAACCCTTCGATCAATGCCTCTGTGCCATCGACGGTGGTGATCTGGTTCTGGATGTCTCGCAGCCTCTCGAAGGTTTCTTCGCTCGGGTCGTCGCCCAGCGCCAATTCGGCTGCTTTCAGAGCCTTATTTAGCTCAACCGATTTGTAATGCAAGGCCAGCGCGTGTTTCAGCCCGGTCTCGGCGTCGGATTCATCCACCTCCATGGCGCTCTGCCACACCCCCTGCCGGGCCAGAACATCCGACATCTTGGCGATCGCGGGCCCGAATCCACGCACTCCGAGCGCCGCCGTCAGCCCTTCGGACGAAATATCGTGATCGAGCGTCACCAGATGCAGCAGCGCCCCCAACAGGTTCCGCGCCGCCGGCGACGACAGATCGAGCGCCGCAAGTGATTCGAGCCGGCTCTCGGCCAGCGCCGGATGATTGACCAGCGCCATGATGATCGCCGCCTCGCGCGGCGTCGCGTCGATCGTCTGCCCCGGCCGCATCAGCCGCGAATTGCGCAGCGTATCGGAAACCACCAGCCGCGGGCTGGCCCGGCCCGCCCCCGGCCGCGTGCCCCGGCTGTTGCGATTGCCGCCATCCCAGCGCCCGCCACCGCGCACCGGCGCAAAGAACGCCTGCAGCTTTTCGTCGAACGCCTGCTGATAATGCCGCCGCACCGAGGTATCGCCGATCGAGGCCGCCTTGGCCCGCAGCCGCGATTCCAGCGCTGCCCGCGCCTCCGGCGTTTCCGGCACCATGCCGCCCGACTCGAGGCTCCACACCACCTCCGACAGCGAGCGTGCCCGCTCCAGCACCTCGGCAAAGGCGCCCCGCCCCGACGCGCGGATCAGATCGTCCGGGTCCTGCCCCTCGGGCAGCGTCGCCACCAGGATCGTGCGCCCCGGCTGCAAATGCGGCAGCACCAGGTCCACCGCCCGCGCCGCCGCCCGCTGCCCGGCGCTGTCACCATCGAAGCACAGGATCGGGTTGTCGCTCATCCGCCACAGCAATTGCAGATGCTCTTCGGTCAGCGCCGTGCCGAGCGGCGCCACCGCCCCCTCGAACCCTGCCATCACCGAAGCGATCACGTCGAGATAGCCCTCGACCACCACCACCGGCTTGCCGCTCCGCGTCGCCTCGCGCGCCTTGTGCCCGTTGTAGAGCGTCATGCGCTTGTGAAAGAGCTCGGTTTCCGGCGAGTTCAGATATTTCGCCGGCACATCGGCCGACAGCGCCCGCCCGCCGAACGCCACGATCCGCCCGCGGAAATCGGCAATCGGAAACATCACCCGGTTGCGGAACCGGTCATAGGGCAGCGGCTGCTCCTCGCGCTGCACCACCAGCCCGGCCGCGACCATCTCTTCGGCCGACACGCCATTGGCGGCGAGGTGCTCCTTCAGCCCGTTGCTGGCATCGGGCGCATAGCCGATCCGGAACCGCGTCTGCACCGAGGCGCCGAACCCGCGCTCCTGCAGGTAGCCGCGCGCCCGCGCCCCGATATTATGGCTCAGCGCCGCCTCGAAATACTGGGTGGCGACCTCCATCACATCATAGAGCGAGCGCCGCACCTCCTGGCGCTTTTCCTCCTGCGCGTCGCGCGCCGGCATCGGCACCCCGGCCATGCCGGCCAGCTTTTCCACTGCCTCGGGAAAGCTCAGCCCCACCTTTTCGGTCAGAAACCGGAAGTGATCCCCCGTCACCCCGCAGCCAAAGCAATGGTAGATGCCCTTGCGGTCGTCGGCGTGAAAGCTCGGCGTCTTCTCGCCATGAAACGGGCAGCACGCCCACATGTCGCCGCGCCCCGGCTGGCTCTTGCGCTTGTCCCACATGACATGCTCGCCCACCACCTGCGTGATCGGCAGGCGCTGCCGGATCTCATCGAGGAAGCCGTCGGAAAAGCGCATGCGGCTAGGTAAGCATCCCCGCGCCCTTTGTCATCCGCGATGACGTTTTGCACAGGGCTCTCAACGCCCCACGCGCCGAACGCTCCGCGCCTCAACCTGAGCCTGTCGAAGGGCGAGGCGCACGCACCAGCGTCACCTCAACCCCGATGTCACCCCGGCCTTGAGCCGGGGCCCATCCTGAGATCTTGCCTTCCTCCCGGTCGAAGCGCTTTCACACCGAGCCCCAGCCCCGAACGCGCCGCGCCTCACCCTGAGCCCGCCGAAGGGCGAGGCGCCCCCACCGCACCCCTCGCAAACGCCCCCCTCAGATCCCCGGCAGGATCCTGAAGTTCAGCGATTCGATATTGCCGTTGCGCACCACCATGTTCACCCTGGCATTGCGCGTCGCCGAGCGGCCGCTTTTGAGCGTGATGCGCAGCGTCGCCCGGCACACCAGATTTGCCCCGTCCCGCTCGAGCTCCTTCATCGTCCCGACCAGCTTCAGCTTATAGCCCTTCACCGGCTTGCCGTATTTGTTGGTGCCGTTGTTGATCTCCGAACGCATGAACTGGGTGATCGAGGGATGCGCGCAATCGGCGCGGAAATGGTCCGCATAACCCGGCGAAATCCCCCCGGCACTCCCCACGACGACGGCAAGCATGCCGCAACATAACTTCAAAAAACGGCCCGAACGCATGACAGCTCTCTCCAATGCGGATTGAGGCGCCCCTCTCCCCGCCGCAACAACGCGACACAAACGGAGCCCCTGCCACACCACCCAACCACGCGCGATTGCATCGGAACAAGTAGACTTGCAGTGTTGCGGTTAATGCAGCGCCGTCTCACGGACCGTCAAAACAGCTTCGCCCAAGCAAAAACGCTGCTTCATCACCACCTAACGCCACGCACCATTTCAACACTATTTGCCTGCAGAACCAGCCAAGCCCACGGTGTCACCCCGGGCCTGACCCGGGGTCCATCCTGAGGTCTCTCGCAGCAGCCAAGCACGCCGGTTCCCCCGAGGCGCTCGACTGATGCCCCTTTGGGCCCAAAGCGGACATCCAACCAATCGCAGCACTAGTCCAATTCCGGCCATTCGATGAGCGGTCGCGGCTTGTCTAAACGCACGTTAGTATGCAGCCAAGCGACCACCGGGTTGGGTCTGTGGGGTCGTGATTCAATGATGACGGGTATAGCTGACCTCCCTAGATTTGCGGAGCATAGATCACAGGCTCTTCTAGGTTTGATATTCCTGTCGGTAGCTAGAACCTAGAGCGAAACCTGATCTACAACATAGTCATAATATGGGTGACGAAAGGGCATCATCGAGTGCACTTCAAAGTGATTGAGAACAATTCGTCCGTGCCAAGCGAGGGCAAGGATATCGGCTACCTTTGGACCGACAATTGGAATGATTGGTGGGAGTTTAGCACCCTTTATTCCCTGACCTATTTCGACGCAGAAGGTACCGGGCATCCGCTGGGAGGCGTGAAAATCGGGCAATTCGACTGGGGCGACGAGCAGGTTCGGCCCTCATTGCCCTTAGCGTTCGATCAACTCGGTCCCGAGTTCTTCTCGCTGGGCCAGGACGACTCCTACTACGAAGACATTTTGGCACTCGGCGAAGAAGTCGCGGACCAATTGCTCGCGGCGTTGAACGACGTCGTCCGCGACGAAGACCTATTCGCGCGAGCGTCCGCCGAACGAGTTATGGGCCGATCACTAATGCGATCTGTGACGCGGCGAACCGTCGCCCAACAGTTCAAGCGCGTCATATCGGGTGGCGCTAGACTGACCGAGTATCGTTTTCACTATCGGTCGCCGGCGCAGCTAGATCCAACCTTCGCCCCCATCGAACTGGACTTCGAGGTGCGTCCACTTTCCAAACCACCAACCAACGTGCAGGTGATCGTAGGTAGGAATGGGGTCGGCAAATCGTTCTACCTGAACGCGATGTCACGCGCCCTTGTCCGTCCCAATGGCGATGTCGAGGATGACGGCGAGTTCTCGGACCCCGACGATCTCATTGGCGGGGAATTCGAGAGCCCATTCGCCAGCGTTCTCTCCGTGACCTTCAGCGCGTTCGACGACTTCGCCATGCTCGAGGGCAGTCGAAATCGACTGAAGGGGGTTCAATATACGAACGTCGGCCTCCGGAAACGGATCAAGGACGCTGAGGGAGATTGGGTTACCATCACTCAGCAGCCTAGCGAACTGGCGAAGGAGTTCATTGATAGCGCCAAAGTCTGCTCGGTCGGCAAACGCCGGGCGCGATGGCGCACCGCGCTACGCACTCTGCAGAGCGACCCCATCTTCGAGGATGCCCAGATATCTAACCTACTTGATTTGGACGAGGACGATTTCGGGCGAGAAGCCGGTAGGAGATTTCGACGGCTCAGCTCCGGGCACAAGATTGTGCTCCTAACGATCACCAAACTTGTCGAGAAGGTAGAGGAACGAACACTAGTCCTGATGGATGAGCCCGAGGCCCACCTTCACCCGCCTCTTCTCTCCGCCCTGATCAGGGCCATCTCCGATCTGCTCGTCAACAGAAATGGTGTAGCAATCGTGGCGACACACTCGCCCGTCGTCCTTCAGGAGGTGCCCAAAGAATGCGTGTGGAAGCTTCGACGCCATAGCGGTGCCGCTGTTGCCGAGCGACCGGTGCAGGAAACCTTTGCGGAGCACGTCGGCGTGCTAACCCACGAGGTCTTCGGTCTGGAGGTCACCCGATCGGGATTTCAGCGGATGCTGCAGGACGCCGTGGGTCCCAACGACGATTTCGACGACGTACTCGACAAATTTAAAGAGAAGATCGGCACAGAGGGCCGCGCGCTCATCAGCAGCTTGATCGCAGACAGGGATCAGCCAGAGATTGGGAGCGACGACTGATGTGGTCGGTGGACAAGCCCCCTATGGATGTTGGCGCTACCTTCGACACCTGCATCTCCAGGATAAGGAATAAGGATCTTAAGGCGAGGCTTAAGGCCGCCAAGCAGACCATCCTTGATGACTCTCAGGCCTTTGACGTTCGAGCCTCCGCTGCTGAGCTCCATCTCGTGCCGCAGGGAGTGGGTGTTGCTAACCAGGTCACAACTGCGGAGATGGTCGCGCTCTACGACGGCAGGTTGGCGAGCAAAGCCGGACCGGGACGATCGATCTATGCGGCGATCCAACTCCTGCCCAGGGACGGACGATGCCCGTACTGCGATCATAGGGACGTGTCCACGTTGGATCATGTACTGCCCAAGACCCTGTTCCCGAGTCTTGCGGTGACCCCGCTCAATCTCGTGGGGAGTTGCAAGGATTGTAACAAAGCGAAGTTGACCGCAGCCCCAAGCAACTCTTCCGACGCGGTGCTTCATCCCTACTTCGAAGACATTTCCTCGCAAATCTGGTTGCAGGCAATGGTCGTGGAGCAGACGGTCTGTGCGGTGGTTTTCCGCGTGAAGGCTCAGTCACAGTGGTCCGACGACTTGAACGCGCGGCTAAGGAAACAATTCGAAACGCTGGGACTAGCGCGCCTGTATACCCAGCAGGCAGCCAGGGAGATGAGTGGAATCAGGAGGAATCTGATCCGGGTGTACGACGCTGGAGGGGGCGGCGCTGTCGCAGTCAAGCGCGAGCTGAAACATCAGTGGGAGTCTTGGTCCGAGGAGTCGGCTAACTCTTGGAAAAGTGCGCTCTATGGCGCGCTTCACAAGAATGCGTGGTTCTGCGACGGCGGATTCCGGTTGGGCAATAGTTAGGGCTCACAGCATTCGACGTACTGGCCCAACTGTTCGCAGATCGCGGAGGAGAGCAATTCCACATGAGCCATGGCCGCCTCTGGCACAAAGTCGTCAATAGAGCACCCACTTCATGCCCTGCATGATGACCGACGACCGTGGCAACCCGCCCTCCCCCAAACTTATCCCCGTCGCTTCCCCCCGTGTCACACTGCCCTCGTTCCGCGCGCCGAAGCGAGATCATGACGAGTGGTTGGGGCGCGGGCGGTCGGGTGTGGGGCGGGTCGCTGCCCCGCAGGCTGAAAGTTCCGCGGCATGGGCCGGTTCGCCGGTCAAGCCGCTCGAAACGCGCGGAAGGCGTCCTTGGGGGGCCTTCCAGGGACGCAAGGTCGCTCCCCAAGGGCGGCCGGGCGAGGCGGATAGCGAGGGTGCGATGCCCGGCTGTCAGGCTGCCCCCGCGTCCTCGCGATGCGGCACGGGATGCACCCGGGCTCCGGGACCATAGGCCCAAAACCCCGATCGGCCGGCGAGGCCTGCGCCTCGTTTTTTTGCGGACCAACCGCGTGGGGCAAGGGCCTCGCCGGCCCGCTTCACCGCCCCACGGATTCGTCCCCGGGGCAGCGCCTGTTTCAAAACCGCGCGGCCACTGGCCGGCGGGCGTTTTGGGCTGCGCCGCCTCAGGCCGCGCGATACATTCGCCAGGCGACGGTCATCAGCCCGACGCCGAAGATCACCGCGATGATGCCGATCCAGATCGCGCCGATCATCGCCGAAAACATCGGGAAGATCACCAGCACCAGGCCAAAGAGGATATAAAACACCCCCTGCACCACCATCGGCCAGATCCGCGCATAGCTTTCGCGCTCGCGCACCACCAGAAAGATCTCCATCGCGCCGAACACCAGCGCCTCGATGCCGATAAGCACGCTGAGGAAGGTGACGGTCAGCACCGTGCTGAACAGCGGCGAGATCAAAATCAGCACGCCGACGATGATCGCCAGCGCGTTGCGCACCACGTCGAACCAGTAGTTCGGCGATTTCTCTCCGCCGAAGGTCAGGCCCCACAGGCCCAGAACGCCCGCTGCCAGCAGCACCAGCGCACCGGCCACCACCAGCACCATCAGCGCCTCGGTGGGCCAGATCACCGCGAACACGCCAAAGAGCAGCATCAGCAGCCCCCGCAATCCCGTGATCAGCGCCAGGCGCTGCTTCATACCTGCCGATACTGCCATTTCCGTCTCCGCTGCCGGGTGAGTCCTTCCTCCAGCATAGCGCATTCGCCGCTTTCGCCACATATGCGGCAACCCATTGCCCGCCGGCCCGTTAGCTTCGAGACCTTATGCAAAAAGGACCGGCACCCATGGACGCGACGGCACCCGACACCGCAACCGGCAAACCAGAGACGCCCCCCCGCGGTTTCGAGAAATGGAAGCGCGTGCTGATGGGCATTGTCGAGACCTTCGGCAATCAGGACACCTCGCTGCGCTGCGCCGGCACGGCGTTCTTCGGCTTCCTGTCGTTCTTCCCTGCCATCGCCACCGCCATCCTGATCTATGGCTTGTTCGCCGACCTTTCGACCATCCAGGCCACCCTCGACACCGCTTCGGCCTTCCTGCCCGCCACCGTACTCGGCTTTGTCGACAGCCAGCTCGAGCGCCTCATCGCCCAGCCCCGCTTCACCCTCGGCATCGGCCTGCTGATCTCCGTGCCGCTCGCCCTGTGGAGTGCCTCGCGCGGCATCGATGCCCTGCTCTACGCCATGGCCAGCGTCCGCCATCAGACGCCGCAGCGCGGTTTCCTGAAAAAGGTCGCCTATTCGGTCGGCCTGTCGGTGGCCGGGTCGATCTTCGTCATCCTCGCGCTCCTCACCGTCGCCGGCCTCCCCGCCCTCATCCCCTTCCCCACGGGCGAGGAAGTGCTGGTCATGCTGCTGCGCTGGCCGGTCCTGCTGGCGCTGACCACCCTCGTCCTCGCGGTGCTCTACCGCTGGGGCCCCGATCGGCACCCCCGCAAGTTCGCCTATATCTGGCCGGGCGCCATCCTCGCCTCGCTGGTCTGGCTCGTCGCCGGTGCGGTGTTTTCGATCTATGTCGAGAACTTCTCCAACTTCGAAGCCAGCTTCGGCTCAGTCACCGCCGCCGTAGTGCTGCTGCTGTGGATGTACAATTCGGCCCAAATCTTCGTTCTCGGTGCCGCCTTCAATACCCAGCTGCAGTTCGTCGAAACCGGCACCCCCATCGCGCTGCGCACCAACCCCGACTGATCGGGCGGCCGACGGCGACCCATCGGCGGCTTGCAACCGCCGCCAAGGCATGGTTCTTCGCCCCTGACTTGAGACGGGGCCCACCATGCCAATCGCCATCTACGCTCTGGCGCTCGCCGCGTTCGCCATCGGGAGCGCCGAGTTCATCATTTCGGGCATCCTGCCGCCCCTCGCCACCGATCTGAATGTCTCCATCCCGACCGCCGGCATGCTGGTCACCGCCTATGCCATCGGTGTCGCCATCGGCGGTCCGGTGCTCAATGTCGCGACGGCCCGCTATTCGCAACGGGCGGTGCTGATCAGCGTCATGCTGCTCTTTGCCGTCGCGCAGCTGCTCTGCGCCATGGCGCCGGACTATGGCCTGCTGCTCGTCGCCCGCCTCGTCTCGGCCTGTGGCCACGGCGCCTTCTTTGGTGCCGGCACCGTCATGGTCGCCGCGCTGGTCGAACCCAAAAAACGCGGTGCCGCCTTCTCGCTCTTTGTCGGCGGCATCACCGCCGCCAATCTGCTCGGCCTCCCCGGTGGCTCGGCCATCGGTGTCGCCTTCGGCTGGCGCGCCGCCTTCCTCGCCGTCGGCGCCCTGGGCTTTCTCGCGGCGATCGTCATGGTCTTCCGCCTGCCGGTCGCCAAGGCCAGCACCGGCCCGCGTCCCACCTTCCGCGCCCAGTTGCAGGCCCTGCGCCACCAGCAGGTGTGGATGAGCTACATCACCATCTTCCTCGTCATGCTGGGCACCATCGCCTTCGCCACCTATCAGGTGCCGGTCATGCTCAATGTCACAGGCCTGACCGAGGATATCGTACCGCTCTATCTGCTGGTCGGGGGCGTCGGTTCGGTCTTCGGCATCTGGCTGGGTGGTAGAGGCACCGACTGGCGCCCCATGCCGACGCTGGTGGCCGTGTTGCTCGTCCAGGCGCTGTTCTATTTCACCATGCTCTTCGCCATGCACGACAGGGTCTGGATGCTCATCAACCTCCTTTTCCTCAGCATCGGCGGCTTTGCCTTTTCGACGCCACTGCAGGCGCGCATCGTCATGGGCGCGCGCGAAGCCCCCAACCTCGCCTCCTCGCTCATTTCCTCTGCCTTCAATGTTGGTATCGCCTCTGGTGCCGGACTTGGCGCGCTGCTGCTCAGCTCCGGGCTCGGCTACGCCAACCTACCGATGATCGGCATTGTCTCAAGCCTGCTGGCCGCCGGCAGCGCCGGTCTTTCCTGGTGGCTGGAAGTAACGCGCACGCCAGTCTCGGCATAAGCGCAAGTACTTGTTCACCACTTGAAGACGGCTGCCGCGCCAGCGGCGCCATATCGGCGTAAACGACATCCAATCAGGATGGCCAATGACACTGCTCGATTCTACATCGCTGCTGGTTGCAGCAGCAATTTCAGCAATGGCAATCATGACGACCTTGCTGCTGAGCTGGCTTGGCTCGCGGCAGGACCGCTATCTGTTGAGCTGGTTCTTCGGGCTGGGTCTGATCCTGCCCAGCATTTTCGCCTTCACAGTTCTCGGTGACCCTTGGGTTCCCGCTGTTCAATTCGTCGCCTACTCCGCTCTCATGGGCGGGTTTGCGCTGATTTACAGCGGTGCGATGCAGTTCAGAAAGGGGCGCACCTCGCCCATCCGGCTGGTCTCCATCTGGCTTCTGGGCACGGCAAGCGTCGGCATCAGTTTTTCGCTCGGCCTCACAGGTCTCGGCGTCGTCTTCCTCAATCTGTTCACGGCCTTGTTGCTGATCCTGGCCGGACGCGAACATTGGGAGGCGCGCGCTGAAGCCATGATTCCCATGGTCACCATGGCGATCCTCTACGGCCTGACCGCGGTCACCTTTGTCCTCTGCGCTGTGGTTCTGCTTTCAGACGGTACCTGGGTTATCAACCATCATCCCGATAACTGGGCAGAGGACCTGAACTCTCTGGCGACCATCGTGTCGCTGGCCAGCGTAGGTGCGCTCGCCCTGACGGTGAACCAGATGCGCACGTCACGTCAGCACCAGCGCGACGCCATGACCGACGCCCTGACCGGGCTGCATAATCGTCGCGCCCTGTTCGACATGGCCGCTGGCCACGGTTTCGAGCGGGGCACATCGGTCATCATGTTCGATCTCGATCGCTTCAAACACATCAACGATCGGTTTGGCCATGCGCGCGGCGACGAGGTCCTGCGCGATTTCGCGACCTATCTCCGCCGGGGCGTGAACCCTGGCGACATCGCTGCACGTCTTGGTGGCGAGGAGTTCTGCCTGGTTCTCAATGCCGACTCCTCACGCCCTGCGCTCGAAGTGGCGGACAGGATCCGCGTCGGCTTTGCGCGAAGTATGCCCCTGTCGCCCGAATTCGGCAGCCCCACGGTCAGCGCTGGCGTCGCCACCAGCCAAACGGGCGACGAGGGCTTCGAGATGCTGCTCCGCGAAGCGGACGAGGCGCTTTATCTGGCCAAGAACAACGGCCGCGACCGTGTGCAAGGCGCCCCGCCCCGCCTGGTATCAGACAACGAGGCGCCACAGCCCCGGCGCACAGCGACACGCTATCTCCGCAAGCGCAACGACAGCGTCGCCTGACGATCAGCTCGGCGAAGGGTCAGGCCAGTGCCGCCCGAACCTTGCCGATGGCCTTGGAAAAGTCGATCCGGCCCGGGTACTGCGTCTTCAGTTCAGCGACGACCTTCCCCATGTCCTTCATGCCATCTGCGCCAGTTGACGCGATCGCCGTCTGAATGGCAGCGTCGAGCTCGGCCTCACTCAGGCCCTGAGGCAAGAACTCCGACAGGATGGCAATTTCCTCGCGCTCGACGACGGCAAGATCGTCCCGACCCGCCTTCTCGTAGATGCCCAGAGACTCTTCGCGCTGCTTGACCATTTTCTGCAGCAGAACCACGATGTCGCTCTCGCTCAGTGGATCTTTGCCCTGCCCCCGCGCTTCGATGTCGCGGTCCTTGATCGCCGCGGTCACCGCGCGAAGCGTCGCCGTGCGGCGCTTGTCGCCGGCCTTGAGCGCTATCTTGTAGCCGTCACTGATGGTCTCGCGCATTGTCGCACTCCTGTTGCCGCATCCGGTTTGCGCTCCATATATCGCATTATCGGCATTGCGCCACTTGCGCCGCCACGGGCCGCCTTCTATTGAGAGCCCTCAACCGACAGAATTGACAAACCTTGGAGCCCCGCATGTCCGGCTGGCAGCAGAAACCTGCGACTGCCCTTCTGATCCTCGCCGATGGCACCCGCCTCGAGGGGCACGGCATCGGCGCCGTGGGTCACTCCGCTGGTGAGGTTTGCTTCAACACCGCAATGACGGGTTATCAGGAAATCCTGACCGACCCGTCCTACGCCGGCCAGATCATTACCTTCACCTTCCCGCACATCGGCAATGTCGGCGCCAATGACGAGGACATCGAGACCGTCAACATGGCGGCGCTGTCGGGCATCCGCGGCTGCGTGCTGCGCGCCGACATCACCAACCCGTCAAACTACCGGGCCGCCGAGCGGCTCGATGCCTGGCTGAAAAAGCGCAACATTATCGGCATCGCTGGCGTCGACACGCGGGCGCTGACCGCTAGGATCCGCGAGCATGGCATGCCGAACGGCGTCATTGCCCATAGCCCGGACGGCTATTTCCACGAGCCTTCGATGGAAGCCGAGCTGCGTAACTTCCCGGGACTGGAGGGTCTCGACCTTGCCAAGGAGGTGACGACGGCGCAGACCTACAAGTGGGACCAGACCTCGTGGACCCGGACCGATGGCTACGGCACGCTGACCGATCCGCAGTATCATGTTGTCGCCATCGACTATGGTGCAAAACGCAACATCCTGCGCCAGCTCGCCGATCAGGGGGCGCGGGTCACCGTCGTTCCCGCAACGGCTTCGGCCATGGATGTCATGTCGCACAACCCGGACGCGATCTTTTTGTCCAACGGTCCGGGCGACCCGGCAGCGACAGGCAAGTACGCCGTGCCGACGATCAAGGCGCTGATGGAAACCGGCAAGCCGATGTTCGGTATCTGCCTCGGCCATCAGCTGCTCGGCCTCGCCGTTGGCGGCAAGACCACCAAGATGCATCAGGGCCACCATGGCGCCAATCATCCGGTGCAGGATCTGACCACCGGCAAGGTCGAGATCACCTCGATGAACCATGGCTTTGCCGTCGATACGGCCAGCCTGCCCCAAAACATCAAGCAGACCCACATTTCACTGTTCGACCAGTCCAATGCGGGCCTCGAAGTCGACGGCAAGCCGATCTTTTCGGTGCAGTACCACCCTGAGGCAAGCCCCGGGCCGCACGACAGCCACTATCTGTTCCGCCGCTTCATGAATTTGGTCCGCGCCCAGAAAGGCGAGGACGCCCAGCCGGAACACGGCACGGTAGGCTAAGCCTGCTGCCCGCGGCGTCTCCGGTTTCTAGGTCGCTGTCGTGGCTGCGGTCGGCATCTCACGCCCTATTTCCCCCACGCAGTGACCAGCCGGCCGCCCGCCCCGACGACCGGATCGGTATCGGCCATTGGCACGCTGGTGATATTCGCATCAGCCTGCGGCCTGTCGCCTGGGTCTCCGCGTAGCAGATCCCAATCCTGGCCCGGCGGGTAGGCCCCGACCACCAGAAAATCCGCACTCGATGAAATGCGCTTGTGCGCGACGCCGGCCGGGATGACGATCACGTCGCCGGTGGCAACGTCAAACACGCGTCCCTCGGGGCCGCCCAGCATCAGCTCAGCCGAGCCGCGCACCACCCCAAGCGTCTCATGCGCCGTCGAGTGATAATGATGGTAAGTGAAGACGGATGCGCGCCATGCCGGCGGCCAGCCGTTGGCGGCAAACAGGGTCTCCATCGCCTCGGGCCCGGCAGCCTCCGGCGCGATTGCCGCAGCGTAGTACAGCAGCGGCAATCGGCTGTTGGGAAACTGCCCGTCGTCGGCAAACTCTGCCAGCACAGGCTCGGCGCTATGTCCGCGGATCGCCATCTCAGATGGCGGCGCTGAACGTATCGCAGGCTTCGACGTTGCCCGTCTCCATGCCGCGCCGCAGCCAGGCCATCCGCTGGGCCGACGTGCCGTGGGTATAATTGCGCGGGCTGGTTTGACCACGGGTCAGCGTGTCGTCGCCGATCGCATTTGCGGCAGTAATCGCCTCTTCCACATCTCCGGCCTCGAGCAGATTCTGTTTTTGCACGTAGTTGGCCCAGATGCCCGCATAGCAGTCGGCCTGCAGCTCGACCCGCACCGAGTAGGCATTCTGCTCCTCCTGGCTCATCCTGCCGCGTTGACGGTTAAACTCGGGCAGGACACCGGTGAGGTTCTGCACATGATGGCCGACTTCATGCGCGATCACATAGGCCTGCGCGAAATCGCCCGGCGCGCCGAATTGCTGACGCAGCTGGTCGTAGAAGGACAGGTCGATATAGACCATCTGATCGTTCGGACAATAAAACGGTCCTGACCTAGCATCCGCGACTCCGCACCCTGACTGCGTCTGTCCGGTGAACAGGACCACCTGCGGCTCCCGATAGGTGCTGCCGTTCTGCTCGAAGACCTGGTTCCACAGGTCCTCCGTGTCCTTGACCACCACACTCACGAACTCTGCAAGCTCGTCTTCGCCCGCATTGGTCGGGGGCGTCCAGGAACTCGATGACGAACTGGTCGGTCCCGAACCGGTCCCGTTGATCATATCAAGCGGGTTGATGCCATTGATGAACAGGAAGATTCCCACGACCACCAGGATACCGATAAGCCCCATGCCGCCGCCGCGTCCGCCGGTCGGGATCGGTATCCCCCGTCCTCGGGAACGCCCCAGACCACCCATTCGGCCGAAGCCGCCGCGTCGTCCCCCCGCAGAGCGCCGATCCTGGATATTGGAACTGCGCTGACGCCCTTTCCACTTCATTCTGTCTGGCTCCCTGCCCGGTGCGTGATGACTGTGCCGAGATACCCCAACACAGATTTGACCACTTGGTCCAAAAGGCTCACTCTCGATGCCGCCGCCGTCATTGCAGCGTCACCTCTCGGCGGCATGTGAGGCTAGCACATCGTCGAGGTCTATAACCGGTCCGAACCCATCTACGTTCCGCACGACGGTGTTTTCCTGAAACTGGGAGACGTCAATGAACGACAATTTCTCGATTTCCCGCCGCGCGTTCCTCGCCGGCACCGCGACGCTGGGCGCGGCGACCATCATGCATCCCTTCGCCGTCATGGCCGCGGCAGGCCAGGCGCACCTGCGCATCATGGAAACGACCGACCTGCATGTGGCGGTCTTTCCCTACGATTATTACGCCGACAAGCCCAATGACACGCTTGGCCTCGCCCGCACCGCGGCCCTGATCGACCAGATCCGGTCCGAAGCCGGCAATTCGGTGCTCGTCGACAATGGCGATGTGATCCAGGGTAATCCGATGGGCGATTACATCGCCTATGAAAAAGGCCTCGGCAACGCCCCGCATCCGATTATCGCCGCAATGAACACGCTCGGTTACGAGGCCGGCACGCTCGGCAACCACGAGTTCAACTACGGTCTCGAGTTCCTCGACAAGGCAATCGCCGGCGCCACCTTCCCTATCGTTTCCGCCAACCTGGTGAAAGGCGAACTGGCTGACGATCCGCTGGCCGACGACACCTATATCGAGCCCTATATCATCGTCGAGAAGACGCTCACCGACGGCGCCGGTGAAACCCACACCATCAAGCTCGGCTTCATCGGCTTCCTGCCGCCGCAGATCATGACCTGGGATTCCTCCCACCTCGAAGGCAAGGTCGACACCCGCGACATCGTCCAGACCGCCGAGGCCTGGGTGCCAAAAATGCGTGAGGAAGGTGCTGACCTCATTGTCGCCCTCTCCCACTCCGGCATCGCCGGCCCGACCGGCGAGAAGGCCGAAAACGCCTCGCTGCAACTCGCTGGCGTTGATGGCGTCGACGTCGTCGTCACCGGCCATCAGCATCTTGTCTTTCCCAATTCCGACGACTTCGAGAGCCTCGAGGGCGCGGACACCGAAGCAGGCACACTGGCCGGCAAGCCAGCGGTCATGGCCGGATTCTGGGGCTCGCACATGGGCCTCATCGATCTGCTGCTCGAAAAGACCGACGACGGCTGGACTATCGTCTCTCACACGTCCGAAGCACGGCCGATCTCCGAACGGGTCGACGGCACGGTCACCCCGACGGTCGAAAGCGATCCGAAGGTGCTCGCTGCCGCCCGGGAAGAGCATGAGGAAACGCTCGAATATGTCCGCCGTGCCGTCGGTGAAACGGCTGCTCCGCTCTACTCCTACTTTGCGCTTGTCGCCGACGACCCGAGTGTCCAGATCGTCAACATCGCGCAGCGCTGGTACATGGAGCAGATGCTGGTCGGCACCGAATACGAAGACCTGCCGCTACTATCTGCTGCAGCGCCCTTCAAGGCAGGCGGCCGTGGCGGTCCGGATTACTACACCGACGTCCCCGTCGGCCCGGTGGCGATCAAGAACGTCGCCGATCTCTATCTCTACCCCAATACTATCCAGGCCGTCCTGATCACCGGTCAGGACGTTCAGAACTGGCTCGATCGCTCAGCCGGGATCTTCAACCAGATCGAGGCGGGCGCCAGTGACGCCACCCTGATCAACCCGGAGTTTCCATCCTACAATTTCGACGTGATCGACGGCGTCACCTACAAGATCGACCTCACCAAGCCCTCGAAATACGGGCCCAAGGGCGAGGACCTCGGCAATACCGAAAGCCGCATCGTCGACCTGATGTATAATGGCAAGCCGATCGATCCCGACCAGAAATTTGTGGTGGCCACCAACAACTACCGGGCCGGCGGCGGCGGCAGCTTCCCCGGCATCGGGCCCGACGTCATCATCTTCAAGGGACCGGACACCAACCGCGACCTGCTCGTCCGCTATATCGTCGACCGGGGCACCATTGATCCGGAGGCCGACAGCAACTGGTCCCTCGCCCCGATCGGCGGCACCGTGCTGTTCGAAACCGGACCCAAGGCTGCCGAGCATGTCTCGGATGTCTCGGCAGTTGCCATCGAGCCCACCGGTGAAACGTCGGAAGCCGGTTTCGGCATCTATCGCATTACGCTTTAAGCCGTATGGGCGGGTGGCCACGGCCACCCGCCCTTTGCCGCCTTGCCGGGCCTTGACTCGATCGCCAAACGGTCCAACCGTTCAGGTGTTTAGGCGAGTATGACGGCAGGGATTCGATGGGCGCGACACCCCAATTGGAAGTCCTCCTCAAGGAGGCCGACATCACCATCAACGGGTCCAATCCTTGGGACCCGCAGATCAACTCCGAACAGTTCTGGACCCGGCTCTATGCCACCGGCTCTCTAGGCTTGGGCGAAGCCTATATGGATGGGCTGTGGGACGTGGCCGACATGGCCGAGTTCTTCAACAAGGTGTTGAGCTCCGAGGTGCCCTCCGGCATTCGCGTCACCCCCAATCTCGTCTGGCAGATCGCTCAGGCGCGCCTCCTCAACATGCAGGACATCACCCGGTCTAAACGCGTCGCCGCCATGCACTACAACGAGACCGAGGCCTATCGTGCCTCGCTCGACCAGCGCATGACCGGCTCCTGCGGCTATTGGCCGGACGGCGTGACCAATGTTGATGAAGCGCAGGAGGCCAAGCTCGATCTCGTCTGCCGCAAGATCGGCCTCAAGCCGGGGCAGACCGTCTGGGATATCGGCTGCGGCTGGGGCGCCTTCATGGGCTTTGCTGCGGAAAAATACGGGGCCAATTGCGTCGGCGTCACCGTCTCTCCGGACCAGGCCGCCTATGGCCGCGAGCGCTACAAGGACTTGCCGGTCGAGTTTCAGGTCACCGACTATCGCGAATTCGACGGCAAGGCCGACCATATCGTCTCGATGGGCATGTTCGAGCATGTCGGCCACAAGAACTATCGCGCCTATTTCGAGGCGGCGCGCCGGGCCATCAAGGATGATGGCCTGTTCATGCTGCACACGGTCGCGGCTCAGGAAACGACCGAAACCATCGACCCCTGGCTCGAAAAATACATCTTCCCCGGCGGCGTCATCCCCTCGATGGGGCAGATCGGCAAGGCCATCGACAAGCTGTGGACGGTCATCGACGTCCACAACATCGGCCCGCATTACGACAAGACGCTATGCGCCTGGTACGAGAATTTCGAGCGCAACTGGAAACCCGATCGCAGCCCCGAGGAGGAGCGCTTTTTCCGCATGTGGAAGTACTATCTTCTGTGCTGCGCCGGTGGGTTTCGCGCCCGGGTCCTGCAGGTCTGGCAATTCGTGCTCTCGACCCGTGGCGTGCCGGATGGCTATGTCACGCAGCGCTGAGTTCCTGTGAACCGCGGCTTCATCCTGCTGCTCGTCCTCGGCTTCCTGTTCGGCGGCGCGGCCGTGCTGTGGCTGCGCACAGGCAATTCGCCGCCGCCAGCCCAGCCGCCCGTCATAGAACCCGCGCCCGCTGAGACGGCACCTGCACCGGAGCAGCGCTTCTTGATTCTGGCCGCCAGCTGGCAGCCCGCCTTCTGCGAAGGCGCCCGCAACAAGCAGGAGTGCCGCACGCAGACAGCCAGCCGCTACGACGCCACACATTTCGCTCTGCACGGCCTGTGGCCGCAGGCCGACTATTGCGATGTGTCTTCGGTGGTGGAGCAACGAGACCGTGACGGCCGCTGGTCGCAACTGCGGCCCGTCGACCTGCCGCCGGCTCTGCAGACACGGCTCAACGAGAGGATGCCCGGCACCCGCTCACAGCTCGAACGGCATGAGTGGACCAAACATGGCACCTGCTACGGTGCGAATGAAGTCGTCTACTTCGCGGACGCACTGGCGTTGATGGACGCTCTGAACGGCTCCGCCGTGCAAAAACTCTTCGCCGACAACATCGGCCGCGAACTCACCCAGGCGCGAATTCGCCAAGCCTTTGACGACGCTTTTGGTGTCGGCGCAGGCGAGCGCGTCCGGGTCGCCTGCGACACGGACGGCTCTCGAGAACTGATATCGGAGTTGACGATAGGTCTCTACGCCGCGCCGGGCGACAAGCCTGATCTGGGCGAATGGATCTTTGCCGCGCGCCCGACCAGAGGAGGTTGCCTGCGGGGTATCGTCGACCCCGCAGGCCTCCAATAGCCGCTACTGGCCGTCGGGCGTCACGTCGACCGAAACGGCAGGAACGTCAACATCGACCGTTCCGCTACCGCCGGAATTGCCATTCATCATGAAAAAGTAGATGGCGGCAATGATGGCGAGGACCACCACAATACCACCAATGATTGCCAGGGCGCTGGGCCCACTGCGTTCGACGACGACTTCGCGTTCGGCCATTTTGCCGGCTCCTTTGAGGTTACCGCCATCAAACGGCTCAGGTTGCTCAACGGTTCCAGCTTACCCGATCTTAACCCATACGGTTCACCTGCCACTAAGCCCCGTCGGGTAAGTCTGACCGCATCATTGCGGAGCCTTGCCATGTCCCAGCCCCTGGCCCTTGAAATCACTGGCCTGAGAAAAAGCTTCGATCGTCCCGTGGTGGTCGACCTCGATCTGCGCGTCCGTGCCGGTGAATTCTACGCACTGCTGGGCCCCAACGGCGCTGGCAAGACCACCATCTTGCGCATGGTCGCCGGGCTGTTGCAGCCCGAGGCCGGCCAGATTTCGGTCTGCGGCATCGACACGGCAAAAGATCCCGTAGCGGCCAAATCCGTCGTTGCCTGGGTGTCCGACGAGCCCATGGTCTACGATCTTCTGACCCCGCTCGAATATCTCGAATTCGTTGCTGGCCTGTGGCGCATCGACCCGACGATCGCCGAGCGCAGCGCCAACGAGCTCGTCGACTGGCTCGGTCTGCGTCCGCATGCCAACGAACGCTGCGGCGGATTCTCGAAGGGCATGCTGCAAAAAGTCGCCCTCGCGGGCGCGTTGGTCCATGAGCCCAGCCTGATCATTCTCGACGAGCCGCTGACCGGTCTCGACGCGGGCTCGGCCCGCCAGGTCAAGGACGTGCTCAAGCAAAAGGTCGCCCGCGGCGTCACGGTGATCATGACCACGCATATTCTCGAGGTCGCCGAGCGCATGGCCGAGCGCATCGGCGTCATCAATCACGGGCGTCTGGTCGCCGAGGGCACGCTGGCTGAGCTGCGCACCCGCATCGGGCGTGAGACGACCCTCGAGGAGATCTTTCTCGACCTGGTCGCCGAGGAGACCGAAGCGCAGGCCTCCGGCACCACGGAGGCAGCAGCGTGAGCACACCGGCCACCCTGCCCTGGTTCGCCGCCCACGAGTTCCGCCTTGCCTGGCGGGACTGGCTGGCGATGACGACCGGCGGCCGCAAGGTCCGCACCGTTGTCCTGATCCTCGTCCTCGCCGCCTTCTATATGGGCCTGCACGCCCTCGCCAATGTGCTGATGACCGGCTGGATTGCAGCCGGGGTTGGGCCTGACAAGCCCACCCTTGTACTGATCACCAGTACCGGTTTCCTGTTCTTCACCGTGATGCTCAGCCAGGCGCTGGAATCGGTGACCCGCGCCTATTACGCGCGGTCCGATCTCGACCTGATCCTCAGCTCACCCGCCTCCTCGGCACGCGTCTTCGCCGTGCGCACCGCGGCGACCGCCTTTGGCACCATCGTCCTGTCCTGTCTGCTCGCCAGCCCGATGATCAACGTGCTGATCTGGCATGACGGCCCGCAATGGCTTGCAGCCTACGGTGTGCTCGCCGGCTTCGGCGGCATCGCCGCGTCACTCTCCGTGATGGTGACCGTCGGCCTGTTCCGCACCATCGGCGCCGCGCGCACCCGGCTGATCGCGCAGATCATCGCCGGCGTCGTCGGCGCCGGCTTCGTCATCGGCATTCAGGCCGTGGCCATCCTCAGCTTTGGCAACATGAACCGCTTTTCGGTGCTGCAATCGCCCGAGTTCGTTGCCGCCATGCCGGCCGCCGACAGCCTGCTCTGGCTGCCCGCACGCGGTGCCATGGGCAATCTTGGCGCCATGCTGACCGTCCTTTTGGTCGGCCTTGGAGCGCTCGCTGGCGTGATCATGGCTACGTCCGGCGGCTTTGCCACGCACGCGATCGCTGCCGCCGGCGTTTCCGCTACCCGGGTGCAGCAATCGGCCAGCACCCGGCCGTTCCGCCGCACGTCGCAACGCCATGCGCTACGCGTCAAGGAATGGCGTCTGCTGCGCCGCGACCCCTGGCTGCTCAGCCAGACACTGATGCAGATCCTCTACCTGTTCCCGCCAGCTCTGTTCCTGTGGATCTCTTACGGCCAGACCGCCGGCACTTATGTCGTCGTCATTCCGGTGATCGTCATGGCGGCAGGCCAACTGGCCGGCGGCCTCGCCTGGCTGGCGATCTCCGGCGAGGATGCGCACGATCTGGTGGTCACTGCGCCGATCAGCCCGCGTGCCGTGCTGATCGCCAAGATCGAGGCCGTGCTGACCGCGGTCGCCGTGGTCTTTGCCCCCGTGCTGCTGATGGTGCTGATCGCATCTTGGGAACTGGCTTGGAAGACGGCGCTGTTCATCGCCATTTCGGCCAGCGCCGCGACCGCCATCCAGCTGTGGTTCCGCATCCCTATGCGCCGGGCGATGTTCCGCCGCCGTCAGGTCGCCTCTCGCGCGGCGACGATCTCCGAAGCCCTGAGTTCGATCATGTGGGCCGGCGCCGCCGTGCTCTTTGCCGGCGATCAATGGCTGGCCGCCATGCCGGCAGTGCTGGCAATTATAGTCCTGATCGTCGCCTGGAGCCTAAGCCCGAAAGGCAAGCGCGTCTGACTTTTTGGGTCGCAGGCAACCGCGACTCAGCCCTATCGTGCAGTGCCTGCCAGGGACTGCACATGACCCGCCTGACCTATCGCCCCGCCACTGCCGACGATCTGCCTTTCATCGTCAACCAGATCGTCGAAGACAGCGTCGTCGAGCCGGACGATGATCCGCAAGCTATCGAGCTCTATCTGCCAGCTCTCGCCGCGATCGACGCCGATCCCAACCAGGAACTGCTGATCGCCGAATATGAGGGTAAAGCCGTTGGCAGCATGCAGCTGAGCTATCTGCCGGGCATCGCGCGGCGTGGACAGTGGCGCGGTTTGATCGAAGCCGTACATATCCGACCCGAAAGCCGCAACCTAGGCCTCGGCAGCGAAATGATCGGCCACGCCATCGCAAAATGCAAAGCCCGTGGCTGTGGGGTTGTGCAACTAACCTCGAACAAGAACCGGATCGACGCTCACCGCTTCTATCGGAAACTTGGCTTCGCCCAGAGCCACGAAGGCTCCAAACTGACGCTCTAGCGTTCGACCGCCCCGAGCCGCGCCAACACCTCGCCGGGGATGCCGTAGAACTGGATCACCTCGCGATGATTGCGCATGCCGCAGGCCTCGCGTTGCACGAAATAAGCCCACACGGCTTTGGCAGCCGACCGCACCAGCTCCATCCGTGCTTCTGCCGGTCCTTCGAAGGTGCGCAATGCCGTCACACTCGCCTCGACCTTCCGGCCGTGATGGCCAAGCGAGAACGCCTGCTCCCCGGCAATCTCATACTCGATCGAGCCGACGCCATCCTCGAGGCGTCGGCGCAACTCGGCCAGTTCGGTAGCGCGCAGCGACATATCGAAAAGCTATTCACGCCCGATCCGTCGCGCAAGCCAGCGATGTTCAACTTGGCGGCAAGCGCAGGCCTCAAGACACAAATGAAAAGGGCCGGACCGAAGTCCGACCCCTGAAACTCAGAACAGGAAGCTTGCCGTTGCCGGATCGGCCCCGACCCGGCCACTGGCGCTGTCCATCTCACCGAGCCGGCGCATATCTGCATCGTCCAACTCGAAGTCGAACACATCGAAATTCTCGATGATACGATCCTTCTTGCTCGACTTGGGAATAACGATCAGCCCTTCCTGCAGATGCCAGCGGATGATCGTCTGGGCGACGGACTTGTTGTGCTTCTTCGCGATTTCGGCGATCGCCGAATCCCCGAGCAGACGTCCCGAACCCAGCGGGCTCCAGCTCTCGATCCTGATGTCGTGCTGGGCGTGGAAATCACGCTTGTCCCGCTGCTGGAACCGCGGATGCAGTTCGATCTGGTTGACGACCGGCGTCTCGCCGGTTTCGTCGATGATCCGTTTCAGGTGGTCTTCGTTGAAATTGGACACACCGATCGAGCGGATCCGGCCCTGCTGCTTGAGCTCGACCAATGTCTGCCAGGCCTCCACATACTTGCCGATGCTCGGCAGCGGCCAGTGGATAAGAAACAGGTCGAGCTGCTCGACGCCCAGCTTGGCCATCGTCTCGTCGAATTCCTTGAGCGCCGCGTCGCGGCCATGCGCCGAATTGCGCAGCTTCGAGGTGATGAACAGCTGGTCGCGCGGTACACCGCAACTGCGGATCGCCTCGCCGACGCCCTCCTCGTTCTGATAGCCCTCGGCGGTATCGATCGAGCGGTACCCGGCTTCGATGGCCTCGGTCACGACCCGGGCCGTTATGTCTGCATCCACCTGCCAGACGCCCAGCCCGAGCTGGGGAATGGAATTGCCGTCGCGCAGGGCGATGCTTGGAACGTCAGCCATGAGTGTCCTCCAATTTGGCTCTGAGACCGCGGCAGCGTGGTTCACGACCTGGCCGCAAATGTCTGAAGTGGCGGCGATGGCCGCACTATCAATGCCACCACCGGCGAGTCTGGCGGCGACAATCGCGCCGTTCATATCTGCTGTGCCCCGCCGCGTCACGGATGCAGCGGCGAGCGTAAGGTGCTAGACTGCGAGCCATGAGCACGACCCCGCCGCCACACTTGTCAGACACCGACACCAAACCGCGCACGACGACGCGCAAGAAGGTGGCGCGTCCACCGCTCTACAAGGTCATGCTGGTCAATGACGACTTTACGCCCCGCCAGTTCGTTGTGCGGGTACTGAAAGCCGAGTTTCGCATCACCGAAGATCAGGCTAACCGCATCATGATCACGGCACACACAAAAGGCAGCTGTGTGGTGGCCGTGTTCACCCGCGAAGTGGCGGAGACCAAAGCCAAGCGCGCCTCGGACATGGCCCGAGGCGAAGGCTTTCCGCTACTTTTTACCGCAGAACCGGAAGAGTAGTGCGCGCTAAGCGATAAGCGAAATACCGAACGCCATCAGCAGCACGACGATAATGATACCGGCCACAAGCACGCCGAAAACGATCTTGGCCAGTCCGGCGGCGCCGCCGGCAATTCCGGTGAAACCAAACGCGCCGGCAACAAGCGCAATTACGATCAGCAGGATGAGCAGATTAAGCATTTGAGCCTCCAATGAGTGTCCTTTCCCAACGGGATTGTGACAATTGCGGTTCCATCGCCAGCGGATCGGTTTCGTTCGGATTACGTTCATCTTGCATCTGTCACTGCTACACGGCCTTAAATAGACCCACAGCCTCACTCGATCACCGGTTAGTCATTTCTGCGGGAACAACTTCCGCCCGCGGCCTGACCCATCTAGTGTTCGGGCGAAATATCGGAGCCCAATATGCGTATGACCCACTATGCCAAAGCCGTCCTTCTCGCTGGCGTGCTTGCCCTGCCACTCGGACTGCCGGCGCTCGCCGGCCCTCGTGACACCGCACTTCTCGCCCAACTGGAGGGCAACTGGCGTGGTCGCGGCAACGCTACGGGCGCAAATAGCGGTCCGGTTGCCTGCCGCATGAGCTTCAAGCCGTCAGGCGGCGACCGGCTCAACTACACTGGCCGCTGCAGCCTGGGCGGCAGCGGTGCCACCAGCTTCCGCGGAACGATTCTGTACAACGAAGCCAAGAACCGCTTTGAATCGGCCTCGTCGTCTCAGGCCGGCACCGCTCAGGTGGTTGGCAAACGGCGCGGCAACAGCATTGTGTTCTCTTCGTCGAACGTGAAGACGAACTACGGCGTCGTATCATCCACGATGACTCTCGCGCCTACGGCTATCGGCATGAGCTTCAAGATGGTCGACAAGGAAGGCAAGGCGACCGGTTCCAGCATCAAGCTGACAAAGGGCTGATCGACACGCCTGGTTGCGACCGCTAGGCGCGAACGCCATAACGCGCTGCGGTCCGTTCACGCTTTTTCGCCGCCATGAGATCCCGGTCTCGTGGCGGCGCATTCGTTTCCAGCGACGCCAGCATCCTGTCGACGATCCGTTCGATATCCTCGACGGCTTCGTGAAATGCGGCTGCATTCGTCTGCGATGGCTGGGTGTATCCCGACACCTTACGAACGAACTGTAGCGCCGCGTCGTGCATTTCCATGCGCGATGATGGCGGTTCGAAGTTGAAAAGCGGCTTGATGTTGCGGCACATAGCGCCCTCCTCTCGCACACCGATTTTGGCATCGCCAACGCGTCCCGACAATTATGTGCGCAAGCGCATATCGAAAGCCTCGTTACAGGAGACCTCACCATGGCCCGCCCTCACCTCGTCATCGCCGGTCTGAGTGGCGTCCTTGGTGTCGGACTGTCTGCCCTCGCCTCTCACCAGGCTGATTCCAACCTCGCCATCGCGGGCAATTTCCTGCTGATCCACGCCCCCGCTCTGCTGGCGCTCGGCATTATCAGAGAGCCGCGGCTTGCGGGAATCACCGCCTATGTCATGGCGGCGGGGCTGGCGCTGTTTGCAGGCGATCTGGCGATGCGCAGTCTTGCCGATCATGCACTTTTTCCCTTCGCAGCACCGATCGGCGGCGGACTGCTCATCCTCGGCTGGTGCGGCGTCGCCATCACCGGGGTCTCGCGGCGCTAGCGTCGCACCCTCTGGGGGTTCCCTTCACGCAGCACTTCCGTTACAGGACGCGCTTAGCCCATAGACAGTGACGCCGCCACCCGCCCACCGCGGGTCTTTCCGCGCGTCCAAACCGCAGAGTGCCACATGCCAAAACGCACCGATATCAAGTCCATCCTCATCATCGGTGCGGGACCGATCATCATCGGGCAGGCTTGCGAATTCGACTACTCGGGCACCCAGGCCTGCAAGGCGCTGAAAGACGAGGGCTACCGGATCATCCTGGTCAACTCCAATCCGGCGACCATCATGACCGATCCGGATCTGGCGCACGCGACCTATGTCGAACCGATTACCCCCGAGATCGTCGCCAAGATCATCGAGAAGGAACGCCCGGACGCGCTGTTGCCGACCATGGGCGGCCAGACGGCGCTCAACTGCGCGCTGTCGCTGCGCAAGATGGGCGTCCTCGAAAAGTTCGGCGTCGAGATGATCGGTGCTGACGCTGCGGCGATCGACAAGGCCGAGGATCGCGAACTCTTCCGCGATGCCATGACCAAGATCGGCCTCGACACGCCGCGTTCGCGTCTGGCGCACAACACCATCGAAGCGCTGCAGGCGCTTGAGGTCATCGGCCTGCCCTGTATCATCCGCCCCAGCTTCACGCTCGGTGGCACCGGCGGTGGCATTGCCTACAACCGCGAGGAATATCTCGCCATCTGCGAAAGCGGCATCGACGCCTCGCCGACCAATGAAGTGCTGGTCGAGGAATCCGTGCTCGGCTGGAAAGAGTTCGAGATGGAGGTTGTCCGCGATCGCAACGACAACTGCATCATCGTGTGCTCAATCGAAAATCTCGACCCGATGGGCGTCCACACCGGCGACTCCATCACTGTCGCCCCGGCCCTCACGCTGACCGACAAGGAATACCAGGTCATGCGCGACGCATCGATCGCGGTGCTTCGCGAGATCGGCGTCGAGACCGGCGGCTCCAACGTCCAGTTCGCCATCAACCCGGCCGATGGCCGGATGATCGTCATCGAAATGAACCCGCGCGTTTCGCGCTCCTCGGCCCTGGCCTCGAAGGCCACTGGTTTCCCGATTGCCAAGGTCGCGGCCCGGCTGGCCGTCGGCTATACGCTGGACGAGCTGGAAAACGACATCACCGGTGGCGCAACCCCGGCCAGCTTCGAGCCGACCATCGATTACGTCGTCACCAAGATTCCCCGCTTTGCCTTCGAAAAGTTCCCCGGTGCCGATCACCGGCTGACCACGGCCATGAAGTCGGTGGGCGAAGCCATGGCCATCGGCCGGACCTTCCAGGAATCCCTGCAAAAGGCGCTGCGCTCGCTCGAAACCGGCCTGACCGGGCTCAACGAGATCGGCATTCCCGAATACGTCGTCGGCGCACCCGAGGACGACAACGAGAATGCCGTGCTCGCCGCCATCTCGACCGGCACGCCGGACCGGTTGCTGCATGTGACCGAAGCGATGCGCCTGGGCTATTCGCTCGAAGATATTCACGACGCCAGCCGTATCGATCCGTGGTTCCTCGAGCAGATCAAGGGCATCGTCGATATGGAGGCAAAGGTACGCGAGCACGGCTTGCCGCAGGACACCGCAACGCTACGCAGCCTCAAGGCGATGGGCTTTTCGGACAGCCGCCTGGCGGATCTGGCCGGCACGACGGCCAAGGAAGTCTACCGTATGCGCCGCATGCTCGGCGTGCGCCCAGTCTACAAACGCATCGATACCAGCGCCGCCGAGTTCGCCTCGCCGACCGCATATATGTATTCGACCTACGAAGCGCCGTTCGGCGCCGTACCGGATGACGAGGCGCGCCCCTCGGACCGCAAGAAGGTTGTCATCCTCGGTGGCGGCCCGAACCGCATCGGTCAGGGCATCGAGTTCGACTATTGCTGCTGCCACGCCGCCTTCGCGCTGGCCGACGCGGGCTACGAGACCATCATGGTCAACTGCAACCCGGAAACGGTTTCCACCGACTACGACACCTCGGATCGACTCTATTTCGAGCCGCTGACCGAAGAAGATGTGATGGAAATTCTCGAGACCGAGAAGGCCAAGGGCACGCTACACGGCGTTATCGTGCAGTTCGGTGGCCAGACCCCACTCAATCTCGCAGAGGCCGTTGAAAAGACCGGTGTTCCGATCCTCGGCACCCAGCCGAGTTCCATCGACCTCGCCGAAGACCGGGACCTGTTCTCCAAGCTCATCAACAAGCTGGATCTGACCCAGCCCAAGAACGGCATCGCATATTCACTCGAACAGGCCCGCATCGTTGCCGAGCGGCTCGGCTATCCGCTGGTTATTCGCCCCAGCTACGTGCTTGGCGGCCGCGCCATGCAGATCGTTCACTCCCCCTCCGAGTTCGAGCGCTACATCCAGGATACGCTCACCTCGCTGGTGCCGCCGGACATCCTGCATCGCTACCCGAACGACAAGACGGGTCAGATCAACTCGGTGCTGTCCGACAATCCGCTGCTCTTCGACGGTTATCTCAGCCGCGCCATCGAAATCGACGTCGATTGCCTGTCCGACGGCAAGGACGTCTTCATCTGCGGCATCATGGAGCATATCGAGGAAGCCGGCATCCACTCCGGCGACAGCGCCTGTTCCCTGCCCCCGGTCAATCTCAGCGACGAGGTGCTGGCGGAACTGAAGCGTCAGACTACTGAACTTGCCCTGTCACTGCATGTCGGGGGCCTGATGAACGTGCAGTACGCACTCAAGGACGGCACGATCTACCTTCTGGAGGTCAATCCGCGCGCCAGCCGAACGGTGCCCTTCGTCGCCAAGGTCATCGGCACTCCGATCGCCAAGATTGCCGCGCGCATCATGGCAGGCGAGACGCTGGAGAGCTTCGGCCTAAGGGAAGAAAAGCTCGACCATATCGCCGTCAAGGAAGCCGTCTTCCCGTTCAGCCGCTTCGCCGGTGTCGATACGGTGCTCGGCCCAGAGATGAAGTCGACCGGCGAAGTCATTGGTCTCGATACCGATTTCGCCCGTGCCTTCGCCAAGTCGCAGCTCGGCTCAGGTTCGCGCCTGCCGCGCGCCGGCACGATCTTCATTTCTGTCAGGGACGACGACAAGCCTTTGGTGATCGAGTCCGCCCGTCGGCTGCTCGAGGCAGGCTTCGCCATCGTCGCGACAACCGGCACGCACAAGTACCTGAGCGAAAACGGGCTTACCGTCACCAAGGTCAACAAGGTTCAGGAAGGCCGGCCGCATATCGTCGACGCGCTTAAGAATGGCGGTGTCCAGCTGGTCATAAACACAACCGACGGCATCAAGTCGATTTCCGACAGCCGCGATATCCGTCGCAGCGCACTGATGGGCAAGATCCCGTACTACACCACGATTCCCGGCGCGGCCGCCGCGGTGGAGGGGATCATCGCCTATAGCCAGGACACCCTGACGGTGCGGCCGCTGCAAAGCTATTTCGCAGCTTGAACGAGCAAGCCGGCGTCCTAGGCGGACGCCGGCCTACTGAGACCGAGGCTGGGAGGAACGCCCGGCTCAGAACAGCTCGGTGTCAGGCAGATCACCTTCATCCTTAGCAACGCCTTCAGAAAGCCGGACGATGGTGATGGTGTCCGGCAGGCGGCCACTCTGGGACAACAGCCGTTGCGTGCCCATTTCGCTCAACTGAGAGCCGGCCGACAGCACCAGTCGATCCTCGTTGTCCACAAGATCGTGCACCAGAATATCGCCGGACTGCAGTTCCTCCAGCGTCAGCGTCATCTCGGTTTCAGTGGGCAGGACCGCCGGCGTTTTCAGCACGTCGAAGGCGACCCGGAAGATGTCGGGATCGTAGCGCCCCGCCGTCTCTGACATCTTTTCGAATGCCCCCTCACGGGTCCGCAGCAAGCCAGTCGCCTCGTCGGCGAGGTCGATCAGCACCTTGAGGATGCGCGAGTTCTGGGGCAGTTCAGTGCCGTGCGGGCCGTCCTTGGGCCAACCGGAACCGTCATAGCCCTTGTGCGCGTAAAAGACGGTTCGCGCGACGCCCTGCATCCGCGGGATATTGGCAATCAGCCGCGACGCCACCAGGCTGCTTTCCTCGATGGTCAGCACCTCGGCAGCCGACATGGGCTGGTTGGTGGCATATTTCGCCGCGATCTCGTCGGACAGCGCGATCACGCCCATCGGATAGAGCAGCGCGGCAAGATCCAACTCCCAGGCCTTTTCTACCTCGATATGGCCGGCCAACCGTCGTGCCCACCGCTGTACCTTGGCGGCCTTTTGAAAAACTTCCGGGCGGGCCAGCGCCAGCACATCCGTCATCAGTTTGACGCCACCGGCCAGCAACTGCTCGAGATTGCGATTGGTCAGTGCCAACTGACGCTCGTGATCCTCGACACTTTTTCGCGCAACAGGCGGTGGCCGGCGCTCGGGCTTGGAAACGGTCGGGACCGGAATGAACTCAACAAATGTATCGCGGCTTGACCGAATGAACGTGTCTACCAAATCGTGCCTCCTTGCCGGCAAGCGGCCTTGCCATCGACACAAGACGACGGCTTTACCCCCTCAATACCCATTACATTCGCCATCCGCATATAACGCGGGCAGCAGCATTCGTTTAAAATGCTGGCAAGCAGATGCGGACAATGCGGTAGTAGTTCTCAGTAAAAATACTGGAGGCGGCTAGGAAACGGATGCCAGCGAAAAGGTCGACATCTATATCGCTGGCTGCCCCCCAGATGTTGCCGAGCGCCTGTCCAAGCTACGCGATGCCATCCGCAGCGCGGCGCCCCATGCCGATGAAATCATCTCCTACGGCATGCCGACCTATAAACAAGCTGGAACGTATGTCGTCTATTTGCGGCTAGCAGAAGCATATCGCCGTCTACCCGCGGCTCGCCATGCCAACCGGCATCGAAGCAGAACTCGCCCGCTACCGCAGCGCGAACGGCATCGTGACCTTCCCGCACGGAACGGACATTCCCTAAGCTCTGCTTCGGCGCGCCATCACGGCGCGGCTGGATCAACTGGATGCCGAGCAATCCGCCCTAGGGCGTGACCTCGATTGGGCGCCAGCCGAGCGGGCCACGCTGAACTTCCAGCGGCGCGAAGCGCCCCTTATAGGCCATCTTGGGCGAGTCCTTTACCCAATAGCCCAGATAGACATAGCTGAGGCCGGCCAGCTTCACCTGCTCGATGTGATCGAGGATCAGATAATTGCCGAGCCCGCGCTTGCCGAGGTCCGGATCATAGAAGCTGTAGACCATCGACAGCCCGTCCGGCATCACGTCGGTGAGAGCCACGGCGACGAGCGGCCGATCCGGCAGGTTCCCGATGCGATACTCGACCAGTACGGTCTGCACCGGCGTATCCTCGACCATATATTCATAGTCGACGAAGCTCATTTGCGTCATGCCGCCGCCCGAGTGCCGGGCATCGAGATAGCGCTTGAACAATTCGTACTGTTCGGCCGTGGCGCGCGGCTGGCACACCTCGACCTGAATATCGGCATTGGTCTTCAGCACACGACGGTAGCGCGCGCCAGGCGTGAACTCTTGCGCCACGATCCGCACGGACTGGCAGGCAGAGCAACCATCGCAGGCGGGGCGATAGATCAGGTTCTGGCTGCGCCGAAACCCGTTATCCGAGAGCAGTTGATGCAGGCTCGAGGCACGCCGCCCCGTCAGATGCGTGAACAGCTTCCGCTCCTGCCGGCCCGGCAGGTAGGGACACGGCATCGCCGCGGTCAGGAACAGCTGGGTATTTTCGGGCGTCTGGTCGGTCAAATCACGGCCCTTGCACTGATCGAATCAGTCTAGTCGCGCCGCGGAATCCCCGCAATGGGGATCAGGCGGTAGTGAAGGCCTGCCAATGCCGCTCCATCGGCGAGCGCCGCAGCATCAATGTCCCGACCACCATATCGTGCACCATCTGCTGACGCGGCGTGAACAGCGCAAACAGCAACAGGAAAGGCCAGGAAATCCACACCGTCACCCAGAACAGCAGCGGATGGATGAGAATGCGCCACCCGTCGAGCGGCTGCCCCCTCGTCGGCGTCAGGACGATATCCATCGCCCGCATGCCGATCGTCGCCCGCGCTACGGAACCCAGGGTCGCGACGTAATAGCCCAGAATGGCAAGCGGGATCAGAAACGGCAGCGTCAGCCAGCCCAGCCCGAGCGTCAGAATGCCGCCGATCACGCCCAGCAGCGACACCACAAAAACAATCATCACGATGATCGCGCAATCGATGACATAGGCGCACGCGCGCCGCAGCAGCAAACCGTCAAACAGTTCCGGCGCCGTGGCCGGATCCGGCAAATGGCTCATCACAGGTCCCCGTTTCTCCGCACCAAAGATGGCCCCGTTTTGTGCAAAGACAAGTCTCGAGCGCCAGAACCAGGCGCTCAGGCGTTCAGCAGCCGCGCGGCCTCCAGCGCGAAATAGGTCAGAACACCCGAAGCGCCGGCCCGCTTAAAGCCCATCAGGCTTTCCATCATCGCCGCTTCCCCGGCAATGGCACCGGCATCGGCCGCAAATCGGATCATCGCGTATTCGCCCGACACCTGGTAGGCGAACACCGGCACATCGAACGTGTCCCGCACGCGCCGCACCATGTCGAGATAAGGCATGCCGGGCTTGACCATCACCATGTCGGCGCCTTCTTCGATGTCCTGGGCAACCTCGCGTAGCGCTTCATCGGAATTGGCGAAGTCGAGTTGATACGTGCGCTTGTCGCCTTTCAGCCTGTCGCCCGAGCCGACCGCCTCGCGGAACGGACCGTAATAGGCCGACGCGAATTTCGCCGAATAGGACATGATCGCGACATGCGAAAAGCCCTCGGCGTCGAGCGCCTGGCGGATCGCCGCGACGCGCCCGTCCATCATGTCGGATGGCGCGATGATGTCGGCCCCTGCCCGCGCCTGCACGATGGCGGAGCGCACCATCACGTTGACGGTCTCGTCGTTGAGGATCTCCCCATCCCGCACCAGCCCGTCCTGCCCGTCGCTGGAATATTCATCCAGCGCCACATCGGCGATCAGCCCGATCTCGGGCACCGCCTGTTTGATGGCTCGCATCGCCTGGCACATCAGATTGTCGGGGTTATAGGCCTCGGTTGCATCTTCATTGCGCAGATGTCCCGGTGTGTTGGGAAACAAGGCCAATGCCGGGATACCCTCAGCCGCCGCGTCCTTGGCTGCCGCGACCAGCAAGTCGACACTCATACGCTCGACACCGGGCATCGTGCGGATCGCGGTCTTCTCATTCTGGCCCTCGATCACAAACAGGGGCCAGATGAAGTCATGCGGCGTCAGCACGGTCTCGCGCACCATGTCGCGCAGCCATCCGGTCCGGCGCATCCGCCGCTGCCGGACGCCGTTGAGAAAGGACATGTCGTGTCGCGGCCACCGCTCGGTCATTTGAAACTCTCCGTAACTCGCGCGCTCATAGCAGGCACTGCGGGCCCTCGTCACGTCCCGGCTTGCCGCACCCGCCCGGTGCGGGCTAAGTGGACCCAATCAAAGAGGCACCCATGGATCTGACGAGCGAGCTTGGACAGCGATACATGCGCATCATCGCAATGGTGGCCCTGCTGCTGGGTCTCAGCGATGCTGCACTGCTGCTGGGCATCACCACGGGGTCCGCCGATCCCATGACCGTTCTCGGCCCGACAGGCTTCGCCTATCTCTCCACATTCTGCGTGGCACGCCTGTTTGCGGCCGTCGGAATCTGGATCGGCGCCAGCTGGGGTGCCGTGCTGCTCGTCGGCGCCACGACCATCGAGCTTGTCCTTTACCTCACGGGCAATCCGGACATTCACATCTCGCCCTTCGACTTCGTCGTGCGGATCGTTCTGGTCGTCGCCATTCTGGTACTATTCGGCCTGCGCTGGCGCATCCGCCGCACCCGCGAGCAGTAGTAACGGTCGATTCAGGTTACCATTTTAGAAGTCGCGGTTACCTTCCGTAAAGCCAAATTGCTGAACTTTTTCCGTAAGATAGTTTTAAGTGTGCGGCTTAAGGCGATCTTATTTGCGGGTGCCTAGATTGGCCTCATGAGACGCGGATAAAAACCGTGCACGACGACAGGACAGTGAGGCAAGCATGGCCATGAAATCCAATGCCGCAGAGGCGATGGTTCCCGAAGAAGCCCAGGGGCTCAAGCCGCTGTATCTTGAGGCGGTCAGCCGCGTCGAGCGTCTGCACCGGCGCCTTCTTGATCTGATCAAGGATGAGTTCGACCGCATGGGCTGGGACGATATCAACCCGGTTCAGGCGCTGCTGATGTTCAACATTGGCGATGCAGAAATGACCGCCGGCGAACTGCGCTCGCGCGGCTATTATCTGGGCTCGAACGTTTCGTACAATCTCAAGAAGCTCGTCGAGACCGGCTACATCTTCCAGGAGCGCTCTCGCGCCGACCGCCGTTCGGTCCGCATCCGGCTGACGCCGAAGGGCGAAGAAGTCGCCGAAGTTATCGATGAACTCTACGATCGTCACCTCAAGTCGATCGAAAAGGTCGGCGGCCTCGACGTCGAAGCTTTCGACGGGCTCAACAAGGCCATGAGCCGCCTCGAGCGCTTCTGGGTGGATCAGATCCTCTACAAGCTCTGAGTGACCCGATCGACACAGTTTTAAGGCAAGCGCCGGTCCCAGGACCGGCGCTTCTTATTTGCGCCGCAAAATTCAGTATGAAGTCGTCCCATCGCCGCTGGTGAATCGGCGATATTCCTCATGTTCCGAAACCAGCAGCCTCGCGGTTCACACCTGCTTGACCTTGTTGGTGCATATTCGGTGCAATGGTATGACGCGATCCTTGGCGGATCTCATTTGAGCGGATGAACGGATGCGGATGAATCGACGTAACCTTTTGGTCTCAATGGCAGGAATGGGAGCCTCGCTGGCCATGCCGGCCATCGCGCGGGCTGAAGACGGCGACATCTGGGATGTGTTCGCCCGTGATCGCGAACTCGCCAATGTGGACCAGTCGGGCAACACGGCCTCGGCCATGAGCCTGGTTGACACCATCGAGCCGATTCTCAGCTATGACACGGCCTATAACCTGCAGCTGGCGATCCAGAACTACGAAGCCTTCGTCGCCGCCAATGGTAGCTGGGAGCTGCCCGAACGCGATTGGTATGGCCTGAAGCTCGGCGCCAAGCGCAAGGCGGTTGGCGCGCTCAAGCGTCGCCTCATGATCAACGGCGACATGCCGGTGCAGGAACGCATCGACAATGACTTCGGCAATGATCTGGATGCTGCCGTGCGCCTGTTCCAGGCCCGTCACGGTCTGGTTATCAACGGCGCGGTCGACGAAGCCACCTTCTATGCCATGTCAGTGCCGACCGATTACCGGCTGAACCAGCTGCGGCTAAACGCCCAGCGGATCGAGCAGTGGGCATCCGCGCTTTCCGATCGCTATGTGGTTGTGAACATTCCGGCCGCCACCGTCGAAGCGGTCGAGGCCAGCCAGGTCGTCCAGCGCCACAACTCTGTGGTCGGCAAGGTCGATCGCGCCACCCCGATCCTCAATTCCAAGATCTTCCAGGTGAAGTTCAATCCTTACTGGACGGTGCCCAAGAGCATCATCGAGAAGGACATGATCAAGTACATGAACGAGGATCCGGAATATCTGACCAAGTTCAACATCCGCATTTTTGATGGCAACGGCACCGAAATCCCGCCGACCGCCATCAACTGGCAGACCAACGAGGCGGTGAAATACACCTTCCGGCAGGATCCGGGCGGCGAGAACTCGATGGGGCACTGCAAGATCGACTTCTACAACCCCTATGCCGTGTACATGCATGACACGCCGCAGAAATCCCTGTTCGGCGAGAATGCGCGCTTCCATTCCTCGGGCTGCATGCGCTGCGAGAACATCGAGGAGCTGGTGGCTTGGCTGTTGCGCGACAATGGCGGCGGCTGGACCCCGCAATCCGTCATGCAGGCCTGGGAAGCCGGCATGCGCGAGAACATTCAGCTCGACGTGCAGGTGCCGATCCACACCACCTACATCACTGCCTGGGCCAACCGTCAGGGTACCGTCAGCTTCCGCGACGACGTCTACCAGTACGACGCGATGGGCACCGTCAACTTCGATACCTGATCGATGGCCGGATCCCGCACGCCGGGACCCGGCAAGATCTACTTCGAGTTCACTCAGGTCGGCCAGCAGATGCGGGTCGCAGCGATCGATGAGGCGACGGGCACGGAGGTGATCGTCGTCGCACCTCTGAACGCCACGCAGGCCCACATGCAGACCATCGCAGAGGCAAAACTGCGCCGGCGCCTTTCAGCCCGAGCGGACGCAGAAGCAAAGCGCAACCAGACGCCGCAGCGCGGCAAGCTGGTCTAGCCCCCCTCCTCCGCGAGAGCCGCGGCCACAGCCGAAACGATAAAGGCTTCGCGCATCGCCGGCGGATCGATCTGCCGCATTGCCCACACATGCATATCGAGAAAATGCCCGGTGAGCGCAAAGGCGTCACGCAGGTCATCGGCGCTCGAAATCTCGCCGAAGTAGCACTTGGGCAGGCGCAGCAACCGGTCGAGATAGGGCTGCGCCGCTGCATGACTGACGGCACGCCCGGTGCGTGGGGAAACATGCGTCAGCCTCTCGGTCACGCCCGTTGATGCGCAGTGCGAGAGATCGAGCCCGAACCCCATTTCGTCGAGCAATATCAGTTCGAACCGCGCGGCCCACAGTGCGAGGTCGCGCCGCGGCACGTCGTCGAGCACATGCAGCACCATGGCCAGCAGCCGGTCATGCGGGTCGCGCTCTGGCAGGAGCCGCAGATGGTCGCAGAGCAGTTGGGTCGCATAGAGCCGCAACCGATCCTCGATCAGTTCGGCTGCACGCCCCTTGATGAGCTCGATGGTGAAGTTTCCGAGATGCTCTTCAAGCCGGGCGCGCCACGTCACCGCGACTGTATTTCCGGGCTGTAGCGTCGCCGACATGCGGCTTGACCGGCCGCCACGTACCAGCCCCAGCTGCCGGCCGCGCCCCTCGATCATGACTTCTGCTATGACGCTCGACTCGCCATGCCGTCGGACGCCGATGATCAGGCCTTCACCGCTCCACTGCATCGCGGCTCCACCGGATTAGTGCGGGAATTCGAGACCCATTTCCTGATAGCGCTCGGGGTCATCCGCCCACTTCTGCCGTACCTTGACGAACAAGAACAGATGCACCGGCACTTCGAAGATCTCTACAAGCTCGGCCCTCGCGTCGGAGCCGATGGCCTTGACCGTCTGCCCGCCGGCGCCGAGCACGATCTTCTTGTGCGTGTCGCGCGTCACATAGATCACCTGATCGATGCGATAGGACCCGTCCTTCTGGATCGTAAACTTCTCGGTCTCGACCGTGGCATTGTAGGGGATCTCGTCGTGAATGCGCAGGAACAGCTTCTCGCGCGTCACTTCGGCCGCCGTGATCGCCATCGTCAGATCGGTCAGATGGTCCTCGGGGAAATGCCAGGGGCCCAAGGGAATGCGCTCCGATGCCCAGTCGAGCATGTCCTTGACGCCATCCCCGGTGAGCGCCGAGATCATGAAGGTCTCTTCGAACTTCACGGTGTCGTTGAGCTGCGCGGCGAGCGCCAGCAGCTTCTCGCGCTTCAGCAGATCGATCTTGTTGAGCACCAGCACCTTGTCATGCGGAATATCCGCCAGGCCCTGCAGCAGGGCTTCGACTTCGGGCGTCACACCGCGCTCGGCATCGACGATCAGCGCCACGAGGTCCGCATCGCCCGCCCCGGTCCAGGCCGCGTCCACCATCGCACGGTCGAGCCGGCGCTTGGGCGTGAAGATACCGGGCGTATCGATGAAGACCATCTGCGACAGGCCTTCGGTCACGACGCCGCGAATCTGCGCCCGCGTCGTCTGCGCCTTGTGCGTGACGATCGACACCTTGGTACCCACGAGCGAGTTGAGCAGCGTCGACTTGCCGGCATTCGGCGCACCGACCAGCGCAATGAAACCGCAGCGCGTATTCTCTGGGCTCACGAGAGCCTCGGGACTGTCATCGGTCATAGAGTTTCGCGCCAGACTTTCTCGCGGATGAGGAAGGCCTCCGCTGCCTTGTGTTCGGCCAGCTTCTTGGATGGGCCGGTCGCGGTGGTGACCGGGAAATCCTTCAACTGCACCGCAATGGTGAATTCCGGGGCATGATCAGGCCCGGTCCGCTCGACCTCGGCATAGACCGGGGGCTCGAGGCCCTTACCCTGGGCCCATTCCTGCAGCGTGGTCTTGGGATCGGCGCGGACATTACCTGCATGCCCGATCAGCTCCACGAACAGCCGCTCGACCACTTCATAGGCCTTGCCGAGACCACCATCACAGAAGATCGCGCCGATCACCGCCTCGGTGATGTCGCCCAGAATGGCGTCCTTGTTGGCACCGCCCGTCCGCGCTTCGCTCTCGCCGAGGTGCATTTCCGAGCCGAGATCGAGCTGCCGGGCCACGGCCGCGCAGGTTTCCTTGCGCACGAGGGAATTGAGCGAACGGCTGAGCTCGCCTTCATTGGCCTTCGGCATCCGCCGATACAGCAGATCGGCGACCACCAGCCCCAGCACTCGGTCCCCCAGAAACTCCAGACGCTGATAGGAGTTCTCGACGCGCTTACCCGGCGAAATGGCACTCGAATGCGTCAGCGCACGGGTCAGCAGATCCGGGTCGGCAAACCGATAGCCGAGCCGTGCTTCCAGCTTTTCGTGCCCGCGTTTCTTGCTCATTAGTCTACGGCTTGGAACATGCGATCCCAGCGCACGTTCTCGGGCCATTCCCAGAGTTTCCATGGCGCGATGTTGTCGGCGATCGAGAAGAACCGGCCTTCCGCCTTGCCGATAAAATTGGCGAACGGCACGTAACCCACCTGGCTCAGCACCCGGCTGTCAGCCGAGCGATCCCGGTTGTCGCCCATCATGAAGTAGTGCCCGGGCGGGACGGTGTAGGGACCGGCGTTGTCCAGCGGCTGATTGTCGGAAATTTCCTGGATCGTATGGGTCACGCCATTGGGCAGCGTCTCGGTATAAACGGTCACCGGCACGACATTGCCATAGCTATCCTTGTCCATGGCCGTGCCCATTTCAGTGCGCTCGACCATGACGTCGTTGATATACAGCCGGCCATCGCGGGTTTCGATCGTATCACCGCCCAGTCCGATGACGCGCTTAATATAGTCCTCGTTGGTCACTTCGTTGCGGAACACCGCAACGTCGCCGCGCTCAGGCGTGCCGCCGAGCAGCCGGCCGTTCATCGGCACCGGCAGCGGAAACGAGTACTTGCCGTAGCCCCAGACCCATTTGTTGGCGACGAAATAGTCGCCGATCATCAGCGTCGACTGCATCGAGGCGGTCGGAATCGAGAACGGCTGATAAAGGAAAGTGCGAAACACCAGCGCAATGACCAGCGCCTCGACGATGACGATGATCGTCTCGACGAGTTCGTTCTTTTGCTTGCCCGGTTTGGCCTCGGCTTTTGACATGGATTGGCTCATTTTTGCCTCGGCCCATAGCGGGCGGGTACTTGGTGGTTACGAGACCGTCGACGCTTGGTCAACTGGTAGCGCCTCGATGATGACGAAGGCCTGGGCCATTCCGTTGTCATCGGTGATAGACACATGAATGACGGGCCGGTGCCCGGCAGGAATGAGCCGCGCCAGCACACGCTCAGCGCCATTCGTCAGTTTCATGGTCGGCTTGCCTGATGGCAGGTTCACCACGCCCATGTCGCGCCAATAAACGCCGAAACTAAGGCCGGTGCCGAGCGCCTTGGCGCAGGCTTCCTTCGCCGCAAACCGCTTGGCGTAAGACGCCGCCCTCAGCTTGCGCCGGTCCGACTTGGTGCGCTCGATCTCGGTAAAACAGCGCTGCGTGAACCGCTCGCCATAGCGCGCCAGCGTCTTCTCGACACGCTTGATCTCGCACAGGTCGTTCCCCAGCCCGATGATCATCGCGTCATGCCAGTCCGCGCGAGCCGGGCTTGACCGCCGGCAGTGCCGCGAGCTCAGGCGGCAGAGCATCGGCTGGATATGCGGGCACCTTGTACTGGGTCAGCGACACCAGCGGCACGCCGACATCAGCTTCGCCACCCGAGCGATCGATCAGGCAGGCCGCCGCGACCACGTCAGCCCCGGTCGAACGGATAGCCGCGACGCATTCGCGGATCGACAGCCCGGTCGAAACGATGTCCTCGACAATGATCACCTTCTCGCCCTGAGCCAGTTCGAACCCGCGCCGCAGCTCAAACTCGCCCTGCACCCGCTCGGTGTAGATTGCCGGCACCCCGAGATGCCGCGCCGTCTCATATCCGGGGATGATGCCACCAACGGCTGGCGAAACGATCTTGCTGATGTCGCCATAGCCGGCCGCGCGAATCTGCTCCGCCAGCGCTCGGCACATCTTCTCGGCCTTCTCCGGGTGCATGAAGACACGCGCCTTTTGCAGAAAGATCGGCGACCGCAATCCGGAGGACAGAATGAAATGGCCTTCCAGCAGCGCTCCACTTTCACGAAACAATTGCAGCACGTCGTCCTGCGTCACGCCGGTTCCTCCTCGGGTTGGGTCTTGGTCCATTCGAGCCGATCGAGCGAACGCGCTTCGGCCACCCCTGCCCTGTGCACGTCGGAAATGCCGCTGGCAAGCTTTAGCGAATTGAGCACGTCGGTCAGCTGCGCCAGATCACGCACTTCGATGTGGAAAATGAACTTGTGAAAGTCCGGCGACTCCATGCGCATCGACAGATTATGGACATTGGCCTCGCATGCGGCAATCACCGCAGCGATTTGCGCCAGCGCGCCCGGCTGGTTCCGCGCCTGCATCGAGATCACCGTGGGGTAGAAGACATCGTCGTTCCGGCCAGCATCCCAGCGCACATCAATCCATGCGACGTCCAGGTCGTACAGATCCGCCAGGGAATCCGAATGGATCGGATAGATTGTGATCGGCCCGTCGGGCACCATGATGCCCAGCAACCGATCGCCGGGCACTACGCCCTCTTCAGACAAGACAACAGCCGTGTTGAAGTTGAGCTGCGTCAGCGCTTCCTTGGCGCACGGGCCAGATCGCGGATTACCCGGCACCCGGAAGCGGAACTGATCGGTCGCCCGCAGCGCAAACCAGCCCTCCGCCTTGTCGGGCGCCGGCATATCGAGCTTCTTGCGGCGGCGTTTGATGCCGCGTGCCTCAAGCATCTGCGTACCGATGTCGTCTGCGCTGATCTTGCCCTCACCGAGCGCGATAAGCAGCTCACGTTTGCCTGGTAGACCGAAGTGATCGGCGAAATCCTGGTAGTTCTGATCATCCAGATCGGCGTTCTCCCGATCGGCGACCATGGAGATCATGTGTTCACCCAGCGCATGGGCGCGCTGCTGCGCCGCCTGACGCACGGCACGCCGAATCGCCGACCGCGCCTTACCCGTCGCGGCGATGGTCTCCCAGTTCAATGGCGGCAGGTGGTTCTGGTCGCGCAGGATCTCGACCTCGTCACCTGACCGCAACTGCGTGACCAGCGGGACGATCTGACCGTTGATCTTGGCGCCGACGCAGGTGTCGCCGATATCGGTGTGCAGCGCATAGGCGAAATCGATCGGCGTCGCGCCCCGCGGCAGCGCAATCAGCCTCCCGCGCGGGGTGAAGCAGAACACCTGATCCTGAAACAGTTCGAGCTTGGTGTATTCGAGAAAATCCTCGCTCGAGGCGCCGGCCGTCAGATGCCCGATCGTCTGACGCAGCCATACGAAGGCCTTGGATTCGTTCTCGATCGTGTGAATGTCGGTGGCCCCCTCCTTGTACAGGGCGTGCGCGGCGATACCGAACTCGGCAATGCGGTGCATTTCGTCGGTGCGGATCTGCAGCTCGGCGCGCTGCCGACCCACCCCGACAATCGTCGTGTGGATCGAGCGATAGTCATTATGCTTGGGGACCGAGATGTAGTCCTTGAACCGTCCGGGCACGACCTTCCAGTTCGTATGGACGACACCCAGCGCCCGATAGCAGTCGGCAACATTGGGCACGATCACCCGGAAGCCGATCATATCGGACAGCTGTTCCAGCGCGATCTGCTTGCGCTCGATCTTGGTGAAGATCGACCAGGGCGATTTCAGCCGCGACTTCACCGTGGCATCGATCCCCTCGCCCTTGAGCTTTTCACCCAGTTCGGTGGTGATTGCATTGATCGTATCCGAAAACCCGGACTTCATCTCCGCCAGCCGGTCGGTAATGGCCGCATAATGCTCCGGCTGCATGGCACGGAACGACAGGTCCTCCAGCTCCGAGCGCATATCCTGCATGCCCATGCGACCGGCCAGCGGCGCATAGATATCCATCGTCTCCTTGGCGATCCGCCGCCGCTTTTCCGGCGCCACATAGTCGAGCGTGCGCATGTTGTGCAGCCGGTCGGCGAGCTTCACCAGCAGCACCCGCACGTCAGCGGATATGGCGAGCAGCAGCTTTCTGAGGTTCTCGGCCTGCGCCTCCTCGCGGGTCACGAGTTGCAGCCGGTCGATCTTGGTCAATCCCTCAACGATCGCCCCGATCTCAGGGCCGAACATCTGGTCGATCTCGGCCCGCGTCGCGTCCGTATCCTCGATTGTGTCGTGCAACAGGGCGACGGCGATCGAGGCATCGTCGAGCCTGAGCTCGGTCAGGATCGCCGCGACTTCAAGAGGATGATTGAAGTAGGGGTCGCCAGAGGCGCGCGTCTGCGTGCCATGCTTTTGCATGGCATAGACGTAAGCCTTGTTCAGTAGCGCTTCGTCGGTATTCGGGTTGTAGGCCTGAACCCGCTCCAGCAGTTCGTACTGACGCATCATGGAGCTAAGCGACTCCCCGGCAGCGGCGCCGATTTAGATAATCGGACAAACAAAAAAAGCGCCGGGCCGACGCCCGACGCCCACTAGCTATATAGGCTGCACGCCGCGCCGATCAATCGGCGGCGCGATACGTCTTAGTCGTCGCGACGCTCCGGCGGCGCCAAGCCCTCGATGCCACGCAGCAGTTCGTCTTCACTGATCGTGTCGAATGTGTCGCTGTCTTCGTCGGCAGTCGCGCCATCCAGCAGCGGCGCAGTGTGCTGCTCGGGCTCGTCGACCTCGACATACTTCTGCAGCGAATGGATCAGATCCTCGCGCAGGTCATCGGGAGAAATGGTGCCATCGCCGATCTCGCGCAGGGCGACGACGGGGTTCTTATCGTTGTCGCGATCAACCGTGATCTGGCCGCCAGCCGAGATCATACGGGCGCGATGCGCCGACAGCAGAACGAGGTCGAACCGGTTCTCGATCTTTTCAATGCAGTCTTCGACGGTGACGCGGGCCACGGACGTCTCCAGTACATGTGTTGGGACAAGCGGTCCTCATACACGACAGGCCCGGCAGACACAACCCGCCCTGACCAAAGGGCAGCCAAGCCGTCCACAGACGTAACCGCATGTAGCTTCCGGACCGGAACCAAATCCTTCAGGGGGGCTTTAGCCCGTATTGGCAAACGTCGAAACATCCATTAAGAGCGTTTTCAGAACTTAAGTCGGGCTTACTCGCTGTTTGTCGTTGCGGCCCATGACACGGATAAATAAAGTTGGCCGATGTTGTAGAATGCAACGATCCGGCCCGGAGAGATATTTTGTCATTCATTCCCAATGAGAAAGTCGTTCTTTTCATCGATGGCGCAAATTTATACGCTACCAGCAAGGCGATAGGCATTGATATCGACTATCGCCGGCTGCTGTCGGAATTCCAATCGAAGAGCACCCTTCTACGCGCTTATTATTACACCGCGCTGGTCGAGGATCAGGAGTACTCCTCTATTCGACCTCTGATCGACTGGCTGGACTATAATGGCTTCACGGTCGTCACGAAACCTGCCAAAGAATTCACAGACTCTTCGGGCCGGCGGAAGATAAAAGGCAACATGGATATCGAGTTGACGGTTGATGCGCTCGATATGGCCGAACACTACGACCACCTCGTGCTCTTTTCCGGCGACGGCGACTTCACTGCCCTCGTGGCTGCCTTGCAGCGCCGCGGCAAGCGGGTGACCGTGGCGTCAACACTGACCACCCCGACCCCGATGATCTCTGATGACCTGCGTCGCCAGGCGGATTTTTTCCTTGAGGTCGCCGAGCTGGCCAAGACCGTCGGACGTCCGCCGGTTGACCGCACCCCGGCATAGGGCGAAGCCTGAGACTTCCTGAGTCGCAAGCTTCTGGTCTGCCTTGTCCGTCACCAACCCACCGTATGACTGCCCGCTTTGTCCTCGGCTGGTGGACTTCCGCCAGAACAACAAGCGCACCTATCCCGACTTCTTTAATGGCCCCGTGCCCAACTGGGGTGATGCCGATGCCGGGCTGTTGATCGTCGGCTTGGCTCCCGGATTGAAGGGCGCCAACCGCACCGGCCGGCCATTTACCGGCGACTATGCCGGCGACCTGCTCTACGCCACCCTGCAAAAGTTTGGGCTCGCAGCCGGCGACTATGACAAACGCCCCGATGACACGCTGCACCTGTTGGATGTGCTGATTGCCAATGCGGTGCGGTGCGTGCCGCCCCAGAACAAGCCGACGACGACCGAGATCAAGACCTGCCGACAGTTCCTGACCGCCACGATCGCGGCAGCCCGACCCCGGGCGTTCCTGGTTCTGGGTCGCATTGCCCATGATACCCTGTTGAGTACTTTGGGCGAAAAGCGTTCCGCTTTCCCCTTCTCCCACGGGGCAGAACACACGCTTACCAGCGGCATCGTGCTTTTCGACAGCTACCACTGCTCGCGCTACAACACGAACACCGGCGTACTGACGGCAGCCATGTTCGAGGATGTGGTTGGCAGCGCCGCGGCCCTGGTCAAGCGCTGAGTTAAGCGTACCGCCTCCACTCACCTCTGCTCTGATCTGATCTGCTCCGATCTGCGCGAAAGGTCCAACGCGGGACATCATGGTTAACAAGGTGTTGACGCGCAGATGAAAGCCGCCCCAAAGCCCGGCGCGAATACGTTGTATCTCTTGCCCGCTGCGCGGCTTTCGACTATAGCCCAGCGCCATGAAGCGCCTGTCACCCCTGGAGGATGGGCGCGCGGGCTATGATCTGCATGGCTCGCACACAACCCATGAATGGAACATTCAATGGCGACTGCAACGACCGAGCTGAAGGCTCAGGCGCGCAGCGGAGTGGGCAAGGGGGCCGCTCGTGCTCTGCGTCGTGAGGGGCTCATCCCCGCCGTGATCTACGGCGACAAGAAATCTCCCCTGCCGATCTCCATCTCCTACAACGAGGCGATGAAGCGGATTTATTCCGGTGGTTTCCTGTCCCACACGCTGACCATTAATGTGGACGGCGAAAAGCACAACGTGATCCCGCGCGACTACCAGCTCGATCCCGTCAAAGACAAGGCGATGCACATCGACTTCCTGCGCGTCGGCAAGGGCTCGAAGATCAACGTCCAGGTGCCCGTCCACTTCATCAATGAAGAAGACAGCCCCGGCATCAAGCGCGGCGGTGTGCTCAACATCGTGCACCACACGCTGGATCTGACCGTTTCTGCCAACAACATCCCGGAAGCGGTGGAAGTCGACCTCACCGGCCTTGATGTCGGCGAGACGATCCACATGTCCGCCATCAAGCTGCCGGCTGGTGTCGAAGACCACAGCCAAGAGGAAGATGCGACCGTTGCGACCATCGTCGCGCCGTCGGGTCTGCGTTCGGAAGAAGCCTCGGAAGAGTCCGCCTCTGAGGAAGAAACTGACGACGACGCTTCGGAATGATCTTTTGGGACGGGCCCCGGCCCGTCCCTCACTGTCCTCGGGAGACAGCCGATGCATCTCATCGTCGGCCTCGGCAATCCGGGGAACAAATACGCGGGCAACCGCCACAATATCGGCTTCATGGCGATCGACGCGATCGCCCGCCGGCATAACTTCCCGAACTTCCGCGAGAAATTCCAGGGCCTGATTTCAGAGGGCACGATCGGCGACGACAAGGTGTTGCTGCTCAAGCCGCAGACCTTCATGAATTCGTCCGGCGACAGCGTGCAGCTGGTGGCGCGCTTCTACAAGCTCGATGCCACCGATATCACGGTACTCTATGACGAGATCGACCTGACGCCCGGCAAGGTGCGGGTCAAGATCGGCGGCGGCAATGGCGGCCACAACGGACTGCGTTCCATCGATCCGCAGATCGGCACCGGCTATCGCCGCGTCCGCCTCGGCGTCGGCCACCCGGGTCACAAGGACCTGGTGATGCGTCACGTGCTGGGCGACTTCGCCAAGTCCGAACAGGACGACTGGCTGAACCCGCTGCTCGACGCCGTCGCCGACAATGCGACGATGATCGTCAAAGGCGATGACAACGGCCTGATGAACAAGCTGGCCCTGGCGGTCAACGGCGATGGCGCCGAGCGCCCCGCGCGCCCGCAGACGGCCGATCCCGCCCGGCCCAAGGCCAAGCCGCAAAGCCACATCCGCGCGGCGCGCCCCAAGACGGCGCAAGCCAAGGTGCCCACCAGCGGCCCCATGGCCGACATGCTGAAAAAGCTCTTCAAAAAGGATGGCGACGGCGGCAGCTGACCAGTGTTGCCGCCCGTGCCGATTTCGTGCTGCACCAGCTGGCCGAAGGGTCACCAGGCTGAAAGCTCTGACCCTAGCGCATTGACATCGGCGCCGCTTCCCCCGATGTGAAGGCCAACAAATTTCGGAGACGACCATGGGTTTCAAGATGGGCATCGTCGGCCTGCCGAACGTCGGCAAGTCGACCCTTTTCAACGCCCTCACCCGCACTGCCGCAGCGCAGGCGGCCAACTTCCCCTTCTGCACCATCGAGCCGAATATCGGTGAGGTGGCGGTGCCGGATCCGCGACTCTACAAGCTGGCCGAGATCGGCAAGTCGATCAATATCCAGCCCGCCCGCATGAGCTTTGTCGACATCGCCGGCCTGGTGAAGGGCGCGTCGAAGGGCGAAGGGCTCGGCAACCAGTTCCTCGCCAATATCCGCGAATGCGACGCCATCGCCTATGTGCTGCGCTGCTTTGAAGACGGCAATGTCATCCACGTTGCCAACCGCGTCGACCCGCTGGCCGATGCCGAGGTGGTCGAGACCGAGCTGATGCTGGCCGACCTCGAAAGCCTCGAGCGGCGCCGCAGCGGTGTCGAGAAAAAGGCCAAGCAGAACGACAAGGACGCCAAGCTGACGCTCGACCTGATCGACCGTTCGCTGGCTTTGCTGCGCGAGGGCAAATCGGCCCGCTTCGTCAAGCGTGACGCCGAGGAAGAAAAGGCCTTCCAGGAACTGCAGCTGCTCACCTCCAAGCCGGCGCTCTATGTCTGCAATGTCGATGAAGGCTCCGCCGCGACCGGCAACGCCATGAGCAAGCAGGTCGAAGACTATGCCAGCCAGCACGAGGCAGGCGTGGTGGTCATCTCGGCCGAAATCGAATCCCAGCTGGCGCAGCTGCCGGATGACGAGGGCGCCGAGTATCTCGAGTCGCTCGGGCTCGAAGAGGCCGGCCTCAACCGGTTGATCCGGGAAGCCTATGCGCTGCTGGGCCTGCAGACCTATTTCACGGTCGGCCCCAAGGAATCGCGCGCCTGGACCATCCACAAGGGCGACAAGGCCCCGGCCGCCGCCGGTGTCATCCACACCGATTTCGAGCGTGGCTTCATCCGCGCCCAGACCATCGCCTATGATGACTTCGTGACCCTCGGCGGTGAAGTCCCGGCGAAGGAAGCTGGCAAGGCACGCGACGAAGGCAAGGAATATGTCGTCAAGGATGGCGACGTGATGCTGTTCAAGTTCAACACTTGAGCGACCGGCCCGACGCCGAAACCATCGTCCGCACCCATCTGAAACCCCGGCCGCTACCGAGCCTGCCGGGGCTTTCCGCCTATCTCGCCCATTCGGGCAGCCGGCTGAGCCGTCTAGAGCGCGATGAGGCGCCCTACTGGGCCTATGCCTGGGCCGGCGGTCTCGCCCTGGCACTCTACGTTCAGGATCACCCGGAAACCGTTGCCGGCAAAGCCGTACTGGACTTCGGCTCCGGCTGCGGCCTGGTCGGGATCTCAGCAGCAAAAGCGGGCGCCGCGAAGGTCTATGCCACCGACCTCGATCCTCTCGCCATCGCCGCCACGACGCTGAACGCCGAACTGAACGGCGTTGCCATCACCGTGCTGGATCCAGCCGACCCGCTGCCGCGCCTCGATCTGGTGCTGGCCGGCGACGTTCACTACCACCCCGATGTCGCGACCACGGCCACCGCTGCACTCGATGGCTTCCTCGCACAAGGCATCGAAGTGCTGGTCGGCGATCCACATCGTGCCGACCTGCCCCAGCACCGCCTGTGCGCGATTGCCGACCTCGATGTTCCCGATTTCGGCGCCCCCGGCGGCACAACGGGCCATGCATCTGTATTTTCGCTGATACCCGCCTAAAGCGTTATTGCGGCACCCGACATCGGTGCCTTATAGCCTGCGAATATTCGCGCCGACCGTCTTCAGATTCTATTGGATAGTATTGATGTCGTTCTTTGCCATGTGGGGCGCCGCGATTGCCGGCTTTTTTTCCGCGCCCGCCAACCTGTTCACCGGTGACACCGGCTTCCTTCCAATCCTGGCCAGCGCTGGTCTTTTGCTCGGCATCGTCGGCCTCCTACTGTCCATCCTCTGGCGCGAAGTGAAGGCGCTCTGGATGGTGCCGCTGGCGATACTGGCGTCGCTCGCCCCGTTCATCCTTGGCGCCGCCTACAGCGTTCTCGCCATGGTCGGCGTGGCCTTCCTGCTGCTGATGTGCGTGGTGATGATGCCGATCGTCTTCACGCTGATTGCCCATGACGCGAGCCGGCGGCTGCCGATCTGGCTCCTGGCCGGTTTCGTCACCAGCCTCGCCATCGTCACCGCCTTGTCGCCCCTGCCCGTTCCCGCCGCCTGACGCTTGCAGGATCGGGATTGGTTGACCTATACGTCAACCAATGTCCAATCCCGTCACCGCAGACCGCCGCCATTTCGAGGACCTTGCCATCGACGAGGTGATCACGCTCGGCCGCGTCACCGTGACCAAACGGATGATCATCGACTTCGCCACGGAGTTCGACCCCCTGCCCTTTCACCTCGACGAAGCCGCTGCCCGCAAGTCGCTGCTGGGCGGGCTGGCAGCATCAGGCTGGCAGACGGCCGGATTGAGCCTCAAACTGCTGGTCGAGGCCTTTCTGTCGAAAGTGGCCTCCGGTGGCGGCCTCGGCTTTTCCGATCTGAAATGGCGCCGCCCGGTGATGAAGGGCGACTCGATTACCGGCACGGTGACGATCTCTGCGCTGCGCCGCTCGCGATCCCATCCCGAGCGCGGCATCGTCACGCTCGATTTCGACATCCGCAATCAAAAGGAGCTCCCCGTGATGACCATGCGCCTCGCCAATCTGGTCGAGTTGCGTGATCCTACCGCGCCTTTTGCAGACGGGGATAAGTCATGACCCGCTGGTTCGAGAACATCACCTTGGGCGAACGCTTTCCGCTCGGAGACCACACCTTCACCGAGGACGAGATCATCCGCTTCGGCCAGCGCTATGATCCACAGTACTTTCACCTCGACGCCGACGGCGCCCGGCAGAGCCATTTCGGCGGGTTGATCGCCTCGGGCTGGCACACGGTGGTGATCGGTCATCGCAAGATGGTGGACGCGCTGGAGGCAGAAGAGCTGCGCCTGCGCACACTCGGTGAAGAACCCGGCGTCTCCGGCCCCTCGCCCGGCGTCAACAGCATGGTCTTCAAGGCCCCGGTGCGCCCCGGCGACACGGTGAGCTACAGCCTCACAGTCACCGACAAGCGACCGTCCAACTCGATTCCCGGCTGGGGCCTGCTGTTCAACACCATCGACGCGGTCAACCAGCGCGGCGAAGAGGTCTATCGCGCCGAGCTCGTGGGCTTTTCAAAGCTGCGCGATTATCGCATGCCATGGCGCCTGCGGCTTCTCGGGGCGTTGACCCGCCTGCCCGTATTGGGGAAGTTGCTCACCCAACGGAGGTGACTCGTTTATGCGCCTGTTCAAGATTTTCGCCGTCATGGCCCTGTGCGCCACACCGGCCGCCGCCCAGTCGCTGAGCGGCGTCGGCGTTGAAGGCAACTGGGGCTGCCGCGCCCTCATCGATGGCACCCGTGCCGGACTGCTGACCATCTATGCCGGCAGCTACGGCTATGCGTCGGCCAATTTCGGCTCCTCTGCCTCAGGCACCGGAACCGCTGAAATGGCCAGCAATGGCGTGACCTTCCTGACCGGCAATCTGGTCGAGGGCGCCGGCATCGTCACCGCAATTCTAGGCTTCGACGAGGCCGGGCAGGACGTGCTGCAGCTCTATACGACCGAAAAGAACGTATTGACCTGCCACGTGCGCAACTAGCACGCCCGCGGGCATCTGAGAGGCGCTAGTGCCCCTCGAAATCGATCAGCTTGAAGAGTTCGACATCGATCTCTTTCAGCTTGGCCGAGCCGGGCAGATCGACGAGGTCGATGACGAAGCCTGCGTGCTTGACTTCGGCCCCGGTGCGTCGAATGAGCCCGACGGCCGCCAGGGCGGTTCCGCCGGTCGCGACCAGATCATCGATCAGCAACACCTTGTCGCCCGGGCCCACCACGTCGGCATGGATCTCGATGGTATCCACGCCGTACTCCAGCGCATAATTCTGTCCGATGGTTTCGCCCGGCAGCTTGCCGTGCTTGCGCACCGGCACGAAGCCGACGCCCAGCGCGATGGCGACGCCTGCCCCGAAAATGAAGCCGCGTGCCTCGATACCGGCGACATGGGTAATGCCCAGCCCGCGATGCGCTTCGGCCAGCCGCTCGACGCTTTCCCGAAACCCGTCGGGGTGTTCGATCAGCGTGGTGATGTCGCGAAAGATGATGCCCTTCTTGGGATAGTCGGGGATCGAGCGGACGAGGGATTTGAGATCAAGCATGACGCATCCGGCCGTTAGCAAACGCGCGGAGGGAACCGGAGAACCACGGCGGGGTCAAGCCTTTGCGAAAGCTTTGTGCTCCCTGCCCGCGACGGGCTGGGGCTAGCGCCCCTTGACGATCCGCCGCGCGACGACACCTGCGCCATAGGCAGCGCCGAGCGTCAGATCACGCGCCTTGCCGCGAACGGCAGGATTGGCCAGCAGCGCGGGCGCCAGCGCCAGGCCGGCACGAACGGCGGGGCTCCGAAGCACAGTCCGGGCAACGGTGGCCGCTGTCGCGGCAGTGCGCAGAATCGACAAGTTGGCCTCCGGAAAACGCGAGCGGACAGACCATCGCAGCAGAAACCGGCAGGATTTTGTCGCGAGATCGCCATCAATTTGCCAGCCCGATGAACGGAAAACAACTGGCTGGATGTGTTGGCACCCCAAAATGAACAGGGGGCCGAAGCCCCCTGAACGATATCTGAACTCTGACGCGCGCCTAGTGCTCGATATTGGCCCACAGCTTGCGCTTGACGAGGTAGAGCATGCCGGCGAGCACGATGAGGAACAGGATGACCTGCAGCCCCGCCTGCTTGCGTGCCGCCAGGTGCGGCTCGGCCACCCACATCATGAAGGCCGACACGTCGGTGGAGTACTGCTCCAGCGTCTCGAGGACGGATTCGCCATCGCCCGACTCATAGGCGACGACACCATCTGCCAGCGGCGGCGCCATGCCGATCGCGTGACCCGGGTAGACGTCGTTGTAGTACTTGCCCTCGGGCAGCTCGAACGGCTTGCCCTCGTTGTTGAGCACACCCTCGGGCACTTCCTCATGATAGCCATTCAGCAGCGCATGGATGTAATCCGGGCCACCTTCGGCATAAGGCTGGAAGTAGTTGAGGATCCACCACGGGAACGGCGTCTCGATGGTGCGGGCCTTGGCGAGCACCGAGAAGTCCGGCGGCACGATGCCGCCATTGGCGTCACGGGCATCCTGATCGGAGGGGAACGGCGACGGCCAATGGTCGGCCGGCACCGCGGGGCGGCGACCGCCCTCGGCATCCGGATCGTCCACCTCGTATTCGGCGGCCAGCGCCTTCACCTGCTCTTCGGAAAAACCGGGACCGCCGTACTCGGAGAGATTACGGAAGGCCAGCAGGCGTGCCGAGTGACAGCTCGAGCAGATCTCGCGGAAGACCTGAAAGCCGCGCTGCAGCTGGTTCTGGTCATAGGTGCCGAACACGCCGGCAAAGCTCCAGTCGTGCCGTTCGACTTCGACGCTGGATTCCGCCGCCGAGGCTGTGCTCATCGCCGGAGTGATGGCCAGCAATGCGGTCATCACCAGAGCGCCGAGAAGGGATTTCTTGTTGAACATCTTCACTTCGGCCCCGGGTTTCAGTGAGCGCCAGCCGCGTCGGGAGTGGTCCCGGTGGCGGCATGCGATTTGGTTAGGACGGCTTCCGAGATCGACGGCGGCAGCGGCTTGGGCGTTTCGAACAGGCCCAGCAGCGGCAGGATGACGAGGAAGTACAAGAAGTAGTACGCCGTGCAGATCTTCGAGAAGGTCGCAACGCCCAGACCGATCACCGTGCCATCGGCCGGCGAAGCGCCCAGATAGGCGAGCATCACGAAATTGACGACGAACAGCCAGTAGAACCACTTGAAGATCGGCCGGAACGAACCCGAGCGCACCTTTGACGTGTCAAGCCACGGCAGGAAGAACAGGATCAGGATGGATCCTGCGAAAAAGATCACGCCGAGGAGCTTGGAGTCGATGAACAGCAGGTTGAAGTCGATGGCGCGCAGAATGGCGTAGAACGGCAGGAAGTACCATTCGGGCACGATGTGCGCCGGCGTCACCTGGCTGTTGGCCATGACGTAGTTGTCGGGATGACCCAGCAGGTCCGGTGCGAAGAACACGAACCAGGCGAAGGGAATGAAGAACACCACGATCCAGAAGGCGTCTTTCATCGTGTAGTACGGATGGAAGGCGATGGTATCGCGGCTCGACTTCACCGACACGCCGACCGGGTTGTTATTGCCCGGAATGTGCAGCGCCCACACGTGCAGCCCGACCACCGCAGCGATGACGAACGGCAGCAGGTAGTGCAGCGAGAAGAAGCGGTTGAGCGTGGGATTGCCAACGGTGAAACCGCCGCGCAGCAGCTGCAGGATCGGATCGCCGACGATCGGGATCGCGGCAAAGATGCTGGTGATCACCTGCGCGGCCCAATAGCTCATCTGTCCCCAGGGCAGCACATAGCCCATGAACGCCGTGGCCATCATCAGCAAGAAGATGACGACGCCAAGCATCCACAGCACCTCGCGCGGTGCTTTGTAGGAGCCGTAGAACAGGCCACGGAAAATATGGATATAGACGGCTGCGAAGAACATCGAGGCGCCCACGGCGTGGACCGCCTGCAGGATGCGTCCGCCGTTCACGTCACGCCGGATATGCTCGACCGAGTCAAAGGCCATCGCGATGTTGGGCGTATAATGCATCGCCAGCACGATGCCGGTGATGATCTGCACCATCAGCATGATCGCGAGGATGCCGCCGAAGGTCCACCAGAAGTTGAGGTTCTTCGGTGTCGGATAGTCGATCAGATGCTCTTTCGAGAACCGGATGAGCGGCAGACGCTCGTCGACCCATTTCTCGACGGCAGTGCTGGGGACGTAACTGGATTCGTGGCTTGCCATTATCGTTGTCCCCCTCAGCCGATCTTAACGAGCGTATCGGACAGAAATTCGTATTCCGGCACCACCAGATTGGTCGGCGCGGGGCCCTTGCGGATACGGCCCGAGGTGTCGAACTGTGACCCATGGCACGGGCACAGCCAACCGCCGAATTCACCGGATTCGCCCACCGGGATGCAGCCCAGATGCGTGCAGTTGGCGATCATGACCAGCCACTCTGCATGACCTTCCTTGACCCGCGCCGAGTCCGGCTCCGGATCCTTGAGATCGGACATCGGCACGTCTTCGGCCTCGGTGATCTCTTCGGGCGTACGATGCCGCACGAACACCGGCATCCCGCGCCACTTGATGGTGACCGACTGGCCGACGTCGATGCTCGACACGTCGAACTCGATCGAGCTGAGTGCCAGAACCGATGCATCGGGGTTCATCTGATTGATCAGCGGCCATACGGCGCCCGCGACACCGACAGCGCCGACGGCGCCCGCGGCGATATACAGAAAATCGCGCCGCCCGGTATCCGGGGCTTCCGGCTGTGACAGATTGGATTGCGTCGCCAAGGTTAGCTTCCGTCTATGTTGCCTGGATCAGCGCCATGGTGCGCCCGACAGCTGCGAATCCCGCAGCCATAGCCGGCCCCCGCCCTCAAAGGCGCGTGATTTGGGCGTTCTTTTGGCACTCTGAACCCCTCTTGTCCAGCACTGGCACCCCAGTGTTGAAGTCGATGCGACACTATACCCACCGTGATCTGCCGCGATGGGGGAAAACAGCACGGAAACACCGGCCTTCCGGGGGCCCGGATACGCTGGCGCAACTGCGCTGCAGGCTAGCAACCAGTCGTCACGGCTTCGCGCATTTCCACAGATCGCAGCGACAAGCTTTGCGCAATTGTGGCGGCAGACTCGGGAATGTGGCACCTCGAGTTGCAACATACCGACCGGTATGTATCATAGGCAGATGTCCAGACCGACGCTGTTGAACCCGGAACGCGGGGATGCCCGCACCCGCCTGCTCGAAGCGGCGCGGGATTTGATTCGACTGCAGGGATTTGCGGCGACCAGCGTCGATGATCTCTGCCGTGAAGCCGGCGTCACCAAGGGCGCCTTCTTCCACCACTTCAAGAGCAAGTCCGCGCTCGGCATTGCCGCCGCGCAGTTTTGGCACGACACGACCAGCGTCTTTTTTGCGGAAGCCCCCTACCATGCTCCGGCGACGGCCCTCGAGCGCGTCCTCGCCTATGTCGCCTTCCGCCGTCAGATCATTGCTGGCGAGATCGCCCAGTTCAGTTGCCTGGCCGGCACGCTGGTTCAGGAAGTGCATGCGACCGCGCCCGAAATCAGCAGGGCAGCGGGCGAAGCCATCCTCTGCCACGCGGCAACCCTCGAGACAGATATCGCCGAAGCCATGGCTGAGCATGGCCTGAGCGACACCGATTTCACCGCGGCCAGCCTCGCGCGCCACACCCAGTCCGTTCTGCAGGGCGCATTTATTATCGCCAAGGCCGGCAATGACCCTGACTTTGCCCGCGAAAGCCTCGATCACCTCGCGCGCTACATCCGTCGGCTGTTCGACCAGCCCGATCCACAGGAGACCAACTGATGAATGTCACGCATGTAAGTTGCGCCTGTGGGCGCGTCGAACTGGAACTGACTGGCAAGGCCATGGTCAATGCGGAATGCTGCTGCACCAGTTGTCGCGAGGGCAGCACCCGGATCGAGGCCCTGCCCGGCGCGCCGCAGGTGCGCACCCCGCTTGGGACCACCCGCTACGTGCTCTACCGCAAAGACCGGGTGCGCTTTTCAAAGGGCGCCGAGCTCTTGCGCGAATTCTATCTCACACCGCAGTCCAAGACGCGCCGCGTCGTCGCCGGCTGCTGCAACAGTCCGGTGTTCCTCGAATTCAAGGGCGGCCACTGGCTGAGTCTTTACGGGTCGCTGTGGTCCGAAAACACCCTGCCCCCACTCGAAATGCGCACCATGGCGAGCGACTGGCCAGAATTACCGCCACTGCCAACTGATGTGCCGAACCACAAGACTCAGTCCGGCAGCTTCTTTTTCAAGCTGCTCACGGCCTGGATCGCCATGGGCTTCCGGGTGCCCAAGATCGCGGTCGCCAAGTCCATAGACGCCTGACCGGGATTGCCGTGGCGCAATGCGCCCGCTAGGGCTCGGACATGGTCGATCTTGCCCTATATCAACCCGACATCGCCAAGAACACCGGTGCCATGCTGCGACTCGGCGCCTGCCTTGGCGCGACGGTGCACATCATCCACCCCACCGGATTCCCCTTCTCCCGCCATGCGGTGAAACACGGGGCGCTCGACTATTTCGAACTCGCCGCCCTCGTCGAGCACGACGACTGGACCGCCTTTGAAGCCTGGCGGCAAAGCGAAGCTCGCCGGCTGGCCCTGCTGACCACGAAAGCAGGCACCTCCGTTTATGAAACGGCGTTCCAGCCGACCGACATCCTGCTGCTCGGCCGCGAAACGGCCGGCGTTCCGGAGACGGTCGCCGCAGCGGTGGATCTGCAGTTGCGCATCCCGATGCGCCACGCCACCCGCTCGCTCAATGTCGTCACCGCCGCCAGCCTGGTGCTGGGCGAAGCGCTGCGCCAGACGGGTGGATTTGCCGCGCTCGGTTGACCCGCGCCTGCCTTGCCGCCCCTCAAGTGCAGCTTTAAGGGTAGCCGCATGACACCGACGTCCACGCTGCCCGCCGATATCGACGCCAAGAAAGCCCGCGCCACCGACTGGTTCCGCCAAGTGCGCGACGACCTCTGCGCCAGGCTGGAGGCGCTTGAGGATGCCGGCACCGGCTATGAGGGTGAACCCGGACGCTTCGAGATCAAGCCCTGGCAGCGCCCCGACGGCGGTGGCGGCGAAATGGGCATGCTGCATGGCCGGGTGTTCGAAAAGGCCGGCGTCCATATTTCGGTCGTCCACGGCCAGTTCTCCGAGGATTTTGCCCGCCAGATGCCGCATACGGAGGCCGGCGCGGACTTCTGGAGCGCCGGCGTTTCGGTGATCATCCATCCGCGCAGCCCGCATGTGCCGGCCGCCCACATGAACACCCGGATGATCGTTACCGGTGACTGGTGGTTCGGCGGCGGCGGCGACCTGACGCCGGTGCTCGACCGGCGCCGCACCCAGACCGACCCCGATAGCGTCGCCTTCCACGCCGCCATGCGCGCCGCCTGCGATGCCCATCCGCAGGTCGATTACGCGCGCTATAAACAGTGGTGCGACGAGTATTTCTACCTCGCCCACCGCAACGAGCCGCGCGGCATCGGCGGGATCTTCTACGACCGGCACAATTCCGGCGACTGGGACGCCGACTTCGCCTTCACCCAGGATGTCGGCCGCGCCTTTGTGCAAAGCTACCCCGACATCGCCGCGGGCAATCTCGCGACGCCCTGGACCGATGCCGACCGCGAGGAACAGCTGGTGCGCCGCGGCCGCTATGTCGAGTTCAACCTGCTTTATGATCGCGGCACCACCTTCGGGCTGAAGACTGGCGGCAATGTCGAGGCGATCCTGAGCTCCATGCCGCCGGAAGTCCGCTGGCCCTAGGAGGGCACTGCCCGTGACGGTCACCGAGGTCGCGATCAAGGGGTACCGTTCGGTGCGCCGGCTGCGGCTGCCGCTCCGCCAGCTCACCGTGCTGATCGGCGGCAATGGCGCCGGCAAGACCAATCTCTACCGTTCGCTCGAGCTGCTGCATGCCGCGGCCCGCGGCACCATTGCCGACGAGATCGCCCGCGAAGGCGGCCTCGCCTCGATCTTCTGGGCGGGCGGCCGCAACCTGACCGACGACGGCAGGTTCGACCCTATGCACCGAACGGACGGCTATCGCGCCCACGAAGGCGGCAACCGGCTCGAACTCTCGGTGCGACTGGAAATCGACGAGATCGCCGCCGAATACGCACTCAGCCTCGGCTTTCCGCAAAAGGCCGTCAGCCCCGCCTTCCCGCACGAGGCGCAGATCAAGACCGAAAGCCTCGAGCTGATCGGCCGCCGCCGCACCGAGCTGCTGACCCGCGACCGCGCCGGCATCTGGATGCGCGACGCCGAGGGGCGGCGCGAACTGCTGGCTGAAGGGGCGCTGGCCAGCGAAACCGCGCTGTCGAGCGTCGGCAGCGGTCGGCCCGAGATTTCGCTCATTCGCCAGGAACTGGCCAACTGGCGCTTTTTTCACGCCTTTCGTTCCGACCTCGATTCGCCCCTGCGCCGGCCGGGCCGCGCCGTCACCGCGCCCATGCTGGCCTCCGACGGCAGCAACCTCGCCGCCGTGCTGGCCACGCTGCGCCACATCCGGCAGGACAGCGTCGATCTCGACGAGATGATCGCTGCCGCCTTCCCCGGCGCGCGGCTCGAGGTTCCCCTGCCCGCGGAACACGCCAGCTTCGGCATGGTCTTTCCCGAAACACCGAAGCGCGTCTTCGCCGCGCATGAACTGTCGGACGGCACGCTGCAGTTCATCGCGCTGATGGGCGCCCTGCTCAGCTATCGCCTGCCCCCCTTCATCGCGCTGAACGAGCCGGAAGCCAGCCTCCACCCCGATCTGCTGCCGACGCTGGCGCAGGCCATTGCCCGCGCGGCCGAGCGCAGCCAGGTCTGGGTGGTCACCCATTCGCGCCCGCTGGCCGATGCGATCGAGGCGCTGAGCGGTGCGGTCCCCCGCGAGGTGATCCGCACCGAGGACGGCACCAAGCTCGCCGGCATGACGAGTCTCGGCGTTTTCGAGGACGAATGAAGGCTAGAGCCGTTCGAGCAAAGTCTCGCGATCGAGGGCGAAGCCGCTCTCGATCCAGAGTTTTTCCAGCCGGCCGAGGGCGCTGCCCACGGCTGGCCCACTGAGACCGGCGGCGAGGAGATCGTCGCCCGACAGCGGGAACCGCGGCACCTCGATCTGTTCAAGTTGCTCACGCACCGCGCCACGGCCAGCCTCGCTCCAGTCCGCCAGCGTCGCCGCGACGTCGAGCCCGCTGCTCAGCATGCCGGGATGGCGGAAGGCCGCTTCGTGCAAGCGGAAGTCCATCAGCATCCGGCTGACCTCGAGCACCGCGCCGCCGACCCGCATGTCGTCGCGCGACAGCCGCCACTGCGCCCGAAGCGCCTCAGGGTCATGCGCGAAAAAGAGGAGCGCCAGCCGCTCGACGAAGCGCGGCCGCGTCACGCGCCGCTCGTGCCTATGGATGAGGTCGAGCGCGGGCTCGCCCAGATCGACGATCCCCGCTTCGCGCATCTGGCGCAGCGTATTGCCGATCCGCGGCAGGTCGAGCATGCGCCGCATTTCCCCACCGACGCGTTCCGCCGCCAGCCGGTCGAGCGCACCAGCTGCGGCCGCACAGGCCGCCAGCCCCTCGGCGTCGAAGCGCTCGCCGCCGTGGCTGGCCGAAAACCTGAAAAAGCGGAACACCCGCAGCCGGTCCTCGCGGATACGCGTCGCCGGATCGCCGATGAACCGCACCTGCCCGGCCAGACAATCGGCGAGCCCGCCAAGCGGATCGAACAGCCTGCCGTCCATGGTGGCGTAGAGCGCATTGAGCGTGAAATCGCGCCGCTCGGCATCGCGCCGCCAGTCGGTGCCGAATTGCACGACAGCATGCCGCCCGTCGGTGGCGACATCCTCGCGCAGCGTCGTTACCTCGGCGACGAGTGTATCGAGTTTCAGGGTCACCGTGCCGTGGCTGATGCCGGTCGGATAAGCGGCGACACCGGCCTTTTGAGCCCGCGCCATCACCGCATCGGGGGTCAGTTCGGTGGCGAGATCGAGATCGGTGTCGCTGCGCGCCATGTCGAGCAGCGTGTCACGGACGATTCCGCCGACGGCAAGGGTGCGCTCCTGCCCGCCATCCAGCAGCGCAAACAGCCGCTGCGCCTCGGGGCGCTTGAGCCATTCGGCTCGTTGCAACAGCGCCTGAGATTGCTCGAGACTGCTCAACCACCCTCCGCGCTGAGCGCCATATCGTGGAACCGCCGCGTAAGGTTCGCCGTAATGCCCCAGATGACAAGACCGCTATGTGTGATTTTCCAGGTGGTGTGTTCCTTCTCGCCGCGCAGAATGCGGTGCGTGGCATAGCTACCGGGCGTCATCAGATAATCGAGCGGCACCTCGAACACCGAATTGACTTCACCCGGATTGGGTCGGAACGGCGCCTCGGGGGTGACTAGCGCGACAACCGGCGAGATCAGATAATTGGTGCCGGTATAATAGAGCGGCATATGCCCGAGGATCGTCGCCTCGTCGCGAACCAGCGCCACCTCCTCCGTCGCCTCGCGCAGCGCCGCATCGGCAACGTCGCGGTCGCCCGGGTCGACCTTGCCGCCGGGGAAGGCGATCTGGCCGGAATGGGACCGCAGGTCCGGCGACCGTTCGGTATAGAGAATCGACAGCGTGTCGCCGCGCCGCACCAGTGCGATCAGCACCGCCGCTGAAACAGGGGCCCGGCGGTGTGGGATTTCGGGGATCCAGTCCGGCCTGAGATTGGCCGCGTCTGATATCGTATCGGGTTCCACGAGCAGCCGCCCGCGGATCCGGGCAATCAGGCCGTCAGTGTCGGACATCGCCAGCCCTTCCCGCGACTCACGTGGCCGGGTGGTCGCCGAACGCCCGGATCGGTCCAGCCAGCCGCGCCGCCATCTCCGGATCCGCGGAATAGACCAACACCCGGTTCGGATCGACCGGACCAGGCCAGACGATCGAATCGGGAATGGTCGGCACCCAGCCGAGCGGGCAGTAGTAATCCTGATCGCCGACCAGCAGCACGAACTCGCCCTCGCCGCGCGCCAGAGTGATGCGGGTCACCTCGCGGGCCAGGAGCTTCCCGACGCCCCGCTTGCGGAAATCGGGATGGGTCGCCAGCGGGCCCAGCATGTAGCCGTCTATGCCGCCGACACTGATCGGCGTCATCCATACGCAGCCGCACGGCGTGCCATCGGCTTCGCCGATCAGCGTCAGGCTGGGATCGATGGGAAATTGCTCGCGCACACGGAACGCCGTCCGCGAAAACCGGCCGGGGCCGAAGGCGGTGGCATGCAGGTCCTCGACGAATGCGTCGTCGTCGGACGTGGCGGGGCGAACGGTGGGCAGACCAGGCGGCTGGGGTGCAGCGGGCGTGGCATGCGATGCGGGAGTCGCGATCATGAAATGCAGTCCAGAACAGTCGGGACGAGAACGAGTAACCGGCGCCGCACGGGCCGGAAGCGACAACTTATGGTCGTCGGATCAACTGAGTCGTTCTTTCCATCCTGGACGCCTCCTGACGTCTGTTTCGCGCATAGCATTCCATGGATCGGCCCGTCCACGCAAATCGTGGGACAGCTACGGCCTCCGTTGCTGCGCAGGCCACATAGGGGTTGGCGCCGTTATAGTCAGTGATCATTGAGGGATAATGACGCGAGGACCACGCCCGTTCCCCCACTACCATCGTGTCGTCGGTGCGCGACCCTCGCGGATCTCGATGAGGCGTGCCGCGGTACCGGGTTCGATTCCCTCCGGCAGGGCATCAAGCGCGAACCAGCCGATCTCGGCGATCTCGAGATTGCGCTGAAAGCTGTGGATTTCGCGGAAGCGCCGGCAGACGAAAAGCGCCACATGGTCGCGCGTGGTGGCCGGGTTCACATTGTGAAAAAAGCCGTGCAATTGCGGTGTCTCGAGCGCCTCGTGGCCGGTCTCTTCACGCAGTTCGCGCATCACCGCCTCGACGGCGGCCTCGCCTGGCTCGACCCCGCCACCCGGAAAATGCCAGCCCGGAAGATAGGTATGCCTCAGTAAAAGCACACGATTGCCGTCGAGCAACGCGACGCGGGCGCCGAGCACGATGCGGCGCCTGAGGCCGACGACGAGCATGTGCAGCCAGGTTCTGAAGATCTGCCAGCGGGACATGAGCAAGCGCGGTTCGGGGGTGACAGGATGGGGCGCGGCGGCCTTTTCGGTCGGACCGGGACCGGCGCCAGCATACGATACGCGCAACTATGCCATTTTATTGCCGCGCGTCACGTGCCATTACGCCGGTGATGATTACCCTCGCCCACCTCTCAGACGTGCATCTCGCGCCGCTGCCCCCCGTGCGCCCGAGCGAACTGCTCAACAAGCGGATCACCGGCTATCTCAATTGGCGCCTGACGCGCGAGAAGACGCTGGATGGCGATGGCCTTACGCGGCTCGTCCGCCACATGCGCGGCCAGAACCCTGACATCACCGCCGTCACCGGCGACCTGATGAACCTGGCGCTCGATGCCGAGATCAACTCGGCCTACAACTGGCTGGAGACCGTCGGCGACCCCGACCAGGTCTGCGTTTGCCCCGGCAATCACGACGCCTATATCGCCGGCCAGCTCGACAAGGCCATGGACCGCTGGGGCAGCTATGTGGCTGGCGAGACGCTGGACGAGAACCCCTTCCCCTTCGTGCGCCGCGTCGGCAATGTCGCGGTGATCTCCTGCAACAGCGCGGTCGCCACCCTGCCCTTCATGTCGAGCGGCAAGTTCGACGAACACCAGGCAGAGCGTCTGTCGCGCTGCCTGAAGCTGCTGGGTGACGGCGGCTTTTTCCGTGTGGTGATGATCCACCACCCGCCCAATCAGGAAAGCGCCCATCCGCGGCTCGGCCTGTATGGCGCGCGCGATTTCCGCCGCGTCGTCGCCGAACAGGGCGCCGAACTGATCCTGCACGGCCATACCCACAAATCGACCGTCTTCTCGGTTCCCGGTCCCACAGGCGATGTGCCCGTGGTCGGCGTTGCCGCCGCGGGTATGGCGCAGACAGAGCACGGCGGGCACGACCCGGCCCGCTACAATCTGTTCTCGATCCAGCGGCTGGGCACCTCCTGGCAATGCACCATGCGCGAATTCGGCTATCAGCGGCTGGGCTCGGAGATCGTGCTGCGCCTCAGCGTCCGTCTCTACTGAGGCAGCGCATGGCCGAAACCTTCACCATCGCGCATCCGCATTTCGACGCCGCGACGGGCAGCGCCAGCTTCACCTATCGGCTGGGCGAGTTGCAGTTCACCGAGACGCTGAGCTTTCCGGCAGGTGGCGACGCGGAGGTGGTGGCCACCACAGCCTTCGAAAAACTGCTCGACCTCACCGCCATCGTGCTGGGCGTCAGCTATTTCAAACTGCGCGCGCCCCTCGACATTACCACCGAAATCGCGCTGACCCAGACCGAGCGGGCCTTTGTCATCGACGTCTACGAGAACGGGCTGGGCGAGTTCTACGCTCGCAATGATCTGAAGCGCTTCGGGCGCCTGCGCCTGACGGCGCCCGACGATGCGCGCCCCGAACCCGCGCCGCCGGTGCTGAACGATCGCGCCCTGCTGCCCATCGGCGGCGGCAAGGATTCCCTGGTCAGCGTCGAACTGCTCAGTGCCGCGGAAATCGAGTTCACGCCCTTTGCCGTCAATGCCAAGGGCCCGATCCTCACCTCGGTCGAAAAGATCGGCCGCGAACCGCTCTACGTGCGCCGCACCCTCGACGCCGAAATGATCCGGCTGGGGCGTGAGCCCGGCTATTACAACGGACACGTGCCCTCGACGGCGATCAATTCGATGATTGCCGCGCTGACCAGCCTGCTGTTCTCCTACAACCGTATCGTCCTCTCCAACGAGCGCTCAGCCAGCGAAGGCAATGTCACCTTCGATGGCCGCGAGGCCAACCACCAGCATTCGAAATCCATCGCCTTCGAGCGGTTGATCGCCGATGTGCTGGCCCGCGCCAGCGGCGGCGCGCTGGGGTATTTCTCGCTGCTCCGCCCCTATTCCGAAGCCCGGATTGCCAGCCTGTTCGCACGCGAAACCCGCTTCGACCGCGTCTTTTCAAGCTGCAACGAGAACTTCAAGCTGGCCGGCAATGGCGGCCCGCTGTGGTGCGGCAATTGCCCCAAATGCCACTTCGTCTTTTTGATTTTCGCGCCGGTGATGGACAAGGACCGGCTGGTCGGCATTTTCGGCCAGAACCTCCTCGACCAGCCGCACCATGAGCACTCCTTCCGCGAATTGACCGGGCTCGCCGGCCAGAAACCCTGGGAATGCGTCGGCGAGATCGAAGAGGCCGCGGCCTGCCTCTATGCCCTGACGGACCGCCCCGAATGGCGCGACGATGCCATTGTCAGCGCCCTGCGCGCCGACCTCATCGCCCAATATGGCGAACCGCGACTTACCGCGGCTCTTGCCGAGCTGATGGTTGATACGACAGAACATCTCATCCCTCCCGCGCTTGCCGAACGAGTCGCCCGCCATGCGTTTTGACCACCCCGTTCTGCTCTACGGCGCCGGCCGCGAGGCCCGCTCCACCCGCGCCTTCATCAAGGCCCGCGCGCCGGACCTCAAGGTCTTCGTCACCGTCGACAGCGGCTCCGCCGCGATCGAGGACACCGAGACCATCGCGCCGGCCGACCTGCCCCAGGCGATTGCGGAGAAGCGTTTCGCCACCATCGTCAAAAGCCCGGGCGTGTCGCGCTACCGGCCGATCTTCGCCATGGCGCGCGAGGCCGGCATCGCCGTCACCTCCAACCTCAACCTTTGGGGTGAGACTTTTCGCGAGGGTCGCAAGGTCATTGCCATCACCGGAACCAAGGGCAAATCGACCACCGCAACGCTGATCCATCTGATGCTGACCGAGTCGGGGCTCGATTCCGGACTGGCCGGGAATGTCGGGCTGGCACCGCTCGAAATCGCCGACCAGCATCAGATCGTCGTCTTCGAGCTGTCGAGCTATCAGACGGCCGACATGGCCTTTACGCCCGATATCGCTGCCGTCACCAATCTGACGCCCGAACACACAGACTGGCACCGCACGGTCGAGCGCTATTATGCCGACAAGCTGAACCTGATCGATCGCGACGCGGCCTTCCCGGTGGCGCTCGGGCATGGAGCGCTGGAGCATCCGCTGGTGATCGCGGCCGTGCGTGACCGCAACCGGCTGATCGAACCGCTTGCCCCCTTCATCCGCGATCGGCTGACCACGGCGGTCGGCCGTTCGAAGCTCAAGGGTGCCCATAATCTCGACAATGCCCTGCTCGCCGCACAGATGGCGCTAAAAGCCGGCGCCGATATCGAAGGCATCGTGCGCGGCATCGCCGCCTTTGCCCCGCTGCCGCATCGGCTGGAAGAGCATGTCATCGGCGACACGGTCTTCGTCAACGACTCGATTTCAACGACGCCCGAAGCCACCAAGGCGGCGCTCTCGGCCTACCGCGGCAGCCGGATCGCGCTGATCGCCGGCGGCCACGAGCGCCAGCAAAACTACGAGGAATTGGCGACGCTGCTCGCCCCCAGCGGCGTTGCCACGCTCGTCTGCCTGCCCGTCACCGGCGACCGGCTGGCCACCCTCACCTATGCCGCGGCGCCCGATATCGAAGTCCTGGAAGCCGGCACGCTCGAGGACGCGCTGAAAGCCCTCGCCAGCCGCCGCGACCGCTACGACACGGTGATCCTGTCGCCCGGCGCGCCGAGCTATGGCCAGCTCGAGAGTGTCGGCGTGGTGTTCAACAATTTCGAGGAACGCGGCAAGGCCTTCGTCCGGCTGGCCGAGGCCTGGTTCGGCAACGCGGTCTGACCGGCATGCCGATCTATCTGTCGCTCGCCATTGCGATCGTGGCGGAGGTCGTCGCGACCAGCGCCCTGCGCGCCGCCAATGGCTTCACTGTGTTCATGCCCTCGGCAATCTCGATCCTCGGCTATGCCGTGGCCTTCTATTTCCTGTCGATGACGCTGAAAACGATGCCGGTCGGGCTGGCCTATGCCATCTGGTCCGGCGCCGGCATCGTGCTCGTCTCGCTGGTCGGCCTCGTGCTCTACCGCCAGACGCTGGATTTGCCCGCTGTGCTCGGCATGGGTCTCATCGTCGCCGGCGTGCTGGTGATCAACCTGTTCTCGAAGTCGACGCCGCACTAAGAGCCCTCAGGCCGCCGGCGGCACTGTCTCTGCTTGCCGCTCGTCCGCATTGAGCCGCGCGATGTCGCGCCGCGGTGGCGCTCCGAAAAAGCGCGCATACTCGCGGCTGAACTGCGAGGGGCTGGCATAGCCGACACGGAAGGCCACGGTCTCTGCCGAGCAGCTCTCAACCAGCATCAGGCGCCGCGCCTCCATCAGCCGCATCTGCTTTTGGTACTGCACCGGCGTCATCGCCGTCAGCGCCTTGAACTGCCGGTGGAAGGCCGTGGGGCTCATGGCCGCCATCGCTGCCAGCGCCTCAACCCGCATCGGCTCGGCGAAATGGTGCCGCAGATGCTGCAGCGCGCCGAGCAGTCTCCGGTCGCGCTCACTGCCGACGACCAGGCGGTCGAACCGCCCGCCATGCGGACCGCTGAGCAACCGATAGCTCAACTCGCGCATCAGCCCGGGCAGCAGCGTGCCGATCGCCGCCGGCTCCGCCAGTAACCCGACCAGACGGTTGACGCAGTCGAGTACCGCCGGCTCGAGATCGATGACAAAGCCCGACGCCGCGCTGTCCTCCACTGGCTCCGGCGGCGTCGCCAGCCCCTCATGGACCTCGCGCATCAGCGCCAGGTCGAGCCCGACGATGGCGCTCAGGTAGGGGGCGTCCGGTCCGCCTTCCATCACCTGGCTCACGCCGGGCAGCTCTAGCCCCGCGACCATCGCCTGACCGCTGCGATAGACCAGCCGTCGCGTCCCGAAACTGGTCCATTTGGCACCCTGAACCACGACGCAAAGCGCCGGCTGATGGACCAGATGCGTCGGGTGCCGTTCGCTGGTCGAGCGCAGCAGCACGAGCGGCGGGATCGCGGTGTGATAGGGGCTGGCATTGCCCTGCGCGGCGAGCGCCGTGCTGACCGTATCGCGCAAGAGATCAAGAGCTGTCATGGCCTACTCTTCGATCAGAACTGCTGAATTTGCCAGTCTCATATGAGGCGATAGGCAGGATTGGGCAAGAACATGGTGCCTTCCGGCATGTTCGCATTAGCGCGGCCGGCCTACCTCTCCGTCATCGCTTAACAACGGAGAAATCACCATGTCCCAGACAACTGACCACCACGTCGCTCTCGTCACCGGCGGCAGTCGTGGCCTCGGCCGCAGTACGGTGCTCGCGCTCGCCGCGCGTGGCGTCGATACGATCTTCACCTATGTCGCCAATCGCGCAGCTGCCGAAGAGGTCGTGCAGCGCGTCGAACAGGCGGGAGCCAGAACCGTCGCCCTGCCCCTCGACACATCCGATACCAATGCCTTCCCCGCGTTCGTGACGGCGGTGCAGGACGCGCTCGCGACGCTTGGCAGGGAGCGGATCGACTATCTGGTCAACAATGCCGGCACCTCGCATCACCAGAGTATCGCCGAAACCACCGGTGATGAACTCGACGCGCTCTACCAAGTGCATTTCAAGGGCGTGTTCCTCCTCACCCAGGCCCTGCTGCCGCTGCTGCGCGACGGCGGACGCATCGTCAACCTGTCGAGCGGGCTCACCCGCTTCAGCTTCCCCGGCAGCGCCGCCTATGCGTCAATGAAGGGCGCCATCGAGGTGCTGACACGCTATCTCGCCAAGGAGCTCGGCCCGCGCGGCATCGCCGTCAACACCGTTGCACCCGGCGCCATCGCCACCGACTTCAGCGGCGGCCTCGTCCGCGACGACGCAAACGTCAACCGCCAGGTGGCCGGCGTCACCGCGCTTGGGCGGGTCGGTGAGCCCGAGGATATCGGCCCGATGATCGCCAGCCTGCTGTCGGAGTCCGGGCGCTGGATCAACGCCCAGCGCATCGAAGTCTCCGGCGGCATGATGCTCTGAAACTCGGACGCACCATCCGATCCGCGCGGCACCAGGCTGTCGCGCGGCTCAGGTGGCGCGGGGATTGACGATCACGCGCCCGGCGACTTGCCCGGCGAGAATTTTCTCCGCCAGCTCCGGCAAGTCCGCCAGCCCGGCCTCGCTGATGAAGGACTCATAATCCGCCTCGCGGAACAGCTCGGTCAGCCGCCCCCAGGCCGACTGGCGCTCCGCGAAGGGCTGCATGACCGTGTCGATGCCGCACAGCGAGACGCCCCGCAGCAGGAAGGGAATGACATTGCCGGCAAACTCCACGCCCCCGGCATTGCCCACCGCGGCCACGACGCCGCCATAGCGGATCTGCTTCAGCAGTTCCCCGAGCATTGCCCCGCCCACCGTGTCGATGGCGCTGGACCACTGCTCCTTGTCGAGCACCTTGCCGCTGTCGTTAAGCGCATCGCGGCCCAGCACCCGGCTGGCGCCGAGCTTTTCGAGCGGCGCAACCATCTCGCTGCGTCCGCTGACCGCCGCCACCTCATATCCGAGCCGGCTTAGCAGCATCACGGCCAATGTGCCGACCCCGCCACCAGCGCCGGTTACCAGCACCTCGCCATCACCGGGACGAATGCCCTCGGCCTGCAGCCGGTTGACCGACAGCATGGCGGCGAGCCCCGCCGTTCCGATCATCATCGCCGTGCGCGGGGAAAGACCCTTGGGCACTGGCACCAGCCAGTCGGGATCGACCCGGGCACGCTGCGAAAATCCGCCCCAGTGCATCTCGCCGACACGCCAGCCGGTCAGTACAACCGCCTGCCCCGGCTGGTAGCGTTCATCGGCACTCTCGATCACCTGGCCGGCAAAATCGATCCCCGCCACATGCGGAAAATTGCGGACCAGCTTGCCCCTACCCGTCAGGCACAGCGCATCCTTGTAGTTGAAGCCCGCCCATTCGACGCCGACCAGCACCTGGCGATCGGGCAAGGCCAAGTCCTCCAGCGTTTCAACCGTGCTGGAAATTGTGCCGGCATCATCCTTGCGCGACACCAATGCCTCAAAACTCATGGGAACTCCTGTCAAAGCCCTGGGCCCGACATACTGAGCGGATCAGTAGGGCCCGTTCAGCGTACTCATCTTCAGCCCGGCGCTGGTCAACCCCAGGGTGAGCGCCGCCACCAGCGTTTCATCGGGAATGCGCGAGCGCAGCACCGGCAGGATACCGTAGCGGCGGAACCGCGTCACCTCGACGAGTTGCGCAATATAGCGGTTGAGCACATCGCTGTTGCGTAGACGAGATGCCGCAACCACCGCAATCACCGAGCCCATCTCGGCGTCACCACGCGCCAGGCGCTCGGCATGGCCCATGGCCTCCGCGTCCAGTCCATCACGCAACGCATTGAGCGCAACCGCCTCGTGGTACCAATAGGGTGGCGCCATATGCCGCATCAACGCATTGGTGGCCAGTTGCGCGCCACGTGGACTGCGCCCCTGCAGAGATAGCATGCGTCCCAGTCCTGCCATCGCGTCGATATTTGCCGGGTTGAGCTGCAGTGCCGAGGCGTAGGCTTCTTCCGCTTCGGTCACGCGCCCCTGGGCCTCGCGCAGCGTCGCAAAATCACGCCACGCGTCGCTGGACGTCGGCTGACTGTCGAGCGCATCGCGCAGCAGCCTTTCGGCTTCGTTCAGCAGGTCCGTGCTTGGCTCTTCCGGGTCGCGCATGCGCGTCGCCTGGGCCACGAGCAGCACGCCGAGCACCTCTTCCGCCGTCGACGACCCCGGCACGCGGCGCTGCAAGGCTTCGGCGCAAGCTCTCGCACGCACGAAGTCGTCGCGACCGCCGGACGCACGATAAAGCGCGCCGAGGACGGAACAGGAATACTGGCTCTCGCTTCCGGAAATATCAGGAGTCTCCGCCAGCCAGCTCACCATATCGGCGTGCAATGGGCCGAAGATCGACCCCAGGTCATCGGCAAACTGGCGCGAGGCACTGTCGATATCGACCCGCTCGACTGGAGCAGCGACGGCGACCGTCTTCGACCACACGACAGATTCCCCGCCGGTCTTGCGCAGGCTGGCAGTGATCTGCAGACCGCCCGAGCCAGAGCGCACAATGCCGGTGAGTTCGAAATCGCTGCGCGGGCGCGACGGCCCCTGCCCCTGTCGCAAACGATAGACGGGACGGATGAACTGGAAGAGCTCGAGGTCCGTGACGAGTTCCACCGCAAGGCCGGCCACCCGCGTCTCCGGAACAGCGGCCACGGTGGTGAACTCGGAAATTGCCACGCTCGGAACCGATGGTGATTCCAGCCGGTTGGAACGCGGCTGCAGGATCTGCGACAGCACGACGACCAGCGCCAATGCCAGAAGCGCCACCACAGTCATCAGGAGCAGATCGCCGCGACGTGCCGAAAGCGATAGGGCGCTCCGGTCGGCCTCGACCTCGGCAGGCACCGCCGCAGCGTCCAACGCAGTGTCGTCGTCTTCCCCTTCGACCTCCACCGGTGCCTGGTCGCGCTCCGACGGGTCCGGCACGTGCCATTCGGGAATATAGCGACCGACCGGCAGGTAAAACCTTATAGCACTGTCGGCACCCTGGGTGGCGTAGTAGTCGTCCAGCGCAGCGCGCAGCCGGCGTGCCTGAACACGGACGATCGGATCGACCTGGGGATCGAAGTCGTGAGGGCGCCCGAACACGTCCACGGCGATGGAATAGGCCTTGATTCCAGCCTCCTCGCCGCGCAGCTTTTCGCCCACTATGTACTTGAGAAACTTGGCAAGTTGAGGCGACCGCGCCAGGCCAGGCCAGGCCAGGAGCTCATTCAGGGCCCTCTGGATCACCTCGGGGGAAGGTTCTTCAACAGCCAAGCTGCATCCTCTTATCTTCCGAATAAGGATCATCTCGCTTTACATGTAAAACGCAACCCCAGATTACGATCTCGTTACACGCCGTAGCCTGCCTGGGTGGAACGGGCATGTCATAAGGACCCCAGACGCAGCCTGTGGCGAACCTGGAGGCCATGTCCGATGCACCGGACATCCTGGTTCCTACAATTTTTGGCTTGTTCTGCCGTGGCGGCGGCATGGACAGGAGTCCGAACATGGACAGGTACGACACCCAAGCACAGAACTATATCACGCTGGTCGACGACGATGAGACTTCGGCGACCAAGCTGATCAGCATGCTGCTGGCACATGGCGCGCCATCGGTCAGCCTGCAGCACGACAAGACACGCTATCTGAAGGAACTGAAGGCACTCCTGACGCATCACGACGACACGCTGCCCAGCATGATCATCGTCGACTTCAAGGGTTTCCCGGCGGCTGCCGCTGCCTTCGTTTCATCCATCAGGGCCCTGCCCGGCGCGCAGTCACTGCTGATTGCCGCCATGGCCGATGACCTGAGCCGGCCCGTTAGAGACGTTCTGCTGAACGCCGGGGCCAACGCCGTATTCGCCCGGCAGTCCACAACCGATGGTTTTCGGTGTGAAGCTGCCGAGCTCGTCAGTTTCTGGGTGCGCAATCAGCGCCTGGAAGCAGTAGGCACGTAATCACTGCGTCCACAGGTTACGTGCCTGGGCGAGAAGTTCGTTGCATGGCAGCCACTGCCTCCGCATTCCCAAATGAACTTCTCGCCCATTCGTTTACACCCGTCGCCGTCCTCCCTCCGGCGACGTGGTGACTGGGGTCGGCACCCCCAATGGCCGACCCGAATTGATCGGCCGTCGCATTTCCCTCCCGCGGCGGCCGATTCAGCTTCAGCCCTCCCGATCTTCCGCATCCGCCGCTGGCCGCCTGGGGCGCGCGACGCCATGCGAGAACCGCGCGAGCGCGGCAAGGACCAACACGGCCAGTAAAGCGACGGCCAGCGCGACCACATAATAGCCGAGCGCCACCGCGACCCCGACCGCTCCCGCCAGCCACATACCGGCGCCCGTGGTGAGCCCGCGTACACTGCCCCGGTTCTGAAAGATCGCTCCGGCGCCCAGAAACGCTATCCCTGCGGTCACCGCCTCGATCGCGCGAATGGGGTCGGCTTTGATGGCAGGGTCGGCAGCCGCCGCCGCATCGTAAATCTCGAAGGCCAGCAGCGTGAACAGGCTCGCCGCAGTGGCAATCAGGATATGCGTGCGCAATCCGGCATTGCCCTCCTGCACGCCCCGCTCGAAGCCGATCACTCCACCGAGGACGGCCGCGATCAGCAACCGGATCAGGATCACATGCAGCGCCGTACCCGTCTGCTCGAAACCGATCAGTTCAAGAAAATCCATATCATGTTCCCATAAGGCTCTCCGGGCCAACGGGGGCGAAGGAACCCGGGTTCCCTCAGCTTTGGTAGCTGTCGGCTCCGGCGCGCAGCAGCCGTCGCGCGCCCGCCCCCTCCTCGGCCAGGCTGTCATCGGGATTGAACAGCGGGCAGCTTGCCGTCGAGAGACATCCGCAGCCGATGCAGCCATTTAGCTCATCCCTGAGACGTGTCAGCAGCACGATGCGGCGGTCCAGCCGGTCGTGCCAGCTGGCTGACATCCGCCGCCAGTCCTCGGCGCTGGGCGAGTGGCCCATCGGCACCTTGGCCAGCGCCTCGGCGATCTCCGCCAACGGCAGGCCCAGTTCCTGGGCGATGCGGATGATCGCCAGCCGGCGCAGCACGTCCCGGTCGTAACGCCGCTGGTTGCCGGCCGTGCGGTGGCTGGCAATGAGCCCCTTGCGCTCGTAAAAGTGCAGTGCCGACACGGCGACCCCGCTGCGCTGCGCCACCTGCCCCACGCTCAATTCGCGCGCCATGCGTTTTTCCTCTTTACCTCAACCATTGTTGAGGTTGTAGACCACCCTCCGCAACCCGCCAATCCCAGGGTCGAAACCCCGGGACGCACAGCCAGAGTCGAACCGATGTCCGCTTCCACAGCCGCCACCTCCGACCCCGCCAGCTGGCGTGCGCTGTTCACCGGCAGCCATGCCCTCGCGGCCATCGTGCTCGCCGGCGGCGTGGCGCTGCAGGCGATCGAGACCTTCGTCGGCTCGACCGTACTGCCCTCCGCCGTCATCGAGATCGGCGGGCTCGAACTGTTCGCCTGGAACACCACGATCTTCATCGTCTTCTCGATCGTCGCCGCGGTCTGCGCCGGAATCCGGCCCTTCGGCATCGGCGATCGGGCGCTATACTTGTGGGCGGCGGCGGCGTTTGCGCTGGGCAGTCTGATCTGCGGCTTCGCTCCCTCGATGCCGGTCATGCTGGCCGGACGCGCCCTGCAGGGGTTTGGTGGCGGGCTGCTCACTGCGGTCAGCTATGCGCTGATCCGCGTCGTCATCCCACAGCCGCTCTGGGGCCGCGCCTTTGCGCTGATCTCCAGCGTCTGGGGCGTTTCGACCCTGCTCGGCCCCGCCATGGGCGGCGTGTTCGCCACGCTCGGAGCCTGGCGCTGGGCCTTCTTCCTGCTAGTGCCATGCGCCCTTCTGCTGGCCTTGCTGTCGCTGAGGGCCCTGCCCGCTGGCAGCAATGCCGAAGGGGCGCGGCGCTTTCCCTTCATCCAGATCCTGCTGCTGATCGGCGCCGTGCTCGCCGTCTCAGTGGCCTCCATCCTGACCGACAGTGTGCCACTTCAGGCGCTGCTGGTCGGGCTCGCGGCGCTGGCGATCCTCGCGCTGGGCGTGATCGACCGGCGCCGCGAGATTCGCCTGCTGCCCACCGGCAGCTTTTCGCTGACCACGCCCATCGCACCGCTGCTCGGCGCCATGCTGCTGGTGCAGCTCGCCATCGTCTGCGACATTTTCGTGCCGCTGTTCCTGCAGACCCTGCACGGACAGACGCCGCTGGTTGCCGGCTATATCCTGGCGCTCGTCGCCGCGGGCTGGTCTGCCTCCTCCGTCGTCACCTCGGCCTGGACCGGCAGCCGCGCCCGGCTGCTGATGATCCTCGGGCCGATCCTGCACCTCGTCGCCATTCTCGGCCTGTTCATCTTCCTGCCGCGTGCCAATCCCACGGGGGAGCTGCTGCCGCTTCTCCCCATCGGTGTCTGCCTGCTGCTGCTCGGCTCTGGCATCGGCATTTCCTGGCCGCAGATTTCGCCGCGCATCCTGAAAGCCGCGCCCGCCGGCGAAGGCGACCTCACCTCGGCCTCGATCTCCATGGTGCAGCTGTTTGCCAATGGTTTCGGCGCCGCGCTCGCCGGCACCATCGTCAATGCCGCGGGCCTCGCCAGTGCCGACCTCACGGCCGGCACCATCTCTGCCGCGCAGTGGCTGTTCGGCAGCTTCGCCGTGGTGCCGCTGCTCGCCCTGCCGCTGATGCTCCTGATCACCCGCCGCGAGCGTGCCGAGCCGGCGCTGGCGCCGGCGGAGTAGCTAGCGCTCTACCAGCATCAGGTTCAGCCAGCCCTCGGCATTCGCGATCGCGGCGAGCGCCGGCCATCCGGCGACCGACAGCGACAGCCAGTTGCGGCGCTTCCCCATCCGTCCTGGCGCCTCCGTGCCGGTCTCAGCACTGGCGTCCGGCGGCCAGATGTCGAACTCTTCCCAGATCTGCTCGACATAGCCGGTGAACAGCAGTTTACCGCCGACGACCAGTTCGATCCGCAGGTAGCCCGAGTCATCCGGCACCACGATCAACGTCGCCACCGCACCCGCGCCCGTGACGGCAATCTCCAGCTGCTGCTCCGGCAGATGGCGCTCGACCCGCAGCGCAAACCGCTGCCCGCTGTCGTCGTCGACATCCCACGCCACGCCGTGACCGACATCGCGCGCCAGATCGTCGAGCAGATTGCCCGCTTCACGCTGCGCCGCATCCCCGGCCAGCGGGGCGCCGGTAAGGGCGTTGAAGAACGACGGCGGGCGTTTAGGCGGGCTCATGACGGTTGGACGCCTTTTTCGCGTCAGGGCTTGGGTTTCGGCGACATGGTTCTCAAGACCTCAGCCCGACGCAAGCACGGATGGAGCGACGGCCGGATCGTCCAGCGCCACGCGCGCCCAGTCCGCCAGGAGCGGCCGCGGCGGCAGGATGATCCGCCCCTCCGCATCGCCGACGCTGACGAAGTCGCCAGCCGCCACCCCGAGCGCCGTCAGCGCGCAGATCAGCGCGGCGCGGTCGTCGTGATTGGTGACGGCATCTAAGTCATTTGTCGGCGCCCGGCCGGGCAGCAGATGGCCGAGCAAGCGGTCGAGCGTGCCCGCGGCCACCAGATGTCGGAAAAACAGGTCCGACCGATTGCCCCGCGTCACCGCGATCGTCTCCGGCGCCGCCAGCATCAAACCCATGAACGAGCTCGGAAATGCCTCGACCACGGCCTTACCGTGAATGGCACCGGGATGACGGGCGTCGGCGACATGCGGCAGCGCCCGCCGAATGCAGTAATTGGTGTGTTCGTTGAGCGCCCGGCCGATCGGCGCGCTCGATTGCCCCGGCTTGCCGATGCGGGTGCGGAAGTCCCGCCGCGTCAGCAACCGCTCGCAGGCACGATAGACCCCGATAATGTCGAGCGCGGCCCGAAACGGTCCGTCGAACGCCGCCGCCAAAAGCTGCGCCGTGCCGATGGTCTCGGCCATCGCGGCCTGCCGCTCTTCGGGCGTGGCGCGAAACCGGCGGATCACCCAGCTGACGCGAGTCGGCGTCCAGCTGAGCCGGCAGACGGCGCTCGAGCGCCGGGTCGGCGACATTCCGACATCGACGCCCAGCACATCGCCGGTTGCGGGCAGGCTCAAACCGTCTTCAGCCAGCCGCCATCGACGAAATAGGTCGATCCGGTGGAGTAGCTCGCCTTGTTTGAGCACAGGAACACGAAGAAATGCGCCATTTCCTCGGGGCTGGCGAAGCGCTTCAGCCCGCCCGCCTCGTCGGCGACCCCCTGCAGATGCGCCTCCCAGCCATCCTCGCCGGCGATCTGTTTGGCGGTCTTGATCCAGTCGCCAGTCTGCACCAGCCCGGGATTGACGCAGTTGACTCGGATGCTGTCGCCCGCCACCTCATTGGCGAGCGTTTTCGAAAACATCATCAGGGCGGCCTTGGTGGTGTTGTAGATCGGCTCGTACCACAAGGGCTGCACCGCACAGATCGAGGCATTGTGCAGCACCACGCCGCCGCCGCGCTGTTTCATCTGCGGCACCAGCCCGCGCGCCAGCCGTACCGCGGCCATCACGTGCAGGTCCCAGTAATACTGCCACTTTGCGTCGTCGGCCTCCTGGATCGTCTCGTTCGATCCGGTGCCGGCATTGTTGATGAGGATATCGGTGCCGCCCATGTCGGCGGCCGCGGAAATCACTGCGTCGCAACCGGCAGCCGTGGCCACATCGGCGGCGATGCCGCCGGTCCGGACCCCGAACTGCTTGCCGATCTCCAGCGCCGCATCCTCGGCCCGCGTCTTGTCGCGCGCCGCGATGACGATGTCGGCACCCTCGGCGGCGAGTCCCTCGGCGATGGCGCGCCCGATGCCGGCGCTACCGCCGGTGACAACAGCCAGTTTGCCCTTCAGTCCAAGATCCATCTTCTGCTCCTCCGGGCCGCAGCCCCGCCTCAGGCGTCCATTACGATCTGCAGCTTCACATCGCTCGGCCGCGCCTCGACGGCCCGGTCGAAGGCCTCGATCGATTGCTCGAACGGGAAGGTCTCCGAGATCAGCGGCTTCAGATCGACCTTGCCCGAGCCCATCAGCGCGATGGCCCGGTCATATTGATGGGCGTAGCGGAAAACCGATTCGATCCGCGCCTCCTTGACCGACAGAGAGGCGATATCGAGCGGCACCGGTTCGACCGGCAGGCCGACCGCGACCACCGTGCCACCCGGCCGCAGGACGTCGACAATTCCGTCCCAGGCGCGCGGACTGCCCGAACATTCGAACACCACATCGGCGCCCCAGCCCTCGGTCAGCGCGTCGATCTCGGCCTTCAGGTCCGTGTCGCGGATATTGACGGGGATGATCCCCTGATACTGCGCCGCGATATCGAGCTTGGGCTGCGCCAGATCGGAAACGATGACGCGCGCACAGCCGCCGGCCAGCGCTGCCAGCGCCACCATGGTGCCGATCGGGCCGGCGCCCATGACGATCGCCGTGTCGCCCGGCGTGATCCGCGCCTTGGCCGCTGCCTGCATGCCGACCGCGAAGGGCTCGACCATCGCGCCTTCGGCAAAGGACACATTGTCCGGCAGCTTGAAGGTGAAATTGGCCGGGTGCACCACGAAGGGGGTGAGGACGCCATGGATCGGCGGCGTCGCCCAGAAGCGCACGGCCGGATCGACGTTGTAGAGCCCAAGACGCGAGGCGCGCGAATTGGGGTCCGGCACGCCCGGCTCCATGCACACCCGGTCGCCGATAGCGAGGGAATCGACGCCCTCGCCCATTTCGACAATCGTGCCGGCCGCCTCATGCCCCAGCACCATCGGCGCCTCGACGACGAACGGACCGATCCGGCCATGGGTGTAATAGTGCACGTCCGACCCGCACACCCCCACCGTATGCAGTTTGATCTTCACCATCCCTGGCCCCACGGCATCGGGCAGATCGATCTCGCGCAAGGCGAGCTGGTGCTGCTTCTCCAAAACGAGAGCGCGCTGCATGGTCATCTGAACGTCCTGAACTTCCTCTGCAATATGCCGAGCCTAGGACATTTCACCCCTTGAGACGAGCCGGTTTCGGCTCACGCCGGCATGGGTGGCGGCTCCATGGCGCCGGTCATGATTGCCACGGCATCCGACATCGAAAAGTCCTTGGGCCGGATCATCGCAATGCGCTTGCCCAGCCGGTGGATATGGATGCGGTCGGCCACCTCGAAGACATGCGGCATGTTGTGCGAGATCAGAACGATCGGCATGCCGCGCGCCTTGACGTCGAGCATCAGTTCCAGCACCCGCCGGCTCTCCTTGACGCCAAGCGCCGCCGTGGGCTCGTCCATGATGACGACCCGCGAGCCGAAGGCCGCGGCGCGCGCCACGGCCACACCCTGCCGCTGCCCGCCCGAGAGCGTTTCGACCGACTGGTGGATATTCTGGATCGTCAGCAGGCCCAGTTCCCCCAGCTTGTCGCGGGCGATCTTTGCCATCTTGGCGCGGTCGAGCCGCCGGAACAGCTTGCCAGTGATGTCGCTGGCCCGGATCTCGCGCCCGAGAAACATGTTGTCGGCGATCGATAGTGCCGGAGACAGCGCGAGGTTCTGGTAGACCGTCTCGATGCCGGCGAGCCGTGCCTCGATGGGCGAGCGGAAATGCACCGGCTTGCCCTCCAGCAGCACCTCGCCGCCATCTGGGATCACGGCCCCGCACAGCGCCTTGATCAGCGTCGACTTGCCGGCGCCATTGTCGCCGATCACCGCGAGGATCTCGTTGGGCATCAGGTCGAAATCGGTGTGGTCGAGCGCCACCACCCGGCCGTAGCGCTTGGAGAGGCTGCGCGCCTCGAGAACGGGCGTGGTCATGTCGAAATCTTCCTGATCCACTGGTCGATGGTAACGGCGATGATGATCAGCGCACCGACGGCGAATTCCTGCCACAGGACATCCACCCCGGCGAGCGCCAGCCCGTTGCGGAAGACGCCCACGATCAGCGCCCCGATGAGCGTACCGACGATCGAGCCACGGCCGCCGAACAGCGAGGTGCCGCCGATCACCACCGCGGTGATGGCATCGAGATTGGCTGTCTGGCTACCGAGCGGCGAGACGGCGCCGATGCGCCCGATCAGCACCCAGCTGGCGAGCGCACAGATAAAGCCGGCGAGCGTATAGGTCGCGATCAGCGTCGCCGTGGTGTTGATACCGGCAAGCCGCGCCGCCTCGGGGTCGTCGCCGGTGGCATAGACATGCCGTCCGAAGGCCGTGTGGTTGAGGATGTACCACACCGACACCGCCACCCCGATCATCAGGATCGAGCCATAGGTAAGGATCGCCCCACCGCCCAGCTTGATCGATGATCCCAGCCATTGCAGCAGTGGCGCCACCGCCTCGATATCCTGCGAGCGGATGGTTTCCGACCGCGAGATGAAGATCACCATCGCGCCATAGATCGACCAGGTGCCGAGCGTCACGATGAAGGGCGGCAACCTTACCAGCGCCACCAGCACGCCATTGATCAGCCCGCACAGCACGCCGGTGCCGAGGCCGATGACGAAGCTGATTTCGACCGGCACCCCGGCCACCACCGACAGCCGCCCCATGACGATCGAACTCAGGATCATGATGGCGCCGACGCTGAGATCAATGCCTGCAGTCAGAATGATCAGCGTCTGGGCGATGCCGAGCACGCCGATGATCGTGACCTGCTGCAACACCAGCGACAGGTTGAAGGGCGCGAAGAACCGCCCCCCGGCGAGCACCGAGAATATGAGCACGCCGAACAGCAGGACGAAAAAGGGAATCGCCGTCGGAAACCGGTGCAGGAAGCCCTGCAGTTTGCGCACGGCACTCGTGTCATTGTCTTCGAAACTGGCAAAGCCCGCCGGCCCGCCCGCGCCCAGGCCTTTTTCGGCCGCACTGGACCCCGCTGCGTCATCGCTCATGGCGCTCCCCTCCCCATAAGTCTGCCCTGGATAGTTGGCCTCCGCGCCAGTGGGGACGCGGAGGCCTGTGCATCAGGTGTGGACGCTCACCCCCAGCACAGTTCCAGACCCTCGGTGGTGTCGATCGAGTCGACGCCATCGACGGGATTGTCGGTGATCAGCGTTGCGCCGGTATCGAAGAAATCGAGGCCCTCGGTCGTCTGCGGCTTTTCGCCGGTCTCCGAGAACTTCAGGATCGCTTCGAGCGCCATCGAGGCCATGAGCAGCGGATACTGCTGGCTGGTCGCCCCGATCACGCCGTCGCGGACGTTTTCGACACCCGGGCAGCCGCCATCGACGGCGACGAACAGCACCGAACCATCATCCTTGCCGATCGCCTTGAGGGCTTCGTAGCCACCCGCCGCAGCGGGCTCGTTGATGGCATAGACCACGTTGATGTCCGGGCACTTCTGCAGCAGCGTTTCCATGGCGCTGCGGCCGCCTTCTTCCGAACCGGCAGTCATTTCATGGCCGCAGATTCGCGGATCATCCTCGTCGCCGTAGCGGTTGGGATCCTTCACATCGATGCCGAAGCCTTCCATGAAGCCCTGGTCGCGCAGGTAATCGACGGTCGGCTGGTTCACGGCGAGGTCGAGGAAGGCGATCTTGGCATTGGCCGCGTCATCGCCGAGCGTGCCCGCCGCCCATTCGCCGATCAGCCGGCCGGCCTTGCGGTTGTCGGTGGCAAAGGTGGCATCGGCCGCATCGATCGGGTCGAGCGGCGTGTCGAGCACGATGACCAGCAGCCCGGCGTCGCGCGCCTGCTGGATGGTCGGCACGATGGCGCTCGAATCCGACGGCACGATCGCAAAGCCGATGGCACCAGCCGAGATCAGGTTCTCGATGGCCGCCACCTGGCTGTCATTGTCACCGTCGAACTTGCCGGCTGCAGTGCGCAGGTCCAGCCCCAGTTCATCGGCCTTTTCCTGCGCGCCTTCGCGCATCTTCACGAAAAACGGATTGCCTTCGGTCTTGGTGATCAGCCCGACAACGGGCTTGTCCTGCGCCACGACCGGCAAGGCGGTGGCAACAAACATCGCAGCGCCGGTGAGCGCCGCGAGCAGTAGAGCGGGTTTCCGCATGGTGGTCCTCCCATAGGGTTTCGCAACCCGCCCGTGCCGTTCTCTTGCCGGCTTTTCAAAGCGGGAGCCCCGACATCCTGCGCCTCGCTGAGGCGCCCTCCTCTCGGGAACTGCGGCGATTTCAGACGATCCCAATCGGCGTGTCAATAAGTTAATCCACTTGATTTATTAATTGACAGATTTGATTGAGGAATTCATTTTTCGCCCGCTCATCCCTCCCGCGCGACCAAGAGTTCGTTGCAATTTTCGACGAATACGCCGTACGGGTAGCGCCGTAACAAATACGCATCGAACCGGGATCTGGAGGATTGGTCGTGGCTATCAAAGGGGCATCGCGCGCTGCATCCCGGCGCGCCGATGGCAATAGCCGCGGGACCAACCAGCTTGGGGTCAGGCTCTACAACGAACGGCTGGTACTCTCGCTGATCCGGCGCCACGGCGCACTGCCCAAGGCCGACATCGCGCGCCGCACCGGCCTGTCACCGCAGACCATCTCGATCATCACCAACGCGCTCGAGGCCGACGGGCTGCTGCACCGCCAGGCACCCCTGCGCGGCAAGGTCGGCCAGCCGCTGGTCCCTTATGCGCTCAACCCCGAAGGCGCCCTCTCCTTCGGGCTCAAGGTCGGGCGGCGCAGCGTCGATCTGCATCTGATCAACTTCACGGGCGAAACGCTGCACCTGCTCACCGAGGTCTACCCCTTCCCCCGGCCCGACGGCATCCGCCGCTTCGCCAACGAGGGCATTGCGACGCTCACTGCTCGACTGACGCCGGATCAGGCCAGCCGCCTTTCCGGACTGGGCATCGCGGCCCCCTATGAGATGTGGACCTGGCACGAGGAAATCGGCGCTCCGCAAAGCGAGATCGACGCCTGGCGCAGTGTCGATATCCGCGCCGACCTCGCAGCGAACCACAGCTTTCCCGTGTATTTCGCCAACGACATCACGGCCGCCTGTGCCGCTGAGCTGATGTTCGGCAAGGGCGCGGCCTATCCCGACTTTCTCTATGTCTTCATCGGCTCGTTCATCGGCGGCGGTCTGGTGCTCGATGGGCACCTGTTTCCCGGGCGCAGCCGCAACGCCGCGGCGCTCGGCTCGATGCCGGCCCGCAAGATCGACCGCCCGCCCGGCAGCACCCCGCCGCAGCTGATGAATGTCGCCTCGATCTATGTGCTCGAGCGCCGGCTGCGCGCGCTGGGCCGCAACCCCGATGTGCTGTGGCAGGCGCCCGACACCTGGACCGACGATCTCGGCCCGGTGCTCAACGAGTGGATCGACGAAGTGGCGGAAGCCATCGCCTATGCCGTCGTCGCCGCCGTGGCGGTTGTCGACGTCGAAACCGTGGTGCTGGATGGGGCCTTTCCGCCAGGCGTGCGGACCCGGATCATCGAGCAGACCCGCAAGGCCATTGCCGGCGTCAACCGGCAGGGCCTGTCACCCTTCGAACTCATCGAAGGCAGCATCGGCAATGCCGCCCGGGCACTCGGCGGCGCTGCCCTGCCGCTGCTCGCCAATTACACCCAGGATCGCGAAGTCCTGTTCAAGGAAAACGTCTGAGCGCTAGCCGGCCGCCTCGAGCACGGCGCTGAGCCGCACCTCGCGCTGCTTCAGCCCATTGTGGCCGCTGCCGCCCTCGACCCACATCGGCGCCAGCTTGCCCTTTTCGAACAGCGAAAACAGGCACGGCGAAATATAGCTCGAGCGGCAGATCGCCGGGGTGTTCTGCAAGAAGGTTGCGACCTGCTTCACCACCGCTGCCATCTGCCGCTTGCGCGCCGTGGGCGAGTCGCCCGGCTCAAGCCGCGATAGTGCTTCGCCCGCCAGCGCACTGGCGTGCAGCGTGCGGAAATCCTTCGCCGTCACAGCCACCCCGGCAACTTCCTTGAGGTAGCGGTTGAGGTCTTCGGTACGGATCGCCCGCGCCTCACCAGCGTCATCGCGATACATCAGTAGGCGCTTGCCGGGTATCGACTTGACCGCGCGGATCGCCGCGGCCAGCGCCGGGTCCTTGACCAGATAGCTCGCCTTCTTGCCGGATTTGGCTGGAAAGTTGATGCGGATTTCACCGCCGCTGATCGTCACGTCGCGCGTATAGAGCGTTCCTGCGCCGCGCGTGCCATGCGCATCGAGATAGCGCTCCCGCCCCACCCGCATCGCGGTCCGGTCGATCAGCGCCACCCCGAGAGCCAGCGCCAGCTGTCGGCTCCCCGGGCCGGCCTCCAGCTCCTCGCGCACCCGGCGGCGAATGCGCGGCAACGCGGTCGCCAGCAGCGTCAGCTGCTGCTGCTTGCGGCTGGCCCGCCGCTTTTCCCACTCGGGATGGTAGATATATTGCGCACGTCCGGCTGCGTCGGTGCCCATCGCCTGGATGTGCAGCCGCTCGTTGGCTGCGATTTTCACGTCGCCCCAGGCGGGCGGAATCCCCAGCGCACGAATACGCCCCGTCACGCTTTTATCGCGAACCGGGGTGCCATCGGTATCTTCATAGCTGAATGCGCGGCCGCGCCGGCGGCGTCGCAATGTCAGGTCATCGGCGGTTGCACGTTTCAGTCGCGCCATCTCGGCTGCACCCGCGGACCCGCTGGATTAAACGGTCGCTTCAGGCGCTGGAGCACCCATGAAGAACACCGCATACAGGATGATGAACAGCACGAGGATGCCGAGCATCGACCAGATCAGCACCCGCGAGTTCGTCTTGCGCGTATCGGCCTGACGCACCTCAGGCTTCGTCTTCTGCGGGTCATAGGTTTCCATGATTAACTTCCTTTGCCGGTCCAATACCTGACAAACGCGCAGCAAGCTCACTCCGTTCCGTTTGTGCTTGACCCCTGCGCCACGAAGGGCGACGTTTCCTCACGGTTTTGACGGCATGGCTTATGATTTCAAGTGAACTACTGACCCGCATGATCCGGGCCGGCGCAGGCGAAGAACCCGCCGATGTCGTGATCAAAAATGTGCGGATGCTCGATGTCATCTCAGGCACGGTCACCCACACCGATATCGCCATCGTCGCGGGCCGGATTGTCGGGACTTACGGCTATTACAACGGCAAGCAGCTGATCGAGGGGGACAACCGCTACGCGGTACCCGGTTTCATCGATACGCATCTGCATATCGAATCCTCGCTCGTCACCCCCTTCGAGTTCGACCGCTGTGTGCTGCCGCACGGCGTCACCACCGCATTGTGCGACCCGCACGAGATCGCCAATGTGCTCGGCACCGACGGCATCCGCTATTTCCTCGACAGTGCCGAACGCACGATCATGGATATCCGGGTCAACCTCAGTTCCTGCGTGCCGGCCACGCCGTTCGAGACAGCTGGCGCCCAGATTGAGGTCGACGACCTACTGGCCTTTCGCGACCACCCCAAGGTCCTGGGCCTTGCCGAGGTAATGAACTTCCCCGGTGTACTGGCGGGCGATCCCGGCATGATCGCCAAGCTGGTCGCCTTTCAGGACGGCCACATCGACGGCCACGCCCCGCTGCTCTCCGACAAGGCGCTCAACGGCTATATCGCGGCGGGCATCCGCACCGACCATGAGGCGACGACCGCCGTCGAGGCGCGCGAGAAGCTGCAAAAGGGCATGGCGATCCTGATCCGCGAGGGCTCGGTCTCCAAGGACCTCGAGGCGCTGGCCGAAATTCTGGACGAGAATACCTCGGCCTATGTCGCGCTGTGTACCGACGACCGCAATCCGCTCGACATCGCCGAGGAAGGCCATCTCGACAGCTCGATCCGCCGGCTGATCGCCCGCGGCCGGCCACTGCATCATGTTTATCGCGCCGCCAGCCATTCGGCCGCCCGCATCTTCGGGCTCACCGATCGCGGCCTGATCGCTCCGGGCCACCGCGCCGACATCGCCCTGCTCGATGATCTCAAGACCTGCCAGGTCGCTCAGGTGATCTCCAACGGCCGGCTGGTCGAGGACGAGCTGTTCGAAGCGCGCAAACCCGTGCCCGCCGTCGGGCTCGCCTCGATGAAGGCCAAGAAGGTCACGCCGGACACCTTCATCGTGCCGCCCAACCCGCGCCAGAACGAGACTCCGGTGATCGCCGTCAAACCCGGCCTCATCCTCACCTATCGCGAAAACGCGGTGCTGGAGATCAGCGATCGCGGTACCCTGCCCGACCTCGACAACGACGTCATCAAGATCGCGGTGATCGAGCGTCACGGCAAGAACGGCAATATCGCGCGCAGCTTCTGCAAGGGCTATGGGCTGAAGCGCGGCGCCATCGCCTCCTCCGTCGGCCACGACAGCCACAATATCACCGTGGTCGGCGTCACCGACGAGGACATGGCTTTGGCCGTCAACCGGCTGATCGAACTCGGCGGCGGCTTCACGGTGGCGGATACCGGCAAGGTGACCGCCGAGCTAGCCCTGCCTCTCGCCGGGCTGATGAGCCTGTTGCCGTTCGAGCAGGTCTCCGAAAAGCTGCACACCATGCGCGACGCGGCCTTCGACCTGGGATGCACGCTCCCCGAACCCTTCCTGCAGGTGGCCTTCATGGCCCTGCCGGTCATCCCGCACCTGAAAATGACCGACCGCGGCCTGTTCGACGTTGATCGGTTCGACTTTGTGAAATGAGCCTTGCGAGCCTGCTTCTTGCAGACAATTTCGGCCTGCCGAAGCGGCTCTGCCGCGCCAGCCGCACCCGCGGCATCCGCATTCCGATGCGCGATGGGGTCGAACTCGCCACCGAGTACTTCGCACCGAAACTCCCGGGCAAGCATCCGACCCTGCTGATCCGCGAGCCCTACGGCCTGTCAGGCTTTTCGACCATTGCCGAGATCTTTGCTGAGCGCGGCTATCACACCGTGCTGCAGGCCTGCCGGGGGACCGACAAATCCGGCGGCACCTTCGATCCGCTGCGCCCGGAGCGCGAGGATGGTCTCGCGACGCTCGACTGGATCAAGAAGCAGCCTTGGTATGACGGCAGGCTGGGTACCACTGGCCCCAGCTATCTCGGCTATGCGCAATGGGCCATCTGCGATGCCTTGCCGCCGCGATCTGCCATGTCGATCAAGGTGACCAGCGCCGAGTTCAGATCGGTGGTCTTCCCGGGCGGCAGTTTTGCGGTCGGGCTGTGGCTGAGCTGGATGCAGACCATCGAGGGCATTCGCGGCAATCCGCTGCGCACATCGTGGCGCATGCTGCGCGGCGGCATCGACAAGCTGTCGCTCAAAGCGACGATGAAGCTGCCGCTGCGCGATGCCGACCGCAAGGTGACCGGACACAAGGTCCCCTTTTGGCAGCAATGGCTGGACAATGCGATCGGCGACGACGCCTTCTGGGAGCCGATGGATCACACGCATCGCATCGGCGCGCGCACTCCGCCCACCAGCTTCACCTCAGGCTGGTACGATTTCATGCTCGATCAACTGCTGCGCGACTATGCGCTGATGGTCGATGCCGGCCAGACGCCGCGGCTCACCATCGGCCCCTGGGTACACGTCAGCCCCGAGCTGCAAAAAGAAAGCGTGCGCGACACCCTGACCTGGATGGACGTGCACCTGCGCGACGCACTCGCAGAACCGCCGCCGACAAAACCGGTCAAACTCTTCGTCACAGGGCTCGACCAGTGGCGCGAGTTCGACGCCTGGCCGCCCGGCCCGCCGCTCGACACCCAGATCTGGCAACTGCATCCGGGGGGTGGCTTGTCGCAGCGCCCGGTGCGCAGCGCACCTCCGGATACCTATACCTACGATCCGACCGATCCCACTCCGGCGGTGGGTGGCGCCATGTTCGCCTTCACCGGCGCTGGGGCGACCGACAATGCGCCGCTCGAAAAGCGCAAGGACGTGCTGGTCTATACCTCTGACCCGCTGTTCAGTCCGCTGACCGTCATGGGCAATGTCGGGGTCACGGTCTACGCCCGCGCCAGCCTCACCAATGCCGATGTGTTCGTGCGGCTCTGCGATGTCGACCCGAATGGCAAATCGGTGAACATTTGCGACGGCATTATCCGCAAGACGTCTTCCGACCCCGCCGTCCCCGATGACATCTGGCGGCTGACGCTGCGGCTGCATGCCACCGCCCACCATTTCAAGCGCGATCACCGTTTGCGGGTCATTGTTGCGAGCGGCGCCCACCCGCGCTTCGCGCGCAATACCGGCACCGACGAGTCCCTGGGTGAGGCGACGACGCTCGTCCCGGTGGATATCGAGATTTTCCACGATCCCCAGCATCCCAGCGCGCTGCACCTGCCGATCTATGATGTGGATGT
>NZ_JBLXGA010000013.1:0-128067 GCF_048261455.1 Devosia sp.
GGATCGGACGAGGCGAAATCGGGAATGGCGATCGGCAGCGGCGTGAAATCGCCGCCGGTGACGACAATCTCGACCAGAGCCTGCGCTCGCGTGGTTGCGAGCAGGGCGCCGCCGGCCAGGCCGAGCAGAAGCGCGTTGCGCCGGGTAATCAGAGTCATGACTGTCTCCCTTTGTGCTCTGGCGTCGGGGTCATTGGTTAGAACTCCCGTGCCCGGAACTGTGCTTTTACGTCTTCCCCGGCGAAGCGGGGATAAGGTCCACATTGCAGAATGGCGCGCACGACGGCACGCGCATAGGCGTCCTCGATGGCGTTTGCCGGAAAGCTCTCAACGGATGGCGTGCCCGAAACGCTCCCGTCGGCGCCGATTGAAAACAGCAGGTCAGCGGTCACGCCCAGGTCCTCGGCGCCAGCCGGCATGAAGATGCACTGGCGGATCTGCGCGGCGAGCGCGTCGAGATCGGTCTTTGTCAGCGTCGCCGAACGGCCATCTTCGCGGCCCAGCGTCGGGCTTCCACCGGCACCGGTCGTCGCGCCGCGGGACTCCTCGGTGTTGATGATATTGGCGACCTCGTCCGCAATGCGCGCCGCTTCGTCCTCGCGGCGCTTGGCCTCGCGAATGCGCGCTTCTTCTTCCCTCTTCTTGCGTTCGGCCTCTTCCTTGGCTGCCGCAGCCTCCGCCTCGGCGGCCCTCGTGCGCTCGGCCTCGAGCTGCCGCTGGAACTCGGCGCGCTTCTGATCGATCGACGCCGTCCTCATAAGCGGGCGCGGCGCGGCATCGGCGGGATTCTCGGTGACTTCCGGCGTGACCAGAGCCTCGGGCTCGGCGACAGGCTCGGGCACCGGCTCGGGGGTCGGCTCGGGTTCGGGCGGCGGTGCCTCGACTGGACGTTCTACGGGCACCGGGGCCACTTCCGGCTCAGGCTCGGGAACCGGTTCGGGCTCGGGCACAGGCTCGGCCTCGGTCGTCGGCTGCGGCGCCGATTGCTCGGTCGGCGCCGGCGTCGCGTCAGGGTTGTCGGCGGGGGCCGGCTGATCTTCTTCGGTATTGCCGGTCGGCTGGGCGATTTCCGGCGGCGTCTTGGATTCGACCACCGACGGCGCATCGGTTTCGACGACTTCGCTGTCGAGACTGCCCAGCCGGATGTTGGAGACGTCGGACAAGGCCACCAGATCGACGGCGATGGCATCGACCTGCGTCGGTTCGAGCGGCCGCGACATGCCGATACCGATCACCGCGATGGCGATCAGTCCGGCGTGCAGCGCTGTCGAGACCGTGAGGCCGGTGCGCATGGGCTACTGGTCCCGTGCTTGTTCCGTGATCAGGCCGATCCGGGAATAGCCGGCGCCCGACAGGGTACCCATCACCTGGACAACCGCACCATAGCTGGCGGCGCTGTCGCCCTGAACGTTGATGCGGTCGACCGCCTTGTCGAGCCCCATCTCATCGAGCCGGGCCGGCAGATCGGCCAGCGTCACCGGCTCGTCGCCGAGAAAGGCGGCGCCATCGGGCGTGACCGTGATGACGACGGGCTTTTGCTGCGTATCGAGCGGACGCGCCGCAGACTGCGGCAGGTCGATCGGCACACCGACAGTCATCAGCGGCGCCGCGACCATGAAGACGATCAGCAGCACCAGCATGACGTCGACCATCGGGGTGACGTTGATGTCGCTCATCGGGCGATTGCCGCCGCGACGGCGCCGCCGGCGCCCCCCGCCCCCGCCACCATTGGTTGGTGTGGCCATGGCCATCAGCGGGCGCTCCGCGCTTCGAGCTGACGGCTGAGGATGGTGGAGAATTCGTCGGCAAAGCTTTCCAGCCGCCCGACCATCTTATTGGCGTCGGAACTGAGCTTGTTATACGCGATCACGGCCGGGATGGCGGCAAGCAGGCCCAGCGCCGTCGCGAACAGCGCTTCGGCGATCGGACCGGCGACAACCGACAGGTTGGTGCTTGAGGCCGCGGAGATGGCTGTAAAGGCGTTCATGATGCCCCATACCGTACCAAAAAGGCCGACGAATGGCGAAGCCGAGCCCACGGTCGCGAGAAAGCCGAGGCGCTTTTCGAGGTTCTCGGTCTCGCGGTTGATGGCGACGTCGAGCACCTTTTCGAGCCGCGCCTGCACACCGAAGAAGGAGGAGGCGTTCTGCTCGTGGCTGCGCTTCCACTCCTTCATGGCGGCGACGAAAACGGCGCCGAGCCCGAAGGCCGGCTTTTCCGACATCTGCTGATAGAGTTCGTCCAGCGACTGACCGGACCAGAACACCCGCTCGAACCGGTTCATCTCGCGGCGCATGCGGCCATACAACATCCACTTGTCGACGATGATGGCCCAGCTCCAGATCGACGCGGCGAGCAGGCCCAGCATGACGGACTTGACGATCAGATCGGCCTGCCAGAACAGCGCCCAGATTGACAGGTCGGCATGTGGCGCGGCCGCGCCAACAGCATCCATAGCGTCCATGAAGGGTCCTTTCGGTCCGGCCCCGACGACCGATTCATAAGCCTAGGTCGATGCGGGCCAAATTTGTCAAATTTAAGAGAAAAGCCCGGAATGACCGAGGTCTCACCATGCGGCTAAGCGCCTGCGTAAGTATGGTCAACAAACGGTTAACAAACCGATTCCGGCGCGCCCTCATCGCCGGCTCCTGATCACGTTCACACACACCGCGCAACCGAATGCGAAACAGCAAGTTGAGTGCCGAGCCCTAAATCTTGGGCGAGCATTTAATGGGAGGACCCCAAAATGAAGACGCATCTTCTGAACCGCACCCTGATGTCCGCAACCGCCATCCTGGCCCTCGGCGCTGCGCCGGCCCTTGCCGAAATGGTGCACTACTCGGCCGACCTGACTGCTGCGGCAGCGGGCACCGACTCTGCCGGCATGGGCATGCTCGATGGCGAGCTCGACACCGACAACAACACCTTCAGCTGGACAATCAGCTACGAAGGCCTGAGTGGTCCGGTGACCGCGGCCCATTTCCACGGCCCGGCCAGCGAAGGTGAGAATGCCCCGCCAGTGGTGCCGATCGACGGCGACCTGACGAGCCCGATCACCGGCAATGTGCAGCTGACCGACGCACAGGTGACCCAGCTCAACGACGCGATGTGGTATTTCAACATCCACACCGAGATGTACCCGGACGGCGAAATCCGCGGTCAGGTGATGGAAGGCATGCGCTCCGACGACGAGATGGCAAGCCCCGGCACCACTGACAACGTGATGTCCGACGATGATGATGACAATGACGACGGCGCCATGTCCGATGACAGCGATGATGATGGCACCGGCGCGAGTGTCGACGTCGATGCCGGTGCCGACGTTTCGGCCGGTGGCACGGACGCGAGCGTCGATGCTGACGCCGGCGTGACCGTCAACGCCAACTAAGACTTTCAGTTGCGAGACTGACCCTGAGCCGCCGGCATGCCCGGCGGCTCTTTTTTGTCAGGGGTCGCTGGTGAGCGCCGTCCGCACTAGGACTGGAAAGCGGGTCACCCCACCCTGCATCTTGATCGCGACAAGCTGAACCTCGGCACGCGTCAGTTCGACACCGTCACGAGAAATCGTCTGGCGGAGGTCCAGCCGGGCCGCGGTAAGCTGCACCAGTTCGGTGGCGACCTCGAGCGCATCGTCGATATGCGCAGCCGCCAGGTACTCGATCTGCAGCTTGCGAACGGCGAACGCCACGCCATCGTTCAACAGCTCGGTGTGATGAACGCCCCGCGCGCGCAGAAACTCCGTGCGCGCCCGCTCAAAAAAATGCAGATAGGCCGCGTAGTAGACATTGCCGGAAAAATCGGTGTCTTCGTAGTAGACCCGGACGGTGAATGTGTCTGCGCTCACGGCTCTGGTTCCTCGAACAGACTGCTCTGCTGCCCAACGAACCCCTGCGGAACCGAAAGGCCGAGATGCTGGAAGGCGATGGCCGTCAGCATGCGCCCGCGCGGGGTGCGCTGGATGAAGCCCTGCTGCAAGAGATAGGGCTCGACGATTTCCTCGATCGCATCGCGCGGCTCGCTGAGCGCTGCGGCCATGGTCTCGATCCCCACCGGCCCGCCGTTGTAGAACTCGGCAATGGTGGTGAGATAGCGCCGGTCGAGCATGTCGAGCCCGCGCGCGTCGACATCGAGCCGCAGCAGCGCGCGGTCGGCGACGGCCCGTGTGATCTCCGACGCCTGTTCGACCAACGCGAAATCATTGACCCGGCGCAGCAGGCGGCCGGCGATACGGGGCGTGCCGCGCGAGCGCCGCGCGACTTCCAGCGCGCCATCCGGCGTCATCGGTGTTCCCATCATCCGCGCGCCACGCTCGACGATCTTCACCAGTTCTTCGGGCGTATAGAAATTGAGCCGGATCGGGATGCCGAACCGGTCGCGCAGCGGCGTGGTGAGCAGCCCGGCGCGGGTGGTGGCGCCGACGAGCGTGAAGCGTGCCAGATCGATCCGCACCGACCGCGCCGACGGCCCCTCCCCGATGATCAGATCGAGCTGGAAATCCTCCATCGCGGGATAGAGGATTTCCTCGACCGCCGGGTTGAGACGGTGGATTTCGTCGATGAACAACACATCGCGGTCTTCGAGATTGGTCAGCAGCGCCGCGAGGTCACCGGCCTTGGCGATAACCGGACCGGACGTCGCGCGAAACCCGACGCCGAGTTCGCGCGCCACGATCTGCGCCAGCGTCGTCTTGCCCAACCCCGGCGGGCCGACGAACAGCACATGGTCGAGCGCCGCCTGGCGCTGTTTGGCGGCCGAGATGAACACCTCGAGATTTGCCCTGGCCTCTGCCTGGCCGATGAAATCGGAAAACCCGGACGGGCGCAGCGCCACATCCAGCGGCTCGTCACGCCCGGCTTCAGGTGAAGTGAGATCGGTCATACCGTCGGCATCCTAGCAGTATTCGGCACAGCCATGAAAACCCGCGCCCTGTCCTGAGGTGTGTTATCGGCGAGAGCGCTGATCAATTGCTCAATTCCCGCAGACCCAGGCGAATCAGCTTGTCGGTCGCGAGGTCATCGCCTTCGCGCGCCACCACCTTGGCGACGGCGGCCGAGGCCTGGGCGCTGGAATAGCCGAGATTGGTGAGCGCCGACACCGCATCCGACACCGGTCCTGCCGCCCGGCCCTCTCCCAGCTCGGTCTGCAGGCCCAGGGCCGTAGCATCGACACCGGCGACAGTCGGGACCTTGCCCTTGAGTTCGGTCACGATGCGCGTTGCGAGTTTTGGGCCGACGCCATTGGCCCGCCCGATCGTCGCCTTGTCCTGCAGCGCGATGGCGGTCGCCAGTTCGGAGGGACCGACCACGGACAGAATGGCCAGCGCGACGCGCGCACCCACGCCCTGGACGCCGGTCAGCGTATGAAACCACAGCTTTTCGGCCCGGCTGTGGAAGCCGAACAGCCGCACGAAATCCTCGCGGACCACCATTTCGGTATAGAGCACCGCGGCCTGCCCCACCTGCGGCAGGGCCGCTATGGTCTTGCTGGAGCAATAGGCTTCGTAAACGACACCCCCGACATCCATTTCGACCAGGTCGTCGCCATAGCCGTCGACGATGCCCTTGAGCTTGCCGATCATGCGCTGAGCGCCATGGCGGCGCGCGCCCGATGGTGCGCATGACAGATGGCGATCGCCAGTGCGTCGGCGGCATCGGCGCCCTTGAAGGTCGCCGTGGGCAGGAGAATCTTGACCATGGTCTGGATCTGCCCCTTTTCCGCGTGCCCGGTGCCGACCACCGATTTCTTGATCAGATTGGCCGCGTATTCGCCGACCAGCAGGCCACGTAGCGCCGGTGTCATCAGCACCACGCCGCGCGCCTGACCCAGCTGCAGCGCCGAGCGCGCGCCGGCGGACACGAAGGTTTCTTCCACGGCCGCTTCGTCGGGCGTGTATTGATCGAGCACGTCGACAACGCCGGCATGCAAGGCGACGAGGCGCTGCGACAGGGCCTGATCGACCGGTGGGGTGATGGTGCCGGAGGCGACGAAACGCAGGCGATTGCCTTCGCTCTCGATGATCCCCCAGCCGCATCGCCGCAGCCCGGGATCAATCCCGATGATTCGAACCATATCTGCCATCCGCCCAGCTTTATGCCACGAGGCCCAGCCTACCAAGCGCTTTGTGAACAAACCGGCAACACAGAGGCAGCTTCGTTAAACTTGCTACGGCTGTGGTGACGGTGCGGACACGCTCGCGACCTTATCTTTGGCGGGCGAAGGATAGGCTCTGAATGCACGGCACGAACTGGCTTCTGGCACCGACGGGGCGCATGCGGGTGATCCTGGGAACGAGCCTGGGCACACTCACCTGCATCCTCGTCGCGCTCGGGGCGGATTCGCCCAATTTCGAAAGCTACAGCCAAGATCAACTCGTCCGCTCCGTGCTGCTGGATGTCCTGCTGCCGCTGGGTCTGGCCGGCCCGGCGCTGTTCTACTTCCTGTCGAAGCTGCGGGAACTGGCCATCGCGCATGAGAAACTGATGATCTACGCGTCCAAGGATGCGTTGACCTCGGTGCTCAACCGGGGCGCGTTCACCTCGCTGGTCGAAGCCTACCTCGGAGACTTGGGTGACGCCGACAAGCTGCCGACCGGCGCATTTCTGGTCATCGATGCGGATCACTTCAAACGCATCAACGATCAATTCGGACACGCCCAGGGCGACCGCGCTCTCATCGTCATAGCCGACACTCTCCGGGCCATGGTGCGCAGCATCGACCGCGTCGGCAGGCTAGGGGGCGAGGAATTCGGCATCTTCCTGCCCGGCGCAACGATCAAGGAGGCAGAGGGGGTCGCGGAGCGCATCAGAGCGGGCATCAACACCGCGCATTTTTCCCCGGACGGGACGGCTAAGCCGCTCAGCGTGAGCATTGGCGGCGTGGCGTTTTCCAGCCAGCTCTGCTTCAACGAACTGTTCCGGCTTGCCGACAAACAGCTCTATTTTGCCAAAGAAAACGGGCGAAACCAGGTCTCGGTCTCGCCCGCGATATCGGGGGATAGCAGGAGGCTTTCGGCCGCCTGAATGGTGTCAGCCGGCGAGGCGCTCTGCGTCTTCGTCGCTCAGCTCGAAATTGGCATAGACGTTCTGCACGTCATCATCGTCCTCAAGCACGCCGATCATCTTCATCAGCGTTTCGCCCTTGTCGCCGTCGATTGGATTGTAGTTCTGCGGCTTCCAGGTGGCCTTGACCGACTCGGCTTCGCCGAGCTGGCTTTCGAGAGCGCTGGCGACATCGCCCATCGTTTCGAACGAGGTGTAGATCCAGTGCCCGTCCTCTTCCGACTGCACATCGTCCGCGCCAGCCTCGATGGCGGCCTCAAGCACGGTATCGGCATCGCCGACCGAGGCCGGATAATAGATCTCGCCGACCCGGTCGAACATGAACGACACGGAACCCGTCTCGCCCAGCGCGCCGCCATGCTTCGAAAAGGTCGAGCGCACATTGGAGGCGGTCCGGTTGCGATTGTCGGTCAGTGCCTCGACGATGACCGCGACGCCGCCGGGACCATAGCCCTCGTAGCGCACCTCATCGTAGTTCTCACTGTCAGCGCCCGCGGCCTTGTTGATGGCACGGTCGATATTGTCCTTGGGCATCGACTGGGACCGCGCATTGGCGACAGCCAGACGCAGGCGCGCATTGAACTGCGGATCGGGCACACCCAGCTTGGCTGCAACGGTGATTTCGCGGGCGAGCTTGGAAAACATCTTTGATCGCACTGCATCGCTCTTGCCCTTGCGATGCATGATGTTCTTGGCGTGCGAATGGCCTGCCATGGTCATCCTCTAGGCTGGAAACGGGTCTTGGAGGCGCCTTATAGGGGGCCGTCGGGACGAAATAAAGGGCTCAGAGCAGTCGCACGCTGAGCGAGCCGTCGCTTTCGAGCACCACCTGATCGGCATCTGCGAGGCTGGCGCCGCCACTGGCACGCACCGCGCTCTCGACTTCCTCGCCGGTAATGCGCTCCCGCTTTGCGGCCTTCTCCAATAGGGTACCATGCTGCAACACAAGCGACGGTTCGGACCTCACCACCCGGGCAAAGGGCGGAAACCTGACGGAGGTGAAGGTGACGAGATATTGCAGCGCAATCAGCACCGCAAAGCCGACAAGTCCCTCGGCCAGCGCCACGGATTCCTGCAGCAGGATGGCGGAGAGTGTCGAGCCGAGGGCGACCGTTACCACCAGGTCGAAAGCGTTCAGTTTGGCGAGAGTGCGTTTGCCGGAAATGCGCAGGAAAAGCACCAGCCCGACGTAGGCGGCAACACCGACGATCACCGTGCGAACAATGTCTTCCCACCCCTGAAAAAACATTGCGGAAAAATCCATCGTCCTACCCTCCCTTGCCACAACTGATCATAGCTCAACGCCACGGGATGAGGATTGATGCACACACGAACTCAGTCTGTCGCGTTAAAGGCGCAGTGGGTGATGTTGTCGAAAGGCGAAATACCGGGGCGTATCGGACGGGTAATTGTGACGAGCGCTCGCCCACTGCCCCGACATTGCCGCCTCACGGCCATACCGATGAACGGACTTTGACTTCAGCCGAAGGCCGGTTCGGCCTGGCTGAGCGAACCGCCGACGCGCACCGGGAACATACGGGACGTGAGCCCTGTTCTCGGGTCGGTCTCGATCGCGACACCGCAAAGGGTCGCTTCGCCTTCAGCCGGCGTGAAGCGGCCGCTGGAAATGCCAGTGAGAAACCGGTTCAGCGGTTCGTCCACCTCGACACCGATGACGGAGTCGAAATCGCCGCACATGCCGGCGTCGGCCATCAGTGCGGTGCCGCCCCGAAGGATGCGGTGGTCGGCTGTGGGGATATGGGTATGGGTGCCGACGACAAGGCTGACCTTGCCATCGAGGAAATGGCCCATGGCCTGGATCTCGGAGGTCGCCTCGGTATGGAAATCGACAACGATAGCGTCAGCCTGCTCGCCGAGCGGACAGGCCGAGACCGCCATCTCGACGGCGCGGAAGGGATCATCGACCGGGTTCATGAACACCCGGCCCTGCGCATTGATCACCAGTACGCGATAGCCGCCGCGGCTTTCGACCAAAGTGGCGCCGCGGCCCGGCGTGCCCGGCACCATGTTGATGGGCCGCACCAGCATTTCCTCGCGCGCGATATAGCTGAGCGTATCGCGCTGATCGAAGGCATGGTCGCCCAGCGTCACCGCATCGGCGCCGGCCGATCGGATATCGTGATAATGCGCCTCGGTGAGACCACGGCCATGGCTGGCATTCTCACCATTGACCACGACGAGGTCGAAGCCGTGCTTCTCGATCAGCCCCGGCAGGCGCGCACTGACGGCATCCCTGCCGGCGCGGCCGACCACATCGCCCAGAAAAAGCAGTTTCATTCGGACGGCACCGCAAAATGCCGGACGCCTGTCTCGGTAATGATCATATCCATAGGCCTATCGTGCGCTTCACGCGGCACGGTGTCCACTTCCTGAGCGGCGAATGCAAGCCCGATGCAAAGCGGACGTATCGCAAAACCCGCCAGCGTCCGGTCGTAGTGACCGGCGCCATAGCCGAGGCGATTGCCCCAGGCATCGAACGCAAGAAGCGGCATGAGCAGCACAGTGGGCGTGAGCAAGTGCTCTGACTCGGCGGGTGCCATGGTGCCGAAACCGGAGCTGACCAGAGCGCTGTCCGGTCCCCAGCGACGGAAGACCAGCGGGTCACCCCGGCTGCCGGTGACCGGAAGGCATAAACGGAAACCCGTGGCTGCGAGACGGTGGAGCGCCGGCCGCGTGTCCAGCTCCTCACCGATCGGCCAATAACCGGCGATGACCGCATCCGGTGGCAACGACAGGTTAGAAAGATGTCCGGCAACGGCCTCTGCTGCGCCAGCGCGATGGGCAAGGTCGAGGGCAGACCGCCTGGCGCGCGCTGCGGCGCGCAGGGCCGACTTGTTGTCCCGGATGCGCGCCGTATTGGTCATCAGCTGTGGCTCAGAAGTTCAGGTGCCGCCCTGGCCGTGGGATGAAATCCTGGGAACCTACATAAGTAGGTGGGCGCCGTGTGCCCGGACCCACGAGTCCGGGCGGGGACAGCTCCCTCAGGAGTGAGTAAGGCCCCAGGGATGTGTATCCTACACGCACCGGGCAGCAGTGCTTATATAGGGACGCGCGGGACGGGGTGCAAAGGGATTAGACGAGATCTCTCCAATTGGCGCTGTGATGCAAGATCCGGATGATCCAGACGTACTCGCCTTCGATGCGATAGAAGATCTGATGTGCCCTGTGGACGGCGATCCTGACAGGCGGCCGAACCACGTCTCGTTCCCGCATCATCAACGGCATCGCTTCAACCGATGCCAAGGTCATGATGAGCTGATCGAGATAGAGATCGGCCTGCTGGACGCCGTACGTCAGCGAGCCGAACTCGTGGAGCCCCACGATATCCCGCTCGGCCTGTGGCGACAGCCTAAGCCGCATCGCGCGCTTTCACCGCGTCCCGTCCCTTTCGCCTTGCCTCTGCAAAAACGTCCTCGATCGGGCGATCACTCATGCCACCCGCAATGCCCTTGTCGATCTCGGCCTGAAGTTCAGAAATCGCGGCTGACCGATCGGCGTCGCGCCGGATGAGGTCCCGTACATAGTCACTGGCGTTGGCGTAGCGGCCGGTGGCGACCTGGTCTTCGACCCACCGCTTCATCTGGTCGGGCAGGGAAATATTCATCGTGGCCATAGGATATCTCCTTTGGCACGATCATAGCAGTTTTTGGCAATGTTTGGCAAAGATTGCCAAAAACCGTCAACGCCGCAGGTCAGTCCTGCTGTTCCGCCTCCGGCGGTGAGGCGGCGCCGGTCTCGTCGAGCACGGTGGCGATGGATTCGATCTTGCGGGCCGCCTCGTTGAGCCGCTTGGCGAAGCGGCGTTCGAGCTCGTCGGCCTCGTCGCTGAGCGCCTCGCCGGCTGCGGTCAGCTCGGCCACGTCCTGCTTTAGGCTCTCGATGCGCCGCTGGGCTTCCGCCAGTTCGTCGACCACGGCGATCCCCGCCATGACTGTCAGGCGATTGTCTCCGATCTCGCCGAAGTCGCCCTTGAACCCGTCGACGTAGCTGTTGAATTGCGCCGCGAGGTCGAGCAGGTGCTGCTCCTGGCCTTCTTCACAGGCCATGCGATAGCGGCGTCCGTTGATCTCGACATTGACCTCGGGCATCACTCGTCCTTTGCCAGCACTTCGCGAACGGTCTCCATGGCGACCACCAGCCGCCGCGCCACATCGGCCGCGCTGTCGTCGAGCCGCTTGGCCTTGGCGCTTTCCTTGTCGAGTTCGCTGGCCAGCCGGGCGCGCTCGCCCATCAGCTTCTTGGCCTCGGCTTCAATGCGGACATGGGCACGCATCCGCCCGTTCAGGCTGCGCACGCTGGCTTCAAGACGGGCAAAGGCGCGATCCAGTCGCGACGCCGCCGCATCAAATCCGTCTTCGCCCCCGGTATCGGCCATATTACAGTTCCGTTCAAACTCGGGAATCCGGCGATTCCATCGATGACTATAGCGCAAACCTCAACACAGGTGGCAACGCTGCAGCAGCTCGACCGTTGAACCAATGCCGATGTCGTGACATTGACAGGCCAACTGAACCTGTTAAGCCTCTGGACCGCCTCGCCTCGGGGGTCCGAGGCGCCCGGAATCCGGCCTCTTTTCACCAAAAAACGAGCGAGTCCATGACCAATACAGCCGCTGCCAACGATATGGCCAATGCCATCCGTTCCCTTGCCATGGACGCGGTGGAAAAAGCCAATTCCGGTCATCCAGGCCTGCCGATGGGCTGCGCCGACATTGCGACGACGCTGTTTACCAAGGTGATGAAGTTCGATCCCAAGGACCCCTGGTGGCCGGATCGTGACCGCTTCATCCTGTCGGCCGGCCATGGCTCGATGCTGCTGTACGCCTCGCTTTATCTCCTCGGTTACGAGGACATGACGATCGACCAGATCAAGCAGTTCCGCCAGTTGGATTCGAAGACCGCCGGGCATCCCGAGTATCACTTTGCCGCCGGTATCGAGACGACGACCGGCCCGCTCGGCCAGGGCATCGCCAACTCCGTCGGCTTCGCCATTGCCGAGCAGAGCCTCGCTGCCGAGTTCGGCCCGGACCTGGTTGACCACCATACCTGGGTGATCGCCGGCGACGGCTGCCTGATGGAAGGCATCTCGCAGGAAGCGATCTCGCTCGCCGGCCATCTGAAGCTCAACAAGCTCACGGTGATCTGGGACAATAACAACATCACCATCGACGGCGCCGTTTCCAACGCAGATTCGACCGACCAGATCGCGCGCTTCAAGGCCGTCGGCTGGAACACGATCGAGATCGATGGGCATGACCAGAGCGCCATCGAAAAGGCGCTGACCGCCGCCAAGGACTCCGACAAGCCGACCCTGATCGCGGCAAAGACCACGATCGGCTTCGGCGCGCCGACCAAGGCGGGCACCCACAATGTGCATGGCTCGCCGCTCGGCGCCGATGAACTGAAGGGCGCCAAGGAAAAGCTTGGCATCACCTACCCCGCTTTCGAAATTCCCCCTGAGACGCTGAATGCCTGGCGCGCGGCGGGCACCCGCTCGGCCAATGCCCGCGGCGACTGGGAAGGCCGCCTCGCGTCGGCGCCCGCCGACAAGCGCTCGGAATTCGAGCGGCGCATGAAGGGCGACCTGCCCGAGGGCTGGGAAAAGGCCATCGCCGACTACAAGGCACAGCTGATCAAGGACAAGCCCAAGGTCGCGACCCGCAAGTCGAGCCAGATGGCCCTCGAGGTCATCAACAAGGCGCTGCCCGAGACCATCGGCGGCTCGGCCGACCTCACCGGCTCGAACCTCACCAATACGCCCGAGACCCTGCCCTTCACCGCCACCGACCGCACCGGACGCTACATGCGTTACGGCATTCGCGAGCACGAGATGGCTGCAGCCATGAACGGCATCGCGCTGCATGGCGGGCTGATCCCCTATGGCGGCACCTTCCTGGTGTTCACCGACTACGCCCGTCCCGCGATCCGGCTCTCGGCGATCATGGAACAGCGCGTCATCTATGTGATGACCCATGACTCGATCGGCCTCGGCGAAGACGGCCCGACCCATCAGCCGGTCGAGCATCTGTCGACACTGCGCGCCATCCCGCAGTTGCAGGTCTTCCGCCCCGCCGACGCCGTCGAAACGCTGGAGTGCTGGCAGATCGCCATCGAGTCCCAGGACCGCCCGTCGATCCTGGCGCTGAGCCGTCAGGGCCTGCCGGCGCTGCGCACCACGGCCACCGAAGGCAATCTGAGCGCCAAGGGCGCCTATGTGATCGCCGGCGACGAAGGCGACACCGATGCCGTGATCTTCGCGACCGGTTCGGAAGTCGAGATCGCCGTCAAGAGTCTCGAGCTGCTGAAGGACCGTGGCGTCACCGCCAAGGTCGTCTCGGTGCCCTCGATGGAACTGTTCAATGCCCAGCCGGATGACTATCGCCAGTCGATCCTCGGCAGTGCCAAGGCCCGTGTCGCGGTCGAGGCCGGGATCGAGATGAGCTGGTCAAAGCTGCTGGGCGACAAGGGCCGCTTCGTCGGCATGTCGAGCTTCGGCGCCTCCGCCCCGGCAAGCGAGCTCTACAAGTTCTTCGGCATCACGCCCGACGCCATCGTCGAGGCGGTGATCGTCCAGCTCTGAGCTGGGCACGCCCCGAACCGAACAGGAGGCCGGGCCCGCAAGGCCGGCCTTTTTCATCTGACAGGCGGCAATTTGCAGCCTGCGTCACCCACGGCTGTTGAAGCTGTCATGAGGCGGATGTAAGAGACCGGCAATCTCTGTTCCGCTTTTCGCTGAGAAGGAGCCATCATGGCTGTTCGCGTCGCAATCAATGGTTTTGGCCGGATCGGCCGCAATATCCTCCGCGCCATCGTCGAAAGCGGTCGCACCGACATCGAGGTCGTGGCCGTCAACGACCTCGGCCCGGTCGAAACCAATGCGCATCTGCTGCGCTATGACAGCGTGCACGGCAAGTTCCCGCACGAGGTGGTTGTCGACGGCGACACGATCACGACCAGCGGCCAGAAATTCAAGGTGACCGCCGAGCGCGACCCGGCCAATCTGCCGCACAAGGAACTGGGCGTCGAGATCGTGCTCGAATGTACCGGCATCTTCACCTCCAAAGAGAAAGCCTCGGCGCATCTGACTGCCGGCGCCAAGAAGGTGATCATTTCCGCCCCCGGCACCGACGCCGACCTGACCGTGGTCTATGGCATCAACCACGACAAGATCGCCAAGGAGCACGTGGTCATCTCCAACGGCTCGTGCACCACCAACTGTCTGGCGCCGATGGCCAAGGTGATGAACGAGCTGGTGGGCATCGAAAAGGGCATGATGACAACCATCCATTCCTATACCGGTGACCAGCCGACGCTCGACACCATGCACAAGGATCTCTACCGCGCCCGCGCCGCGGCGCTGAGCCAGATCCCGACCTCGACCGGTGCCGCCAAGGCCATCGGGCTGGTGATGCCCGAACTCAAGGGCAAGCTCGACGGCATCTCGATCCGCGTGCCGACCCCGAACGTATCGCTGGTCGACCTCAAGTTCGTCGCCAAGCGCGACACGACAGTCGAGGAAGTCAACGAGGCACTGAAGGCGGCCTCCAACGGTGCGCTGAAAGGTGTCATGACTTTCACCGAGCACCCGCTCGTCTCGTCCGACCTGAACCACGACCCGCATTCGTGCACCATCCTGATCGACCAGACCAAGGTGATGGACGGCAATTTCGTCAACATCCTCGGCTGGTACGACAACGAATGGGGCTTCTCGAACCGCATGGCCGACACCACCGTGGCGCTCGCGAAGACGCTGTAATGACCAAGCCGCAACCGATGCGGCATTGGACCTGTTGAGTTGGGGGCTGGCGCGGACAACCGCGCCGGCCCTTTCCATTTTGGAAATCGAGGAGAATTGCCGTGTCCGTCCTGCCCCGCCTCGCGATCGCCGCGCTGATGATCGCAGCCTCCCCTGTCGCCTTGGCCGAGAGCTTTGAGGACGACGCCACAGGGCTGGCGGTGGACGCCTCGGACGCCTGGACCGGCGCGCGCGCCGAAGACGATGGCGCGGACGCGATGTTCGGCTTCACCGCACGCTCGGGCACCCCGCCGATCGCCGGCAACAGCGGCTATCTGTGCGCCGTCAATTTCACAGCGGCGCCCCAGAACGGCGATCTGAGCCAGGCGGAGATCAACGAGATGATCATCTCGGACAACTGGCAGGAGATGAGCCGGAGCATTCTTTCGCAGGTCATGATCATCGATACGGCAGAGCCGTTCATGCGCGACGGCGTGCGAGGGTTTGAGTTTACCGCCACGCCCCGGGTCGGTCCGGACGCCCAGGCGGTGCGGCTCTATCTGACCATGCTCGAAACGCCGAAGGGCCGCACGGCGCAAAGCTGCGCCACGACGCGCGACGCCTTCGAGACCGCGCTGCCGATGTTCCGTGAGCTGCGCGACGGTACGACGCCGCCGAAATAGGCGCCCTCCAGCACGTCACGTGCCGCCCCTCGTGTTCGCCGGCCGAGCCGCAGCGACCATCGCTCAAGTCGCCCCTCGCACGGAAAACCATGGCGGCGAGGCGCCTGGCGGTGCGAACGCAACACACCTCACTGTGGCGTTCATGCCACAGCGCTGCCCGTAGAGTACGTAGTTTTCGCTATGGCCTTGGCAAATCACCCTGAGTTCCGGATGATGGGCCATCTAAGCTATTTTTTCAGGTTATTTGAATCATGCATAAGATACGCCTTCTCGCGGCCTCGGCTGTGATCGTCGGGCTTGGGACCTCCGCAGCCTATGCCGATCCCGATGGATTCCTTTCAGGTAGCCTCGGCCCGCAGCAGCTTTCGTCCGGAGCGAGTGGTTCCACCAATTCGATCGATGGCTACACTGGCGCAGCGCGGTTGACCGGCGCCTATGATTTCACCCCGGTGTTGGGCGTACAGGGTGACATCTTGTTGCGCTATGACGAGCTCACCAATGACTTCAATTCGGTCGAGATGACCAGCCTTGATGCAGCGCTGCACGCCTACTATCGCGAGCCGGAAAACTTCCTGCTGGGTGGCGTCGTTCAGATTGGCAGAACCGAGATGGACTACGGTTCCAGCAACGCCAGTATTGACCGCAGCTATGCCGGTATCGAGGCACAGGCCTTCTTCGACGACCTGACCGCTTATGGCCAGATCGGCATACAGGGCCTGTCCGGAGACAATCTGTCAGACGAGACGGATGGATGGTTCATCACCGGTGAGCTACGCTATTTTCTGACCCCTGACTTCAAGATCGAAGCGCACGCCGGAAGAAGCGAACTTAGCTTGGGCGACACCAACACGCCGTTCTCCGTGGAGTACGCGACGGTGAACGTCGGATTTGGCCTCGAATACAAGTTCGAGGACGCGCCCATCAGCCTGTTCGGCACCTATGATTACGCAACGAGTGAATTTACAGGTCCGTCGACGGTGACGATCGACACCCACCGGGTGCTCATCGGGGCGAAGTTCAACATCGGCGCAGAAACGCTGCAGGAGCGTGATCGCGCCGGCGCCGCGCTGAAGCCCGTCGACTTCGGCACTCTGCCGGTTCCGGGCGGGCCGAGCTGATCTGACGCTGGTTGGGCGCCGGTCGACGGCCGGCGCTCCCCTTCCTTTCACATTCCTACCGTGATTTGCTGTTCGGACGCCCAGGCGGTGCGGCTCTATCTGACCATGCTTGAAACGCCTAACGGCCGCACCGCGATGGATGACGCGAGGGTCGCGCGGATGTGACCTGCCTGCACTAGGCTTCGCGACCGATTCAGTCTTGGATTGTCGCATGCGCGACGTCGAACGCATTCTGGTTTGCCTCAATATCGCAGGTGCCCTGTGGCTGGGCGCCCGTCACAACTCCGCGTGGTTCGTGCTCGCGGTGGTCGGGTTCGGGCTCTACCTCACCATCACCGACCGGCTGCTGCGCCGACAGATTTCGGAGCGCGCCTGGCCCAGCGAGGGCTATGCAAGGTTCGCTTTCAACACCAACCTGTATTTCGCTCTGAAACATCTAATGCTGGGCGCAATCGTGTTCGCCGTGTCCGGCAGCCTGATCGCTTAAACCCGGCGGACATTGTTATTTCCCCTCAAAATTGAGAGTTAGTTGCACTTCTGTCACAGGACTGACCGAAGCGGCAGCAAAACCTGATTGTCCACTTGCGAAACCGCCCGGAACGCGCCGATCTAAGTGATATCACGTAGACCGTCTTACTTCGGAACTCGCATTGAAAAAGTCCTTTTTCCTGGCCGCTTTGACGGCTCTTTTCTCAGTCGGAACTTCAGCCGCTGTGGCTGACCCTGACGCTTTCGTTTCTGCCAGCGTCGGTAATATGTCGGTCGAGTTTGGCCAGTCCGACGAGAGGAATGAACATCTGAGTTTGAGGGGGCGTGTTACAGGCGCCTACAATTTTACCCCGGCACTCGGCGCGCAGGGCGATCTCCTCTTGAGGATGGACTCACATGAAGGAGCAGCGTTCGCCTTCGATTTCAGTGCTATCGACGGGGCCCTGCACCTGTTCTATCGCGAGCCGGAGAACTTCCTGCTGGGTGGCATCGTCCAGCTCGGGAACAGCAAGAGTTTAATCGATGGCGACGAGCTCTGGAGCCTAAACCGCAGCTATGTCGGGGCAGAGGCACAGGCCTTCTTCGACCAGATCACGCTTTACGGGCAATTGGGGTTTGAGACCCTTAGTCCTGATTATGATGCGCTATGGGACGCCGATGGCTGGTTCATCACCGGTGAGGTTCGTCACTTCTTGACTCCCGACTTCAAGCTTGAGGCGCATGCCGGTTTGAGCGAGCTTGACCTTAACGTCGATGATAACGCGATCGCCCTGACGACCCGGAACATTGGCGTGGGCGCAGAGTACAAGTTCGAGAACCTGCCGATCAGCATGTTCGGATCCTACGACTATGGACAAACGTCAATCGACGGGGATGTGGCCTTCGATAGCCATCGGGTCATGGCGGGCCTGAAGCTTAACCTCGGCGAAGACTCGCTGCAGGATCGGGATCGAACCGGAGCTTCGCTCAAGCCGGTGGATTTCAACTCGCTCGACAGGATCACTCTTTTCTAGAGGTCGACCTGATCCAAGGTGCGCGCCATTCGTGAACTGCTCCAGACGGTAAGAGCACCTGTGAAGTTGAATGCCGGCGCTGGGGCCGGCATTTTTCGTTTTGCGTGGCGCGAGACGATCTGCGTGGTTCCGCCTGCCTGCACTCCTTGCTATGAGAGCGCCGACCCATCATTTGCGGGAGCCGTACCATGGCTGACTTCAAGACCCTCGACGATATCGACCTCACCAAAAAGCGGGTGCTGGTCCGTGCCGATCTCAACGTGCCTGTCGCCAATGGCAAGGTGACCGACGCCACCCGGATCGAGCGGCTGATCCCCACCCTTCGCGAAATCGTCAAGCGCGACGGCAAGGCCATCATCCTCAGTCATTTCGGCCGCCCCAAGGGCGAGGTGAACCCCGAGTTCTCGCTCGAGATGGTGGTGCCCGCCGTCGCCGACGCGCTGGGCCACCAGGTCGGTTTCATCGCCACCGACTGGGCCGACGTGAGCGCCGCACAGCAGGCAATCGAGGAGGCCCCCGCCGGCTCGGTGCTGGTGATGGAGAACACCCGCTTTCATCCCGGCGAAGAAACCAATGACACGGAGCTCGCCAAGCGCATGGCGAGCCTAGGCGAGATCTATGTGAACGACGCCTTCTCGGCGGCGCACCGCGCCCATGCCTCAACCGAAGGCGTCGCGCACCTGCTGCCTGCAGCTGCCGGCCGCGCCATGCAGGAAGAACTGCGCGCGCTGGAAAAAGGGCTCGGCGCACCCGAGCGTCCGGTGATCGCCATTGTCGGTGGCGCCAAGGTTTCGACCAAGCTCGACCTGCTCGGCAATCTGCTCAAGAAGGTCGATGCATTGGTGATCGGTGGTGCCATGGCCAACACCTTCCTGCATGCCGGCGGCCTGAGCGTCGGCAAGTCGCTGGCCGAAAAGGATCTGGCCGAGACGGCCAACACCATCCGCGACAGGGCAGAGGCCGACCATTGTGCGGTCATCCTGCCGATCGACGCGACGGTGGCCTGGCATTTCGAGGCCAATGCCCCGCATCGCTTCTATGGCGTCGAGGCCATGGACCCCGATGGCATGATCCTCGACGTTGGCCCGGGGTCGATCGAGCGCATCAAGGGTGCGATCGACGAGGCCAAGACAGTGGTGTGGAACGGTCCGCTCGGCGCCTTCGAGACCGAACCCTTCGACAAGGGCACGGTGGAAATCGCCAAATATGTCGCCGAACGCACCCGCAAGGGACTGGTGGTTTCGGTCGCAGGCGGCGGCGACACGGTTTCGGCGCTGGCCCATGCCGGGGTGAAAGACAAGTTCACCTATGTCTCGACGGCCGGCGGCGCCTTCCTCGAGTGGATGGAAGGCAAGCCCCTGCCCGGCGTCGAAGCGCTGAAGGGCTGACCTGCCCGAACGACTGAAGGACTGGCGCATGGACCGCGCAACCTGGATCGCGGCCCAGCGCCGCACACCTGACCCCGCGATGATTGCGGGGTCGGCACCCCTGCTGCACACCGAGCGGCTGACGCTCGGCCCCTACGCGCTGGCAGGTTACGAGCGGCTTTGCGCCGTCTATGCCACCGAGCGCTCGCGCTATGTCGGCGGACCACTGCCGCCCGACGAGGTCTGGCAGAACATGGCGGGCGGCATCGGCCAATGGCCCCTGCTCGGGCTCGGCACCTGGATGATCACGCAACGCGACACCGGCGCACCCGTGGGCGAGGTGGCGGTGTCGTGGCCACCGCGTTTCCCCGAGCCCGAGATCGGCTGGGTGCTGTTCGATGGGCAAGAAGGCAAGGGTTATGCCCTGGAAGCCGCAACGGCCGCCAGGGACTGGGGCATCCGACTGCGCAAGGTTCCGACGCTGGTGTCTTATGTCGACGAGAACAACCTCGCCTCGCAACGCCTGTGCGAACGGCTCGGCGGGGTGCGCGACCTGACGGCGGCAACTCCAAATGGCGATCCGTGCTGGGTCTATCGCTACGATATCGGCAATTCTGCTGCACAGCCTGACATTGCAGCGCCGTCAGAGGATGTGACTTGAAGTCTTGCTGTCGCCCCCGATAGACTGACCTCCGACTGAGGTGGGAACGGCTTCAACGACAATGATATTTTCGAACGCGCGGGCATGGTCCCTGTTTGCTGTTGGCGGCATGCTTGTTCTTGGCGCATCTGGCGCAGCACTGGCCCAGAACGAGGGTAAACCGACCTGCTTTTTCCTCGAATGCGGGCCCGGAGACACCACGACGCCGCCACCGGCTATCGACCTGCCGCCCAGCCGTCAGGCGCCGACACCAGCGGCCGCCCTGCCCCGCCCATCCATGCCGGGCGAGCAATGCACGGGCCAGGGCTTCGTGACCGTCTGCGCCTCGAGTGTGCTCGACCCATGGCGCGACGTGACCTACGGCCCTGCGAACATGTTCGACAACAAGCTCGATACGGCATGGGTCGAAGGCGTTGACGGCACGGGTAACGGTGAACGGCTGATTTTCGAGTTCGACACCGAGCAGATGGTCGAGGGCATCTCGATGCTCAACGGCTATCACAAGTCCAACGACCTGTTTGCCAAGAACGGCCGCATCACAGAAATCTATCTCGACACCTCCGACGGCCAGCAGCTCGTCGCGCCGATCGCCGACGATCCCGGCGAGCAGGTGCTCTATTTCGATACACCGGTCCGGCTCAAATGGCTCGCGATCCAGATTTCGAAAGCCAAGGCGGGCACGAAATATACCGACACGGCGATTTCCGAATTCAGGGTGTTGGTGAAGTGAGCGCGCTGTTTCCGCGCCGCGCCGTACTGACGGGGCTGGCCGCAATGGCCGGCTGTGCCTGTCATGGCTCGGCATTCGCGCAGGGCGAAATGCGCCAACGCATCAACCCCGAGGGCTGCATGTTGGCGACCGCGGAGGCCAGTGCCGAAGCCAACGCGGCCGCGCAGCGCACGGTCGCTGACTATGCGCTGACCGCCACGCGCAGCACCGGCGACGCCAGGACGGACCGGGCGCTCGATACGGCCCTGCAGCGGCTGGCCGCCATTCTGGAAGTGACGCCAGGCTTCGCCTTTTACGACGATTATGATGGCGAGAATGCCTGTGCGACACCGGCACCGCTGTTGGGCGTCGAGATCGGCTCGGTGTTCTTCGGTACGCGGATGTTCAAAACGCTGCTGAACCAGGACCCGACCGGCGGCGGCGTGATGTGGGTGGTCGCGCACGAATTCGCGCACATCCTGCAGTTCCAGTCGAGCGTGCGAAATCTGTTGCTGCATGGCGAGAAAACGGTGCGGCGGCTCGAACTGCATGCCGATTACATGGCCGGTTTCTATCTGGGTGTACGCAAGCGCAACGAGCCCCGCGCCTCGCTGTTTCATGCCGGCGAAAGCGTGTGGAACGCCGGCGACACCTATTACAACGATCCAAGCCATCACGGCACGCCATCCGAACGCGTTACCGCGTCGGAAGCGGGCTTCATGGCCGCCTATCAGCAGCAGGTGACCCGCGATGCGGCCTTCCAGATGGGCTATGACTTTGTCATGGGCTGACGTCACCGTGCGGCTTATGAAGGCCGAGACACAGAGGTTTCGACGGTCGGCGATTGCAGCGCTGCTGATGCTGGCGGGGACGGGCGCCGCGGGCGCCGCCGACTTCGTTGCCCTGCGCGATATAGACCCCTCGATCGTGCAGGCCATGCACTACGCCACGCCCAACAACTTCACCGGCAAACCCGTGGCCGGTTACGAAAATGGCGAATGCCTGGTGACGCGCCCGACCGCGGACGCGCTGGCGAAGGCACAGGAAAAGCTTAGCGCACGGGGGCTCACCCTCGTGGTGTTCGACTGCTACCGCCCGACGCAGGGGGTGCAGGATTTCGTCGACTGGGCTGAACGCAAGGATCTCGACACCGAGCCGGCCAAGCGGTTCTACGCGCCCGATGTGCCGCCCAACCGGCTGTTCCAGCTGGGCTATATTGCCCACAAGTCCGGCCATAGCCGCGGGGGCACGGTGGACCTCGGGCTGGCCGAGATCGGCGCCAAGGTGGCGATCGGTCCGGTGCCGGCGACCGGCGATTGCCGCGACACCGCCGCGACCGCCGGCGTGCGCGACATGGGCACCAGTTTCGACTGTTTCGATCCACGCAGCTGGGTCGGCGCGAAGGGGTTGAGCAAGGCCCAGCGCGCCAACCGAAAGGCACTGACCGATGCGATGGTCAGTGCAGGTTTCAAACCATACAGCAAGGAATGGTGGCATTTTTCGCTGGCGGCGGGCGACGCCGGCACGGCATTCGACTTTCCAGCCAATGCGGCCAGCCTGCCGGACGCAACGGGCGAATAAAGCCTCAGGCCGCTGATGGCCGGCCCCGGAAGTCGCCGGGCCGGTCGAGACCTTACCAGAACGTCTAATCGAACAGTTTGGGCCGCTGCTGCATTGTGACAGTGCACAGAACAGGAGCTCGCCCCGAATGCCCGCACTGAACGCCATCGCCCGCAAGCTGGTCACCCGTGGAAAGGGCATTCTCGCCGCCGACGAGTCCGAAGGCACGATTGCCAAGCGTTTCGCGCTGATCGGCCTGCCGGTCACGCTTGAAAGCCGCCGCGACTATCGCGAAATGCTGTTTCGCTCCACTGACGCGATGAACAAGTATATTTCGGGCGCCATTTTGACCGAGGAAACCCTCGAGCAATCGGCCAAAGACGGCACGCCGTTCCGCGAATTGCTGGCTGAGGCCGATGTTATCCCCGGTATCAAGGTGGATCGCGGTGCCTTCCCGATCCCGGGCAGCAAGGACGAAAAGATCACCGAGGGGCTCGACGGCCTGCGCAATCGGCTCGCCCATTACGCCGAACTCGGCGCCGGCTTTGCCAAATGGCGCGGCGTCATCGCCATCACCAATTATGCACCCTCGCGCAACGGCATTCGCACCAACGCCCATGTGCTGGCGCGCTATGCGATGTATTGTCAGGAGGCCGGCATCGTCCCGGTGGTCGAGCCCGAAGTGCTGGCCGATGGCGAGCCTGGAGATCATTCGATCGAGCGCTGCGAAGAAGTGACGATGGAGACGCTGGACGCCGTGTTCAGCGAACTGCGGCTGGCTGGCGTCGACCTTGCCGGCATGCTGCTAAAGCCCAATATGGTGCTGCCCGGCGTGCGCGCCGCTGAACGTGCCAGCGTCGAGGAAGTCGCCCGCCGCACGGTCGAAACCCTGCGCCATTCGGTGCCGGCAGCGGTGCCGGGCATCGCCTTCCTGTCCGGAGGTCAGACCGACGAACAGGCGACGGCGCACCTGAGCGCCATGAACCAGATCGACGCCCTGCCATGGACGCTGACCTTCTCATACGGTCGCGCGCTTCAGACAGCGGCGCTGGTCGCCTGGGACGGCCAGGAAAAGAATGTGCCCAAGGCGCAGGCCGCCTTCGAGCACCGGGCCCGCATGAATTCGCTGGCGGCGCTGGGAGAGTGGAGACCGGAACTCGACATGGCCGCCCGAGCGGCTTGATCCCTGGCTGGATGGGCGCCCCGGCCAAGCCGGGACGCTCACATTTGTGCTGCGCTACAGGCGCCACACCAGCCGGGCGTTCTCGAAAGGCAGTCCGCTGTCGTCGACAGGCCGTCGCGAAATCTCGCGAAATCCCTGCCTCAAGTAGAAGCGCAGGGCATCCCGGTTTTCGATATAGACCTCGAGCATCAGCTCGGTCCGCCCGGCCATGGCGTGTGCCAGCAAGCGCCGCCCGATCCCCTGCCCCTGAAAGGACGGGGCCACGAACAAGCCACCGACGAAATCGCCGAGCAAGCTGATGAAACCGACCGGCGTACCGTCACTGTCCGCAACCAACGTCTGTGCCGCAGGCAGATAGGTGTGCTCGATGGCATGCCGCTGCGCGACCAGCGTCTGTTCGCCGATGAACGGGTGGGCCTGACGGGAGGCGGCCAGCCAGATGCCCGACAAGCTTTCGGTGTCCGCGCCCGTAAAGGGCCGGATCACCAGGTCGTTATGCGTTGTCATTGAAATTCCGCAGAAAAAGTCATGCAAGAGATCAGCCCCGAACTCGGGACTGGTGAAACCACCGGGGTGGTCCGATACTGAGCCTCTGCGCATAACTCTCCTTCTTGCGAGGACTCGTAATAGCCGATGTGCCCGACGCCGGACAACCGGCGTGCTGTCGCACTTTCGTGCGCGTTTTGCCGCTGCCATTCCACAATTGCGGCGCTATAAGACGCGCCATGTCTGAGCTCATTGCCGAACTTTTCCTTATCGCCCCCGCCGACGCCGCACCCGAGCCGGTGATCGCTGCGCTGGAGGCCATGGACGAACCCGCCGCAGCGCTGCTGCTGCCGCGTGGCAGCCGCACCGATCGCGACTACGAAATGCTTGTCGCCAAGGTGACGCCCGTGGCGCAGGCCGCCGGCACGGCCGTGCTGATCGAAGCGCCCCCCTCGGTCGCCAAGCGGCTCGGCGTCGACGGCGTGCATGTCGACGGCGACCTGGAGGCCGTGCGCAGCGCCGTCAGCGCGCTCAAGCCGGAGATGATCGTCGGGGCCGCCGAAAGCCGCACCCGTCACGACGCCATGCAGAAGGGCGAACTCGATATCGACTACATCCTATTTGGGCCGCTTTCCGGCGCGATATCGGACGGCGCGCGTGAAATGGCACAATGGTGGGCCCAGACGATGCAGATCCCCTCTGTGCTGGCCGACCCCGAGGCCACGCTTGATGACCATGACGCGCTGGGATGCGAGTTTATCGGGCTGGGACTGAAACTGCCGTGAAGCACAAAGCCGCGATCGCTGTGACACTGACTCTGCTGGCGACCCCTGTTTGGGCGCAAGAGCGCAACGATATCGAGGACCTGCGACCCGCCGACCAGCGCTATCCTGACAATATACTGGTCGAGGACCTGCCGATCGGCCCTGTGCCCGATGAATTCCTGCCCAAGGACCCCGAGGCCGCCAGCTCGATCAGCAACGAGATCTTCGGCCGGCAGGCCGATGCGGCCTATGGCGCCTATCAGCGCGGCTATTTCCTGACGGCGCTGGCGCTCGCCCTGCCCCGGGCCGAGGATGGCGATGCCCACGCCCAGACGCTGATTGCCGAGATCTACGGCAAAGGCATGGGCATTGCCCAGGACAAGTCGCGGGCGGCGAGCTGGTACGAACTCGCCAGCAACAATGGCGACCCGCTGGCGACTTTCGAACTCGCGATGCTTTACCAAAGCGGCGAGGGCGTGGAACGCGACCGCGCCAGGGCGGCGGAACTGTTCGGCAAAGCGGCCGAAGCCGGCAATATCGAGGCCCGCTATAATATGGGCCTGCTGCATATCGAGGGCATCTATGCCCCACCGAACCTGATCAAGGCCGCAGAACTGATCAGTGAGGCTGCAGAAGCCGGGATCACCGAGGCGCGCTACGACTATGCCGGCATGCTGATCGAAGGCGCCGGGGTGCCGCCCGATCCGGAGGCCGCCGCCGAGCAGCTGCGGCTTGCAGCAGAGGACGGCATGGTGGCGGCACAGGTCGACTATGCCACCGTGCTCTATCTCGGCCGTGGCATGCCGCGCGACCGCACCGCCGCCGCCAACTGGTACGCGCGCGCCGCCGAGGCCGGCAATCCCGTGGCCCAGAACCGCTATGCCAAACTGCTGGCCGTGGGCGAAGGCATCGAGGCCGACCCGGAGACCGCCGCCATGTGGCGCGCGCTGTCGCGGCGCAACGGCTTCAATGACCCGCAGCTCGATGCACTGCTCAAGGATTTGCCGGCGGACACCCTGGCTGCGGCAGAAGAACGGGCCCGTTTCTGGCCGTCGGCGCCGCCGAGCCGGGTGGCGGAGAACCGCGTGCCCCCTGCGACAGATGCCGATCTGCCCATGCCCGGCCCCGCCGCCCCTTGAACTGACCGGCGTTCTGCGGCAAAAGCGGCCCTCTTCCTTCCCCCCGGCATACGCGCGGAGTTTATCAGCATGCGCTCGGCGCTTCTCAATATCATGGTGCAGGCCGCCACCAAGGCCGGCCGCTCGCTGGTCAAGGACTTCAACGAGGTCGAAAACCTGCAGGTGTCGGTGAAAGGCCCCGCCGACTTCGTGTCCAACGCTGATCGCCGCGCCGAAGAAATCGTCTTCAAGGAGCTGCAGAAGGCGCGACCGACCTACGGCTTTCTGGGCGAGGAAGGCACCGAGATCGAGGGCACCGACGGCCAGCACCGCTGGATCGTCGACCCGCTGGATGGCACCACAAATTTCCTGCACGGCATTCCGATGTTCGCCGTCGCCATCGCGCTGGAACGCGGCCAGGAGATCGTCGCCTCGGCGATCTTCAACCCGGTGATGGACGAACTTTACACGGCCGAAAAAGGCGGCGGCGCCTGGCTGAATGACCGCAAGCGCCTGCGCGTTGCCGGCCGTAAGCACCTCGCCGATGCCGTCGCCGTGACCGGCATCAATTCGCAGGGCCGTCAGCTCGACAATCACCAGTTGAAACAGCTGGCGCATGTGACGCCGTCGGTTGCCGGCATCCGCCGCACCGGCTCGGCTTCGACCGACCTCGCCTGGCTGGCCTCGGGCCGGTTTGACGCCTATTGGGAAGCCGGCCTGAAGCCGTGGGACGTCGCCCCGGGCTATCTGCTGGTGCGCGAGGCCGGCGGCACGGTTTCCGACTTCAACGGCACGCCCGGCTCGATCTGGAACGGCCAGGTGGTGGCCGGCAACGAGACCATTCAGGGCCAGCTGCTGAAAATCCTGAAGTCGGTCCAGTAGGGTAGACGCTTACACGCCTCATGCTGCCGCGCCGGCCGCGGCAGCGCCCTCGGTCACCTTCGTGACGCAATCCCGCGTTTTCATGGGGTTATACGCCATGACCGGCCGCGAAATATTGCACCGCGCCGCCGAAACACTCTAGACTCTCCGCGATCCGATCGACCCAGGGCCGACACATGTCGCAAAGCTATGATCCGTACCACCTGAGCAGCCCGACGATCTACCTGGTCAAGATCCTGATCTTCCTGGTGTTGATCGCACTGGTCGGCGCAATACTGTTCAACTCGCTGATCGTTTTTTTCTGGGCCAACCCCTTCATCAACAGCCTGATCCTGCTGACGCTGCTGATCGGCATCGTGCTCAGCTTTCGCCAGCTCATGCGGCTGTTTCCAGAGATCCGCTGGGTGAATTCTCTGCAGGACGGTCAGATGCCGCAGCATCAGCCGCACCTGTTGGCGCCGGTCGCCAACATGCTGCGAGATCGGCTCGGCGAGACGGTGATCACGCCATCCTCGATGCGCTCGATCCTGGATTCGGTCGGCAACCGCCTCGACGAAGCCAAGGACACGTCACGCTACCTGACGGGCCTATTGGTATTTCTCGGCCTGCTGGGCACCTTCTACGGCCTGCTGGAGACCGTCACGAGCGTCGCCGGCACCATTCAGGCGCTGGATGCCACCGGCGGCGATACGGTGACGCTGTTCTCCAATCTCAAGGAAGGCCTGGCGGCACCGTTGGGCGGCATGGGCACGGCCTTCTCCGCCTCTCTGCTCGGCCTTTCCGGGTCGCTGATCCTGGGCTTTCTCGATCTGCAGACCTCTCAGGCCCAGAATGCCTTTTACACCGATCTCGAGGACTGGATGACCTCGATGACCGAGCTCGATCACCCGATCACCCAGATGCAGGCGACAGGCCTCGGCGTGTCCTCGGACGAGATGTCGGCCATGCTGGCCCAGTTCGGCTCGACTCTTCAGAACTCCAATTCCTCGCAGAACGCCATCCGGGCCATGGCCGAGCTGGCCCGCGGCATCGACGGTCTGGTCAAGCACATCCGCGCCGAGCAGGACGATCTGCGCAGCCACATCATCGAACAGGGCGAGACCAACAAGAAGCTGCGCGAGCTGATGGAAGCCATGCTGCGCGAAGGCGAGGCCGATCGGGCGAGTGCGGCGGCCGAAAAGCCCAGCGATGTCTAGCGCCAACGGCCAGGATTGCAGCTGATGGCTCGCACCCGCCGATCACAGGTCACCAACTACTGGCCAGGCTTCGTCGATGCGCTGTCGAGCCTGCTGCTCGTCATCATCTTCATGCTGTCGCTGTTCATGCTCAGCCAGTTCTTCCTGAACCAGCAGATCAGCGGCAAAGACACGGCGATGAGCCGGCTCAACGCGCAGATCGCCGAGCTGACCGAACTTTTGCAGCTGGAACAGGCCGGGTCGAGCGATCTCGAGGGGACCATTGCAACCCTGCAGGCCACCCTGAGCGACACCGTCAGCGAGCGTGACGCCATGGCGGCGGAACTGGCGAGTATCGGCACTGGCGATTCCGGCAAGGACGCCGAAATCGCCGCGCTGCGCTCGGAACTGTCGGACTCAGAAGACATGTCGCGCGACGCCGCCGCCCAGGTGGCGCTGCTGAACCAGCAGTTGAGCGCGCTGCGCACCCAGATCGGCGCGCTGGAACAGGCACTTGAAGCCTCCGAGAGCAAGGACACCGAAAGCCGCACGCAGATCGCCGACCTCGGCCGCCGGCTCAATCTTGCGCTGGCCCAGCGGGTTCAAGACCTGAGTCGCTACCGCTCGGATTTCTTCGGCAAGCTGCGTGAAATTCTGGAAGGGCGGGCCGATGTGCGCGTCGTCGGCGATCGCTTCGTCTTCCAGTCCGAAGTGCTGTTCGACGCTGGTGCCGCAGACATTTCGTCCGAGGGCGAAGAAGAATTGGCCAAGCTCGCCAGCGCCATTGTCGAACTTGAGGCGCAGATCCCCGAAGATGTGGACTGGGTGCTACGGATCGACGGGCATACTGACAAGCGACCGATCAATACCCCGCAGTTTCCTTCGAACTGGGAGCTGAGCGCCGCCCGCGCCATCTCGGTAGCGAAATATCTCGTGGCAGAGGGCGTCGACCCCGAGCATCTGGTGCCCGCCGGCTTCGGTGAATTCACTCCGATCGACGATGGCGACAGCGAAGAAGCCTATCGCCGCAACCGTCGCATCGAGTTCAAACTGACCGAGTAGCCGCAGCGCCCGCCGCAACCGCAACAGCAACGGGAGCCGCCGATGGCACTGTTTCGACCCGACACCGCGACAAAGAGCCAGCGCAACAAGCGCATCTATGCACTCTACGAACTCGGACACACGCTGGTCGATTTCGCCGCCGCGCTGTTCTTCATCATCGGCTCGGTCATGTTCTTTTTCGACGCCTGGCAGACTGCCGGCACCTGGTGCTTTCTGATCGGCTCTATCTGCTTTGCACTGAAGCCGACGCTCCGCGTGCTGCGCGAGATTCACTATCTCGCCATAGGCGACACCGAGGACGTGGCAGAAAAGGCGGAGAACGGCTGAACACCGCCACCGCAGGCTTAGGCCTACTCGGCGACGGCCAGCAGCGGCGTGTCGCGGAACTGCAGCTTTGCGAGTTCGGCATATTTGCCGCCCTTGGCGACCAGCTCGTCATGTGTGCCCTGATCGATCAGCCGCCCCTTCTCCAGGACGAGAATTCGATCGGCATCGCGGATGGTGGCCAGCCGGTGCGCGATGACCAGCGTCGTGCGCCCACGCATCAACCGCTCCAGCGCCACCTGAACATAGCGCTCGCTCTCGGCGTCGAGCGCCGAGGTTGCCTCGTCGAGCAGCAGGATCGGCGCGTCCTTCAGCAGGGCGCGGGCAATCGCCAGCCGCTGCTTCTGACCGCCCGAGAGCATGACCCCACGCTCGCCGACGATGGAGTCATAGCCATCGGGCAGATCCCTCACATAGTCATCGACCAGCGCCGATTTCGCGGCCGCCTCGACTTCGGAGAATGGCGCGTCGGGTCGCCCGAACCGGATATTGTCGGCAATCGTGCCAGCAAAGATCGTGGGCTCCTGCTCCACATAGGCAAAGCGGCTGCGCAGTTCTGAGGGCAGCACGGTGCGGGCGTCCACACCGTCGATCAGGATCCGCCCGGTGACAGGATCGTAGAAGCGCTGCACCAGCGAGAAAATCGTCGACTTGCCCGCCCCGGATGCACCCACCAGCGCGACCGTTTCGCCGTGTGCGACGGTGAAATCGAGATCTCGCAGCACCCGCTCGTCCTCGCGGCTCTGATAGGCGAAATTCACCCGATCGAACTGGACGGTACCGCGCGGCGGTTGCGGCATCGCGACCGGATTGGCCGGCGGCTTGATGCGCGGCTCGGTATCGAGAATTTCCACCAGCCGCTCGGTGGCACCGGCAACCGATTGCAGCGTACCCATCAACTCGCTGAGGTTGGACATCGCATTCGACGCCATCAACGCATAGATCATGAACTGCGCCAGCTCGCCCGCCGTCACGACACCGTCGAAAACCGCCTTGGAGCCCCACCAGATCAGCGCCACCAGCGCAGCGGTGGACAGGAACATCATGCCGCCCATCAGAGTGGCGCGGGTGCCCAGCCTATCCATTTCGGCCGTAAAAGACTGCTCGGCCCTGCTGCCATACTGGCGCGACTGTTCGGGCTCCTGCACGAAGCTCTTGATGGTCCGCGTCGCACCGAGCGCCTCGGTGGCCATAGCCGACATCTCGGCGATCGTATCCTGGGCGCGGCGCGACATGCGGCGCAGCCGGCGCGCGAACAGGATCACCGGCAGGATGACGGTCGGCCCGAGGATGACCAGAACGACGGCGAGGTAGGGGCTGGTGAGAAACATCAGCGTTACGGCGCCGACCAGCGTCACCAGAGCCCGCAGCGACATCGAAAGCGTCGCGCCGATTGCGCCGCGAATGGTCGCGACATCGCCGTTGAGGCGTGACGTGAGCTCACCCACCCGGTGCCGATCAAAGAACGCCGCATCGAGTGACAAGAGGTGATCGAAAACGGCGCGCCGCAGATCGGTGAGGACCCGCTCGCCCAGTGAAGAGATGAAATAGAATCGCGCGCCACTCGCCACGGACATGACCAGCGCCACGAGCACGGCGATGCCGCCATACTGCGCAACCGCGTTCAGATTCTCGGACAGAAAACCCTTGTCGATGATCTGTCCGCCAAGGGCGGGAATGATCAGTGAGGAAATCGAGGAGATCAGCAGGAACGCGATCGTCAGGCCAACCCTCCAGCGATAACGAAAGACAAAAGGCATGAGTCGCCGGATCGGCCGCAGATCTGTGCGTCCCCTGGCGTTCTTGTCGTCGCTGCGCCGCTGCCTTGCGGCAGCTGCCATTCTGCGTAAGCCGGTTCTCAAAGTGCCCCCGATATAGGTCGGCGCATCCCGCCCCGCAACTGAAATGGACGGTTTGCCAGCTCCCCTTGCGGAAGCACCCGATATTCTTTATGAAGCCGCAAAACTGATATCCGGCTTTTGCGGGCGCTTTAGGGCGCCCTTCCCATTTGAGGCACCGCCATGAAGAAAGATACCCATCCGGACTACCACATGATCACTGTGGCGATGACCAATGGTACGACCTACCAGACCCGTTCGACCTACGGCAAGGAAGGCGACACGCTGCAGCTCGACATCGATCCGACCACGCACCCGGCCTGGACTGGCCAGACCGGCAACCTGATGGATCGCGGTGGCCGCGTCTCGCGCTTCAAGGACAAGTTCAAGGGCTTTGGCATCTGAGCCAAGTCTCTTCGACGATACGAAACGCCCGGCCTTCGCGCCGGGCTTTTTGTTTGCCCCGACCCGCTCACCCGCGGCCGGTTTCGGTGGCGGCTACGGCCGGATCGATCTCCGCCCAGTCGACACGCGAGCGCGTCCAGGCCTCGCGGTCGGGCTTCACCACGCTCGGATCATCGAGGCTGCCGGCCTTGATGAAGACCACTTCGGGATGCCGCGGTGGCAGTGTGTAAAGCGGTGAGCCACACGCGCCACAAAAGAAGCGGGACACCTCGCGTCCGCTGTCGCCGCGCTTGGTAAAGCGGCTTGGCGCGCCTGCGACGATACGAAAGTCCGAAGCGGCGACTCGCACGCTGATGCCGAAGGCGCTGCCAGAAACATGGCGGCAATCGGAACAGTGGCAATAGCCGGCCGGGCCGACCTCGCCCTCATAGGCGTAGCGCACATCGCCACACAGACAACCACCCGTTATCGTCGTCATCGCCGATCCCCCGTCAGTCCACGGTGGGAAAGCCTATGGCGCGGCGAAGTCGGCGTCTACTAGTCGAGCCGGCCGAACGCGGCCTTGAGTCGCGCGAACTGCTCGGCGACGCTGCCGATCGAGGGGGAATCGTCGGCGGGGAGATCGGGCACGGAGCCGCGTTCCAGCTTGTCGAAACGCTGCACCCGCTCGAACAGCCGATCGCCATGCGCGATATAGTCGCGCAACCGCTGCGGCATCTCGGCATAGCCCGGACCACCGCGCTCGGACGGCGTGGCGGAAAACCGCACCTTTTCCTTTTCGGTGCGAGCATTTTCGGCCGTCAGTTCGCCTTCGTTCACCGCCCGCTGCAGCAGCAGCCAGGACGCAAGCTGCATTAGACGGGTAGTCAGGCGCATGGATTCGGTGGCGTAAAGGAAGGAGGCCTCGCGCGGCAGTGAGCGGCTTTCATCGCGCCCCTCGCCATCGAGGTAGGCGGCGACCTCTTCGATCAGCGCCATGCCTTCACGATACAGCGCATCAAACCCGCCCGAAGCGACGATCCGCGGTCCGATGGCCACTGCCTGACGATTGTCCTTGCTGTCGTCCACGCCATGATCCGTTCTTGGGGAATGGGGGGCCTCTGAGATGCCCTTGTAATGCGCCTTGGCATCTTAGGGGAGGCTTAACGCCGAAAACGTGACCCTGAAAAAGAAAAAAGAGCCGTCGAAACGGCTCTCGAAAGTTACAGGGAGGCGTCAAACAGAGGAAAAGGATCGCTCTGCCAAGTCCGGCGAACCGAACCCCTTAAAGTTAACAAGCGGATGTTAATTTGGGGTTAACGAGACTCAGTTTCTTAACCCTGCCAGAGCGTGAATGGCCAAGCGTCTGATCGCGCTGCTTTATTGCGCCTAGATCAGCTCTTGAAGAACGCGTCGGCGGCCGCACGAGTGGCGCGCGCCGAGGCAATGGCCGCTTCCAGCCTGGTGATCTCGGCGCGAACGAGCCCAAGGCGTTCCTCGAGTTCCTCCACCGACATGCCGTCGAGCTTCATGCCGACCTCATGGCCTGTCGGCTTGCGCACCACATCGTCATCGAACATCTCGCACGTCCTCCCTTTCTCAACCCCCGACTCTAAGAGGGCCAGATCGGCCAAGGCAAGGACGCCCTGTTGCCATCTGCGCTTGCAGTGATGAGGATGCCGAAATGACTCAGATACCCATGATGCGTGCCATCGCCATAACCGAGCCGGGCAGCGCCGACGTCCTGCAGCCGGTCGACCTGCCGCGACCCACCGCCGGACCGGGCGAAGTCGTGATCCGTGTCGCCGCCGCCGGCGTCAACGCGCCTGACCTCGCGCAGCGGCGCGGCGTCTACGACCCGCCGCCGGATGCCTCGCCGCTGCCGGGCCTCGAAGTGGCAGGCGAGATCGTCGCTGTGGGCGACGGCGTGGAGCGCTGGCGCGTCGGGGCCGCGGTGGTGGCCCTGACCCATGGCGGCGGCTATGCCGAATATGTCGCAGTGGCCGCCGGACAGGTTCTGCCCTGCCCCACCGGCTGGTCGCTGATCGAGGCGGCGGCCCTGCCCGAGACCTTTTTCACGGTCGAGCAGACGTTGGTGATGCGCGCCGGGCTGGCCGAGGGCATGCAGGTGCTCGTGCACGGGGCCGCAGGCGGCATCGGCGGGGCGGCGATCCAGCTGTCGCGCCTGCACGGAGCAGAGGCCATCGCCGTCGTCTCGACCAAGCAAAAGGCCGACTATGCCCTGTCGCTTGGCGCCCGCGCCGCCATCCGCCACGACAACGAGGATGTCGTCGCGCAGTGCAAGGCTCTGACCGACGGGCGGGGCGCAGACCGCATCGTCGATGTCATCGGCGGCGACATGCTGGACAACAACATTCGCGCCGCAGCCCGCTTTGGTCACATCGTGATCATTTCGACGCTGAGCGGCGGCAAATCCGAAATCAACGCCGGGCTGATCCTCGCCAAGCAGTTGACGCTGTCCGGGTCGACGCTGCGACCGCAAAGCGCCGCCACCAAAGCCGCAATTGCCGCGAGCCTTGAAAGCAGCGCCTGGCCGGCCCTCGCGGATGGCCGCATCAGCCGGCCGCGCATTCAGGCTCTGCCGCTCGATCGGGCCGCTGCGGCCCATCGCCTGATGGAGGATCGCAGCTTTTTCGGCAAAGTCGTTCTCGTGACAAACTGGGGGGAAACGCTGCTCACGACAGGGCTGGACGGTGACAATCCAATTGAAATGGCCTGAAGCCCCGGGTATAGAAGCACCAAATCCCCCTCAATTGTCATCGCACCGAGGCGGGGCGGACCGGAAAACCGGCCGCGCCTCAAGGAGACATATATTATGGCCACACCGCTATTGATGCCCAAGGCGACCGCTGTCTGGCTGGTCGACAATACGGCGCTCAGCTTCGACCAGATCGCCGCCTTCTGTGGTCTGCACCCGCTGGAAGTACAGGGCGTTGCCGATGGCGACGTGGCCGCCGGCATCATGGGGGCAAACCCCGTTCAGAACGGGCAGCTGACCCGCGAGGAAATCGAGAAGGCGGAAAGCGATCCGGCCTATCGCATGAAGATGAGCGAGCCCAAGGTTCGCGTCGCTGCGCCCAAGCGCAAGGGGCCACGCTACACGCCGATCTCGCGCCGCAACGAGCGCCCGAACGCCATCAAGTGGCTGCTGCGCAACCATCCCGAGATGAAGGACGCCCAGATCATGCGTCTGGTCGGTACCACCAAGTCGACCATCGACTCGGTCCGTGAAGGCACGCACTGGAATAACGCCAACATCACCCCGATGGACCCGGTGACGCTGGGCCTGAGCAGCCAGATCGACCTCGATCTCGAAGTGAAGCGCGCTTCCAAGGGCGCCCCGAGCCCGGACGAGGCCAGCCAGGGCACCATGCTGCTCTCGGCCGAAGAGGCCCTCTCCTCCGCCGGCTCGCGGTCCGCGCAGGATGAGGATGCCGAAGGCGGCACCCCGCAGCATACCGAGCGTGAGGAAGAGCTTGACGCCGATTCGGTGTTTGCGAAACTCACGTCTCTCAAGGACGATTCCGACAACTGACGCGAGAACGGGCAGGCTGAATGGAAGTCAATTTCCTGCTCGCAATCTTTGTGTTGCTGACGGCCAGCGTGCTGCTGGTGCCGCTCGCCAAATGGGCAGGTCTCGGCACGGTGCTCGGCTATCTGGCCGCCGGCATCTTGATCGGTCCATACGGCCTGTCGCTGGTGTCGGACAGCGAGGTAATTCGCTCGGTCTCGGAATTCGGCATCGTCATGATGCTTTTCCTGATCGGGCTTGAAGTCGAAGCCCGCGAATTGTGGCGCATGCGCAACCACCTGCTTGGGCTCGGCATGACCCAAATGGTGGTGACCTCGGGGCTGATCGCGGTCGTCTTCCACTTTCTGGGCTTTTCGTGGGGTCCAGCCGTGATCATCGGCCTGGCGCTGGCCATGAGCTCCACCGCAATCGCCATGCAGACAGTGACGCAGCGGGCCATCAGCCGCACCGACACGGGACGGGCGACGCTGTCGATCCTGCTGGTTCAGGACGTGGCGGTGATCCCAATTCTCGCCGTCATTCCTCTGATGGCCACGGTTTCCACCAACCCCGTCGAGCAGCTTGGCGAAGGCGTGCTGGATGTCGTCGACAATCCCATCGGCTGGCGCATCGCCATCGGCCTGGTAATAGCCTTCGTCCTCGCCATCATCGCCAGCCGCTATGTCGTGCGCCCGGCGATGAGCTGGATTGCGCGCTCGAAAGTGCCCGAGGCTTTCACCGCTTTTGCACTGGCCCTGGTCGTCGGCGCCGCATTGGTTGCGGAGAGCTTCCACGTCTCCCCGGCGCTGGGCGCCTTCCTCGCCGGCGTGCTGCTGGCAGAAAGCGAGTACCGCCACGAGCTCGAGAGCAATCTCGAACCCTTCAAGGGTCTGCTGCTTGGGCTGTTCTTCATCTCGGTGGGCATGTCGATCGCCTTCTCGGTGGTGATCGAAAACCCCATGCTGGTGCTGGGACTCGTCGTCGCAATCATCGCGGTGAAGATGGCCGTGCTGTTCGCCCTCGCCACCCTGTTCCGCATGCATGTCGCCGAGCGCCTGCTGCTCGCCGTGCTGCTGAGCCAGGCCGGCGAATTCGCCTTTGTGGTGCTGCAGTTCGCCCGCCGCGCCAATGGCATTCCCAGCGACGACCTGGAACTGCTGACCGTTGTGGTGGCGCTGTCGATGGCGGTGACGCCACTGCTGGTGTTCCTGTTCGACCGCCTGTGGGCGCCCAGACTCAACCGGCACAATGTCGTGCAGGGTGACCAGCCGCCGGGGCCCACCGACGAGGATGGCACGGACAAGGTCATCGTGCTCGGCTATGGCCGGTTCGGCCAGATCGTCACACGGCTGATGCGCGCCCAAGGCTTCGAGATGACCCTCATCGACGACGATCCGGCCCAGATCGAGCTGGTGAAGCGCTTTGGTGTGAAGGTGTTTTACGGCGACGGCGCGCGACTCGATATCCTGCGCGCGGCGGGGGCGGCCGAAGCGCGCATGATCGTCATCGCGGTAGCGGGCGGCGACCGCATTCTGCAGATCGCCGCGCTGATCCGGCGCAACTTCCCGCACGTGATCATTGCCGCCCGCGCCGTCGACCGCAGCCATGCCCATAATCTGATGGCGCTGGGTGTGGAGGTGTTCGAGCGCGAGACCTTCCACGCTGCCATCCGCTTAGGCGAGCGCGCCCTGGTGGCGCTCGGCAAGCCGGCCCACGAAGCGCGCCGGGTGAGCGCCGCCTTCGAGACCCACGACGTACAGATGCTGACCGACAGCTACGACGTACGGCACGACCAGGCGGCCTATGTCGGCCTCGTGCGTCGCTCGACCGAATTGCTGGACGAAGTGATGCGTGCCGACCGGGAAAGAACCGATCACCCCCCCGAAGAATCGCCGCCTGATATTGACAAGCCAGCCAAGGAAGGGTCCGACTGACCGGCCTTTCCAAGACCAATCCCGTCTTTTTCCATGCATGATCTGTATTTCTGGGCCGTCGCGGTCGCCGCGGTCTTCATTGTTGCCCTGAGCAAATCCGGGCTCGTTGGCAGTCTGGGCATGGTTGGCGTGCCGTTGCTGTCGCTGGTAATGCCGGCCCGGGACGCGGCCGGCATGATGCTGCCGCTGCTGCTGGTCATGGACGTTATCGCCGTTTGGACCTACCGCCGTGACGCCAGCTGGCGCATCCTCAAAATCATGCTGCCGGGCGCTCTGGTCGGTACGGCGATCGGCTGGGCGCTGTGGAGCGTCGTCAGCGACGCCATGGTGCTGCTCTTCGTCGGTGTGATCACCCTGCTCTTCGTGCTCGACGCGCTGCTGCCTCTACGCAAGAAGCTCGAAGGCCTGCCGCCCTCGAAACCCTGGGGCGTGTTCTGGGGCGGCTTTGCCGGCTTCACCAGCTTCATCAGCCATACCGGCGGCCCGCCGTTCCAGATCTATGTGCTGCCGCAGAGGCTCAAGCCGGTGGACTATGCCGGAACGACGGCCTTCTTCTTCGCCATCGTCAACACCACCAAGCTGGTGCCCTACTACTTCCTGGGTCAGCTCAATACCGAGAACCTGACCAATGGCCTGATCCTCGCGCCGCTGGCTGTCGCCGGTGTGCTGCTGGGCGTATGGCTGGTACGGCGCATTTCGGTGAAACGCTTCTACCAGCTCACCTACTGGCTGGTCTTCCTGCTCGCCCTCAAGCTGATCTACGATGGCGTGACGGATATCTTCTTCACCAGCACCGGGGTCGTTGCCTGATGACCAGCACCGCCTATCGCATCGATCACATCGCCCTGCTCGTGCGTGACCTCGACGAGACCGCGGCATTTCTGACCGACGTCCTCGGGATCGCTGAGATCGCCAACCCGATGGGGGGAACCGAAATCCGCTGGTTCGAGATCGGCAATGGCCAGCGCCTGCATGTGCAGGCCGGCGACATCTCGGCCACCCATGTAGAAAAGCGCACGCACTTTGCGCTGACGGCGCCGGACTTCGACGCAATGCTGGCGCGCTTTCGAGCCGAGGGCGTGGATTTTTCCGACATGAAGGGCACGCCGGGCGGCGTCAATGTGCGGCCGGACGGCATGCGGGCGATTTTCGTCGAGGATCCGAACGGCTACTGGTTCGAGATCAACGACTTCGCGCCGCCGGTCTGAGCGTCTGCCGACAGTCGGGCATCAAAAAAGGCCGCGGCGGCTGCCGTGGCCTTTCCCAGAATCGATAAGGGAATGATCAGGCTGCGCGATCCTGCAGCCGTGTCAGTTCGTCCTTGAGTTCCAGCTTCTTGCGCTTGAGTGCCGAGACGAGGAGGTCGTCGTGGCTGAGTTGATTTCTTTCGTTCTCGATTCTGAGATCGAGTTCCCGGTGGCGCCTTTCGAGCGATGCGATGTGGCCTTCAGTCGTCATGGACAACTCCTCTCCAACTTGCTTCGGGCGAATCGATCGTCACAAAAAATTCACGTCTTGTCGATGTGCGAGAACACGTTGTCAGGCCTCTGAGGAAAATTCAGATGCAAATCTTGGTCTGATCGGTTAACCCGGAGTAACCCCACACGCCGGGGGTTTTGCGGGGAAACGGACCGACTGCTCCGATGATGCAGCTGACACAGGAACAAGAGGCTAACCTGGGGCTCGAGCTTGCCGCCAAGCGCCAGGAGCACGCCGATCTCGACGCGGCCATCCATACGCTGGCATCGTCCGGCTATGCCGACCAGATGCTCCTGCAGCGGCTCAAGAAGCGCAAACTGGCGCTGAAGGATCGCATCACCTATCTCGAGAACATCCTGCTGCCGGACATAATCGCCTGAGCCAGAACGGCCGCGCGAAACAAATTGAAATTTGACATGACTGGATGTTGGGTTCAGACCCGAAGTCGGTCGACATTCAAGCTGGAGGGCCGGATGGCGCTTCCTCACCTTGCCTCTACGTCTGAAGACTACCGCGAAGTCATTATCTACGCGGCCAAGACCGTGTTCGCCGAAAAGGGTTACGACGCAACAGCGCTCGATGACGTGCTGGCTGCGGCCGGAGTGAGCCTCGACGAGTTTCAGCGCCACTTCGACGCCAAGGAAGATCTGATCGAGGCGTTGGCGCACAGCTATGCCATGCAGGCTGCGGCGTCGACACGAAGATTGCTCGATGACCCGACGCTGGACAGCTTCGCCAAGCTCAGCGGTTTCTTCGACGATATGCGCGGCCAGAAACTGAGCTCGGCGGCAGAGTTTCGCGCGACATTCGCGCCGCTGCTGCGCGACGAGAACCTGCAACTGCACGAGCGCACCCAGCGCGCCATAATCGAAGTCGTGCGCCCCATGCTGGTGGAGATCATCACCGAGGGTGTCGCCGAGCGCACCTTCGATACACCGGACCCCGAAAGCGCGGCCGAGGTCATCGTCTATCTGCTCAGCTCTAACCGCCAGCTGATCATCGACCTGCATGCGACGCGTGACAAGGAAACGCTGGAGCGCCTTTCAGAGAAGCTGGTGACCAAGGTGGCCTATGTGTCGACCGTGATCGACCGCATTCTCGGCCTGCCCGAGGGCAGCCTGGATCTGGCCGACCGGGCAACGCTGCAAATGCTGGTCTGTGCCGTTAACAGCACGGCCGACGCCGCCTGACGGCTTGCGCTTCGTCCGTACGCCCCCTAAGGGTGGATTTTAGAGCGGGGGGACCAAAGTGCCGACTTCACCAGCCGTCGCCATCGTCATGGGCAGCCAGTCCGACTGGCCGACGATGCGCCTTGCCGCCGAGGTGCTCGACACGTTGAAGATCGACTATGAGGCGCGCATCGTTTCCGCGCACCGCACCCCTGACCGCATGTACGATTTTGCCACCAATGCGCGCGACCAGGGCTTCAAGGTGATCATCGCCGGCGCCGGTGGCGCGGCGCACCTGCCAGGCATGATCGCCGCGCTGACCCCCCTGCCCGTCTTCGGCGTGCCGGTCAAATCCCGCGCCATGTCCGGCCAGGACAGCCTGCTGTCGATCGTGCAGATGCCAGCCGGCATCCCGGTGGGCACGTTGGCGATCGGCGAGGCCGGCGCCAAGAACGCAGCCCTGCTAGCCGCCGCGGTACTGGCGCTGTCCGACGACGAGATCGCAGAGCAGCTCGACGACTACCGCCAGAACCAGACCGACATCGTGCCGGAATATCCTGTTGATGACCCAAACTGACGCCCCGCTGCCGCAGGGCAGCATCGTGGGCATTCTCGGCGGCGGCCAGCTCGGCCGCATGCTGGCTCTTGCCGCCTCCCGACTTGGCCTCAAATCCCATATCTACTGTCCAGACCCGGACAGCCCGGCCTTCGACGTGACGCCGCTGAAGACGGTTGCCGACTATGAGGACCCGGCGGCACTCGCGGCCTTTGCCGCCGAAGTCGATGTGATCACCTATGAATTCGAGAACGTGCCAGCGCGCACGGCGGAATTCCTCGCCGACCACAAGCCGCTGCGTCCCGGCGCCAATGCCCTGGCCGTGGCGCAGGACCGGCTGGCAGAAAAAGCCTTCCTGAGCATCAACCGCCTGCCCGTCGCCCATTTCGCCGCGATCACCGATCTCGACAGGCTGGAGGCGGAGATCGAGGAGATCGGTACGCCTGCCGTGCTGAAGACCACCAGGCTCGGCTATGACGGCAAGGGCCAGCGCATCGTCGACAACATGGAAGATGCGGCGCTGGCCTGGGAATTGCTGACCCCCAAACCCTTGGTGCTGGAGCAGTTCATCCCGTTCGAGCGCGAAATCTCCGTGATCGTGGCGCGCAATGCGGCCGGACAGGTCGCCGCCTATGATCCTGCAGAGAACGTCCACCGCGACCACATCCTGCACACCAGCACGGTGCCGGCAGCGATCACCGGCAAGACCGCTGCGAAAGCGCTCGAGATTGCCACGGCGATCGTCGAAGCCCTGAACTATGTCGGTGTCATGGGGGTCGAGTTCTTCGTGCGCGACAACGGCAAGCTGCTGGTCAACGAGATTGCGCCGCGCGTCCACAATTCCGGACACTGGACCGAGGCCGTGTGCATCACCGACCAGTTCGAGCAGCATATCCGTGCTGTCGCCAACTGGCCGTTGGGAGATCCGGCCCGCATGGCCAATGTGGTGATGGAGAATCTGATCGGCGACGAAATAGCGGCCATACCGGGCCAACTCGATCCGACGACGCGCCCGCATGCCTACGGCAAAGCCGAGTCGCGCGCGGGCCGAAAGATGGGGCATATCAACCGAATTACCGTCAAAAAGCGCAAGAAATAGCGTTTCCGCGCATGCAGCGGGTGTGGACAAGGCAGTTCGATTGGCCTATATAGCCGCCCAACGCGGTCGGCTTTTGTCGATCGGCGCTGCTGCAATCGACTTCGGTCGGGTGCTCCAGCGCTTTCTCAAACAGTTTTGACGGATTACGAAGGGCGGTAGCGCTTGCAAGTAGTTGTTCGCGACAACAATGTGGATCAGGCGCTCCGGGCCCTGAAAAAGAAGCTTCAGCGCGAAGGTGTCTTCCGCGAGATGAAGCTTCGCAACTACTATGAGAAGCCTTCCGAGAAGAAGGCCCGCCAGAAGGCCGAGGCCGTTCGCCGTGCCCGCAAGCTGGCCCGCAAGCGCGCTCAGCGCGAAGGCGGTCTGGTGACTGCCGGTCGCCGTTAAGAGCGACTATTTACAGAATCTGCACCACGCCGCCCAAAAGGCGGCGTTTTGCATTGGGGCGCCCGAATTCTGCCCCAATATTGAAGTGTCGCAAGACTGGCTTCAAAAGCATCCGGCACCAATGCAACGCGTGCCGACCGGGGGCCGTTTAAGCCCTGTGCGTGTCACTATGATCACGCGTCAAACATTGAGGGATCAGATATGAAGAAACTTATCGCAGCCGCTCTCGCCACCGTCGTGATGGCCAGCTCCGCTGGTATTGCCCAGGCCGAAACCCGCGTTCAGGTCGGGCGTCTATCCTGCGACGTTGAAGGCGGCGTCGGTCTGCTGATCGGTTCGTCCAAGGACATGAGCTGCGCCTTTTACCGCAAGGGCCACCAGACCGAGTACTATGACGGCCGCATCGACAAGCTCGGCCTCGACATCGGCGTGACCGGCCAGACCCAGATCGAATGGCTGGTGTTCTCCGGCGCTTCGACCAAGTACGGCCCCGGCTCGCTGTCCGGTACCTATGTCGGTGGTTCGGCCGAAGCCACGATCGGCGTCGGCCTCGGCGGCAACTGGCTGATCGGCGGCTCGAAGCGCGGCTATGCGCTGCAGCCCTTCTCAATCCAGGGTCAGACCGGCCTGAACTACGCCGTGACCTTTACCGGCCTGACGCTCTACTGAGCTGAAGCCGCATCGCTGAGACTGAAAGCGCCGGCCCTGTGGCCGGCGTTTTGCTGCGTGGACCCTGAATGCTCAGCGGCCCGAATCGGCCCTGCTGAAGAACACTTGCGCTGCCGCCCACAACCCGCGATCCCACAGGTCGGAATGGCCGCCACCTGCAACGATCAGCAACTCGTCCTTGTTGGGCGCGAGCCGATGCACCGCCTCGCCATGCTCCACCGGAATGGTGCTGTCGGCAGTGCCATGCGCGACAAACACCGGCTCAGTGACATCGGGCATCCATTCGCTGAGGCGGTACTGGTCGTGCATCAGCAGCCGCACCGGCAGGACGGGGTAGCGCTCGGCGGCGACCTGAACGGCGGACAGGAATGGGGATTCGAGCAGCAGCGCCTGCGCCTCGCGTTGCGCGGCGACCCAGGTCGCTGGCGCCGTGCCGAGCGACCGCCCCCACAGGACGATTGGAAAACCCTGCTGCGCCGCCCAGTCGAAGGCGGCGAGACCGTCCGCGAGGACATGCGCTTCGGTCACCTCGCCCGGCGAGGCCGGAAAACCGCGATAGTCGAAGGCCAGAAAGCCGTAGCCGGCGGCGACGAAAGCTTCAAAACGCGCATGCTCTCGCCCGAAGCTCTGCGCATTGCCGCGGAAATAGACGATCAGTGGTTGGCCGCTGGCCGGCTTCTGGTACCAGCCGTTGATGACCGCACCGTCCGAGGTGGGAATGGCCACGGCCTCGGCTGCGCTGAGCGCTGTGTCTGAAAGGGCCAGAACCGCGCCGTCACGAACGTACTGCAGGTCGCGCTGGAACACATACATCCCGACCACTGCAGCCATATAGGTGACGGCGATACCGATGAGAGCGCCAATGCCGGCGCGCCTGAGCCTGCCCATGCCTGCCACCTCCAAGCCAAATGGATGGCACGAGCCGGCGCGCTCGGCAATGGGACCCGCGGCCCGAGACCGCTCAGTTGGCCTGCTGCTGGAGCTTGCTCGGATCGATCGCCGCTTCAAAGGCGCGTGTGAACATCTCCTGCGGCTGGCAGCCGGACACCGCAAAGCGGTTGTCGAAGATGAAGAACGGCACGCCCTGAATACCCTGCTGCGCCGCGGCGACGGCAAGCTCGTGGGTGATCCGCAGCGCCTCGGAATCATTTACCGCCGCTATCGCCTCTTCGCGCGTGAAGCCGTGCGCGACCGCGATGTCGGCGAGCACCTTGTCGTCGTGTATCTGCCTATGGTCCAGGAAATAGGCCGAGGCAATGGCATTGGCGAGCGCATGCTGGGTGCCCTTCTCCCGCGCCAGCCGCACCAGCGTATGTCCCTTGCGGGTCGGGAAAACAGGCGGCTGCTGGCTCAGATCGAGATCGATCCCGGTGCTCTGCGCTTCCTGCTCGACCCTGGCCCACATCTCTTTGGGGTCGCGGCCATATTTCTCGCGCAGCATTTCGGCAACCACGACGCCCTCTTCGGGCGTGTTGGGATCGAGATAGAACGGATGGTTCTCGACATCGACCGTGACGCCATCGGGCAGTTCGGCGATCGCCTTGTCGAGCCGTGCTGACCCGACGATGCACCAGGGGCAAACGCTGTCGGTGAAGAGATCAACCTTGATCGTGCGGGCCATGTGGAACTCCTTTTGATGAGCCCTCTACATGGAAGCTGCGCCGCGAACCGACAAGAACGCACATGGGAGTAACTGCCCGGGGGCGCGGTAGCCGTCACTACCGTTTCAGCCCGACCGCGTTTCGAAGCATCTCCGGCGCGGTCTCGTCGCCCTTTGCACCGATCTCGATCCAGTACTTGCCATGGGTGAAGCCGGAGCCCGGAACGTCGCGCATTTTGGTGTCCTTTTCGACGATACCTTTGCCAAAGAGGTCAGGCTCGCCGACGATGCTGGAGATGAAGTCGCCGCTATAAAAGAACGATTCACCTTCATGAGTGTCGGTGAGGTTGGTCCACCGCACAACGCTGAACACCGCCGCATGGTGCGTCGCCTTGGCGCCCTCATCAAGAAAGCCCCACTCGGGGTGATTGACCGCATCGTAGTCGACAGGTGGAGACATCGACAGCAAACGCTCGACGCGCATTTTTTCGAAATGGTCCGGCCCATCGGCAATCAGCATCCGCGCGTGGCCAAGTGGCGTGCCCAGGCTCACGAAGTCGGAGATTTTCCAAGGCTGGTTGGGCGTGGTCTCGGCGTCTGACGGGGGGACCGCACCTTCAGCCTGTGGCTTCGGCCGACTTGGGCCAAGCGCCAGAAATGCCTGCCATTGCAGATCCTGGTACTTCTGCCGCTGCTCGGGTGTCCAATCTCCAGGATTGCTGGTGACGAAGTTCCGGACATTCCTCAGTGGCCGCATTGCCGCGGCCGACGGTGGATTGAGCTTGGTCGGTCCAACCCGCTGCCAGAAAATCTGCAACAGATCATAGGCCAGGACCGTGCCGAGCGAATGAGCGACGATGATGATGCGATCATAGCGATCCGAGTTGTGTAGCCCCTCAAGCAGCTTCAGACCGCGTTCGCGAATGCGCGCCCGTGGCCCCACTGTCTCGACCTGTGCCTTGAGGTAGACCGCCGCATCGCCGAAGACCGGTAGACCGAATTGGAACAGCAGATAGACGCCCAGGCCGATCAGACTGAGTGGCGCGAAGATCTGGGTAGTCGGGAAGATCGCGACATTGGCGAGGAAAATGATGAGAGCGACAAGGCTATAGCGCCACCTGTGTACGAGCGGCAGAAAGGCGAAGGCCGCGAGAAGTGGCACGATGGCGCCGAGCGCGATCAGCGAGACGGGTGTCAGGCATAGCTGTGCTCGCATGAGGGACGGGATGGCCAGCAGCGCCCAGATGATCATCAAGCCGCATAGAAACAGCACGGTGCTCACCAGCAGCAGCAACTGCTTCATCGACGGGCTGATCGCCGATTTCGGCAGGGCGAGAAGGCCACGGAGCCAGTTCGCCAAGTTGCGGAACGGCGTATCTGCCAGCAGGTCCGCATAGTAGAGTTCGAAAAAGTCCGTCTTGCGGGCGCCGTTCCCCGGCTGGCCCGGCTGCGCCGCCTCGGTCGGCGTGGTGATACGGTGCAGTTCGAATGAACCGGTGAGTTCGTCGGGCACGATGTAGTAGCGCGGCTCGCCATTGGCGGTGGTAGCTGCGCCGGGCGGCAGCAGACCGTCGACGATGGCCCTGAGCGTCTCCATCGGGCGCTGCTGGCCCTGGCCGTGGACCACGACCACGGCCTGCCGGCGGATCGGGTCCTTTTTCTGCGGCTGCGTGGCTTCGTCCCGTTTGCCCGCAGTCTGCTTCGCTGTCCGTCTAGGATCGTCGCCGTCGTCGCTCATGCCGCCCTCCCGGTCGAGCCTACGATGGAGTCCAGGGGGCAGTGTCAAGCAGCGGCACGCCCACGTCGACTGCGGAAAACCACTTATGCAAAAAGTGGCCGGTCAGACCGCAGTCTTTATCAGCAGCCAGATGGCGACGCCGACCAGCATGACGGCAAAGACTAGCGCCGTGGCCTTGCGCAGGTCGGGGCGCTTGAAGAACGGCGTGAGCGTGGAGGCCAGCAGCACAATGACGGCATGGATGGCCGTGGCCGCCAGCACATAGGTGGCGACGAGCACCGTGGTCTGCGCATTCAGCGAGGCCGCCGGGTCCATGAAGCCCGGCATGACAGTGATGAAGAACAGCGCCGCCTTGGGGTTGAGCAGATTGGTGACGAAGCCGCGGCGGAAATAGACCCATTTCCGTACCGGCAGCGCGCCGGTTTCGGTCTCGCGCTGCGCGTCGCGCCAACCATCCCATGCCAGCCAGAGCAAATAGGCTGCGCCAGCCCAGCGCAGCGTTTCATAGATGAACCGGTTCTCGAGGATCAGCGAACCGACCCCGACCCCGACGATGGCGCCAAGCAGCGCTAGGCCGACGGCCACACCGAGCACCGCCATCATCCCGTCAGCGCGACCGCGCGACACGCCAACGAGCGCCAGATAGGCCATGTTGGGACCGGGCGTCAGCTCGATGGCGACTGAGGTGAGGAAGAACCCGGCGAGCAGGGCCAGATCAAGCATCGCCCGATCTCACCACTTCTGAACTGAGCCACCGGCAGATGTCACTCTGATCCGGTCGAAGATCGAAGGCGTAGCAAGCTCGCCGAGCCCGATCTCGTGGTTCGACAAGCTCACCATGAGGTCTCAAAACCATCGATCCCGCCTTGCGCTCTTGCGCACTAGTGCCCGAGCGCCTTGACGATATCCTCGGTCATCTTCTTGGCGTCGGCAAACAGCATCATCGTGTTGTCGCGGAAGAACAGCTCGTTCTGCACGCCGGCATAGCCTGCCGCCATGCCGCGCTTGATGAACAGCACCGTGCCCGCGTCTTCGACGTTGAGCACCGGCATGCCATAGATCGGCGAGGTCTTGTCGGTCTTGGCGGCGGGATTGGTCACGTCATTGGCACCGATGACAAAGGCCACGTCGGACTGGGCGAATTCGGAATTGATGTCCTCGAGCTCGAACACCTCGTCATAGGGCACATTGGCTTCGGCGAGCAGCACGTTCATGTGCCCCGGCATGCGGCCTGCCACCGGGTGAATGGCATATTTGACCTCGACCCCCTCGGCCTTGAGCAGATCGGCCATTTCGCGCAGCGCATGCTGCGCCTGAGCGACGGCCATGCCATAACCGGGGACGATGATGACCTTGCTGGCGTTCTTCATCAGATAGGCGGCATCATCGGCAGCGCCCTGCTTGACCGGACGGGTCTCCTCCTCGCCGCTCGCCGCCGCGCTGTCATCGGCACCGAAGCCGCCGAGAATGACGGAGATGAAGCTGCGGTTCATCGCCTTGCACATGATGTAGCTGAGTATGGCGCCGGACGACCCCACCAGCGCACCCGTGATGATCAGCGCCGAATTGCCCAGCGTGAAGCCGATGCCTGCGGCCGCCCAACCCGAATAGGAGTTGAGCATGGATACGACGACCGGCATGTCGGCCCCGCCGATCGGGATGATCATCAACCCGCCGAGCACCAGCGCCACGATGGTGATAAGCCAGAACCAGACCGGGTTGGCGGTGAAGTAGAAGATGACAATCAGCACCAGCAACACCGCACCGAGTCCGATGTGGATGGCATGCCGGTTGGGCAAGAGGATCGGCTTGCCGCTCATCGAGCCGTTGAGTTTGAGAAAGGCGATGACCGAGCCGGTGAAGGTGAAGGCGCCGATGGCCACGCCGAGGCTCATTTCGATAAGGCTCGGCGGGTGAATTTGGCCGGCCTCTGCGATCCCGAAAGCATCGGGTGCATAGAGCGCTGCGGCGGCGACGAAAACCGCCGCGAGACCGACCAGCGAATGGAAGGCCGCGACCAGCTGCGGCATGTCGGTCATCTTGACGGTGCGCGCCATGAAGGCGCCGATGGCGCCGCCGATACCGATACCGCCCAGGATCAGCAGCCAGCTGACCCAATCGGAGACACCGGCGACGAACAGCGTGGTGACGATGGCGATGCCCATGCCCACCATGCCGAACATGTTGCCCTGCCGCGCCGAAGCGGGACTGGACAGCCCGCGCAGGGCCATGATGAACAGCGCACCGGCGACCAGATAGAGTAGCGCGGCAATGTTGGCGTCGATCATGATGCCCTCGCAACGGTGGCGCTGCGCGCCTGGAAGACGAGGCCGGCGGTGATCAGCAGCAGCGCAAAAGTGAGCCCCGTCAGAATCTGGAAGGTCGGCGGCAGGATGGCTGCGGCCTGGGTGGGCGACAGCATCACGACTTCCTCTTGTACATCGCCAGCATGCGCTGGGTGACGAGGAAGCCGCCGAAGATATTCACGCTCGCAAGTACCAGCGCGATGAACCCAAAGATCTTCGAGGTCCAGTTGGGTTCGCCCACATGGCTGACCCCAACCGCCAGCAGCGCGCCCACGACGATCACCGAGCTGATCGCATTGGTGACGCTCATCAGCGGCGTGTGCAGTGCCGGGGTCACCGCCCAGACGACGAAATAGCCCACGAAGATCGCAAGGACGAAGATCGAGAACTGAAAAACGAATGGATCGATCGTACCCATCACTTGCTCTCCTTGGTGGCGGGCTTGCGCGCGCGGCTGGCGGCGGCGGGTTTCGCTGCACCGGCTTTTCTGGCAGCGGGCTTTTTGGCGGTTGCGGGCTTTTTGGCGGCAGCGGGCTTCGCAGCGGCAGTTTTCGGGGCCGTCAAACTGGTGGTGGCCGATTTTGACGCTGCAGACTTCGCAGCGGCTGCCGGCTTCGTGGGCTTGGCCGCCGCAGCTTTTGGCGCCTTGATATTGGGATGCACAATGGCGCCATCGCGGGTGAGCACGGTGGCCTTCACCAGCTCGTCCTCCCAGTCGATCGCCAACGTCTTTTCGGACTTGTCGATCAGCGTTTCGAGGAAGGCGGCGAGGTTCCGCGCATAGAGCTGACTGGCCGAGGTGGCGAGGCGTCCCGCCATATTGGTGGGCCCGAGAATGGTGACGCCATTGTCGGTGACGACCACTTCATCGGGTTTGGTCAGCGCAACATTGCCGCCCCGCTCTGCCGCGAGATCAACAACCACCGAGCCCGGCGCCATGGAGGCAACCATCGCCGCAGTGACAAGCTGCGGCGCAGGCCGGCCCGGGATCAGGGCGGTAGTAATGACGATATCCTGCTTGGAGATATGCCCGGCAACCAGTTCCGACTGGGCCGCCTTCTCCGCATCGGTCAGTTCGCGCGCATAGCCGCCGGAACCCGACGCATCCTTCAACGCCTCAGTCATGACGAATTTCGCGCCGAGCGATTCCACCTGCTCGCCAGCTGCCGCGCGGACGTCCGTAGCAGTGACCATGGCGCCCAGCCGCCGCGCCGTGGCGATGGCTTGCAGGCCGGCGACACCGGCGCCCATGACGAACACCTTGGCGGGCCGCACCGTGCCGGCGGCGGTCATCATCATCGGCATGGCGCGCTCGAACACGCCGGCCGCATCGATGACGGCCTGGTAGCCGGCCAGATTGGCCTGGCTGGACAGGATATCCATCACCTGTGCCCGGGTGATGCGCGGCATGAACTCCATGGCGACCAGCGTGACGCCGGTATCCGCCAGCGCGGCGATATCGGCCTCATGGCCGAACGGGTCCATGCCGCCAATGACCAGAGCGCCCGCAGCGACGCTCTTGAGGGACGCGGCCTGCGGGCGGCGGACCGTCAGGACGACATTTGCGCCCTTGGTCACCGCCGCGGCAGTGCCGAGCGTGGCGCCGGCAGCGGCATAATCCGCATCGGGGAATCTCGCCTTGGCGCCGGCATCGGTTTCAACAGCGAACTCGGCACCGAGAGCCACGAGCCGGGCGACTGTCTCCGGCGTCGCCGCCACCCGGGTCTCGCCTTCGACACGTTCGCGCAAGACGGCGATCTTCATAAGCGAATCCTCAATCGGCACTCGCAAACATGATTAAAGAAGCGGCACAAGAAAATCCAGAACCATGCAAACAGTCGGCGGCACCACGCACTTGACGACTGCGGTCGCTGCCTCGGGCCTTGCAGTCGGCGTAATGACCAGCCGTTCATGGTGAGGCTTCGCGGTCACATCCCGACCATTTCAGAGCAATTCAGAAATATACCTCTTTTAATTCTCTTTGACCGGCGTATGGACTCTCCGACTACGTGACATTTGGGAGATGACTATGCGTAAACTATCAGTATTGAGTATCGCAGTTGCTGCGATGAGCGTCGGAACATCGGCCTATGCCGCAGACCTCATCATTAGCGAACCCGCACCGATGATGATCGACAACTATGCACCGGCCAATGGCTGGGAGGGCGCATATGTCGGTATCCATGGCGGCTACGCCTCGGGCGATGTGGATTCCTCGACCGGCACGACCGGCGACCATGGCATCGCTGGTGGATTCCTCGGCGCTCAGCTGGGCTACAACTTCATGCTGACTGAGGGCCTGGTGCTCGGCGTACAGGGCGATATCAGCTGGGCCAACATCTCGGGAACAGAAGACTACGGATTCGTGGAAATCACCGACTCCGTCAACTGGACCGGCTCAGCCACTCTGCACCTCGGCTTCGACGGCGGCGTATTCATGCCCTACGTTTTGGGTGGTCTGGCCTTCGCGAATAACGAACACAGCGACGACTTCGGCGGATTTACTGACGATAGCCAGACTCACATAGGCTACACTGTCGGCGCTGGCGTCGCGTTCATGGTGACCGAGCAGGTTTCGGCATTCGTCGAAGCGCGTTACAGCGACTACGGGACCAAGACCTATGACCTTGGTGGCATCAATCCGGATATTTCCCTGTCCGACACCTCGCTCCGCGCCGGTGTGAACTTCCACTTCTGATCTGAAACGCAGACGTAAAAACGGCCCCTTTCGAGGGGCCGTTTTTGTTCTTGATCGGGGTCGAACCCGCGAATGAGAGCAAAGCCCGGGCGCATTAGCTGCGCCAGGAGGCTTGCAGCCTATTTGCGCTCGCGCATCACATAGGCACCGCCGATGGTGACCGGGATCAGCAGCAGCAGGACAAGGCCGAGAAGCGGCTGGTCCGCCTCGATGAAGCAATACAGCGCCAGCACCACGTAGACCATGGAGATGATTCCCCACTTCACCATGGCGATGAAGCCCTCATAGGTACGCTCGTGCATGGCGTAGTCCATCTCGGGCGGGATCTCGTCAGTGCTGTTCGGATTGGTCGTATTGGCCATCGGATTCCTCAAGGCTCGTCAGTTCGGGTCGGTCGCTTCCAGCTCGTCGATCAATCTCTCGATCATCGACAGGCCGAGTGACCAGAATTGCGGGTCACGCGCATCAAGTCCGAAGGGCGCGAGCAGCTCGGAATGATGCTTGCTGCCCCCCGCCTTCAGCAGCTCGAAATAGCGCTCTGCGAAGCCGTCATTCGCCTTTTCATACTGTGCGTAGAGCGAGTTCACAAGGCAGTCGCCGAACGCATAGGCATACACATAAAACGGCGAGTGAATGAAGTGCGGGATATAGGCCCAGAAGATCTCGTAGCCGTCGTTGAGCTTGATCGCCGGCCCCAGGCTCTCGGCGCTCACATCCTGCCAGATGCGGTTCAAATCCTCGGTGGTGAGCTCGCCCTGGCGTCGCTGCGTGTGGACTTCGCGCTCGAACGTATAAAAGGCGATCTGCCGCACAACGGTGTTCAGCATGTCCTCGACCTTGCTCGACAGCATGGCGAAGCGCTGTTGCGGATCCGTTGTCTGGTCGAGCATCGAGCGGAAGGTCAGCATCTCGCCGAACACCGACGCGGTCTCGGCCAGCGTCAGCGGGGTCGGCGCCATCAATGGCCCCTGCTCTGCCGCCAGAACCTGATGGACGCCATGTCCCAACTCATGGGCGAGCGTCATCACGTCGCGCGGCTTACCCAGGTAGTTGAGCATCAGATAGGGATGCGCCGACGGCACGGTGGGGTGAGCGAAGGCGCCCTGCGACTTGCCGGGCTTTGTCGGGGCATCGATCCAGCCACGCTCGAAAAACGGCGTGGCGATCTCGACCAGCTTTGGGGAGAAATCGCCATAGGCCTTCAGCACCGTGTCCTTGGCGGCCTGCCAGTCATAGACACGCTCGTCGCTGGTCGGTAGCGGCGCATTGCGGTCCCAGGCATTCAGCTGGTCCTTGCCAAACCACTTTGCCTTCATCTTGTAGTAGCGGTGGCTGAGCCGCGGATAGGCGTCGCGCACCGCCGTCTCAAGCGCGTCGACCACCTCGCGCTCGACGGAATTCTCGAGGTGCCGGCTGTCCGCGATGTCTTCGAACCCGTGCCAGCGGTCGGAGATTTCCTTGTCCTTGGCGAGGACATTGGTGATGTGGGTGAACAGGCTTTTGTTGGCGACAAGCGTCGTCGAGAGCGCCTCGAACGCCTTTTCGCGCTTGGTCTCGTCGCGATCGGTGAGCAGGTTGAGCACGCCTTCGAGATTGAGCTCTTCGCCCTCAAAATCGAACTTCAGCGCCGCCATGGTTTCATCGAACAGCCGGTTCCAGGCCGAAGCGCCGGTCGTCGACTTCTCGTGGAACAGCTCTTCGAGCCGGTCTTCGAGCTGATAGGGCTTGGCCTTGCGCAACTCGTCGAACCACGGCTTGTAGCGCGCCAGTTCCGCGTCGGCTGCATAGGCCGCATCGAGAATGGACTCGTCGATCCGGTTGAGTTCGAGACCGAAAAAGATCAACCCGGTGGAGAGGTCCGTCAGCGCCTGCGTGGTGTCGCCGAGGAACTTGACCTTGTCCGGCTCCTGCGTGTTCCGCACGTATTGCAGGAAGGCATATGAGCCGATGCGACCGGTCACATCGTTCAGCTTCTCGTAGCGGGTGATGGCATCGCGCAGTCCGCCGGACTGCGTCAGTGACACCAGCTTGCCCTTGTAGTCGGCTTCAAATGCCTTGGCCTCGGTCTTCGCCCAGTCGAGGTCAGACTTGAGTTCGGCGGAGTCGTTGCCCGTATACAGATCGTCAAGGTTCCACACGGGCAGCTCGCCCAGCTGGTTGTGCACCTTTTGGGCAGCGGCCTCGGGTGCATGGAGCGGCTTGGGAGAATTCAAGATCATCACCTCGCTAAAACGCGCGCGACCTTAGCCAGCGCGGCGGTTGATGGAAAGCGCAGCGACGCCGCAGCTTGCGGCAGCGCAGCGCCTCTGTGTGTCGGATCAGTCCAGTAAGCCGCGATGGCGCATCCAGTTGCCGAACAGATCGATCCACGGATCGGAGAGCAGGCCGTTCTCGCCCATGCCGAAGCCATGCGCACCATTGCCGAAGATGTGCATTTCGACCGGAAAGCCGGCCTTGTGCCAGTTCTCGTATAGCCGGGCCGTCGAAACCGGCGACACCGACCGGTCATCATCTGAAATGACGAGAAACAGCGGCGGCGCATCGACCGGCACGCGCATGTCGGGCCGCCAGGCCGGATAGATGCCACAGACGAAATCGGGGCGGCTGTCGCGATCGTGCAGCATGGCAGCGCCCATGGCGACCCCGCCACCAGCGGAAAACCCGGCGATGCCGATCTTTTCAGGGTCCAGACCGAACTCGCCCGCCCGCTGGCGCACGAAGGTGATGGCTTGCCGCCCGTCCTCCTCGCCCAGCATGCGCGCCCCCATGATGGCAGCTGCGTTCGGGGGCGCCGTGTCGCTGATCCGCGCCTCGCCAAGCTGGCGCTGCAGGTTATTGCGGAAATCGAGTAGTTCGGCGTCATCGTCCGGAGAGCGTGCCAGCCGGTACTTCAGTACAAAGGCAGTGACGCCACGCTGGGCCATCCAGCGCGCCATTTCATAGCCTTCGTGGTCGATCATCAGAAAATGGAAGGCGCCGCCGGGTGCGATGACGATCGACGTGCCGTTGGCCTTGCCGTCCGGCGGCCGGAACATGGTGAGTGTTGGGATCACCACATTGCGGGTCAGCCGGCGCCCCTCCTTGCCAGCCCAGGGGATCGGCATCGTGCTTTCGGCATGCGTCCAGCTTTCCGACCCCGGCGCATGTCCGTCGCCGGGCCAGATCGTATAGACGGCGCTCGCGTCGGGCGCGTCCTTCAGCGTGGTGATGGAATCATTGTCGTTCATTCAGGCGTCCTCCCAAAGAGTCCCCTAGCGGCAATAGGCCGGTCGCAAAAGTCCCTGGCGGACCGGATGCCGACGCGGCGCGATCAGTCCTTGAGCAGGTTTGTCTCGGATTCAGGAATACGGCCCTCGCGCTGCTGGCCGATTTCGCGCGTCTCGCTTGTGAGATCTCCTTCGGCGGCGGTGGCGTCTGTGGCCTCTTCAGTCACGCGCTTGCGCGGATGCGGCGCGGGCGCCGGGCGCACGGAGTTGGCATCCGCCTGGATGATCGGCACACCTTGCGGGAAGACCACCTCACGGGCCGGATCAGGCATTTCGACACCGCCCTCATACAGTGCGTTCTTGGTGAGCCGCAGCAGGGCCGAATTGATCTTGGCCGGTGAATAGGCCGCGCTGTCGAACCAGTAGAAGACGCGCATGTTGACCGTCGCATCGCCCAGCTGATCGACCAGAACCAGCGGCTCGGGCTTGTCCAGCACCGCCGGATGCGCCTTCAGCACGCCGCCGATCAGCTCCTGCGCCAGAACCACCGAGGAATCGTAGCTGATGCCGACGACATACTCGGCCCGGCGGCTGGGGATGCTGGAGTAGTTCTTGATGATGCTCTTGAACACCGTGGCATTGGGAATCTGGACGTGATTGCCATTGAGCGTCAGCAGCACGGTGCTACGCGTATTGAGGTTCTGCACGACGCCGGTATAGCCCGCCACCTCGATCAGATCGCCGCTGTTGAACGGATTGCGGACGCTGAGCAGGAGGCTGGCGAGGAAATTCTCGGCGATGTCGCGAAAAGCAAAACCGATGATGATACCGACCAGACCGGTGCCACCGAGAATGGTGAGCGCCAGCTGCGTCAGGCCCGCAATGCGCAGCACGAAATAGATACCGAGCACAAAGACCGGCAGCGAAATGGCGCGCAGAATGACGCTCATCAGCAGCGGCGAACTGACCCGCCGCGCGATAAACGGCCGCGCGATCATCGCAATCAGCTTCGCCACCAGCCAGCTGGCAACGACAATTATGAAAACCAGCAGCGCCATCGGCCAGGCCTGCAGCGCCCGGTCAACAAGCACGCGCAGTTCGCTCAGGGCACGCTCGAACGTGGTCTGCAGGTCGCTGGCGACGGCAAGATTATTGACGACCGCCACGACGCCTTCGGTGCTCTTTGCAAGATTGCCGGCCCAGGTGGAACGCTCGCGGGTCTCTGCCGTCCCCTCGAGAAAAACCACACCTTCCTGAACCCGGACCGCCGGGTTGGTGAACCAGCCCGTCGCCTCCAAGATGCGCTGCAGTCGAGTGGCCACATCTGCATCGGAAGCTGCCGGAACGGCTTCGATGGTCCGCTCGGGTATCGCCGGGTCGACGCTTGTCTGATCGAGCAGCCCCGGCAGATCGGCTTGCGCCCGCGCCGGTACGGCAGCAAAAACGGCGGTGAGCAGCATGAGCACGACAAGAACCGGCCCGAGCAGTCGGACCGGTTCACTTTTATTTCCGCGAACGAATGCGCCCGCTGCTGCCGCCAGCGAAATCAGGCGGCTGCCTTGTGGATGGTGGTTTCGAGTTCCGCCACGGACTGACCCATCAGTTCCTTATCGATGCTCAGCACTATACTGGCTTCGACCGTTTTGTGCAGCGTTGCGCGCACCTGCCCCAGAGTCTGAGGATCCGCCGCCAGCACCAGATGCTCGTACTTGCCGCCGTGGCGCATCTTGTAAAGCAGCTCTGCGAGCTGCTTGGCGAAGGTCGCCTCGTCGGTCTGGCGGGGCGTCTGTTCTTCAGGGCGGCTACCGGAGGGACCCTCGTCATCGAGGTTCTTCGGCGTCAGCTGACGCTCTTCCTTCAGTGACAGGCCATCGCCCGCTTTCTTGGCGCGCAGCAGGGTGGCCCCATGACCGTCGGCGATCACGACCAGCGTGTCATCGGGAATGGAAACGGACATTGGAAATCCTCCGGTTTGCAGGACAATCGAGCGAAAAACTCACGGTCCAACTGTTCAAAAATTGTGCTCGGAGCCCAACGCGTCACACCCCTCAAAGGATGCACGCGACAGATGGCCTCAGGTCTCCGGCGTGCATCGATCGCCCGCCGCGAAATCGAGGTGCGAGAGCGGTTTGTCGCCAGTTCTTTCGACGCGTTTCGCCGAGCGAAACAGCGCCGCCTTCTCCTCCAAATGAAAATGGGCAAGCCTCGCAGTGAGCCCCGGCAGGCAATTGCAACCGATCGCCATCGCTCGGGCACTGATGCCCGGACCAGAGATGCTGAAGGATCTGGTCGAAAATCCGGGGCTGGGGCTGGTATTCATCGCGCGCGGCCTGTCGGTCGTCGCCTACACGACAAGCAGGGTTTACGTCATGTCCGCAGGAAAGATCGTCGAGACCGGAAAACCGCTCGACCTGTTCCGCCAACCGCAGGCCGAGGCCACGCGCGATCTGGTGGGAGCCATTCTCAGCGTTGTAGGCGGACTCGCCGGGAAAGCCCTGTCATGAGCGCGCAATGTGTTGCGATCACCGGCGCGACCACCGGCATCGGCTATGGCATTGCCGAAGCCTTCGCCCAGAAGGGCGCGCGCCTCGTCATCAATTCGCATGTCGAGGACACCGTGGCCGCCGAGCGCCTTGGCGCGCTGACAGAATGCCATTTCATCAGGGCGGACATGTCGACGGTGGAGGGCGCCGAGGGTTTTGTCGCCGAGGCCCATGCAAAGCTGGGACGGCTCGATACCCTGGTCAACAATGCCGGGACGTTCCGCGATAGCGATTTCGGCACGCTCGATGCCAGGGCGTTCACCCAGACCATCGACCTCAATGTGCGTGGCTATCTGTTCGCGGCGCAGGCCTTCGCAAATCTGGTGGGCCCCGAGCAGAGCGACGCCAGCATCGTGTGCATCGGGTCCTCGAATTCGCTGCAGGCGGAAAAGAACAGCGTGATCTATGACACCTCGAAAGGCGCCGTGCTGATGATGGTGCGCAGCCTGGCCGTGTCGCTGGCCGAGCGCAGCATCCGCTGCAATGGTGTCGGTCCGGGGCTGATCACCACGCCGCTGACTCAGGCGGGACTGGATCGGCCGGGCGCGCGGGACGCGGTGAGCCAGAAGATCCCGCTCGGGCGTGTCGGCGACCCGCAGGATATCGGTCCGGTCGTCGTTTTTCTGGCCTCGCCCGAAGCACGCTATGTCACCGGCCAGATGCTCTATGTCGATGGCGGCATCACGGCGCAGCAGACCTCGTGGGAGCCGGCATGACGGAACACCCGGCCGACCCGGTACCGCTGCGCTACGCCGAAACCGGCGAAGTGCATCTCGATTTTCACGGCGCCACCAATACGACGATCGAGTTCATCTTGGCGCGGTTTGGCCAGGACGCGCTGGACCAGATCTTTCGCAAGGTCGGGACGGACGTCTATCGATCCATCCATGAGGATCTTGCAGCCGGGGACACCCGGCAACTGGTGGCCCACTGGGAACACTTCTTCACCCGCGAAGATTGCGACTACGACATCGCGGTGGGCGAAGACGAGATCGTCCTGACCGTCCGCCGCTGCACCGCCTGGCACCACGTCGCAAAGCTCGTCGGCGCCCCGTCGCCGCAGTTCTGTGACCAGACCACTCGCACCAATGAGGGCATGGCCGAAGCAACGCCCTTCGCCATCGACACCGAGATCACCGGCCCCGGCAGTTGCCGCCAGATCATCCGGAGGCGCTCATGATCCCGTCCGATCATTTTACGCGTTTTTACAATGAAGTGTTCAAATTTCTTGAAGCGCAAGGCGAAACCGTACTTGAGGATTATTTCCTCGCGATTTCGAAGAACCAGGAAAAGCACATCCTCGAGCTGATCGAAACCGATGGCCTCGCCGGGATGGACGCCTACTGGACGCACATCAAGATCGAGGAAAACTGCGATCTCGACATCACGCGCGACGACGAGCACCTCGAACTGCGCATGAACGTCTGCCCGAGCCTGAGCAAGGTGATGGACAACGACGCCGAGCCGATGGGCCGCTATTGCGACCATTGCGCCGGCTGGATCGGGCCGATCATGGACAAGACCGGCTATCACCTCGTCTATGACGTCATCGACCGAAAACAGCCGCATTGCGTGATGCGGATCTTCAAGGACGAGGCGAAAGCGAAGGCCGCCGAACGTGAGGCCGTGCTGCCGATGCGCTGGCCCGGGTGCACGCGCGACTAGGGTTCAGTCGAGCGCCAGATCGCCGGCGCCGACTTCCGTCCCTGCAGCAATGAATTGCGCCAGGGTTGCCGCATCGACCGGGATGCCGGCCTCGAGGCGCGCCGCACGGGTCGCCAGTTCAGGATCGCCGGGGAGTTGCACCCCACTGCCTGTCGCGTTTTCCGACAGGACCCAGTCGAGGACGCTTTCGAGCTCGGTTGCGAACGGCGCGGCCGTGCCCAGCCGTGCGGGCGCCACGACAACCGAGAACATGGAATTGACCACCGCATGGGCGTCAGCGCTGTGCTGAGTGTCGCCACCGACCAGCGCCGCGCCGAGCAGTTCGCACGCCAGCATCAGTCCCCACCCTTTGTGCGCACCGAAGGTGGTGAGCGCGCCGGGCGTCGCATCGAACAGCTGCGCGGGATCTGTGGTCGCCTGCCCCTTGGCGTCGAGCAGAGCGCCCGGCGGCAGCTGCTCGCCCTTGTTATGCGCCACCCGCACCTTGCCGGAGGCAAGGGTGCTGGTGGCGAAGTCGACGATCACCGGCGGGGCACCCTCGCGTGGAAACCCGGCTGCGAAGGGATTGGTGCCGAGCCGTGCCTTGGTGCCGCCGAAGGGCGCGACGATCGGCCCGGCGACCACATTTACGAAGTGGATCGAGACCATGCCGGCGGCAGCGCATTGCTCGGCCCAATGGCCGATGCGCCCGACGTGATGGCTGTTACGCAGACTGACGATGGCGCTGCCTGTGTCGCCGGCGCGGGCGATGGCCAGGTCCATCGCGTCATGCGCCATCACCTGCCCCATGCCGCGACCGGCATCGCAAACCAGCATGCCGCCACTGTCGAGTGCCACCGTGAGGCTCTGGTTGAGTTTCAACCCGCCGGACGCAAGGCCCTTGAGATACATCGGCACGACGCCGATGCCGTGGGAATCGTGACCGCGCAGATTGGCCTCGATCAGATGTACGGCAACCAGTTCGGCCTCGCGCGCCGATGATCCCGCGGCGCGAAACAGCTTCTCGGTCGCCACCCGCAACCGATCAGCGGGGATGCAGGGCGTCTGGCTGTCAGCCATCGAGTTCCTCAAAGGTTTCCGGCGCGGTGCCGCCGCCAAGTCGGCGCGAAATGCGCAGCGCGGCGCTCTTCAGCGCCTCTGCGGCGCTGGTGGCCAGCTCCGGTCGCATCCGCCGCTCGGGCGCCGACAAGCTGATGGCGGCAACCGGGAAGCCGGCCGGATCGAGGATCGGCACGCCGATGCACATCAAGCCATCTTCGTTCTCGCCCATCTCGATGGCATAGCCGCATTTGCGGATCGTATCGGTCTGGCGGCGCAGCGCCCGCGCATCGGTGAGCGTTCGGAAGGTCATTTGCGGCAGTTCGGGTGCGTTGAGCAGCCCGCCGCCCGCATCGGGCAGATAGGCGAGGATGGCCTTGCCGAGCGAGGTCGAATGAACGGGGTGCCGATGCCCGACACGGGCATGCGCCCGTTGCGGCCGGCCCGTCTCGAGCATTTCGATATAAACGATCTCCCCGTCAGACAGCACGGCGAGGTTGACCGTCTCCCTGAACTTCTCAGCCAGCTTCTGCATTTCAGGCTGGGCCAGCTGGCGCAGGCCGGCGAACGCCGTATCGCGCGCTGCGAGATCGCGGAACCGCTCGCCGACGCCATAGCGATCGCGTGGGATGTCATGGGCGAGGAAGCCGGTCGCCGACAGGGTCTGCAGGTAACGAAAGACGGTGGTCTTGGGCAGGCCGAGCTCGTGCACGATCTCAGTCAGGCTCACCATATGGCCTTGCCGCGCCACATAATCGAGCACCTGCAGCGCCTTGACGACGGGCTGCACCATGTAGTCGCCCTCGGGCTTGTCCATTTGCATGCCTCCAAGGCCCTGTGCCAAAGCCGAACCGTGGGACGCCCACCTGTCGACCGACAACATAGTGCCGAACACACTGATACGCTTCAACAAAACTAAGGGCGTTCCGCGTCTCACTGTCAACGGGCCATAGCACTTTGGGGGCAGAGATGGCGCGCGGCAATGGGGTCGCCGAACCCGATCCATGCAAACATGAGCCCGCCGTGGCCGTCGCCAGCGTTTTTCCACCTCGCGGAACCCGATGGCATTTACAACACCGGGTGTAGTGAGGCCCTTTGACGCAAAAGACCAAGGAGCCTTCATTTGACCGTCTCACCAAACGCGCTGACCGAAACCGATGGGGACCTGATGCGCTTCGACAAGTCGGCTGAAACGATCCGCCGGAATTCCCAATGGATCTCGGGCGGGGTCAACAGCAACTTCCGGCTCAACATCGCGCCGACGCCGCTGGTGTTCGAGAGTGGCGAGGGCCCCTATCTGCACGATGTCGATGGCAATACGCTCATCGATTACTACCTCGGCATGGGGCCGATGATCCTGGGCCACAAGCCCAAGGCGCTGGTCGATGCGGTCAAGACCCAGATCGACAATGGCATCCTGTTTGCCGGCCAGACCGCAGTCGAAGCCGAAGCCGCGCGGTTGGTGTGCGAATTGGTGCCCTCGGCCGAGCGCATGCGCTTCGGCTCGTCCGGCTCCGAGGTCGACCAGGCGGCAATGCGCCTGGCTCGGGCCGCGACCGGCCGCACGCTGATCGTCAAGTTCGAGGGCCATTATCACGGGTGGTTCGACAATGTGCTGTGGTCGACGGCGCCGGCTGCCGGCCAGGGCGGCGACGAGTCTGCGCCGACGCCGGTGATCGGCTCGAAGGGCCAACTGCCGGAATCTGCCGACGAACTCGTGGTGCTGCCGTGGAACGATCTCGCCGTGCTTGAAGCGCGGCTGGCCAAGGGCGACATCGCCGCGGTGATCATGGAAGCCGCCATGTGCAACCAGGGCGCCATCCAGCCCGCCGACGGCTATCTCGAAGGTGTGCGTGAAGCCTGCACCAAGTATGGGACGATCCTGATCTTCGACGAGGTGATCACCGGCTTCCGGCTGGCACCGGGCGGCGCACAGGAAAAGTTCGGCGTGCTGCCGGACCTGTGCACCTTCGGTAAGGCCATCGCCAATGGCTTCCCGGTCGCGGCCATCGCCGGGCGCGCTGACCTGATGGACATGTTCACCAACGCCGGTGTCGTGCATGGCGGCACCTACAACGCCCAGCCGGTGGCCATGGCCGCGACGGTCGCCACGCTCAAGTCGCTCACGCCGGCGCTCTATGACGGCATCGCCGAAAACGGCAACGCACTGATCGAAGGCTTCCGCGAGATCTTCGCACGCGAGGGCGTGACGGCGCAGGTCGTTGGCTTCCCGCAGGTCTTCCACGTCGCGCTGGGCCTGGAGCAGCCGGCACGCAGCTATCGCGACCTGACCAAAATGAACAAGAAGGCCTATGTCGCGCTGACCACGGCCCTGCTGCAGCGCGGCGTCCGGGCGCTGGAACGCGGCGCCTGGTTCATGTCGAGCACCCACGACAAGGCGGTCGTCGACGCCACCCTGGACGCCATGTCCGGCGCCGTGAAAGCCCTCAAGGCCGACGGCACGATGTAACGCGCCGTCGCGGCCCGTAGGACAGACGCTCCGGGTCAGGCCAGCCTGGTCCGGAGCGAGTGCTTCAGGGTGTCGAGCAGCACGGCGGCGAGCACGAGACCGCCGTGGATCATCTGGGTAAAATGCGCCGGCAGGCCCATCAGGTTGATCGCGGTGTTGATCGACGACAGCAGCAGGACGCCTGCGTAGACTCCGGGCAGCGCACCGACGCCACCCTTGAGGCTGACGCCGCCAATGACCACCGCCGCGAAGGCGTTGAACAGCATGCCCACGCCGAGGTTGGCGGTCGCGCCCGAGGTGCGGATGGCCAGCAGCCAGCCGGCGAGACCGGCAATGGCACCAGCCAGTACGAAGGTGAGAATGAGGATGCGCTTGACCCGGATGCCGGCGCGATAGACGGCGTTCTCATTGCCGCCAATCATGAACAGGTGCCGGCCAAACGGCGTCTTGAACATGATGAATGAGAAGACCACGAAACAGATGATGGCGATCCACGCCGTCAGCGGGATGCCCACGAGGCGCTGCACGCCGAGCCAGCGGATCGACGGCGCCAGATCCTGTGCGGAACGGCCACCCGAAATCGCGACGACGAGGCCACGCACCCAGATATAGCTGGCAAGCGTGACGATAAAGGCGTTCATGCGCACTTTGACGACAAGATAGCCGTTGATGGCGCCGATCACGGCGCCGGTAGCAAGACCGAGCACCAGCGACAAAGGAACGGCGAGCCAGTCGGGCGTCAGTTCGATACCCATGCCGATACCGGCCGAGCAGAACAGGATGCCGGTGACCATTGCGGCCAGCGCCGCCGAGGACTCGACCGACAGGTCCATATGCCCTGCAATGATGACCATGGCGAGCCCGATCGCCATCACCCCGAGCACGCTGGACTGTTCGACGATGTTGGCGAAGATGCCGACCTGGAAATAGTGCGGCACGGTGGCCGAAAAGATCACCAGAACCGCGAGCAGCATGAACCACACGAGATTGTCGAGAACGAATTCGAGGATGTGCCGGGTGCGCGGATTCATGGTCACTTCGATGTATGAGAGACAGGGAAAAGTGGCTGAGGTCCACCGCCCGACCACGAGGGCCGGGCGGTGGCGCGCGATTACTCGACCGAGCTGATGCTGTCGGTCGGCGGCTGCATGTTGCCCCAGAAGGCGGGGTTATCGATGTTGTCCATGGTGATCACGGCACCGGGGATCTTGATGTTCGGACCCCAGTCTTCCATCGTCACGGTCGACTCGAGACCGATGACGTCATAGGTGCCCGGCTCGATCTCTTCCTTGTTGACGATCTTGTCCATGAACATGGCGACCGCAGCAGCCTGAGCGTAGAGCGGCTGCTCCACTTCGGCCTGCATCCAGCCGCGACGGATCAGGTCGAGACCGACAGGCGCTCCGTTGGACGACAGCATGAAGATGTCGCCCGGCTGCTTGCCGGCGCTTTCGAGCGAAGCGGCTGCCGCCACGGACAGATGCGCGGCATGGTTGAAGATCAGATCGATATCGGGATTGGCGAGCAGCTGGTCGGACACGATCGTGCCGGCATTGCTGGCTTCCCACTGCATGGCGGGCACCGAGATGATGGTGACGTCCGGATAGGCCGCCATCTTTTCTTCAAAGCCCTTCTGGATGTCGAGCGTGTAGGGGTCGCCCGGGTCGCCGAGGACCTGAAGCACCTTGCCCTTCACCTCACCATATTTCGAGCTGAGCAGATCCTGCACCACGCCGGCTGCGACATAGCCGATCTCGACCGTGCCAGCGACCGAGGTGAAGGCCGACGGCGTCGAGGTGATCTGGCGATCGAACTCGACCACCGGAATACCGGCCGCCATGGCCGCCTCGATCGAGGGCTTGAGGGCGTTGAAATCCACCGCCGCGAGGATGATCGCAGCAGGCTTGAGCGCGATGACGTCGTTCATCTGGCTCTGCTGCACGTCGGTCTTGTTGTCCGCGTTCAGCGTCTGCATCTCGTATCCGACCTGCTCGAGAAACATCTCGAGCGCGCTCACCGAGCCGGTCTGGAATTCATCGAGAAGCGTTGGGACGAGATAGTAAACTTTGCCTTTGTCCTGGGCGTAGGCCGGCGAGAGTATGGACATCGCCAATACCACAACGCCGAAGGCCGCTATAAGCATGCGCTTCATATCGTTTGCTCCTGTTCGCCGGACCCTCTCTCAGCCGCCGACGGCCCTGCCGGTCCGGCACCGGTCACAGGCTCTCCGGTGATCATGCTGATCACCGCATCGGTCGTCGTATTCCTGGTTTCCACGTCGCCAGCGACCACGCCTTGGCGGATCACCACGATCTTGTCGGCGACCTGAAAGGCCTGCTGCATGATGTGGGTGATGATGACGACGCCAATGCCCTGGTTGGCGACACGGCGGATCATTTCCAGCCCGCGTCGTGTCTGATCGACGCCAAGCGCCGCGAAGGGCTCATCGAGCAGCACCAGCTTGCCGCCCCAATGGACGAAACGGTTGAGTTCAATCGCCTGGCGCTGCCCACCCGACAGGGTCTCGACCTTGTTTCGCAGCGACGGAATGCGGGTGCCGGCGTTTTCCATCGCCTCGGCCACCACACGCTCCATCTCCTTTTCCTGCAGCACGGGGATGCCGAACACCTTCCTGGTGATCTCGCGGCCCATGAAGAAGTTGGCGACGACGTCGACATTCGTGCACAGCGACAGGTCCTGATAGACCGTCTCGATCCCGGCCCGCTTGGCCTCGGACGGCGACTGCGCCTGGAACGGCTTGCCATCGAAGGTCATCCTGCCCGAGGTCGGCTCGAGCCCGCCGGAAATGATCTTCACCAAAGTGGATTTGCCCGCGCCATTGTCGCCGAGCAGCGCCACCACTTCGCCCTTGCCGATCGAAAAGCTGATGCCTTTCAGCGCTTCGATGGCACCGTAGTTCTTCTTGATGTCGTCGAGGACCAGCAGCGGTTCGAACCCACTCATGCGGCTATCCTTTTGGAAAGAGGATCGTGATCTTTGCCGTCGCCGGCGAACAACTGCCCGAAGCGCGGGGACAGCACGCCGGAGACCGCCAGCGCCGCAGCGCCGCGCAGGACGGTGTCGGCGCCGCCATCGGAGAGGATGACCCGGGGGGCCTGACGGTCACTGCGGGCCGATACCGAATTGGGCAGTTGCTGTGTCGTGTCGATCAGTGCCGACAGCAAGGAGACCGGCGCCAACCCACCAATGATCACGGTCTGCGGATCGAAGAGGTTCTCGACCGTCGTGACGGCGGCACGGAACATCGGCGCCACCATCCGCGCCCAGTCGGTCTCGCTGGTGCCGGGTGGGCGGCGGTTGAAGGCTTCGAGCGACACATAGCGCTCGAGACAGCCGTGATTGCCGCAGGGACAGGCTTCCCCATCGAGCACGACGGGCATATGCCCGATTTCGCCGGCATTGCCCCAGGCACCACGGAGCACGGCCCCATCGTGGACCATCGCGCCGCCCAGCCCGAAACCGAAGAACAGGTAGTAGAAATTGGGGTACGCGCCGCCGGCGCCATAGAGCCGCTCGCCCAGCGCAGCGGCGGCCATATCGACCTCGATGAAGGCCGGCAGGCCGGTCGCCTCGGTCAGCCTCTGCCGCAGATTCACCCCGCCCCAGCCCCTGAGGGTCGTGGGTCCGACGAAGCTCATTGCGGTGATATCGAATGGGCCGGGCAGCGCCATGCCGACGCCGAGCATCCGGCTGTCGGGCCGCTCAGCTCGCAGTTCCGCACTCAGGTCGCGAATCTCGGCAAAGGCCTGATCCGGCGACATGTCGGCGATGGCGCGGGTGCGGCTGGCAACGACATCTCCGTTGAGATCGATCAGGCCGACGTCGACGCCCAGCGGCGTCACATGGACGCCGATGGCATAGCCACCATCCGGATTGAGCCGCAGCGTCGTGGGGGGCAGCCCCCGCCCCCGCGGCTCTTTTTTCTCGGTCAGCAGGAAGCCCTGCTCTTCGAGTTCGCGAACGATGGTGGACACGGTCTGGACGGTCAGCCCGACCTGCTGGGCGATGTGACCGCGGGTGGTGGGGCCATAAAGGCGCACCGCTTCGAGCACGATGCGCCGGTTATAGGGCCGTCCGAATTCCTGGTTCGTGCCGCGCAGCGCCATGCCACCCCCTGTCCATGTTCAAAGTCTAGGCACCGCCTAATTATTAAGTCAAATGGATTTCTAAAATAGGTGACATGCGGTGCGCGGGCGGCGGAACTCCGTCGAGCTTCGCCAGGACGGCACTCTGCATATTGGGGGTAAGGCTGGCAGGCTGCGCCGCGCCGTTGATGGCGCGCGGCGAGATCAATGTCGCGCTGGCCTCAACGGCTGGTACGCAAAATCCGTCCGCGCCCTTCTGGGGTGCGGACGGGCGAGGCGTTCAAATGCGCGGCGGACCCGCTGCGCGGCAGCGCTAGAACCTGGCTTTGCGCCTGGCCGCGGCCCTTGTTATTCCCCGGTCTCGCGGTTGCGCAACCGGTCGAAGCCGACGGCGATGATGATGAATGCGCCGACGAACGTGCCCTGCCAGAAGGTCGAAATACCCAGCAGTGTCAGGGAATTGCGGATGATCTCGATGAGGATGGCCCCGACCACGGCGCCGAGCGCCGTGCCCGACCCGCCCGCCAGATTGGCTCCGCCGATGACCGTTGCCGCGATCACCGTCAACTCCAGCCCGGTGCCGAGACCGGTGGTCACCGAGCCGAGCCAGCCGGTCATCAGGAAGCCGGTGACGCCCGCGCAGAAGGCGGCGAACATGTAGACCGAGACCTTCATCGCCTTGACCGGCACGCCGGTCAGGATGGCCGCGTTCTCATTGCCGCCGATGGCATAAAGATGCCGGCCCCAACGGGTCCAGCGCAGCGCGAAGCCGGTGATCAGCGCCAGAACGATCATGATGATCAGCGGGTTGGGGATCGGCAGCCCGAACAGCGAGACCGAGCCGCCACCGATGGCGAACAGCATCGCCTGGTCCGGACCGAACTCGTAGATCAGCGCGTTGTTCGACAGCACCATGCCGATGGAGCGCGCCACCGACATCATGCCCAGGGTGACGACGAAGGCCGGCATGCCGGCGACAGCGATCAATAGCCCGTTGACCAGCCCGACGAGCAGGGACGCGCCCATGGCCGCCGGCAGAGCCAGCGCCAGCGGCAGGCCGGCATGCATGATCAGCGTTGTGACCATGGCCGAGATCAGCACCGTGGCACCGACGGACAGGTCGATGCCGCCGGTGATGATCACCGCCGTCATGCCCAGCGCCACAATGCCCACGAAGGCGAAATTACGTGTGACGTTGAACAGGTTATTGGGAGTCGCGAATGTGCTGGTCGACAGCGACATGAAAACGACGGCGAGGATAACGGCGATCAGGATCCAGAAGATCTGCCGGCTGACCAGCCAGGCGAGCGGGCCGCGATGGGTCTGTTGACCGATGACGTCCTTGAGGGTGGCATCTGCGCTCATGGGTGGTCTCCTATGCGTACTCGATGGCGCCGGTGATGAGCCCGGTCACTTCCTCGGGTGAGGACTCGGCGACCGGCTTGTCGGCGACTTTCTGGCCGCGGCGCAGCACCACCAGCCGGTCGCAGACGGCAAAAATGTCGGGCATGCGGTGGCTGATCAGGATGACGGCGATGCCCTGCTCCTTCAGCCGGTGGATCAGGGCCAGCACCTCCGCCACCTGGCGCACGCTGATGGCGGCCGTGGGTTCGTCCATCAACACGATCTTCGGATTGGACAGCCGCGTGCGGGCGATGGCGACGGCCTGGCGTTGCCCGCCCGACATGCGCCGTACGACATCGCGCGGCCGGGTCTCCGACTTGAGCTCGGAAAACAGTTCACCCGCCCGGGCATACATGCCCCGATAGTCAAGTATCTCGGGCACCAGCCAACGCCAGCCGCGCCGCCGCACATGCACCGGCTTTTCGGCCTCGGCCGGAGTGCGGGCCAGCGAGGTGAGTTCGCGGCCCAGAAAGATATTGGCCGCAGCCGTCAGATTGTCGGCCAGCGCCAGATCCTGGTAGACGATCTCGATCCCCTTGGCGCGCGCATCCTTGGGACCGTGCAATTGCACCGGCTTGTCATCAAGCCGGATTTCCCCCTCCGACGGATGGAAATTCCCGGCGATGATTTTCACAAGCGTCGTCTTGCCTGCGCCGTTGTCGCCCACCAGACCCACGACCTCGCCCGCATTGAGCGACAGCGAGATATCCCTCAGTGCGGTGATGGCCCCGTAATGCTTGGCGATATTCACCAGCTCGAGAACCGCCATTGCCTCCCCCTTTGTCGTCTTACCCGCATTTACCGCGGATTTTCTTGATTCACATCCGGAAAGCTCAATTCTGCTTTCCTCACAAAATATACGTAAGCCTTCGAACCTCACTCACACACCGAAACATCACAAACCGCCCAACTGCGAAAGGCGAGGCTCACCGCATTACATACCGTTGACTCGTTTTGCAGGTAAAGTAATATTAATTCTCAATGACGTCCTGGTGCACGCTGATGCAAGCGCGCACCAGGACAGACGGCTTGCCGGGGTCGCAGCGACGGAGTCTCAAGATACTCCGCGTTCTGCTGCACCGGTTGGGGGACCTGCGGACAGCGGGCAATGCAATCGGGAGGAAAACATGAAGACGACAATGATGATGCTCGCCAGCGCCGCGCTCGTCGCCGGCCTTGCGGGCGGCGCGGTAGCGCAGGACAAGAAGGTTCTGGCCGTCGTGGTGAAAGGCCTCGACAACCCGTTCTTCACGGTGATGGGCCAGGGCTGTGCCGATTGGAACGAGGCCAATCCGGACAGCGAATATGAGTGCCTCTACACCGGGCCGGCGCTGAGCTCGGATGAAGCTGGTGAAATCCAGATCGTCCAGGATCTGATCAACCGCGGCGTGGCCGGCATCGCGATTTCGCCGTCGAACGCACCGGCAATGGCCAACATGCTGCGCTCCGCCAACCCCTCGATGCCGATCATGACGGTCGACGCCGATCTGCTGCCGGACGACAGCGACCTGCGGTCCACCTATTTCGGCACGAACAACTACGACATGGGCGTCGGCATGGCCAATGAGCTGATGAAGCTCAAGTCCGAGGGTGGCACCGTCTGCCTGCAGCTCGGCAATGTGGCAGCCGCCAACATCAACGAACGCGCTGCCGGCTTCCGCGACACGATCGCCGGCGCCGAGGGCACCGATCGTCTGTCCGACACCAATGGCTGGACCGAGATCGAAGGCTGCCCGGTGTTCACCAACGACGACATCCCGACCGCCAACCAGCAGATGGCGGACGTCCTGACGGCCAACCCGGACCTCACCGCCTTCGTGCTCGTCGGCGGCTGGGCCCAGTTCGGTCCGCAGGCCTATTCGCAGAACACCGACCAGGTGATGGACAAGCTGAAGTCCAAGGATCTGGTGATCCTCGCCGGCGATACACTGCCGCCGCAGACCCAGGCCTTCCGTGAAGGGCGCAGCCACTTCCAGATCGGCCAGCGTCCCTATCAGATGGGCAACGAGGCTCCGGACATCCTGATCTCGCTGATCAACGGTGAAACCGTCGAGGATCCGAAGTTCACCGGTCTCGACCTCTGCACCCTGGAAGACGCCGGCATCTGCGCCGAGTAAGCCGATAAGGCCATCGAGAGTTTGGGGCGCCCGAGGGCGCCCCTTTTTTGTTATGCGCGTGGATGTGGCGGAATCATGCCGCGACCGGGCGCAACGACAGACTGTCGCCGGCTGCCGTCGCGAGCTCGGCAACATGCACCCCGCCCTGCTCAACGCTGCGCACCGTCTTGTCGCCCATTGCCACCTCGAACGGCGCCGCGTGCACCACTGTACAGTCGCGCCCATGCGTCGAACGAAGGGTCGCCGATTGCAAACCACCATCGGCCCATGTGATGTCGACTTCGAAGCCGCCGCGGGCCCGGAGGCCGCTGACCTTGCCCTCCTTCCAGGCCGCCGGCAGTGCCGGCAGCAGCGCGATCTCACCCGCCTGGGACTGCAGCAGCCCCTCGGCGATCGCCGCGGTCAGCCCAAGATTGCCGTCGATCTGGAAGACATGCACCGGATTGCTGCCCTGGGGCGGATGCATGCTGAACAGGTTCCTGTCGGTGCTTTCGCGCAGGAATTCCAGCGTGTGATGGCGCAGCTCGTCGCCGTCGCCCAGCCGGGCAAACAGCCCGGCGATCCAGGCGCGGCTCCAGCAGGGTCCGGCGCCCCCATTAGCGATGCGGAACTCCAGCGAATTGCGCGCCGCCTCTGCCAGATCCGGCGTGCCCCGCACGGTGATCTGATCGTCGGGATAGAGCCCGAAGAGGTGCGAATTGTGCCGATGGCCGGGCTCGTATTCCTCGACGTCGTCGAGCCACTCCGCGATCCGGCCATTGGGATCGATGCGGGTGGCTGGCAGACGCGGCAGCAGGGACTTGAGCTCGGCCGCGAAGGCATCGTCGACACCGAGGATACCGGCGGCTTCGATCACGCACTGATAGAGCGCGCGGGTGATCTGCACATCCATCGTATCGCTCATGCACAGCGCCAGGCGCTCGCCATCCTTGCCCTTCCAGGCATTTTCAGGGGAGATCGTCGGCCCCGCGAGGAGGCGCCCGTGCTCGTCCTCGATATGGAAATCGACGAGGAACTCGGCGGCTTCCTTGAGGATCGGATAGGCCTTTTCACGCAGGAACGCTTCGTCGGGCGCGAACAGATAGTGTTCCCACAGGTGCAGCGTCAGCCACGCGGCACCGAAGGGCCAAAGGCCGCAGAAGACATTGTCGAGCGGGGCGCAATCGGCCCAGATGTCGGTGTTGTGGTGAGCAACGAAGCCGCGGCAGCCATAGTGGACGCGCGCCACCTCGCGGCCACTGACGCGCATCCGGTCGATCAGGTCGAATAGCGCATGATGCGTTTCGGCGAGATTGGTGGTTTCCGCCGACCAGTAGTGCATCTCTTCGTTGATATTGATGGTGAATTTCGAATCCCAGGCCGGGGCGACGGTGTCGTTCCAGATTCCCTGCAGCGTCGTTGGCAGCGTGCCGGGCCGGCTGGCCGCCTGCAGCATGTAGCGGCCATAGGCGAAGACCTGAGTGATCAGGCCATCGTCCTCACCGCCGGCCTTCACCTTGTCGAGCCGCGCATCGGTGGGGAGCGCCGCGAGCTCCGCCTGGCTTTCCGGCAATTCGAGCGACAGGCTGACGCGTGAGAACAGCCGCTGGTGATCGGCGACATGGGCGGCGCGCAACTCGTCCCACGACTTGCCGGCCGCTGCATCGACCGTGGCGCGCACCTTGGCGCCATAGTCGGCATGGCGGAAATCGCTGGCGACGCCGACAATGATGGTGACGGCATCCGCGTCGGTGATCACCTGATGGTCGGTACAATCCGCCACCGAGCCGCCTTCGGTGACGACCTTGACCAGCGCCTCATAGCTCACGCCGTGTAGCCCGCAGCGGCCCTTGAGGCTCAACAGATCCGGTGACAGGCATTGCGGCACATAATTGTTGTCGTAGCGCCGCCAAAACGCGGTGCTGAGAGTCAGGGCAGCCGGCCGATCCGCCGTCAGCCGGATCACCACCACGTCGTCAGGACCGCTCGCCAAGATTCCGCGGCGATAGTGCGTACCTTCGATCGTATAGCTGACCGACGCGATGCCCGTTTCCATATCGAGCTCGCGGCGATAATCGGTGACCGCCTCGTCATACTGGCCGTCGAACAGCAGCACCAGATTGCTCAGCGTCTCGTAGGTGGTCAGCGTCGGGGGCGTGCCGAACATGGTGTTCTCACCAAGAAACTGCGCCGTGCGCACATCGCCCGACATGATCAGGCGGCGCATCTCGTCGAGGTTCTCGCGGGCGAGCGGGTTGATCCGCTCACGGGCATGCCCCGTCCACAGCGTTTCCTCGTTGAGCTGGATCCACTCCTTGCGCACCCGCCCGAACACCATGCCGCCCAGCCGTCCATTGCCGACGGGCAGCGCCGCCAGCCAGTTGATCGCCGGCTTGTCGTACCAAAGGGTCAGATCATTGCTCATGTGTTTGCCTCCTCCACCGCGTGCGACTGGCCCGGAATGGAGCCGATCAGGCGGCGCGTATATGCATGGGATGGCCTGTCCAGCACCTGGCTGACTGGCCCCTCCTCGACGATGTTGGACCGGTAGAGCACGTAGACGCGCTCGACGACCTGGCGCACCACCGCAAGATCATGGGTGATGAACAAATAGCTGAGCCCCAGCTCCTGCCGCAGCTCGCGAAACAGCGTCAAAATCTGAGCCTGCACGGACACGTCGAGCGCCGAGACCGGCTCGTCGCAGACGATCAGCTTGGGATTGACCGCCAGAGCCCGCGCGATGGCGACGCGCTGGCGCTCGCCGCCCGAAAGCGACCGCGGAAAACGCTCGGCATAGGCCTTTGGCAGCCCCACCATGTCGAGCAGTTCGGCGATGCGGGCGCTGATCCGATCGCGCGGTGCGCCGTTGACGGACAGCGTTTCACGCAGTGTGCCGCCGATGGAATGGCGCGGGTTGAGCGAAGAATAGGGATCCTGAAAGACGATCTGCGCCGTCCGGCGCAACTGCCGCCGCACCTCGGGGGACGCCGCGTCGTAGTTGGACGCGTCGAGCCCGTCGATGGTCAGCTGCCCCGAAGTGAGAGTTTCGAGCCCGGCGATGCAGCGCCCCAGCGTGGTCTTGCCCGAACCGGATTCGCCGACGAGGCCGACAGATTCATTGGCGCCGACGGTGATCGACACCTCGTTGAGCGCAATGACGTCGGGCGAACCCGCCGTGCGGGCGCCGAAGCGCTTGGTACCCTTGTCGACCGTGACCAGCGCAGCCTGCTGCGCGACTGCGGGCATCGCAGCCGTTGCATCGACCGCCAGATCGGCAGCGGCACGGCGGGCAGCGAGCTCGGGACGGATCTCGGAAATGCGGCAGCAGGCGGTTTGGCGCCGGTCGTCGATCGGTAGCAGTGCCGGCCGTGCGGCCACGCAGACCTCCTCGCGCCAGGCGCAGCGATCGGCGAAGGCGCAGCGCTCGGCAACGCTGTCAGGCGTCGGCACCGAACCCGGGATCGCCGAGAGTTCCACGGCGCGCCGGTCGATGCGCGGCTCGGACATCAGCAGCCCGAGGGCATAGGGATGCAGCGGCTCGCGGGCGAGGTCGGCGGCAGGCGCCGCCTCGAGCACCCGCCCGGAATAAAAGACGTGCACCCGGTCGCACACCGAGAACGCGACCCGCAGGTCGTGGGTGATGAGCAGGAGCGCCATGCCACGGGCCCGCTGCAGCGACGCGAGCAGTTCGAGAATTTCCGCCTGAGTCGTGACATCGAGGGCGGTCGAGGGCTCATCGGCGATGAGCAGCCGCGGGTCGGAGGCGAGCGCCGCGGCCAGCGCCACGCGCTGCCGCATTCCACCGGACAGCTGGAACGGATAGCGGCGCGCCACATCGGCGTCACGAATGCCGACCTCGGCGAGCCGGCGCACCGCTTCGTCCCAGAGTTCGGTGCGCGAGACCCCGCTGCGACGCACCTTCAGCCCCTCGACGATATGCGCACCGCAGGTCATCAGCGGGTTAAGCATGGTGAAGGGGTCCTGCATCAGCAGCGACACCGTGGGCCCACGCAACTGCGCCATGCGGCTTTCGGACATCCCGAGCACATCGTGCCCGTCGAGCGTCACAGTGCCGGTGGCGACCAGCCCACGCGGCAGCAGCCGCATCACCGACTTCGCCGTCATCGACTTGCCGGAGCCGGATTCACCGACAATGCCGACCGTCTCGCCTTCGCTGAGGCCCAGGCTGACGCCCGAGAGGATGGTGCGGCTGCCCGGCCCCTGCCCCACCGTGACGGCAAGGTCGGAGATCGACAGCAATGGGCTGGATGTCTCGGGATCACTCACTGTCCGGCATACCTGTCGTAGATCCAGTCGCCGATCAGGCTGACCGTGACAGCAAGGAGGATGATGGCCGTCGCCGGGGCCAGCGCCGCAGCCGGATTGGAGAACAGCAGCGCCTGCCCCTCGGACAGCATGGAGCCCCATTCGGGCGTCCCGAGCTCGGCGCCGAGGCCGAGAAATGCGAGGCCCGCGAGCGCCACCAGCGATCCGGCAACATTGATGGCGAACTGCGAGGCCTGCAGCGCCAGGATGTTGGGCAGGATGTGCAGGTAGAGGATACGCCAGCGCGGCACGCCGACCGCCCGGGCCGCCTCGATATAAGCGAGGTTGCGCTCCTTGAGCGCCGCGCCGCGGACGATCCGGATGTCGCCCGGCAGGTTGAGCAAGCTGAGCACCGCAATTGCGAGCCAGTAGCCGCCGCCGAGCACCGACACCAGCACGATGGCGATCAAGAGGCCCGGCATGGCGATGACGAAATCGACGACCCGCATGATGATATTGTCGGCCGTGCCACCACTATAGCCGGCATAGATGCCGATGAGGCTCGACATCACGAAGCCGAAGACGGCAACGACCAGAGGGCCGATAAGCGCGGTGCGCGCGCCGACGATCAGCCGCGCCAGGACGTCGCGGCCCAGTTCGTCGGTGCCGAGCAGATGCTCGGCCGACGGGGGCGCGGAGATGCGGTAGAGATCCTGCGCGCTGGGCGAATAGGGCACGAGCCAGCCGCCGAACAGCGCCAGTACGGCGACGACCAACACATAGGCGAGCGCCAGCCAGATGAGGATCGGCAGGCGCGGCAAGCGCAGCCTGCGACGCGTGGCGCTCATGCTTTCCCCGGTGATGCTCATCAGCGCACCGCCCGCCCAAAAGCGACCCGCGGATCGATGAGCGTATAGAGCAGGTCAATCACGAGGTTGATGAAGACGATCCAGGCGGCGACGAAGAGCACGACGCCCTGCATTACTGGAAAGTCGTTGAACTGCACCGCCGTGACCAGCAGCCGGCCCATGCCGGGCAGTCCGAACACGGTTTCGACGAAGACGGTGCCGGTCAGCAGGCCGACGAACAGCAGCCCCGCCGCCGTGAGGATGGGGATAAGCGCGTTGCGGAAGGCGTGAACTGCGAGGACCCGCCGCCAGGCGATCCCCCGCGCCCGGGCGAAGGTGACGAAATCCATGTCGAGCTGGTCGATCATTGCGGCGCGGACCATCTTGGTGACGAAGCCCAGCGGCCCGACCGAAACGATTAGGGCCGGAAGCACCAGATGCCAGGCGGTCGTCAGCGGACCGCCCTTGCCGATGCCGAACAATGGAAACCAGCCCAGCTTGTAGGCAAGGAAATAGAGCCCGGCGATCGCCATCACGAAGCTCGGGGCGCTCGACAGGAACAGCGCGATCGAGGTGATGGCGCGATCGACGCCGCTCCCACGCCGCACGGCCGCAAGGACGCCGAGGCCGGTACCGACGAAGAGGCAGATGACGACGCCGGCAAGGTTGAGCGCCAGGGTGAGCCAGATGCGCTCGCCGATCGCCGCAGCCACCGGCTGGCCGGTGAAGATCGACGTGCCCAGATTGCCCTGCAGCAGCCCGCCGAGCCAGAGCCCGTACTGAACCCAGATCGGCTCATCGAGATGGTAGCGGATCCGCATTGCCTCGATGGTCGCGGTGTCGGTCGACTTGCCGGCCAGCAGCGCGGCGATCGGACCGCCCGGAATGAGCGAGGCCAACAGGAACACCACCAGCGAGACGCCGAAGGCGAGCGGGACCAGCATGAGCAGCCGGCGCAACAGATAAAGGGCTAAGCCGCGAGCGTTCATCTCACTTACCGCATATACCCGTTCATCTCAGTCACGCCGGCCGGTCCGTTCAGACTATTCGGTTTCGATCCGGTCGACCCAGACCGACATGTCCCAGTTCGGGCGCAGCCCCTCCATGGTCCAGCCCTTCTGCAGCGCCAGCACCGACTTCTGCCAGATCAGCGAGACAAACGGGACCTGAGCGCCGGCCATTTCCTGCGCCTCGAGAATGGCGCGGGCACCGACCGCCGGATCGGTCGCGGCGAGGGCTTCGGCCAGCACCGCATCGATTTCCGGGTCCTTGAGGTTGGACGAGTTGTTGCCGTTCTTGGCCGCCTGAGCGCTGGAGAAATACTGCTCGGCCATCTGGGCCGGATCCGGAGCGTCCGGCCGGTTGCCGATGACCTGCAGGCCGAGGCCCGGCTCATGGTCGAGAATGACCTGGAAGCGCGGTCCGCCCGGCATCAGGTTGAGCGTCAGGTCGACACCGATCTCGGCCCACTGGGCCTTCACGGCCTGGGCGATATTGCCGATCAGCGAGGAATCCTCCGGCACGTTGAGCGTTACCGCAAACCCGTCCGGATACTCGGACTGCGCCAGCTCTTCCTTGGCTTTCTGGAGATCGAACGGGAAGCTCTCGATCTTGGCATAGGACGCCTCGATCTCGTCGGCCGGCAGCACGCCGTCGAAGAGGCCGGGATCATTGACCGTGGACGCGGGCACCGCGAGCCCGGCGAGCAGGCCGGAGGCAATCGCCTCCTTGTCGGTCGCGTAGTTCAGCGCCTTGCGGACATGGATGTCGTCGAACGGCGGGGTTTCGAAATCGAGCGTAAAGCCGCGCCAGATGAAGGACGGGAAGTCGATCACATTGGCCACGGCGCGCCACTGCGCCAGCGCCGTGGTGGGCACGACGAAAGTGCCGTCGATCTCCCCCTGCTGCATGGCAAGGAAGCGTGTCTGGTCGTCGGGCAGCACATTGAAGGTGACGGTGTCGAACTGCGGTGCCTCGCCCGCATAGTGCGGATTGCGCACCAGCGTCACATGCGAGTCCGCGACCCACTCGGACACCATGTAGGGGCCGGAGCCGATCGGGAAGACCTGCGGGCTGCCGTAGTTCTCGAGATTGGCCTCGACCGAGTCCTTCTTCCAGATATAGCCGCCGATGGAGGCCGGGATGAACTTCCAGGTCGAGTTCGGCTCCTTGAGCTTGACGGTGACCTTGTCACCCTCGCCGGTGATGGATTCGACCGAGCCATAGAGCGAGGCCAACTGCGAGCCGACGGCGGGGTCGAGATGCAGGTTGAGCGAATAGACGACGTCTTCGACCGTCACCGGCGTGCCGTCGGAAAACACCGCATCGTCGCCGATCGTATAGACATAGGTCAGCGGGTCGGTGGCTTCCCAAGAGGTCGCGATATCCGGCTGCATCGAGCCGTCCGCACCAGCCGTCAGCAGCTGATCCTGGATCAGCGACATGATCATCGTGTCGGGCGAATAATTGTAGGGGGCGAACAGGGCGCGGGGCGTGTCGCGAATGCCCCAGTCGAGTTCTGCGTCCTGAGCCAGCGCCGGGCTCGTCGCCGCGACGCCGAGGCCCGCCATGACGGCGAATGCCGTGCCGTGCAGCAGCGCGCGCGCGTGTCGAGATAGAATGCGATTGTACATCGATGGTCTCCCAATGAGCAGCGAGCCAGGGTTGCTGGATCGAAACGCCCCAGTGCGTCCGACCCGCCCCGGCGGTCCATCCCATCCCGGAACGTGCTCTCGCCGGGTGGACCGAAACATTGTGCACACACTGTCGACAGGATGTCCAGACAGACGTCTGCCTGTTCATCCGTGACCGTGTTTTGGCGCTAGAACCCGAAGCGGGCGAGGTCGGGACGAACCGCCAGCGCCTGCTCGACCACGCGGCGCACCTCGGCCTCCGCCGCGCCGACAAGCGGCAGGCGCGGTGCGCGGACGGCGAGCGAGGTGCCGCGGGTCATGTGTTCGACGAGCTTGATGTTCTGCACAAAGCGCACCGACACATCGAGGTGCAGCAGCGGGAAGAACCAGCGATAAAGTTCGAGCGCCTCGGCGGTCCGACCGGCCTTCGCCAGTTCGTAGATCGCGACGGTTTCGCGCGGGAAGGCGACGACGAGGCCAGCGATCCAGCCGACGCAGCCAAGCGTCAGGCTCTCCAGCGCCAGATCGTCGACACCGGTCGAGATCTGGTAGCGGTCGCCCGTCAGGTTGATGATGTCGGTGATCCGGCGCAGGTCGGCCGAGGATTCCTTGATGCCGACGAACTTCGGTTCATCGGCGAGTTCGGCCAGCATCTCCGGCGTTACGTCGACCGTGTAAGCGACGGGATTGTTGTAGACGATGAGTGGCAGACCGCTGGCATCGGCAACAGTCCGAAAATGCGTCAGCGTCTCGCGGCGATCGGCGATGTAGCGCATGGCCGGCAGCACCATGAGACCGTAGGCCCCGGCCGCTTCGGCCCGCTGCGCCACGGCACAGCAGGCGCGCGTCGAGTCTTCGGCAATCGTGAGGATGACGCTGGCCTCCGATCCGGCCGCCTCCAGCGCCGCTTCGAGGATCGCGATCTTTTCGTCGGCGACGAGTGTCGAGGCCTCGCCCAGCGAGCCGCAAACGATGATCTTGTCGACGCCACCATCGATCTGGAAGCGCACGTCGGCCTTGACGGCGGCGAGATCGACCTCCTGGTCATCGGTCATCTTGGTGGTGATGGCACTCATGATGCCGGTGAAGTTCGCTTGCATTGATCAGGCTCGTGTTGGCGCGAGAGAGTGTCCCTGCGCTATCTTGTACTCAGTTTGTCGACAGATGCAAATAGCCCTTGTGTCAAACGGCAATCGGCGCGGTCGCGGACGCCAGCCAGTCGCGCGTTTCCGGCAGTACGCGCGGCATCAGTTCCGCCCTGACTCGGGCGTGGTATTCGTCGAGAAAGGCCCGCTCGGCAGCTGTCAGTTCGGAGAGTTCTGCCATCTCCAGCAGAATCGGACACAAGGTCAGACTGCGCAGTTGCAGAAAGCCGTTCGCGACGTCCACCACTTCGACCTGGTTCTCGATACGGATGCCGAACTGACCCTCGACATAGCAGCCCGGCTCGACCGTCAGCACCTTGCCAGGTGACATCTCGAAGGGATTGGCGACCCGGGTGATGCGATGTGGCGCCTCGTGGATAGCGCCGACGTGACCGACGCCGTGGCCGGTGCCATGGTCGAAGTCGAGACCGAGGTCCCACAGCGGCTTGCGTGCGAAAGCGTCGATCTGGTGCCCGAACGTGCCGGCGGGGAAACGCAGCATCAGCGTTGCGAGCAGCCCCTTCAGCACGGCCGTATAGGCAGAGCGGAACTGCGCATCAGGCGGCGCGAGGCACATGGTCCGGGTGACGTCGGTGGTGCCGCCAAGATAGTGTCCACCGGAATCCAGCAGATAGACGCTCGACGCGGTAATCGGCGCATTGGTCTGCGGCGTGGAGACGTAGTGGCACATTGCGGCATTGGCATCGGAGGCCGAGATCGCGCGAAAGCTCGGCTGCAGGAACTGCGATGAGGCCTGCCGGAACGCGAGCACCTTCTCCTCGGCTTCGAGCTCGGTCACCGGATTGCCACTGGCAGCGCGCGCCGGGACGGTAGCCTGCAGCCAGGCCATGAAATTGCTCAGCGCCACCCCGTCCTCGATATGGCAATCGCGGAAGCCCTGCAGCTCGACCGCGTTCTTCGAGGCTTTCATCAGGGTGATCGGCGACATCTCGCGAACCACGCGCCCGCCGCCGATCTCCACAGCCAGAGCCAGCGCGGCCGGTGCGTGTTGTGGGTCGACAACCACCGCCCTGTTGGAGGCGCGGGCAGTGATCCGCTCGACAAGGGCGCCGGGCGACCGCAGGGTGACGCCATCAAGTTCGAGGCTGTCCCGGTCATTGGGGAGCTTGCGCTCGTCGACGAACCATTCGACCCCGCCGTCGCCATCGACCAGCGCAAAACTGTGCGGCGCCGTGGTGGTATCCACATCGACGCCGCGGACATTGAGCAACCAGGCGATATTGTCGGGCTGCGCCTCGACCAGCAGGTCGGCCTGCAGATCATGGAGCCGCGCGCCGATGCGCCGTCGCTTGTCTGCGCTGGTCTCCCCGGACCGCTCCGCCGGCATGGCCGAGATCGGTGCGAGTGGTGGTGGCGGCTGATCCGGCCAGATCCGGTCCACCGAATCCGCGTCGAGCGCCACCAAGGCGCCACCACCGCCGGTCAGTACGCGCGAGAGCTCTGCGTGGAGCTCACCCGGGATGAGCATGGGATTGACGCCGACCCGCAGTCCGGTCGCGCCGCTCTCGACCAGCCACCGCGCCACAGGCTGCTCGATGAGATGAGCAATCTCGAACTGGTCGAGATCCACCTGCTGTCGCACCTGCACCTGATAGCGGCCATCGACAAACATCACGGCACGGTCGGCAAGGATCAAACACATGCCGGCCGAGCCGGTGAAGCCGGTCAGAAATCGCAGCCGTTCGTCGTGCGGTGCGCAATACTCGCCCAGATGGGCGTCGTAGCGCGGCACCAAGACGGCATCGACGCCATCACCCGGAAAATTGGCGCGCAAGCTGTCGAGGCGCTCCCGGGACGGATTGGAGGGGTGAAGCATGGGACACCTTGCATCAGAGACGAAACGCAACCAAAACGGCTTGCGTCATATCCTGTCGACAAACTAAATACAACAATCAACGCCGGGACATCACCGGCTGGATGGACCGGGAGTTGCCGCGTGAAAATTACCTCGATAACCGCCTGGCAAGTCGATCTGCCGCTCAAGGAAGGCCGCTATTCCTGGTCCAACGGTAACTACATGGACGTCTTCGATAGCACCGTTGTCGCCATCGGCACCGACGAAGGCATCACCGGCTATGCCGAAAGCTGCCCGCTCGGCTCTGCCTACCTGCCCTCTTACGCGCTGGGTGTGCGCAGCGGGCTGGAGGAGCTGGCACCGCGCCTGATCGGCGAGGATCCGACCAACCTCGGCGCCATCAACCGGCTGATGGACGACAGCTTGCGTGGCCACCCCTACATCAAGGCACCGATCGACATCGCCTGCTGGGACATCCTCGGCAAGGTCACCGGGCAACCGGTCTACGCCCTGCTCGGCGGCGCGGCGCAGCAGAGCGTGGCGCTCTATCGCGCCATCTCGCAGGAGGACCCGGACGCCATGGCGGCAAAGATCGCCGGCTATCGGGCCGAGGGCTACACCAAGTTCCAGCTGAAGGTTGGCGGCGACGCCAATGAGGATATCGAGCGCATCCGCGCCTGCCGCGCCATTCTCGAGCCGACCGATATCCTCGTGGCCGACGCCAACACCGGCTGGACGCAGCACGAGGCCGCGCGCGTCGTCGGCGCGGTGCGCGACCTCGACGTCTATATCGAACAGCCCTGCATGAGCTATGACGAATGCCTGTCGGTGCGGCGGCGAACCGCCCTGCCCTTTATTCTCGACGAGGTGATCGGCGACGTCGACGGGCTGATGCACGGCTTTGCCGACGATGCCATGGACGTGATCAACCTCAAGATCTCCAAGGTCGGCGGGCTGACGAAAGCCAAGCTGATCCGCGACCTCTGTGTGGCGCGCCGCATTCCGATGACCATCGAGGACACCTGGGGCGGCGACATCGTCACCGCGACCATCGCCCATCTGGCGCGCTCCACGCCGGAAGAGTTCTGTTTTTCGGCAACCGACTTCAACTCCTATGTCACCCAACCCATCGCGTCCGGTGCGCCGGTGCGTGAGGATGGCACCATGACAGCAGCCGACCGGCCGGGTCTGGGGATCGATCCCATGTCAAATGCGCTGGGAAGCCCGGTGCTCTCGTTCGGATAAGCTTCCGCACCCGCTGAACTTCGGCTATGGGACGGCGCAGCAAAACCATGGCAGGAGCCCGGACCTTGGCCGTCAAGCAGCAGAGTACACCGGCGATTGAACCCAAGCCGGCGGGCGCCGGACGTGGCTTCGGCGTCCAGAAGGTGCACAGTGTCCTGCGCAAGGAAATCATCGAGATGACCCTCGCGCCCGGCGAGCCCCTCGATGAGACGCGGCTGTCCGAGCGCTTCCAGATGTCCCGGACGCCGGTGCGTGAAGCCCTGGTGCGGCTTGCCACCGAGGGCCTGGTCACCACCCTGCCAAACCGCAACACGATCGTATCGATGATCGAGTTCGAGAAGCTGCCGGTCTATTTCGACGCCCTCACGCTGATGTATCGGGTGACGACACGCCTCGCCGCGATGCACCGCTCGGAAAGCGATATCGAGGCCATCCGCACCCAGGCGGCGCGTTTCGACGCAGCCGTCGAGGCCGAGGATGCGCTGGAGATGATCGGCTCGAACCGCGATCTGCACGTCGCCATCGCCGAAGCCGGTGGCAATCCCTACTACACGGAATTGTTCACCCGCCTGCTCGATGCCGGACGCCGCATCCTGCGCATCTACTACAGCACCTTCAACGACCGTCTTCCGCGCCAGTATGTGAACGAGCATGCGCTGATGCTCGAGGCGATCATCTCCCGCGATGCAGAACGCGCAGATCAGTTGGCGGCAGACCACGCGGCGCAGATCATCGGCCAGATACAGGCCTTCCTGACATCCGATGTCGGGGCGCGCATCACGCTCGACCTGCGCTGAGCCCAGCCGATCAGTCGGCGGGCTCCTGCACGACCAGATCGCTGAGCTGAACCGCATCCTCGTCGCCAACGACGGCAACGGCCGCGCTGGTGCCGAGATCGAAGTGCTGCTTTTCCTCTTCCGGCAGACCTTCGCGACGGCTGAGCCGGATCGCGACGAAACCCAGCATGAGAATCTGTACGGCGCTGGTGGTCAGGAACAGTCCGTTCGGCCCATATAGCTGGATGGCAAAGCCTGCGATCAGCGGTCCAACGGTCGAGCCGAGACCATGGAGCAGGAGCAGACCAGCCGAGATTTCCACATAGTCGGAGCGCTCGGCGAAATCGAACACGTGTGCTGCGGCAATCGCATAGGTCGGAAGCAGCCCGGCACCGAGACCGAAGGCCAGCGCGAACCACAGACCCGGAATGAACGGCAAGATTGCGATCACTGTGCCAACGACCGCGCAAAACCCGCCTAGCGCAATGATCACCCAGCGTCGATCGATCGAGTCGGAAATCTTGCCTGCGGGCCACTGGACGATGGCGCCGGCCAGGACGGCCACGCTCATGAACCAGGCAGCATCCGTGATACTGCCACTCGTCTGACTCGCATAGGTTGGACCGACTGACCAGAAGGCGCCGGTGGCTATGCCGATCAGAAATGTTGCAACGGTGCCGGTCGGCGACAGCCGGAACATCCGCACCGGACGGAATCGCACATAGGTAATCGGTGGCGGCTGGCTGGACCGCGTCAGGGCGATGGGCACGGCGGCCACCGACACGAGGATCGAGGCAATGGAAAACAGCACGAAGGATGTCGGCTGCACCACAGTGACCATCATTTGCCCGAAGGTCGTGACAATGAAATTGACCGCGACATAGGTCGAGATCAGCATGCCACGGGTTTCGTTTGTCGCCTGGTCGTTCAGCCAGCTCTCGACCACGAGATATAGCCCTGCGAGGCAGAAGCCGGTGATCAGGCGGAAGGTCACCCAGATCAGCGGATCAACTGCGAGTGGATAACCGAGGGCCACCGCGGAGGCGACGGCGACCAGCGCGGCAAAGGTGCGGATATGACCGGCCCGTACGATAAGCCGGGGCGTCGCCACGCAGCCCAGAACGAAGCCGAAGAAATATCCCGAACCGAGCAGACCCAGTTGCACCGGCTCGAACCCTTCGAGGCCACCGCGAATGGGCAGCAGCATGAGCTGCAGGCCATTGCCCATGACCAGCAAACCGACACTGAGATATATCGCGACAGCGCCAAGCAGCGCCGATCGTGTCTGAGCCATTGAGCCGGATCCTCTTGCCCGAAGCGAAACGTCGGGACTGATGCCTGACCCTGCGGGCAATTGCCAGCGCTCAATGGCAGAACTGTGCCCGAAACCGGCCGTCAGGCGGCGCTTGGCCGCGAATGCCCCGAAACTTCTGCCCCAGCCGCGCTTTGCAGACCCAGAAAGCGTAGCGAAGCGAGAACGACGATGCCGCCCATGATGAACAGTGTCAGCTGGAAATCGATGGTTTCCAGCGCCGGCGCGCCTCGCCACATCTGCAACAGGTTGAGGCAGCCTGCCGCGACGGCGACACCGAACACCATCGAGATCTGCTGCGACATGCTCGAAATGGTGGTCGCGGAACTGCGCTGCTCGGCCTCGACATCGGCAAAGGCCAGCGTGGCGAGCGCCGTGAACTGCATCGAGCGCGTCGCGCCCGCCAGAACCAGAATGCCGATCAGCAGCGGATAGGCAGTTCCCGCGTCCAGCAGACCGCAGGCCGCGGTGGCGAGACCGGCCAGACAGCCGTTACCGACCAAAATCGAGCGGAAACCGAAGCGCCGCAGCAGCGGCGTGGTCACGGCCTTGATGGCAAGATTGCCGAAGAAATAGGCCACCACCAGACTGCCCGATTGCAGCGGGTCCAGCCCGAACGCGACCTGGAACATCAGCGGCAGAAGGAAGGGCGTTGCGTTGATCGCCGTCCGCACCACGGCACCAGCGCCGGCATCGGTTCGCGCGAAGGTCTGGATGCGCAACGTTTGCAGGTCGAGCAGAGGATGGCGGTGCCGCAGCAGCCACATCACGGCAAGCGTGCCGGAGACGGCAGCGACCGCCACCAGGCTCAGTGCCATGCCGACCGGAAGCGTACCCTGCACCAGGGCGTCGAACCCATAGAGCAATCCGGCAAGCGTGATGGCCGTCAGGATGAAGCCCAGCGTATCAAACGGACGCTGCTTGAACTCGGTATCGACCGGCACGATGCGCGAGACGAGAACGAAGGCAAGAACGCCGAGCGGAATATTGATCCAGAAGTTCCAGTGCCATGAGGCATATTCGGTCAGAAAGCCGCCGAGCGCCGGGCCGAGCACCGGCGCGAAGAGCGCCGGCCAGATGGTGAGCCCGATGGCCGAAACGATTTCGGATTTCTTCGCGGTGCGCAAAACGATGATACGCCCCACGGGGAACAGGACGGCCCCACCCGCCCCCTGCATGGCCCGCGCCACGGCGAACTGCGTCAGATCCTTCGCCATGCCGCAGGCGAGCGAGGTCAGGGTGAACACGGCAATGGACATCAGAAACACCCGCCGTGCCCCGAAGCGGTCAGCCAGCCAGGCCGCCGAGGGAATGCAGATCGCCACGGCGAGCATGTAGATCGTGACGCCTATGCTCATGTGCAGCGTGTCGACGCTGAAGTCGCGCGCCATCTGCGGCAGCGCCGTGACGATGATCACCCCATCCAGCAATTGCATGAACAGGGCGGCAGCGACGACGAGCGCAACATTGCGCGACTGGGCGGACAGAACGGCAGGCATGCTAGTTCGAAAAGCGCGGCGCAGGACGGAGCGGAACGGTCTGCCCGCTGGGGCGGGAATGGCGATAATCTGTCACGGTTTTCGCGCCCCGCCTACTCCAAAGCGCCCTGCCCGCCTCATCAATAGGGCGCACCTAGGACGCCGTCCTTCGGGCCATGCGATAGATGATCGGCAAGGCGATGACGACGATCAGCAGCCCGCCGATGAAGATCGACATGACGATGCCGGGGACGTTGAGCAGACCGAGGCCGAAGGTCACGAGGCCCATGATGAAGGCCGCGATGACGACGCCGATGATCGAGCCAGCACCGCCCAGAATGCTGACGCCGCCGAGCACCACCATGGTGATGACCTCGAGTTCCCACCCCTGCGCGATCGCCGGGCGGGTCGACCCCAGCCGCGAGGTCAGCAGCACGGCCGCGATCCCGCTCATGGCGCCGGTGAGGCAGAACAGCACGAACTTGATTGCCCCGACCCGGACACCGGAAAAGCGTGCCGCGACCTCGTTATTGCCGATGGCAAACACGCGGCGGCCGAAACTGGTGCGGTGCAGGAGGAAGAAATAGCCGACGGCGAAGATCAGAAACAGCGTCAGCTCGAACGAGATAACCCAATAGACATAGCCCTGGCCGAAGAAGCCGAAATCCTTGGGATAGCCCTTGAACACACCGTCGCCGAGGATGATGAAGCTCAGCCCGCGGAACAGGCTCATCGTGCCGATGGTGACGACGATGGAGGGCAGCTTGAGCCCGGTCACCAGCGCGCCGTTGAAGGCGCCGCAGAGCAGCCCGGTGCCGATGCCGATGGCGACCAGCGTCGGCGTATCGGCACCATATTGCACGGCCAGCCCCATCAGCGTCGAAGCCAGCGCAATGATCGACGCGACGGAGAGGTCGATCTCGCCGGAGATGATCAGCAGCGCCATGGCGAGCGCGATGATCGCCTTTTCGGTGAAGTTGAACGTCAGATCCGACAGGCTCCACGCATTGAGGAAATAGGGTGAGGCGAAGGAGTTGACGATGAAGATCACCACCGCAACGAGCAGCAGCAGCGTTTCCCACGACAGCAGGACCGAGCGCACTCGGTTGTCGAGACGATCGGGGATGTCGCGTGCGGAGGGGGCCTGATTTTCCGTGGTCATGGCGTATCCGCCTGCTTGAGAATGATCCGGCCGCGCTGCCGCTCACCGCGCGAGTTGAAGACGACGGCAAGAAGGATGGCCGAACCGGAAATCGCCATCTGCCAGAAGGGCGAGATGCCGATCACCGGCAGGGCATTGTTGACGACGCCGAGGAACAACGCGCCCAGCACGGCGCCGACCGCGGTGCCGGTGCCGCCGGCGATCGAGATCCCGCCGATCACGCAGGCGGCGATGATGTTGAGCTCGAACCCGCCGGCCACATCGACATAGGCCACGGCATAGCGCGCGATCCACAGATAGCCCGCGAGGCCCGAGACCATGCCGGCGATGCAGAAGCCGATGAAGCGGGTGCGGCCCACATCGATGCCGGCATAGGTCGCGGCCGTCGGATTGATGCCGGTGGCGTAGAACGAGCGGCCGAGCGGCGTGCGCGTCATCAGCAGATAGAAGCCCAGCACCACGATAACGGCGATCCAGCTCAACAGCGTGATGCCGAGCACTTCGGTGCGCGGCACCGCCTTGAACGCGTCGGTCATCTGATGGGCGTTGACCCAGCTGCCGCCGGCGATGACATAGATCATGCCGCGATAGATGGTGAGCGTCCCCAGCGTGACGACGATCGGCGGAATATCGAGCTTCCACACCAATATGCCGTTGAAGGCGCCGAGCGCCGCGCCGAAGGCCGCGGCAGTCAGCATCAGCAGCGGCACCGGCATGCCCGGGAAGGCGACATTGATCAGCGCCACCAGCATGCCGCTGAGCGCCAGGTTGGCCGCCATCGACAGATCGATCGAACGGGTGAGGATCACCACCATTTGGCCCAGCGCCAGCATGATGAGGATCGAGGTGTCGTTGAAGATATTGGCAAGGCTCGCCGGCGCCAGAAAGCCCTCGGAACGGGTCGAGACGCCGAGCCCGAGAACGACGATGACGCAGGCCAGCCAGAATTCGCGGGCTCTCAGGAGTGACTTCATGCCTGTGCTCCGATGCCGGCAGCGGTCTTGACCAGCATCTCTGCGGTCAGCCCGTCGTTTTCATGTGTGGCGACGATCCGCCCCTCGCGCATAACCACGACGCGGTCGCTCATGCCCAGAATTTCCGGCAGTTCGGATGACACCATGATCACCGACAGGCCCTGGCTGACCAGTTCGCCCATGAACTGGTGGACGGCGGCCTTGGAGCCGATGTCGATGCCCTTGGTCGGCTCGTCGAGAATGATCACGCGCGGGCTGGTCGCCAGCCACTTGGCGATCACAACCTTCTGCTGATTGCCGCCCGAGAGGGTCCCGACGTCCTGGCTCAGCGACGCCGCACGCAGATCGAGCCGCTTGGTAAAGGTCCGGGCCAGCGCGAACTCCTCGCGCAATTGCAGCACACCGGAGGTGCTGGTGCGCCTGAGTGACGGCAGCGAGACGTTCTGGAAGATCGGCAGGCCGATCACCACGCCCTGCTTGCCGCGCTCTTCGGGCACATAGACGATGCCGGCGTTGACGGCATCGGCGGGCGATTTCGGCGCGATGGCATCGCCGCCGAGCGCGATGGTGCCGCCAGAGGGCTGAGTAATGCCGAAGAGCGCCTGCATCACCTCGGACCGGCCCGCGCCCACGAGACCGTAAAAGCCGAGGATTTCGCCCTCGTTCAGCGTGAAGCTGATGTCGGCGAATTCGGTGGGATGCGACAGCCCGCTGACCTCGAGCAGCGGGGCGCCACTGCGTTTTTCATGGCGCGGGAAGATCTGGTCGACCGAGCGGCCGACCATCATCTTCACGATCTCGTCCTGCGGCGTGTCTGCGAGCAGGCCGTCGCCGACCATCTCGCCATCGCGGAACACGGTGTAGCGATCGGCAATGCGATAGATTTCGTCGAACTTGTGGGTGATGAACAGGACCGCCTTGCCTTCCTGCTTGAGCAGCTCGATGAGGACGAACAGGTCCTCGATCTCCTTGTAGGAGAGCGCCGCGGTCGGTTCGTCCATGATCACCACATCGGCATCGATCGACATGGCGCGCGCCACACCGACCAGATGCTTGTTGGCGATGCTCAATTCCTTGAGGCGGGTATTGGGATGGATATGGCCGGCGCCCATGCCGTCGAGCACGGTCTTGGCCTCGCGTCGCATCGTCGCCCAGTCGATAGTTCGGAACCGGGTGCGCGGCGCGTGTCCCAGATAGATGTTCTCGGCCACCGAAAGTTCGTCGAACAGCACGGTTTCCTGATGGATGGCGGTGATGCCGGCTTCGAAGGCGTGATGCGCCGTATCGAGCTTTACCGGCGTCCCGCGGACCGCGATCTCGCCCGCATCGGGCTGATAGATGCCGGTCAGGATCTTGACGAGGGTGGACTTGCCCGCGCCGTTCTCGCCGATCAGCGCAGTGACCTGGCCCGGATAGAGGGACAGCGACACATCATGCAGGGCCCTCACGCCCGGAAAATGCTTGGAGACGCCCCGCAGCGTAAGCACGGGCGTCGTGCCCGCAGCTGCGCTGGGCGCGGTAGTGGTCTTGGGATCGAGCATAACTGGCCCAGTCATCCGGTCTGGAATAAGGGAGCCGGCAGCGAGAGCCGCCGGCCCCGTAAGGACGGATCGACTTAGAAAATCGACGAGAAATCGTCGATGTTCGAAGCGTCATAGGTGAACGGGTCACTCATGGCGGCCGAATTGTTGTCGTCGAGCGTGATCGTGCCGACGCGGCCGATCGGGATTTCCGCACCCGGCTCGGCGGTCACGTCGCCCTTGAGCAGGTGATAAGCGATCATCGTGGCCGAATAGCCGAGGTCGATCGGGTTCCAGATGGCGAAGGACTGCGAGGCGCCAGACTTGACGTGCGCAGCCATTTCCGACGGCAGACCCAGACCGGTGACATTGATCTTGCCGATGAGACCGGCGTCTTCGACGGCCTGCGCCGCAGCGACGATACCAACGGAGGTCGGCGCCGAGATGGCAGCGAGATCCGGGTAGGACGAGATCAGGCCCTGGGCTTCGCGGTAGGACTTGTCGAACAGGTCATCGCCATAGACGGTCGCGACCACTTCAACGCCGGGGAACTCGTCGTAGTGTTCCTTGGCGGCGGCGAGCCAGGCGTTCTGGTTGGTGGCGGTTGCCGTACCCGACAGAAACGCGATCTTGCCCTCGCCATTCGGCAGGTGGTCGGCGGCCAGCTTGACGATGGTCTTGCCGATCAGATCGATCGACGAGGGGTCGAGCTGCACGTCGCGGCCTTCCGGCGCGACGCCGGAGTCGAAGGACACCACCGTGATGCCGCGCTGCTGCGCCTTCTGCAGGGACGGCACGAGCGCGTCGGGGTCATTGGCGGAGATGACGATGGCATCGACCTGCTGGGCGACCAGCGTGTTGATCACCTCGATCTGACCTTCGGCGGTCGGCTCGGTCGGGCCGGTGAAGATGATCTCGACATCGCCGAGTTCCTCGGCCGCCTCTTCAGCGCCCTTGCCCGCCGCAACGAAGAAACCGTTGCCGATATCCTTGGCAACGACGGCGATACGGGTCTGCGCAAAGCTCACCGCCGTAGTGGCGGTCAAGGCGAGCGCGGCCACGGCTGCGCCGAGGCCCAAAGTCCTGATTAGTTTCATAACATCCTCCCTGATGATATACTAACATGTTAGCATTTCAGTGCGGGTGATGTCGAGCGGTTTTGAGTTTTGCAGGGTCACGGACGGTCAGAACTATCTGAAACCGCAAATTGCTGCGCAGACCTGACGGTTCAGTGTGAAAGAGTATGCATTCGACCCCTGCGCTCAGCGCAGGCAGCCTTCGCGGCTATTGCGCGTTGACAGTCGGGCGATTGCCATCGCCTAGTCCTGTCTCCCCAGCATGAGTAATCCCTTGCCCAACAGATCAAGCCTTCACCGTGAAGTCCTTCCCGGCGACTATCGCACACTCGGGGCGACCTGGGATGGAAATGGCACCAATTTCGCACTGTTCTCGGCGCACGCCGAACGTGTCGAGTTGTGCTTGTTCGAACGCAACGGCCGCTCGGAAGTGCAACGCATCACCCTGCCCGAATATACCAACGAGGTCTGGCACGGCTATGTGCCCGGCGTCGGACCGGGACAGCTCTACGGTTATCGCGTGCATGGGGCGTTCGACCCGGGCAATGGCCACCGCTTCAATCCCAACAAGCTGCTGCTCGACCCCTATGCCAAGGAACTGGTCGGCGATTTCAAATGGTCGCGTGCGCATTTCGGCTACGACCTGAAGTCGGACCAGACGGACCTTACGTTTTCCAAGCGCGACAGCGCATCTGTCATGCCCAAGTGCCGCGTGATCGACCCCAACGCCTATGACTGGCAGGGCGACACCAAGCCCAACACCGACTGGGCCGACACGATCTTCTACGAATCCCACGTCAAGGGCATGACGAAACTGCATCCGGCCATTCCGGAGCATCTGCGCGGCACCTTCGAAGGCCTGGGGAACAAGGCCATCGTCGACTATGTGAAGAGCCTCGGCATCACCTCGATCGAACTGCTGCCGATCCACTCCTTCACCGATGACGAGTTTCTGCAGGCCAAGGGGCTGCACAATTACTGGGGCTATAATTCCATCGGCTTCTTCTCGCCGGTGCAGCGCTATTACGGCCCGAATGGTCTGAACGGCTTCCGCGACATGGTGCGCGCTTTCCATGATGGCGGCATCGAGGTGATCCTCGACGTGGTCTACAACCACACCGCCGAAGGCAATGAGCTGGGCCCGACCCTGTCGTTCAAGGGCATCGACAATTTCTCCTACTACCGCACGATGCCGGGCAATTCGCGCTACTACATCAACGACACCGGCACCGGGAACACGGTGAACACCAGCCATCCGCGCGTCCTGCAGATGGTGACGGATTCGCTGCGCTACTGGGCGACCGAGATGCATATCGACGGCTTCCGCTTCGATCTCGGCACCATCCTGGGACGCGAGCCCGAAGGGTTCGACCAGCGCGGCGGCTTCTTCGACGCCGTCGGTCAGGACCCGGTGCTGTCGCAGGTCAAGCTGGTAGGCGAGCCCTGGGACATCGGCCCCGGCGGCTATCAGGTCGGCGGCTTTCCGCCGGGCTGGGCCGAATGGAACGACAAGTATCGCGACGGCATGCGCGACTACTGGAAGGACAACGAGCATTCGGCAGGCGAATTCGCCGCCCGCTTTACGGGCTCCGGAGATGTCTATGACCTGCGCGGCCGCCGCCCCTGGGCGGGCGTCAACTTCATAACGGCCCACGACGGCTTCACCCTAAACGACGTCGTTTCCTACAACGACAAGCACAATGATGCGAACGGCGAGGGCAATAACGACGGGCACAACGACAACCGCAGCGCCAATTATGGCGCCGAGGGCCCGACGGACGACCAGGCGATCATGGACATCCGCAATCGCCAGAAGCGTAACTTCATGGCGACCCTGCTGCTCTCGCACGGCACGCCGATGATCCTTGCCGGTGACGAATTCGGCCGCACCCAGCATGGCAACAACAATGGCTATTGCCAGGACAGCGAGATCAGTTGGATACACTGGGAGAACCAGAGCCCCGAGGATATCGCGCTCACCGAGTTCACGCGGCGGCTGATTGCCCTGCGCAAGCAGCAGCCGCTGCTCAATCGCACGAGCTTCCGGGATGGCATGGCCATCACCTGGCTCAATCCGGGTGGCGGCGAGCAGCAGGCCGAGCATTGGCAGGACGCCGGCGCGACCAGCATCGGCCTGAGGATTTCGCGGGACGACCTGCAGGGGCAAGACGGCATCTGGCCAGAGGTACTGCTGCTGTTCAACCCCTATCACGAGACGGTCGATTTCCACCTGCCGGCGCGCGACGGGCGTGGCTGGACGCTGATGATCAACACTGCCGACCTCGATGCGGCGCCTAGCGATCTGCCCGAAGAGCATACGCTGCCGCTGATCGGCCGCTCGATGACCCTGTTGGTCTGAGTGATGCTCGGGGTGCGCCGCTGGCGCATCCCGACACGTCTAGCGCGACATCAACAGCGCGACCGGCACGTCGGCTAGAAGGTCTGCGACCGGCACCCGGCCCTGCCACCGCACTTCGCCATCGGCGAAGACATTCCGAAGCGCCCCGGATTCATCCGGCAACATCACCGCCGTGTCGCCCCATTGCCCCGCAGGAATGCTCAGGCCGTCGCCCTCCTTCAGCAGATCGAAGGTCCAGCGCGGCGCGATAATCATGGCGCTCCCTGAACCCTGTCGCCGGGCGAACGCGATGACATGCTGGCTACGGTCACCGGTGACCTCCAGCGGGTGATATTGGCCGTGCGTGAACAGCTGAGGATATTCTGAACGCGCCGCCAGCCCCCGGTGCAGCAGTGCCTGCTTGATCCGACCGTCGTGCCAGCCTTCGACCAGCGCCGACATTGGCATATCGGGGATGGCCGCGAGATTGCGGGCATGGCTGTCGAAATCGACGGGCCGCCGGTTGTCGGGATCGACGAGGCTGAAGTCCCAGCCTTCGGTGCCCTGATAGATATCCGGGATGCCTGGCGCGGTGAGCTTGAGGACGGTCTGGGTGAGACTGTTCAGCGCCCCGGCCCGCATGAAGGGCTGCAGCGCTTCTGCGAAATCGGCGAAGAAGGCCGCATTCTGCGCGTCGAACAGCCCGGCACCGAACGCGTCGATGATCTCTTCATAGCCTTCGTCGATATCGACCCAGTTGGTAAACTGCTTGGCCTCGCGCACGACCTTGGTGAGATAGGGCAGAAAGCGGGGCCGCAGATCGTCCAAGATTGCCGAGATTTCGGCAGCAGAATCGAGCGGCCAGATGCCGGCGAGCGCCTGATAGACCAGCCATTCGAGCTCGGCAGATGGTGTCGGCGCGCCTGCGAAATCCTTGACCAGCCCGGCGTTCATCTCGCGCCAGCGCGCCACTCTTTCGGCCCAGAGCGCCGGTGCTTCACTGAGCGCATAAAGCCGCGCACGGGCATCCTCACCCCGCTTGGTGTCATGCGTCGAGGTCGCGAGCAGGCCCTCCGGCTGCGCCGTTACCCGGGCCGCCATGGTGTCGTGGAAGGAAGACAGCGGCCGACCGAAACTCTGCGGGTCACCGCCGACCTCATTGAGCGCCAGCAGCCGGTTGCGCCGATAGAACAGTGTATCTTCGAGCGCCTTGGCCATGATCGGACCGCTGAGCTGCTGGAAGCGCACGGTGAAATCGAGCGCCGCGCCCTTCGCGGAAACGCTGACCTCGAGCTTCAGCAGGCTGACGATGAAACCGATCGCCTCGGCGCAATCGGGTAGCTGTTCGGTGGCGTCCGCAGCGATCTCGGCAAGCAGCGCCTGATCGGCCTGCGACTGGCCTTCGGCATTGCCATAGGTGCGGTAGACCGGAAAGGCGGTGATCAGCGCCGCCATGGCACTGCGCAGATCCGGCGCGGTCAGCGCAAGCTGCTCCAAGTCGGCCAGTGCCGCCGCGCGATCGGTGAGCCCGGTCATTTCGGTTTCGAAATTGACGGCCAGCATCTGCTGCTTGGCCTGCCGCCGCTCCGCGTCGAGATCGACCCGCGTCTTGATAGATGCGCTGTAGCAGTCCTCGAAGGCATCTGCCTGACGCTGATCGACAAGAACACCGGCCAGCGCGTCGATGAACTCATAGCCCGTGGTGCCTTCGATAGCCCAGTCCTCGGGCAGGGTCTCGCTGCTTTCAAGGATCTTTTCGACCACCAGCCAGGTGTCGCCGATGCGACTGCGCAACTGCTTCAGATACCCACCGGGGTCGGCGAGACCATCGACATGGTCGATGCGCAGCGCGTCCAGCGTGCCGTCTGCGACGAGGTCCAGTGTCTTACGGTGCACGTCCTCGAAGACGGCCAGATCTTCGACGCGCACGCCGGCGAGCCCGGTCACCTCGAAGAAGCGCCGATAGGAAAGGTGACTGCGCGCCTCGCGCCAATAGTTCAGCCGCCACCGCTGCGCCTCATGCACGGCAGCCAACAGACCCGGGGTCTTTGCCCGCTCTGCCACCGCTGCTTCGAGGGTCTCGCGGGTGTCCCCGGTCAGCGTCGCGAGAATACCGGCATGGAAGGCATCGGCCCCTCCGGGCTGGGCCGCCTCGGCCCGCGATGCGATTTCCCGGGACGCGGGGTGCGTGACTTCACCCAGCACCATGCCGTAGGAAGATGGGTGCAGCGGCACGATCGTTTCGTAATATTTGAGCCCGAGCACGCCACGCTCCGTGTCGAACCCGAAGGACAGCTCGCCCGCCGCGAGGCAATCGGCGAACGGCTGGCCGAGAAACGGCAGTGTCAGCGGCTCGCGCCAGTCGATATCGAAATGCCGCGCATAGGGGCTGTCGGCACCCCACTCGACCACGCTGTGCCACCACGCATTGGCGAAGTCTGCCGCCATATGGTTGGGGACGATATCGAGCATCAGCCCCAGACCGGCGGCCTTGAGCGCCGCCGAGAGTTCGGCGAAGCCGGTGTCACCGCCGAGTTCGGGGTCGAAGTGATTGTGGTCGGTGACGTCATAGCCATGCGTCGAGCCGGGTGTCGCCACGTAGATCGGCGAGGCATAGAAATGGCTGGCGCCCAGCGCCTTGATATAGGGCACGAGCCGGAGCGCTTCGGCGAACCCCATGCCGTTGCGGAACTGCACCCGATAGGTGGCGGTGGGCGTGGTCATGACTGTCTCGGCCGATCTGCCGCCATGGCCGACGTGACCGTGCGGAACAGCGGCAGGCTGCCGATGTCCTCGATGGTGACCGCCAGCTTGCGCTTCCAGTTCGGGTAATCGTCAACCGTGCCTGGCAGGTTGACCGGCAGGGTTTCGCCGACCAGATCCTCGATCCGCACCGCCAGCATGCGGCAGGCGCCGCGCGACAGGAAGCGATGAATGGCAACGACCAGCGAGGCCGGCAATGGCGCATCGGGATTGCCGCCTGCCGCCGAGGCTTCGGCGCTTTCATCGGCGCTCAGCAGCTTGAGCCAGACCAGATGGTCGAGCAGTTGCGCCCGCTCGATAACGCGCAGCTCGGATTGTGTCCTGGCAGCCTCGGCGTCGATCAGGCCGTAGCGGAGACGAAGTGCCACGTCGGCGGCGCGCCACCAGCCATCGATGGTCGGCAGATCATGCGTTGCCACACAGGCCAGCGCTTCGCGGGGGTAGTCTAGCGCCGACACGAACCCATCGTCTTTCCGCTCGAAATAGAGGATGCGGTAGGAGAGCAGCCGGATGTCGGCCATCAGGTCGCGGAACCCTTCGGGCACATAGCCGAGGTCCTCGCCGATCACCACCGTGCCATAACGATGCGAGGTGTCAGCCAGCGCCTGAACGAGCTGCGGCGTGGGATAGCGCACATAGGCGCCCGCCGCCGGCGAGGCATCCTCGGGCACCAGGAACAGCTGGCGGATGCCCATGGCGTGGTCGATGCGCAGCGCCCCGCAATAGCGCATGGAGCTGGCGATCATCTCGCCATAGGCCTCGTCGGGGGCGGCGCGCAGCGCGGTCGGCGACAGCGGCGCGATGGCCCAGTCCTGCCCGGTGCTGGAGAAATAGTCGGGCGGCGCGCCAATATGAACGCCGCGCATGGCGAGCGCCGGCGCGCCCCAGGTAGCCGAGCCGTCCGGCGCTTCGCCGACGGCAAAATCGAGATAGAGCCCGATGCGCATGCCGCAGGCCTTGGCATGGGCCTGCGCCGCGCTCAGCTGCACACTCGCCAGCCATTGCAGCCAGAGGTGAAACTGCACGTCGTCGGCATGTGCCTCGGCAAAGGCGGCAACCTCGGTGCCCTCGACATCCTGCAGGGCCTCGGGCCACTCGTCCCAGCGGCTGCGCAGACCCTTCGTGGCCATCTCGGCGGCCAGCGCCTCGAACAAAGCATGCCGGCGCAAAGACTCGCCGCCCGCGGTAACGAAGGCATCGAAGGCCGACGGCGCATAGTCGGGCGGATTGGCCTCCGACGCCTGCCACACGGGCCAGAGCTTGCGCAGGGCATCGAGCTTGAGCGCGGCGACGGCGATATAGTCGACCAGTTCGGCATCGCGCGCTGCAGCGATGCCGGCAACGTCGCCCATGTCGGGGCGATAGCCGGGCACCTGATCGACGGCGATATAGATCGGGTTGAGGTGCCTGCGGGTCGAGGGGAAGAACGGGCTGCGCCGGTCCGGCTCGGACATGAAGATGGCGTGGAGCGGATTGGTGCCGAGGAAATCTGCACCGGTTGCGGCACTGGTTTCGGCCATCGCCGCGAGATCGGCAAAGTCGCCGATGCCCCAGTTGCGCGCCGAGCGCAGCGCATAGACCTGCAGCGCCACGCCCCAGCAATTGCCGGTCTCGAGCCAGTCGGGAATGTAGCACTGCGCCGGGGTCCAGCCGGACTCGTCGGGGAGCGGCGCGACGCTCGTCAGCGATTTGGCGGCGGCGGCATCGTCGCCGGCCTCCAGCCCCATCGCCGCAAGGATCGCCACCTTGCTGGCGTCCGGCACTTTATGGTCGACCCCGTCGAGCCCGGTGTATCGGATCGCCACGCCGCAGCGGGTGGCAAGGGCATCGAGGGTTTCGCTCATGATTGGGACGCCGTGGCCTGATGTGAAGCTGAGAGGGTGACGACAATGGCATGGCCGGGGAGGCAACTCTCCGCGGCGTGGCGCGTCTCGGCCTCGAGCGAAGCGTAGATCACCTCGCCTGCTGGAAGGGTGATTTCGCGCGGCTCGTCGTCGAAATTGGCGGTCATGTGCAGCACAGTGTCACCGAGCTGCCAGGATACGGCGATCTTGCCATCCTCGGCCGTCTCGATATGCCCTGCTCCGCCGCGCGCCGCAGCGAGCAAGGGGACGATCCGCTGCTGGCGCAGCTGCAGCAGGTGTTTTGTGAACCCCAGCCAGTCCTGGCCGTGCTCGCTGTCGACGCAGTCCCAGTTGAGTTTGGAGGCCTCGAACGTGCCCGGCGCATTGGGATCCGGCACATGGCGCAGCGCATCTTCGTCGTTGTGGAAGGCGCCGAAGCTGGCGAACTCGCGGCGCCGGCCCTCGCGCACCGCGTCCGCCAGCTCGCCGTGGAAATCGGTGAAGAAGGTGAAGGGACGGGTCTCGCCATATTCCTCGCCCATGAACAGCAGCGGGATATGCGGCGACAGCAGCAGCATCGCCATCATCGAGCGCACCATGCTGTCTTCGGCAAGGTCGATCAGCCGCTCGCCGAAGGCGCGGTTGCCAACCTGGTCGTGGTTCTGGATGAAATCGACGAAGGCCGTCGGGGGCAGATGCCCACTCGGTACGCCGCGGGGTGTGTTGCCGCCGAAGGGCGTCGGTTCGCCCTGATAGGCAAAGCCCTCCGCAAGGCAGCGCGCCAGCTTCCACCAGTGCTTGTCGACGAAGTCAGCGTAATAACCTTCGGTCTCGCCGGTCGCGATGGCATGGGCGACATTGTGCAGATCGTCATTCCACTCACCGGAAAACAGCGGCATGCCGCCATCGGCATCCCGCTCGTGCAGCCGGGTGATATTGCGGTTGTCCTCGGTGGTCAGATGCAAAGCGCGGTCTGGATAGCGGGCCCGGATGGTCTGGGCCATCTCGACCAGGATTTCCGGATCCGACTCCGCGTCGTGGATATGGTCGACGGCATCGAACCGCAGCCCGTCGAGGTGGAATTCCTCGAGCCAGTAGAGCGCGTTTTCAATGAAGAACTGCCGCACGGGCGGCTTTTGATAGGCGATGGCGTCGCCCCATGGGGTGTGTCGTTCACCGTCGAAGAAGTCCGGCGCATAAAGCGACAGATAGTTCCCGTCCGGGCCGAAGTGATTGTAGATCACGTCGAGCACCACATTGAGCCCCAGCCCATGCGCGGCGTCGATGAAGGCCTTCATGTCCTCGGGCGTGCCATAGGGGCGATGCGGCGCGTAGATCAGCACGCCGTCATAGCCCCAGCCGCGCTCGCCGCCGAACTGCCCAACGGGCATGAGTTCGACCGTGGTGATGCCGAGCTGTGCCAGGTAGTCGAGCTTTTCAATCGCCGCCCGGAACGTGCCCTCGGGCGTGAACGTGCCGATGTGCAATTCGTAGTAAACGGTTTCTTCCCATGGCCGCGCCCGCCAGTCGGGATGCTGCCAGCGATAGGCACGTGGATCGACGACGATCGAGGGGCCATGCACATCGCCCTGCTGCGCCCGCGCCGCCGGATCGGGCACGACCGTTCCGTCCTCGAGCACGTAGCAATAGGCTGTCCCCGGACCAGCGCCCTCGACGATCCGCTCGCACCAGCCGTCGGCTGCCTCGGGCATGTCGAGATCCTGCCCATCAAGCCGCAGCCTGACCGCCTGGCCGCCCTTGCTCCACAGCCGGAACCGAACGCGGTTTCCGTCGAGCACCTCCGCGCCCCAATGCATGGTTGCAGCACGCGTCGTCTCGGAACCGGTAGCGCTCATAGTATATCCAGACAGTATCAATGCGTCATCGACAGGCCCGTATGGTGGAACGGACCTGTCGTCATAAGCAAGCGGAGAGGCTCAGTCGTCGGGGGCGAGAATGACCGTGCCGAGCGGCGGCAGCGTCAAGCGCAGCGACGCCGGGCGACCGTGACAGCCTTCGTCGAGCGCGTTGAGATAGCCGCCATTGCCGGCGTTCGAGCCGCCATAGATTTCGGAGTCGGTGTTGAGCAGCTCGCGCCACTTGCCACCCACCGGCACGCCGATCTGATAATCGCTGCGCACCACCGGCGTCATGTTGCACACGACAACGACCGGCCGTGCGCCGTCCTTGCCCTTGCGCAGATAGACGAAGACGCTGCTTTCCGCATCGCTGGTATCGATCCACTCGAACCCCGCCGGATCGCAATCAAGCTCATGCAGCGCCGGCTCGTCGCGATAGAGGTGATTGAGGTCACGCACCAGCGATTTCAGCCCGCCATGCATCGGGTCGTCGAGCAGATGCCAATCGAGCGACTGATCGTGGTTCCACTCGCGCTCCTGGCCGAACTCCTGGCCCATGAACAGCAGCTTCTTGCCCGGATGGGTCCACATGAAGCCGTAGTAGGCGCGCAGGTTGGCGAACTTCTGCCATCGGTCCCCCGGCATCTTGCCGAGCATCGAGCCCTTGCCGTGCACCACCTCGTCGTGGCTGATCGGCAGGACGAAGTTTTCCGAGAAGGCATAGACCAGGCCGAAGGTCATCTGATCGTGGTGGTATTGGCGGTGGATCGGGTCGGTCTGCATGTACTGCAGCGTGTCGTGCATCCAGCCCATGTTCCACTTGTAACCAAAGCCCAGTCCACCCATGTCGACCGGCCGGCTGACCTGCGGCCAGGAGGTCGATTCCTCGGCAATGGTCTGGATGCCGGGGTGGCGCTCGTAGAGCAGCGTATTGGCTTCGCGCAGGAAGGCCACGGCCTCGAGATTTTCCCGGCCGCCATGGCGATTGGGAACCCACTCGCCCTCCTTGCGGCTGTAGTCGAGATAGATCATCGAGGCGACGGCATCCACGCGCAGGCAGTCGATGTGGTAGCGGTCGACCCAGAACAGCGCATTGGCGACGAGGAAGTTCAGCACCTCGTTGCGCCCGAAATTATAGATCAGCGTGTTCCAGTCATTGTGGTAGCCGAGCCGCGGATCCTCGTGCTCGTAGAGCGCCGTGCCATCGAAGCGCACCAGACCATGGGCGTCGGACGGGAAATGCGCCGGCACCCAATCCATGATGACACCGATATCGGCCTGATGCAGACGGTCCACCAGCTTGGCGAAGTCCTCCGGCGAGCCGAAACGGCTGGTCGGCGCGAACAGCCCGATCGGCTGATAGCCCCATGACCCGGCGAAGGGATGCTCGGTAACCGGCATCATTTCGACATGGGTGAAGCCCATTTCCTGGACATAGGGGATCAGCTGGTCGGCGATCGCATTGTAGTCGAGCACCTCGGCATTGCCGCCGGTGCGCCACGAGCCCAGATGCAGCTCGTAGATCGACATCGGCGCCGACAGCGACTGCCGATCCTTGCGGCTCTCGATCCAATTGGAGTCGTTCCACTCCTGCTTGGGCAAGCCATGCACGATGGACGCCGTGGCCGGCGCCTGCTCCTGATAAAAGGAGACCGGGTCGGCTTTCAGCGGCAGGCGCTCGCCATGCGCGCCGATGACTTCGTATTTATAGGTTATGCCGCTTTCCAGCGCCGGCACGAACAGTTCCCACACGCCGACGCCGATGCGCTTGCGCATGGGGTGCCGCCGCCCGTCCCAGGCATTGAAATCGCCGACGACGCTGACGCGCTGGGCGTTCGGCGCCCAGACGGAAAAGGCGACGCCCTCGACACCCGCGAGGGCCATCGGATGCGCGCCGAGCTTTTCATACTGGTCGCGGTGCTTGCCTTCGCCGAGCAGATATTCGTCGAGCTCACCCAGGATGCCGGGGAAGCTGTAGGGGTCGTCGATGACCCAGCTATCGGCGCCGGAGGTCAGTCGCAGCTTGTAGGCGAACCGTTCGGTGCGATCGCCGATATAGCCCGAGAAAAAGCCCTCGGGATGGATGCGGACGAGCCGCGCCGCCACTTCGCCGGTCTTGGTGTCGATCACCTCGATATCGGTCGCCTGCGGCGTGAACGTATTGACTGCCACTGGGGCGCCGTCGCCACCCTGCATGCCGAGCACGACGAATGGATTGCCGTGCCGACCGGCGACGATCGCCTCGACATCGGAGGCATAGGCGGCGGGACCGGGATCCGGTTTTGCCATCTTCTGTGTCGCTGGGGTCATGATTTGCCTTCTCGTGTGAGTAGGTCGCGGATACCCCTGAGCGGGATGTCCACCCAGTCCGGCCGGTTGGCCAGTTCGTAGCCGACCTCATAGATCGCCTTTTGCAGGATCAGCAGGTCGGTCAGCGCTTCGGTAAAGGCGTCGGTTGGTGAAGAAGCGGCGTCGCCATCGAAATGTTCCCGATAGGCAGCCATGAAGTCATCGCACACCTTCTGCCGCCACGTCTCAACGCGCGCGGCGCTCGCCTCATCGGCGGTGCCACTCATCGCCTCGAGACGGTTGAGTGCGGTATAGGCGGCGTAGTCGAACGAGCGCAGCATGCCGGCCACATCGCGCAGCGGCGAGGATTTCGCCCGGCGCTCTGCGAGGCTGCGCTTGGGCTCGCCCTCGAAGTCGATGATCATCACATCGCTTTGCGCCACCAGCACCTGACCGAGATGATAGTCGCCATGGATGCGCGACATCTTTCCGGTCGGCTTGAGCTTGGTTGCCGCCTTCAGCCGCTCGGTGAGCGCGCTCTTGTGTTCGACGACAGCATCGACGAGTTCCTGCGCTTCGGCAGACAGCTTGTCGCGACCCGCCTTCAGACGCTTCAGCATCTCGGCGGCTTCGGCCTGGGTTTCTTCCGACCAGGCCTTCACCGTCTCTGGCGTCAGTTCTTCGACGGCGAAATCCGGATCGTCGCTCGGCGTCGCCAACGCGCTGTGCAGTTCTGCGGTGCGCTTGCCCAGGAGCCCGCCCATGTCGAGCAGGTAGCCGAAGGACTCACTGTCCTGCTCGTCGGACGGCTCTGCGGTTTCCTGCTGCTGCAGGACCTGCTGTTCGAGATCGAGCAGCAGCGCGTCGGTGATGACGCTCCACGCATCGCCCTGATTGGGGACGAAGGCAAAGGCGGCGGCGAGCGTTGTCGGCTCCGCGTCGCTCTGGCGATATTCGATGGCGCCGAGAAACGCCGGAGTGTTCTCAAAGTTCGCCACTTCGGTAAGGAAACGCGCCACCTCGACATCGGGCTGCTCGCCGACCCGCAGTCGGCGATAAAGCTTGAGGATGATCTTGTCGCCATAAGCGATCGACACATTGGATTGCTCGACGCCGAGCGGCCGCGGCTCGCCCAGATCCTCGTCGATATCGGCCAATAGCGAGCCGCTTTCGAACACGACTTCGCCACCGGTCGCGGAAACGCTGCCGCCCTCGCGCAGCTTGGTGATGAGCGCAGCCGCCAACTGCTCATCGAAGACACCATCGATCAGCGCGCCGACCTTGGCGTTGCGGCGCACTTTGGCCAGCGTATAGCTGAGCTTGGGTGCACCCATCTGCAAGTTTTCCTCGCCCCAGCGTGCCGAAAACGGCAGCAGATAGCGCTGCGTTTCACCCGCGACGGCGACGTCGATCACCGCCAGCGCGTGCTCGGATTTGATCAGCTCGGCCAGAGGCGTCAGCGTGACGCTTTCGATCGCGTCGTCCTTGGCGCCGAACCAGCGCTGCAGCGGCAGGAACTGCGGCAGCACATCGGCTTCGAGCTGTTTTTTCTCGCGTCCGGTCAGCGCCGTCATGACGGAGCCGTCACGGGTCGTGAGCGTGATGAATTCGGGGAGCATCTCTGGCATCTCCTCGTGCCACTCCGGCCCCTGCTCGTCGTCGGTCAAAAGGAACCAGAAAAAGCCGAAGGCCGGCAGGGTGACGAGGTATGGCAGGTCGCCGATGGGCGGAAAGACCGACCGGCCGGTGAGTTCGACAGGTACCGTGCCCTTGAACCGCGACAGGTCGATCTCGACCGCCTGGGCGCTTCGGGACAGGTTGGCGACACACAGAACACGCTCGCCCTCGAGTTCGCGCACATAGGCCAGCACTTTGCGGTTGCGCGGATAGAGCAGCGTCATCTCGCCCCGGCCGAAGGCGGGGTGTTGCTTGCGCACGGAGATCATCCGCCGCATCCAGTTGAGCAGCGAGGACGGGTCGCCCTGCTGGGTTTCGACATTGATCGCCTGGAAGCCGTAGACCGGATCCTGGATCGTCGGCAGGTAGAGCTGCTGCGGATTGGCGCGAGAGAAATCGGCGTTCCGGTCGGCCGACCACTGCATCGGCGTGCGCACACCGTCGCGGTCGCCGAGATAGTAATTGTCGCCCATGCCGATTTCGTCGCCGTAATACATGATCGGCGTACCGGGCATGGAGAGCAGCAGCGAGTTCAACAATTCGATCTTGCGCCGGTCGTTCTGCATCAGCGGCGCGAGGCGCCGGCGGATGCCGAGATTGATGCGCGCGCGGCGATCTGCGGCATACGTGCTCCACAGGTAATCGCGCTCCTGGTCGGTCACCATTTCGAGCGTCAGCTCGTCATGGTTGCGCAGGAAGATGCCCCACTGGCAGCCGTCCGGGATCTCCGGCGTCTGGCGGATGATGTCGGTGATCGGGTGCCGGTCTTCCTGGGCCAGCGACATGTACATGCGCGGCATCAGCGGAAAGTGGAAGCCCATGTGGCACTCGTCGCCCTCGCCGAAATAGGGGCGGGTGTCTTCGGGCCACTGATTGGCCTCGGCGAGCAGCATGCGATCCGGATAGCCCTTGTCGAGCTCGGCCCGGATGACCTTCAGCACGTCGTGGGTTTCGGGCAGATTCTCGTTGTTGGTGCCCTCGCGCTCGACCAGATAGGGAATGGCGTCGAGCCGCAGCCCGTCGACCCCCATGTCGAGCCACATGCGCATGACCTTGAGCACTTCCTCGATGACGCGCGGATTGTCGAAGTTCAGGTCGGGCTGGTGCGAATAGAAGCGGTGCCAGTAATAGGCGCCGGCCTCGGCATCCCAGGTCCAGTTGGACTTTTCGGTATCGGTGAAGATGATCCGGGTCTCGGGGAACTTGGTGTCGGTGTCGCTCCACACGTAAAAGTCGCGCGCCGCCGAACCGGGCTTCGCTTTCCGCGCCTTCTGGAACCACGGATGCTGGTCGGATGTGTGGTTGATGACCAGCTCGGTGATGACCCGCAGCCCGCGCTTGTGGGCCTCGACGACGCAGGCCTTGAAGTCTTTCATCGAGCCATAGGCGGGATTGATCGAGCGATAGTCGGAAATGTCATAGCCATCGTCGCGCAGCGGCGAAGGATAGAACGGCATCAGCCAGATCGCCGTCGCGCCGAGGTTCTGCACGTGATCGAGGCGCTGCATCAGCCCCTTGAAGTCACCGATGCCGTCGCCATTGGCGTCCTGGAACGCCTTGACGTGCAGCTGGTAGATGATGGCGTCGCGATACCATTGGGTATCGGAGCGATCGATGATGCCGTCGGTGCGCGAGGCGCGGGCCTTGCTGGCGGTGTCCGGAGTGTCTTTGAGCAGCTTGTCCATCAGTCGGAAACTCCGGGGCGCACCAGGCGCCAGATTGCATAGGGCTTGTAATAGGGGTCGAGACGCAGCGTCTGCGTCTTGCCGTACCAGCGGAAGCGGTGTCCGGTGACCATGTCCTCGACCTCGATCGAGCCGTCATCGGGCAGGCCGAATTCCCACAGCGGGACTTCAAACGTCGTCTGCTGGGCGCTGTGCGGATCGAGACAGACGTGGAACAGCAAGAAGTCGTCGAGATCGGGCGTGCGTTTGCCGTAGGCAAGGATCTGCGGATTGTCGGCGTTGTAGAACTGCAGGCTGGTGAAATCATGCAGCGCCCGATGCTCCTGGCGCAGCCGGTTGAGGAACTGGATGTCCCACTTGATGTTGTCCGGCTGGTCGAAATCCCAGCTGCGCAGCTGGAACTTCTCGGAGTCGAGATATTCTTCCTTGCCCGGCAGCGCGGCGGCTTCGGAGATTTCGAAGCCGTTGTAGATGCCGTAATTGCCGCCCAGCGTCGCCGCGAGGATCAGCCGGATCTGGAATCCCGGGCGGCCGCTGTACTGCAGATAGATCGGGTTGATGTCCGGCGTGTTGGCGAAAAAGTTCGGCCGCATGTAGTGCTTGCATTCTTCGGTGGTGAGCTCGGTGAGATACTGCTCGATCTCCCACTTCGAATTGCGCCAGGTGAAGTAGGAATAGCTCTGCGAAAAGCCGACCTTCGCGAGCCGCTTCATCACCTTGGGGCGCGTAAAGGCCTCGGCGAGGAACACCGCATCGGGGAATTCCTCGTGCACCTCGGCAATCAGCCACTCCCAGAACGGGAAGGGCTTGGTATGCGGGTTGTCGACCCGGAACATCCGCACACCGTGCCGCGCCCACAATAGCACCACGTCGCGCAGCGCGTGCCACAGGCCCGGGATCGCGTCGCGGTAGTAATGGACGTTGACGATGTCCTCGTATTTCTTCGGCGGGTTTTCAGCGAATTTGATCGTGCCGTCGGGCCGCCAGTCGAACCATTCCGGATGCTGCTTGATCCACGGATGGTCGGGCGAGGCGTTGATGGCGATATCGAGCGCGATCTCCAGCCCGTGGTCGGCGGCGGCGGCGACTAGCCGGTCGAAATCGTCGAACGTGCCGAGTTCGGGATGTATGGCGTCGTGGCCGCCCGCTTCCGAGCCGATGGCATAGGGGCTACCGGGATCGTCCGGCCCCGGGCTCAGCGTATTGTTCGGGCCCTTGCGGTTGGTCTTGCCGATCGGGTGGATCGGCGGGAAATAGAGCACGTCGAAGCCGAGATCGCGGACGTATCCGAGCTTGTCGATGACATCGTCGAAGGTGCCGTGACGGTTGACATCGCCGGACTGCGAGCGCGGGAACATCTCATACCAGGCGCTGAACGCAGCGGCCTTGCGATCAACGAAAACCTCGAGGATGCGCTCATAATGGCTGAGATTGGTGCGCACGCCATGCTGGCGCATCAGCTCTGCCGTGGCGTCTGAACTGAGCAGGGCCAAAGCATCCTGATCGGACTCGGCGGCTTTGCACCTGGCGATCAGATCGGCCAGCGCGCCGGCTTCGCTCTTCGCACCGGAGCTGCGCAGTTGCGCCTCGGCCGCCTCGATCAGCAGGCGCCCCTCTTCGACTTCGAGCGAAATCTTCTGGCCGGCGGCGAACTTTTTCGCGGTGTCCTTGCTCCAGGTCGCGAACAGATCCCGCCAGGCGATGACGGTGAACTCATACATGCGGTTTTCAGTGAACTGCAGAGTGGCCTGCCAGCGGTCATTGACAACGAATTCGAGCGGCACCTCGCTCCAGCGTTCGGTGCCGCGAGCCCTATATCGCACCGCTGCGGCAATGCTGTCGTGCCCGTCGCCGAACACATCGGCGCTGACGATGAAAGGCGCACCGACGACGCTCTTCGCCGGGAACCGCCCGCCATCGATCTCGGGCTCGATACCCTCGATCGCCACGCGATTGGCGGCCAGACGGCGCAGCAAGTCCTCGGAGGCCGAATTGTCTTGGCTCTTGGGCGGCGCGGTTGTCACGCTGACCGCGGTGCGTACCGTGCTCGTCTTCTCGCCAGATTTGATCATATTTTCAGCGCCCCCGTGAGATGGTCGGAAATTGAGCATAGGCGCAATCACACCTGTGTCCAATTTTGACGGTGCCCAGTGCTTCGCGGCTACGATGCCAATCGGCTCGGGTTTGCGTGACACTCGACGAGACAAGCATAACAAGATGACGCGATCAAAACGCAGCCCGTGTGCTGCAAGTCACTCCGAATGAACGCCTGCCGGTGCAAATGGTTCAAAATTGCCGGCACTGGCGGCGCAAGATTCAACTTGGCATGCCGAGATGTCCGACGGCCCCATCGGCCCCGGATTTGCGCGCTTGCGGTAGCGGGGCCAGCGAGGCGATTGCCCCGATGCGGTCGTCCGCAAATGATAGGCTGAGGTGCACGCCTCGCCGGCCGGCCGGGGTTTTGGGCTTATGGCACGTGAGCCCGGGTGCATCCCGTGCCGCATCGCCGGAGAACCGGGCTTCCGCGATCCCCGGATTAACCGGCCGATCGCTTTCCCCCACCGCCCGATGCCGGGCAGCTCGTCCTCCCCGCATGGCCAGCATCCTGCCATGCGCGGCGTGCCAGCGGCTTGTCCGGCGAACCGGACCATGCCGACGTGCTTTTGGCCTGATGCAAGGCGACCCCCGCATCACCCGGTCTCCGCGCGCCAACCACTCGTCATGATCTCGCTTCGGTGCGCGGACAGGACGAGTATCCCATGCGGCGTACCGGGTGGGGATAAGTGTCGCAGGTGTCTGAGCCAAGTCGCGGAAACGCCTCGATATTATGGTGTTTCGCGCTGCGTTGACCTCTCGTAATAGCGACGATGAGAGACGGCAAGATGGGGCCGCGATTTCACCGCGAGATTGACAAGATCGGGACTCTTGATATGTATGACACCGATGTCATGACACCGGTGTCATAAACCGACACGACATCCTGCGCCCGACCGGAAAGGCCACGCCATCGCATGAGATGGCGGCAAAACAGGCCATCGGAGGGCGCATGCGGAGGATCTGAATGGCTACCATCTATGATGTTGCGCGGGTTGCAGGCGTATCACCCAAAACCGTCAGTCGGGTTCTGAACGGCGCCGCCATGGTCAATGCCAAGACCCGGGACGCCGTCCACGCCGCGATGGAAGATCTGAACTACGTGCCGTCCAGCGCAGCGCGCACGATGCGCTCGCAGCGCTCCGGCCTTGTGGGCATGATTACCGGCGCCATCAGCACCTCACCGCATACTGAAGTCAGCGGCCTGCCGGAAATCTATCTCGTGCAGGGCGCCCAGCGGGTCTTTGCCGAACACAACATGACGCTGCTGATCGCCGATACCGGTGGTCATGCCGAACGCGCGCCGGAACTACTGACCACCTTCCGCGAACACCGCGTCGAAGGCGTGCTCTACGTCGCCGAGTACCATCAGGAAGTGCGCCTGCCCGCCAATCTCGGCGAGACCAAGATGGTGCTGGTCAACTGCTTCGACCACCACGGCACCCCCTGCGTGCTGCCGGATGACGAAGCCGGCCAGTACCAACTGGTCGACGGGCTGATCCGCCGCGGCCATCACCGCATCGGCTTTCTCACCCTGCCCGAGCGGCAGGCCGCGCAGCCGCTGCGCACCGCCGGCTATCGCCGGGCGCTCGCAGAGCACGGCCTGCCCTTTGACGATGGTCTCGTGCAGACCGGCGCGCTCAGCGACGCCGCCCATGAATACGACCTGCTGTGGGATGCGCTCGATCGGATGTTCAAGATCGACAACCCGCCGACCGTCATCTGCTGCGCCAACGACAAGATGGCGATGCGGGTCTACGGCCTGCTGCGCGAGCGCGGCCTCAACATTCCCCGCGAGATCAGCGTCGCCGGATACGACGATTACCGCATGATCGCCGAATATCTGCATCCGGGCCTCACCAGCGCAGAGCTGCCTTACGGCACCATGGGTGCCCGCGCCGCCGAAAAGCTGATGCGCCTGATCTCGGGCACCACCAAACCGAATGAGCCCAGCCAGGAACTGGTCTCGGCTCCGGTCGCATGGCGCGAAAGCGTCGAACCGCGTGACACCAATGTCACCCCTATCCACCAACGGAGGAGAGACTCATGAAATCTCTGATCACACTCGCTGGCGCCCTGGCGCTCAGCACCGCCCTGAGCGGCACCGCCCTCGCCCAGACCGACCTGACCATGTGGTACCACGGTGCCGGCAGCTCGGTTGAACGTGAGCTGATCGTCGGCATCATCGACGACTTCAATGCCTCGCAGGACGACTGGAAGGTCTCGCTGCAGGAATTCCCGCAGGCCGCCTATAACGACTCCGTCGTCGCCGCCGCGGTTTCGGGTAACCTGCCCGACATCATCGACGTCGACGGCCCGGTGATGCCGAACTGGGCCTGGGCCGGCTACATGCAGCCGCTGGAGCTGTCCGAAGGCACGCTCGACGGCTTCCTGCCCGGCGCCATCGGCAAGTACAATGGTGAGGTCTATTCCGTCGGCCTGTGGGACGCGGCGGTCGCCATGTATGCGCGCAAATCGACGCTCGAGAAGTACGACATCCGTGTGCCGACCCTCGACAATCCCTGGACCAAGGACGAATTCAACGAAATCCTTGCCAAACTCAAGGAAAGCGGCGAGTTCGAATATCCGCTGAACCTGGGCATGGCCGACCAGGGTGAATGGTACCCCTATGCCTTCGCCCCCTTCCTGTGGAGCTTCGGCGGTGACCTCGTCGACCGCTCGACCTATACGACCGCCGAAGGCGCCCTGAACGGCGATGCGGCCGTCGAATTCGGCGAGTGGTGGCAGAGCCTGTTCGAGAACGACTATGTCCCCGGCACCAGCCAGGACATGGCCGATCACGAGACCGGCTTCATCGACGGCGACTACGCCCTGCAGTGGAACGGCAACTGGGTCGCCGTGAAGACGCTCGACGCACTCGGTGATGACGTGCTGTTCCTGCCGGCCCCCGATTTCGGCAATGGCCCCAAGATCGGCGGCGCCTCCTGGCAGTTCGGCGTTGCGTCGACTTCCGAGCATCCCGAAGGCGCCAGCGCCTTCATCGAGTTCGCCCTGCAGCCGAAATATCTGGCCGCCTTCTCTGACGGCATCGGCCTGATCCCGGCGACCGAAGAAGCCGCCGCGATGACCAAGAACTACGCGCCGGGCGGCCCGCTCGAGGTCTTCTATGCCCTGTCCGAAGAGCAGGCCATGCTGCGTCCGGTGACCCCGGGCTATGTCTTCGAGGCGCTCGAGTTCCGCAAGGCGCTCTCCGACATCGCCAATGGCGCCGACGTGGTCGACGCCCTCGACGCGGCGACCGACGCGATCAACGACGATATCGCGCGCAACAACGACTACGCCGTCGCGCAGTAACGACCTCCTCCCAAGCACGGCCGGCCCGGAACACTCCGGGCCGGCTTTCCGGCACGTTCCAAAAGGCACGTCTTCAAGGCAAACCGACATGCGCTCGCAAAAGACAAAATCGCTGCAGACCCACACATTGGCCGGATGGCTGATGAGCGGCCCAGCGCTCATGCTGATCACCCTGTTCCTGATCGTGCCGTTCCTTCTGGCCTTCTGGTTCTCCTTCACCAACCAGCGGCTGATCTCGCCCAATCCGACCGAATTCGTCGGCACCTCCAATTTCGAGCAGCTGCTCGGCGTCGGCACGCTGGTGCTGGAGCCCGAGCGCGCCGAGGACGGCAGCCTGATCGTCGCGGATGATGGCGAGCTGAGCTATCCGCGGGTGCGAAATTTCACCCGCAACAACCCCGATTACCAGCACCTCAACGGCATGCGCGAGTGGTTCAGCTGGGACTGGGGCGACAGCAAGGTTCTGGTGCTGGCGCGCGACCTCGTGTTCATGAAGGCGCTGACCAACACCCTGTTCTTCGTGATCGTCGTAGCGCCGGTGCAGGCCTCGATCGCGCTGCTGCTGGCGCTGATGATCAATCAGAAACTGCGCGGCATAAACGTCTTCCGCACCATCTATTTCATGCCGGTCGTGGTCTCGATCGTCGTCGTCTCGCTGCTCTGGCGCTTCATTTATGACGGCAACAGCGGGCTGCTGAACAACCTGCTGGAGTTCGTCACCTTCGGCGCGTTCAAGCCGGTGGACTGGCTCGGCAACCCCGATACCGCCATGGGCGCGATCATGGCCATGTCGATCTGGCAGGCCGTGGGCTTTCACATGGTGATCTGGCTCGCCGGGCTGCAGAACATCCCTGCGACGCTGTACGAAGCCGCCGACATCGAAGGCGCCAACACCTGGCAGAAGTTTCGCTTCGTCACCTGGCCGGGCCTACGCAACACCGCGGTGCTGATCCTCGTGGTTATCACCATGCAGGCCTTTGCCCTGTTTTCGCAGATCGACGTCATGACCAATGGCGGTCCGCTCGATTCAACCCAGACGCTGGTCTTCCAGGCCGTGACGCGCGGTTACGAGCAGCAGAACATTGCCGGTGGCTCCGCCATCTCGGTGCTGCTGTTCCTGCTCGTGCTGTCGATCTCGCTGATCCAGCGCTACATCACCCGGGAGCGCTGAGAAATGGCTGCTGTCACCTCGCCCAACCAACGCCTGAAGACCAGCATGAAATACCTGCTGCTGGTGCTGGTGGCGCTGGTCTTCGTGTTTCCCATCGTCTTCATGGTGGTGAGCTCGCTCAAGCCCGACCTGCAATTGCTGCGTGACACCGCCTCGATCCGGGCCTTCCTGCCGGTGGGCGACATCTCGCTCGACAATTATTTCGACGCCTTCCAGCGCGCGCCCGTGGCGCAGTTCGTCTTCAACTCGATCCTCGTCACCGTGGTGACGGTGGTCGGCTCGCTGTTCCTGTGCTCGATGGCCGCCTTCGCCTTCGTCTTCCTCGAGTTCCGCGGCAAGAACATTGTGCTCTCGATCATCATCGCGACGCTGATCGTGCCGTTCGAGACCATCGCCGTGCCGATGCTGATGGTGGTCAACTCCCTGCCCTGGATCGGCCCCGAGGGGATCACCTGGGGCTGGCTCAACAGCTATCACGTGCAGATCGTGCCCTTCCTCGCCGATGCGCTGACGATCTTTTTGTTCGTGCAGTTCTTCCGCGACCTGCCCAAGGACCTGATCGAAGCCGCCCGCCTCGATGGCGCCAGCTGGTTCGAGGTCTATTCCATGGTCATCGTGCCGATCTCCGGCCCGGTGTTCGCCACCGCGGCGATCCTCAAATTCCTCGCCATGTACAACCAGTACCTGTGGCCGCTGATGGTCACCCAGTCCGAGCAGTTCCGCCCGGTCATGGTGGGCCTGCAATATTTCTTCCAGCTCAACACGGCCTGGGGCGAAGTCATGGCCTATTTGTCCATGATCACCCTGCCCGTTCTGGCCTTCTACCTCTTCCTCCAGCGCGCCTTCATCAGCTCGATCGCCTCGACCGGCATCAAGGGCTGACGCCTAAAACGATAGAAAGACACGACTTTGGTTCTCGCTCTGAAAGACAAGTGGATCTGGGACTTCTGGCTGTATCGCGACGGCGATGACTACCACGTCTATTTCCTGCAGGCCGACAACACGCTGCCCGACCCCGAGATGCGCCACCGCAACGTGACGCAGGGTCATGCGGTGTCGAAGGACCTGATCAACTGGACGCATCTGGGCACCACCTTCGCGCCGGCTGCACCGACCGCCTGGGACGACTGGACCACCTGGACCGGCTCGACGCTGCGCGATGACGATGGGCTGTGGCACCTGTTCTATACCGGCACCGAACACGCCGAAGCCGGCATGAAGCAGCGCATCGGCCACGCCACCTCGACCGACGGCCACAACTGGACCCGCGTCGGCAATGGCCTGGCGCTCGATATCTCGGGCCCCGATTACGAGGAGTTCACCCCCGGACACTGGCACGACCGCGCCTTCCGCGACCCCTGGGTGATGAAGAACCCCAAGGGCGACGGCTGGGTAATGTATATGGTCGCCCGCCGCCCCGGCGTCGCAGAACCCAATGCCGGCGGCACCATCGGTTTTGCCACCTCGCCCGACCTCAACACCTGGACGCTGCAGCCGCCCGTCTACACCGGCGGCATGTTCGGCCAGATGGAAGTGCCCCAGGTCTTCGAGGTCAACGGCAAGTGGTACATGCTGTTCTGCACCGACGGCAGCCACTGGTCCGAAGCCTACAAGGCCTTCAACCCCGAGCCGCCGGTGCGCGGCACGCATTATCTGATGGCCGACGATCCGATGGGCCCCTGGGAGGTCGCCCCCGGCCCGTTCTTCGACGGCGCCCAGGGCAGCCGCTATGCCGGCAAGATCGTCGAAACCGACAACGGGTTGGTGTTCATGGGCTTTTTGCATGACGCGGCGGACGGTTCGTTCATCGGCCAGGTCTCCGATCCCATCCCGGTGCGCGTCGACGCCGACGGGCTGCTGCACACCGAACTCGACAAGCTTCCCCCCGGCGCCAGGGTCTAGGCCCGCGTGCGCAAAAGGAGATTCCCATGGCTGGATTGAGCCTAAAGAACCTGCACAAGACCTATGGCAAGGTCGAAGTCATCAAGGGTGTGGACCTTGAGATCGAGCACGGTGAATTCGTTGTCTTCGTCGGCCCCTCCGGCTGTGGCAAGTCCACCCTGCTGCGGATGATCGCGGGGCTTGAAGACATCAGCTCCGGTGAGCTGAAGATCGGCGACACCGTGGTCAACACCGTGCAGCCGCGCGACCGCGGCGTCGCCATGGTGTTCCAGTCCTACGCGCTCTATCCGCACATGACCGTCTACGACAATGTCGGGTTCGGGCTGCGGCTGAAAAAGACGCCGAAGGATGTGCGGGACAAAAAGATCCGCGAAGCCGCGCGCATCCTGCAGATGGAACCCCTGCTCGACCGCAAGCCAGCGCAGTTGTCGGGCGGCCAGCGCCAGCGCGTCGCCATTGGCCGCGCCATCGTGCGCGAGCCCGAGGTCTTCCTGTTCGACGAGCCGCTGAGTAACCTCGATGCCTCGCTGCGCATGGACATGCGCATGGAGATTTCCAAGCTCCATCAGGATCTCGGCGCAACGATGATCTACGTCACCCACGATCAGGTCGAGGCCATGACCCTGGCCGACAAGATCGTCGTGCTGAACGGTGGCGTGGTGCAGCAGGTCGGCTCGCCGCTCGATCTCTATCACACGCCGGCGAACCTGTTCGTCGCGGGCTTCATCGGCTCGCCGAAGATGAACTTCATTGAGGTCGAGGTCGTCGAGGCCGCGGGCGGCACTGTCACCGTCTCCGGCCCCAACATGACGAAAATCTCTCTTGCCCGCGTCTCGGACGGCCTAAACGCCGGCGACAAGCTGACCCTGGGCATCCGCCCGCATCAACTGGTGCCCGCCGAAAACGGCACCATCACCGGCACCGTCACGCTGGTCGAGAACCTCGGCAACGAGACCTATGTCAATCTCGAGCTGGCCTCGGGCAAGACCCTGATCGTCGGCCTCGACGGCGACTTCAAAGTGACGCTCGGCCAGACCCTGACGCTCGACCCCGCCCCCAACAAGGCGGTGCTGTTCGACGCCGAGGGCCTCGCGATCTCCGCGGTCTGACCGCACCCGACGCAAGACATCGCCGGCGCGCACGCCCAGCCGCCGGCGATCCACCGGTTACGGCTGTGATTCCGATCGCGCGAAGAGGCGCCGGGACGCCACCGGCGCACAGACGGAGATGCCCCAACCGGACGACTAAAACCAAACCTACGCGACCACGTTGCTGGCTCTCTTAGACGCGGGAGAGACAGCCATAGTGCAAGCCGCAGAGCGCGCGCTTGTATGGCGAGCTAAGGCTTGCCAAACTGGGCAGCGAAGCTGAAAAGCTTCGCCATTCGCGTGCAGCAATATTTGGCTTGTGCTGGCGCAGCATATGCAGAAATTGCCGCTTTGGAGAACGCCATTGGCGAGACTTTACGATAGCCGGAAACGCATTCTGGTGACGGGTGGCGCGGGTTTCATTGGCTCACACCTGATCGACCGCCTGCTGGAGCAAGGTCATGAGGTGATCTGTGCGGACAATCTGTTCACCGGCTCGAAGCGCAATATCGAGCACCTGCATGGCCATACGCGGTTCGAGTTCATGCGCCATGACGTCACCTTTCCGCTGTTTGTTGAGGTCGACGAGATCTACAACCTCGCCTGCCCGGCCTCGCCCATCCATTACCAGCACGACCCGGTGCAGACGACCAAGACCTCGGTGCATGGCGCCATCAACATGCTGGGGCTTGCCAAGCGACTGAAGTGCAAGGTGTTCCAGGCCTCGACCAGCGAGGTCTATGGCGACCCCAGCGTCCATCCGCAGCCCGAGGAGTACTGGGGCAATGTGAACCCCATCGGCCCGCGCTCCTGCTATGACGAGGGCAAGCGCTGCGCCGAAACGCTGTTCTTCGATTACCATCGCCAGCACGGCACCGAGATCAAGGTGGCGCGGATCTTCAACACCTACGGGCCGCGCATGCATCACGCCGACGGCCGGGTGGTGTCGAACTTCATAGTCCAGGCGCTGCGCGGTGAACCGATCACCATCTACGGCAACGGCCAGCAGACGCGCTCGTTTTGTTATGTCGACGATCTGGTGGAAGGCTTCATCCGGCTGATGGACACCGACAGCGCCGTCGCCGGGCCGATCAACCTCGGCAACCCGGGCGAGTTCACCATTCGCGAACTGGCCGAAAAGACCATCGCCATGACGGGCTCGAAATCGGAACTGGTCGAACGTCCCCTGCCCGTCGACGACCCGAAACAGCGCCAGCCCGATATTGCAAAGGCCCGGGCCCAGCTGAACTGGGAACCCTCGATCGCTCTCGAAGAGGGGCTCGCGCGCACGATCGCCTATTTCCGCACGGTCTTGCCCGAACTCGTCGAAGCCTAGACGCGTCGCCCGCCTGACCGGGCCGGGCCGTCAGCCCTGACGCGTTCGGCGCCCCGACGCGATCGCAATTGCCCTATGGCCGCATCCGCCGGATCCTCTATGATCACGGCATGTTCCACCCGTCGCATGCGCACCCGTGAGCCTTGGCACCTACGACTATATCATCGTCGGGGCCGGCTCGGCCGGCTGCGTGCTGGCCAACCGGCTGAGCGCCGACCCGCGCACCAGCGTGCTGCTGCTCGAGGCGGGCGGCAGCGACCGCTACCACTGGGTCGACATCCCCATCGGCTATCTGTTCGCGATGGGCAATCCGCGCACCGACTGGATGATGGTGACCGAGCCCGAAGCCGGGCTCAATGGCCGCGCCCTGCCCTATCCGCGCGGCAAGGTGCTGGGCGGCTGCTCCTCGATCAACGGCATGATTTATATGCGCGGCCAGGCCGCCGACTATGACGGCTGGCGACAGATGGGCAATTCCGGCTGGGGCTGGGACGATGTCTTGCCGTATTTCCGCAAATCCGAACGTTACCATGGCGGCGAAAACGATCTGCACGGCAGCGTCGGCGAGTGGCGCGTCGAGCGCCAGCGGCTGAACTGGCCTATCCTCGATGCCTTCGAGCGTGCCGCAGAGGAACTGGGGATCCCCGCCGTCGCCGATTTCAATCGTGGCGATAATTTCGGCGCCGGCTATTTCGAGGTCAACCAGCGCGGCGGCGTGCGCTGGAACACCTCCAAGGCCTTCCTGCGCCCGGTGCTGCACCGAAAGAACCTGCGGGTCCTGAAACACGCCGAGGCCGAAGAGCTGCTGCTCGAAGGTCGGCAGGTCACAGGCCTGCGCATCCGCCATCGGGGCCGGATCGTCGAAGCCCGGGCTGGGCGCGAAGTCGTGCTTGCGGCCGGCGCGGTCAACTCGCCCAAACTTCTCGAACTGTCAGGGATCGGCCGGCCGGATGTGCTGCGCAGGCTTGGCATTGCCACGCGCCATCAGCTCGATGGCGTCGGCGAGAACCTGCAGGACCATTTGCAGATCCGCACGGTCTTCAAGGTGCAGAACGGCCAGACCCTCAACCGGCTCTACCATAACCTGTGGAGCCGCGCGGCGATGGGGCTCGAATATGCGATCAGGCGCACCGGCCCGCTCTCGATGGCGCCGAGCCAGTTCGGCATTTTTGCAAAATCCGATCCGCGCCTCGCGACGCCCGATCTCGAATATCACGTGCAGCCGCTGTCGACGGACCGACTGGGCGAACCGCTACACCGGTTCAGCGCCGTCACGGTGTCGGTGTGCAACCTGCGGCCTGAGAGCCGCGGCACCATTCATATGGAAACGCCGAATGCCGGAGACGCGCCGAAGATCCGGCCGAACTATCTGTCTACCGCCGCCGACCGGCAGGTCGCCGTCAGTTCGATCCGCCACGCCCGCGCGCTGATGGAGACCAAGGCGGTGAAGGACTACGCACCCGAGGAATTCCTCCCCGGCCCGCAGTTCCAGAGCGATGACGAGCTGGCGCAAAAGGCCGGCGATATCGCGACGACGATCTTCCACCCGGTCGGAACCTGCAAGATGGGCAGTGACCCGATGGCCGTGGTGGATGCGCAACTCCGGGTGCACGGCCTCGGCGCGCTGCGCGTGGTCGACGCCTCGATCATGCCGGCGATCACCTCGGGCAACACCAATTCCCCCGTCATCATGATCGCCGAAAAAGCCGCCGAAATGATCCTGCAGGGAACGGACTGAGCCCCTTAGGCGGCCGTGGTCGCGGTGTCGTAGATGCCGAGGACCCTGTCGACCGCAGCGAGCAGGAGGGCCCTGGGCCGGGGGGCGAGGTGGCCGGCAACGACCTCCGGCCATAGCTCAGGCAGGTATTGCGAGATCAGCGTTTCCGGAATGTCGCGCTCTGCCAGCCGGTCCATCAGATCGGCGACCAGCTGTTGCGCCTCGGGCGTGGTCCAGTAGTACCGGATCCGATCCGAGTAGCTGTAATGCCGCTGGAGACGCTGGGTGAGATCGTCGCCGGGATAGTAGCGTTCCCAATGTCCTGGCGCGCGCAGCATCAGCGCTTCCATCCCCGCCTGAAGCCCGGATGTGCCGGTCAGTTCCGCGCAGATATGATCGAGCGCATACATGGCTTCGCGCAGCGCAAAGGTCAGCCACGGGCCGACCTTGAGAATGCCGAATCCATCGCGCACCAGCGCCTGCAGGGCCTCGGCGCTCTGATAGTCCGTTGAATGGGCCTCGTACAGGATGCCGAGCTGCGGGCGGGCAGCAATCAGCCCCCGCGCCGGCTCTGGCGCGTAGAGCACCACATTGTCGTGGCCGAACTCGACGCCTGGCTGCACCACCAGTCCCACCACCTTGCCGACAGCGTCCGCAATGCCTGCGGCGGCAAACGCTTCGCGGTGTTCCTCGACCGTCTGCTCAGCATCAGCGGGGGTGGTCGGCACGAGCTCGTCCACATGTTCTGTCGCCCCACCCGGTACAGGCACTTCGGTACCGATCACATAGGCAAGTGTGCGGCCGGCACTGTGGCGCTCGGCCACGGCCGCGAGGGCAGCGGCACGTCTGGCGATCGTCCGCGTCGGCAGCGGCGTCGGATCATCGGCGCAGCTCATGCTGGCATCGAGGTGAATCTTGGTGAAGCCCGCCTCGACATAGGCCGCCACCATGGCCTCGGCCTTTGCCATCGCCGCGTCCGCCGTCAGGTCCTTCCACGGGTTCGGGCCGAGGTGATCACCGCCGAACATCAATTGCTCGCGCGCAAGGCCGACCCGTTCGGCGAGGGCCAGGACCTCGGCATGGAAATCTGCGGGACGCATGCCCGTGTAGCCGCCGTCCTGGTTCACCTGGTTGCAGGTGGCCTCGATGAGGACCGGCCCGCCGACCCGCACGGCCCGGGTCAACGCAGCCTCGAGAACCAGCGGATGCGCCGAGCATACCGAGGCAATGCCGCGGGGCTGGCCAGCGTCGTGAGCGCTGATGAGGGCGTCAAAGAACGGATCGCGCATGGTGATTTTCCTCTTCCTAAGTGATCATTAGTGATCAAAAAGACGATTGACAAGCCGCCATATTGATCATCTTGTTAAGCGAAACGATCAGAGGAACCCATGAAGCCTGACCGCCCCACAGCCATCCGCCAGCTGCTTTTTGCCAAGGGCCAGATGTCCATCGCTGAGATTGCAGCGGCGGTTCAGGCCTCTGAGCCGACGGTACGGCGCGACTTGACGCTGCTTGAGGGCGACGGCGCGATCGTGCGCACACATGGCGGGGCCCGCATTGCCGAACAGGGCGGCGGCGAACTGGCTTTCGAGACGCGTGAATCCCTGCGCCTGCCGGAAAAGCGCGCGATCAGTGAGGCCGCCTACAACCTGCTGCGCCCCAATTCATCGGTGTTCTTCGATGCGGGCACCACGGTGCTGCAACTGGCGCGGTTGTTGCGCCTGCGCCCCATGCCGCTCAACGTGTTCACCAATTGCCTGCCGCTGGCGCAGGTTCTTCTCGGGGTGGCGGAGGTCAAGGTCACGCTGCTTGGCGGCGCGATGCGCGCCGAAAATGCCTCCGTTGTCGGCGCCCTGGCCGAGGAGACACTGGAAAAGCTCCGCTTCGACCAGGCGTTTCTGGGCATGGGCGCGATGGGCGACGATGCGGCGATCTATACGGTCGACCCGCAGGAGGCGCGCCTCAATGCCCTGACCCTCGGGCGGGCGGCACGCGGTATAATCCTCACCGACTCCTCGAAATTCGGCAGCTATCTGACCCACCGCGTGCATGTGGTCGGACCTGGCCTCGAGATCATCACCGATGCCGGCCTCGACGCCGAGTGGAGCCGCCGGCTCAGGCAGCTCGGGGTCGAACTGCAGACCGTGGAGCCGCTGGCATGAGCACGGTCCTCGGCATCGACGCAGGCGGATCCAAGACGCTTGCCGCGCTAGTGGACAAGACCGGCGCGCTGCTCGCGCTCCATGCCGGCCCCGGTTTCGACCCCACGCGGCACGATGACCCTGCACAAAAGCTCCGCGAGCTGTTCAGCCAGTTCACGCCTAACGAGCGCCCCGAGGCGACGACGGCCGGCCTGCCATATTATGGCGAAGTCGCGCGCATCACGACGCTCGAGAATCGCGTCACTGCAGAGGTCTTCGGTCCCTCGGCCCGCGCCTGCAATGACGTGGAAGCGGCCCACATCGGGGCGTTCTCCGGCGGTGAGGGCGTCTTGTGCCTTGCCGGCACCGGTTCGATGGCCTGGGCGCGCGGCCCTTCGGGAGCATCGCGCGCGGGCGGCTTCGGCGACCTGATTGGCGATGAAGGCTCGGCCTACTGGATCGGTCGGCGCGCCTTGTCGCTGCTGTCGCACGAGGCCGATGGCCGGCGCCCCAACTCGTCACTGGGCGAGAGCCTTTTTGCATCGCTCGGCATCGCACCGACCGCGCTGCTGGAATGGATTTACAGCCAGGGCAACCCACGCGCCGCCATTGCCACCGTTGCCCGCCATGTCTCGGAACAAGCCGCCGCCGGCGAGCCCGAGGCAATGGAGATCATGTCAGAGGCTGGCGTCAGGCTCGCAGAGGTGGCGCGCGCTGCGGCGAACGCCGCGGGCTTGCCCGCAGATGCCGCGCTCGCCTGCGCCGGCAGCGTCTTCGCCGACCCGATCGTGCGCGCAGAAATAGGCCGAAACTTCGGCGCCACTCCGACTGCCTGCCAGCTACCACCCGTCGGCGGTGCCGTGTTCGATGCGGCGCGCCGCGCTGGCTGGACGGTCGACGCCAGCTGGATTTCCGACTTGCGGGACAACCTCAATCAGCGGGGCCACGCATGATGCGCACCCTGCCCAAGCACCTAAAGGAAGACAATATGACGTCGGTCACCGAGAAGGTCATCCGGGACCAGTTCCCCTATCTGCGCCAGGCACTGGCCATACCGATCCCCACGATCGAGGGGGCGACGCGAGTCTTCGTGGGCTGCGGAACATCCTTTTATCTCGCCAAGACCCTCGCCGCTGCGTCCAACATGCTCGGACACCACGCCATCGCCGTGCCGGGTGCGGAGTGGACGCGCTATCACGACGTCTATCTTCCCGATGACAAGGACGCGCTGGTGATCGGGCTGTCACGCTCCGGCACCACCACCGAGACGGTCGAGGCCATCCGCGTCTCGCGCGAGCGGGGCCTGAAGACCCTCGCGATCTCCTGCGAAGACCAGTCCGAGATCATCCTCGCCGCCGACGAAGGCCTCTTCGTGCCGACCGACCCGCGCGAAGGCATCGTCATGAGCGTCTCCGCCAGCCTGATGCTGCTGGTCGGCCTTCGGCTCGCAGGCGCAACGGTCGACGAGGCCGACATCGCAGCAGCCGAAGCGGCGCTGCAAGACCTCGCCGCCGGCGCCGAGATCATCGACGGGCGCAACCACTTCGTCTTCCTTGGCGCCGGGCATCTTTATGGCATCGCCTGCGAGGGCGCGCTCAAGCTCATGGAAATGAGCATCAATCCCGCCCAGCCCTTCCACCCGATGGAATACCGGCACGGCCCCGTCTCCCTGATCGACGAGGGCTCGCTCGCCGTTCTGCTCTACAACAGCGCCACTGCCGCCGATGAGGCGGTCCTCGCCAAGGAACTGCAGGCCAAGGGCGCTCGCGTCATCGGCTTCGGCGGGCCGGGCGATCTGTCCATCGGCACGGCAACAGATACGCCGGCCAGCGCCCTGCGGGTGCTGCCGGCCCTCCAGCTGCTCGGCGAGAAAGTCGCCGTCGCCCGCAACATCGACACTGAAACACCGCGCCACCTGACCAAGGTCGTGGTGCTGAACCAGCAGGCTTGAATACCATGACCAAGATCACCCTCGTCGGCGCCGGCTCGACGGTTTTCGCCCAGAACATCCTCGGCGATGTGCTCTCCAACCCCGAGCTGGCGGACAGCGAAATCGCACTGTTCGACATTGATGAAGAGCGGCTCTCGACCTCCGAAGTGATGTCGCGCCGCATCGGCTCGACGCTCGGCCTGCACAAGCTGCGCATCACCGCCACGACCAACCGCCGCGAGGCGCTGGAAGGCGCCGACTTCGTTATCCTGATGATGCAGATCGGCGGCTACAAGCCGGCGACCGTGATCGATTTCGAGATCCCGAAACAGTTCGGCCTGCGCCAGACCATTGCCGATACCCTGGGCATCGGCGGCATTTTCCGCGCCCTGCGCACCATTCCGGTGGTGCTCGATATCGCCCGCGACATGGAAGAGCTTTGCCCCGACGCGTTGATGATGAACTACGTCAACCCGATGGCGATGATCTCCTGGGCCGTGCAGGAAAAGCACCCCAACCTCGCCTATGTCGGCCTTTGCCATTCGGTGCAGGAAACAGCGGGCCATCTCGCCGAAGTTCTCAACGAGGACATTTCGACGATCGATTACACCTCGGCCGGAATCAACCACGTGGCGTTCTTTTCGAAGTTCGAGAAGCGTCTCGCTGACGGAACCCGCGAGGACCTCTACCCACGCCTCAAGGCAATCGCCGAAGCCGGCAAGGCGCCCGATGGCGACAAGGTGCGCTTCGAAGTCCTGCGCCAGCTCGGCTACTTCGTCACCGAAAGCTCGGAGCACTTCAGCGAATATACGCCCTGGTTCATCAAGCGGGGCCGCACGGACCTTGTCGATCGCTTCCAGGTGCCGCTCGACGAATATATCCGGCGCTGCGAAGAGCAGATTGCCGAGTGGGAAGTGCTCAAGGACGAGCTCGAGGACGAGAGCCGGCCGCTCGAGGTCGAAAAATCGAACGAATACGCCGCCGCGATCATCCACGGCATGGTCACCGGCACCAACCACCTGATCTACGGCAACCTGCGCAACAACGGGCTGATCACCAACCTGCCAAACGATGCGGCTGTGGAAGTGCCCTGCCATGTCGACCGCAACGGCATCCAGCCCATTCGCGTCGGATCCGTCCCGCCGCAGCTCGCCGCCGTCATGCGCTGGCAGACCAATGTGCAGGAGCTGACCGTCGCCGCCGCGCTCACCGGCCGGCGCGATCACATCTACCACGCTGCCATGCTCGATCCGCACACGGCCGCCGAGCTGGCCCCGGACGAGATCCGCCAGCTTTGCGACGCGTTGATCGAAGCGCACGGCAACTACCTGCCCAGCTACCACTGAGGAGTGAGGCACCATGGCCCAGGTCTCCGTCGCGCAACTGAAAAAGACCTACAACAAGACCGATGTGCTGCACGGCATCGACTTCGATGTCGCTGACGGCGAGTTCGTCGCTCTCGTTGGCCCGTCGGGCTGTGGCAAGTCGACCCTGCTGCGGATGATTGCCGGATTGGAGGACATCTCCAGCGGCAAGATCAGCATCGGCGACCGGGTCGTCAACGATGTCTCGCCCAAGGACCGGGACATCGCCATGGTGTTCCAGAACTACGCGCTCTACCCGCACATGACTGTTGCGCGGAACATGGGTTTCTCGCTCTATCTGCGCGGCGGCGCCAAGGACGAGATCGCCCGGCGGGTCAAGGAAACCTCGGCGATGCTGGGGTTGAGCGACCTGCTTGATCGCCTGCCGGGACAGCTTTCCGGTGGCCAGCGCCAGCGTGTCGCGATGGGACGCGCCATCGTGCGCCAACCATCTGTATTCCTGTTAGACGAGCCGCTTAGCAACCTCGACGCGGCACTGCGCGTGCAGATGCGCGCCGATATCCGCGATCTGCACGACCGGCTGGGCTCGACCTCGATCTTCGTCACGCACGACCAGATCGAGGCGATGACGATGTCGGATCGCATCATCGTGCTGCGCAGCGGAAAGCTGGAGCAGGCCGGAACGCCGCTCGATCTCTACGACCGGCCCGGCAACGCCTTCGTCGCCGGCTTCATCGGCTCTCCGGCGATGAACCTGTTGCCCGGGCAGATCGCGGAAGGCCAGGTCCGGCTCAATGACAAGCTCACCGTTCCTGCCGAAAGCCGCGCGTCAGGCGCGGTCATCTGGGGCATCAGGCCCGAACACCTGGACTGGGCACCCGAGGCCGGCGATGGCGTCATCTCGGGCACGGTCACCGGCATCGAGCGCACCGGGTCTTCCGATCTCGTCATTGCCGACTGTTCTGGCTGCCGGATCATGGCGGTGTTTCAGGAGCGCCACCCTGTCGAGCGCGGCAGCGCGGTTCATCTGCGTCCCCGCCCCGGGTACGCGCATTTGTTCGACGCTGAAACCAAGATGCGGCTGGCATGAGTATCGCACTCGACCAGTTTCAGCCGATACCGTCGCTGGAGCGATCGCAAACGCACGTCACCGGTCCGTCGATGCCGTTTATCGATGCGCACAATCATCTCGGCCAGTTCGGCGGCGATTGGGACCAGCGCCCTGCCCAGGATCTGTTCGATCACCTGCGTGCGCATGGCTGCGTTCACTATGTCGATCTCGATGGCGGCTGGGGCGAAGACATTCTGGATGACCGTCTGCGCCGCTACAAGGAACTGGAGCCCGACAGCTATCGGGTCTTCGGTGGCGTCAACTGGGCGCTCTGGGCCGATGAAGGCAATGCATTTCCCGAAAAGGCTGCGGCGCGGCTGCGGGCCCAGGCGGCGCGCGGCGCCGAGGGGCTCAAGATCTGGAAGCCATTCGGCCTGACCGTCCGCGATCAGCATGGCGCCCTGGTTGCGGTGGATGACGAACGGCTCGACCCGATCTGGGCCACGGCCGGAGAGCTCGGCCTGCCGACACTGGTCCACGTTGCGGACCCGGTCGCGTTCTTTTTGCCCATCGATGGAACGAACGAGCGATACGAGGAGCTGCAGGCGCACCCGGACTGGGCTTTCCCTGCTCCGCCCTTTCCCACATTCACCTCGATCCTCGAAGGCTTCTCCAACCTCGTCCGCCGGCACCGCGGCACTACCTTCATCGGTGCGCACGTCGCCTGCTACGCCGAAAACCTCCCGTGGGTGTCCGCACTTCTCGACGAATGCCCGAACCTGCTGATCGATTTTTCGGCGCGCATCGCAGAGCTCGGCCGGGTGCCTTACAGCGCACGTGAGTTTCTGCTGCGTCACCACCAGCGCGTCCTGTTCGGCACCGATGCAGGGCCGGATGCCGCGGCCTGGGCGCTCTACGCCCGCTTTCTCGAAACCCGTGACGAGTACTTCAACTACTCGAGCGAACCGGTGCCCCCGCAGGGGCGCTGGATGATCTACGGCCTGCATCTTCCGCAGGACGTTCTCGAGGCGATCTACCACGACAATGCAGCACGGCTTTTCGGCCTTGAAGCTGCAGGGACGGATCGCCGCCACCCGCAAACCAACTCCAACAACAAGTGAGGGAACAATGAAGCTTGTAACAACCACGGGGCTGGCGCTCCTGATGGCGTTAGGCGCCGCCGGATCCGCCTTTGCCCAGACCGAAATCACCTTCTCGCTCTGGGGCAGCCCCCAGGAAGGCGAGGTCTGGCAGGAAATCGTCAGTGCCTTCGAAGAAGAGCATCCCGATATCGACGTCAACGTCGAGGTCGCCGACTGGGACGGCTATTGGGAAAAGCTGCGCGTTCAGGTCGCTGGCGGCACACCACCCGACGTATTCGCAATGGACGCACCGCTCTATCCTGACTGGCAATCGCGCGGTGTACTGCTCAATCTGCAGCCCTATCTCGATGCCGACCCGGGTATGCTCGATGGCATCTACCCGACGACACTCGAAGCCTACAAGACCGACGAGGGCATGTTCGGTCTCCCGCGTGACTTCCAGACGATCGTTCTGTTCTACAACAAGGACATGTTCGACGCCGCCGGGGTCGCCTATCCGACCGCCGATTGGACCTGGCAGGATTTTCGCGATGCTGCCGCCGAATTGACCATCGACAAGGATGGCGATGGCACCACCGACCAGTGGGGCGCATGGGCCGAAGTCTATGACATGGAGCCGCTCTGGGGGCCGGTCGTGTGGTCCTACGGTGGCAAGATCGTAGATCCGGCAGCCGGTGAAACGCTGATCGACGGCCCCAAGGCCAAGGAAGGCTTCGAGTTCATCCGTTCGGTCTGGCTTGACGACAAGTCCATGCCGACCTCGGAACAGCTTAGCCAGTATGGCTGGGATGGCCTGCTCTCGGGCGTTGCCGCGATGGGGTTCTCGGGTCACTGGTCCGTGCCCGAATACTCCGAAGCCGGCCTCAACCTCGGCGTCGTGCCGATGCCCGCGGGGCCTGCCGGACGCAAGACCATGGTGAACTCCGCAGGCTTTGTGGTGTCGGCCAATACGCCGAACCCGGACGCAGCCTGGGAATTCGTCAAATACGCGACGTCCGAAGCCGGCCAGACCAAGCTGGCAAAGATCGGCCTCGCAATCCCGATCCGGGAAAGCGTCACCAGCAGTGATGCCTATCTCGGCCAGGCAGCCGACATCGACCATCAGGTCTTCGTCGACGCCCTCGACTACGCAAACGTCAAGCCGTCCTTCAAAGGCTACGAAGAATGGTCCGGCGCCGTCGGTGATGCGCTCAGCCTCGCATGGAGCGAAGGCGTGCCGCTGGACGATGCTCTGGCCGAGGCAGTCGACTACGGCAATGACGCCCTGGCAGCCAACAGGTAGGCATGATGGCTAATCTCCGTCCACTGGGGCTCGAACGGGCGTGGCTGCTGATCTTCCTGCTACCCACCCTGTTCGGGCTGGCGCTCGGGGCCTTCGGCTCCATCTTCGCCACGCTGGGCATCAGCTTCATGGACTGGGACCTGCTGACCCCGCCGGTTGCGGCGGGGCTCAGCAACTATGCCGGCCTGCCTGATGACCGGCTGTTCAATCAGGCCTTCTGGAATACGCTGGCCTTCGCGGGGCTCTACGTGCCGCTTACGGTGGTGATCAGCCTGTTCGTCGCGCTTGGCCTCAACCGCAAGCTGCCCGCCACGACGTTTTTCCGTATCGCCTTCTTTCTCCCGACCGTCTCCAGCCCGACCGCGGTGGGGCTGTTGTGGACCTGGATCTATGCCCAGGACAACGGCGTCCTCAACGAGATCATCACCACTCTGGGTGGTGATCCCGTGCGCTGGCTCAGCCGCGATGTGGCGCTTTATTCTGTCGTCATCGCCAATGTCTGGGGCGCCATCGGCGGCGGCATGATCATCTTTCTGGCGGGCCTCCAGGCCATCCCGCGCGATTTTTACGAAGTCGCTGATCTCGATGGGGCCAAACCCTGGCAGCGTCTGTGGTTCATCACCCTGCCGGCGCTCGCGCCTTCGATGTTCTTTCAGACCGTTCTGACCACCATCAATGCCTTCCAGGCATTCGACTACATCTACATCCTCACCCGCACCGGCAACGGCAATTCCAACATGCCGACGCTGGTGTTTTCGATCTATCGCAGCGGCTTTCGGTATTTCCGTATGGGTGATGCGGCGGCACAGGCGGTGGTGCTGACGGCGATCATTCTGGTGCTGACCTTCGTCTATTTCCGTCTGCAGAAAAAATGGGGGGCCCCCGCATGAACAGAACCGCCGACAAACGCCGGTTTTGGGGCGATATTGCTGCCTTCGCCGCGCTCACCTTTGGTGCGCTGTGCATGGTTGGCCCCTTTGTGTGGATGATCTCCACCAGCCTCAAGCCGATTGCCGAACAATACGACATGCGGCTGATCCCGCAGACCACGACGCTTGAGAACTATCCGCGGCTGATCGAAATCATGCCGATCCATCTGCAGCTGCTCAACAGCTTCATCATTGCGAGCATTTCGACCTTCGGGCAGCTGCTGACCTGCTCGATGGCGGGCTTCATCTTCGCGGTCGTCAAATTCCCGTTCCGCAATCTGCTGTTCGTGCTGCTGCTGATCACGCTGATGGTACCGGCACAGATCACAGTCATTCCGCAGTTCGTCGTCTTCCGCTTTTTCGGGCTCTACGGCACACAGGCGCCGCTTTACCTCCCGGCCTTTCTCGGCGGCGCTTTCGGCACCTTCCTGATGCGCCAGTATTTTCTGACCATCCCCTCCGAACTGGCCGAGGCCGCGCGGATCGATGGCGCCTCGCTGGCGCGGATCTTTTTCACGATCTATCTGCCGCTGGCCAAGCCGGCCCTCGCCGCCTTCGCGATTTTCGCCTTCATGTTCTCGTGGAATGACCTGTTCCAGGCGCTGATTTATCTGCCGTCCAACATGGAACAGACGACGGTCACCGTCGGCCTTGCGTTGTTCCAGACGCAGTATGCCGGACAATGGCCGCTCATGATGGCAGGCTCGCTGCTCGCCGTCGCGCCGATCATCATCGTGTTCTTCTTCGCACAGAAGTACTTCATGGGCGGCATCGCCATGTCGGGGCTGAAATGAGCGGGCCCTGAGCCCGTTGGCCCTGCCAAGGAACCTTCTCCGTTCTGCTCTCTCCCTGCGCGGGAAAGAGCAGCCGCTATGGACCCACCACCAGCCCATCCGGTTGAATGGCAGCGTGTTGAAACCCGTGAACCGGGTTGAACGGCGGGGGCGCGACGCAGCTGACCGCTGGTACGCGCGCCTCTCCTGTCAGGGTGCTTCCTGACATGTTGTCCAATGACACCCTGTGCCACCTGAACTGACTGCAGGCGACTTTGCGGCGCATGTACCCGGAAGCATGCGGTGATGAGCAGCGCAATATGGCGCTAGCTGCAGCCTAAATGATTTGCAGCGGGCTCCTTCCACAGTAAGGTCTGATGAAAACGCATTTTCACGGACCGTTTCATGGCTGCTGAGCAGAACTCGTCATTACTCGCCCGTATCCAGTCGCACATGACGAAGATGCATCCTGCGGAACGTCGGCTTGCCGAATTCCTGATGAACTTCCCGGGAGAACTCGCCAGCTACTCGGCCTCCGAACTGGCCAAACTGGCGAATGTCTCGAATGCCACCGTGTCGCGATTTGTACAGAAGCTAGACTACGCGAACTACGAAGACGCACGCCGCCATGTCCGCGCGGAGCAAAAGACTGGAGCGGCCCTCTTCTTATCCGCGCCCGGATCACGTGCCGAAGGCTCGCAAGCGCATCTCGACCAGGCGCAAGCCAATCTCGCATCGACCCTTGCCGGAATTCCATTGGAAGAAATAGATGCGGTCGCCCGCGCCATGCTCGGCGCGCGCCGTGTCTGGGTCATCGGGTACCGCACCGGCAGCTCCTTTGCCACATATCTGCACTGGCAGACATTGCAGGTGCTGGAGCA
>NZ_JBLXGA010000014.1:0-56326 GCF_048261455.1 Devosia sp.
ACGCGCGCGGCGACCCAGCGAATATGGAACAGCGTCGCCTCGGCGCGCCGGATATCGCCGGACAGCGCGCGGTAGCGGGTTGCGAGGCGGGCCTGGCGCTTCAGCGTTTCGAGCTGCTGCTCGACTTGGGCCACGATGTCGTCGACACGCTCCAGATTGGCTTCGGCCGCGCGTAACCGCAGCTCAGCTTCATGCCGGCGCGAATGCAGCCCGGAAATGCCCGCCGCCTCTTCGAGCAGGGCGCGGCGCTGCACCGGCTTGGCGGCGATCAGCTCTCCGATCTGCCCCTGCCGCACCAGTGCCGGCGAGTGCGCCCCGGTGGAGGCATCGGCAAACAGCAGCTGCACGTCTCGGGCGCGCACTTCGCGGCCATTGACGCGATAGACCGAGCCGGATTCGCGCTCGATGCGGCGCGTGACTTCCAGAATGTCGGCTGTGTTGAGCGGGGCAGGGGCGGTGCGGTCCGAATTATCAAGGACCAGCGTGACTTCGGCGCTGTTGCGGCCCGGACGATTGCCCGAGCCCGAAAAGATCACGTCGTCCATGCCTGAGGCGCGCATGGCCTTGTAAGAGCTTTCGCCCATCACCCAGCGTAGCGCTTCGACCAGATTGGACTTGCCGCAGCCGTTCGGGCCAACGACGCCGCTGAGCCCCGGCTCGAGCAGCAGTTCGGTGGCGTCGCAGAAGGATTTGAAGCCGGTGAGCTTGAGGCGCGTGAATTTCATCGCGCGCCTCGTGTGAGGGCGTTAGCCGAGTAGCGGATCGATCTCGGCCTTGAGGGACTCAAAAGAACTCTCACCCCGAAGCATTTTGCCGTTGATGTAGAACGTCGGCGTACCGGTCAGCTGAAACTCGTCCAAAGCCTGCTGTTTCAGCTCTTCCATACCTTTGAACAGGGTCTGATTCGTCAAGGCGGCGTCGTAGCTTTCCCTCGTGAAACCCAGCTGCTGCGCGATGGCAAACAGCGCATCATTCGGCTTGTCGGAGGTAATCCAGGCCGCCTGCGAATCGAAATAGGTGTCGATGACTTCGTGATACTTGTCAGGACCGGCGGCCTCGGCGAGCAGGAAGATTGCCGAATCCAGCACATTGCGCACAAACGGGCGCGGAATGAACAGCACCTTGTCGGTGTCGATATATTCGGTCTTGATCTGCGGATAGACGTCGGTGTGGAAGGCCGCGCAGTGCGGGCACGACGGCGACAGATATTCGATGACCACAACCTTGGCATCGGCATTGCCGACCGGATGGTCGGGCACATCGCCGGCCGGGTCCATGAGCTTGGCCATGTCGATTTCGGCGCCCGGGGCGGTCATGGCGACGCCGGCAACGGCGGTGAAACTCTCGTCCTGACGGCCAAACATGTACCAGGCGCCACCGGCGGCGGCCACGACGACGGCGGCTGCACCACCAATGAGCATATTGCGACGGTCGACCATTTTCGCTCCGTAATATCTTGTGACGCTGAATTCCCTGACCCTATATCGGGGCGGTTTCGGGCCGACAAGTTCAACTGGCGCTCACCGTTGCGCGATCACGTCGGTTTCAGCGGGTTTTTCGGCGGGCAATGGCCGCTCCGAGGTCGCGCAGCGCCGCGCGCATCGCCGGGTCTTCGACCTGCTCGACCACCGAATTTATCTCCGCCTGCCGATCGGCGCTGAGCGGCGCGTCCGGCGCCTCGGCGGCTTTCACCTCCACGTCGAAGGGCGTGGCGCTCATGCGCACCTGGTGCACCAGCAGATAGCCGAAATAGCGATTAATGGCCGCGGCCACCCGCTCGCCCTCATGCGACAGCGCCAGCGCGTGGCCGGGATGGCAGCTGAGAAACAGCACTGCACCTTCGGCGCCCTTTTCACCGCGCGGCCAGACCAGCTTGTCCGGCCGGGCCACCTTGTCATAGGGCGTCGGCGCCATCGACGCCCAGTGCATGAGCAGGTCGCGCGTCGCGAAACCGCGCCGCTTCAGCGCCGGGTCGAGCGCCTTGCCCAGCGCTTCATTCAGCGGCACGGCGCGGTTCAGCCGCTTGGGCACAGATGGAGTTTTGGGGGCCACTGGGGACAATCCGATCCAATCAGCTTGCGCCTTTCGCCGGCGCGCGTCATGTGATCCCTAGCATGCCAAATTTCACGCCGCCGCAAAACCCCGCCACCATCGATGCCGACGCGGCGCTCGCCTGGTACGATCGCCATGCCCGCAGCCTGCCCTGGCGCGTACCGCCGGCCGAGCGGGCCCGCGGCGTTGCGGCCGATCCCTATCGGATCTGGCTCAGCGAGGTCATGCTGCAGCAAACGACGATCGCCGCGGTCGGCCGCTACTACGCAAGGTTTCTGGCGCTCTGGCCCGACGTGGCCGCGCTCGCCGCGGCGCCGATCGAGGCCGTGCTGGTCGAATGGGCCGGGCTTGGCTACTACGCCCGGGCCCGCAATCTGCATGCCTGCGCCGTGGCCGTGGTGGAACGGTTTGGCGGGCAGTTCCCCACAGCATCGGCCGAACTGCTGACGCTACCGGGCATCGGCCCCTATACCGCTGCCGCGATCGCTGCGATCACCGCCGACGAGCGCGTCGCGGTGGTCGATGGCAACGTCGATCGCGTCGTGGCGCGCTATCTAGCGCTGCCGGTGCCGGTGCGGGACGCCAAGGACGTGGTTCGCGAAACGGTGCAGGCGGCGGTGCCCGCGCGGGCCGGAGATTTTGCGCAGGCGCTGATGGACCTCGGCGCCACGATCTGTGCGCCGCGTAACGCCAGCTGCATGCTGTGCCCGCTACGTCCCGGCTGCGCCGGCACCCGTGTCGATCCGCTGCAGTTCCCGGTGAAACCAGTGAAGGCAGAACGTCCGACGCGCTACGGCCATGCCTTCGTCATCCGCGACGCCGATGGAGACATCTACCTGCGGACCCGACCCGGCAAGGGTCTCTTGGCGCAGATGACCGAAACGCCGACATCGCAGTGGGTGTCCGACAAGCAGGCCCCGAACTATCCGGTCAATGCCGAGTGGCGGCATCACGGCCAGATCGTCCACGTCTTCACCCACTTCCGGCTTGAACTAGAGGTCTGGTCGGCTACGGCGACGGATCCCGAGGCGCTGGAGGATGGCTGGTGGGCTGACCCGGCTGAACTGGGCGCAGAAGCCCTGCCGAGCGTCTTTCGCAAGGTGCTGGCGGCAGCGGGTCTGGAATAGACGCGGTTCAGACAATCAGTCGACAAAGAAAAGCCGCCGGCGCGAGGTGCGCCGACGGCTGAGGCAGCCTGAGATGGTTGGAGGTCAGTTTCAGGCCGAAAGGCGTTCCATGTCTGCACGCACCTGCGCGCGGAAACTGTCGATGGGCTCGAGCCCGCGTTCGGTCGGCGTGTGCCAGAAGGTCCAGCCGTTGCAGGCCTCCGCGCCCTGGACCAGCGCGCCCACCCGGTGGATCGAGCCGGCGTGACCATCGGAAACCAGCGAACCATCGGACCGCACCAGGGCGGAAAACCGTTTGCGCGTGTCGTAGAGCTCGGTGCCGGGGGCGATCAGGCCCATCTCGACCAGCGAACCGAAGGCGACGCGCGGGGCCTGGCGTTTGGCGACCGTGGTTTCGATCGCCTCCTGCTGCAGCGGCTTGACCGCGGCGATGCGCTTCAGCGCACCGGCAATATAGGTGTCTTCGCGCTCGATGCCGATGAAGTGGCGGCCCAGCTTGCGCGCCACGGCGCCAGTCGTGCCCGTGCCGAAGAACGGGTCGAGCACCACATCGCCGGGCTTGGTGGTGGCCGTCAGCACCCGATAGAGCAGGGCTTCCGGCTTCTGGGTCGGATGCAGCTTCTGGTCATCCGCGCCTTTCAGCCGCTCGCTGCCCGTGCAGATCGGGAACAGCCAGTCGGACCGCATCTGCACGTCATCATTGCCGAGCTTGAGCTGCTCGTAATTGAAGGTGACGCGGCTGTCCTTGCTCTTTGCTGCCCAGATCAGCGTTTCATGCGCATTGGTGAAGCGCGTGCCGCGAAAATTGGGCATCGGGTTGGACTTGCGCCAAACGATGTCGTTCAGCATCCAGAAATCCAGATCCTGAAGCGCCGTGCCGACGCGGAAGATGTTGTGGTACGAGCCGATCACCCAGATCGCCCCGTCCGGTTTCAGAACTCGGCGCGCGGCTTTCAGCCAGGCGCGGGTGAACTTGTCGTAATGGGCGAAGCTGTCGAACTTGTCCCATTCATCGTCCACCGCATCCACCCGGCTCTGGTCGGGGCGGGTGAGCCCCTGATCCAGTTGCAGGTTATACGGCGGATCCGCAAACACGAGGTCTACCGAGCCGGCCGGCAAGGCATTCATGTGGTCGATGCTATCGCCCACAAGGATGGTATCGATGGGGAGTGTCTTCCCCTCCGCAGCGGCGGAAGCCGCCGTACGCGCGGTACGCAACATGACATGAACCCTGACGCAGTACTAACGCATCTGGTTCTAAGCCGTTAGGGTTAAAGGGGATTTAATCGATTGGGTTAAGCTTGGGTTAACCCTGTTGGCCGGATCGGTCCCAGCCGGCTACGCAGCGTTGGAGCGGGCCTTCAGGGCTTGCGCGCAGGGCGCGAAATCCATGCGGTGGTGCCGGCCCGGGCCCTGGTCCGTCAGCGCTTTCAGATGCGCCGGAGCGGCATAGCCCTTGTGGCTGTCGAAGCCGAAATGCGGCTCTTCGCAATGCATGATCTGGCACATGCGGTCGCGGGTAACCTTGGCGACGATCGAGGCGGCGGCGATCGACATCGAGCGGCTGTCGCCCTTGATTACCGTTTCGGACGGGCAGGGCATGTCCTTGGGCGCGCGATTGCCGTCGATCAGCGCGAAATCCGGTTTGACGGCCAGCGTCAGCACGGCTTGCCGCATCGCCCACATCGTCGCCCACAAAATGTTCAGCCGTGCAATGACCGATGGCGGGGCTACGGCGACGGAGACCGTGGCAACTCCCATGATCTGCGCATAAAGCGCCTCGCGCTGTTCGGCGCCAAGCAGCTTGGAATCGTTGAGCCCGGCGATCCTGCGCGGCAGGATGACGGCAGCCACGACCACTGGCCCCGCCAGCGGGCCGCGCCCGACTTCATCGACGCCGCAGACGGTCGTCGCGCCACGGCGCTGGGCCGCGCGTTCGAATCTCATATCAGGAACTGGAACAGGTTTGGGCGAATCGGTCCGCATGCGTTGCAGAATCGGCCAGTAATCCGGGCTGCGGCAAGCCTCATGTTCAGCCTGTCCAAGCCATAGCGTCCATAGGCGGAAGCGGAGGCATCAAACTCCCGTTCATATCCCATTCAGCGCTCGGAATGCAGTTGAAGGGGTAGGGCGTGTCTGACAGTGTTCGCGCGGGCGGGCCAGCAAACTCATGGATGGGGCGAATGGAATCCTTGATCATTCTTGCGATCGTCGTGGCCGCAATCGGCTACGCGATCTTTATCTACAACGACCTTGTGGCCAAACGGCAGCTCAAGGAAGAGGGCTGGTCCGGTATCGATGTGCAGCTCAAGCGCCGCACCGACCTGATCCCCAACCTGCTGGAGACCGTGAAGGGCTATATGGGCCACGAGCGCGAGACGCTCGAAGCGGTCACCCAGGCCCGAGCCAACGCCACGGCTGCCACCAACGCCTCGCCCGCCGAACGCGCCTCGCTTGAAGGGGCATTGTCCGGCGCGCTGGGCCGGTTGCTGGCGATTGCCGAGGCCTATCCCGACCTCAAGGCCAATACGACCTTCCTCGAGTTCCAGGCGGCACTGCAGACCGTCGAGGACGAAATCCAGATGGCGCGCCGCTACTACAATGGCGCCGTGCGCAACCTCAACACCGCCGTCGAGAGCTTTCCCTCCAACGTCGTCGCCAACATGTTCCGCTTTGAAAAGGCCGAGTATTTCGAGCTCGAGAATGCGGCCGATCGCGCCGTGCCGAACGTGAAGTTCTGATCCTTACGCCGCAACGACGTCCGATATGCCCATGCTTAAGTCCTTTCTTGTTGCCCTCGTCACCCTCGTCGCGCTCGCCCTCCCGGCCAGTGCGGCGGAGGTGATCCGCTCTTTCGCGTCCGCCGTGACGGTGAATGTCGACGGGTCGGTCGACGTCACCGAGACCATCACGGTCATGGCCGAGGGCAATGAGATCCGCCGCGGCATCTATCGCGACATTCCAACCGAACTCGTCGCTGAGGATGGCACGCGACTGCGCTCGAACCTCAAGGTGCGCGAGGTCTTGCGCGCGGGCCGGGCAGAACCCTACTCGGTCGAGAGCATCGGCAGCGGTTTCAGGCGCATCCGCATCGGCGACGCCGACGTGTTTCTGCCGCGCGGCGAGCATACCTATACCATCAGCTACTCCATGGACCGGATGGCGCGGCGCTTTGCCGACCACGACGAAATCTACTGGAACGCCACCGGCAACTACTGGAACTTTCCCATCGAGCGCGCCGTGGCTTCGGTGACCCTGCCCGATGGCGCGGTGATCAGCGATCTGTCCGGCTATACGGGGGCAACGGGGTCGGACGAGCAGGCCGTCACCATCACCCGCGAAGCCGACAACCGGGCGCTGTTTCGCGCGACGCGGGTGCTAGCTCCTGGCGAAGGCATGACCGTCGCCGCCAGCTTCCAAAAGGGTGTGCTGACGACGCCGAACCAGACGGACCGGGCCCTTTACTGGCTGAGCGACAACCGCGACGCACTGATGCCGGGTGTCGCAGCCCTGCTGGTGCTGCTCTATTATCTGTTTGCCTGGAACGCCGTCGGCCGCGACCCGAAAAAGGGCACCATCGTGCCACTGTTCCATGCGCCAAAAGGCTATTCGCCGGCGCTCGTGCACTACATTCACAACATGGGCTGGAAGAAGTCCGGCTGGACCGCCTTCACCGCGGCCATCTTCAACCTCGGCGCCAAGGGGCTGATCCGCGTTGCCAATCGCAGCAAGGTTCTGACCGTCAGCTATGAGGGCGACCCCGAGGACACCCTGCCGCCTGGAGAACAGGTGCTGTTCAACTACTTCAAGGGCCAGCGCCAGGTGACCGTCAACACCAAGAACGGCCCGACGCTGCACAAGAAACGCAGCGAGTTCACCAATGTGCTGGAGTCGGAAAACCGGCAGGCCTATTTCAAGAATAACACCGGCTATGTGGTCATGGGCTTTGTGCTCTCCGCCGCGGCGCTGATTTCCCTCGTTGTCGCTGATGTGCTCGACCCGGTGTTTCTGGTGCTCTCGCTGGTCGGCGGTGTCGCCATTGGCCTGTTCAGCTCACTGCTGGGGCGCTTCTGGACCACCTCGATCTTTGGCAAGGTGATCCTCTTGATCTGGATTGCGCTGGCCGGCGGCAACCTGTTTGCCGGTGCCTCGGGCTTTCTCGACGGGCTCGACATCAATGCGGCGCTGATCGGCGCGCTGACGATCGTGGTGATCAATGTCGTCTTCGCCATCCTGATGCGCGCGCCGACGGTGCAGGGCCGCCAGCTGATGGACCAGATCGAGGGCTTCCGGATGTATCTCGAGACAGCCGAAAAGAACCGGCTCAACATGACCAATGAGCCGCCGATGACGGTGGAGCGCTTCGAGCGGATCCTGCCCTATGCGATCGCTTTGGGGGTCGAAAAGCCGTGGTCAGAGCATTTTGAGGGCGAGTTGAGCCGCAATGCCGTCGAGGGCGTCAGCGCCGGCAGCTATCATCCGGCCTTTTACACCGGCCAGAACTGGTCGAACGGCGGCTTCTCCAACTCGGTGGCTGCAGTGGCGACCGGCATGAGCGCCGCGATGATCGCTTCCCAGCCGGCCAGTTCGTCCAGCTCGGGCTCGTCCGGCGGCGGTTTTTCCGGCGGTGGCGGTGGTGGTGGTGGCGGCGGCGGCTGGTAACCTGTCGGCACGCCGCCGGTAGACTTTCCACCCCCCGCTTGCTAGGCAACTGGCCGCTTTCAAGACCTGCGGTAGCCCTATGCCCGAACTCCTGCTCGAACTGTTTTCGGAAGAAATCCCTGCGCGCATGCAGCGCAAGGCAGCCGATCTTCTGCGCAAGAAAGTCACCGACGCCCTGGTCGATGCCGGCCTCGTCTACGAGGGTGCCAAGGCCTTCGTCACGCCGCGCCGCCTGGCGCTGACCGTCACCGGCCTGCCGGCCCGCTCGCCCGACACCCGCGAAGAGCGCAAGGGCCCGCGCGTCGGTGCGCCGCAGCAGGCACTCGATGGCTTTCTGAAGGCCGCGGGGCTGAGCTCGATCGACGAGGCGAGCATCGAAACCGACCCGAAAAAGGGCGATTTCTATGTGGCGCGGATCGACAAGCAGGGCGCCGACGCCCAGAGCATCATCGCCGGCATCCTGCCCAAGGTGATCTCGGGCTTTGATTGGCCGAAATCCATGCAATGGGGCCATGGCGGGCTGACCTGGGTGCGCCCGCTGCGCGCCATTACGGCGACCTTTGGCACAGACAATGACGAGCCTGAAGTGATCAACTTCGAGGCGAACACCATCGCCTCGGGCCAGACCACCTTTGGTCACCGCTTTCTGGCGCCCGATGCCATCCGCGTGCGCCGCTTCGACGACTATGTGCAGGCACTGGAAAAGGCCAAGGTCGTGCTCGATATCGACCGGCGCAAGGACATCATCCGCGCCGATGCCGACCAGCTGGCCTTTGCCCAGGGCCTGAGCGTCATCCACGACGATGGCTTGCTGGAAGAGGTGGCCGGGCTCGTCGAATGGCCGGTGGTGATGCTGGGCAGCTTCGATCCGGCCTTCCTCGAAGTGCCGGAGGAGGCGATCATCGCCACTATCCGGGCCAACCAGAAGTGCTTCTGCCTGCGCGACGCCGAAGGCAAGCTGGCGCCCTATTTCATCATCACGGCCAACCAGATCGCCGAAGACGGTGGCAAGCAGATCGTCGCCGGCAACGAGCGGGTGATCCGTGCGCGGCTGTCCGATGCACAGTTCTTCTATCGCAACGATCTGTCGACGCCGCTGGAGCATGGCCTGCCCAAGCTCGAGGACAGCGTGTTCCACGCCAAGCTGGGCACCCAGTTCCAGCGCGTCGAGCGCCTGGTGAAGCTCGCCGCGGAAATCGCGCCGCAGGTCGGTGCCGATGTTGAACTGACCAAGCGCGCCGCCATGCTCTCCAAGGCCGACCTGACGACCGGCATGGTGGGCGAGTTTCCTGAACTGCAGGGGCTGATGGGGCGCTATTATGCGCTCGCGCAGGGCGAAACCGGCGCCGTCGCCAATGCCATCGCCGATCATTACAAGCCGCTTGGACCGACCGATGAGGTGCCAGCCGAGCCGGTCGCGATCGCCATGGCGCTGGCCGACAAGATCGAACTGCTCACCGGTTTCTGGGCCATGGGCGAAAAGCCCACCGGCTCGCGCGACCCCTATGCGCTGCGCCGCGCCGCGCTCGGCGTCATCCGCATCGTCAGCGACAACAATCTTTCGCTGCCGCTCACCCCGCTGTTCGAGGCGGCCTATATGATCCGCCGCGAGCAGGGCGCGAAGAGCGAAGTCGAGACCGCTGACGAGACGGCGCATGACGTGGCACTGCCCGATCTGCTGGGTTTCTTCCACGACCGGTTGAAGGTGACGCTGCGCGATGCCGGCGCCCGCCACGATCTGGTCGACGCGGTGATCTCGCCGGAAAGCGACGACATTCTGGAAATCACCCGCCGGGTCGAGGCGCTGTCGGCGCTGCTGGGATCCGAGGATGGCCAGAACCTGCTCGCCGGTTACCGCCGCGCGGCCAACATTCTGGCGGCCGAGGAGAAAAAGGACGGCCGCACCTATGATGCGCCCGTCGATTCCACATTGGTTTCTGGCGCCGAAGAGACTGCGCTGGCCGAGGCGGTGCAGACCGTCGGCGATGAGGTGCGCAGCCGGATCGCGGCCAACGACTATCGCGGTGCCATCGCGGCACTGGCCTCGCTGCGGGCCCCGGTGGATGCCTTTTTCGAAAAGGTGCTGGTCAATGATCCGGATGCCGCAGTGCGCGCCAACCGGCTGAACCTGCTCGCCAGCCTGCGCGACACCATGCGCCAGGTCGCTGATTTCTCGAAGATTTCCGGCTAACAGCCAGCAAGTTTCGTCTCCACAACAGCCCGCGCCCGGCAGCAACCGGGCGCGGGCTTTATTCTCATTTCAATGTTCTTGTTTTGTTCTTTAGGAACTGCTACCTATGGTTTCGCGTTAACGGGGTGACGATCCTCGCCCCCGGCTCTGGAGACCGAAGATGGCGCTGCACGTTGCTCCCTCGTTTGAACAGCTGGAAAAGCTGAGCCACACCCGTGATGCCGATCTGGTCGGGCGGCGGCTGATCGACCCGCGGTCCAATCGCGGCCGTGGCGCGCAATCCAATCGTGCCAGCCGGTTCGATACGCAAAGTCGCGAGCCCGTGGATGACGGCTGGGGACAGGTCGAAGACCTGAAGCCCTTCGAAACGATCGAACATATCGAGCGGGCCCGCTCGATCATCACCCGCAACGACAGCCCCGATATCGGTTTCGATCGCTCGATCAACGCCTATCGCGGCTGTGAGCACGGCTGTCCCTACTGCTTCGCCCGGCCCAGCCACAACTATCTCGGACTGTCGGCGGGGATCGATTTCGAGCGCGATATCTATGTGAAGGTCAATGCGGCCGAGCTGCTGCGCCGCGAACTCTCCGACAAGCGCTATCGGCCCAAGCCGATCGCCATGGGCACCAATACCGACCCGTACCAACCGGCCGAGCGCAAGCACAAGCTGACCCGCAGCATTCTCGAAGTGATGCTGGAAACCCGGCATCCGGTGACCATCACCACCAAGAACGCGCTGGTCGTCCGCGACCTCGATCTGTTGCAGGAACTCGCTTCACACAATCTGGTGCGGGTGGCGCTGTCGATCACCTCGATGGATCACCGCCTGTCGCGCACGCTGGAGCCGCGCGCCTCGACACCGGAAAAGCGGCTGGAGGCGCTGCGCCTGATGTCGGAAGCGGGCGTGCCGACCACGGTGATGGCGGCCCCGATGATCCCGGCGATCAACGACATGGAACTCGAGCGCATTCTCGATGCAGCGGCGGCCCAGGGTGCGCTGGACGCGAGCGTTGTCTTGCTGCGCTTGCCAGGCGAAGTGCGGGAGATCTTTCGCGAATGGCTGCTGCGTCACTTCCCGGACCGGGTGAGCCACGTGATGAATCTCGTGCGCGATACCCGCGGCGGCAAGGACTACAACGCCAAGTTCGGCGAACGCATGGTGGGCGAGGGCGCCTACGCTCAATTGCTGCGCCAACGGCTTGAGCGGGCTCGGACGCGCTATGGGCTCGACAAGCAGGTGCCGGCGCTGCGCACAGATCTGTTCACGCCGCCGCAGCGCGAAGACAGGCAGCTGCAACTGTTCTAGTGGCGCTCGGGCTCAGGCTTCGTCCTGGGCCCGTTCCGCATTCATCACCGGGTCGACCCGGTGTTTCTGCCGCCGGCGATAGGCTTTTGGATCGGGCTCTGCCTTGGGCTTGAACTTGCCCTCACGCAGCGCCTTGGCCGCGAGATTTTTGGGGGCAGTCTGCTTGCGGTCGAGTGGCACTTTCATCGCCAGTCCTCCTGCGGTCCGTGCTGTGTAAGCCACTGCCGCCAAACGCGTGGTCCGCACGACTGTTCCCTAGCGCTCGGCGAGCCGCGGCATCAGTTCGACGAAATTGCAGGGCTTGTGCCGGTTGTCGAGCTGGGCGCGGAGGATCCCTTCCCATGCATCTCGGCAGGCGCCACGGGAGCCGGGCAGAGCGAAGACGAAGGTGGTGTCGATCAGCCCGGCGGTCGCGCGCGACTGCAGGGAAGACGTGCCGATCGTCGTTGCCGAATATTGGTGAAACAGCACCGAGAACCCGTCCATGCGCTTGTCGAACAGCGGTTCGAGCGCCTCGGGCGTCACGTCGCGGCCCGAAAAACCGGTGCCGCCGGTGGTGAGGATCACATCGATCTGAGGGTCGGTGACCCATTGCATCACCTGCGCCCGGATCGCCTGACGGTCGTCCGGCACCACGGCGCGCGCCGCGCAGCGATGACCGTCGTCTTCCATCATCGTTTTGAGCAGTGCGCCGGACGTGTCTGTTTCGAGATCGCGTGTGTCGCTGACCGCTAGAACGGCAATCGACAGCGGGGTGAAGCTGCGGCTCATGTCGAGTTCGGAAGTGAACATTCAGATGCCCTGCGGCTTGGGGGTGTCGGCCGACGCGTCGGCATCGGTATCAGGATCAGCTTCGGGCTCTGCGCTGGCGGGCCCGGGCGATGCGTCCGGAGGCGGTGCTTCTGCCGGTGGCTGTGGCGTGATCGGCGCCACGAAATCGGGCGCGTCCTCGCTGCGCGGATCGAGGGTGACCGTGCCGGGCGAGATCGGATTTTCCGCATCGAGCGAGCGGAACCGCACCTTGCCGCGCGCGTCGCGCACCGGCCGGATGCGCATGCGCAAAAAGGCGGTGACCGCCAGCGCGCCGTGGAAACTGGCGGTGACGATGAACAGGCCGACCGGCGAGATGACGCCCATCACCCAGCTCGCCAGCAGCGGGCCGACGGCGAGACCCGTGCCCAGGATCAGCAGCATGCCGCCCGCAACGCGGCCGAATTCGCCCTCCTTGGCGAAGTCGTTCGCATGGGCGACCGCGATGGCATAGAGCGGGTTGGCGGCGAAGCCGTAGAGCCCGAACAGCACGTAAAGCAGCAGGCCTTCGGTCGGGTTGGAGAGCACCATCACGAGGCCGACGACGGCGGCGATGGAACTGAGCGCGATGATGATGATGCGCCGGTCCATGCGATCGCTGAGTCGGCCAAAGGGGATCTGCGCGATCGCGCCGAGCACCGAGGTCGTGACGAACATATAAACGATGTGCGAGGGCTCGAGCCCGCGCGCATAGCCGAAGACCGGCGCCAGCGTGCCGAAGGTGCCATTTGCCATGCCGCAGGCAAAGGCGGCGATCACCGCCAGCGGCGAGGTCTTGTAGAGCAGCCACACGTCGAGCTTGGCCGAGGCGATGGGGCGGGGCTGCGGCGTCGAGGTCAGGGCGCTCGGCAATACCGCGCAGATGAAGCTGATGGCCCCGATGACGAAGGGGATGTACCCCGCGGTACCGCTGACCGATATGGCCAGCTGGCCAAGGGTCGAGGCCGTCATGTTGATGGTCACATAGATCGAAAAGATCGTGCCGCGACTGCGGTTGTCGGCCACTTCATTGAGCCAGCTCTCGACGATCATTGCGGCGCCGGCAAAGCAGAAGCCCGAGAAGGCGCGCAGCACGATCCAGCCGATGGCGTCGATCCATAAAAGGTTCAGCAGGATGGTGATCGTGCCGATGGCGGCCATGATCGAAAAGGCGCGGATGTGCCCGACGCGTTTGACCAGCATGGGCACGGTGATCGAACCGGTGACGAAACCGACGGACCAGCCTGTGCCGATCAGGCCGAGAGCGAAAAGCGGAAAATTCTCCTCGGCGCCGCGCACGGAGAGCAGCAGGCCCTGAAGTCCGCCACCGAACATGAGCAGAGCGGACCCGATGAACAAGGCATAGATCTTGAGGGCAGAAGACATGAAGACGGCAGTTCTCGATTTGACGCTGGGCGCAGAAGCGCGATCTGCCCGTCAACTCAGACCAAATTCCGGCAGCCGGTTCAAGTCGCTATAGGCCGCGCAGAGCCATTGCGCGGAACTATGCTCAGTCTTCGACAGTCGCTGATGGCGCGATGGCGGCCTTGAGCGCCAGCATGTCCTGCCACGCGAGGGCCTTGTTGGCTGGGGTGCGCAACAGATAGGCCGGGTGCAGCGTCGCCAGCCCCTTGAGGCTGTAACTGCCGACCGTGAGGTCGCGCAACTGGCCGCGCACCCGGGTGATGCCCTGACTGGTTTCGAACAGCGCCTTGGTCGGCACATTGCCGAGCGTCACCAAGATTTTGGGCTGCACCAGCTCGACCTGGCGGATCAGGAACGGCGCGCATTGCGCCATCTCCTCTGGCGAAGGCGCGCGATTGCCCGGGGGACGCCATGGGACCATGTTGGCGATATAGACCTTGGTGCGGTCGAGCCCGATGGCCCCCAGCATGCGGTCGAGCAGTTGGCCGGCGCGACCAACGAAGGGTTTGCCGATCAGGTCTTCCTGCTCGCCTGGGCCTTCACCGACCAGCATGATCTCGGCCTCGGGATTGCCATCGGCGAAGACCAGCTGCGTCGCCCGGCGCTTCAGCGCACAGCCTTCGAACTGCTCCATCGCCGCCTTGAGTGCATCAAGCGTCTCGGCGGCTGCAGCGATGGCCTTCGATTCGGCCGGGTCGGCATTGGGCGCGGTCCCCGGGAATGCGCCCGGCGATGGCGGCGGGGAATGCTGGGGTGCAGCAGAGATCGGCGCGGGCGGTGGCACCGTGGGGCGGCGCGGCGGCGCAGAAGCGGCGAAGCGGTCGACGGGCGCCTCGCTGATCGCCATGTCGACGCCCGCGGCGCGATACCATTCGAGCGCCGCCAACGCCTCCGAAGGCGTCAGCTGCGCCGTCTCGGCGTCACTTTGCGGTCGATCTGCGGCCATGGCCCTGTTATGTCACAGCCACTTCCCGCCTGCCACCAGTCAATGGATTGTCCGTGACCGACGCTGGAAACCGCGACCTGATCGAAACCGATGTGGTGATTGTCGGCGCTGGCCCTGCCGGACTTTCGGCGGCCATCCGTCTGAAACAGCGCCATTCTGAGCTGTCGGTGACCGTGGTGGAAAAATCCGCCGAGCTGGGCGGACATATCCTGTCGGGCGCGGTGATGGATCCGGCCGGGCTGGACATGCTGCTGCCCGATTGGCGCGACCGGGCGCCGCTGGGGCCGAAGGTGACGCGCGACCGCTTCCATCTGCTCGGACCGGCCGGCGCCGTGACGCTGCCCAACCTGCTGATCCCGCCGCAGATGCGCAGCCACGACGCGCACATTATCAGCCTCGGTGCGCTGGTGCGCTGGCTGGGCGAGGAAGCCCAGGCGCTGGGCGTCGACATCTTCCCGATGACCGCCGCGGTCGATGTGCTGACCGGTGCCGAGGGCCAGGTCGAAGGCATTATCACCGGTGATCTGGGGCTTGATGCCGAGGGGGAACCGAAGCCCGGCGTTCACGCGGCGGGCATTGCGCTCAAGGCCAAGTATACGCTGATCGGCGAGGGCGCCCGCGGGTCGCTGGCGAAACAGCTGGTGGCCGGCTTCGGGCTCGACGCCGGGCGCGACCCGCAGCTTTATGGGCTTGGGATCAAGGAAATCTGGGAGATCGATCCCGCGCGGCACCACCCGGGACAGGTCGACCACTATCTCGGCTACCCGCTCGACAATGCCACCTCGGGTGGCGGCTTCGTCTATCACGCGGCGGACAACCGGGTGTATGTCGGCTTCGTCACGCATCTGAGCTACGAGAACCCGACGCTGTCGCCTTTTGGTGAATTCCAGCGTTTCAAACAGCACCCGGCCATAGCCGATCTGCTCGCCGGTGGGCGTCGCATCAGCTATGGCGCCCGGGCGCTGACCTCGGGCGGATTGCAGTCCGTGCCGGCGCTGGCCTTCCCGGGCGGCGCGTTGATCGGCTGCGCCGCCGGTTTCATGAACGTGCCGGGCCTCAAGGCCATCCACAATGCCATGCGCTCGGCCATCGCCGCGGCCGACGAGATCGGCGCGGCCATCGCCGACGGACGGGCCCACGACACGCTGGCGCAGCTGGAAGCGGCGGTCCTGGCGACGGGCATCGGCGCCGAGCTGAAGGCGGTGCGCAACGTCAAGCCGCTCTGGGCCCGCTTCGGCACGGCGCTGGGCGTGGTCCTCGCGGGCATCGATATGTGGAGCCTCGCGATCCTCCGCCTCTCGCCCTTCGGCACGCTGCATCACAAGGCGGCCGATTTCGCCAGGCTCAAGCCGATCGATCAGGTGCGGGCCAAGACCTATCCGCGCCCCGATGGCGAACTGACTTATGATCGCGCCGCCTCGGTGTTTCTGGCCAACCTCAGCCATGACGAGGATCAGCCGGTGCACCTGAAGCTGGGGGACCCGGATCTGCCGATCCGCGAGAACCTGCCGCGCTATGGCGAGCCGGCGCCTCTCTACTGCCCGGCCGGGGTCTATGAGGTTGCCGAGGCGGGTGGGGCACCGGTTTTCCGCATTCACGCCGCCAACTGCGTGCACTGCAAGACCTGTGACATCAAGGACCCGGCCCAGAACATCACCTGGGTGCCGCCTGAGGGTGGCTCGGGGCCCAACTACTCTGGCATGTGATGACGCGACTGTGACATCTGTTGCCTTTCGTCACTTGCGGCGCAGTCGCAATATCGCCCATCTTCGGTGGCTAGTCGCCACCTTTTACGAACAGGAGTTTTTGCGCTCGTGACCTTTACCGCACGCCTGCTTTCGGGTGCCTCGCTGGTACTCCTGCTCGCCACTGGCCCGGCCACTGCGTTCGACGCGCAATCGCTGTTCTCGATGCGTGCGCCAAGCCCCACCGGCGCCTATCTGGCCGGCCGTCAGGCGATGAAAGACCTGCGCATGGACGATGCGGCGGCCTATTTTCGCGAAGCGGCGACCAGCGATTGGGAAAACCCGCTGGTCGTAGAACGCGCCTTCATTGCCTACGCTGCCAACGGACAGGCCGCCGACGCCTCCACCATGGCCAAGCACCTGATCGAGCTGAACGGGGCCAATGATCTTGCCTCGCTGGTAATCGGCACCGAGTCCCTGAAGCAGCGCCGCTACGGCGCCGCAGAGCGCGAGCTGGCCGAGGTCGGCGCGGACACCTTTGCCGGCATTACCGGCGGCATGCTGCGCGCCTGGGCGCTGACCGGTGATGGCCGCTTCGACGAGGCCGATGCCATCGTCGAGGAACTGGGGCAGGGCGGCCTCGAGGGCTTTCTGGTGTTCCATCGCGCCTTGATGGCCGACGTGGCTGGCCGCTCCAGCGAAGCGATCAAGCTGATCCGCGTCGCCTATGAAGCGGACCCATTCGTCACCCGAATCGTCGAAGCCTATACCCGCATGCTGGGCAATGCCGGCCGCTTCAACGAGGCCGAAGAGGTGATCGCCAAATACGAGGCGCAGGGCCTGACCCATCCGCTGATCGATGCGGTCAAGGAAGCGGTCGATGCCAAGCGCCGACCTGGCGCCTTTGCCGTCAACGTGCAGTCCGGGGCGGCCGAAATGTTCCACTCGGTCGGCGTCGCCCTGGCCCGCGAAGGCAGCCGCGATATCGCGGCGCTGTTCCTGCGCCTGGGCATGTATCTCGACCCCAAGGCGGACGTGATCGATCTGGTCTACGCCCAGCTGCTCGATGCCGTCGATCAGCATGAGCTGGCCAATGAAGTCTATGAGGGGATCCCTTCGACCTCGCCCCTGAAACCGACGGCCGTGGTGCAGTTTGCCGAAAACCTCAATGCCATGGGCGATCGCGATGAAGCGCTGCGGCGGCTGAGCAATATCGTCGTGACCAATCCCGACGATGTCGACGCGCTGTCGGTGCTCGGCGATCTGCAGCGCAGCGACGAGCAATACGCCGCGGCGGCCGATACATATACCAAGGCCATCGATGCGGTTGGCGGCGATGCCCCGGGCCACTGGCGCTTCTACTATGTGCGCGGCATTGCCTATGAGCGCGCCAAGCAGTGGGAGAAGGCCGAGACCGACTTCCAGAAGGCTCTGGAGCTCAATCCCGATCAGCCGCAGGTGCTGAACTATCTGGGATACAGCTGGGTCGACCAGGGTGTGAACCTGATCCCTGCCCTCGACATGATCGAAAAGGCCGTCGCCGCCTCTCCAAACGATGGCTACATCATCGACAGCCTGGGCTGGGCCTACTACCGGCTGGGTCGCTTTGAGGAGGCCGTTGCAACGCTGGAAGCAGCGGTGCAGATGCAATCGACCGACCCTGAGATCAACGACCATCTGGGCGACGCCTACTGGCGGGTCGGCCGCAAGCTGGAAGCGCGCTTTCAGTGGAACATCGCCGCCTCGGTGGACGAGGACGGCAAGGTCAAAAAGCGCGTGGCAGACAAGCTGATTAACGGGCTTGAGCCGTTGCCGGACGCCGAACCCGGCCCGATTGCCGAAGCGGAAGCGCTGACGAAGACCAAATAGATGGCCGAACGGCTCATTGAGGCGGCGCCCGCCAAGGTCAACCTTGCCCTGCACGTCACGGGCCGGCGCGCCGACGGCTATCACGAACTGGAAAGCCTGATCGTTTTCGCCGATGTGGCCGACGAGGTGGCGGTCGCGCCGGCACGGGCGGACAGCTTTCATGTCGGCGGTCCATTTGCGGAAGCCGCCGGCTCGGGCAGTTCGAACCTCGTGCTGAAGGCCGTCGCGGCCTTTCGTGAGCGCTGGCCGGGCCATGTGCCGGACGGACTGGCCTTTGAACTGGTGAAGAACCTGCCCGTCGCAGCGGGGCTCGGCGGTGGTTCCGCGGACGCGGCCGCGGCGCTGCGCCTCTTGGCGCGGCTCGGCGCCGGTCACATCGACGCCGCAGAATTGGCCGATCTGGCTTTGCGCCTTGGCGCCGACGTCCCGGTCTGCCTGTTTTCCCGCCCCTGCGAGGCGCGCGGCATCGGCGAGATCATTCATCGCCTGCCGATGTTCCCGGCGACCCATCTGGTGCTGGTCAATCCGTTGGTGCCGGTGGTGACCGCGGATGTGTTCCGGCGGCTCGAGAGCCGGCAGAACCCGCCGCTGCCACCGGTCCCCAGCCTGCTGGATCGTCCGGCCGAACTGGGCCTGTGGCTCAGCGAGACCCGCAATGATCTCGAACCGGCAGCCTTCGCGCTGGTGCCGGCGATCGCCGAACTGGTCGAGCAACTGGGCAAGCAGGAAGGCGTTATCCTGTCGCGCATGTCTGGGTCTGGCGCCACGGTGTTCGGGCTGTTCGGATCGGAAGCCCAGGCCCATCAGGCCGCCCATGACCTGCGCGAGCGCTGGCCGAGCTACTGGGTGGCGGCAGCACCGGTGATCGTCTGACCGGGGCAGGGGCTTTGGCGCTGGATCACTTCACCGTCTAGTTGAAACGGTGAAGTGACCATAAGTCTTTGTTTGTTTGCGTTTCCTGACCGCAAACCGTCCCCGTTTTTCCTGGAAACGCTCTATGGGGTCGTTATCGACGGTCCATATCAGAAGCCGAACTTTACGCCGACCAAGCCGGTCGTCGTCTGGCCCTCAACCATATTCTCCTCATAGTCGACGCTGGGCAGATGTCCGAAACTGCCCTGATAGCGGCCTTCGGCCAACAGTTCGACTCCCTCAGCGATCTCGAAGCTGACCCCACCAATCAGCTGATAGCCGAAGCTGGCATAGTCAAAAGAATAGCCGCCGACCTGGTTGTTCGTGCTCAAGATATATCCAGCGCCGACGGCACCATATACGCCGACAGAGTCACCGAGTTCGATGTGACCCTTCAGATTGGCCATGAGGCTCGAATTGGTCTGATCGTCGTCGGGAAAATTCACGTATACCCGCTTCGAAAGCAGAACATCTGCTTCCACCGCGATCCCGTCTGTGAGTTCATAACCTAGCGCGACTGCAAGAGCGGGACCGGTCTGCATGTCGTAAGATCTCTCGGCGGGTTCGTAGAAAGACATATCGCCGCCAGCGACCACTCCACCCAAAATCTGGACATATATCGCGCCACCTGCATTGGCAGCCGGCAATGGGGCCGCCTCGACAGGCAAATCGCCCGCATAGGCGCTGAATACGTTCAGCGCAAGAACGAATGGCAAAGCAAATAAATAGCGTTTCATCATGACCCCCATTAACAAAAGGCCTTGATGCAGGTGTTCGTGAAAAGACTCAAGTGACTGACGAACCTGCAGGATTAGGTTCGGATTTCGGAGTATTGCCGGGCTAGTAGGCGCGCGACACGGTGAACTGGGCAACATCGCCCAGTAGCGTCCGCATCTCGCTGGCCGGCAGCCCACGCAGCGCCTCGCGGGCCCGACGGCCATGCTCCTCGGCCCGTGCGATAGTCTGGCCCAGCGTGTCGTGACGATCGAAGATGGCACGCACCTGCAGCAGCTTGTCCGGACCGGCATCTTCATGGCCCAGGGCGTCGACGATCAGCTGGCGTTCGGCATCCGAGGCGGCCTTGAGCGCCAGGATGACCGGCAACGTCATCTTGCCTTCGCGCAGGTCGTCGCCGGTATTCTTGCCCAGCCGTCCCGCTTCGCCGCGATAGTCGAGCACGTCATCGACGAGCTGAAAGGCGAAGCCGAGCTCGCGGCCATATTCGCGCAGCGCCCGCCGACCCGCGGCATCCGCCCCGCCAGCCATGGCGCCGACTTCCGTGGCGGCCTCGAACAGCGTCGCCGTCTTTGCGCCGATCACTTCGTCATAGTCGGCGGCGGTGGCCGTCAGGTCGCGGGACTTGGCGAGCTGGAACACTTCGCCTTCGGCGATGATCGTCGCAGCCTTGGAGATGACCTGCAGCGCATCGATGTGGCTGGTCTCGACCATCATCATGAAGGCCTGACCGAGCAGGAAATCGCCGACGAGCACGCTGGCCTGATTGCCCCACTTCATCCGGGCCGCAGCCCGACCGCGCCGCATGTTGCTCTCGTCCACCACATCGTCATGCAGCAGCGTGGCATTGTGCAGAAATTCGACCGCGGCCGCGAAATTGACTTCGCTGCCCTTGGCCGAGCCGAACAGCATCGACGCCGCGATGGTCAACATCGGGCGCAGGCGCTTGCCGCCGGCATCGATAAGGTAGCGCGCGATCTCCGGGACGAGCTCGACATGCGACCGTGCCCGGTCCAGGATCATCGCGTTGACGCGTGTCATTCCCGGACGGGTGGCTTCGAGCAGGCGTTCGAGTGCGTCGGCGCTGGCTGCTTCGTCCGCAATTGCCGCCGATAGGGTCATAGAATCCTCGATTTGTAGCGGCTGTCGCCGACCCCTATAATAGAGTGACGGCTGGTGCCACGACAGTGCGATGTCCCTAGACCACACAAGCGAAGTTGTAAAACAACAAACGGTAACGTGCGACGCCTTTTTGGGTGGTCGCCTTAGTGTGTCGCAGCCACGACACGGCTTTCGGGCTGGGCTCGACTCGGTGCTGCTCGGCGCGGCCGTGTCGTCGGACTCAGGGCAACTGCTCGACCTCGGGGCAGGGGTGGGCACGGCAACGCTGGTGGCCCTCGCAGATCGCGCCGGGTTGGCAGCGACACTGGTCGAAAGCAATCCCGAAGCGCTTGATCTTGCAACGCAAAATCTTGCGGAAAATGGCTTCGGCGACCGCGCCGGCGTGCTGGCGCTCGATCTCACCGCGCCAGGAAGCGCCCGCGTCGCCGCGGGGCTGCCAACCGATCATTTTTCGACGGTGATCGCCAACCCGCCATTTTTCGAACCGGCCCGCGGCACAGCCCCGCGAGCCGATCGGCAGGCGGCGCGGCACATGGACGCGGTGGCGCTGGAGCGCTGGGTCCGCAGTGCGGCGAGCCATGCTGCGCCCGGAGGCGAAGTGATCTTCATCCACACCGCCAGCGCCCTGCCGCAGCTGCTCGCTGGCTTCACGAACCGTTTCGGCGCGATTTGCGTGCTGCCGCTGGTGCCGCATGCGGGCGCGGACGCCACGCGGGTGTTGGTCCGCGGCATCAAGGGCTCGCGCGCGCCCTTCAGGCTGCTCGATGCGCGCACTTTGCATCGGGACGAAGGGCGCGATTTTGTGCCCGAATTCGATGCGATCTTCCGCGGAACAGGCCGGCTGGTCTGGTAAATCCAGGGAGGGGGGCCTACATCAGGCCACGTCAACACGGGGCCGACATGGGCATACTGACCTCCATCAGCAGAGTTTTCGGCCGCGGTGCACCGGTTGTGCCGGTCGTGCGGCTGTCCGGCATTATCGCGTCGGACACGCGCGCCGGCCGTTTGAACATCGAAACTGTCGGGCCGCTGCTGGACCGCGCCTTTGCGATCAGCGCGGCACCGGCCGTTGCGATCATCGTGAATTCGCCGGGCGGCTCACCGGTCCAGTCCCGGCTGATCGCCAAACGCATCCGCGATCTGGCGGCGGAAAAGCAGAAGCCAGTGCTGGTGTTTGTCGAGGATGCCGCGGCGTCCGGCGGCTATTTCATCGCCACAGCCGGCGACGAGATTATTGTCGATCCCTCATCCATCGTCGGCTCGATCGGCGTCATTCATGCCAGCTTCGGCTTTGTGGAAGCCATCGCCAAGCTCGGCGTCGAGCGGCGGGTGCATACATCGGGTCGCAGCAAGTCGACCCTCGATGCCTTTCTCCCCGAAAAGCCGGAGGATGTCGCCCGGCTCAAGGGTTTGGAGGAGGACATCCACAAGGTGTTCATCGATTGGGTGAAAGCTTGCCGTGGCGACAAGCTGAAGGCCGCTGACGACGAGTTGTTCACCGGCGAGTTCTGGAGCGGCGTGCGCGGCGTCGAACTGGGGCTGGTCGACAAGCTCGGCGACTTGCACACCGAATTGCGAGGCCGCTTTGGCGACAAGGTAGAACTGCGCATGATCAAGCCCAAAAAGGGTCTCTTCAGCCTGCCAAGGCTCGGCCTCTCGCTGGTTGGAGACATCGACGATCGCACCGCCTGGGCCCGTCTGGGGGTGCAGCGATGACCGGCTATGTTCTCCGCATTATCCTGTTCGCGATCATCGGGGCGATGATCTATTTCGGCGTGCGTCGAATCTACCGCGACTGGAAGGGCCAGTTCAAGGAAGTCGACAAGCAGCGCCACAAGCGTGATCTTCAGGAGCGCCAACGCCCGGATGTCGTGACGCTGAAGCGGGACAAGGACGGCAAGTTCCGCCCGCCCGAGGATGTTGACGACTAGCGCCGCTGCCGCAAGGGCAAGGTTCTTCCGGCCGACCACGGGACATCGCCTAGTACGTCGGCATTCGCAGCACTCAAATTGCGAGTGGCCCTACGGTCTTATCGGTTTATTCAGGGCTAGGCTGCCTTAATGCGCATGATCAATACGACCCGCGGCGACGGCCGGGAGCGATATCTTGCGCAGTTTACTGGCCTCTCTTACCGAGTTACTGACAGTTCCGGATGACAACGAGGATCTGGCGAAGGCGCAGTTCGCTGCCTATTCGCGCCAGATGCCGATGATGTATCTCATCCTGCTGACCTCGACCTGGACGCTCGCCTTTACCCATATGTATTCGGCGCCGGGCTTGCTGACGGTCTTTGTGCCCGGCGTTTTCACCACCTTCGGACTGATCCGTATCGTCTTGTGGTGGCGCGCACGGAACACTGAAGTCTCCGCGCGTGAGCGGCTGTTGAGTTTGCGCCGAACCAACGTGATGGCGGGTGCCATCGCCCTGGCGTTTTCTCTGTGGGCATTGAGCCTTGTCGGATACGGCGACGCCTATCAGCAATCGCACGTGGCCTTCTACATGGCGATCACCGTGGTGTGCTGCATCTCCAGCCTGATGCACCTGCGGTCCGCAGCCGTGATCGTCACTGTCATCGTGCTGGGGCTGTTCGTGGTCTATTTTGCCAGCACCGGTCGACCGACTTTCGTGGCGCTGGCGATCAATTTCATCTTCGTCGGCTTTGGCCTCGTCAGCATGCTGAGCGTCAACTACCGCAACCTCAATACCATGCTGCGCAGTCAGCGCGAGGCCGAGCGGTTGAGCCACGAGAACCTGCACCTCGCCAATCTCGACAGCCTGACAGGCCTGCCAAATCGGCGCGCTTTCTTCGAGGAGCTGGAACGCCGGCATTCCGCAGCCGAGCGCGAGGGCACCACATTCGTGCTGGGCGTTCTCGATCTCGATGGCTTCAAGCCAGTCAACGATACCTATGGGCATTCCGCCGGTGACCGCCTGTTGGGCCTGGTCTCGGAACGGTTGAAGGCGTTCGGCGCCAAGCTTCCGGTCGGCGTCTTCATCGCCCGTCTGGGCGGCGACGAGTTCGCTTTCCTCGTGCCGTCCGAAAAGGACGTCGATTTCATCAAGGCCGAAACGGACAGGGCCTGTGAGCAGATCCGCGCCGCCTTCCCGCTTCCCGAAGCCTCGGTAACCGTCTCCGGTACCGTCGGTGTCGCCGTGTCGGCGCCAGGCATCAGCGCAACAGACCTGTTCGATCGCGCCGACTATGCCCTGTACGAAGGCAAGAGCAGCAATCGGGGCCTGAGCACGGTGTTTTCCCCCGAGCTGGAAGAGCGGCTTCGGCGCCAATCCCGCATCGAACACGCCCTGCGCAATGCCGATATCGCGGCAGAACTGACGCTGGCTTTCCAGCCCATCATCGATGTCAGCGGCATGCGGCTCCACGGCTTCGAGGCCCTCGCCCGGTGGCACAGCCCCACCTTGGGCAATGTGCCGCCGAACGAGTTCATTCCCATTGCCGAACGCGCCGGCATGATCTCCAGCCTCACTACTCCGCTGCTGACCAAGGCGTTGGCGGCCGCGGAGTCCTGGCCGGCACCCGTTCGGCTTGGCTTCAATTTGTCGCCACAGGATCTGCAGAACCGCGAAACCGTGCTGTCGCTGATCACCGTCATTCAAAAAAGCGGCTTCGACGCGCGCCGGCTGGATCTGGAGATCACCGAGAGTGCCTTCGGCCATGACTTTGATCAGGTGCAGCGCTCCGTGACGCTGCTGCGTCAACTCGGCTGCGGCATTGCGCTCGACGACTTTGGCACCGGCTTCTCCAGCCTGTCGCGACTGCACGCCTTGCCGTTCACCCAGATCAAGATCGATGGCAGCTTCATGTATGGCTCGGACAATCGCGAGATTTCCGATCAGATCATCAATTCTGTCCTGACGCTGAGCACCGAAATGGGGCTGCACTGCGTGGTGGAAGGGGTGGAGACTGCCGCCGAACTGGGGCGGGTCCGCTCATTCGGCGGCCGTTTGGCCCAGGGATATTTCTTCTCGCGCCCGGTGCCGATTGAAGATACCGCCGCGCTTGTGGCGCGCTATGGGGGCATGGAAGGCTCGCAGGCTGCCCGGCGCGCCTGACCCGGCGTAGATCGCCAGTGCCGCTTGCCATTGACCCCTCGCGCCGCCGCCACTAGGTTCCGCGCGCCTTCTCCAGCCGGACTTGGACGCCAATGACCGAACTGCCCGCCCACATGGACCCCCGGAAGTCATTCCAGGGCATGATCCTCACCCTGCAGCGCTTCTGGGCCGACCAGGGCTGCGTGATCCTGCAGCCCTATGACATGCAGATGGGCGCCGGTACCTTCCACACCGCGACGACCCTGCGCGCGCTGGGTCCGAAGCCCTGGAAGGCTGCCTATGTGCAGCCCTCGCGCCGGCCGACGGATGGTCGCTATGGCGAAAACCCAAATCGCCTGCAGCACTACTATCAGTTCCAGGTGATCCTGAAGCCCTCACCGGAGAACATCCAGCAGCTCTATCTCGACTCGCTGGCCGAGATCGGCCTCGATAGCGCCCTGCACGATATCCGCTTTGTCGAGGACGACTGGGAAAGCCCCACGCTCGGCGCCTGGGGGCTCGGGTGGGAATGCTGGTGCGACGGCATGGAAGTCAGCCAGTTCACCTATTTCCAGCAGGTCGCAGGTTTCGAGACGATGCCGGTGCCCGGCGAGATCACCTACGGCCTCGAGCGGCTCGCCATGTACATCCAGGGCGTCGAGAACGTCTACGACCTCAATTTCAACGGCCGCGAGGGCGATGAGAAGGTCACCTATGGCGACGTCTTCCTGCAAAACGAGCAGGAATTCTCGAAATACAACTTCGAGGCCGCCGATACCGACATGCTGTTCCGTCACTTCAAGGACGCCGAGGACGAGTGCCGCGCCATCCTGGCGAAGGGCGCGGAGGGCAACCGCCAGACCATGGCCGTGCCGGCCTATGAGCAGGTCGTCAAAGCCTCGCACAGCTTCAACATGCTCGATGCGCGCGGCGTCATCTCGGTGACCGAACGCCAGAGCTACATCCTGAGGATCCGCGAGCTGGCCAAGGCCTGCGGCGCCGCCTGGCTGCAGACCGCGGGTGGCGGGGCGGAGTGAGGTGGTGAAGATCGCCTTCGACCACGTGAATATCGGCGCCACGGATCTCGCGGCGACCCGTGACTTTCTGGTAAGACTGCTCGGTGTGACCGACGGGCATCGGCCCGCGTTCAACGATCCCGGCCACTGGCTCTATATTGATGAGCAACCGGTGATTCATCTGTCGCTGCGAGGCGACGCGCCATCCCGCGGTGGGGTGATCGACCATGTCGCTTTCGCCGGCTTCGATTTCGACGAGACGAAGGCCCGCCTCGAGCGCGAGGGCATAGTCTATCACGCCACCGGCATTCCCGGCGGCCCGCGTCAGCTCTTCGTCACGGGCCCGGACGGGCTGAAGGTGGAGCTGCAGTGCCGGCCGGTGTGACGCGGCGACTGGTCGCCTGAAGACCTCCCCATTGCAGGTCACTGTGCTGCGGCGGCCTCCGCCTCACGACATCTTCGGAATCTCGCGATGCTCGACATAGTGGCCGTAGATGGTCGTCAGGATGCTGGCGCCACACACGATGACGACCCAGCCGCTGACGATGTTCCACACAGCGGCAAGAATGGCGCCAAGCGGTCCAAGGTCATTTGGCCCAGGCTCGCGCGGTTCGTGCCGGCTGATTGACCGGGTCCGCCGTAGCTGCTCGCGGATCTCGAAAAGATGCTGGCCGAGGCCGCCTAGCGGCAGGTGACGGTGAGGTCTTCGGGGCCGGTGAAAACGAACACCGTCGCGCCGTCTGCGCCCGTTTCGAAGCTGCCATAGAGCTGCCTGTCGGCGAGCGGGCCGCTGAGCGGATCGACGTCGCTGCCGGCCGAGGCGACCTGGCCGTTCCCGGTTTTACCCTCGGGATCGGCAAAGCTGTAATCGCCCGCGACCAGCAGAGTCAGTTCGCCCACCATCGTGCCGCTCGTGTCAGTGCACTGATAGATGCCCGGCGGCGGAAACTGCGCCAGGGCGGGTGATGCAGCCAGCGTCAGGGCAGTGAGGACGGAAATGAGAAGCGTGCGCATACAGTGAGTGTCTCCAAGCCAGGGCCAGGGGGCAACTCACGTGATGGTGGGTGGCAACCTCGCTCAGAAACCATGAAAGGTAGTGGCAAGCGCTTGCAAGCAGCCGGGTGTTAAGTCACCTACGATCTGACGCGAAAACTGCGGGCTTGAGATGCAGACGACGAGCAAGGATCAGATCCGGCAATGGCTGGAGAGCGGTGTATCGCTGCTGCAGCAAGGAGACATTCAGGGTGCCCGCGCGCGATTTGAACAGGTGCTGCGAGAGCAGCCAAATGACTTCGACGCGCTCAATCTCCTCGGCGTCGCACTATACCATGCTGGACAGATCGGCGAAGCGATCAGTCGGCTGGAGCGCGCCACACGGATCAATCCTGACAATGCGGGCGGCTTCAGCAATCTCGGGATGGCACTGCGCGCCAAGGGGCGGCTGGAGGACGCCGTTGCAGCCTATGATCGTGCGCTGGAGCTGGCGCCTGGACTGGTCATGGCCTACGCCAACCGTGCACGCATTCGGAACGATATGCGTCAGTTCGATTTGGCGCTGGCGGACGCCAGCCGTGCCCTGAAACTGCGTCCCGGCCACGCGGAGACGCTCTGCCTTCTGGGGCGGGCCCTGCGTGGTGTCGGAAGAACGGCCGAAGCGGTGCCGATCTTCGATCAGGCCGTCGGGTTGCAGCCCAAGCTTGCAGAGGCCTACGTCGGCCGCGCAGATTGTCTGCGGCAGCTGAAACGCCGTCCTGAGGCCCTGGCCGACTACCGAAAGGCTCTGGCCTTGAGGCCGAATTCGGCCAATCTGCCGGGCGTCGTCCTGCATGAACAGATGCAGTTATGCGACTGGACGGACTACCACGCACAACATGAGGCGGTCGTTGCGCGGGTGCGAAAGGGGCAGCCGGCGCTGCCGCCCTTTGTTTCCCTTTCGATACTGGAGTCCGCGGCGCTGCAACACCAGGCTGCGCGTGCCTGGGTCGCGAACGCGGGACCGTCCGCCGATCGGCCCAATCTGAGTGCCGAAAAAGGGCCGGTGCGCATCGGGTATTTCTCCGCGGACTTTGGAGACCACCCGGTGATGCTGCTGTTGCTCGAGGCGATCGCGTTGCACGATCGGTCTCGCTTCAACATCGCGGCCTTTACCTATCAGGTGAAAGCGCATTCGCGGGACCTCGACGCGCTGTTCGATCACGTCGTCGACCTGAACGGTCTCTCAGATCGCGACGCTGCACGGCACGCACGCCAGCAGGGTCTCGATATCGCCATCGACCTCGACGGTCATACACGCGGCGCCCGCCCGCAGATATTCCGCCATCGTGCCGCTCCGATCCAGGTGAGCTACCTTGGCTATTCCGGTACGGCCGGTGCTGAACACATCGACTATATGATCGCCGACCAAACGATCGTGCCCGAGGCGAGTGCTCTGCACTACAGCGAGAAGATGGCTTGGCTGCCGCACTGTTACATGCCGCGCGACCGGCGCCTGTTGCCGGCGGTGCCGGGGCCATCGCGCACCGACGAGGGACTACCCGAGAGCGGGGTGGTCCTTTGTTGCTTCAACGGCGACTTCAAGATCACGCCGGAGGTTTTCGACGACTGGATGGATATTCTGCGTCGGGTGCCGGAGAGCGTCTTATGGCTCAGGGGCAACGACCCTGTCGGTCAGTCGAACCTGCGCCGCGAGGCGGAAAAGCGCGGCGTTGCCCCAGAACGTCTGGTTTTCTCACACTATGTGTCACTTCCAGATCATTTCGCGCGCATTGCCCATGCCGATCTGATCCTCGATACGCGCCCCTACAATGCCCACACCACGGCGAGCGACGCGCTGTTTGCGGGCGTCCCGGTGCTGACGCTGCCGGGCGAGACTTTTGCTAGCCGTGTCGCTGCGAGCCTGCTGACGGCCATCGACATGCCGGAACTGATCGTCGATAGCCGCGAAGCCTACGTCGAAACGGCTGTCGCGATCGGGAATGATCCGGCACGTGCTGCGGCGCTGAAGGAGAAGCTGGCGCAGAACCGCGAGACTAGCCCTCTGTTCGACATGGAGAGCTATACCCGTCATCTGGAGGCGGCGTTCACCGCAATGGTCGAGCGGGCGCGGCAGGGGCTGCCGCCCGATCATATCGAGGTGGCGCTTTAGGCGATCGAGGGGCCGGGCTCAGCCGCGGGTTGTCTTGAACGGCGCCATGCCTTCGTTGGCGAGCTGGTCGGCGCGTTCGTTCATTTCATTGCCGGCGTGGCCCTTGACCCAGCGCCAGTCGATCTGGTGGCGCTGGCTGGCAGCCTCGAGGGCCTGCCACAGTTCGGCGTTCTTGACGGGCTTTTTGGCTGCGGTCTTCCAGCCGTTTTTCTTCCAGCCGTGGATCCACTTGGTCAGTCCGTCCTTGACGTAGCTGCTGTCGGTGTGCAGTTCGACCGCGCAGGGGCGGCTGAGGGCGCCGAGCGCCTCGATGGCGGCCGTCAGTTCCATCTGGTTGTTGGTGGTGAGCGCAGCGCCGCCCTTCAGCTCCTTGAGCTTGTCGCCATATTGCAGCACGGCGCCCCAGCCGCCGGGGCCGGGATTGCCCGAGCAGGCACCATCGGTGTGAATGACGACGATATTGGCCATCAGGCGGTGGCCGGCCGGTCGTAGCGGTAGAACTCGACATTGGGGTGGTCGTAGCTGTCACCCGTGTGGGTATAGACGCCCCCGAGCTTGCGCAGCACCTTCAGCGAGGCTTCGTTGCGCGCATCCGCCATGCCGAGGAAATGGTCACGATCGGTCTCGCGCCAGTACCAGTCCTTGAGCCCGCTCGCCGCTTCGAACACGTAACCATTGCCCCAGTATTCCGGGAACAGCGAATAGCCGATCTCGGGGATTTCTTCGGGCCCGTAAACGCCAAAGCCGCAGCGGCCGACGAGCGCACCGTCGGATTTGCGCGTGACGCGCAGCTTGCCCATCTGCTGGCGCTCGAACAGTGCGATCCAGCCGGCGAGGGCAGCGTCCATCTGCTCGGGCGTCCAGGGCTTGCCGTGACCGGTGAGATAGCGCGCGACAACCGGGTCGCCATGCAGGCGATAGAGGTCACCGATCTGGTCGGCCCGCCAGCCGGAGAGCACCAGCCGGTCGGTTTCGATGAGGTCGAGATCGCTCATGCGCCGGGCGTCGCTGCCTGTGGCTGGCGCAGTTCGCGCGGCAGGTTGAAGGTAATGTGCTCGCGCTGCTGGCCGCTGGCCGTGACCTTGATGTCGAACCGCTGCGCAAAGGCCTCGATCACTTCGTCGACCAGGGCATCGGGCGCCGAGGCGCCGGCGGTGATGCCGAGCGTCGAAATACCTTCAAAGCGCGACCAGTCGATCTTGTCGGCGCGCTCGACCAGCACGGCATTGTCGCAGCCACTGCGCTGCGCCACTTCAACGAGGCGCACAGAATTGGACGATTCCGGCGCCCCGACCACGACCAGCGCATCGACATTGGGCGCCACGGCTTTCACCGCTTCCTGCCGGTTGGTCGTGGCGTAACAGATGTCTTCCTTGTGCGGCAGGGTGATGGCCGGGAAGCGCCGGCGAAGCGCCGCAACGATTTCGGACGTGTCGTCGACGCTGAGCGTCGTCTGGGTGACGAAGGCGATCTTTTCGGGATCCCGCGGCTCGAAGGCCTCGGCATCGGCGACGGTTTCGACCAGGGTCACCGCACCCTCGGGCAACTGGCCCATGGTGCCGATCACTTCGACATGGCCGGCGTGGCCGATGAGGATGATCTCGCGGCCTTCGGCATGATGCCGGTTGGCCTCGATATGCACCTTGGAGACCAGCGGGCAGGTCGCATCGAGAAAGAACATGTTGCGCGCCTTGGCGCCGGCCGGGACCGACTTGGGCACGCCGTGCGCCGAAAACACCACGGGCGCATCGCCATCGGGGATCTCGTCGAGCTCCTCGACAAAGACCGCACCCTTGTCGCGCAACCCGTCGACGACATATTTGTTGTGCACGATGGCGTGGCGCACATAGACCGGCGCCCCGTATTTTTCGAGCGCCAGTTCCACGATTTGAATGGCCCGATCCACCCCGGCGCAAAAGCCGCGGGGTGCACAGAGCGTTATGTCGAGCTGCGGCCTTGTTTGCATAGCCAAGGAAATGCTTTCTATGCCCGTCCAAGTCAAGGGTTGCCGCCTTCATCCTGCGCCCCCACTATGGTCTGTGCAATCAACAATGGTGTCATGGTGACCCTGGCCTCGGAAATGTTCGCTGTAGCGCCCGCACTGGGCAAGGCGAGCCTTTCGGCAGCCCAGGCCAGACTGCTGACCGGCAAGGCCCGCTGGCTGCATGCGGCGTGTGCCGCCGGTTTCCCCACCGTGCCGACCATTGCCATCACCCGCCGCGGCTGGCTGGCGCTGAAGACCGCAGACGCCACACTGCGCGGCCACTGGGTGGCGACCTTGCTCCGGCTGGTGGGACGCGACCAGAAGGCTCCAGAACTGGTGGTGCGTACCTCGGCCCGGGCGCATCGCGCGGGGCTCAGCCCGGCCCGGCTTGCGCTGACCCCGCCCACCAGTGAGGCCGAGGCCGTCGATCCGCGTCATCCTTTGTCGCTGGCGATTACCGAAGTCTTCGAGACGCTTGCCGGCGAACCGGACGACCTGGTGATCGTTCAGGCCATGGCCGGCAGCAGGATGCACAGTTTCCTGATCCGCGATCCGCAGACGGGGGCCATGGGCCCGGCGGAGGACGGCGCGCGCAGCCTGCCGGATTCGGCGCGGGAGCTGTGCGAGCTGATGGACGGGCTGGCGGGGACCAATCTCAATTGCACCGTGACGGTAGAGGGCGACATCGTGCGCCTGGTCTCGGCCCGTCGCGCCGAATCCTCGGCAGCCGCCGAGCTCGAGGCCGCGGTCGATAGGGTGGCGCGCGGCAGTTGGACGCGGCGCGATGCGGTGCGCGGCATCGATCCGTTGCGCTTGCAGCAATTGCTGCACCCGCGGCTGAAGTCGCCCGACAGCCGGACGGCGCTGACCTCGGGGCTGGGCGTATCGCCCGGCGCCGCCAGCGGCGTGATCGTCTTCACTGCCGAGGATGCAGCGCGCATGCATGCGCGCGGCCGGCACTGCATTCTGGTCGTCACCGAAACCGGCCCGACCGATATCGAGGGCATGAAGGCTGCGACCGGCATTCTGACGGCGCGCGGCGGCATGACTAGCCATGCCGGTGTCGTGGCGCGGATCACCGGCAAGCCCTGCGTCGCGGGCGTGCGCAGCCTCTCCATCGACCCGGCCAATCTCACCTGCCGTATCGGCGAGCGGACCTTCAAGGCCGGCGAGCGGATCACCATCGATGGCACCGATGGCGTGATCTATGCCGGCGCCTTGCCACTGTCGCAGCCGCATATCGGCGGCGCCATGAAGCAGTTGCTGAGCTGGTCCGATGCCTCGCGCGCCATCGCCGTGCGGGCCAATGCCGAAACGCTCGAGGCCGTGAACACGGCGCTGAGCTTCGGCTGCGAGGGGATCGGGCTGGCGCGCTCCGAACACATGTTCTTTTCGCGCGAACGCATGGTGGCGCTGCGCCGCATGATTCTGTCGGAGAACCCTGAGGATCGCGAGAAAGCGCTGAACGGGCTGGTGGATTTCCAGTCGGCCGACTATGCGGCGATCTTTGCCGCGATGCGCGGCAAGCCGGTGACGGTGCGTCTGTTCGACCCGCCGCTGCATGAGTTTCTGCCACGCACCGACGAGGACATCGAAGAGACGGCGCAATCGCTCGGGCTGGGCGTTCAGGCGCTGCGCCGCCGGCTCGACCGGATTGCCGAGTCGAACCCGATGCTCGGGCATCGTGGCGTGCGGCTGGCGATCACCTATCCCGAAATCCTCAAGATGCAGATCGAGGCGCTGGCTGCCGGCGTGCGTGCTGCGTCGGCGCACCAGTCGGAGCCCGTGACGCTCGAGATCATGGTGCCATTCGTTTCGACCGTGTCGGAAGTGGTGGAGATCAAACGCCAGACCTTCGCCATTCTCGATCAGGCGCGCCTGCCGGCGCCGGCGCGCGAGCGGTTGAGTTTCGGCACGATGATCGAACTGCCCCGCGCCGCGCTGAGGGCCGCCGAGATCGCCGAGCATGTGGAGTTTTTCTCGTTTGGCACCAATGACCTGACGCAGACGACCTATGGCCTGAGCCGCGACGACGCCCCGGCCTTTCTGGCCGTTTATCAGCGCAAGGGAATTTATGAGTTCGACCCCTTCGTGACCCTCGACCAGAAGGGGGTCGGCGAGCTGATCTCGCGGGCGATCGAGGACGGACGGCGCGCCAACCCGAACCTCAAGATCGGCATTTGCGGCGAGCACGCCGGCGATCCCGCGTCGCTGCACTATTTCGCGACGCTCGATGTGGATTATGTCAGTTGCTCGCCCTACCGGGTGCCTGTGGCGCGGCTGACGCTGGCACAGTAATCAGCCGACGAGACCCCGTTCGCGGATAAGGTCTGCGATGGCCGCGGCAGTGGCCGTGGCGCCCGCGAGCGTCGGGTGGAACCCCATGCCGGACTTGGGGAAGGGCCCGTAAATCCAGGGCTGTTCGCTGCATACCGCGTGGTCAGTGGACAGCGCGGCCATGTCGACCAGTACCGCATCCGTCGCAGCGACGGCCTGCCGGGTCGTCTCGGCCAGCTGTTCGCCGACGCCGCGCATGGCGTCGGCCTCGGCGGCGCTGATGCCGAGTGCCGGGCAGGGCGGCGCCGTGTCGAGGATGGCCGGGTAGGTCGCGACGATGATCAGCGCCTGCGGTGCGCGGCGGCGGAGTTCGGTGAGCGTCGTGACGAAGGTGGTGTGGAGCGCGGCGAAATCGCGCTCTTCCGGGCGGCGCGGGCCCTTAAAGAACAGCCGGTGCCAAGCGCCGGCGAGGCCCGGGCGACGGACGCGCGCCATGCCCATCAGGTCGCCGACATAGCCGATATCATTGCCGCCGGCGGTGAGGGTGACGAGACGGGTCTGCGGCCCCACCGCGTCGATCTGCGGGCCGAGCCGACCCTGGCCGCCGTGCAGTACCTCTTCGAGCGTCGCGCCCGAAGAGGACATGTCGGTGAAGGAGGGGACGTCCAGCAGCCGCGCCAGCTGCTGGGGGTAGCCATGGGCGGTGCGTTTTGAAATGCGCGGCGTGCCGGGCAGCCGGTCGCCCAGACCTGCGCCGGCGGCAAAGGAACTGCCGAGCGCCACGAACCAGGCATTGTGGCCTTTCGGGGCGCGCACGCCGCCGGGCAAGCGCGACGGTTGCGTAGCCGTATCAGTCATTTGGTCGTCTCCCGCCCCTGATCCCTATCGCTAGGGGCGGCGCCGGGGCGGGTCAACTGCCGGCCGTCAAATCTCCCGATCCTTGCCACCTGTGTGCCTTCGCGTGGCCATTTCACCGCGTTTACCTTGCCCTAACCCTAACCGCTCATAGTCGGAACCGTCGGCATTTGCGTCACAGTGTATCAAACTGGAATGCCCGGCGCGTATCGAGTTGTGTAGCGTTGCGTGGATAGTAAAGCGTGTTGATCGTTCCGGAAAATCGGATCCGCCGGGCTCGTCGCGAGCTGGCGACCCTCAGGGCCCTCGCGGGCGCTGCCTTTGCTCTGCTCAGCCTGGTCGGCCTGACCGGTGCAGCCAATGCGCCCGACTTCGGTGAAACATTGCCGGTTCTGCCGGTGAGTGCACAGGCGAGCCTGGCGCGCACGGGCACCGACGTGATCATCACCGGCTCGATCGACCACATGTTCAATTCCGGCGGTTTCGTCGGCCCCAACCGCAGCGACAAGCAGGACCGGATGCGGCCGACGGAGGACCTGATGGCCCTCACCAGCGGCTTCGCCGATATTCGCGCCCGCATCGCCATGCTGCGCAATCCCGAGGCGGCAAAGACCAAGCTGGCCCCCGCCGCGCCGACGATGATCGTCGAGGACACGCCGATCGCCGTGGCGTCAATCGACCCAGACATGAGCTCTGCCGCGCTCGATGCCATCGATGCGCTGTCGCACCCCGACGGCGCGCCGGTACCGCAGCTGATCCCCGAAAAGCTGGCCTATGCCCGCGCCGACCTGCCGGCGACGGTGTTCGACGGCGCAGTGCGTGACACCAAGGGCAACAAAGTCTCCGACAAGGAGGTCTGGTGCATGGCGACGGCAATCTATTTCGAGGCGCGCGGCGAGGCCTATCGCGGCCAGGTCGCCGTGGGGCAGGTGGTGATGAACCGCGTCGCCCACCGGCTCTATCCCTCGACCATCTGCGGCGTGGTGTTTCAGAACCAGAACAAGCGCAATGCCTGCCAGTTCAGCTTCGCCTGCGACGGCATTCCCGAGCGCGTGACCGAAAAGAAGGCCTGGGACCAGGCGATGGAAATCGCCAAGCTGGTCATCCCGGCGACCGAGTATATCGCCGATGTCGGCATGTCGACGCACTACCATGCGACCTATGTCTACCCGCACTGGGCGCGCAAGATGAAGAAGAACACCAAGATCGGTCTGCACGTCTTCTATCAGTTCAAGTCCGGCTGGAAGTTCGGCTGATCTGCCCTCCTGTGCTGATCTGAATACATTTTTCGGCGACGTTTCTCGCTGAGTATGCGCCGCGTTGGGCCGGCGGGGATAAAACTGGGCAAGTCATTGACGCTGCTGCTGCTTCTGAAGTCATCCCGGAGGGCGGGCCGCGGCGGAGCATCGGATTGCCACCAAATGGTCACGCCAATGCCGTGCCGATGAACAGAGCCTGACAGGCCGACAGTCGATCAGCTCATTGTTGAGCGCGACGTCTTTGGCGGCTGCCGAGGTCTGCTTTTCAGCTGTGTGAGCTGCGCAGGGCGGCGTTTACCACTTGTTAAGACTATTTCCTCCGCGCAAGAAATGTGTGCCTAATGACAGCTCTCTGGAGGGGGAGCCATGTCTGGTCGTCTTGTACGGATGTTTCTGGCGGCGATGATCGCTGCTGCAGGCCCGGCCGTTGCCGCCGACGGTTCCGCCCTGGGTGTCGATTCCGGCGCGGTGGTGCGGGCCGGAGCCGAGGTCAAAATCCTCAGGGTGGGGTCCGACCTGTTCATTGGCGACAAGGTGGAAACCGATGCCAGCGGGCTGGTGCAGATCCGCTTTGCCGACACCACCGAACTGGTCGTCGGGCCGAACTCGGCGCTGGTCCTCGAGGACTATCTGCTGCGCGCCGACGGATCGTCCGGCAATTTCGCGGTCAATGCGCTGACCGGCACGTTCCGTTTTGTCACCGGCAATGCCCCGAAGGAACGCTACGCCATCAATACGCCCTCGGGGACGATCGGCATTCGCGGCACGGCGTTCGATTTTACGGTGACGGCGGGAACGACAAATGTGCTGCTGTACCACGGGGCGGCGACGCTATGCGCCCGCGCCGCCAAATGCGCGACGCTGTCGGATACCTGCCAGGTTGGGCGGTTCGACCGGAAGCAATCTGAAGTTCTCGGCGACACCGGATCGGTGGATGCCAGGACGCGCGCGACGCTGCGCGCCGGCTTCCTCTATGCCGTGTCGCAACGACCACTGCTGCGCGAGTTCCGCGTGCGCTCTGCCGAAAAATGCCTGCGCCGCACTGTGGCCGACACGGTCCGAGTGACCGGATCAAGCACTGGGTCGAGCGAGGTAAATCCACCGTCCTCTGCTCCGCCGCCGTCCTCTCCGCCGCCATCGTCGCCACCGCCATCATCGCCGCCGTCGACTGGTGGTGACGACCCGCACCACGACGGCAAGCATGCGGGCAAGACCAGCCCCGGCCACACCAAAGAGCATCCGGGGAAGGGCAAGGGGCTGACGAAGCGCTCCGGCGACTAAGGTCGCATGTTCAAATGCCGCTCGAACGGGCGACTACAAGCCTCTGTGGGAACGCCACATTTATGGATAATGAACTGTTGATGCGGAACGTGGGGACGGCAGGTAGTGGCCTTGGCGCGGCCAGTCACGCCGGGAGGCACGGGCGGCGATAGCTTGGGATGGATCCCGGGTCTTCGCCCGGGATGACATCGAGCTTAGGGCAGGATGACACGGGGTGGGCGGGTTTGGTGCGCGCGGTCTCCCGTGGTCCTCGCTCTGGCACCGTCCGTCAGAACCGCGACATCTCGCTTTTCACCTTGTCGAGGAAAGCCGTGAGGCCGGCCGGGGTCTGGTTGTTCATGTCGTAGAGCGCCAGATATTGCGGCCGGTTGGAAAAGGTCACCCAGCCCCAGCGCATGGCGAGGCGGCGGGGCGGATCGCCCATCACCATGGTGCGGAAGCGGCTGCCGCCATAGGTGGTGACATAGGCGACCTTCTTGATGTTGGTCATGCCCGGGACGAGCTTGCCCTTGTCGTTCTCGCCGCCATCGCTCTCCATGCGAAAGCTCACGCCGGGCAGGAAGATGCGGTCGAAATAGCCCTTGAGAATGGCCGGGTAGCCGTAGTTCCAGACCGGATGAACGAAGACCAGCGCATCGGCGGCCTGCAGCCGGTCGACATAGGGCTTGGTCAGCGGCGTCAGATTGCCCGGCACCTCGTGATAGTTGAGCCGCTCCTCGCGGCTCATCACGGCGGGGAAGTCCTCGTCGTAAAGGCTCAGCGGGTCGATCTCGTGCCCGGCCGTCTTCAGCCCTTCGCAGGTGGCGTGAAACAGCGACCGGTTGTAGCTGGTCTCGACCGGGTGGGCATGGATGACGTGGACGCGCATCAGGCGGCGCCCAGCGTGTAGAGCCCGGTGAACAGCCAGGTGCGGCCGCTGTCGAAATCGAAATCCGGATCATCCCAGGCGATCATCTTGCCCGGGTTGAGGATGCCGGAGGGGTCGGCCTCCTTCTTGAACGCCAGCTGCGCCCGGTCGGTCTGCTTCATGCCGCCCTCTTCGAGGGTGAAGCGATGCGGGTTGAAGACGAGGCAGCCATTGGCTTCGTGCAGCTTGATGATCTCTTCGAGCCGCTCCTCGGTGGTGTAGCGCACGATCGGCAGGCCGGAGAAGACGACGCGGCCGTCGAATTTCGTCATCTCGATATGCATCGGCATTTCGTCGCCGAAGGTGTCGATGGCCCATTTGACCTTTTCGAGGTTCGGATACTGGGTCTGCAGATAGGTGATGGTCGGATCGATCTTCAGCCCGCGCAGCGTCGTGTGGTTCCACGCGAGCTCATAGACCGGCGGCAGCTTGGCCTTGACCTCGGGCGCCGCCTCGTCGCCGCGATAGAGCATGTCGCCCTTGTGGAAGTCGACGAAATCGGCGAGCGCCGGCATGGCGGCAGGCGCGGCCATGATGAGGACGACCGACTGCTCGCGCGACTTGATGAACGGCCGGTGGCGGTTGAAATAGTCATGCGGCACGGGGGCGGCGACCGGCGAGATTTCCTTGCACAACAGCCCGTCCTGCAGCGCCACCTGACCGGCGAAGGCACAGGCCTCATAGGCGTCGTCAAAGCCCACCAGCACATCGACCCAGTCGTAATGCGCGGTCAGCGGCATTTCCGCTTCGACGATGATGCCATTGGTGCCATAGGCGTGGGCGACCTTGAGGATGTCGGGGCCGGTGAGATCGAGCACACGCGGCTCGGCCTCGCAGGTGACGACCTTGAGCCCCAGGATATTGCCGAAATTGCGCAGCCCGCCCCAGCGGATCGAGCCGACGCCGCCCGAGCCGCCGGCGATGAAGCCGCCAAGCGAGGCCATGCGATAGGTCGAGGGGTGGAAGCGCAGCTCGCCATTGACCGCCTCGATGGTCGCTTCGTCGAGCTTTTCCATCACGACGCCGGCCTGGGCGCGGACCCGGTCGTGGCTGATCGAGATGACCTTGTCGAGGTTCATCAGGTTGAGCATGGCGCCGCCCGAGAGCGGCATGGCCTGGCCGTAATTGCCGGTGCCGGCACCGCGCGGCGTGATCGGCACTTCGAAACGGAAGGCCTCGCGCAAGACGGTGACGACCTCCTCGACGCTGCGGGGCGAGACGACGATGGCCGCCGTCACATGCTCGAGCTGCGATTTCAGCCGCGGCGAGTACCAGTAATGGTCGCGACTTTTCTGCTGCACGATGCGCGGATTGTCTTCGACCGGGATGTCGCCGAGTGCGGCGCGGAAGCCTTCGAGATCCATTCTAACTACTCCATCAGGTCGTCGAGTTCGCGGTAATCGGGTGGCGTCGTGTCGATCGCCTTGCCCGCGCGCAGTACGATGCGATCGGTCTGCGGCCGGGCGTTGAGTTCGCTCCAGCTGCGGGCGCGCAGCAGCACGAGATCGGCCGGGCCACCTTCGGCAATCGTGCCGGTATAGCTGAAGCCGGCATGGGCAGCGGGCGCGCTGGTGATGGCGCGGATCCAATCCCAGGCCTGATCCTGCGGGTGATCGAAATGCAGGATGCGGGCGCTTTCGCGAAACACTTCCACCCCGTCGAGATCGCCATAGGCGTAGAAGGGGTCGCGCGTGTTGTCGGAGGCGACGGCGACCAGGGCACCGGCGGCCTTGAACTCGTTGAGCAAGGTGACGCCGCGGCGGATCGGCGTCCGGACCCGGCCGTTCTCGTTGTCGCGATCCTGCAGGTAGATATTGCACATCGGCAAAGAGACGATGGCGATGCCGGCCTTGGTGGCCGCGTCGATGGTGCGTTTGACGATGGCGTCGTCCTGCACGGTGAGGACGCAGCAATGGCCGGCCATCACCTTGCCGCTGAAGCCGGTCTCGGTGACTGTTTCGGCAAGGTGCAGCAGCGCATGGGCCGCGGGATCGCCGGTTTCGTCGGTGTGGAGGTCAAGATCGAGCCCGAGCTCGCCGGCCTTTTCGACGACGGCCCGCATGGCTTCGCGCGAGCGGTCGAACACCCCGACCGAACCGCCCAGAATGCCGCCCGAGGCCTTGACCTGCTGCGCCACGGCGTCGTTCTCGGCGGGGCTGACCAGCGTATCGGGGCCGACGATGGAGACGGCCTGCAGTTCGATGCGGCCGGCCCAGCGCGCGCGCATCTTTTCGAACAGCGTCCAACTGATCTCATGCTGCGGCGGGCTGGAATCGAGATGGGTGCGGATGGCGGCGGTGCCATGCGCATAGGCGCAGCGCAGCGCGAAATCGAAGCGGCGCTCTACATCCTCTTCACGCCACAGGCGCTCGCGATCTTCCTGAACGGCATTGAGCGCGCCGAGCCAGGTGCCGTCCGGGTTCTCCTTGCGCGGCCAGATGTGGCCCTTGTCGAGATGGGTATGGATATCGACGAAGCAGGGGAGAACCAGCCCGTCGTCCATGTCGTGGCTGGCGCCGGTGACGGGGGCGCTGCCGGCCGGGCGGATGGCGGCAATGGTGCCGTCGACGATCTCGATATCGAACTTAGAGGTTGCGCCATCGCCGACCTTGCCCATCGCCGCATGCGGGATGGTGGCATTGGTGAGCGTGATGGAGCCGGAGGTGAGGTCAGTCATGCAATAGGCTCCGGGTTTGAAACTCCACCCTTATCCGGGCTTGGCCCACCTTCCCCCATGATGGGAGAAGGTGCCCGCGAGGCGGATGAGGGAGAGAGGGCGAGAAGGGGGACGCGCGATCCCACAATCAATTCTCCCGCTTCAGGGCGCTTTCGTGCCAGCGATGCAGGCCGAGCCAGGCGATGAAGCTTGTGAGCCCGAAAATGGCGACGCCGGTGCCGGTGAGCATGATGAGCGCCGCGAACAGCCGCGGGATGTTCAGCCGGTATTGCGACTCGAGCAGCCGGAAGGCGAGGCCCGATCCCTGACCGGCGGTGCCGGCGGCAAATTCGGCAACCACGGCAGCGATCAGCGCCAGCCCACCCGCGATCCGCAGCCCCGCCATGAAATAGGGGATGGAGGAGGGGAGCTTGAGATAGATCAGCGTCTGCCAGCGTGAAGCGCCATAGAGGTCGTAGAGGTTGAGCAGGTTGTGATCGACGCTCTTCAAACCCGCCACCATGTTGGACAGGATCGGGAAGAAGGCGACGAGGAAAGCGATGATCAGCAGCACCGACTGCGTGTCGCTGACATAGATCAGGAGCAGCGGCGCAATGGCGATGATTGGCGTCACCTGCAGGATGACGGCGAAGGGAAACAGCGCCAGCTCGATCCACCGGCTCTGGACCAAGAGGATCGCCATGGCGACGCCGCCGATCAGGGCGAGGAACAGCGCGGTGAAGGTGATGCGCAGCGTCACCAGCAGGGCCGGGGCCAGCGTCGGCCAGTCGTTCCACAGCGAGTTGGCAACATCGGCCGGCGACGGCAGGATGTAGCGCGGGATATCGTTGATCGTCACCGCCAGATGCCAGATGACGATCGCAATGGCCAGCATGCTGACGGGGATGAGAATGCGCATCACCTTTTCGGTGTTGGAGGTGCGCGGACGCAGGATCGCTACGGCGCTGTCGGTGCCGGCCTCTGTATCGGTCGGCTGTCCGGCGGCGTTGGGTACGGCTGAACTGTCGGTCATCAGTGGGTGCCTCCGCCGGCGTGAATGGCATCATGCAGGGCGCGCGAGACCTTCTCGGTCGCGGCGCGGTAGGCTTCCGAAGTGCGGAAATCGGCGTCGCGCTCGCCGCTGTTTTCGAGCGGCATATCGGCAAAGACCTGGCCCGGACGGGCCTTCATCACGACGATGCGGTTGGAAAGATAGGCGCTTTCGAACACCGAATGGGTGACGAAGATCACGGTGACGCCGGACTGTTTCCACAGCCGCAGCACGTCGTCGTTGAGCTTTTGCCGGGTAATTTCGTCGAGCGCCGCGAAGGGCTCGTCCATCAGCAGCAGCTTGGGTTTGGTGACCAAGGCACGGGCGATGGACACACGCATCTTCATGCCGCCGGAGAGTTCGCGCGGATAGGCGTCGGCGAAGTCTTCGAGGCCGACAGAGGCGAGCGCATCCATGATCCGCTCACGGGCGGCGGACTTGGAAATGCCGGCGAGGCGCAGCGGCAGATAGACATTGCCGAGTACCGTCTGCCACGGCATCAGCGTGGGCTCCTGAAAGACGAAACCGACATCGCCTTCCGGCAGGCCGCGGGAATTGATCTTGGAACTGGGCCAGTCGATCGTGCCGGTCGAGGCACCGCCGAGGCCGGCGATGATGCGCAGCGCCGTGGACTTGCCGCAGCCTGAAGGGCCGAGCAGGCTGATGAATTCGCCACGCACGACGTCGAGTGACATGTCCTTGAGCGCCAGCGTGCCGTTGGAGAAGACTTTCGATACGTTCCGCATCGAAACGACGGTACGGGGCGCAGCGGTCGCGCCCGTCGGGGGCGCGGCATGAGAGAGATCGGTCAAGTCTGATTGCCCACCTTAGGGTCGAACGGCGCGGACGGAAGTGCCCGCGCCGAAGGGTTGGAAATTACATGTCGTCTTCTTGGGTGACGAGGTCCGTACCCAGACCCTTGCAGACCAGGTCGGTCGTATAGGCCTTGGAGACATCCAGACCGGCTTCGAACATGCCGACTTCCTGCATCTGGTTGTAGAAGTCTTCCCAGCGCGCATCGGTCATGCAGCCGATGCCGCCCCCGACGGAGTCGCCGGAAACGAGGATGCCGTATTCCTTCATCTTCTCGAGACCATAGGCCAGCTGGCCGTCGGTCATCTCGGGATTGTCCTTCTGGATCAGCTCGTTGGCGGCAGTGTTGTCGCCGTACAGGTAGTTGTACCAGCCGATGATCGAGGCTTCGACGAAGCGCTTGGCCACGTCCTGGTTCTCGTCATACCACGGCTTCATCACCTCGATCGTGGTCGAGTAGGGCTGAAAGCCATTGTCGGCCAGCAGGAACACGGTCGGGGTCCAGCCGGTCTGCTTTTCGATCTCATAGGGCTCGGACGTGAGATAGCCCTGCTGGATCGCCATCGGATCGGCGATGAACGGCGCCGGGTTGAAGGTGTAGGGCTCGTACTTCTCGTCGACGAATTCCGGATAGGCCGACTTCATCCAGCTGAAGTACGAGATGAAGCCATCCTTGCTCAGGATGTACTTGGAGGCATCGGCAAGGTCGGCAAAGGTGTCCATGCCGGAATCGGGATGCGCCATCAGGATCTGCGGATCCTTCTGGAAGATCGAGGCGATGGTGAGCGTCGGGATTTCCTGGGCCACGGCGTCGATGGCGGTGGTCATGCCGCCCATGTAGAAGTCGATCTGTCCGCCGATCAGCAGCGAGCGGTTGGCACCCTGCGGGCCGCCCTGACGGATGGTCACGTCGAGCCCGTATTTCTCATAGGTGCCGTCGGCGACGGCCTGGTAGTAGCCACCGTGCTCAGCCTGGGCCAGCCAGTTGGTGCCGAAGCTGACGGCGTCCTGCGCCATCGCTGCAGAGGCAGTGAGCGCCACCGCCATCGCGCCCGCGCCGGCCAGTGTGGTGAAAGAAGTCATTCGCAAGTCTCCCCTGTTGAATTCTCGGTGCGGTTTCGCAGTAGGGCGGCACGAACCCGCAGGTACACCAGCCATAGTGGCAGGGCTGTGCGCAAAAAGAAAAGCCCAATTATGCGTCACTTTCGCCACTGCCCTTCAAATGGGCAGCGTGGGCGGACTTGGGGCTTTCCAAACCCCGGATTTGGCGTTTACCTGAGCACCCGACGTTCCGGAGGTTCTGTGACCAAACCGCTTTCTCCCCCATCCATTCATCCGCCCTTCGCGCCCTACAGCCATGGCGTCGAGCTGCCGCCCGGTGCACGCACCGTACTGTGCTCGGGCCAGCTCGGCATTACTGCTGATGGCACGATTCCCCCCGATTGTGCCGGGCAGGCAAAGGTATGTTTCGACAATATCTTTGCCATTCTGGCCGAAGCGAGCATGGGGCCCGCCGATATCGTCAAGATCAACGCCTATGTGACCGGGCGCGAGCACCTCAAACCCTATATGGAGGTGCGCAACGGCTTGTTCGGCGATCCGCTGCCCGCATCGACGCTGATGATCGTTTCGGGTTTCGCCCGGCCCGAATTCGTGGTGGAGATCGAAGCCATCGCCGCCACCCCCGCCTGAGAGAGACCATGACCAAGCGCAAGATCTGGTGGGGCGATTTCACCGCCTCCGACTTCACCGGGATCGACCCGGAAAAGACCATCGCCATCCTGCCCACAGCGGCCATCGAGCAGCATGGCCCGCATCTGCCGGTGGGGACCGATACGATCATCAACCAGGGCCATCTCGACCTGCTGGTCGAGCGTGCGCCCGCCGACCTTGATATCCGCATCCTGCCGGTGCAGGCGGTGGGCAAATCCAACGAGCACATCTGGCAGGTTGGCACGGTCAGCCACACTGCGACCAATCTGATCGACAACTGGACCCAGATCGGGCTCGAGGTGGCGCGGGCCGGGATCAGGAAGATCGTTTTCGTCAATTCGCACGGCGGCAACGTCTCGATTCTCGATATTGTCGCGCGTGAATTGCGGGTGCGCGAGAACATGCTGGCGGTGAAGACCGGCTGGAGCCAGTTCTGGCCCAAGGACATTTACTCCGACATCGAGAACCGCTTCGGCATTCACGGCGGGGACGCGGAAACCTCATTGGTCATGCACTTCCGCCCCGAGCTGGTGAAACATGACAAGCTGCAGGACTTTCCCTCTGTCGCCCAGCGCGACGAGCAGGCCTATAAATATCTGCGGCCAACGGGGATGCTGAGCTACGCCTGGATCGCCAGCGACATCCACCCCCTCGGCGCCGCCGGAGAAGCGCATCTGGCAACGCCCGACAAGGGCCGGATTTCGGCCGAGACTGCTGTCGACAGTTTCGTCGAACTGCTGCGCGAAGTGGAGCGCTATCCGTTGCCGGGAACGACGAAATAGGCTGTGGGCGGGTCGAGCGTCGCGGGGCGTGGTGCGCCCGTCTAGCTGGTGCGCCCGTCTAGCTGGTGAGCAGTTCCGTCGTGCGATCCTCGAGCACCTTGCCGATCTTGCGGCACTCGACGGCGATTTCCCGCGCAAACTGCACGACGCTTTCACGTTCCAGATCCGCGGGGTTGAGGACGACGAGCGCGATGTCGCGATGCAGCGGCGGGAAATCATGCGGCTCGATCGCCACCAACTGACCGGTCCGCAGGTCCTCGGCGATGGCTGAGCGCACGAACAGACCGAAGCCCGCGCCCTGCAGTACCAGATTTCGCGCCGGACCCTCGGGCAGCTCGACCGTGGCATTGGCGCGGCGCACGAGACGCAGTTCGCCCTCGGGATTGGCCTGCCACCAGCGTAGCGCAATCACCCGTGGGCATACGGCAAGGACCTCATCAAGCGACGGGCGCTCGGGCAATAGCGCGGCGAGCTGTGGCGCCATGGCCATCGGCACCGGCTCGCGCACCACGATGAGAGGGGTGAGGTCGCCGACCAGCGGATCGAGATTGGGCCAGCACACGATGCCCAGCGTCGCGACCCGCTCGTGCAGCAGCGCCACGACCTGCTCCTGCCGGCCTTGGCGCACGACGATATCGAGATCGGGGTAACGGCCCTGCAAGCGCAGCAACGCGTCCGACAGAAGCGGCGTCACCATGGACCCCAGCGAGGCGACGACCAGGCGGCCGCGCTCGACGCGGCGCAGGGCTTCGCGGCCTTCGTGCACGCTCGACAGAATCCGTCTTGCATAGGGCAGGAAGGTCATGCCCTGATCGGTCAGCGCAATCCGGCGGCCGCGGGTGAACAGGACCGCGTTCAACGTGTCCTCGAGCACCCGTATACGCATGGAGACCGTGGCCTGTGTGACGTTGAGGCGGGCGGCGGCCCGGGTGAAACTAAGGTCTCGGGCGACCCGGTCGAATGTCACTAGCTGGTCGATATCCATAAATAAATCTTATGCGAAGCATTGGTTCGTTTTGATAAGCATCCATTATGATCGGGTTTGTTGATTGATGAAAGTACCGCCAATGCGTATCCGCCCTGCAACCGATGCCGACCTGCCGGCCCTTCTGACGCTGCACAATCAGGCGATCCGCGACAATGACGGGATCTGGATCGAGATCGAGGAGACGCTGGAGGGGCGCGCCGCCTGGCTGGCCGAGCGGCGACAAAAGGGTTTTCCCGTCGTGGTGGGCGTCAACGCGCAGGACGAGGTACTCGGCTACGCCGCCTATGGCACCTATCGCGGCCGCGACGGCTATGACCTGACTGTGGAGCACTCGGTCTACCTGTTCCCCGAACACCACGGGAAAGGGTATGGTCGGCAGTTGCTCGCCCATATCATCGAGCTCGCCCGTGCCGATGGCCGGCACGCCATGGTCGCGGTGATCGACGTCGAGAACACGGGCTCGATCCGGCTGCACCGGGGGTTCGGTTTCACCGGTGGCCAGGTGCTGCCGCAGCTCGGCAAGAAGCGCGGCAAGTGGCGCGATCAGGTGCAAATGGTGTTGCTGCTCGACGACCGCGACGTGCCTCCCGTCTGAGATTGGCTGGCGCGCCGGAACGAACGGCCTGCACCGGTGTTCCTCAACCCGAACGACTGCGATTGCGAACATTTTACCGCCGCGAATCGCCATGACGCAGAACGGGGGTTAATTTCCAGCCCCGTCCGTATAGAGTTGAGGTCCGGGCTTCGCAAAGCCGGGCACAAAGAGGAGACAATCATGCTGTCCACCAAACTGCTCGGCGCCGTTGCGGCGCTGGCCCTTTCCGTAACCGCCGCCAATGCGCAGGTTGTGGTGTCGTCCAAGATCGACACCGAAGGCGGTCTGCTCGGCAACATCATCAGCCAGATGCTGCAAAAGAACGATATCGCCGTGACCGAGAAGATCCAGCTCGGCGGCACGCCCGTCGTGCGCGAGGCGATCACGGCTGGCCAGATCGATATCTATCCCGAATATACCGGCAACGCGGCCTTCTTCTTCAACATGGCCGACGACCCGCTGTGGAACGACGCGGCCAGCGCCTATGAAGAGGCCAAGAAGCTCGACTACGACGCCAACAAGATCGTCTGGCTACAGCCGGCCCCGGCCAACAACACCTGGGCCGTGGCCCTGCGCAAGGACGTCGCCGACGCCAACTCCATCACGACCTTCACCGATTTCGGCAAATATGTCGCCGACGGTGGCGAGGTGAAACTGGCCGCATCGGCCGAGTTCGTGTCCTCGCCGGCAGCCCTGCCGAAGTTCCAGGACGTCTATGGCTTCACGCTGAGCGCCGACCAGCTGGTGACCCTGTCGGGTGGTGATACCGCCGCGACGATCGCCGCGGCCGCCCAGCAGACCAATGGCGTCAACGCCGCCATGGTCTATGGCACCGACGGCGGCATCGCGCCGTCCGGTCTGGTGGTGCTCGAGGACGACAAGGGCGTGCAGCCGGTCTATGAGCCCGCCCCGATCATCCGCGAAGCGGTGCTGAACGAATACCCGCAGATCGCCGATATCCTGGCGCCGGTGTTCGAAAAGCTCGACCTCGAGACGCTGCAGGAGCTCAACGGCCGCATTCAGGTCGGTGGTGAGAGCGCCAAGGCCGTGGCTGTCGACTGGCTCACCACCAACGGCATGCTCTGAGGTCGCGGGCCGCGCGGGTGACCGCAATGGTTCGCTGTGAACGCTTGAGCCTCCCCCGGATGCCGGGGGAGGCTTTTCCACCTTGTCGTCCAACCCATCCGCCGGGCGCATGACCGATCTCGCTGCGCAAAATCCGTCGCTCAAGCGCTTTCGCGTCGACAAGCTCGGGGTGCTGATCGCCGTTCTGGTGGTCGTGGCACTGGTGATGCCCTTTGCCGTGTTCCGCGCCAACCGCATCGTGCCGGGCGAAGGCCATCTGATCTTCACCGCGCTGCCGGGTGCTATGGCCGGCCTGCTGCTGCTGGCCGTTGGCGGTGCCGCGGTGATCGCCTTGCTGCGCAGCCCGCTGCTGTGGCGGCTTGGCGCCAGTTTCGTGGCGCTCGCCGCCCTGGCGCTGGCCGTGGGCATGGCCGGCGGCTTCCTGACGCCCGAGGGCGACAAGCTGGCCCGGGTGTCGCCGGGCGGCGGCTATTGGCTTGGCAGTTTCGCTTTCGCCCTGCTCGCCACCGACGCCTTCGTGCGGCTGAAGCTGCAGCCCTGGCTGCGCATCGTCGCGGTCGTCGTGGTCTTCGCGCTGATTGCAGCGCTGCTGCTGTCGGGCGCCTGGAACGACCTGTCGATCCTCAAGGAATACGCCAACCGCGCCGACACCTTCTGGCGCGAGGCGCAGACCCATGTGTTTCTGGCGCTGGGCTCGCTTGTAGCCGCGGCGCTGGTCGGCATCCCGCTCGGGGTGCTGATCCAGCGCGTCAGACCGCTGCGTACCCCGGTACTGAATGTGCTCAACATTATCCAGACCATCCCCTCAATCGCGCTGTTCGGGCTGCTGATTGCGCCGTTGGCCTGGGTAGCCGCCAATATTCCGGGGGCCGAGGCGATCGGGATTTCCGGCATCGGCGGGGCGCCGGCGCTGGTGGCGCTGTTCGGCTATTCGCTGCTGCCCATGGTGGCGAACACCGTGGTCGGCCTCGAGGGCGTGCCGCCGGCCGCCTATGATGCCGCGCGCGGCATGGGCATGACCAACTGGCAGCGCTTGCGCCAGGTCGAGTTTCCGCTGGCCTTTCCGGTGATCCTCACCGGCATCCGCATCGTGCTGGTCCAGAACATCGGGCTCGCGACCATTGCCGCGCTGATCGGCGGCGGCGGTTTTGGCGTGTTTGTCTTTCAGGGCGTCGGCCAGACGGCGATGGACCTCGTGCTGCTCGGCGCATTGCCGACGGTGGCGCTGGCTTTTACCGCCGCCGTGGTGCTCGACGCCGTGGTGGAAATGGTGAGTGTTGGGGGGCGGAAGTGATGCGAAGGCACGAGGACGAAGGCAATCGCCCGAAACACTGGATAGAGGCCGCCCCATGATCGAGATTGTCGAACTGACCAAATCCTATCTCGGCGTGCCGGTGGTCGATCATGTGTCGCTGACCGTCGAGGACGGTCAGATCGCGGCGGTGGTCGGGACGTCCGGATCCGGCAAGACCACGCTGCTCAGGATGATCAACCGGCTGATCGAGCCCGACAGCGGGCGCGTGCTGATCGATGGGGCGGATACGCGCGAGCAGCCGCCCTATGAGCTGCGCCGCAAGATCGGCTACGCCATTCAGGGCCATGGGCTGTTCCCGCACCGCACCGTGGGCCAGAACATCGCGACGGTGCCGGCGCTGCTCGGCTGGGACAAGGCCAAGATCGACGACTGTGTCACCGAGTTGCTGGAGCTGTTCCAGATGCCGCCGGACGAGTTCCGCGACCGCATGCCGGGGGAGCTTTCGGGCGGCCAGCAACAGCGCGTCGGCGTCGCGCGAGCGCTGGCGGCGCAGCCGAAACTGCTGCTGATGGACGAGCCGTTCGGCGCGCTCGACCCGATCATCCGCGCCAAGGCGCAGGCCGATCTCAAGGCGATCCAGAAGCGGCTGGGAACGACGATCGTCCTGGTGACTCACGATATGGAGGAAGCGGTGCATCTGGGCGACCGGATCGCCGTGATGGATGGCGGGCAACTGCTGCAATATGCGCCGCCGGCCGAGATCATTGCCAATCCCGCGACCGATTTCGTCGCAGAGCTGATCGGCACCTCTGAGCGGCCCTTCCGGCTGCTGGCGCTGGGCAAGGTGAGCGAACTGATCGAGGGCGGCACGGCGCAGGGCGCGCCGATTTCGCTCGAGGCGAGCCTGCGCGACGCCTATGCCGAATGCCTGTGGAGCGGCCGCGACATGCTGCCGGTGACCAATGAGGCGGGCGACGTGGTGGGCCGCATCCGACGAGACGACATCGCCCAGCGGGCCGAGCATCCGCAATGAAGGCTGGCCTGATCATCCGGCTGGTCGTGCTGGCGGCGCTGGTGACGCTGATCGTGTGGCCGCAGGGCTTCGAATGGCTGTTCGCGCCGATGACCAAATACGGCCAGCCGGCGATCTACACCCAGAACTCGCTGCTCAACCTGACGCTGAGCCATCTCGGGATCGTCGCGGTCGCGACCTTTGCCGCAACGCTGGTCGCGGTGGGGTTGGCGATCCTTGTGACGCGGCCGGTCGGCGCCGAATTCCTGCCTCTGAGCCGCTCGCTCGCCAATACCGGACAGACCTTTCCGCCGGTGGCCGTGCTGGCGCTGGCCGTGCCGGTGCTCGGTTTCGGCACCGCACCGACGCTGGTGGCGCTGTTCCTGTATGGCCTCTTACCGATCTTCGAGAACGCGCTGACCGGGCTGACCAGCCTGCCGCCAGCGGTGAGCGACGCGGCGCGGGGCTCGGGGATGACCAATCGGCAGCGCCTGATGGGCGTCGAACTGCCGCTCGCCGCGCCGGTGATCCTTGCCGGGATCCGGCTGTCGGTGGTGATTTCGCTCGGTACCGCGACGATTGGCTCGACCGTCGCCGCCTCGACGCTGGGCGAGGTGATCATCGCTGGCCTCCTGACCAGCAACACGGCCTTCGTGGCCCAGGGCGGGCTCATCGTCGCCGCGATCGCCGTGCTGCTCTATGACGGGCTGTCTGCGCTCGAGCGCTTCCTCATGCGCCGCACCGGCCAGCGGGGGAGGGGACGGTGAGGCGGGCGAGGCTATTCGTATAAAACTCTATTAAGCCTGTCGCGCGCATAACGCCTCAATGCAGCAAAAGGCAGATGTCGTGGCGCGCCCGAGGATTTCCCGTCTCAGCCTGACCGGGCTGGTGTGGGCGCTGCTGGCGCTGCTGCTGGTGTTGCCGCAACTCCGCGGCGAACCGATCTCCTTCGTCGGCGACGACGTCATGCGGCTGGTCAATGTGCACGACCTGCTCAATGGCCAGAACTGGTTCGACAATTTCCAGCATCGCACGAACACGCCCTGGGGCGCGCCGATGCACTGGTCGCGGCTGATCGACGGTCCGATGGCGCTGATCCTTGCGGGGCTACGCCTGTTCCTCGATCCCACCGCCGCAGATACCGCACTGCAACTGATCTGGCCGCTGCTCGTGCTACTCGGGCTGGCTGGGACGCTGGTGATCCTCGCCGACTGGCTTGCGGGGCGCTCGGCCGCGGTGGCGGTGGTGCTGCTCGCGCCGCTGGCGGTGTCGATCTATGCCGATTTTCACCCGGGCGACCTCGACCACCACAATGTGGTGCAGGTGCTCTGCCTCGTCGCCATTCTCGCGACATTGCGGGCACGGCAGAGCGTCGGCTGGGCCGTTGCTGCAGGACTCGCTGCCGCGACTGTTCTCGCAATCGCCAGTGAAGGCCTGGCGGTGGTTGCACCGCAACTGTTGCTGATCCCGCTGTTCTGGGTGATCGATCCGGCCCGCAGCGCCCGCCCCATGCTGGCGTTCGGTGCCAGCTTTGCGCTGGGCGAGCTGGCACATCTGATGCTGGTGACGCCGCCCGCAGACTATCTGACAACCCAGTGTGACGCGTTGTCCTTCACCTATGTATCGATGGCCTGGCTCTATGGTCTGGCGATCGCCTGCGCCTGGCTCGTGACGGGGCGTCGCGCGGCCCCGGCCTGGCAGCGCTTGGGCGTGCTGGCTGTTGCCGGCCTGGTGGCGATGGCAGCCGCCCTTGCCATTTCACCCGCCTGCCTGCACGGGCCTTATGGCAATCTAGAGCCCTGGCTCGTCGACATGCTGCTGGCGCCCATCGGCGAGGCGCAACCGCTCATGACCTGGATGATCCCGCTACGGCCCGTCCTGGCGGCGCTGATCCTGCCGGTGACCGGGCTCGGTGCCTGTATCGCGGCGGTCCTCATGCATCGGGGTGAGCGCCGCATCGACTGGCTGGCGATGCTGGCGTTCCTGGCGTTCAGCATGATTGTCACTTTTGCGCAGGTCCGCGGCCTGCGCCTTGCAACGATTATCGCGCTGCTGCCTGCCGCCTGGGCGCTGGCGACGGCGTGGCGCGCGTTCAAGCCCAACCAGACCCTCTGGACGACGCTGCGGCTCGTCGGGCTTGCCTTTGCATTCATGGGGTTGCTGCACCTCGTGGTTGCAAAAATGGTCTACGAGGCCCTGACTCCGCCGAGCTACGAGGTCGAAGATGTCGTCTTCGCCGATGATCTCAAAGCCTGCGTCATGCCAGAGGCTTATGCGCGGCTGCAGCAATTGCCGACCGGACGGGTGATGTCATCGCTGCTGATCGGCAGGCAGATTCTCTACGAGACCGACCACAGCATCGTCAGCTCCGCCTATCATCGCAATGTCGCCGGCTTGAAGGATGCGGTGCGCTTTTTTGGCGGCGGTGAGGCCGAAGCCCGCGCTGTGGTCGATGAGCGCGCGCTCGACTACCTCGTCCTGTGTCGCGGCGTGCAGCCCGGCGATGCCCTGGAGGGAATGCCGGACTTTGACGCCAGCGGCTTTGACTGGCTCACGCCGATTTCGGCGCCGGATGAGCCGCTGCAGATCTATCGCATCATGCGCTGAGGCGCTGGCATGGCAAACGGTAGGTGAGCGAGGGGCGGTTTCCCGCCCCTCTGTCGCGAGCGGTTCGTCCTAGTCCTTTGCGGCGACGGCTGCGGCCTTTTCTTCGTCCCACCACCAGACCGTGGGGAAGCCGATCGAGAACTCGGGGAGCTCTTCGGGATGGCTGAAGCGGTCCCAGCGGGCGATGCGCGCCTGGCGCAGCGTGTAGGTGGGCAAGACATAGTTGTGGGCGAGCAGCACCCGGTCGAGGGCGCGGGTGGCGGCGATGAGCGTGTCGCGGTCATCGGCGAAGATGATCTTGTCGATCAGGGCGTCGATGGCCGGATCGGAGATGCCGGCATAATTGCGCCCGTCTTCCTGGTTGGCGGAAACCGAGCCCCAGTAGTCGCGCTGCTCGTTGCCCGGATAGAGCGACTGGGCCCAGCCGGTATAGATCACGTCATAGTCGCGGCTCTGGACCCGTTCGATCCACTGCGGGCTGTCCACGGTGCGAATCGAAACGTCCATGCCGAGACGCTTGAGATTGGTCTGCAGATTGGTGGTGATCGGCTCGAGCGTCGGCCCGTTGAGCAGGATTTCGAAGCGCACCGGCTTTCCGTCAGGGTCCGTCAGCTGGCGCCCTTCGAGCGTATAGCCGGCCTCGGTGAGCAGCTGGTTGGCGGTGCGCAGGTTGGCCCTGAGCTTGGTCTGGTCGCCCGAAACGGGGTTCTCGTAGGGTGTCGTGAAGACCTGGGGCGGCACCTGGTCCTTCAGCTCTTCGAGAATCTCCAGCTCCTCTCCCTCCGGCAGGCCGGACGAGGCAAATTCGGTGCCGTAAAAATAGCTGTCGATGCGGTCGTACTGGCCAAAGAAGCGCAGTTTGTCGAGTTCCTCGAAGTCGAAGGCATAGAGCATGGCTTCGCGCAGCGCTTCGTTCTTGAACACGTCACGGCGCAGGTTCGGCACGAAACCGACCATGATGCCGCTGTCGCGATAGGGGTTCTCGAAGGTTTCGAGGATCACCCGGCCGTCCTTGACCGCGGGGAAGTCGTAGCCCGACTGCCAGCGCAGCGCGATGTTCTCGCTCCACCAGTCAAACGTGTCGGCCTTGAAGCCTTCGAACTGAGCGGTTGTGTCGAGAAAGTACTCGTATTTGATGGTCTCGAAGTTGTTCTGGCCGACATTGAACGGCTCCTCGAGCGCCCAGTAGTCGGGGTCGCGGGTGAAGGTGGTCGAGGCGCCGGGGCTGAACCGGGTCAGCTTGTAGGGGCCCGAGCCCATGGGCAGTTCCAGCGTCGGTTTTGTGATGTCGCGCGGATTGCCGTCGGCGTCCGTACCCTCCCACCAGTGCTTGGGCAGCACCAGCAGCTGGCCCATGATGTTGGGCAGTTCGCGATTGCCCGTCGTGTCGAAGGTGAAGGTCACCTCGCCGGGGCCCGAGACCGCGACGTCCGAGACGTTGACGTAGTAATTGGCATAGAACGGGTTGAGCTCGGTGAGCTTGCCGAAGGACCATACGACGTCCTCGGGCGTCACCGGTTCGCCGTCATCCCACTTGGCCTTCGGGTTGAGCCGGTAGGTGACCGAGGAAAAATCCTCGGGGTAGGTCAGTGCATCGGCGAGCAGCCCGTAATGCGTCGATGAGGTCTCGTCGAGCGTCGACTGCATCAGCGTCTCGTAGATGAGGCCGAGGCCGGTAGCCGGCTCGCCCTGTGGCAGGATCGGGTTGAACGTGTCGAACCCGCCCATTTCGCTGAGCCGCACCTCGCCGCCGATCGGAGCGTCCGGATTGACATAGTCGAAATGGGAATAGCCCTCGGGATATTTCGGCTCGCCGGTCATCGATTCCGCGTGAAGCCACACGCGGGTGTCTGTATCGCCAGCAGGGGCGTCCTGCGCTGTGGCGAGAGCGGGCATGAGCGCCACGAGCGCGGCGGCGGCGAGCGAGACGAGGCGGTTGGACTGCATCAGGGCCTCCTGGGTTGGCGGTGAGCTTTGAGGGCAATTATGGCGGGAGCGCGTTGCGCTTTAAGGGAGCGTCTCATGTCGGCAGCGCCTCGACCGGGGCAAGATCGAAGGCGGCGGCAATCAGCGCGCGGGTGTAGTCGGTCTGCGGGGCATCGAAGATCTGGGTCGACGGGCCGAACTCCACGGCCTTGCCGGCGCGCATCACCAGCACTTCGTTGGCGAGCGCCCGGACGACCTTGAGATCGTGCGAGATGAACACATAGGTCAGGCCGCGGCGCTGCTGCAGGTCGCGCAGCAGGTCGACCACCTGCGCCTGCACCGAGACATCGAGGGCAGACGTGGGTTCGTCGAGCACGATGAATTCGGGTTCGAGCACGATGGCGCGGGCGATCGAGATGCGCTGGCGCTGGCCGCCGGAGAATTCGTGCGGATAGCGATGCCGGTCCTCGGGATCGAGGCCGACTTCGGCCAGCACCTGCTGCACCCGCGCGTCCCGCTCGGCTGAGCTGAGTTTGGGCATGTGGACTTCCATGCCCTCGGCGATGATTTCGGCGACCGACATGCGCGGGCTGAGCGAACCGAACGGATCCTGGAAGACGATCTGCAGATGCTTGCGGAGCGGCCGCATCTGCTGCCAGCCGAGCCCGTCGATGGCGCGGCCCTGATAGACGATCCGCCCCTCGGAGCTGACGAGGCGCATAAGCGCGCGCCCCAGCGTCGTCTTGCCCGAGCCGGATTCGCCGACGATCCCCAGGGTTTCGCCGCGGCGCACCGTGACATCGACGCCGTCGACGGCCTTGATGTAGCCGGCGACCCGGCGGAAGAAACCCCGCTTGATCGGAAACCAGACTTTCAGCTGCTCGGCCGATATGATCGGCTCGGCTGCGAGGTCGGTGACCGGCGGACGGCCCTTGGGCTCGGCGGCGAGCAGCTTGCGGGTGTAGGCGTGCTTCGGGTGCTCGAAGATTTCGGCCGTGGGGCCGTGCTCGACGATCCCGCCTTCGGTCATCACATGGGTGATCTCGGCCATTTCGCGCACGATGCCGAGGTCATGGGTGATGAACAGGATCGCCATGCCGCGCTTTTCCTGCAGCTGCTTGAGCAGGGTCAGGATCTGCGCCTGCACGGTGACGTCGATGGCCGTGGTGGGCTCGTCCGCGATCAGCAGGTCCGGCTCGTTGGCGAGCGCCATGGCGATCATCACGCGCTGGCGCTGCCCGCCCGAAAGCTGATGCGGATAATCGTCGATGCGGGACGCGGGGTCGGGAATGCCGACTTCGGCGAGGAGTTCGAGCGCGCGGGCGCGGGCGGCGGATTTGCTGAGCCCGTTGTGGATGGCGATGACTTCGGAAATCTGCCGGCCGACCGTATGCAGCGGATTGAGCGAACTCATCGGCTCCTGGAAGATCATCGAGATCGCATTGCCGCGCACCTGGCGCAGTTCGGCGGGCGTGGCGGCGAGCAGATCGGTGCCGCGATAAAGGATCTGCCCGCCGGGATAGCTCGCGGCCGGCTCGGGCAGCAGCCGCAGCACCGACAGCGCGGTGACGGATTTGCCGGAACCGCTTTCGCCGACCAAAGCCACGGTCTGGCCCGGCAGGATGTCGAAGGAGATGCCACGCACGGCGTGGATCACCCGCTGCTCGGTGGCGAAGTCGATCTTGAGGTCGCGAACGGACAAAAGCGGCTCACTCATGCGCGGGCCGCAAAAGTCTTGCGCGGATCGAACGCGTCCCGCACCGCTTCGCCGATGAACACCAGCAGGATGAGGATCGAGGCGATGGTGATGAAGGCGGTGATCGCGAGCCAGGGGGCGAAGAGATATTCCTTGCCCTGGCTGAGCAGCTCGCCGAGCGAGGGGGCGCCGGCGGGGAGGCCAAAGCCGATGAAGTCGAGCGCGGTCAGCGTCGTCACCGAACCCGCGACGATGAAGGGCGCGAAGGTGAGCGTCGCGACCATGGCGTTGGGTAACAGGTGCCGGAACATCAGCCGCGTATTGGAGACACCGAGCGCGCGGGCCGCCGCGACATATTCGAGATTGCGGGCGCGCAGGAACTCGGCCCTTACGATGCCCACCAGGGCTGTCCAACTGAACAGCAGCAGGATGCCGAGCAGCACCCAGAAGCTGGGCGCGATGACCGAGGAGATGATGAGCAGCAGATAGAGCTGCGGGATGGCGCCATAGATTTCGAGAAAGCGCTGGCCGAGCAGATCGACCCAGCC
>NZ_JBLXGA010000014.1:56336-97259 GCF_048261455.1 Devosia sp.
ATGATGAGCAGCAGATAGAGCTGCGGGATGGCGCCATAGATTTCGAGAAAGCGCTGGCCGAGCAGATCGACCCAGCCACCGAAGAACCCCTGCGTGGCCCCGACGACGATGCCGATGACCGAGGAGACGGAACTGAGGATCAACCCGAACAGTACCGAAATGCGGAAGCCGTAGAGCACGCGCGCGAGGACGTCGCGCCCCTGATCGTCGGTGCCGAGCCAGTGATAGTTGCCGATGTTGCAATTGGCGTCGTCGACGCCGTCCGCGAACAGTCCGCAGCGCACCTCAGCGCTTTGCAGCCAGGAGGGCGCGGAAGGGACGGGGACCGACAGCGCCTCGTCGACGGTGCGATAGGAGTAGCGGATCGGCGGCCACAGCATCCAGCCATTGGCCTCGATCTCGTCGGCGATGAAGGGGTCACGATAGTTGGTGACGGCGAAAAAGCCGCCGAACTTTTCCTCGGGATAGTCGACGAGGACCGGAAAAAGCAGTTCGCCCTTGTAGGAGGCGAGCAGCGGCCGGTCATTGGCGACGAGTTCGGAGACCAGCGTCACCGCGAGGAGGATGAGGAAGATCCACAGGCTCACGACGCCGCGGCGATTGGACGAGAACACCTTGAGGCGGCGCTGGTTGAGCGGCGACAGGCGCGATTTCTTCGTATGCGGCACGCCGCGTCGCGTGTCGGCGGGTTCGGACACCGGCTGTGGGCTGAGGGTCGTCTGCATCAGACCTTCCGGCTCTCGAAATCGATGCGGGGGTCGATCCACATGTACATGAGATCGGAAATCAGCCCGAGCACCAGCCCGACCAGCGAGAAGATGTAGAAGGTGGCAAAGACCACCGCATAGTCGCGGTTGATGATGGATTTGTAGCCCAGGTACCCCAGCCCATCGAGCGAGAACACGGTTTCGATGAGCAGCGAGCCGCCGAAGAACGCGCCAACGAAGGCGGCTGGGAAGCCGGCAATGACCAGCAGCATGGCGTTGCGGAAGACGTGCCCGTAGAGCACGCGCTTTTCGGTGAGCCCCTTGGCGCGGGCGACCGTGACATATTGCTTGCGGATCTCGTCGATGAACGAGTTCTTGATCAGCAGCGTCGAGGTGGCGAAGGCGCCGAGCGCCATGGCGGTGATCGGCAGGATGATGTGCCAGAAATAGTCGAGGATCTGCTGCCACCACGGCAGGGTGGACCAGTTCTCGGAGACGAGCCCGCGCAGCGGGAAGATATCGAGGAAATTGCCGCCTGCGAACAGAACGATCAGCAGCACGGCGACGACGAAATCGGGCAGCGAATAGCCGACAATGACGATGGTCGAGGTGCTGACATCGAAGCGCGATCCGTCACGAACCGCCTTGGCGATGCCGAGCGGGATCGAGATGCCATAGGCGAGCAGCGTCATCCACAGCCCGAGCGTGATCGACACCGGCAGCTTCTGTATGATCAGGTCGATGACCGGAATGCCCTGCGAATAGCTGGTGCCGAAATCGAAGCGCAGGTAGTTCCACACCATGGTGAAGAAGCGCTCGAGCGGCGGCTTGTCGAAGCCGAACTGCTTTTCGATCTGCGCGATGATCTCGGGCCGCATGCCCTGAGCGCCGCGATAGCTGGAGGTATTGCCATCGGACGTCGTCGACTGGACGATGTTCTGGCCGGCAAAATCGCCTTCTTCATTGCCCATGATGGCCGATGAGGAAGACACCGACTGGCCCTGGATCTGCGCAATATAGTTTTCGACCGGGCCGCCGGGCGCGAACTGGGTGATGACGAAGGAAACGACAAGCATCCCGAACATGGTCGGGATGATCAGCAGCAGGCGACGCAGGATATAGGCGCCCAAATGGCGTCTCCACGGGTGGGGCAGGTTTTCCTAGACTAGCACCGTCACACTGTGACCGCTCTGTGACGATTCACCAACAGTTGAATGCCGGATCAGTTGGGGTGAACGAAGCCGATGCCGACGGCGTCTCCGGCGGCAAACACCCGGTCCCGGGCCAGCGGATAGGCGTCGTCGGGCAGATGCTCCAGCATCAGCGGCACCTTGCGCGGCAGCCGGGCGAGCTCGGTGAGATAGGTGCCGTAGTCGAGCACACCCTCGCCGATCTGGACCTCGTCGAGATGCACGGCCGCCTCGTCGCTGAGCCTTATGTCCTTGGCGTGGCACGAGACGATGTGTTCGCCCAGCGCGTCGAAACAGGCGCGGATGAGCGCGGCATTGTCCCAATAGGTCCGCGGCGTCATGATGATGTTGACCGGATCGAGATGTGCCGCGAAGGCCGGCCGATCGATTGCCTTGATGAGCCGCACATAGCTGTCGATGCTGTCGGGCAGCGAGTTCTGCATCATTTCGAGGGCGAACCTGGTGCGCGTCGGCTTGACCAGATCGATCAGATAGCGCGCGGTTTCGACCGCGGCATCGAAGGCCTCGTCGGAGAAATTGGCAGCGACCGGCCGGGCGTGCGCAGTGTCGTCCAGCGAGCCGATATAGGTGACGGCGCAACCGGCGCCGACCGCATCGGCGACCGCCAGCTTGTCCGCCGCATAGGCCAGGTTTGCCTTGCGCTGGGCCTCGTCGCGCGGCACGAGGCTGCGCCAGATGCCGATTTCGGCGAGCAGCACATCGGCATCGGCGAAGGCCCTGGTGAAGGCGGCGAGCGAGGCGGAATCGTCGGCCGTCAGCGTGGCGGGCACATAGGCGGCCGAATAGCCGAAATCGCGATGGGCGCGGGCGAAAGCGACTGGGTCGTCACTGCCGACGGGTAGGCCGTAGCCGCCGAGGCGTACCTTGGACATAGTGGTCATCACACGTGATTGCGCCAGGAGTGCTGCGGATTGTAGTCCAGCATCCGCCTGGCCTTGTTGATCGACAAAAGCGTGCCGTTTTCGCTCAGCGCCGTCTTGTGTTCGACACCGGGGAAGACCTCGGCCATCAGCGAGTCGTTCGAGCGCGACATGACGGTGTCGGCATTGGCGATGATGAAGGGTTCAAAACCCTTGAAGTCGGCCTCGAGGCCGCGCCGCACCGCCTGTGCCCCGTCGCGGGCATCGATATAGCCCCACAGGTTCCATTTGCGCGCATGCGCGTCGGAGTTGAAGCCGGGGAAGGCTGCGTAATCCTCGACATACATGACGTTGGAAAAGCGCAGCCCGACCATCTTCAGCTCGGGGTTCCAGCGGCAATATTGCGCCGCCATGGTCTCGTCGAGCAGCTTGCCGAGCGAATAGGCGCTCTCGGGGCGCGGGAAATACTCCTCATCCACCGGCACATAGGGCGGCGGCGTATCGAAAGGCAGGCCGAGCACGGTTTCCGACGAAGCGAAGACGACATTGGTGATGCCGGCGAGCTTGCAGGCTTCGAAGACATTGTAGCTCGAGGGCACATTATTGGCGAAGGTGCGCGCATTGGCGAACAGGCCCGGCGCCGGAATGGCGGCGAGATGCACCACCGCATCGAAGGGCCCGGATTTTTCGTCGACACCGCCGAGAATGGCCGTAGCGACTTCGCCGAAATTGCTGAGATCGATGCGGACCGTGGGACAGATTTTTTCGGCCGGCAGGGTCTGATCGAGATTGATGACCTCATAGCCATTGGTCACCAGATCCTTGAGCACGGCGCGGCCCAGCTTGCCGCTGCCGCCCGTCACCAGAACTTTCGTCACGCCACATCCTCCCGAATACGTCTTTGGCGGCAAACTAGCATGGTGGCGGAGGAGGTAAACGGGGGCAGGGCGGTTTGGCGGCTCGGGCATGCGATCGGCTGCCGGGCGCATGAACGTTTTCTGAATGCGCGGATCAGGACCGGTTCAAGCCCGGGGGGCGATAAGCGGATCAACAAATGCAATTCGGCACCCCGAAAGGACGCCAAGATGAACATGATCCACGAAAAGCTGCTGGTCGGTGTGCTTGCCGGCCTGATCGTTGCCAGCGCCGGCGCCTTCGCCGTGCAGCCCGCCAAGGCCGCTGGGTATAGTGTCGAAACCCCGGCCCACGTGTCCGGCGTCAAGTGGTGGGATGTGCTGAACGTGCGCAAGTGGCCCGCCTCCTACTCGCAGAAGGTCGGCGCTTTCGATCCCCATGAGAGCGTCTGGGTCGAGCGCTGCATCATCGCCCCGCAGGGCGGCTCGGACTGGTGCCTCGTGGAAAATGGCAATGCCCGCGGCTGGGTGAATGCCAGCTACCTGACCCTCGCCGACGACGACTGGGATATCTGAAACCTGCCGGCCCCGGCGTCTTTTGCCAGGCGCCAGGGAACGGCTGAACCTGCCCATGCATTATCGATTTGAACGACCTCCAAAATGAACAACTCTACGGCCCGCTGCTCCCCAGCGGGCCTTTTTCTTGCGTGCCGTTCGCGCAGGACGAAGGCCTTACGCGGCAGGCCGGCGATGGTGTAAAGCGGCAGCCGAACCTTCTTCCCGCATCAGCGAGACGCCCCCGATGACCGCCAATCCGATTCTTGCCGAGCAGACCCGCGGCAGCACTGTCGAGAACATCCACCGCGGTGCCTATGTGATCTGCGATGCCGACGGGACGGTAATTGCGTCGGCGGGCGATATCGCGCGCCCGGTGTTTCCGCGCTCGGCCATCAAGTCGATGCAGGCGCTGGCCATGGTGACCTCTGGGGCGATCGACAGCCTGGCACTGACCGACGCGGAACTGGCTCTGGCCTGCGCCAGCCACCATGGCGAAGACGTGCATGTCGACGGCGTCGCGGCCTTTCTCGACCATATCGGCCGGGGGCCGGCCGATCTCGAGTGCGGGGCGCATCCGCCGACCAACAGCGCTGCCCGCAAGGCGCTATTGGCGAGCGGCGGGGCGCCGACCGCGCTTCACAACAACTGCTCGGGCAAGCACTCGGGTATGCTGAGCGTCGCCAGGGCGCTGGGGATCGATGCGACCGGCTATGTGGAGCGCGACCACCCGGTGCAGGCGGCCGTGCGCAAGGCCATCGAAACCGTCATCGGTGCGCCGCTCAGCGAAGACCTTTGCGGCCGCGACGGCTGCTCGATCCCCACCTATGCAGCGCCGCTGCAAGGCTTTGCGCAGGGCTTCGCAAGAATGGCGACCGGCAAGGGGCTGCCCGACGATCTGGCGGCCGCCGCAAAACGCATTTTCGACGCCGCCACCAGCCATCCGTTGCTCGTTGCCGGCACCGGCCATCTCGATACACTGGTGATGGAGGCCTTCGGCGGCCGGGCGATGCAGAAGGTCGGCGCCGAGGGCGTGCAGTGCGGCGCGATCCGCGACAAGGGTTGGGGCTATGCGCTGAAATGCGACGACGGCAATATTCCGGCGAGCCAGGCGATGGTGGCGGGACTGCTGCTGCGCCACGCCGATCCCGACGCGGCCCAGCGCGACGTTCTCGAACGCTTCGCCCACCAGCCCCTGACCAATGTGCGCGGTTTCACCGTCGGCGAGATGCGCAGCGCCATCTAGGGGCTTACCCAAGCTTTTGGCGCATGCGAACGTCCTATCTTCGTCGGCCGCGTTGGGACGCGGCGAAAGGGAGGGAAGCCATGCGCCTGTCTGTCAGTCTGTTCGTCCTACCCGTGCTGAGCGGAATCGTCATCGGCGGAGCCGCCAGCGCGGGCGAGCTCTATGAGCCGATCGCGCTTGCCCCGGCCGTTGAGGTGCAGGCGCCGCCGGGGCTCGAGGCCGCCGCCGCCGACCTGATCACGGCAGTTGAGAAGGACGATGTTCCGGCCATCGCCGCGCTGATCGCCGATACCGTATTGACGGTCGATGGTGGGCTGGAACTGGGCCTTCCGCGTTTCACCGAGACGATTGGTCCCTTCGAGAGTGCTGAAGACAAGCTCACCGAACTCGCCTGGCGCACCGGAGGGGGCGTGCAGATGGCGTCGAGCCCCGACGACAAGACGCCCTACGCGATCTATGCCGAGCGCGACTTCATCAAATACGCGCTGACCGATGGGCGGGTGTGGGGCAGCGACCCGATGGTGCCGGACGCGATCTGTACCTATGGCTATCGCAGTTTCGACGTCGACGGCGTGGCGGCGCTGGCCGAGCATATGGGGATTTACAGTTCGTCGTTCTTCTATGTCGACGCGCCGACCCCACTGCACGCGGAAGCCGAGGCCGGCAGCGAGACCATTTTCACACTGGAACCTGACCGGCTCTATGCGCTCGATTACGAGACCGATGCCCTGGGCTACTGGATTGCCGTGCATCTGCCAGAAGGGGGCGTCGGCTTTCTGGATTACGACGTGATCGACATGCAAAAGCCCTTTGCCGTCGGCATCTGCTTTGATGAGACGGACGCCGGCTGGCAGATGGTGGCGCAGGTTTCGACCAGCCAGTGAGTGATGGCGCTCAGGCGTCCTTGGCGCCGTCCTCCAGCATCTGGTTGATCACGCTGCCCTTGGCTGCGCCGGAGAATGGCGTGAAATCGCCCGCACCGATCGCCGTCATGGCTTCGGCGATAGCGGCATGGGTGAGCCGGGCGATCATCGAGCCGGTGGAAATGCGGCGCACGCGGATCTCTGCGAGCCCGGCCACCCCGAGCGCGGCGATCGGCCCGGTGGCCAGCGCATTGACGGGGATCTCGACGGCACTGACCACGCGGCGGAGGGCCTCGGCGCTGCCCGGCACCGGCACATAGACAAGATCCGCGCCGGCCGCCTCGAAGGCCTTGATGCGGGCAATGGCTTCGTCGAGATCATATGCGCCGTTCATCACCCCGTCGGCGCGGGCGCACAGCATGAAGGGCCGCGCCAGCGATCGCGCAGCGTCGGCCGCGGCCGCGATGCGGTCGACCGCCAGTTCAAAGGAATAGGCCGGATGGCCGTCCACCATCTGCGTATCCTCGATCGAACAGCCGGAGAGCCCCGCCTCCGCCGCGAGACGGATGGTCTCGGCGACGCCATCGGGCGCATCGGCGAAGCCGTTCTCGAAATCGCCGGAGACGGGCAGGGCCGTCGCTGCGACGAGCTGCTCGGCATGGCGCAGTGCCTCGTCGCGGCTGACGCTGCCCATGTCCGGACGCCCAAGGGTGAAGGCCAGCGCGGCCGAACTGGTCGCCAGCGCCCGGGCGCCGGAAGCGGCCATCATCCGCGCCGAGCCGGCGTCCCAAGGATTGGGGATGACGAAGCACCCGGACTGGTGCAGCGCCGCAAAACCCGCGTGACGATCGGCAAGCATGGTCTCTCCCCCAGAATCATCTCTGTGCCAGGTTAGCGCAATCTCGGATCAGCCGGTGGCCGTTCCTTCCGACGAAACCGCCGACAATGGACGGCGGACGGGGACGCGGCCTAGGCTGGGGGCATCTGGGGGGAGATCATCATGCGCCTGTTCATCGCCACGCTCGGCACCGAGACCAATACATTCGCGTCCTTTCCGACCGGCATCGACGACTTTCGCAAGTGCCTGTGGGTCGAGGGGGATATTGAGAGCGTGCCGGGTTCGCCCTGGTCGTCGCCGGGCCAGATCTGGCTGAAGAACGGCCGCGCGGCCGGCTGGGACGTGGTGCAGAGCCTCTTCGCCTTCGCCAACCCGGCGGGCAATACGGTGAAGGGTGATTACGAGGCGATGCGCGATCGCATTCTCGATGATCTGAGGGCCGCCGGCGAGGTCGATGCGATCCTCGTTTATCTGCATGGGGCCATGGTGGCCGATGGCTATGACGATTGCGAGGGCGACCTCGTCCGGCGCATGCGCGAGATCGTCGGCAGCAAGACAAGGATCGGCGTTGAGCTCGATCTGCACGGTCATATCGACGAGGTGCTGGTCGATGCGGCGGACCTGATCGTCATCTACAAGACCTACCCGCATATCGACCACGCCGAACGGGCCGAGGACCTGTTCGCGCTGATGCGGCAGCTGCTGGCCGGTGAGATCGACCCGAAGATGGCGCTGTTCGATTGCCGGTCCATGGGGCTGTTCCCGACGACGATGGACGGGCCGATGATCGCGTTTTCGGACGCGATCATCGCGGCAGAGGGCAAGGACGGCATCCTGTCGCTGTCGCTGAACCATGGGTTTCCCTGGGCCGACGTGCCGCTGGCCGGCGCCAAGATGCTGGCCATTGCCGATGGTGACATGAGGATCGCCGAGGCGGCGGCAAAGCACTACGGCGAGTGGTTCTACAAGATCCGCCGAGAGGCGACGCTGCCGTTCACCCCGTTCGAGGACGCGATTGCGGCGGCACGGGAGACGGGCGACCAGCCGCTGCTGATCGCCGACACGGCCGACCAGATCGGCTCGGGCGCGCCCGGCGACACCACCCATGTGCTGCGGGCCTTTATCGACAATGGCATCCTCGATGCCGTCGTGGCGCCGCTGTGGGACCCGATGGCGGTCAAGATCTGCTTCCAGGTCGGGGTGGGGGCCAGGCTGCCCCTCAGGATCGGCGGCAAGTTCGAGCCCTATTCAGGCCCGCCGCTCGATGTCGAGGCGGAGGTGCTGTTTTTGAAGCGCGACGCCTTCCAGACCCATATCGGCGACGAAAAGATCGGCATGGGTGATGTGGCGGTGGTGCGGGTCGAGGGCATCGAGGTGCTGCTGACCGAGCAGCGGACCAACCTGTTCTCGCTGAGCCTGTTCACGCTGCATGGCATCGACTGGGAGGCCAAGCAGGTCATCTCGATCAAGAACCTTTACAAGCACAAGGACCTGTTCGTCGGGCGGGTGCGCGAGCAATTGTTCGTCGCGACGCCGGGGACCTCCAATCCGGACTGGAGCCAGCTTCCGTTCAAGCGGCTGCCACGGCCCATCTGGCCGCTGGATGAGGACCCGCTGGGTCTCGACGCCTAGGGATCTGGTTCAGCCGCCGAGGCTGATGTGGGGGTAGCGGCCGATATCACGGCTGAGATCGGCGCTGACCACCCTGTCGCCATCCATGGCGACCAGGGGGTTGGTGACCCCCGCGCCAAGCACATTGCCGCTGATAGTCACCGGACCCGGTGGCGGATCGGCAGTGACGCTGACGGCGATGCCCGTGGTGCTGGCGGTGACGGCATTGCCGGTGACCGCGAGATTGCGCACCTCGCCCTGACCGGCGCGAATGCCGATGCCGGGGACGGCATCGACGCTGTTGCCGCTGATCGTCGTGTCGATGCTGGCGGCAATGCCGAAGGGCGCGCGGGATGTGCCCTCAGGCGCGGGGCGGATGTTGCGCACCACATTGCCCGTGCAACTGCTCAGCCGGCCATCGCCATTGGCCGAGCCGATCAGGATGCCAGACGCCGCGCCATCGACGACATTGCCCGAGATCACTGCGCCCGAAAATCCGAACTCGGCGACGATGCCCGTGGCGCCCGACTGCCGGCACAGATTGTCCGACACGATGATATTGGCGCCCGAGTTGGTGCGCACCGCCGAGCTGGCGCAATCGGTGATCTGGTTGTCGGCAGCGATGACGTCGTCGGCGAGGAAGATGTGGATGCCATTGCCGTTCTGGCCATTGCCGCCATTGGTGGCGCCGATGCCGGAAATCGTGTTGTCGCTGATGATCGACCCGTCATGGCGTTTGGTGCTGGCCCACACGAGTACGCCGCCATTGCCGCAGCCGGTGATCCGGTTGCTGCTGACGGTCAGCCCGCGGCTGTCGACGGCGAACAGGCCCGCCAGCCCGTGGCCGGACAGCGTGCAGCCGGTGATGCTGGCGCCGGCATCGCGCACGACGATGCCATTGGCCGCGCCGCCCGAAAAATCGCAATTGTCGATGGTGATCTCATTGCTGGCCTCGATTTCGATCAGCCCGCGGTTGACCCCTGCCGGCCCGCCCGGTCCCGCGACGAAGCCGACGCCGGAAAAGCCCGACTGCACGCAGCCCGCGATGCGCGCCAGTGGCAGCTCATTGCTGGCGCTGAGCACGGTGGCGCCGGGAATGCCATGAACGATCACCCGGCTGGGCATTTGCAGATTACCGACGAAATAGGTGCCGGCGGGTAGAAACAGTGGGCGGCTTTCGGCGGCCGCGGCCTGTAGCGCATCCTGGAAGGCGGCACTCTGATCGTCGACGGAGTCGGTAGCGAGGCCCAGCGTCGTCGCATCCAACGATTGCCCATGCGCCATCACCGGCGCGAGCGGCAGCGCGGAAAGGCCCAGCAGCAGATGGCGACGCGAGATCGGCATGCCCAAACATTAGGCGAGTGCCGGTTAACAGGGAATGGGGAGGAGGCACGGCGCTTTCGTTTGGCAGCCCCATATCCCCCGGTTATAGAGGAGCCATCGACCGAATCCCCGAAGCGAGGCCCCATGCTCCTTCCCGACCGGCTCTATCTGGGCACCAGCACGCAGCCCGAATACCTGCGGCTGAAGTATGCCAATCGTCATGGGTTGATCACCGGGGCGACGGGGACGGGCAAGACCGTGTCGCTGCAGATCATGGCCGAAGGGTTTTCGCGGGCGGGCGTGCCGGTGTTCTGCGCCGATATCAAAGGCGACCTGTCGGGCATCGGCGCCATGGGCGAGGCCAAGGATTTTCTGGTCAAGCGCGCCAATGACATCGGCCTCACCGAATACGAACCGGGCGTGTCGCCGACGATCTTCTGGGACCTGTTCGGCCGGCAGGGGCATCCGGTGCGCACCACGGTCTCCGAGATGGGGCCGCTGCTGTTGAGCCGCATCCTCGATCTCAACGATACCCAGGAGGGCGTACTCAACATCGCTTTCCGCTATGCCGACGACAATGAGCTGCTGCTGCTCGACCTCAAGGACCTGCGCGCGCTGCTGATCGCGGTGTCGGAGAACGCCAAGGAGATTTCGCGCGAATACGGCAACGTCGCCGCTGCCAGTGTCGGGGCCGTGCAGCGGGCGCTGCTGGTGCTGGAAGAGCAGGGCGGCGAGCATTTCTTCGGGGAACGGGCGCTCGAGATTTCGGATCTGATGCGCACGACGACCGACGGGCGCGGCTATGTCTCGGTGCTGGCGGCGGACGAACTGATGGCCTCGCCGCGGCTCTATGCGACCTTCCTGCTCTGGCTGCTGTCGGAGCTGTTCGAGGAACTGCCCGAAGTCGGCGACCCGGAAAAGCCGCGACTGGTGTTCTTTTTCGACGAGGCGCACCTGTTGTTCAACGACGCGCCCAAGGCACTGATCGACAAGGTCGAGCAGGTGGTGAAGCTGGTGCGCTCGAAGGGCGTCGGCGTCTATTTCGTCACCCAGAACCCGGCCGACGTGCCCGACACCGTGCTGTCGCAGCTGGCCAACCGGGTGCAGCACGCGCTGCGCGCCTATACGCCGCGCGAGCAGAAGGCGGTGCGTGCCGCCGCAGAGACCTTCCGGCCCAACCCCGACTTCGACACCGAAGAGGTGATCACCCAGCTCGGCGTCGGCGAGGCGTTGGTCTCGGTGCTCGAGGACAAGGGTGTGCCCTCGATGGTCGGCCGCACCATGATGCGCCCGCCCGTGGGGCGGCCTGGGCCGATCACCCCGTCCGAGCGCCAGACGATGATTGCCACCTCACCCGTCGCTGGCATCTATGACCGGCTCGATGATCGCGAGTCCGCCTATGAGGTTCTGGCCGTGCGGGCCGCGGCCCGTCAGGCGGCCGAGGCTGCGGCGGAAGCCGCCAAAGAAGCGGAAAAGCAGGCGCGCGCCCGCGAAAAGGCCGAACGCGCCAGCCGCCCGCGGCGCTCGACCCGCGCCAGCCCGATGGAAGCCGCGATGACCTCGTTCGGCCGCTCGATGGCCAATAGCCTGGGCCGGGCGCTGGTGCGCGGCATTCTGGGCAGCCTGAGCGGGAAGCGCTGATGGACGTCACCAAGACCCGGCCGATGCTGGCCCTGTTCGCCTCCAATGCCGGGCCGGGCGATCCGCAGCGCTCCTCGATCATGTCGCAGGTCGGGACGCTCCTGGCCAAGCGCGGGGCGCGGATTGTCTGCCTCGCCGAACCGCAGCTCGAAACCCTGCCGCTGATCACCAGTGCCCGCGCGGCCGGCGGCGAGGTAACGATTATTGCCGGTGACGACTATGTGCCGCCCTCGGCGCTGAGCGGTGTGCCGCTGGAGCGCCTGCCGGGGCCGGAAGCGCGGCTGTTTCGGATCGCCAGCCTCGCCGATGGCTTTGTCGGTCTGCCGGGTTCGCTGGCGTCCACGGCCACGCTCTATCGGGCCTGGGTCAAGGCCGGTCCCGGCACCAAGCCGATGATCCTGCTCAACCGCAATCGCGCCTTCGAAGTGATCCGCGGTTTCATGGGCGATATCGTCAGCCATTCCGTGCGCCACTCGGAACGCAAGGTGGCGATCACCGAGAATGTCGATGATCTTTGGAACAAGATCGCCTCGGCGCTGAACGCCAAGACCTGACCTCAAAAGCACGAATGGCGGGCGGTTAGTGCGCCGGCTGTGTCCGGGCGTGGCCGAACAGCGGCACGACATTGGAATAGCGCGAGAAATCCGCCTCGATCGGATCGGAGCCGCGCATCGGCGGCACACGGGCGGCGCCATGCTCCAGCCGGGCTTCGACCCGCTCCTGCAGGTAGCGCGGCGACATCGGCTTGACGATCACCTCGTCGATGCCGGCGGCTTCGCTACGGCTGCCCAGGGTCGGGGAGACGGCGGACGTGAGCGCGATCAGCTGGAAATCACTGGCAAAGAGCCCGGGATCGGCGCGCAGAGCGATCGCCACGCGGTCGGCGCTGGCGCTGGCGCAATCATAATCGGCGACCACCATGTCGACGGCAGCGATCCGCATATAGGTCTGCATGGCGGAAAGGCTGTGGAACGTCCGCACCCGAAAATTCGGGTTTGTCGCCAGCACCATGTTCAGCACGGAGCTGAGGGCTGGGTTGGCAACGAGAATGGCAATGGTGCGGGCGGCTGAAGCCATGGGCGGTAAACTCACTATGGTTAATAGATCGTTACCATCGTTCCAACTGCTTCGCCAACCCACTAAAATCAGCGATGTGCGTTTCGTTTCGCCACAACAAAGCCCGCCCACGCAGGGCGCGGACGGGCTGAACAAAGCTAGCGGTTAGTGCTTAGCTGGCAGCGGTATAGAGCTGCTCGACATATTCCCAGTTGATCAGGCTGTCGACGAACGCCTCGAGATACTTCGGACGGGCGTTGCGATAGTCGATGTAATAGGAGTGCTCCCACACGTCGACGCCGAGGATCGGGGTCGCGCCGTGCACCAGCGGGTTCTCGCCGTTCGGGGTCTTCATGACCTCGAGCTTGCCATCCTTGACGGCGAGCCAGGCCCAGCCGGACCCGAACTGGCCGGCACCGGCGGCGGTGAAATCCGCCTTGAACTTGTCGTAGCCACCGAGGTCGGTGTCGATCGCCTTGGCGATCGTCCCGGGCAGCGAGGTGCCGCCGCCATTTGGCTTCATCCAGTTCCAGAAATGCAGGTGGTTGTAATGCTGTCCGGCATTGTTGAAGAGGCCGGCATTCTTGCCGTAGCTCTCTTTCACGATCTCTTCGAGGCTCTTGCCCTCGAGGCCCGAGCCTTCCAGCAGCTTGTTGCCGTTGGTGACATAGGCCTGATGATGCTTGTCGTGGTGGAATTCCAGCGTCTCGGCGCTCATGTAGGGGCCGAGGGCGTCATAGGCGTAGGGAAGAGCGGGAAGTTCAAAAGCCATAATGGGCCTCCTTGTGGAACTCAGGATATGAAGGAACGCTGGGCTGCGTCCGATATAGGCGCTTTGGGCGGCCTCAACAATTGGTGGCGGGAAAGGATTATCCCAATCCGACGCAATCGAGCGCAAAGCTGTAGCTCAGAGCGGTCTCCTTGAGCTGTTCGAAGCGCCCGGACGCGCCGCCGTGGCCGGCGTCCATATGCGTCTTGAGGTAAAGCGCATTGGCGTCCGTCTTGGTTGCACGCAATTTTGCGACCCACTTGGCCGGTTCCCAATAAGTGACGCGCGGATCGGTGAGTCCGGCGAGCGCAAGGATCGGCGGATAGTCCTTCGCCGCTACCTGCTCATAGGGGGCGTAGGCAGCGATGCGCTCGAAATCGTCCTTCGAGGTGATCGGATTGCCCCATTCGGGCCATTCCGGCGGGGTGAGGGGCAGCGTGTCGTCGAGCATGGTGTTGAGCACGTCGACAAACGGCACTTCGGCGATGACCCCGGCCCACAGCTCCGGCCGCAGATTGGCAATGGCGCCCATCAGCATGCCGCCGGCCGAACCGCCCTCGGCAACGATGCGGCCCGGTGCCGTGTATCCCGCCGCGATCAGCGCTTCGGCCGCGGCGATGAAATCGGTGAAGCTGTTGGGCTTCTTGTCGCGCCGCCCGTTGCGATACCAAGCATAGCCCTTTTCCATGCCGCCGCGGATATGCGCCGTGGCGTAGATGACGCCGCGATCGACGAGGCTGAGCTTGGAGACCGAAAAATTGGCGGGCAGCGCAATGCCATAGGCGCCATAACCGTAAAGCAGCACCGGCGCCGTGCCATCGAGCGGCAGCCCGCGCCTATAGAGCAGGGTGACGGGCACCTGCTCGCCATCGGGCGCTTCGGCAAAGATGCGTTTGGTCTCATAATCCTCGGGATTGTGCCCGGACGGTACCTCCTGCTCCTTGAGCAGGGTGCGCTCGCCGGTGGCGAGATCGAGATCATAGACCCGCGACGGCGTCGTGGGCGACGAGTAGCTGAAACGCAGCGTCGTCGTGTCGAATTCGAAGCCTTCGGACATGCCGAGCGAATAGGCCTCTTCATCGAACTTCACCGTCCACTCGCGGCCCGTTTCGAACTCGCGCACGACGATGCGCGGCAGGCCCTCCGACCGTTCGAGCCGGATCAGGTGATCGCGGATGACGATGATGTCGAGGATCAGGACGCCCGGCGTATGCGGCGCGAGGTCGGTCCAGTTCTCTGCGCCCGGCGTCGCGACCGGGGCCGTGACGATCTTTGAATCCTCGGCGCCATCGGCATTGGTGAGGATGTAGAAGACGCCGTCGCGCTCCTCGATGTCATATTCGCGGTCGGTGACGCGGGGCGAGATGCAGACCGGCTTGCCGGGCTTTTTCTGGTCGATGACCCAGACCTCGGAGGTCTGGTGGTCATGGGTATTGATGACGACGTGGCTGTGGCTCAGCGTTTCGTCGACGCCGACGAAAAAGCCGGGGTCAAGCTCTTCGAAGACGATCTCGTCATCGGCCTGCGGCGTGCCCATGACGTGCTTGCGCACGCGCCAGGGACGGTGGCTCTCGTCATATTCGGTGTAATAGATCGCCTTGCTGTCGGGGCTCCACACGCCGCCACCAGCGATGTCCTTGATGGTTTCGCCGGTGTCCTTGCCAGTCTCGAGGTCGCGGAACTGCAAGGTGTAATATTCGGAGCCGCGCCGGTCGGCGCTCCATGCGAGCAGGCGATGCGAGGGGTCGTGATCGCCGCCGCCGAAGCCGAAATAGCCCTCGCCCGCCTCGGCATTGCAATCGAGCAGGATCTGCTCCTCGCCGCCATCGCGCGGGGTGCGGATGAGGATCGGATATTGCTGGCCCTCTTCCATGCGCGAATTATAGGCCCACGGGCCATCGACGGTCGGGACGCCCGTGTCGTCCTCTTTGATGCGGCCACGGATCTCGCGATAAATCTTTTCGGTAAGCTCAGCCTTGGGCGTTTCGAATTCTTCGGCGAAGAAGGCGTTCTCCGCCTCGATATAGTCCCGGATATCGGCCGGCAGCGTCTCGGGCTCCTGCATCACCTGCTGCCAGTTGTCGGCCCGCAGCCAGTGATAGGGATCGGAGCGGATCACTCCGTGATGCGTGACATCGTGCGGGCGGCGTTCGGCGACGGGCGGCTTTGGCATGAGCAATCCTTTTGTTCCGGAGCGCCATGTAGCATCATCAGCCGCGCGCGGCGAGCCGGACGAATAGGCAGAAGAGGTTCGGGAGGGGGCAGGAGAGAGGCGCCGCCGCGACGGATCGCGGCGGCAGCAGGCTTATTCGTTCGCTTCGAACTCGAGCGAAATGCCGTTCATGCAATAGCGCTGGCCGGTCGGCTGCGGACCGTCGGGGAAGATGTGGCCCAGGTGTGCGCCACAGCTGTTGCAATGGGCTTCAACCCGGACCATGCCGTGGCTGCGATCGATCTCTTCGCCGACGGCGCCTTCGATCGGCGCGAAAAAGCTCGGCCAGCCCGAGCCGGATTCATATTTGGTCTTGGCTTCGAACAGTGCGGCGCCGCAGGCGGCACAATGATAGAGCCCGTCGCGCTTTTCGGTATTGTAAGCATGCGACCAGGCGCGCTCCGTCCCATGCTGGCGCATGACCTGATACTGTTCGGGCGTCAGTTCCGCGCGCCACTCGGCGTCGGTCTTCTGAACTTTCAAATCATCTGTCATCGGCGAAGTCTCCTTTGGGGCAGATATATGGTCCCGAACACGTCAGTACAAATGCGACAGGCCTCACAAACTTGTGGCTATCACCCCTGCGGCGATGCGCCCCTCCCGCTTTGCCTTGTGAGTAACCATTGTCACGCTAATGTCTGATCTGCGATTCTAGTGGAGCCTGTAGACCCCGCGTGAACCTGTCCCCGCATACAGTGATTGTGCTGGCTGTGCTGCTGCCTATGTTGACGGCAGCGCTGGCCCCATGGATTCAACGTTTCGTGGGTGGCACCGCGGGCTGGGCGCTGGCCCTTGCACCCATTGCCGGCTTCGTCGGCCTGTGGGGTCTGATCGACCCCGTCTCGCACGGCCGGCCGGTGAATGTGGTGTTCGACTGGGCCCCGAGCTGGGGCATCGATCTCGCCTTTCGCATCGACGGGCTGAGCCTCACCTTCTCGATGACCATTGCCGCGATCGGCGCGCTGATCCTGATCTACACCGGGTCCTACCTGAAGGGGCACCCGCACCAGGGGCGGTTCTTCACCTTCATGCTGCTGTTCATGGGCGCCATGCAGGGGCTGGTGCTCGCCGACAATGTGGTCGGACTCTACATGTTCTGGGAGCTGACCTCGGTCACCTCCTTCCTGCTGATCGGTTTCGACCATTCGCGCCAGGCAGCGCGCCGCGCGGCGACGCAAGCGCTGGTGGTCACCGGCATGGGTGGGCTGGCGCTGCTCGGCGGCGGGCTGATCATGCACCAGCTGTCCGGCACCTGGACGCTGTCCGAAATGCCGAGCTTTGTCGGCGAAGGCCTTTACCCGGCCATCGTGCTGCTGGTGCTGCTCGGTGCCTTCACCAAATCGGCGCAGGTGCCGTTCCACTTCTGGCTGCCCAATGCCATGGAAGCCCCGACGCCGGTCTCGGCCTATCTGCACTCGGCGGCGATGGTGCAGGGCGGCGTCTATCTGACCATGCGGTTCACTCCGCAGCTCGGCGGCGCCGATATCTGGAATGGCACGCTGATGGTCTTCGGCGGCATCACGCTGCTGTGGGGCGCCATCGCCGCGCTGCGCCAGACCGACATGAAGCAGATGCTGGCGCAGACCACGCTGGCGTCGCTGGGTCTGCTGATCCTGCTCGTCGGCATCGGCACCGAATACGCCATCATGGGCGCCATGCTCTACTTCCTCGCCCACGCCGCTTACAAGGCCGGGCTGTTCCTCGTCGTCGGTGCCATCGACCACGAGACCGGGACGCGCGAGATCACCGCCGTCGGCGGGCTGCGCGACAAGCTGACCGTGACCTTCATCGGCGCCATCATGGCGGGTGCGGGCATGCTCGGGCTACCGCCGGTGCTGGCCTTCTTCGCCAAGGAAGAAATGTATATCGCCGGCCTTTCCGGCGATCCCGGGTCGCTGATCGCCCTGATCGTGCTGGTTGTCGGCAATGCGCTGATGGGCGCTATCGGGCTCGCGCTCATCATCAAGCCCTTCATGGGCGCGCTGCTGTCGACGCCGAAGGCTCCGCATGAGGCGCCGATCGCCATGCTGGCCGGCCCGCTGCTGCTCGGTGCTCTGGCCATCGTCGCGGGCCTGTTGCCCGGCGAAGTCGGTCACCTGTTCGTCGCGCCGGGCGCCTCGGCCATCACCGCCCATGAGGTGGAGAGCCACCTGGGCTGGGGCAATGTCGACCTGTTCAGCCTCGCCTTCGGGCTGTCGCTGCTCACCTGGGTGCTGGCCGGGCTGACCTACTGGCGGCTCGACGCCACCCGCAGCCTGCTGCGCCGGCTCTTCAATCAGGTCGGCTATAGCTTCGATCAGGCCTTCGACGCGGTCTATTTCGGCCTCGTCAAGCTGGCCGCCGCCGTGACGCGGACGCTGCACCATGGCCGTCTCGAGGTCTACCTGACGGTAGTCTTTTTCATGCTGGCGCTGGCCGTGGTCATTCCGCTGTGGATGCTCAACGGCATTCCGCGTCTGCCGGCCTTCCCCGATCTCAGGTTCTACGAATGGGGTGTCATGGCCATGGCGGCGATCGGTCTGGTGACCGTGGTTGTGGCGCAGACGCGGCTGTTCGCCATTCTGGCGCTCGGCGTGCAGGGCCTTGCCGTGGCGGCACTCTACCTGCTGTTCGGCGCGCCCGACCTCAGCTTCACCCAGTTCATGGTGGAAATCCTGTCGGTGGTGATCCTGGCGCTGGTGATGACCCGGCTGCAGCTCGAAAGCGCCGACCCGCGGCCGCTGGAAGACTTCCTGCGCGACGGTGCCATCGCCCTGATGTGTGGTCTGTCGCTGACGCTGCTGCTGTTCACCGTGCTCGACGGCACGCTCGACCCCCGGCTGGGCGATTTCTTCAATCTGTATAGCGTCCACGAAGCGCACGGCCACAACATCGTCAACGTCATCCTCGTCGACTTCCGCGGGCTGGATACGCTGGGCGAGATCTCGGTGGTGATGACCGCCGGCATCGCCATCCTGGCGCTGATCCGTGGTGCCCGCAAAATGGTGGTGCCGGGCGATCCCGAGCCGCGTGGCCCGAAACTGTTCACCGATCCCGGCGATGTGCAGGACGACATCAAGGTCGCCGCCGAGAATGCTGACGAGACCAATACCATGACGTCTGCCGCTGCGGCCGCCGCCAAACCCAAGCCGCGCCAGCCCTCGCGCAGCAAGTCTGCGGCAGCCAAGACGGCGATGGGCAAGACGGCGACAGGCAAGTCTGGTGCGACCAAGTCTAGTGCGACGAAGTCGTCGGCGACCAAGGCGAAGCCGGATGGTGACAAGCCGGGACCAAAACCCCGACGCAGCCGAAAGGCGGCCACGACATGAGCACGCTGATCTTCCGCACAATCGCGCCGCTGCTGACGGCGGTGATGCTGGTCTTTTCCGTCTTCGTGCTGCTGCGCGGTCATAACGAGCCGGGTGGTGGCTTCATCGGAGGGCTGGTCGCGGCGTCCTCGATGGCGATGTACGGCATGGCCATGGGCCCAGCCGCCGCGCGCCGTGCGCTGCGCGTCCACCCGCTGGCGATTGCCGGCTGCGGCGTGACCATGGCGGCGCTGGCCGGCATGCTGTCGCTGTTCTTCCGGGTGCCGTTCCTCACCGGGCTGTGGAGCGAGTTCTATATCGGGGACACCAAGGTCGCGCTGTCGACCCCCATGGTCTTCGACATCGGCGTCTATCTGGTGGTGTTCGGCACGATCGCTGCCATCGCCTTGGCGCTGGAAGACGGGGAGAGCGACTGATGGATTTTGCTGTTGCCACCCTCGCGGGCCTGTTCTTTGCAGTTTCGATCTATCTGCTGCTGTCGCGGTCGCTGATCCGCATGCTGCTCGGTATGACGCTGCTGGGCAATGCCGTGAACCTGCTGATCCTTGTGTCGGGCCGGCTGAGCCGCGTCGTGCCGCCGATCGCCATCGGCGATATCGACGTGCCGCTCGACGGCTCCGCCAATCCGCTGCCGCAGGCGCTGATCCTCACGGCGATCGTCATCGGCTTTGCCATGTTCGCCTTCCTGCTGGTGCTCGCCTATCGCGCCTACCAGTCGCTGGAAGCCGACAACACCGACAACATGCGTGTTGCTGAACCAAGGGGCGGCCCCAAGCCGCCGATGAGTTACTGATGCACAGTGTCCGCCCAGATACCGCGACCCTGGCCATCGACTGGATCCTGATCCTGCCGGTGCTGCTGCCCATGTTGGGCGCGGCCGTGCTGCTGATGCTGCGCTCCATGCGCGATTTCCAGTTCGCCTTCACCCTGCTGGTGGTCGCCAGTGTTGCCTGGTGCGATGCGGCGCTGCTGCAGCGCGTGCTGCTGACTGGCCCGCTTTCGATGACCATGGGCAATTGGCTGCCGCCTTTCGGCATCAGCTTCACCGCCGATGCGGTGGGTGCGGGCTTCGCGCTGGCGGCCGCGGTGGTGACCTTCATCGTCCTGATCTATCTGCGCATGGACCTGCCCGAGCGGGCCCGGCACGACGGCGCCTATTCGCTGGTGCTGCTGCTGCTGACCGGTGTGAGCGGCTCGTTCCTGACCGGTGATCTGTTCAACCTCTACGTCTGGTTTGAGGTGATGCTGATCGCCAGCTTCGGCCTGATGGTGCTTGGCGGCCGCAATTTGCAGCTCGACGGCACGGTGAAATACGGCTTCCTCAACTTCCTCGCGACGACATTCTTCCTCGCCGCGTTGGGCCTGCTCTATGGCCTGTTGGGGACGCTCAACATGGCCGATATCGTGCGCCTCGCGCCGATGGCCAACCCGGCTGCAATGGCTGCGGTGGCCGGACTGCTGCTGCTCGCCTTTGGCATGAAGGCAGCCGCCTTCCCGGTGAACGCCTGGCTACCGGCCTCATATCACACGCCGCCGCCGGCGATTTCGGCGCTGCTCGCGGGGCTGCTGACCAAGGTCGGCGTCTATGCGCTGATGCGCAGCCTGGTAATGCTGGTACCGGCAAGCCGTGATTTTCTAGAGCCGGCGATTGCGCTCGTCGCGTTGACCACGCTGGTCATCGGCCCGTTGGGCGCCATTGCCGAAACCCATCTGCGCCGTGCGCTCGGCTTCCTGGTGATCGGTGGCGTCGGCGCCGTGGTGGCGGGTATCGCCATGCCCAATGCCGTGGCGCTCGCGGGCTCCTCGGTCTATGTGCTGCACGCCATGCTGACGATCACCGGGCTTTATCTGGCAGCCGGGCTGATCGAGGAAATGACCGGTACCACCGATACCCGGCGCATGGGCGGGCTGTATGAACGCGCGCCGCTGCTGGCAATCGTGTTCTTCGTGCTGATGCTGGCGGCGGCCGGTGTGCCGCCCTTCCTCGGCTTCTGGCCGAAACTGCTGCTGGTGCAGGGCGGAATCGGCGCCTGGACGGGCGGAGACGGCGGCTGGGCACTGGCGCTGTGGATCGGCATTCTGATCAACGCCTTGCTGACGCTGATTGCGGTGGCGCGGCTTTGGGCGCATGTCTTCTGGCGGCAGGGGCACGAAGGCGCGACCTCGGAAACCCCGAACCCCAACATTCAGCCTTTGGGGCAGACGCAGGTCCGGATGGGACTCGGCGCCGTCGTGGTGCTGACCGGTCTGGTCTTTGTCATGGGACTGATGCCCGAGCCGCTGATGGTGTTTGGCCGGGCCGCGGCGGAGGCTCTGCTCAACCCCGGCGCCTATGTCGATGCCACCGGACTAGCGGAGGTGCATGAATGAACCTTGCAGTCCTCAATATCGCACTGGCCTTCGGTTGGGCTCTGGCGACCGGCAGCTTCACACTGCTCAACCTGTTGTTCGGCGCCGTGATTGGCGGCCTCGGGCTGTGGATGTTGCGCGAGCACGTTTCGAGCCCCAAGCTGTTCCCGCGGCTGCGACGGGTGGCCTCGCTGAGCTTTCTGTTCACCTTCGAGCTGATTGTCAGTGCGCTGCGCATGGCGCGCCTGTCGCTGCGCCTCGATATGGATAGCCACCTGCATCCGGCCTTCATTGCCTTTCCGCTCAAGGCGACGCGCGATGCAGAAATAACGCTGCTCGCCAATCTGATTACCCTGACCCCCGGCACGCTGAGTGTCGCTGTGTCGGACGACAAGCGGTTCCTGTATATTCACGCTATCGACGCGGGGGACCGCGAAACCTTTATCGCCGAGCTTTCCAACGGATTTGAAAAGAAGGTTATGGAGGTGTTCGAGTGAGCGGCGAAGAGGCCATCCACTGGGCCAGCCAGATTTCGCTGGGCCTGCTGTTGCTTGCGATGCTGTTGACCTTCGTCCGGCTGGTGCGCGGACCGAATCTCGGCGACCGCGTGCTGGCGCTCGATCTGCTGACGCTGCTCGCGGTCGGCTTTATTGCGGCCATGGCAGTGCTGACCGGCTTCACGCTGTATATCGATATCGCCATCGCGCTGGCGCTGGCAGGCTTCCTGTCGACCCTGGCGCTGGCCAGATACCTGCTGGCCCGGGCCTCCGACCAGGAGAAGGATAAGACCTGATGGCTGATGTCTTTCGGTACATCGCGGCAGTCGTCATGCTGGCCGGCGCAAGTTTCGCACTGATTGCAGCGATCGGCGTGCTGCGTCTGCCAGACTTATACACGCGGCTTCATGCCGCATCCAAGGCAGGTGTCGTGGGGGCAGGGCTCATCCTGCTGGCGGTCGCTTTGGTAAGTTTTGATGGTCCGGTGATTTTGCGCGCAGTGCTCGGCATCTTGTTTCTACTGCTCTCGACCCCTGTTTCCGCTCACCTTTTGGCGCGCGCAGCATTGCGGGCTGGCGAAGAGCCTGACAAACGTACCGTTGTTGACGAGCTCGACTAGCAAACCTTCGAATATGTTTTTGCTCCGCGTTTATTAATATCAATGAAACTAGGTTGTCATACGAGTTGCTTTTACAAGCAACATTGACTAAAGCCTGAAGACAAGATGCGACGCCTCCCCCCAATCCGCATCTGCCTGTAAGCAAAAGGATGTACAATGACCGAAGTGACAAGCGGCAGCACCTCGACTGACAACGATCTCATCGACCTGAGCGCCGATATCGTCTGCGCCTATGTCAGCCACAACGCGCTGAGCATGACCGATCTGCCCAAACTAATTGCCGATGTGCATACGGCGCTGAAGGGTCTCGAGAACCCGGCCCAGGCCGAGGCTGCCGAGGAACTGAAGCCGGCCGTGCCCGTGCGCAAGTCCGTCGCTCCGGATTTCATCATCTGCCTCGAAGACGGCAAGAAGTTCAAATCCCTCAAGCGCCATCTGCGTACGCATTACAACCTCTCGCCGGAAGAATACCGCGAGAAGTGGGGTCTGCCGTCCGACTATCCGATGGTTGCGCCGAACTATTCCGCGACCCGCTCGCGTCTGGCCAAGGACAATGGCCTGGGCCGCAAGGCCGCCTGATTCAGCTTACATCGCTGATCGACGTTCCGGCCGCCCAGATAATGGGCGGCCGATTTTGTTTGCGGGTAATGCTCCGAGAATGCTCAGCGAGCTGGGCGCAGCAGGCAGACGCCCACCCAGACGAACCAGACAATATAGCCGAGGCCGAACACAGCGCCGCCGACGTCGCCGGCCGCAGGGATGACCGTCGAGAGACCGGCCAAGCCGATCACCAGGCTGAACCCGCCAAGCAGCCGCGGGAAGAGGCCAGTGCGCAGCATGCCGACACCGAGCACCAGAGCCCACACGGCGCCGACGATCTCATTGCCGCCGCCAAAACCGTTCTCCACCGTGTGGAAGATCTCCCACAGCAGCGCAGCCTGATCCGGATCGGCCGGGTAATGGGCCAGCGCCGCGGCATTGCCGACATTGGCCAGCATGCCCGCACCGATGACCAGTGTCGTCCAGACGATGCCGAAGACGAGGCTGGTCTGGCCCAGCGCCGGGGCATGCGGCTTCAGCCGGTCGGCGAGGGCCACGGCCAATATGCCGAGGGCGATGCCGTTGACGACATAGATCACGAAGTTCCACAGCGTCACAATTCCCGGCGACCCGGAAAGAAAAGCGACAATGGTGGCGGGGTCGGCATTTGAACTGCCGTAGCCGGAGGGGGCCAGCAGCGTGGCGAGCAGGGCGAAGCCGAAGATATAGGTGGCCGCGCCGGTGAATGCCGCAAGGGCGCCCCATCGATGCAAGGTGGTCATCACGTTCAGTCTCCTTGGTGTGCGATGGCCATGCCGGCCAATCGGGTTGCGATGCGCCGTGGGTAGTGGCAATCGTGGCCCGGGGGCATGACCGCCGGCATCAACCTGTTGACCGCCGGTTGCACGCTGCGCTTTGGCGCCCCCGCGAAGCCTTTTGGGGGGGCGGAGATGAAGCAGGCAACGGTATCGGCGGGGCTGACCCGCTCCATTCTCGACTATGCGACTGACCAGGGGGCGGATCGGGCCGCGCTGCTCGCTGCAGCAGAGATCGCGGAAAATGCACTGGCGGACCAGGATGCGCGCGTGCCCTTTGGCGCCTATCTGCGCCTGATCCGCACTGCGGCGCAGCTGACGGGTGATCCGGCGCTGTCGCTGAACCATGCGCTCAACACCCGCATCGACAGCCAGAGCGTGGTGGGGCTGATCGTCCACTCCTCGGCGTCGGTGGCCGACGCCATGAACCAGCTCAACCGCTATGCGAAGCTAATGGTCGAGGTCGACGTGATGGAAACAGGGGAGCGGTTCTCGGTCGAAGCCGGCCCGGACGGCGTCTGGATCGTCGACAACCGCCCCGACCCGAATGCCAGTCCCGAGATCACCGAGGGCGCCTTCGGCACGTTTATCGGCGAATTCCGTCGGGAGTTTCCGGACAACCCCTTCGCGCTGCAGATCGAGGTGACCCATGCCGCGCCGGCGCATGCCGAAGATTATGCCCGCCTGCTGGGCTGCCCAGTCAGTTTTGGTGCGCGCCGCAATGCGCTGCAGATCGCGCCGCGCTGGCTGACCCAGACCTTCGACGAGACCTCTCGCTATGTGTTCGGCATCTTCACCGAGCGCGCCGATGCGCTGCTGGCCGAACTGGAACAGGCCGAAAGCCTGCGCGGCCGCATTGAGGCGCTGCTGCTGCCGCGGCTGCACAAGGGGATGATTGCCATCGACGCGGTCGCGGCGGAACTCGGCATGAGCCGCGCGACTCTCTATCGGCGGCTGAAGGATGAAGGTTTGACCTTCGCTGAACTGGTAGACGGACTGCGCGCCCGGCTCGCCTCGGATTATCTCGCGGCCCGCAAGGTGTCGGTGAACGAAACCGCCTACCTGGTCGGCTTTTCGGAAGCCTCGTCCTTCGTCCGTGCCTTCCGCCGCTGGACCGGCAAGACGCCTGCCGAGTATCGCGCCGGCTTGCTCGCCGGCTAGACACCGCGGGCCAGCTACGTAAACATTGGTATGTCTAGGACAGGAGTCCGGCTGAACCCACCACGAAACGCCGAAACCGTTTGCCAGTCAGCGGCTTGCCGGTGAACTCGCAGTCACTTATCCCCGCCTTGCCTCGCAGCTGATATAGGAGAATAATCCTATATCACTGGAGGGTGTCATGCGGACCTGTGTTTCTGACGACCACAACAAGACCGATGGCGCGCGGCGGCGCGCCACCAAGCGGCAAATCCGCAAGGATGCGCGGACACGGCATCTGCTGGCGATCGTTGGCCGGCGGCACGGGGTGGCGCGACGGCAATTGCTCAACCGGCGGCGCTGCCGCAAGCATGTCGCCTTCGCGCGCCAGCTCGGCATGTATCTGATGCATGTCGCGCTTTCGCGCCCCTATTCGGATGTCGGCGCCTTCTTTGGCCGCGACCGCACCACGGTGACCCACGCCTGCGCCCGCATCGAGGATATGCGCGACGACCCGGCGTTCGATGCCGAAGTGGCGCTTATGGAAGAGATGCTGGCGGAGGTGAGCGATGCGCTGTGACCCGGCGAGCCTGCGCTTTGTCGAGGTCCTGCTGGCGGGCGGCGTGGCGGACCGCGACGGTGCGGTGTTTCGCGTCGCGGCAAAGGGGCGCCGGGCTGAATTGCCGGTCGCCATGGTTGAGCGGCTGGTCTCGGATGGCGTGATCGCCGGCGGCGGCGCGCACTGTATGGCCGGGGCGCAGAGCGCCAGCTGGTTGCGGCGGCAGCGGCTGAAGCGCATGGCGCCCGCCGAAAATCCGCATGCGGCCCAGCACCGGGTCGACCGGCTGGATCGCGACGGGGTGCGCCACAACCTGGCCGAAAGCCCGCTGGCCCGGCTGGCGCTGGGGAGCGGGGAGGGCGGTTCGCCCTTTCTCGCGCCGCACCAGATTGAAGCCGGCGAACGCTTTCGGCGGTTGGCCGAGCGGGCGCAGCTGCGCCCCCGCACCACGATGAGCTATTCGCCTGCCCACACCGCCAGCGGGCGAGATGGGCGGGCACCCGAGCCGGCCGACATGGCGATCGACGCAAGGCGCGCGCTGGCGGAAATCCAGGCGGCGCTGCCGCACGATTGCGCCGGGGTGGTGATGGATGTGTGCGGGATGGAAAAGGGCCTGCAGCAGATCGAGAGCGAACGAGGATGGCCCCGGCGCAGCGCCAAGCTGGTACTGCGCATTGCCCTCGAAACCCTCGCCGGGCAGTGGGGACTTACGGCGACGGCAAGGGGCGGCGACAGCCGGCGCCCGCACCGCTGGATGGCAGGGGACCGGCCGGACATGTTCGAGACCTAGCCGGCGACGGCGCGGGCTTCCGAGCGGATGCGGTTGACCATGGCGATCAGGCCATTGGAGCGCTGGGTGGTGAGATGCTCGCGCAGGCCCAGTTCGTCGAAAGCGGCGATGGCGTCGGTTTCGGCGATCTCGGACGCGGGGCGCCCGGAGTAGAGCGCCACCAGCACGGCGACGAGACCACGCACGATCATCGCGTCCGATTCGCCGCGATAGGTGAGGGCGTCCCCCTCGCGTCCGGACACCAGCCAGACCTGGGAGACGCAGCCATGCACTTTGTTGGTCTCGGTCTTTTCCGCCTCATCGAGGGGCGGTAGGGCCTGACCAAGCTCGATCAGATAGCGATAGCGATCTTCCCAGTCGTCGAGGAAGCTGAGGTTTTCGGCGATGTCTTGATAGGCGGCTGGCGTGCTCATGCGCCCTAGATAGGTCATCGGGCCGCGCGCGCCCAGAGCGTGGCGCAAAGAAAAGGCCGCAAGTGCGGGGCAGCGCACCTGCGGCCGACCAGGAGCCGCTTGGAGTAGCGTCGGGGGAAGTGACGCGACCCCTGGCTTCAGCCCATCCGATCCGGTCGCGGTCGGGGGAACGGGACCGGGGCAGTTTGCAACTCCTGCATGGTGGAGTTGCTGGATGGGGAGATCTGGCTGTCGGTGAACCCGGCGAGGACCGCCTTGCCGCCGACGCATTCGAGCGTTGCGCAGTCAGTGCTGAGCAGCTGGTGGGTGACGACCTTGCTGCCCTGTTCGAGCGCCACTGCTCGAATCTCGCTTGCAGCCCGCTGGAGGTCGGCACCGGGATCGGCGCCCTTCGGGGCAAGAAAGACAAAAGCCAGTGTGAGCCAGAACGCACTTCTGAGCAGAAACATCACTACCTCGACCACTCTGGGACGCTTTTGGCGGCCCGTTCGAGAACGCTAACGCGGCGGGATTAAGCCGTGTTTCGGAATGTCCGTAAAATTCGAAACGAATGCGATCGTTCCATCCGACGGGGTGCAACAGATCGTTTACGCTAACGCCAGAAAGCTGCTCCGAAAGGCGGTGAAAGCGGGAACCGCGGCCCGCGAGGGCTTCACCCTTAAGGCTTTCTTGGCGCGTTCGATCCAATGCTCACGGAAACAAGAAACGGGGCGGCGGGACAAAGAGTTTGAGTAATGCGTAGTCTCTGGTCACTGCTGATCGGCATGGGCAAGACGCCACGGCGCCAGGGTGGAAATCGCCCTGAAGCGCTGCGGCGCGAAACCATCTTGATGAACGGCATCATCGTGTTGGCGCTCAGCGGGTTGAGCCTGCCGCCGGCCCTGCTGTTCCTGATCGACGGCCACGCCGTGCCGCTGGCGCTGTGCATGATCGGGCTGACCGCAAGCATGCTGGTGCTGGCGCTGAGCCGCCGCGGCCAGACCGACCGCGCCGGGGCGACGCTGGTCGCCTCGACGCTGACGTCCGGCACGATCCTCACGCTGGCCGATCCCGCCCTGGCAGATTTCGGCCTCGGCATGGCGTTGCTGGCGCCGGTAATGGCCTCACTCTATAGCCGCAACCGCGTGAAGATGCTGGCCTGGTCGGCGCTCGGCGTGGTGACGCTCCTGGCGATTGCCGCAAGCATCGGACTGCTGCCGATTCAACTGGGCACGACGCCCGACATCACGCTGCTTGCAGGTTTCGGGTTCCTCGCCACCGGCGGCACTGTGGCGCTGGCTGCCAGCCGGCTGAACACCGCCTATGAGGCGTGGGAGAAGGCCCAGAGCACCACCTATCGGCACCTGATCGAGCACGCCCAGGATGCCGTGATGCGATTTTCCGCCGATGGCACCGTGGTCTTTGCCTCGCTGACGTCGGAGACCCTGTTCGGTTGCCGCCGGTTTGAGCTGAGCGGCAACGGCCTGGTCGAGCGCATTCATGTGCTGGATCGCCCCGCCTATATGACGGCCTTCGCCGATGCCAATCGCGATGGTGCCTCGCGCCGTGTGGAGGTCCGCATGCGCCGCGACGACCGCGAGATGCCGGCTGCCGCGCCTTCCTACTTCTGGGTCGAGGCGGACATGTCGCCGGTGATCGACCCCGAGGCCGACACCCATGAGGTCGTGGTGCTGTTCCGCGACATCACCGCGCGCCGCGACCGCGAGGATGAGCTCAAGCGCACCCGCCGGCTGGCCGAGGATGCCTCGATTGCCAAGTCGCGCTTCCTCGCGACCATCGGGCATGAGCTGCGCACGCCGCTGAGCGCCATCGTCGGCTTTTCCGACATGATGACCTCGGGCGTCGTCGGCGAACTGTCTCCGCAGCACCGCGAATATGCCAAGCTGATCCACCAGAGCGGCACGCACCTGATCGAGGTGGTCAAGATGCTGCTCGACATGTCGCGCCTCGAGGCTGGCAAGTTCGAGCTGGTCACGGAAAGCTTTGCACCCGATTCGCTGCTGTCGCCGTGCCTGACCATGGTCGACGGCATGGCGCGCGAGCGCTCGATCCGGCTGATGACCGACGTGCCGCGTCCGCTGCCGCCGATCGTTGCGGACGAGCGCGCCTGCCGGCAGATCCTCATCAATCTGGTGTCGAATGCCATCAAGTTTTCGAACGAGCACTCGGTCGTTACCGTCGGCATGAAACGCCAGGGCCGCTACCTGGCGCTGTCGGTGCGCGACCATGGTATCGGCATGGATGAAGAGGCGCTGAGCCACGTCGGCGAGGCTTTCTATCAGGCCAATGACGGTCTCGATCGCCGCTACGAGGGCACGGGCCTCGGGCTGTCGATCGTCAAGGGACTGGTCGAACTGCATCAGGGGACCCTGCTTGCGGAGTCGGTGAAGGGGGAGGGAACAGTTTTCACTGTTCTGCTTCCAGTAAACGGTCCGGAAACCAAGACGGAGGAAACTGGGACCGTAACCCCACTGCACCGGGAGCCGGCTTCGCAGCACATGACCCCATGGCACGACGACGAAAGAAAAAGAGCTCTATGACCGCAGCAAATCTTGCACACCTGCCTTTGCAGGTCGGCGGGGTCGTGCTCGCTTCGGCGGGTCGCGGCGCCCTTTGGCTGATCGCGCGCTACATGCGGGCGCCTCTGACCCACACCGCAATTGCAGCCCTTGTGGGCGCGACGGCGATGGCGGGGTCGAACGCCCTGTTCCTGCAGCAGCACGCGCATCCCGCACCGATGTTCGCCTCGACACCGGGCGCCACGGTCAATCCCAAGATCAAGCCGGTCGTGCCGCTGACGCGCCCGGAGAGCTTCGAGCGCCCCGCGCCCAAGCCCGCCGTCGAGCTCAAGGTGCCTGCGGCGACACCGGCGCCCGCGCTGACCGAAGCCGGACCGATCGGCAACAAGGACGTCATCGAGCTGCAGCGCAAGCTGGCGATGCTCGAGTTCTACACCGGCAAGATCGATGGACTGTATGGCCGCCGCACGGCCGAGGCGATCCGCAAGTTCGAAGCCGCCAGTGGTCTGACGCCGCGCGGCGAGCTGACCCGCGCTGCGCTCGAGGCCATTCTGGCAGCGCCGCTGTCGCTTACCGCCAGCCAGCCGCAGGCACCAGCCCGCGTGCAGACGCCGGCCGTCACTGCCCCCGCAGAGCCGAAGGCCGAGGCCCCGGCGACGCTGTCACCGGCTGCATCGCCGCGCTCGGCCGATGCCGTCGATCCGACAACGCTGGCTGCGCGTCAGCCGCTCGCCACCCCGCAGCCGCTGGTGGCCGGGCCCGAAACCGGCTCGATCGTCGAAACACCCGCAGCCGATCAGCGTCCGACCCTGCTCGGGCGCCCGCTGCCGCGCAGCACCGACGAGGCGCTGAACATGGCCGCCGACACCGCCGGTGACGCGATCGACAGCATCATCGCCAATGTGGATGCGCTGACCAATCCGCCGACCGTGCGCGCCAATAGTTTTGCGACCGCACCCAAGCCGGCGCCGCTGGCACCGGCACCACGGGTTGAGACGCCGCAGGTTGCGGCTGCGCCTGAGGTTGCTGCACCACAAGTTGCAGCACCGCAGGAAAGCGCAACTGCCGCGCCGGAGCGTCAGCAGTTGGCCGCCTTGAGCGAGACACCCGCCGCACCTGCCGAGACCCCACAGACCGTGGCTGCCACGCCGCAGGCCGACACCATCCCGATGGTCGAATCCGACGGCACTGTGGCGGACGATGAGCCAGTCTCGGCAACCGATCCGGTGCTGGTCGCCAAGGTGCAGCGCGGCCTCTCCAGCCTCGGTTTCCTGCATGGCCCGGTCGACGGCGTTGCCGGCTCCGCCACCGCCAAGGCGATCCGCAATTTCGAGACCTACTTCAATTTCAAGACCACCGGGCGGGTGACGCCGGGTCTTTTGGACTTGCTGGTCGAATACGGCGCCTCCATCTAGGGGCATGTTCCGTTCAGACCTCTGGGTCGCCGCCTTCGTGCGGCGTCATAATGACCTTGGCCACATGTGCGTGGTGTCCCGCCGCGGTGATCCGCTGGCGGGACAGATCTTCGTCGAGCTCGATCATCTGAACGGCGAGGTGTCGCTCTATGCGCCCGCCCCGGCCGCGAGCCTGGGCGACAACCCCGAAGAGCGCGTTTTCCAGCTGCGCTTCGACCACACCGATCCGCTGACCGTGCGCAACCGGCTCGACAAGGAGGCCGATTTCGACCCGGACTTCTGGGTTGTCAGCCTCGAGCTGCGCAGCGGCGATATCGGATTGCTGGTGGTCGACTAGGCCCTAGCCGGCTTTCGTGCCCGTCCGGGTGCCGATGCGGGCCAGGGCTTCGATTGCCTGATCGACGACCGGGTTGCGCTCGCGCTTTTGCGGCGGGGGCGGCTGGCGGCGTTCGTTGGCCCGGGGGCGATATTCCGGCTTGGTCATGTCCAGAAGGTTCACATCGCCGCGCCAGGCACTCATCAGGAAGGCGGTGGCGTCGACATTGACCTGTTCGAACAGGGTCGAGAACTGCGCCAACACCGCCGAGCGGTCCTCGTCATGCGAGGTGGCGTGAATCAGCACCTTGAGCCCGTCATGCGCATTGCACCCGAAAGCGCGCAGCACGACGAACAGCGCGGCGCCCGAATTGTCATGCGCGATCTGGCCACAGCGGACCTCGTCGAGCCCGGTGATCTGATGCAGCAGCCGGGTGACTTCGGGCCGGCGGTTTTCGGAAAACAGCTTCATCAGCGCCTTGGTCAGCTCCGGCGTCGCGACCGACAGTTGCTCCAGCGTGCGCTTGATCGGCGTCGGCGGCGTGCTGCGGCGGGCAAAGGCGGTGATCACCTTGATCCGGTCGGCTTCGCGCAGATCGAAGAAAGCGGGCGCCAGGAGCGCGGCATCGAAATCATCGCGGGCGGCGAGCGACCAGGCGACCTGATGATCCATCTGCGCCGAACGGGCGAGGGCGCTGAGATAGGGCCCGCGGGGCACGATGGCCGTATTGGTGGCGAGCGCGCGGTAGACCTTGCGGCTGTTCATCTGGAACAGCCGGGCGAGCACCGTATTGCTGAGATCGCTGCGGCGCGCCAGCGCTGCGCCGAACATCACGTCGTCGGCCGAGATCACCTTGAGCATCGTGCTTTCGGAAATCGTTTGGGCGCTGACGAGGAAATCGGGCAGGTCGTCGCCGATATAGCGCACGACCAGCTCTTCGAGCGCCGGCGACAGAGCCTCGGCCCGGCCCAGCGTCGCGGCGGCCTTGGCGCGGGCCTTGGGCTGGGCGGCCGGGAAGAGCCGCTGCGCGAGGGCGGCGAACTGTTCCATTTCGGCACTGCTGGCCTTGCCGCGGCGCGCAAAGGCGTCGCACGAGGCGCAAAGCAGCGTATTCGTCCGATCGACACCACCGGTCTCGATCAACAGCTGAAAGGTCTCAAAAGGCTGAAAGCCTATCATTGTGCGGTCCAGAGCCGGCGGGAATCGCAGCGGCATTTTCGTAAGAACTCTTTTACGAAATTCGTTAGCGAACTGTTAACCTTGACGAGCCCTTAATGATGTTTGCGGTGGGAATTGCGTCAATCCTCCGCGCCTTGAAGCACGACCTTCCGGACCCGGCCTGGAAGCTGGAGGCCACAGTGGGCAAGCTGATCGAACTGACGGCGCATCACAGGGCTCAACAATCGAACCGGCAGCCACACGGCCCGGCACAGATCCTGTTGTTCACTGGCGTGCGCTACGAACATGATATCGAGACCGCCGAGCGGGGCAGGGGCACCCCTGATGCGCCGCCACGACCGCTCGATCCGCATCCGCGGGCAAAGCGCCGGCGGGGCTGACATGCTGCGTGGACTGCTGGTTGCAGCCGCGGCACTGGCCTGCGCGCTCCCCCATATGGCGCTGGCCCAGCCGGTCGGTGATTTCGGCCGGGTGAAGCCGGGTGTGATGAGCGATGTGATCCTGCCGTCGCTGAAGCGCGGTTCGGCCAACAAGCAGGGGCGCAAGACCTCCGATTTCGCGCTGACCGATGAAGAGGCCGAGATGCACGACCGCATCTTCCGCTTCACCGTCGCGCCGCATGCGCGCTTCTGGTTCGACCCTTATGGCAAGGATGTTCTGCCGCCGCCGCCCGGCAAGCGCGCCAAGCCCCCCGCAGAGTATTACGGCTGGCTACGAAAGACCGACTACGCCTCCTCGCATGTGCGCTTCATGACCATTGCCAATGATGTGGCGCTGGATGTCGATACGCTGCCTGAAACGTTCCGGTCCATCTGCGTCGTGATCGAGATCGATCGCCGCCGCGCGCTCGCGGTCGCCGAGATCGACGGGCTGGATGCGCGCACCTGGCGCGAGGCCGACGAGCGGCTGGCCGAGAACCGCTATGCGATCGACCGGTTCGTGCTGTCGCTCGACTACCGCTATCGCAACTACGACTACGCCCTCGACCATTTCATCGTCGAAACCCCGCACGACGAGGCGGTGTTTGCTGACTCCGCGCTGGCGGGGCTGGAGATCTGGGTGGCCCGCGCCGCGCGTCACGACTTCTGCATCGACCGCTGGGACGGCCGCGATGACGGCGCGCATATCATCCGCCCTCGCGTGCTGATGGGTGCGCCGGACGAAGGCGAATTCCGCAAATGATCAGCCGGCAAGATTGCCGCAGGTAAGCCCCGCCAGCGCACGCTCGTAGCGGGCGCGGTTGACCGGGTTTGGCGGTTCAAGACGCACCACCACCGAGACTGCGTCAGTAGGCGACTCGACGATCAGCAGGCCGGCGGCGATGTCGAGCTTCTGCTCGGCGAGCAGCCGCGTCTGCGCCTGGTTGAAGATGCCCACATCAAGCCGTGTGCCGATGCCGCCGCGATTGGTGGTCGAATAGACCACCGTGCCGGCGCGATTGTAGACCACGACCGACCAGAAGCTTTGCGGCAAGGGGCCGGCGACGCTGCCTGGGCCCTCGGCGAGATCGATCTGGCAGGCGGCATAGGCGAGGCCGGGGTCGAGCCGCAGGGGATTGTCTTCACCCGGGGCGGGAATGGGGAGGATTACCGGGCCATCGGCCGCGCCCAGCTCTGCCAGCCGGTCCCAGGCCACCGTCGGCGCCAAGGCAGGCAGCAGCAGGATCACCGCGATATGGATGATCGCGCCCAGTACGAGGCCCCCAGCGAGCCACAACAGCGACCTGATCACGCGCAGCTCTCCCGGATGATGGCGGGAAGCGCCGCATTGCCGACGCCGCTGAGACTGGCGCTGTCGTAAATGGTGAGCAGCAGCTCGAACGGACCCTCGCCGGTGATCTCGAGCCAGTCGCGCGGACTGAGGGTCTTGGAGATGTAGATTTCAATCGATCCGTCGGGTGCCCGGGCGAGGCGATCACTGTGCAGTTCGACCGGTCCGTCGGGCCTCGCGATGCTGGCGCCGGTTTCCGGCGCGACCGGCGCCAGCGTCCAGAAGCGGGCTACTGGCGTGCGTCCGTCAATCCGGTAGCTGCAGTCGCGGTCGAGCTGGCGGTTGTCGCTGTCAGTGGTGGCGGTGAACAGCATGCCCTCGCTGGCGCCGAGTTCGAGCGCCCCGGCCCGTGAGATGTAGGCGCGGGTGTAGGGGTCGGGATTGGGCACGCCGACATCGCGCCAGGCACTCCACGGGCCGATCTCGATCGTGCCGAAAAACCGGCCGTCGGTAAGCGCGTACCAGCTCAGCCCGAAGCCGATCGCCAGCGCCACGACCAGCATCAAGGTGAAGTTGAGGATGAATCGCAAACCGCTACATCGCCTCGACGGGCGGCGCCGGATCAGGCGTCACGAACGCGGCTTGATCGGTGGCTGCAGGCACGGCGTCGAGCGCCGCGCGCAGGGCATCGGCAACATCGAGCAGCTTGCGCGCCGCTTCGGGCTGAAGCGTCGGCGGCCGCTCGGCGAGATCGTCGGCTGAGCCGTCCTCGGCGTCGGCGATCACGAAGGGTGCCGGCTCGAAATCGACGCCGTCGAGCGGCTTGATCTCGATATTGGTGTGGGCATAGGCCATGAACTTCTGCCACGCGATGGTCGGCAGGGTGCCGCCGGTGAGGTTGTTGGTCGGCCGGTAATCATCATTGCCGAACCACACGGCAGCCACGTAATTCCCCGTCAGCCCGCAGAACCATGCATCGCGATAGGAACTGGTCGTTCCGGTCTTGCCGGCCGCCGGCACGCCCTCGATTTGCGCCCGCCGGCCGGTGCCGCCTTCGACGACGGAGCGCATCATCTGGTTCAGGTATTGCACCGTGCGCTCGCTGAGGACGCGTTCTTGCGGCGTATCGGGATTGGCTTCGTAGATCTGGTCGCCGGTGAGCGTGGTGATCCGGGTGATGCCGAAGGCCGGCGTCTTGTAGCCGTGATTGGCAAAGACCGAATAGGACGAGGCCATGTCGAGGACGCTGACCGAAGCGGCGCCCAGCGCCAGCGAGCGGGTCACCGGGAAGTCATTTGTGATGCCCATGGCATGGGTCAGTTCCGCGATCGGGCCGCGACCCGTGTCGATCGACAGGTTCACCGGTACGGTGTTGATCGAGCGCGCGAAGGCGCTGATCAGGCTCATCCGGCCATAGGTTCCGCCGGTATAGTTGCGCGGGCACCAGTCGCCGATGCAACGAGTGGCGCCGCTGACGACGGTGGCCGGCGTATATTCGGGGTGTTTTTCGAAGGTCGTGGCGTAAACGAAAGGCTTGAACGACGAGCCCGGCTGCCGGTTGGAGACGATGGCGCGATTGAACTGGCTCTTACCGTAGTCGACGCCGCCGACCATGGCCCGGATGGCGCCCGTCGGTTCGGTAACGACCATTGCCGCCTGCGAAACCTTGTACTGTTCGCCTTGCTCGCGCACCACCGAAGTGATGGCATCCTCGGCATAGGTCTGCAGGACGGGATCGATGGTGGTGCGCACCACGAAACTGGCAGAGCGCGAGTCCGCCACCAGCTTCTTGGTCTCCTCGAAGGCGTAGTCGAGGAAGTAGTTCGGCGAGTTCACTTCGTCCGAGCGGTCGACGGGCAGCGCCGGGCTGCGGCGGGCCGCGGTGACCTGACCCTCAGTGAGGAAGCCGGCGTCGACGAGATTGGACAACACCAGATTGGCGCGGCCACGCGCTGCCGCGAGATCGACATGCGGGGCATATTTGGTCGGCGCCTTGAACAGGCCCGCCAGCATCGCCGCTTCGGCGAGGTTCACATCGGTGATCTTCTTGCCGAAGTAAAACTCGGCTGCCGCTGCAGCGCCGAAATTGCCGCCGCCCATATAGGCGCGGTCGAAATAGAGCTTGAGAATCTCGTCCTTGGTGTAGTGCCACTCGAGCCAGACGGCGAGGAAGGCCTCGTTGATCTTGCGCTCGAGCGTGCGCTCGGAACTGAGGAACAGGTTTTTCGCCAGCTGCTGGGTAATGGACGAGCCGCCCTGCAGCGAGCTGTCACCCTGCGCATTCGAGGCCAGCGCGCGTAGCGTGCCGACGACGTCGATACCCCAATGCTCGTAAAAGCGCCGGTCCTCGGTGGCCAGCGCCGCCTTGACGAAATAATCGGGCAGCTTGTTGAGCGGATAGGAATCGTCGGTGCGGATGCCGCGCCGGCCCGCTTCGTTGCCATAGCGGTCGAGGAAGACGACCGAAATGTCTTCGGCTTTGTTGAACTGGCCGGTGGCGGTTGCATCGAAGGCGGGGAGCGCCAGCGCGGTGACCAGCACCATGCCGATGGCGCCAAAAGTCAGGGCATCCGAGAAGATCTCGACGAAGAAGCGCTTTAGCCCCGAGACGCGGAACTTCGAGAAAAAATCCTCGATATTGGTATAGCCGCGGCCCAGTGCCTGCCAGAAATCGTAAAGCGCCGAATCAAGCCACGCATCTGCGGCCAGCATCCGGGTTTTCTTCTTGCGCTTGGCTTTGTTGTAAAAGGGGTCCTGCAAGGACGGCTCCACACGGTGGATATGCAAAATCCGGTTGGCAGGACAATAGCTCAAGCCAAGCACATTTGCACCTGTTCACGCACGTCAACGCGGTGCTGTGAACACCGATTGCCCCCGGGCGGACAAAATGCTGGCGCCCACCCCATGCTATGGTGCACCAGATGACCCGCGGCACACACAATGGAAGAAGCTGAGCTTGGCCTTCTGGGACGAAAAGACACTCGAGGAAATGACCACCGAGGAGTGGGAGGCGCTGTGCGACGGCTGCGGCCGCTGCTGCCTGATGAAGCTCGAGGACGAAGACACGGGCGACATTTATGTCTCGGACGTCCATTGCCGGCTGCTCGATGGCGACAGCTGCAAATGCTCGGACTATCCCAACCGGCTGAGCAAGGTGCCCGACTGCATCAAGCTGACGCCCGAAAAGGTGCGCGAGATCGCCTGGATCCCGGTGACCTGCGCCTATCGCCGTATTGCCGAGGGGCGAGGACTGGCCTGGTGGCATCCGCTGATTTCCGGTGACCCCGAGACGGTGGCCGCGGTCGGCGTTTCGGTGCGCGGGCGCACGGTGTCGGAGCAGTCTGTCAAAGACGGCGAGTGGGAGAGCCATGTCGCCGACTGGCCCAACTGGGAGCCGCCGGACGAGATCTGAGCGCTCTCACGCCAATGTGACCCGGAAAATCGCGGGCAGGGCGCGTGCTGACGTTGTCATGAATGTGGCAGACGAAAGCGCCGCACCGCGGGCGTGAGCGCGCGGCGAGCGGGCGGATGCCCCGATTGCACCACCGTGACGCCGCAAGGCTGAACCGCAGATGAACAGGCGCTTTAGCCTGAATTCACCGCGCGCGCCGTTACTGGGGGCAACACCCACCCCGGCCCCCCAAAACGGAGTTGCATCGCCATGTCGATCGCCAGTGCCTTCGCACAAACATTCGCCGGGCGGATTGCCCTCACCGCCCTTGCTGCCACGATGGCCGTCGCGCCGGTCGCAGCCGCCTCCGCCAACCCCACCGGGACCTGGCAGACCACATCCGGCGACAGCCGCTACACCGTCAGCTATTGCGGCGACGGCACGCAGCTGTGCGCCAAGCTGATCTGGCTGCGGGCCGATGCGCGCACTGCCGAAAATCTCGCCTATCTGAACGAGTATGTGGTGATCGGCGCGGACGCCGCCGCCGCGAACAAGTGGAAGGGGGAGGTGAACTACGCCGGCGACACCTTCTCCGGCAGCCTGACTCTCACGGGTGCGGACTCGATGAAACTGTCAGGCTGCAAGGGGATTTTCTGCACCACGATGAAATTCAGCCGCGTCTAACGGCCGAACGACACAGGCAGCGCCAAGACTGCCAACTCGAACCCGCGCCCTCCGCCGGCGCGGGTTTTTTACTTTTTCCTGCCCCGGTTTCCAATTGTTCTGTACGCGTACTTATCCGTTGCCCTTGCGTAGTCTTGCACAGGTCTCCACTCAACTGATTTTTCACCATCAACACCGCAAAGTGCGCCGCATTGAGTGACGCGCGGCACAGGTGCCGGCGTCGCGACGAATATACGGGGCAATCACTATGGACGACACAACGGCGACTCGAGACCTGGCAGAACGCCTGGATTTCATCGGGCTAGGCGAAGCCGAACTGCAGAGCCTGAGGACAGTCTCGCCGCACATCAAGAAGCATCTGCCCAAATCGCTGTCTGATTTCTATGCCAAGCTGATGCGGGTGCCCGCGGTCAGCAAATTCTTCGAGGAAGGGCAGGCTCAGGTCAATCGCGCGCAATCGCGGCAAAGCGAACACTGGACCGGGATCTCCGAGGGGCGCTTCGATGCCGCCTATCTTGAATCCGCCAAGAAGGTCGGCTTGCGGCACGCCCGGATCGGGCTGGAGCCGCGCTGGTACATTGGCGGCTATGGCGTGATCGTCGAAGGTCTGGTGAAGGGCGTGCTCAGCGAACTGTGCGCTGAGCAGCCGAAAGCCAAGAGCAAGGGGCTGTTTTCGCGCGCCGAGCCGCAACGCATCAACGAAGACGAGCTGGCGGCGGCAATGAGCGCCATGTTCAAGGCCGTTCTGGTCGACGTGGACATGGCCGTGACCGTCTATTTCGACAAGCTGACCGCCGACGCGGCGGAGCGCGACCGTCTGGCCAAGGCCAAGGTGGAGCGCACGGTCGAGCTGACCGGTGCCGCGCTGCAGCGGCTCGCCGACGGCGACCTCACCGGACGCATCACCGAAGACTTCGAGCCCGAGTTCCAGCAGATCAAGGACGACACCAATGCGGTGTTCGAACGGCTGACGAATATCGTCGAGCGGCTGCGCTCGACCTCGCGGTCACTGAAGTCGGCGACGTCGGAAATTCTCACCGGTGCCAATGATCTGTCGGATCGCACGACGCGCCAGGCCGCGACGATCGAGCAGACCTCGGCCGCCATGGAACAGCTGCAGCGCACCGTCGCCGACAATGCCGAACGCGCTGGTACGGCCAGCGACCGGGCCAGTTCCGCCTCGGATCTCGCCGCCGATGGCGGCGCCGTGATGACCAAGGCGAATGCGGCCATGGAGCGCATCACCGCATCCTCGGGCAAGATCTCGAACATCATCGGCATGATCGACGACATTGCCTTCCAGACCAACCTGCTGGCGCTCAACGCCTCGGTCGAGGCGGCACGCGCCGGCGAGGCGGGCAAGGGCTTTGCCGTTGTCGCGATCGAAGTGCGGCGGCTGGCGCAAAGCGCCGCGCAGGCCTCGCAGGACGTCAAGGATCTGATCGACAAGTCGGAGGCCGAAGTGCGCGACGGCACCTCGCTGGTCTCGGATGCGTCCAAGAAACTCGACCGCATTGTCACTTCGGTTCAGGAGACCAGTGCTCTGATGCGTGAGATGGCCAGTGCCAATACCAGCCAGAGCTCGGCGATCAGCGAGGTGACCGTCGCCGTCCGCCAGATGGACGAAATGACCCAGCACAACGCGGCGCTGGTGGAACAGACCAATGCTGCGATCGAGCAGACCGAATCGCAGGCGGCCGAGCTCGATGGGATCGTAGATGTCTTCCGTATGGCTGGAGGCAGCATTCCGCTGCGCATGGCGAGCTAAGGGCACGCGGCTGCATCCTAGAGTCGACGCAGCAGGATGACATTGTCGAGCACCTGAGCCGTCTGACCCTCGGGACCGTGCGCGGTCCGTTCGGCGGCTTCGACCCGCAGCTGTTGCCAGGCCTCAGGCGCGAGTTCGAGACCCGAGAGGGTCTCTTCCAGTTTGGGGAACTCGGTGTCCTGCGCCATCGCGGACCATGGCGCACCGGACCCGTGCTCGATGATCAGCAGGTGTCCGCCGGGCGCCACGGCCTCAGTGGCGCGGCGCAACACTTCGGCGCGTGGGAACGTCACCGGCGACTGCATGAAGCATGAGGTGACGAGGTCGAACTGGCCATCCGGGAAGGTTTCGGCGAGGTCATGCCGTTCGAAGGTGACGCTGTCGGCGACTCCGGCGGCTTCGGCATTCTCGCGGCCATGGGCCAGGGCGAGGTCGGAGAGGTCGACCGCTGTGACCTGCCATCCCTGAGTGGCCAGCCACACCGCATCGTCGCCCTTCCCGCACCCCAGTTCCAGGGCGCGCCCTGGCGTCATTTCCGCCGCATGCTGCGCCACAATCTTGCCCGGCTGTCCGTTGGTCTTGCCCGGACGCCCACGATAGATCTCGTCCCAGACCTCCTGATGGGTCTTTTCGGCTTCGGTCATGGTGACCTCCTTTCATGTAACTAGATTAGTTACGATATGGCGTGCGGCGCGTCAACTCACGAACTTCTAATTGTTACATGTCGGTCCGCGATGCTAAGCACCGGGGGAACAGGAGACCACGCCCGTGCCCAGAGACAGCCGCCTGTCGCGCATGCTGCACCTGCTGATCCACATGGACCGGCACCTCGACCGCCCGACCTCGGAAAAACTGGCGCAGATGCTGCAGACCAATCCTGTCGTGGTGCGACGGATGATGGCGGGGCTACGCGAGAAGGGGCTGGTGACCTCGGAGCGTGGACACGGCGGCGGCTGGCAATTGGCGCGCCGGCTCGATGAGATCACGCTGCGCGACGTTTACGAGGCGATCGGGGCGCCGGCGCTGTTCAACCTGGGCCCCAATGCCGATCAGTCCCAGTGTCTGGTGGAGCAGGCGGTCGATGCCCGGCTCGACGGCGCGCTGGGCGAGGCCGAGGCGCTGGTGATGCGGCGCTTCGGCGAGGTGACCGTCGCCGATCTCGCCGATG
>NZ_JBLXGA010000015.1:0-84858 GCF_048261455.1 Devosia sp.
ACTTAAAAGTCCGCCTACGTGCGCTTTACGCCCAGTGATTCCGAACAACGCTAGCCCCCTTCGTATTACCGCGGCTGCTGGCACGAAGTTAGCCGGGGCTTCTTCTGCGAGTAACGTCATTATCCTCCTCGCTGAAAGAGCTTTACAACCCTAAGGCCTTCATCACTCACGCGGCATGGCTGGATCAGGGTTGCCCCCATTGTCCAATATTCCCCACTGCTGCCTCCCGTAGGAGTCTGGGCCGTGTCTCAGTCCCAGTGTGGCTGATCATCCTCTCAGACCAGCTATAGATCGTAGCCTTGGTGAGCCATTACCTCACCAACAAGCTAATCTAACGCGGGCCGATCTTTTGGCGATAAATCTTTCCCCCTAAGGGCACATTCGGTATTACACCCAGTTTCCCGGGGCTATTCCGAACCAAAAGGTACGTTCCCACGCGTTACTCACCCGTCTGCCGCTCCCACCGAAGTGGGCGCTCGACTTGCATGTGTTAAGCCTGCCGCCAGCGTTCGTTCTGAGCCAGAATCAAACTCTCAGGTTGAGTTTCGATCCCGACATCGCATGGCATTTCAAAGTTCAACGGGATTGTGGTTCCATTCAGGCCAGCCCGAAGACTGACCGAACGAAACTTAAATCGTCGTAGAAAAACGCTTCAGCGTTATCGGTCTCTATGGTGGTCTGACCCACCGCAGAGCGCCGCCGCCTGCGTTTCTCTTTCCAATCAACAATGTCAAAGAGCAGAACCGTCAACAACTTCCGTCGCTTAGGTCCGCGCCAGGCCGATCACCTGGGGCGATCTTTCCGGCTAAGGAGGGCGGGGTTTAGGCCGCCCGGCATTCCGTGTCAACTGCTGTTTCAGTACCGTCTGCAGTGCGATGGAGCCGACCGTTTCTCTTGCGAGAACACTCATCGGCGCGATCCAGGGTCACACCATTTTCGGAACCGAAAAGCCGAAGCCTTCCCCTCTCTGTTCGGGCCCGATCTGCTGGGCCACCCCGTTGAGGAGGGCGGGGTTTAAGCCGCCCGGTTTTTGAAGTCAAACGCTTATTTCAGGGCTTCTGCAGTTCGTGGCAACCGGGTGATTTTCTTGCGAAAATGTCTCCGGTCAGATCCAGGATCGAACCATTTCAGCACCGAAAGGCGAGAGCCTTCCCCTCGCCGTTCTGACCCGATTTTCTGGGCCGTCCCGTTGAGGAGGGCGGGGTTTAAGCCGCCCGGTTTTTGAAGTCAAACGCTTATTTCAGGGCCTCTGCAGTTCGTGGAAACCGGATGATTTTCTTGCGAAAATGTCTCCGGTAAGATCCAGGATCGAACCATTTTGGCACTGAAAGGCGAGAGCCTTCCCCTCTCTGTTCTGACCCGATTTTCTGGGCCGCCCCGTTGAGGAGGGCGGGGTTTAAGCCGCCCGGTTTTTGAAGTCAATTCGCTATTCTCAGGAAGTGCAGAAGATGTTTCAGCGGCCAAAACCGGCGAAAAAATTCCCGACCGTCACACCCGAAAGTGGAACGAGTCATCCTCAAAAAGCGACAAGACCTCACATAATAAACAAACGGCGCTGAGGCGCAAGTGGTAAACCGCTGCGCCGGCGCCGTTGGTGAAGCGGGTTCTACAGGATGGCCGGGATAGAGCAACCCCCTGACGGCATTTTGTATCAGTTTTGTGGCAGCAATCGCCGCATCGCCCTTGTCTGGCAGGCACACACGGGACTGCGCCCGGCTGCATCAGTGATGGATATAGTTCCGCAGGTCGTCCGTTTCGGCCTCGACCTCGGCGATACGGGCCTTCACCAGGTCGCCGATCGAGACGATTCCAACCACCCGGCCCTGATCCAGCACCGGTAGATGCCGCACGCGTCGTTCGGTCATGCGCACCATGACGGTCTCGGTCAGATCCTCGGGCGCGGCCGTCAGGAATGCGGCGGTGATGGCGCCGGAGATGGGCCGGCCGAGACCGGCGGCGCCATTGAGCGCCAGTTCGCGGATGATATCGCGTTCGCACACCACACCGGTGGGCCTGTCATGGCTGTCGCAGACCAGCAGTGCGCCGATTCCGTGCGCGTCCATCAGCTTGGCCGCCTCGCCCAGGCTGAGCGCTTCATTGATCGCGACGACGTCGCGTCCCTTGCCGCGCAGAATGGAGTCCATATTCATCGCCAGCCCTCCTCGCAGGTGCAGTTGTTTCATACCACAAAACCGGCCGGGGCGCACGCGGTCCCGAGCCCGGGGGCGATGTGAATCAAACAAACATGGACAAGCCCACGGTGCACGGGCACGCTTTTGCGACCGATCTCAGGGGAGAGACACGATGGGATATCGCGCCAGACTGGCCCGCGACCTGGAACGCTGGATTGCCGCCGGATGGGTCGAGGCCAGCCACCGCCCGGCCATTCTCGCCGATGTCGACGCGCAACCGGGACGCTGGAACGCCGCCGGCGCCCTCGCCATTCTCGGGGCCGCCCTGCTGGCAATGTCGGCCCTGAGCTTTGTCGCCGCCAATTGGGATGCGATGCCGCGCCTGCTGCGCTTCGGCACAATTGTGCTGGCGCTGTGGGCCGCCCTGCTCGGCGCCGGCCGCGCCTTCGACCGCGGCGCTCCGGTCATCGGCCACGCCCTGGCCCTGCTGGGCGCGGCCCTGTTCGGTGCTGCCATCATGCTCACCGCGCAGACCTTCAACATGACCTCCTTCCGCAATACAGCCGTCCTCGTCTGGGCCGCAGCGGCCGGGACCATCGCCCTTGTATTGCCCTCGCGCCCGGTGCTGATCCTGGCGACCGTACTGGGAGCGCTGTGGGCGGGGCTGGAAATCTTCAATCCCAATGTGACCGGCATCGTGTGGAGCTATCTGCCGGTCTGGGGGCTGACCGCAGCGCTGGCCCACCGGCTCGGCTCGCGCGTCAGCTTCAACCTGCTCTCGTTCGCCCTCTTCCTGTGGATCGGCCACCTGGTGTGGACCCAGCAGGCGACGCACCGGCTCGGAGAATTGCAGGCCTTCATGGCCGGCATACTGATCGCCGCCGCCATCGGCCTCATCGCCGCCCGGGCCCGCGACCGCGGCATCGCCGGCGGTGGGGTGCTGGCCGCGTGGGGAATCGCCTTCGCCCTGCTCGGCGCCTACCTCCTGCAATGGCCCCTTGATGAGGCCCGCTTTCTGGCGCCCGGCGACGGTTCCGGCCTGTTTGGCGTCATCGCCGGGAGCTGTGTGGTCGTCCTCGCCCTTGCCGCCTGGCGCCGGGTCACGGCCGGCCATGCCGGCTGGACCACCGCCCTCGCCTATGTTGCGGCCGGCCTGGTGGCTGCAGCCATCCCCGGCCTGGTCAATGCGGCCGGACCGGAAATGCTGATCTGGGTGCGCATCCTGATCGGCGCCATCTTCTACGGTCTGTGCGTGGCGATGATCGTGCAGGGCACGCGGCCCGGCCAGTCCTTTGTCGGCGGGCTGGGGATTGCCGGCTTCGTGCTGCAGACGCTTTACGTCTATGCCGAGACCTTCGGCGGCCTGCTCGATACGGCGCTCTTCTTCCTGATGGGCGGCGCGATTCTCTTCGGTCTCAGCCTCGGCCTGTTGCGCCTGCGCCGGCAACAGGTCGCCGCCGCGCCGCCCGCGCCGTCCACGGAGGACGCATCATGAAGACCACCGCGCGCCTCGCCCTGATCGCCGCCGCGATGACGGCCTTTCTCGGCTTCCTCGTCGTCAATCACGCCACAGCCCGGGCGCATGGCACCGAAGTCGTGCTCGATGTGCGCGGTTATGATCCGCGCGACATCTTCCTGGGCCATTTCAGCATGATCACCACCGAGCTGCAGTCGCTCGATGCGAGCGAGCTTACGGACGAGGACGTCTTCAAGGCTGGCGATGCGCTCTATGTCACGCTGGCGCCGGGCGAGGATGGCAACTGGCATCCGGTCTCATTGCAGACACGGCGGCCGGACAGCGGTGTCTTCATCCATGGCTTTGTCCGCTCGAGCCATACGATCGACTCAGAATGGACCGACCCTCAGACCGGTGATCGCCTCGACGAGCCCCGCCCGGTGCACCGGGTCATGGTGTATGGCGTGTTCAATATCGAGCGTTATTACGCCTCGCGTGAGCTGGCCCTGGCCTTCGAACGGCGGCTGCGCGAACGCGATTCCGATGGCGATAATGGTGTGCGGCTGATCCTGTCGCTGTCGCCGGGTGGCAACGCGATCATCAAGGGCTTCGAAATCGATGGCGTGCGTCAGATCGACCGGCTGTGGTGATCAGGCGCTGAAGCGACCGCCATCGCCGCCATCCCTGCCCCGGCCTTCGCCGAATGTCGCCAGCGCCAGCGGAAACAGCAGCGCGCCGGCCACCGTGCCGCCGATATGCCCGGCCCAGCTGATCGGGATCGGCAGCACCATGCCGGTCAGGGCGATCAGGATATTGAAGCCGATCCAGGGCAGCGCCAGGCCGAGCATGCCGCGATAGCCGCCGCGCACCCAGCCGGCCGCGGCGATCAGGCCGGAGACGCCGGTCGAGGCGCCGCCCATCTGCACGATCCCGTCATGCGGCAACAGCACTTCCAGTCCGGCACCGGCCACCGCACACATGAAGAAGAAGACCAGGAATCCTGCTGTCCCCTTGATCCCGGCGCCCAGCGCCAGGCCGACGGCACGGCCGGCCCCGACCAGCACCGCCAGATTCATTACCAGGTGCAGCAGGCCGAAATGGATGAAGACGTGCAGCAGCAGCGGCGCGACATGACCGAGCGGCTGTGCCGGCAGGGCCGTGCCGGCCGGACCGCTGATCACCAGGCTGCTGGCCAGGATCCAGCGTCCCGCTTCGGGACTCAGCGCCATGAGCGCGGCACTGGCCAGGATCGCTGTGGCCAGGATCAGGACAGCGGCTGGCATGGCATTGAAGATCGGCGTCCGGACCTGATCGTCCCGTTGCGGCACACTCACCAGTCATTCTCCTCGAAACTCTGGCCCAATCGGGCACTTTCAACGTCCTAACAGAAGGTTTCCCCCAACAGGCGAACGGAGATCGGCCCATTCACCCGCTGGCACGCCCATTGCACATCACCGTTGTGAGAATTGCGTTTTGAAGGACGTGAGACAATGAAAACCCGCAGGATCACGATCGCCCTTGCAACAATCACGGCCATTCTGGCCCCGGCCACCGCGCTGGGCCAGTCGGTCTCGACGACGGCTCAGTGGGAGCGCCCTTATGGCGTTGCCAGCGGTCAGGAGACCCAGGCCTGGTCCGGAGCAAGCTCCAGTGCGGGCGCTGCCGCCAGCGCCGGCGCGGCGAGCCGTTCGACGGCGGGCAATCGCGTCATCATTGACGGCGTGATCCAGACCGGCGTCGGCGTCTCCTCCCATGGCGGCCTGTTCGGCGGCGGGGTCGGGTCCGGCGCCACCGCGATCGGCAACCAGCTCAATGTCAATGTAAGCGGCCAGTACAACACCGTGATCGTCAATTCGACCCAGATCAATAATGGCGACATCAACGCCAGTGCCCAGTCCGACGGCAATGTGAGTAGCGATAATGATTAAAGCCAAACTCCTCCTCGCCTCGCTGGCGAGCGTTCTTGCCCTGACCGGCTGCGCGTCGACAGACCGCTCCGGCCCCGACGGCAATTACGTGACGCCGATCGGCAATTCGCCGGTGACGCCCAATCCGACGCCCTATTCAGAAGCGCTGGTCTGCCTGGCCAATTACGCCCGGGCCCATAATCTGCGCTCGCCGCGCGTCGCGGTCGGACGGTTGTCGGACTATACCGGCCGCGCCTCGCTGGAAGGCGGCGCCGCCATCACCCAGGGCGCTTCGCTGATGGCGATCTCGGCCTTCTCGAAAGCCGGCATCCGCCTGGTCGAGCGATTCGACACCTCGATTTCCGAGCTCGAACTGCGCTATGCCAACAATTCCCTGATCGGCAATGCCGACGGCACCCAGCGCGAGATCCGCGCGGCCTCCCTGCCCGGCTCCGATTACAATCTGGTCGGCGGCATCACCGAGCTCAATTACAATATCCGCTCCTCGGGCACCGACGTGCTGGCCGGCGACCGGATCGACAGCGACCCGACGGGCCTGTTCTCCCGCCGCATGTGGGTGATGAATATCGGCCTCGACCTGCGTCTCAACGAGACCCAGACCATGGAGACCGTCGACGTCATTTCCTACCAGAAGCAGATCATCGGCCGCGAGATCAGCGCCGGCGTCTTCGCCTTCTGGGGCGATGCTGTCGTCGACATCTCGGCCGGCGGCCGCTCGCTCGAGCCGGTTCAGCTCGCCGTGCGCACCGTGATCGAACGCGCCGTGCTTGAAATTTCCGCCCAGCTCTACGGCGTCGATCCGTCGGCGGCGTGTGCCTATAGCGACCCGATCGGCGGCGGCGTCAGCAGCGGACCAACCAATACGACCGGCGGTATCAATATCGCCACGGCCTATGGCTCCAGGGAGACCTCCAATGTCCAAATGCGTGAGAGTGTGGATCATGGCCACGAGCGCCGTGATGACAGTGTCCGCACCTATCTTCGCGGACGATACGACTGAGGTCCTCAACGGCCAGCTCAATCTCGATGCCGCGATCTCGGTGGTCGCCAATGGTGACACGCCCGAGGCCCATACCGCGACGATGACCGCGATCGGCATGGCCAATGCCGTGACCGGTGATTTCGCCACAGCGCACGATGTCGACAGCGACCAGACCTTCTCCGGTTCGGTCGCCACCTCGGCGACGACGACGGCGGGAATCATCCACGGCACCGCGATCACGACCTCCTCGGCGATCGGCAATTCGGCCAGTCTGATCAATGACGAGACGATGGATGCAACGGCGACGCAGACTGCGCTCGACGGCTCCAGTGTCAGCTCGACGGCCCGCCTCAATGTCTCGAATTATGCCATGAGCTCTGTCACCACGGCGACGGCGAGCGCCAATGCCTATGGCTCGGTGTCTTATGGCGGCGACAATACGCTCGACCTGCGCCAGGATTCCGGCGCCGATGTCAGCGCCGACAGCTATGTCCTCGCCAATGGCGGCGGGCTCGGCTGGTCGGCCTCGACGGTGGCCGCGGCCAATGGCAATTCGGCCTCGATCGAGGGCTATTACATGTATCCCTCCCACATCGTCGATCTCGACCAGGACAATCGCGGCAATGTCGGCGCCAGCGCCAGCCTCGAGGCCGGCGGCGGGGCCGAGGAAACCCAGATCATCGCCTCGGCGAATGGCAATTCGGCCTGGATGCAGAACGAGAATGGCTATGCCCACATGCAGGGCAGCCAGGACAATGCCGGCCAGGTCGATGCGGAAGCCAGCGCCGATATCGGCAATTTCGACATTGATGTCGTCACGCTCTCGGCCGAGGGCGTCGGCAATTCGGCCGTCATCTCCAATATCGGCGCCGATGCCTTCATGGGCCTGGACCAGACCAATGATGGCGCCGTCAACGCGACGACGACCTTCACCGGCGGTGCCGGCGGGGTCGCGCTGGCCTCGGCGACGGCCTTCGGCAATGCCGCCACGACCTATGTCTGTTCGGAATGCCCCGTCACCGCCTATGGCAATATGAACCAGACCAATAATGCCGCCATCAGCTCGGTGGTGACCGGCCAGATGACCAGCGGCAGCGTGATGTCGGGCACCGCGACCGCGATCGGCAACAGCGCCACCTTCCAGAGCATCAATCCCTATTCCAGCGACTGATCCACGATCAGTACCGCCGGATGGGTGGAGGCCCCGGACTTGGGGGAGTCCGGGGCCTTTTCCTGTCCGCCTGCAGCAAAATCTCCACGCGGCAAGCCGCTGGAGGGATGGGGTCATCATCAGGCGGGATGCACGGGAAGATCCGTTGAACCCTTGTCTCGTTAAGCGCTTTAGTGAAAATCCGATCCTCCGGATCTTCCCGCACGCGATGTTTTTACGAAGGTCGCGACTTGTCTTATCTGTCCAATTCCAAGCCTGCCGGTCCGGCGGGGCCAGTGGCCACGCCCTCACCATCGTGTGGGGCAGATCGCGCCGGGGCGTAACACCCGGTCTTGCCTCCGCCCATTGATGCCCCTGCCTGTCACGTCCCGGCCTTGGCCGGTACAAGGGTCTGGTCACCGTCAGTGAGTGAACCTCCAGGATTGCCGTCTGTCTCCTTCGCTCTTTCATGGACCGGACCGTTATTCCCGGCCCACTCGAGGCACCGCACCCCAGCCACATCACCAGACGGTCTAGAAACGCCCCGCTCGGCTGAAGATGGGGGCATTATGCGCGGGGATGGATGGGGTGAGGATAAGTTGACCCAGACCTCGTCATCCTGACGCAAGTCAGGACCTCGATATCACGGGCTCCGCACTTGTCGCGTCGAGGTCCCGGCGTTCGCCGGGATGACGTGGGATAATTGTGAGGCGTGGGGGATAAGTGCCGGCGTCGGCACCGCTGTTCCCGTCATCCTCACCAGCTCCGACCGCTTCGCGGCCACCTCTTCCATCAAGGAAGAGGAGGGTGATTATCCCTGCCGCATCGCCTGTCTCCTCCTCTTCCTTGATGGAAGAGGTGCGCCGGACTTCAGTCCGGGGCGGAGCTGGTGACGGCCTCGCGATCTCGTCTACGAGCGTGGCGCCCCTCAGGCGACCTCGCCGCCCAGCTCTGCATCATCGGCGGCCGTCAGCAGGATGATCGCGCCGGCCGCATTGGGCACGCCGAGGATCAGCACTTCGGAGAGGAAGCCGGCGATATTGCGCGGCGGCATGTTGACGACACACACGACGCGGCGCCCGACCAGGTCCTCGCGGGCATAATTGGTGATCTGGGCGCTCGACCAGCGCGTCCCGAAATCCCCGAAATCAACGCACAGCTTGTAGGAAGGATTGCGCGCCTTGGGGAATTCCAGCGCCTCGACAATCCGGCCCAGCCGCATCTCCACCCGGGCGAAATCATCATATACGATCTGGGCTTTGGTCATAACACGCTTCCTGCGAGGTTGGTTTGCGCAGAGATAAGCGCTCGCGCGAGGGAAATCACCCCCTGTTCGGAGCATTCCGAACCGTTTGATATTTCCATGATAAATCAAATAATTGTCATCCCTGACGGATGCCCCGCGAAGGCGGGGCGCAGATCAGGGACCTACCCGCCAACCCAGCTGGAATAACGGGTAGGTCCCCGCTCTTCGTCCGGCTCAAGGCCGGACATCCGGCGGGGATGACAACGCGTAGTGGTTTATGGGTGGGAGAGAAGCCCCTCACCCCACCATAATCTCAAACGACCTGAGCCGCGCCGCGTGCTCATAGACATCCGACACCACGATCAGCTCGTCCGCCCCCGTGCGTGCAACCAAAGCCTCGATGCCAGCCCGAACCGTCTCCGGGCCGCCATGGATGGAACAGCTCATCATCTGGGTGACATGGGCCTTTTCGGCGGCTGACCAATAAGTGTCGATATCGTCGATGGGCGGACGGCTGAGGCCGGGGGTGCCGCGGATGAGGTTGGTGAAGCTCATTTGCTGGGTGGTGGCGAGGCGGCGGGCCTCTTCGTCACTGTCGGCGGCGACGATATTGACACCGACCATGGCGTAGGGCCGGTCCAGCTGGGCGGAGGGTTTGAAGCGGGCGCGGTAGGCCTCCAGCGCCGGCATCAGGGCGGCGGGGGCGAAGTGGGAGGCGAAGGCATAGGGCAGGCCGAGCTCGGCGGCGAGGCCGGCGCCGAACAGGCTCGAGCCGAGGATCCAGAGCGGCACCTCGGTGCCGGCGCCGGGAATCGCCTGCACCGCCTGGCCGGGCCGCGAGGGGGCGAGCCAGGCCTGCAGCTCCTGCACATCCTGGGGGAAGCGGTCATCCGAGCCGGGCGCGCGGCGCAGGGCCTGGACGGTGCGCTGGTCGGTGCCGGGTGCGCGGCCGAGGCCGAGATCGATGCGGCCGGGATACAAGCTGGCCAGCGTGCCGAATTGTTCCGCGATGATATAGGGCGCGTGATTGGGCAGCATGATGCCGCCGGCGCCGACGCGGATCGTGCTCGTGCCGGCCGCGATATGGGCGATGGCGAGCGATGTGGCGGCGCTGGCGATGCCCGCGAAATTATGGTGCTCGGCCAGCCACATCCGCTTGAAGCCCCACATCTCCGCATGCACGGCGACATCGCGCGCATGGTCGAGCGCAGTGCGGACATCGCCGGTATCGGTGATGCGGGCGAGTTCGAGAATGGAGAGCGGGGTCATGGGGGCTGGCCTTGTCGACGGTTGCGGTTGCGGTTGCGGGCGGGAGATAATCACCATTCGACGGGCTCGTGAAGCGGGGGCGGGCGCGGGCGGCTACGCACAATACTCATCGTCATCCCGGCGAAGGCCGGGACCTCGACATCGCAGGCTGCGCCCTTGTCGGCTCGAGGTCCTGACTTGCGTCAGGATGACGAGAATTATTGTTTTTGCTTTGAGAACTCGCCGCGCGGGGCCGCAACATCCCCGGCGAGGCCGGGCCTGTATGACGTGGGTTGGTGATCGCCATTGCAGACGCGTATCGGACCAGCAAGTGAGCACTTGAACCGCCGCTGGCGAGGTGACAACGATATCTGTCGTCAACATCAAGAGCCCCGTCCATGCCCCTCGCCCGCCCTGTCTATCGTTTTAATGCCGCCCTGGTGCGGGAAGCCTCGGCGTCTGTGGTGAAGGGGCTTCGCGCTGTCGATCATGGTGATCCCGATTATGACGGTGTCGCGGCGGAACATGCCGCTTATGTCGAGGCGCTGGAGGCGGCCGGGCTGGCCGTGACGGTGCTGCCGCCGCTGGAGGCCTTTCCCGATTCGGTCTTCGTCGAGGATCCGGCGCTGGTGTTTTCAGCCGGCGCGATCCTGCTGCGGCCGGGCAATGCGGCCCGGCGCGGCGAGACAGCTCAACTGGCGCCGGTGCTGAAGCGGCGATTCGAGACGGTGCTGGAGATGGCCGGCACAGGCTTCGCCGATGGCGGCGATATCCTGGTGACGCCCGACCGGGTGTTGATCGGCCTGTCGGCGCGCACCAATGCCGCCGGCGCCGGCGCGCTCGGGGCCTGCCTCACCCGTCTGGGCCTGGCCTCGAAAACCGTCACGACCCCGCCCGGCGTGTTGCATTTCAAGACAGATTGCGCGCTGATCGAGGAGAACTGCGTCCTCACGACGGCACGTCTCGCGGCCTCGGGCGTGTTTGACGGGCTGGAAACCCTGATCGTGCCCGAGGGCGAGGAGGCGGCGGCCAACGCCCTGCGCCTCAATGATGTCGTGCTGGCCGGAGCGCAATTCCCGCGCACGATCGAAATGCTGGACCAGGCGGGCTATAATGTGGTGGCACTGGCAACGTCCGAAATCGGGAAGATCGATGCCGGCCTGTCCTGCATGTCACTGCGCTGGTTTGACGAGATGCTGGACGGCTGAGCCGAAGGCAAAAAAAGGCCCCGGTCTTGTGAACCGGGGCCAGGCCATGCCGAGTGGCATGTGAGTGTCCTGGTTTGGATCAGCGATAGCCGCCGACGCCGCCATCGAGCATCAGCGTCATCGAGACCAGGCGCATGCTTTCGCTTTCGCGCTCATAGCGGACCTGTTCGGTGTAGTGTTCCTCGCGGCGCATGAAGACCAGCTTGGTGCCGGGGCCATACATGCGCAGCAGCGAGCGCTCGTTACAATTGCGGCGAGGCTCCTGGGTGGCGCAGACCAGCGTTCCGCCCGGCGAATGACGCAGGGCCTCGCCCTTGCGGCACATGATGGTCGGCGCGTCGGTCCAGTTGTCCTGCCCGTCCTGGCGCCAGCCGATCGTCACCTGCATCGCGGTGCCGGCAACGCAGCGATAGACCTCGCCGTCATAGGTCGCAGCGACCCGGTCGCCATTGTCCACGCGTGAGGCGGGATGCGGCGTGCCGGTATCATCGACACAGACCGCACGCACCAGGCGCCATTCCTCGACCCAGCGCGAACGCTGCTCCTCGCGGAATTCGTATTCGGCCTCGCGCTCGAGCCCGGCGACATTGAGGCCGGTGATCGCGGTGGCTGCCGGTGCGGAGGCATAGGGTGAATAGCTGCCGCCACCGATATAGGTGACCGAGCCGGCGCCCGCCCGCGAACCGGCGCCCGCACCAGCCGTGGCATTGGATGTCGCGCTCGAGGAGGCATCGACATTCGTCGTCACATTGGTGTTGACGTTGACGCGCGTCGAGACATTGACGCCGACATTGATATTGCCGCCATGGATATTGATGTTGGGCACGTTGACCGTATGTCCGCCGCCATGATCGCAACACGAGGTGGGTGGCGGTGCTGGCGTACAGCAATCCTGCGCCACCGCACTGACCGAAGCGGCCGGAGCGATACACAAAACGAAGGCGAAACTCGCCAGAATGGTAAAACCGTGCCGGGCTGATACGCGCATGGCCATGCTCCTTCTATCCTGGGACCGGTCTTGCAAACCCCGGGCCGTTTTCCCCGCAGAGGCGATTCCCGCGATTGGCGAGCGTGACCAGGGTGTTTCTCCAGCCGCTTGCATGGCCCCGATCTTGAAACCTTTCCGCCAGACCGGCACGGCAATCGCGCCGCCGGGGGATGTGACCGCAGTGTCAGGAGAGTGGAATGCGCCACGCGCAATCGAAAGCCCTGCATGCCTATTGGCAGGCCCGCCGTTTCGGCGGCGCGGCGCCATACCGGGCTGATATCGAGCCACAGGATATTGCCGCCCTGCTCGGTCATGTCTTCATTCTGGGGCGGATCGATCCGCAACATCATGTGTTCCGGCTGGCGGGCACCAGCCTGTGCGAGCTGTATCAGCGTGAATTTCGCGACCAGAACTTCCTCAGCCTGTGGCGCGGTCATGACGCAGCCCATATCGAGGCCGTGCTGGAAGCCGCGCTCGGCGGTGTATCGCCGGCCTCTGTGATTGCGCGCGCGACAACGATGGACATGCACCAGATCCAGGTCGAGATCTGCTTCCTGCCGCTGCGCGGCCCGGAAGGCCTGGTCGACCGCACCCTGGGCCTGTTCCAGCCGCTCGAGGCTGCCGATTCGCTCAACGGACGGCCGATTCTGCGTACCAGCCTGCGGGAAGTGCGCCCGCCGGCCAATCCCGGCATCCTGTTTCCCCCGCAGCCCGGCCGGGATCCGCGTCTTTCAGTGATGATCGCAAACGACCAGTAGTTGAAAACACTTCTTAACCGCTTGGCTCTATCGTCCTTGCTTGCAGGAGATGGATGCCATGCAGCAGGACACAGGCCGGTTAGACCGCCGCAAGATCAAGATCGCCGCCCGCGGTGCCCAGGAAAGGCGCCGTCACACGCGCGTGCCGCTACAGCTTCATGGCCGGTTCTGGTCGGAAACGCTGGGTGAGCACGCCTGCCGGCTGCTGGATATCTCGCCGGGCGGCGCCCGGGTGACATCGCGCACCATGCCGGCGGCGAATACCCGCATCGTGCTGATGATCTCCAGCATTGGCCGCATCGAGGGCACGATTGTCCGCGCCGAAGGCGAGGAATTCTCGATCCGCTTCAATGCGACATCGCGCAAGCGCGACAAGCTCGCTGACACCATTACCTGGCGCTTCAACAAGGACCGGCTCGGTCTGGAAGAAGATCGCACCGCCGCCCGCAAGCCGGGACGTGGCCGCGCGCGCATCCTGCTCAATGACGGTGTGGTGATCCAGGCGAATGTGATCGATGTCTCGGTTTCCGGCGCCGCCTTCGAGTGCCTGGAAAGGCCGCGCCTGGGCGAATTGCTACGTGTGGGTGAAATGACAGGATGTGTGGCTCGTATTCTGGACAATGGCTTCGCGGTCGTGTTCGATCCCCCTGACGCAGATAAGAAGAGTAGCGAAGCCGCCTGATCACCCCCCGATCGTACTTGAGTCGCGTTTCCCCGGTAAAAACGCCGAGTCGGCCTGATTCTTGCCGTATCCGTGGAATAGAAAGTACTTGTGCAAGTGCGAGAGAGAACCGATATGCCTCGCGATGACGGAATCGCAATGTCCTGGTTTGTAAAAGTCGAAGGCCGTGTTTACGGCCCCTATACCCCGCCGCAGATGAAGGCTTTCGTCAGCGAGGGCCGGATTGCGGCCCATTCCCAGGTCTCCAATGCCCGCGATGAAGGCTGGTGCGCCGCCTCTGAAGTCGAGGAATTCACCGGTTGGCTCGCGGCGAATGCCGGCGGTCCTGCCCCGGAAAAGCGTGTCACAGCAGGCGTGCGGCCCGCAAACTTCGTCATCGTGACGGAAATCCAGTCCGAAGCCGGTCCCGAATTCCGCAACGCCCTGACCGCCTATGGCGAACTGGAACAGATCACGCCGGGCACTTGGCTGCTGCGCGGGCCGACCACGGCCGCCGTGCTGCGCAATGAGCTCAGCCACATCCTCGATCGCGATGATCGCCTGCTGATTATCGACGCCACCCATGATCGCGCCGCCTGGTTCAATCTGGGACGCGATGCCGACGAAAACATCCGCAATCTCTGGGGCCGCGCCAACTAGAGCATTTTCAGCAAAAGTGGGAACCGGTTTTGCGGTTCGAAAATGCGACCGCTCAAAAACCTGAGCCGCTTCACCATTTTCCATCTGATGAATCGGCTTCAGACACGGTTTCCAGGCCGGATCGAATCAGTCGATTCGGCGCAGCTCGGCTTTGTGCCGCTTCCAGTTCTCGACATAATGATCGGCCGAGGCTTTGAGCATCTCGGCCGTATCCGCGTCGAGCGTCTTCATGACGCGCCCCGGCGAGCCCACCACCAGTGAATTATCGGGGATGGCCTTGCCCTCGGTGATCAATGTGTGGGCACCGATGATGCAGTTTTTCCCGATCACGGCCCCGTTGAGGATGGTCGAGCCGATCCCGATCAGCGAATAATCGCCGATCGTGCATCCGTGCAACATCACCCGGTGCCCGATGGTCACGCCCTTGCCAATCGTCAGCGGCGCGCCGACATCGGTGTGCAGGACCGAGAGGTCCTGGACATTGGAATCCTCACCGATTTCAATCGGATCATTGTCCCCGCGCACGACCGCGCCATACCAGACACTGGCATTCTCGCGCAGGATCACACGTCCCATCACGCTGGCATCGGGGGCGACCCAATACTGGTCATCGCCCGGAAGTTCCGGCCGGGAATCACCCAACGCATAAATGGCCATGTCTGTCTCCCTGAAGAATTCGATGAAATTTTAGCGACGCGCGCGTTGAGATTTGATTCACCACGCTACACTCACACTGTAGCTGCGATTCGGGGCGCTGCCTCGCAATCGTTTCGGTAACGCCGGACGGAAGGCCTGATCAGACGTCATGGACAGTCTGCACCCCAGCCCGCCAGAAACTGGTGCCCCACGGCCCTGCCTGCCGGATTCGTCCGAAGCATCCCCATCGCAAGCTATTTGTTGCCCCTCTGCCTTCGGCCGAGGGGTTTTTCATGTGTGGAGAGCCCTGCCATGACCAAGCGTATCGCCAAACGTCGCAGCCGGACCGGTGAATTCAATTCGGCCCACTATCAGACAGAGGAGACGAAGGTTCGCGCCCTTTTCCCGGGAACCAACTGGACGCCGGAAACGCGCGATCCCATGCGCGACCAGAGATACGTCAAGAATGTCAAACCCCGCTCGGAGGGCCAGGCCGTCCTGATGAAAGCGGTCGACGAGCACAATCTGGTGCTGGCGCTCGGGCCGGCCGGCACCGGCAAGACCTATCTCGCCGTCGCCAAGGCGGTCGAGGCGCTCGAGGCGGGAGAGGTCAGCCGCATCGTGCTCTCACGCCCCGCTGTCGAAGCCGGCGAATCGATCGGTTTCCTGCCCGGCGCCATGGAGGAGAAGCTCGCCCCCTATCTGCGCCCGCTCTACGACGCCCTCGCCGACCGGCTGTCGCCGAAACGCCTGCAGGCGATGATGGCCGAGGGCCTGATCGAAATCGCGCCGATCGGCTATATGCGCGGCCGCACCCTCAATAACGCCTTCGTCGTCGTCGATGAGGCGCAGAACTGCACCTATGTGCAGCTGAAAATGCTGCTCACACGGCTGGGCTGGAATGCGACCATGGTCGTCACCGGCGATCCGGCACAGTCCGATCTCCTGCCCGGCATGTCGGGCCTCGGCATCATCGCCGACAAGCTGGAACCGCTGGAGGATATCGCCGTCTGCCGCCTGGCAGCGGAGGACATCGTGCGCCATCCACTGGTGGCGACGATGCTGACTGTGCTGTAACGACGATCCGAACAGGGAATCAGGACGGCGCGGCTCTGACGAGCCGCGCCGTTTTGGGTCAGGCCGGGGTTTCAGCGCCTGGATCGATTGTAGCGCCCGGCGGTTCAGCGCCGCCCGCCCCGGCTGGCTCAGCGCCGGCAGCGGGTGCACCAGCCGGCTCATCCGATGTTTCCCGCGCCGCCTGGTCGACCAGGGAGGAGCGGAAGTCGGCCCCGAACTCGATCCCGCACTGACGGTGATAGTTGCCGAGCTCTGCCGCGAGCACCGCGAGCTGGGCCGTCCCGCCCTGGGCCTCGTCCATTCGGGCCAGCAAGGCGAGCCGCGTTTCCTCCCGCGCGGTCAGGGCCGCGCGGCGCAATTCGCGAATATCTTCCCCGTCAAACACCGTCTGCTCCAGCGCGGCACGAGAGCCGGTCAGGAAGGAGGCCACACCACCCAGCAAGCGACCGCTCCGGTCCGGCGTGGCCAGGGGCACGGCCCCGGACGCGGCCAGCGCGCCCAGTTGCAGCACCGACACGGATTGATTGCGCACGACGATCACGCGTTCAAAATACTGGTCGCAGATCAGGTCAGACTTGGAAATCAGGATCCCGGCGATCGCAGCATCCGTTCGATCGCGTACTGCGTCGACGTCGGAACTGCGCGAGCGAGCCGAAACCAGCTCAAACCAGGAGACTCTATCCTGACCGGGCGTCGGTTCCAGATTGGTATAGTGGTGGTACTCGGCAGCACTGAAAGTAATCACGGGAAGCGCTGACGACACGAGGTCGCCATTACGCTGGGTCATGCAGCCGGACAGCGACGCCGTCAGCAGAATAAACAGGATTACGCGCATTTTTACCTCCGCAAGTCGGGGTTTCTACGCACTGTGAATACACTTACTGGTAGCACACTCTTGGCGCGGGCGCGAATCAGGGGCCGCCGTGCCCTCCCGGCCCGCGCACCGGCGGTCCCGTCATCGCCCGGTCGCTTCAGTGAAGGGTCGGCGGAATCACCCGGTATTTCACCAGCATGCGCAGGGTCAGGCTGTTTTCTTCACCCGGCTGCAAGCCGAGGCGCTGCATTCCGCGCTCGGCGCGCTCACGCACGCGGCGGGCGCGCAGATACTGGACGGCAACGAAGCCCGCGATGACGACATAGGCCGCATATTCCATGATGCCATACCAGTTGGGCATGAAGATCCAGACGAGGAAGGCGGCGATGGCGGCGAAGATGATATCCAGCGGCCAGCCCTCTGACGCGGTGAAATAGGCCAGGGTCGGGAAAATCGAGCGATCGATATCGCCTTCCGGGTCGATTTTCGCCAGCAGGGTCTCGAACTCGGCCGCCTGGGTGGTGTAGGCGCGATTGAGCTGGGTGTCCGGCGTGTATTCCGGCGCGTGCGGCGGCAGATCGCGATTCATCACGGCGCAGGCGCGCATCAGCCATTCGCCATCCTGCAAGCGGCCATGACCGACATAACCCGCCATCAGTTTTCCTCCAGCCGCGCCGCGAGCCAGGCCGCCGCCTGGGCCGGCGTCTGATGCTCGAGATCAACCTGGCGATTGGCCTCGCGCATCGCGTCGCCATCAATCGCCCCGATCAGGGGTGCCAGCGCCCCGGCCAGACCCGGCAGCGCCGCAGCGCGCGGCGACAGCAGGATCACGGCATCATAGGGCGGCAGGACATGCGCCGGATCGGCCAGCACTTGCAGATCATAGGCGGCGATGCGGCCATCGGTGGTGTAGGCGCTGATCAGATCGACCTGGCCATCACGCACGGCGCCATACATGAAGGTCGAATCCATCGCCCGGGTACGCATGGCGGCCAGACCATAGGTATCGCGCGTGCCGATCCATTCCGAGCGCACGAAAACCTCCGGATCGCCGCCGACGGTCAGCTCGCCGGCAATCGGTGCCAGTTCCGCCAGGCTGTCGACGCCGAGCTCCGCCGCGCGTCCGCGGGCCATGGCGAATCCGTAGGCATTTTCAAAGCCGAGGCGTCCAAGGCTGAGCACACCGTCGCGCTGGTGCAGCCAGGCGGTCATCTCAGCGAGCATCAAATGACGCTCCGCGGCCTGCGGCCGCCCCATCACCGTTGCCCAGATCGTGCCGGTATAATCGATATAGACATCGATTTCGCCCGAGCGCAGCGCGTCATAGGCGATGGTCGAACCGAGATTGTCGCGGCGTTCAACGACAGCGCCGGCATCCTCGAGCGCGCCCTGCATCAGTTCGGCGAGGATATATTGCTCGGTGAAGGCCTTGGCACCGATGCGGATGGTTTCGCCGGCCAGGCTGGCGGGCGCCGCGACGCTCCCGCCGCTTGTTGTCGCTGCCGGTGATGCGGCCGGCATCAGCGAGGGCAGGACGGAAAGGCCGACCACCAGCGCCAGGGCGATGCCGACGCCGCCGGCGAGACCGCGGCGGCGGGTCTGTGCCGCGACCTCGAGCAGGCGGATCATCTGGTCGAACACGATGGCGAGGCCGGCCGCGAAGACGCAGCCGAACAGGACCGAGAGCCAGTTGCGCGTCTGCAGCCCGGCGAAAATATAATTGCCCAGGCTCGACGCCCCGACCGGCGTTGCCAGCGTTGCCGCGCCGACGACCCAGACGACCGAGGTGCGCAGACCGGCGACGATCACCGGCAGGGAGAGCGGCAGCTCGACACGCCAGAGGCGCTGAGATTCGGTCATGCCGAGCCCGCGCGCGGCCTCGCGCACACCGGGCTCGACGCCTTGCAGGCCGACAATCGTATTGCGCAGGATGGGCAGGATTGAATACAGCATCAGGGCCAGGAAGGCCGGCCAGTAGCCAATCATCCCGCCCAGCAGCGGCACCATCAGCGCCAGCAGGGCCAGGCCGGGAATCGTCTGGATGACACCGGCGATATTGAGCACGCTGCCGGCCAGACGCGGGCGCCGGGCCGCGTAAATGCCGAGCGGCACGCTGATCGCCATGCCGACCGCGATCGCGGCGAGCGAAAGCAGGACATGGCCGGCGAGAAGATGCGGCAGCTCGGCCCAGCGTTCGGCGAAATTCGCGCTCATGCCTCCAGCTCCGCGATGCGGCGCATCTGGCGGCGCGGGGTTTCGAGCAGATCGGCGACATAATCATCGGCCGGCGATTTGAGCAGTTCGCCCGGGCTGCCCTGCTGCACGATCAGCCCGGCGCGCATCACCGCGACCGTGTCGGCCATGATCAGGGCTTCGGCCATGTCATGGGTGACCATCAGCGCAGAAAACCCGAGCCGGGCCTGCAGCGCCATGAAATCCTGTTGCAGACCGTCACGCGTAATCGGGTCAAGCGCGCCAAAGGGCTCATCCATCAACAGAAGGTCCGGCTTGCCGGCCAGGGCGCGGGCAAAGCCGACGCGCTGGCGCTGGCCGCCCGAGAGGGCGTCGGGATAGCGGTCGGCGAACACGTCATGATCGAGACGGACCAGCTCGAGCATTTCGCGCACGCGGGTCTCGATTGCCCCCGCCTCCCAGCCGAGCAGGCGCGGCACGATGGCGACATTTTCCGCCACGGTATAATGGGGAAACAGGCCATCGCCCTGCATCACCCAGCCGATCGAGCGGCGCAGGGTGACGCCATCGAGGCCGGCAATATCCTCGCCCTCATACAGAATCGAACCGCCCGAAGTCTCCTCCAGGCGGTTGATCAGTTTGAGCATGGTGGTCTTGCCGCAGCCCGATGCGCCGGCCAGGGCCAGCAATTGGCCACGCTGCAGCGTCAGATCAACGCCGGCAACCGCCTCGACACCGCCCGGATAGGTCTTGGTGACCTGGCGCGCTTCAAGAACGGTCGTCGACGGAGCGATCAAAGGTCTTCCAGGTCAATGTCCAGGATGGTGATCTCGAAGGAGTAGGAGGTCTCACCCTCGTCAATGACCTTGGCGACGACGCCGAGGCACTCGTCACCGATATGGATCTCGGCGCATTCGTCCGGACGGTTGCGGCATTGCACGGCCATGTCCGGGTGCAGCTTGGTGCGCAGGAAGCGTTGCAGTTTCGCGGCTTCGACTGCGGTCATGTTCTTGTTCACGGTATCTCTCCGGTCGGGGATTCGAATTGGCGACAAATAAGCCCATGCAGGGGGGGCGCGTCCAGTGCGATGCCTGCGTTGATTCGCGCCCGCGGCGCGCCGAACGCAGACGAGCGGCGCTATTTCCCGTCAGGGATGCTCTGGTCCATGCTCTGCGCGGGCTGCGGACAGCAATTGCCGACCACCTTGGCCGGCACGCCCGCGACGGTGCAGCCGGCGGGCACTGATTTGAGCACCACCGATCCGGCCGCGATACGGGCATGATCGCCGATCTCGATATTGCCGAGCACCTTGGCGCCGGCCCCGATCAGCACGCCGCGCCCGACCTTGGGGTGGCGATCTTCATGCGCCGCGCCGGTACCGCCCAGCGTCACCTCGTGCAGCAGCGAGCAATCATCACCGACCACGGCGGTCTCGCCGATCACGACGGAGGTGGCATGGTCGATCATCACGCCCTGCCCGATCTTGGCGGCGGGATGGATATCGACACCGAACCGCTCGGACACCCGGCTTTGCAGGTGGAAGGACAGGTTCTGCCGCCCCTCGCTCCACAGCCAGTGGGCAATGCGGTGCAGTTGCAGCGCCTGATAGCCTTTGAAATAGAGGAAGGGCTGCAGCACGCTCTTGCAAGCCGGGTCGCGCTCCTCGACGGCCACCATGTCGGCAATCGCCTGGTCGACAATGCCCGGATCGCCCGCCAGGGCCGCCTCGGCGACATCGCGCGCCAGCATGGCATCGAGCTGGGCATCGGCGAGCTTGCTGGCCAGGCAATAGGCCAGCGCATGGGAAAACTCGTCATGGCGCAGCACGGCCGCATTGAGGAAACTGGCGAGGATCGGCTCTTCCGCCGCAGCGGCAGCCGCTTCGACGCGCAGTCGCGCCCAGACGGCCTGGATTCCGGTCCGCGCGGCGATGGGGGCATTGGCCTGGCTCAGTGACATCGGTCTCTCCTGCCTTCAGCGGCGTAGCATGACATTGGCAAGCCCTGCCGCCAACAGGCCTTGCTGGGCCATATAGTAAGCGCGCAACAACATCGCCACCGTTAATGCGTCGGTTATCTGGCCCGACATCGCCTCATCGAGGGCATCAAGAAAGTGTGGGCTGCGCGTTAGCAGGACTTCCGTGCCCTCCGGTTCCGGCTCGCCGGGGTGCAAACCGGTCGCCAGATAACCGATCGCGCGCTCGTCGGTGATCGAGTTGGACAGGTCCAGCTGCAGGATCTCGTGCCAGTGATCGGCGGTGAGGCCCGTCTCCTCCTTCAGCTCGCGCCGGGCGCCGTCCAGCGCGGCCTCGCCAAGCGGACCGCCGCCCTCGGGAATCTCCCAGCTATAGCGATCAAGCGGGAAGCGGTGCTGGCCGACCAGGGTGATGGTGCCGTCGGCATGAACCGGCAAGATCGCCAGCGCCAGATTGCGCGGCGACATGACACCATAGACGCCGGGCTTGCCATCCGGCCGGGTAACCTCGAACTCGCGCACCTGCATCCACGGGCTTTCAAACACGGTCCGCTCGTCATGTATGGTCCAGGGCCCTCGTGTCTTGGTCATGCTTCGCGCCTCCATCGGGAGCGCTCTAGGCCTGTTCGACCGCCGGCATCAAGCCATCACGTCTTTGCTTGTAGTTTCGGATCTTCTCCTTGATGCGGCGCTTGCGGTCCTCGAAGCGGGCCAGCAGGGCAAAGGCCGCGGGTGCGAATACCAGGGCCAGGATCGCCGAACCGGCAACGCCGCCGACCATGGCCGCGGCGAAGGGCAGCCAGAAGGCATCGCCCGACAGCAGCAGCGGCACGAAACCGCCAATCGTCGTCAGCGTCGTCGAGATGATGTGGCGGGTCGCATCGACCACCGTTTCCTGCACAGCACCGGGCTGCATCGCGACGGCGGCGGGATTGGTGCGCAGGGCCGAGAGCACGACGATGGCGCCATTGATCGACAACCCCATCAGCCCCATCGAGCCGACAATGGCATTGAAGCCCAGCGGGGTGCCGAACAGCCAGACCCCGAACATCGCCAGCCCGACCGACAGGACCGCGACGACCAGGATGATGGCGGCATAGCGGAAACTGTTGAAGGCGAGCACGACCGAGCCGATCATCAGCACCAGCAGCGGCACGGCTGTGCTGAGCAGATCGGCCATGGCGTTACCGCGCTCGGCGGCCTCGCCGGCAATCTGCAGCTCATAGCCCGGCGGCAGCGCGATATTGGCGGCGTCCAGCGCAGTGAAGAAATGCTCCAGCGCCGGAGCCGGCAGGGTGTAGGGCTCGAGATAGCCATAGATCGTGTTCACCCGGCGGCCATCCTCATGCGGGATCACCGAGACCTGCGGCGCCAGCGTCATCTCGCCCAGCGCTGAAACCGGCGCGGCGAAGATATCGCCGCCACGGGACGTCAGGGGAGCGCCGGCGACAGAGGCGAGGTTGGATCGCCTGTCGTCCCGGGTGATGACGCGAACGGGGAGTTCCTCGACACCTTCCAGGACACTGCCACCGACGACCCCGTCCAGATCGCCGCGCAAACGGTCGGCGAGTTCGGAAAGGCGCATGCCGGAGAGTTCGGCCGACGCTTCGTCGGCCATGATACGGGCCACCGGCTCGCCCATTTCGAGCAGGGCCAGCGTGTGGGTCACGGTCGGGGTTGTTGCCAGCACGGCGCGGATCTCATTGCCCAGCCGGTTGAGCTCGGTCAGTTCCGGACCGACCAGCACCAGTTCGATCGGCGCCGGGATTGGCGGGCCCTGCTCGAAGGGCAGGCTGAGAAATCGCGCCTGCGGAAAGGCGTTGAGCATTTCACGCTGCAGCGCCGGCAGGATGCGGTGCGTCGCTGCGGCCGAGCTGGTGTGAACGAAACCGGCGGCGTAGTTGGGCATGCCCGAACGGTTGCCGACGACATTGTAATAGGTACGCGGCCCGCTCTGGCCGATCACCCAGGAGACGTGTTCGACGCCCTCATAGCTTTCGATGATGGCGCGGGCCCGCTCGGTCTGGCGCGCGGTCTCGGCGATTGAGGCCGAGGACGGCAATTCCAGTTCGATCTGGAACATGTCGCGATCGGTCGGCGGAAAGAACTGCACCGGCAGGGTCGAGGCGGCGGCAAAGCCGGCAATCGGCAGCAACAGACTGGCCCCGATCCCGACCCAGGGCCGCGCCGTGATCGTGTCGAGCATATGGCGGTAGAGCGGTGCCAGCGGACCGGCGCCCATGCCGTGACGCCAGAAGCGCTTGGGCTCCTCGCCGGCACCGGCATCGTCGAACCAGGCCGCGAAGGCCCCCACCACGGTCATCGCCAGGATGAAGGAGGAACCGACGGCAAAGATGACGGAAATCCCGATCATCGAAATGAACTCGCCCGCCGCACCGGGCATCAGCGCGATCGGGGCAAAGGCGAAGATGGTCGTCATGGTCGAGGCCAGTAGCGGCGCGAACAAATGCTTCAGCGAGGCATCCAACGCATCGACCGGCGAGCGGCCGCGGGCGCGGAACAGCCGGTATTCATCAACCACGACAATGGCATTATCGATCAGCAGGCCGAGCGCGACGACCAGGCCGGTGACCGACATCTGGTGCAGGGGCTCGCCATAGATCCGGGTCAGCAGCAGCGCCGCCAGCACGGTCAGCGGCAGGGCGGAGCCGACAATCAGGGCGGCGCGCCAGCCCATCATCAGGAACAGCACGGCGAAGACGATCAGGGCCGAAAAACCGAGATTCTGCGCCAGCCCGTTGAGGCGCGAGGCGACATAATCGCCCTGGCGGAACAGGGTTTCGACACGCACGCCGGGCACCGAAGCGGCAAATTCCGCCACCAGTGCGTCGGCATCGAGCGACCAGAGATCGGCGCGCAGTTCCGGCTGCAGATAGGCGGCGACGAAGACCGAGCGGCGCCCGTCCGTGGTGGCCATCGCCTCGACGGGGTTGCGGGCGCCCTTCTCGACATCGGCAACATCGCCGACGCGGATGAAGGAGCCGTCCGGCCCCTGTCCAAGCGCAATAGCGCGAATGCGGTCGACACTGTTGAACTCACCGGCGATCTCGACATTGAGATCGACCGTGTCCGAGCGCAATTCACCGGCCGGTGCCTTGGCGTCGGCGCTGGCAGTCAGCCGCGCGACATCGGCCACGCTCAGGCCGAGCGCCGCCAGGGTGTCAGGATCGGCGATGATGCGGATCTCTTCCTCGACCTCGCCGAAAATCGCGGTCTCCTCGGTGCCGGCCATATTGCGCAGCCGGTTCTCGAGATCGGTTGCGAGGCGCGAGAGGATTGGCAGGTTTTCCGTGCCCTCATCGCCCCAGGACAGGGCAACGATCATGGTCGCGGCGCCGAGATATTGGCGCCGCACATCAGGGGCCATGGAGCCGGCGGGCAGCGCAGTGCGCACGCTCTCCACCTGTTCGCGGATCTGGGTCCAGGCCTGGTCGACCTGGGTAGCGCTGAGATCCTCGCGGATACGCAGATGGATGATGGAAATGCCCGAGCGCGAGGTCGAGCTGGTCTCGTTGATTTCGGCCAGCTCGTGAATGGAGTCCTCGAGCGGCGCCGTGATCAGCGCCTCGACCCGTTCCGCCGAAGCGCCGGGAAAGGCCGTGACGACAACGCCGAAGCGTTCGACCAGTGAGGGATCTTCCTGGCGGCCCAGCGACATGAAGGCGCCCATGCCGGCCGCAACCAGCAGGATGACGGCCAGGATGGTCAGCCGGGAATAGCGGAAAAAGATCGTGCTCATTGCGCGCGCGCCTCGATCAGCTCGCCCTCAACGGCGGGCAGGACGCTCTGGCCCGGTGTGATGCGCTGGATACCCGATGCCAGCACCAGCTCGCCATCGGCGACCGTGCCGCGCACGAAGACCCGGTCCGCCTCGATGCGGACGGTCTCGACAACGCGGGCCTCAAGGCGGTAACCGGCCCCGTCCTCATTGAGGACATAGACGGTCCACAGACCACGCCGCCCCTCGGCGAGGGCAGAGGTGGGAACCCAGAAGCCTTCCGCCTCGATCGGTGTCGCCATGGACAGGCGCACGACCTGGCCGGCCGCAGCCGGGCCGGATTCAATGTCGAACAGCGCCGTCACGGTGCGGGTCTGGCGATCAACCACGCCAGTCGAGGCGCGGAAGCGGGCCGTCATCGGCTCGCCATCGGCGATGAAGGGATAGTCGCGCCCCGGCTCCAGCCGCGCCGCGAGCAGTGGCGGCAGGCCGACACGGATTTCCAGCGAGTCGCTTTCAACCAGTTCCAGCAGGGCCTGGCCCGGCGCAGCGATGGCCCCCTCATCGGCGAGACGCGCGGTGACAACACCGTCAAAGGGCGCCGTCATGATGGACAGATCGAGCTCGATCCGCAGCGCATTGGCCGCCGCTGCAGCCGCGGCCTGGCGCGCGCGGGCAGCACGGGTGGTGGTGCGCACCTCGTCAAGGCGTTGCTGAGAGATATGGCCGCGTTCGAGCAATTGTTCCTGGCGCGCCTCGGTCTCGGCGGCCAATGCGGTCTGGGCTGCAGCCTCCGACGTCTGGGCGTCGGCGGCTGCGACCTGGGCCTGCACGGCGCGCGTGTCGAGCACGGCGATGACCTGGCCGGCCTCGACCCGGTCGCCGACATCGACATGGATGGCATCGATGCGGCCGCCGCGCTCGAAACCGAGTGCACTCTGACGGCGGGCCAGGATCAGGCCGGGGAAGAATTCCTCGATACGGGCATCGCCGTCATAATCGGCGGTGACCACGGAGACGGGCAATGGTGCAGGCGGATTGATGCTCAGGGTCGCTTCCGCACGCAGGGACGAGACCCCGAAGACCAGTATGGCCACGCAGATGGCGGCCAGCACCACCCCCGTTCTTGCACCCAGTCGCCGACTTGTTCCGGACATATGCCCACCCTCGCTGTGACGTTACAGCTTCATATAGGGTGCCACATACCGTTTGAAAAGTGAACAGTGTTCACTTTGTTTGCATAACTGCTATGCGTTACGCTCGCAGCCCGCGCAGGATCATGTCGGTATGGAAATCGATCACCGCATCGGCGGTGACATGTTCCGAGCCAGGCATGCCCGCCGGGAAGCCTTCCATCGACACCATCAGCGTCGTCAGGCCATGCAGGCTGGCCCAGACGCTCTTGGAGGCAAGCTTGGGGTCGACGGACCGGAACACGCCCTGCTCCATACCCGCCTCGATCATGTCGACAAGGGCATGTTCGGCCTGGAAGGCGATGTCCTGCTCGTCATGGGCGTGCGGTTCGATCTTTTTGCCCGAATAGAAGGCCATCATGTAGTGATTGGGCTCTTCCATACCGGTCTCGATATAGGCACGCATGCAGCGGGCACAGAGGCTGGGCGTATCACCGCCCTCCTCCCGGGCGCCATTGATGCGTTCCATCAGGCGTTCGAAGAAGGTTTCCCGAATCGCCTCGAACAGATCGTCCTTGGAGGAGAAGTATTTATAGATCGCCGCCGGGCTGTAATCGATCGACTCGGCAAGCCGGCGCATGGAGATGCCTTCTTCGCCCTCGGCGGAGAAAATGACCTCGGCGGCATCAATGATCGCATCGCGTACCTTGCGGCGGCGGCGATCTGCCGGCGTGTCATCCTCAATGGCAATTTCCACAGTCATCCGTACACTTTCCCTCCCGTATCAACGGGGCGTGGCTACATGCTTACCTGACCGATATAACGATCCCAGAGCCCAAACGTCAAAGCGACATTCTCTCCCACCGCCATGAGGCCCCCCGATGAACGACAAGATCTCCCGTGATTTCCCCGTGCCCGGTGAGCGCCTGGCGTCATCGCACGCCAGCCCGGACACGCTGGCCCTGCTGACCCGGCGGCGCTCGACCCCGGCGATCTGTCTGTCGTCACCGGGACCGGATGCGCATCAGGTCGAGCATTTGCTGGGAATCGCAGCGCGCGTCCCCGATCATGGCAAGCTGGCTCCCTGGCGCTTCATCCTGTTCGAAGGCGAGGCGCGCAGCAGTTTCGGCACCATCATGAGCAAGGTCTGGGCGGTCAAGAATCCGGGCGCCACCGCCGATCAGATCAGCTTCGAGCAACAGCGCCTCGAGCGCGCGCCGCTGGTGATTGCCGTCATCTCGACCGTGACCGAAGACCACAAGGTTCCGGTCTGGGAGCAGGAATTGTCGGCCGGCGCGGTATGCCAGAACCTGTTGATTGCCGCCTCGGCGATGGGCTTTGGCGCGCAATGGCTGACGGAATGGTATGCCTTTGACCCCGACATCAAGGACGCACTCGGCCTGCGATCCGGCGAGCGCATTGCCGGCTATATCTATATCGGCACTGCCACCGAGGAGGTCGTGGAGCGGCCGCGGCCGCGCGCGCATGTCGGCCGCTGGAAGGCCTGAGTCAGCGCAAGATTAACAGGCCACTAAGCCGGTTCAGATTTCATAATACTGGCGCGTGCACCATCCTTCGGTCAGAAGAAGTCCTGCAGTCCCGGGCACGCAGCCGGTGGATGAGGTGACAGACCCGCACCGCTCCCCGCAAACAGGCCGCCCGCTCAGGGCTCGCATCGCCAGCTGGCGATCTGACACCCCGTCCGACCGGCACCCCCCTGCCGATCCGGCCCAGGCGCTGTTCCTCCCTCCCCCCGAAGGAACAGCGCCTTTTTTCTGTTCAGCCGCGGCCGCGATAGCTGGCGACACCCTGTTCGGGAATCCACACCCCGGCCGGCGGCTCGCCCGTGGCAAAAAACACGTCGATCGGGATGCCGCCGCGCGGATACCAATAGCCGCCAATGCGCAGCCAGACCGGATCGAGTTCCTTCACCAGGCGCTGGCCGATCCCGGTCGTGCACGCCTCGTGGAAAGCGCCATGATTGCGGAAGGATCCGAGATAAAGCTTGAGCGATTTGGATTCGACGATCCAGTCGCGCGGCACGTAATCGATCACCAGATGTGCGAAATCAGGCGCACCGGTCACCGGGCAGAGCGAGGTGAATTCCGGCACGGCAAAGCGGATCATATAGGGCGCATCGCACGGATTGGCGACGCGCTCGAGCGTGGCGGTGTCGGGATGGTCGGGCAGCGGCGTGGTGGCGCCAAGCTGGCCGAGGTCTTGATAGCGGTTATCGGTCATGACGCGCCATTAACCCCGGCAAGCGCGCGATGCAATCGTCAAACGCCCCCGCACCAATTTGCGCGCGGTGGCAAGACGCCTCACCTAGCCGGCGACCGGCAAGGCCTCGGGCACCGGCATGGTCGTGCGCGAGAAGACCCGGCGAATGGTGAAGGATGAGACCAGGCGCGCCACGCCGGGCAGGCCGGACAGCACTTCGCGATGCACGCGCTCATAATCATTGGCATCGCGCACCAGCACCCGGATCAGATAGTCCGCATCGCCGCTCATCAGATAGCATTCCATCACTTCGGGAACGCCCTCGACGGCGGCTTCGAAGCCGGACAGCGTGTCACGCTTCTGATTGTCGAGCGTCACCTGGACATAGACATTCATGCCCCGTCCCAGGGCCTTCTCGGACAGGATGGCGACATAGCGGTCGATCACGCCGCTGCTCTCGAGCGTCTTGACACGGCGATGACAGGCCGAGGCCGACAATCCGGCCCGTTCGGCCAGTTCGGAATTGGTCAGGCGACCATGCTCCTGCAATTCGGTCAGGATGGCGACATCAACATTATCAAGGCGCAACGGGCACTCTCCCCCAATCCCCGATCGGGCGCGCAAAATATTCTGGATTTGCGCCCAACCAAACGATATATGACGCGCTTTATGGCGTGACGCGCACGATAACTCAAGCGAAATGCCGAAAACCTTGAAGATTCTTCTATTTCTGGATCGCAGGAATGCCCTGAACGCCGGATTCGCCACATCGATCACACAGAAGCGGGAAATATCATGCGTATCGGGGTCCCCACAGAAATCAAAGTTCGCGAATACCGCGTCGGCCTGACACCGGCCAGCGTCGGCGAACTCGCCCTCGCCGGCCACGAGGTCGTGGTCCAGAGCGGTGCCGGCGAAGGCATTGGCTGCAGCGATGACGACTACATCGCCGCCGGCGCGACCATCCTGGCAGACGCGCAGGCCGTGTTCGACGCCGCCGAGATGATCGTCAAGGTCAAGGAACCCCAGCCGTCGGAAACGGCGATGCTGAAGCCGCATCACACGCTCTACACCTATCTCCACCTGGCACCCGATCCGGTCCAGGCCCAGGCGCTGCGCGATTCCGGCTGTACCGCGATCGCCTATGAGACCGTCACCGACAATGAAGGCCGTCTGCCGCTGCTCACCCCGATGAGCCAGGTTGCCGGCCGCATGTCGGTCTCGGTCGCGGCGCATTGCCTACAAAAGGCGCAAGGCGGCCGCGGCCTGATGCTCGGCGGTGTGCCCGGCGTGCTGCCGGCCAAGGTCGTGATCATCGGCGGCGGTGTCGCCGGGAGCCATGCCGCGGAAATGGCGATCGGTGCCCGCGCTGACGTCACCGTGTTTGACCGCTCGGCCAAACGCCTGTCCGAACTCGATGCGCAATTCGCCGGCGCCGTGAAGACCGCCTATTCCACCCAGGTCGCGCTCGACCAGGCGGTGTTGCAGGCCGATGTCGTGATCGGTGCCGTGCTGATCCCGGGCGCTGCGGCCCCCAAGCTGGTGACGCGCGACATGCTGAAGGAGATGAAGGATGGCGCCGTGCTCGTCGACATCGCCATCGACCAGGGCGGCTGTTTCGAGACCTCGAAAGCCACCACCCATGATGATCCGACCTTCATCATTGATGGCGTGGTGCACTATTGCGTCGCCAACATGCCCGGCGCCTATGCCCGCACCTCGGCCTTCGCGCTCAACAATGCCACCCTGCCCTTCGCGCTGGCGATCGCCAACAAGGGCACGCGCGCAGCCCTCAATGCCGATCCGCACCTGGCGCGCGGCCTCAATGTCGCCGGCGGCGAGATCTGCTGCGAGCCGGTCGCCCGCGATCTCAAAATGCCCTACGTCAAACCTGAATGGCTGACGTCGATTTAAGGGTGCAAGCGGCCCGAGAATCTGCAAACTACAAGGGGTCGGCGCCAGCTGGCCCCTTTTTGCTGCCCGCCGGAGTTTCGATTTGACCTTGCGCTACGACCTCGTCGTGTTCGATTTCGACGGCACACTGGCCGACAGCCTGACCTGGTTCAGGACCGCCCTGTCCGATGTGATCGAGAAGCACGGCCTCACCCCGATCTGCGAGGAACGCGCCGAGGCCCTGCGCGGCATGGCGCCGAAGGCGATCATGGACGAGCTGGGCATCCCGACCTGGAAACTGCCCTTCATCGCCGCCGATGTCCGCGACCGCGCCGCGAAGAATGTCGACCAGATCACCCTGTTTGACGGCATTGCCGAGCTATTGCTGGAATTGCGCGCCGCCGGGGCCACCATCGCCGTGGTGAGTTCCAATGGCGAGGAGGCTATCCGCCAGGTGATGGGGCCGGAACTGGTCGCCCATATCAGCCATTTCGCATGCGGCGCGGCCCTGTTCGGCAAGGCGGCGGTGTTCCGCAAGGTCGTCAAGAAGGCCGGCAGCACACCGGAGCGCACGCTGTGCATCGGCGACGAGGTTCGCGATATCGAAGCCGCCCATGAAGCCGGCTGCGCCTGCGGTGCGGTGGGATGGGGCTTTGCGACGCCGGCCATCCTCGATGCCAGCGGGCCCGACCATCTCTATGCCGAGCCACAGGATATTGCGCGCTGCGTCATGCCCGCCGAGCAGGCGACGCAGCGCGCCTGAGCCATCTAGCCGCAGATTTTTGCCCTGGCGGCGGCATATTCCGCGATCAGTTGTTCGATGTAATCGCCGGCTGACTGCACGGCCTTGATCGAGCCGATGCCCTGGCCGGAACCCCAGATGTCCTTCCAGGCCTTGGCATCAGAACCGCCACCGGCACCAAAATTCATTGCCGACGGATCGCTTTCCGGCAGATTGTCCGGGTCGAGGCCGGCAGCGACAATCGACTTCTTGAGATAATTGCCGTGAACACCGGTGAAGAGGTTGGTGTAGACGATATCCTCGGCGCTGCCCTCGACAATGCCCTGCTTGTAGGCCTGGTCGGCACGCGCTTCGGCCGTCGCGATGAAGGCCGAGCCGATATAGGCGTAATCCGCGCCCATCGCCTGGGCGGCGAGGACGCCGCCACCGGTCGAGATCGAGCCGGAGCACAGGATCGGGCCGTCAAACCAGGCGCGGGTCTCGGCGACGAAGCCAAATGGCGAGAGCGCGCCGGCATGACCGCCGGCACCGGCCGAGACGCAGATCAGGCCGGTGGCACCCTTCTCGATCGCCTTGTGGGCAAAGCGCTGATTGATCACATCATGCAGGGTGATGCCGCCCCAGCCCTGCACCGCCTGGTTCACTTCCGCCTGCGCACCCAGCGAGGTGATGACGACAGGCACCTTGTATTTCTCGCACAGCGCCATGTCTTCCATCAGCCGGCCATTGGAGCGGTGGACGATCTGGTTGACGGCGAACGGGGCCGCCGGCTTGTCCGGATTGGCGCGGTTATAGCTGTCGAGCTCGGAGGTGATCTGGTCGAGCCATTCATCGAGCTGGCTGATCGGGCGCGCGTTGAGAGAGGGGAAGGACCCGACAATGCCGGCCTTGCACTGGGCGATCACCAGATCGGGATTGGAGATGATGAAAAGCGGTGCGCCAATCACGGGCAGGCGCAATCTGCCCTTCAGGATATCCGGTTCAGCCATGATGTAGTCCCTTGTGTCTCGACATTTATCGACCGGTTCCGCCCGGCTCGTTGAAACTGGCCGCAGGCGTGAACACTGTTCAGGTCGAGACTAGGGGCGGGCGCAGGACGTGTCGAGTGAGGTTTGTAGCTGGGTCAAGCGCCCGGTTGGACCGCCGCAAACTTCCCGCGGGCATCCATGCGGCCGTGCAAAATGCGAACAATCTCGATAGCATCCATCGAAATACGATAGAAAATGCCATGTGCTTCGATGGGCAGAACGCGATAGCCTTGCCGGATATCGTCCACGGCGCGACCGGTCTCCGGAAACAAACACAATCCCGCCATCGCAGCCTGGAGGCGCCGAAGATAGGCATCAGCCTGGGCGGTGTCCCACCGGTCGACCGAATAATCCCAGATTCGGTCCAGATCGTGCTCCGCGGCGCGGGTGAGAGAATAGTCGGACTTCACGCTCGCTCTGCATGCTTTCTCGCCAGGAAGGCCTCGATATCGAACGGCTCTGCCCTGCCGCTCGCCTCACCTTCTGCGAGCGCCTGGCGCACTGCCTGGAGCTGGCTCTCCTCACCTTCCAGCAAACGCAACCCAGCGCGGACGACCTCGCTGGCCGAAGCGTAGCGACCGTGTTCGACCTGTTGGTGTATAAATTCGGCGAAATGCTCCCCGACGGAAAAGCTGGTGTTCTTGCTCATGCCGATCTCCTTCAGAGCCGCATAATACCAAAATTTGGTACACCCGCCAAGCGCACCGCTACCCCACCGCCTGCCCGTCCGGCGGCGCGTCGGCATGGGCCCACATGTAGAGCGCCAGCCAGGAGCGATATGGTTTGAAGCGCTGCGCCGTGCGCACGGTCTTGCGGCGCTTCGAGGTCAGCCGTTCCAGCGTCTTGCGTGCGGCGACATCGCCATCGGGCCAGATATCGGGCTCGCCGAAATAGAACATGTTCATCATGTCGGCGGTCCACTGGCCGACGCCCCAGATCGCCGTCAGCCGCGCCGTGCGTTCGGGCACCGGAAGTGCGCGCAGTTCGTCGGTGTCGAGGCCGATCTCACGGTGGGTGTCGGCGATGGTGATAATGGTTTTCGTCTTGGCGCCCGACAGGCCGCAGGCGCGCAGCGTATCAGTATTGTCCGCGACGAAATGATCGAGCAGAGGTTTGCCCGCCGCACTCGCCTCGACGCGGTTCCAGATACTCTGCGCCGCCTTGACCGAGATCTGCTGGCCACCGATCGCGCGGCAGAGATAATGCGGAAAGGGCTGGCTGTCGCGGCGCGGAAATTCCAGCGGCCCGAGCCGGACCAGCGCCGCCTCAAGCGGGGGCGATAGGTCGGCAGCAGCGTCAATGAGATGCTGGTGAACGGCGCGATGTGTCATGGACGTCACGCTAGCGCGCCCGCTGCAGGCGTGGAAGCCCGCTGACGCGTTTGTCGCATGGCCGTGTCCTGACCCGCATGCTAACCGGCGGACATGCTGACCATGTTGCGCCAGGGCCGAACAGTGTGGGCGCAGGGGATTCTCGTCCTTGCGCTGCTGGCGGCCGGCATCCAGGCGAGCCTGCCCCAGGGCTATATGCTCGACCGCGATGCCGCCTCGGGCGGGGTCTCGGTCGTGTTCTGTACCGGTCATGGGGCCGAGCAGCGCTGGCTGGATCTGGCCACCGGGGAGGTGCGCGAGGGCAGCGCCCCGGCACCTGCCGATAGCGGCCAGGGCCAGCCCTGCGCCTTCGCGATGGCGACCGCCGCCATCGGCCCGCTGCCGCATGCGCCGCTCTTTGTGCCGCCAACCCGGATCAGCAGCGATGGCATATCACGGGCCGACGCGGTACTGCCCGCCGGTCATCGCCGCATCAACCCGCCGGTGCGCGCCCCGCCTGCTTCGCTCTGACAGCCAAAACCCATTTCCAATGACCGTCAGACGGCGGCCCGCCCGGGCTGCCACGGAGCTATTCATGTCATCCATTCTCCTGCGTTCCGCGAGCGCGCTCGCGCTGTCCTGCCTGACCGCCATCCCGGCGCTGGCCCAGGACGCCTCTCCCCTCACCGATATCATCACCGTTTCAGGTCATCAGATTGACGCCGGACCTATCGACCGGCTTGACCCGGCGACCCTGCCGCCGTCAGGGCCCGATCCTGCGGCCCTGATCGCCCGCCTGCCCGGCGCCGCCGTGGTCGGCAATGGCGTATTGTCGAGCCAGGTCCAGTATCGCGGCCTCTCCGGCGGCCGAATCAATCTGCGCATTGATGGCCAGAGCTTTGCTTCCGGCGGCCCCAATCTGATGGATCCGCCGCTGCACTACGCGCCGATTGCCCTGATCGAGCGGATCGAGGTCGACCGCAGCGTCAGCCCGGTGCGCAGCGGCCCCGGCCTCGCCGGCGGTGTCAATGCGGTGTTCAAACAGGTTGGCTTTGCCGACACACAGCAATGGCAGACGCGCTATGACCTGACCCTGGCCGGCCGTTCCGCCGATGACAGCACCGCCTATGGCGGCGTCGTCGGGATCGCCAATGACCAGTTCCGCATCCAGCTGCTCGGCTCGCAGGAGTCCGGTGATGATATCAGCTGGCCCGGCGGCACGATTGGCGGTTCAGCCCATGAACGCCTCGTCTATGGCGTGGGGCTGGGCTATCGCACCGGCGTGCATGAAATCTCCCTCGATCTGCGGCGCCAGGAAACCGGTGCAACCGGCAATCCGCCCTTCGCCATGGACATCCGCTATTTCGACACCGACTTCGCCCGCCTCGGCTATCGCGGTGACTGGGACGGCGTCAGCGTCAGTGCGCATCTCGCGATGGCCGATGTCGCGCACGCGATGAATAATTTCGATCTGCGGCCGGCACCGGCGATGGCATCGATGTATCGCGAATCCCTCGCCACGGCGCACACCGTGTCCGGCGGCGCCGATGCCGCCTTTGCGGCGCTGGGCGGCTCACTCCGCCTCGGCTTTGACGGTGAACAGGCCGAACACGACCTCGCCATCACCAATCCCAGCAATGCGAACTTCGTGCTCAACTCTCTGTCTGACATCACCATGGAGCGCAGCGGCGCTTTCGCGGAATGGACCGGAGCCATCGGCGGATGGGAGACCGAACTTGGCCTGCGCGCGGACCGGCACAGGGCCGAAGCGGGGCTGGCCTCGGTCGGGACAGCCGTGCCCGCCATGCCGGGCATGCTGGCGATGGCCTTCAACGCCACCGACCGCCGTCTCGACGACACCACATTCGACGCCGTTGCGCGCCTGTGGCGGCCGCTCAATGACGCCACGACCCTGCGCCTGACCCTCGCCCGAAAGACCCGGGCGCCGGGCTATGTCGAACGCTTTGCCTGGCTGCCGACCGAGGCCTCGGGCGGACTGGCTGACGGTAATACCTATGTCGGTGATGCCGGTCTGTCGCCGGAGACCGCCTGGATCGCCGAAGCGGGTCTGGACTGGGCGTCGGGTTCTGCCTATGCACGTCCGACCCTGTTCTATCGCTCGGTCGATGATTTCATCCAGGGTGTGCCCTATGACGCCACACCCGGCGTGATCGATACGCCGGTGGAAATGGTCTCGGCGATGAATGGCGATCCAACGCCGCTGCGTTTCGCCAACACCGATGCCCGCCTCTATGGGCTCGACATGGATTTCGGTGTCGCGTTCAACGCGGCCTGGCGTCTCGACGGCACCGCCTCCTGGGTGCGCGGCGAGCGGCGCGATATTGACGACAATCTCTACCGCACCGCACCGCCCAGCCTGCGGCTCGGCCTGACCCGTGAGGCTAGCGCCTGGTCGGCGACGCTGGAAACCCTGGCCGTGGCGCGGCAGGACCGGGTCTCGACGTCCAATTCCGAACTGGAGACGCCCGGCTATGTCCTGCTCAACCTGTATGGCAGCTGGACCCTTCGCGACGGCGTCAGCCTGTCAGCGGGCATCGAGAACCTGCTCGATCACAGCTATCGCCAGCACCTGGCCGGCTATAACCGCAATGCGGGCTCGGATGTCGGGCTGGGCGAACGCCTGCCCGGCACCGGCCGTTCGCTCGGACTGCGCCTGACCCTGAGAGGGTAGGCCTGACCGACCCGGTCTGGCGGACCGCCCCGTGGCTCCAAGGGGGCGGTCCGCCGATACCGGGCAGCGCGCGCACAACGGGCCGCCCGCCGGCATTCAACCGGATCGTGCAGTCAACATCCGGCTTACACGTCAGGCGGGCATCGTAAAGTTAACGCCTCTTAGGAGTGTTTTTCTGTTTGATTTTAAGTATCTACGATTATTTTTCGTGTTTTTCCGAGGCGTTTCGTTAACCAAAACTCCCCCCTACTGCGCCCCAAGCGGGTCCGATGCAGGGCCGCGGCAAGGGGAAGCATCATGAAGTCCATCCTGAATTCCGGCGGCGGCGACGCCCGCGCCACGCTCGACGCGCTGGGCCGTTCGCTCGCCATCATCGAGTTCAAGCCCGACGGAACCATCCTCACGGCCAATTCCAATTTCCTCAATGCCATGGGCTATTCCCTCGCGGAGCTTCGCGGCCAGCACCACAGCCTGTTTGTCGATCCCGCCGAACGCAACTCGCCCGCCTATCACCAGTTCTGGGCCGATCTGCAGCAGGGTGATTTCAAGGCGGCAGAATTCAGACGCATCGCCAAGGGCGGGCGGGAAATCTGGATCCAGGCCAGCTACAATCCGATCCTCGACCGGTCAGGCAAGGTCACGAAGGTTGTCAAATTCGCCACCGACATCACGCAGCAAAAGCTCGACGCCGCCCACGCCCAGGGGCAGATCGCGGCAATCCAGAACTCACAGGCCGTGATCGAATTCGAACTCGATGGCACGATCCTCACAGCCAATGCCAATTTCCTCGCCGCCCTCGGCTATGAGCTCGACGAGATCGCGGGCCAGCACCACTCGATGTTCGTCCCGGCCAGCGAGCGGGATGGTGACGCCTACCAGGCTTTCTGGAGCGCCTTGCGCGACGGCCAGTACCAGGCCGCCGAATTCCTGCGCATCGGCAAGGGCGGCCGCGAGGTCTGGATCCAGGCGGTCTACAACCCGATCCGCGACATGAATGGCAAGGTTTACCGCGTCATCAAGTTCGCGACAGACATCACCGCCCAGGTGCAATTGCGCCAGCAACGCGCTGCCGCGCAAAAGAGCATCGGTGCCGATCTCGACGGGATCGGCAACAGCGTCAGCGAGGCCGCCGAACAGGCGACCACGGTGTCCTCGACGTCAGAACAGACCTCCGCCGCAGTGCAGTCGATTGCGGCGGGCATCGAGGAAATGGCGGCCTCGGCCAATGAAATCGGCAGCCAGCTGGTCCGGGCGACGGAAATCACCCGCAACGCCGTCACCATGGCCAACCAGACCAGCGATGTGATGGGCGGCCTCGCCGAATCGGCGCGGCGGATCAATGAGGTCATCTCCCTGATCAATGACATTTCCGAACAGACCAATCTGCTCGCCCTCAACGCCACCATCGAAGCCGCGCGCGCCGGTGAGGCGGGCAAGGGATTTGCTGTCGTCGCATCGGAAGTGAAGGGACTGGCCAACCAGACCGCCAAGGCAACAGACGGTATCGCGGCCCAGATCGCCCACGTCCAGAAAGCCACCAATGACGCGGTCGACGCCATTGCCTCGATCAGCAAGACCATTGCGGAGATCGACGAGGTCGCATCCTCGGTGGCCAGCGCGGTCGAGGAACAGTCCTGCGTCACACGGGAGATCTCGGGCAATATGCAGGAAGTCGCAGCCGGCGTGGACCAGATCGCCTCCGGCATTCGCGGCATCGCCACGGCAAGCCAGAGCATCGATACCGCGACGCGCAATGTGCGCGAGGCGGCGCAGGCGATCGGCTAGCGCCGGGCGCTAGCCCAGCTGCGCGTCGGCGAACAGATTACGCAGGCGGGCATATTCCAGCAGGTCGGCGAGCGAGAGCACGCCGATAAAGTGGTCCCCGTCGACGAGGAAGAGTCGCTGCAGGTGATGACGCTGCATCTGGGCGAAGGCCTGGTCAGCGCGGGCACCGGCGGGCAGGAGATGGTGTGGGCCCGGCCGCACGGCAATACTGGCCAGCGGCGTGCCGGCCCGCGCAGCCACCGGCACGGCCTGCGCCTCGGCCAGGCCGGCGCTGCCCACCAGACGGCCCGACTCGGTGACGGCAAACCAGTCACGGTGATGTCGGACCAACTTGTCGGCGATGAAGCCGGCCACGCTCATGCCCGCATCGGCCGTCTCGATACCCGGCGTCACCAGATCGGCGGCGCGCACATCACCGAGGGCGACGCGGGTTTCCAGCTCGACGCGCGAGGATTTCGCCGCCGACCGCAGGAACAGCCCGATCAGCACCCACCACAGCCCGCCGAGCGAGCCGGTCGAGAGCAACACGAAAATACCGGCGACGATAAAGAACACCGCGAAGGCCTCACCGGCCAGACTAGCCCAGCGGGTCGCGCGGCGACGATTGCCGCTGGCCATCCAGAGGATGGCCCGCAGCACGCGCCCGCCATCGAGCGGAAAGGCCGGCAGCATGTTGAACAGCGCCAGCAAAAGATTGATCAGGCCGAGATAGGCCAGCACCATGGCCAGCGGCGCCTGCGCACCGCCGGTGGCATCCAGTCCGGCCAGCTGGCTGAAGACCAGCGCCAGCAACAGGCTCATCAAGGGTCCGGCCAGCGCCATCACCAGTTCGGTCATCGGTGTTTTCGGCTCTTCCTCCAGCTCGGCCGCGCCGCCGAACATGAACAGCGTCACCCGGTTGATCGGCATGCCGAAGGCGCGGCCGACAAAGGTGTGGGAGAGTTCGTGCACGACGATCGAGAAGGTCAGTCCGAACACACCAAGGATCGCCATGAAGACATAGGTCGATGTCTCCAGCGCCGCATTCTGGTCCGGAAAGAAACCAACAGCCAGCGACCAGCCGACCAGCAGGGCCAGAAACAACCAGGACGGCTCGGCGCGAACGACCACACCACCGATTTTGAACGAAAAGAGATAGGGGCGCATCGGGAAACCTTTGAGTGAAGGCCGTCACAGTGCACCAGCGGGCCGGCTGTCTCAAGGGACGTAGCGTCGCAGCGGCGTCGGGATTGCCCGGCCGCAACTGCGAGATGGCCACTCCGTCAGAGGACTGGATGTTGGGGCTCGCCCAGCCGTAGCTGCGAGATGGCGAGCGGTCCGCCTTCGCCCTTCGGGCTATGAGGCACTACGCCGTCAGAGGACTTGGCGTTGGGGCTCGCCCAGCCGTAGCTGCGAGATGGCGAGCGGTCCGCCTTCGCCCTTCGGGCTATGGCGTGACAGCCTTCGCTACTCCGCAGCGAAGGCTGGTGCGGGCGGCCGGACTCGAACCGGCACGATCTTTCAATCGACAGATTTTAAGTCTGTTGCGTCTACCATTTCGCCACGCCCGCACGGCGCCGAGGCGCGATCCTACACGGGGTTTGGCGCGAGGCCAGCGGGCAATTCACCGGCTTGCCGCCGCTGCATGACCCCAGCCAGAAAGTGAGCCGCACCCATCGGGCACGGCTCGCTTTTCATCGCACCGGACTGTCGGGCGGGCTATTCCGCCGTCTGGTCATCGGCATTGGCGGCGTAGCGGGCGATGCGGACGAGTTCGAGGAATTCGTCGCGGTGGCCGTATTCGTCCGGCCCCAGCGCTGCGCTGGCGCCGTCGAGGATCTGATCATAGCCATAGCCCTCACGCAGATAGGGATCGCCGCGCAGCATCTGGGCGAAACCGGCGACCTCGACCGAGAAGCGGGTTTCCTGATCGGCAGCCGCGAAATCGGCCACGGCATCGGCGGGCGTTACCGGCCGTTCGATCAGATTGCTCTCATCCTCGCCGGGATGCTTGTAGCGAATGCGCAGCAAGCCGTATTCGGCGGACAGGTCTGATGCGAGTGCCGGGGCTTCACCATAGCGCAGCGGATCGATCAGCGCGCCTTCCGAACCCGGCGCGGCGATTTCATAGATGGCGGTGACGGCATGGCCGGACCCGACCTCGCCGGCATCGACCGCGTCATTGTTGAAATCGGCGCGTTCAAGCATGCGCGTCTCATAGCCGACCAGACGGTATTCAGCGATGCGGGCCGGATTGAACTCGACCTGGATCTTGACGTCATTGGCGATCGGGAACAGCGCGCTGAAGCTCTCCTCGACCAGCATGCGGCGTGCCTCGGCCCGGCTGTCGATATAGGCGGCGGTGCCATTGCCGGCCTGGGCGATGGTCTGCATCATGGCGTCGTTGTAATTGCCGCGACCAAACCCCATCACCGAGAGATAAATCCCGCTGTCGCGCTTGCGGGCGACGAAATCCTCAAGCCGCTCATTCTGGGTGACGCCGACATTGAAATCGCCATCGGTCAGCAGCATGACGCGATTGACCGCCTCGGGGTCGAAATTGCGTTCCGCGAGCTCATAGGCCAGTGACAGACCGGCCCCGCCGGCGGTGGATCCGCCGGCACGCATGCGGTCCAGGGCCTCGTGGATCTGCCGCGCATCGCGGGCCTGGGTCGGCTCGAGCACGGCCCCGGCAGCACCGGCATAGACCACAATCGCGACGGTATCGTCGGGATCGAGTTCATCGACCAGCAAATGCATCGCCTGCACCGCCAGCGGCAGCTTGTCGGGCGAATTCATCGAACCGGAGACATCAATCAGGAAGACCAGATTGGCGCGCGGCCGCTCTTCCGGCACCAGCTCATAGCCCTGCACCGAGACATGCATCAGCTGCGTCGCCGGATTCCAAGGATTGGGTGTCACCTGGACCTGGGCCGCGAAGGGCTCGTCCATGCTTTCGGGCAGCGCGTAGTCATAATCGAAATAATTGACCATCTCCTCGACGCGCACCGCATCCTGGGGCGGCAGGTTGCAGTCATTGAGATAGTCACGCACCACGGCATAGCTGGCCGTGTCGACATCGATCGAGAAGGTCGAGACCGGTTCCTCGGCGGTGGCGTGCACGGTGTTGAGCTCGACATGCTCATAGCGTTCGCGGTCGACATTGCCCGGATGCGGCATCACGGGCAGTGGCGCATAGCCGCGCATGTTCTGCTCCTGCGGCGGCGCCATCATGTCGGCCTGTGCCACCGAAGAGTGCGGTGGCGGCGGTGGCGGCGGGGGTGGCGGCGGTGACGGCTGCGGCGCTTCGGCCTGGACCGCGCCGGCGATCAGGCGCGAGCCGGTCACGCTGACCTGTTCGCGCAGACCGACACCGCCGCGCCCGCGATTGCGGCAGGCGGCGGGAATGGCGTCGAGCAGTTCCTGCTTGGCAGCCTCGTCCTGTGCCAGCGCCATCGGCGCCGACTGGATCGAGGTGGCGGCAACCAGCGCGGCCAGCGCGGTGCCCATTTTCAGATTCCGTGTCATGCAAGTCTCCCCTTCCCGTTCCCAGCTCCGGCATTTGCCCGCAAGAATTGATCGGAGGAAAGGCGAGAACGCGGCCATCTCAAGGCGTTTTGTTCATCTCCGCACGCGCCGCCACCGTGCGCCCTAATCCTCCGGATCAATCCGCCCGTCAAAACCCAGCGCCGAGACCATCGCCGCGATCTCGCCGATGACGGCATCGAGCGCCGCGTCGTCGGTCGAGCGGGTAACGAGATGGGTGCCGCGTTTCACCTCGCCGTCCTTGACCTCGAGGAAATAGGGATAGCTGCCGATCGAGACCTGCGGATAGCGCGCCTGCATCTCGCCGAGCGGGATGGCGATATCGCCTTCGCGCAGATTGTCCGCCTTGACCGAGCGCGAGCGGGTGACGGCGCCGCCATGCAGGCGATGGGCGACGTCTTCCAGCATGCCGCGCGTGATCGAGGGCACGCCGGCCATCACGAAGACATTCTCGATCTGGAAGCCGGGCGCGCCGGTGACCGGATTGACGATCAGGCTCGCGCCGTCGGGAATACGCGCCATGCGCTTGCGGCTCTCAGTCAGCGGCGTCTTCGTCTTGGCATACCAGTGTTCGATCACCTCGAGCGCATCATGGCGGACATCGATGTCGACGCCGAAGGCGGCGGCGATACTGTCGGCGGTGATGTCGTCATGGGTCGGGCCGATACCGCCGGTGGTGAAGACATAATCGGCCTTGGCCCGCAGCGTGTTGACGGTGTCGGCGATCACTTCGGCATCGTCGGGAATGGTGCGGCATTCGATGACATTGATCCCCAGCGGCGCGAGGAATTGCGCGATCTGCTGCAGATTCTTGTCCTGGGTGCGGCCCGAGAGAACCTCGTCACCGATCAACACCACTGCCGCGGTCACGCCTGACGCCTTGCCCATGAGATTGTCCCTCGTTTCCGTGTTCGCCTCGGGTATAGGTGGCGCAACAGGAGAATGCCAAGCCATGAAATTCGCCACACCGCTGATCGAGGGCCGGCTGGTCTCGCGCTACAAGCGCTTCTTCGCCGATGTCGAACTGCCCGGCGGCGAGGTCGTGACAGCGCATTGCGCCAATACCGGCGCCATGGCGGGCATCAAGGATGCCGGCTTGCGTGTCTGGCTGTCGCGCGCCGACAATCCCAAGCGCAAACTCAAATTCACCTGGGAGATTGTCGAGGCCCAGGACACGCTGATCGGCACCCTGCCCGGCCGCGCCAATGAGCTGGCCGAAGAGGCGGTACAGGCCGGCATTCTCACCGAGCTGACCGGCTATGCCTCGCTCAGGCGCGAGGTGAAGTATGGCGAGAACTCCCGCATCGACCTGCTGCTGGAAGATGAGGATCGCCCGCCCTGCTGGGTCGAGGTCAAGAATGTCCACTGGATGCGCCAGCCGGGCCTGGCCGAATTCCCCGATGGCGTCACCAGCCGCGGCACCAAGCATCTCGGCGAACTTTCCGCCAAGGCGAAAGCCGGCGAGCGCGCCGTCCAGCTTTTCATCGTCCAGCGCAGCGATTGCACCCGGCTGCGTCCGGCCGATGATACCGATCCGGTCTATGGCGAGGCCCTGCGCGCGGCCCACAAGGCCGGCGTCGAGATTCTCGCCTATCGCTGCGACGTGACACCGGCGGGCATCGCGATTACCCATCCGATGAGCGTGGAGCTGACATGATGAGCGATCTCCAGTGGGACCTGCCCGACCCTTACGTCCACCGCATCAAGGTGGTGGCCGCCGATATCGATGATTTCGGCCATGCCAATAATGCGCGCTATCTGGAATGGGCCGATGCGGCGGCCTGGACGCACTGGGCCTCGAAGGGGTTTTCGCGCGAGGTCTGCGAGGCCGATGATCGCGGCATCGCCATCATCCGCACCGAGGCCGACTATCTCGGCCATGTCCGGCTCGGCGATGAACTTGACTGCGCGGTCTGGATCTCAAAATCGGATGGCCGCCTGCGCGCCGAGCGGCGCTATCAATTCGTGCGCGTCGGTGACGGCGTGACGGTGTTTCGCGCGCTCACCAAAGTCGTCTGTTTCCAGCTCTCGACCGGCAAGCCGGCGCGGATGACGGAAATCTTCAAGGCGCACTACTCGGTTCTGCCTTCGGTGGCGGCAGCGTTGGCGGCAGAGGACTGAGCCGGCACAATCAGGCTCACCGGTCGCGGGCCCCGGAAATCATTCGTTTTATGCCGACGCCTATGATAACTCCGACCCCGATAAGGGGAATCTCATGAATCGTCTGCTGAGCGAACTGCGCCGGCGCAACGTATTTCGCGTTGCAGCCGCCTATCTCGTGGCCAGCTGGCTGGTTCTGCAAATTGTCCTCGCGATCGAGAGCTCTGCCGGTCTGCCGGGCTGGACGGACGGCATGGCACTGGTGGTGCTGGTGATCGGATTTCCGATCGCCGTGATCATTACCTGGGCATTCGAACTGACACCGGAAGGTTTGAAACCGACCGAGACGTCCGAACGCGCCGACAGCATACGACCCATGGCGGCGGGCGATTACGCCCTGATCGCCCTGCTCGTTCTGGTGCTGGGCATAGCCAGCTTCCAGGTCTTAAACAAGGGCGCCGCGCCGGCACCGCTTGCCGCCAATGCCGAACCCGCCACCCGCACCCAACCCACACCTTCGGCCGCCTCGATTGCCGTCCTGCCCTTTGCCGATCTCTCGCCCGATGGCGATCAGGAATATTTCTCTGACGGCATTGCAGAGGAAATCCTCAACGTCCTCGTGCGCGTCGACGATCTGGATGTGACATCTCGCACCTCGGCCTTCCAGTTCAAGGGGCGGGAAATCGGCCTGCCGCAGATTGCTGCGGAACTGAATGTTCGCTTCATCCTCGAGGGCAGCGTCCGCCGCGCCGGCGACACAGTGCGCATCACGGCGCAGCTGATTGACGCGGTTGGCGACCGGCACCTCTGGTCACAGACCTACGACCGGCCCCTGAGCGCGCAAAACCTGTTCGCGATCCAGGACGAGATCTCCAATGCGATCGTAAGCCAGATCGGCGCCGTTCTGGGCATTGCGCCGGCAACCGCGATCTCTGTGCCGGTGACGACGAATGATCTCGACGCCTATGACCTCTTCCTGCAAGCCCGTCCGATGTTTCAGGCACGCGGACAACTCGACGAAGTTGACCTATTGCTCGAGCGCGCCACCACGCTCGACCCGGACTATGCCGACGCCTGGGCAATGCGGGCCGTGCTGCAAACCCTGTTGGTCAGCTATGGCTATTCGGAGAGGACGCGAGCGGAAATCGGCGCGTTGGCCGATGAGTACGCGGCACGGGCACTCGCGATGGATCCCCGCAACAGCCTGGCCCTGACGGCGTTGGCGGAAATGGAGTTCGCCACGGCCTGGGAAGCGCACGAGCCGGTGGACTGGCAAGGGGTGCTCGACATGTATACCGAAGCCCTCGCCGCCGATCCCCGCAATGCCACCGCACTGCTCTGGCGCGGCCTCGTCAGGAGCGAGATGGGCTATCTGCAGGAATCTTTGGCGGATTTCGAGTCCTGCCTGGCACTGGAACCTCTATACGCGCCGTGCCTGTTGGATAAGGCCAGCGTCCTGTCCGGCCTCGGGCGCGATGATGAGGCGATGGCTGTGCTGTTGAGAAACCTCGACGAAGGCATTGGCCGGATCACCTATTTCGATCTCGCTGTATTGGCCCGCCGCGGCGAGCGCGCTCTTTTCGAGGCGATCACGAATGATGCCGACATGCTCCAGGGGTGGCGGCATCATGGCGATCTCTACGACGCCTACCGCCACCCCGAGAGCGATCACACCGCCCTTGTGCTGGATATCCTGAGTTTCGTGGGAGCTGACTCCTCCGAGCTTGGCATTGGCTCGGGGGTTCGCACTGCCGCGCGCATTCCCGATCTCATCGCGGGTCTGCGAGGCTCCTCGATCCAGCCCAATTTTTCGGGATTCTGGCTGGAGCCGCGATCCGGATATCTTCAAAATGAGCTGTTCGAGGGCATCGCCCGCGACACCGGCCTGCTCGAATACTGGCAGACCCATGGCTTCCCGCCGCGCTGCCGTGCGGAGGGCGTTGACGGATTTTCCTGCGATTGAGGGCAGCGCGGCGAATTATTGCCGTACGCGCTTATGGATCGGTCTTGCCTTCACGCACCCTCCCGCCGGCGTACGGCCAGGGCTTGCGCCCTAGAGCCAGCCCTTCTCCCGCGCCAGACGCGCCGCCTCGATGCGGTTTCCCGCCCCGAGCTTGGAAATGGCGCTGTGCAGATAATTGCGCACCGTGCCACGCGCCAAACCGGTCGCTTCGGCCATGGCCGGGCTTTCCAGCCCCGCCTCAGCCAGACGCAGAAGACGGCGTTCGGCATCGGTCAGCGGATCGGTCTCGCTCCAGGCGCGCTCCGCCAGTTCCGGCGCGATCACCCGTTCACCGGCCGCGACGCGCCGGACCGCATCGGCGAGACGGGTTGAAGGACCGTCCTTCAAAATGAAACCCGCCACGCCCGCCTCGAGCGCGCGGCGCAGATAGCCGGGCCGGTCGAAGGTCGTCACGATCAGCACCCGCGCCCGCGCACCCTCGCGCTTGAGCAGGGCGGCGAGTTCCAGCCCGGTCATGTCCGGCATCTCGATATCGGTGACCACGACATCGGGGTCGTGGCGGCGCACGAGATCATGCGCCTCGCGGCCATTGCAGGCCGTGCCGACGATCTCGATATCGGTCTCGAGTCCGAGCAGCGCTGCCAGGGCCTCGCGCAGCAGGGTCTGGTCTTCGGCCAGGATGAGTCTAGGCATCATCACCCTCTTTGTGTTCGGGAATCCAGGCCCGGACCGTCGTGCCGGTATCAGCCGTCTCCACCGAAAACCGCCCCGACAGGCCTTCAATCCGCGCCGCCAGCCCGCCCAGCCCGCCTTCACCGAGAGAGGCTCCACCACATCCGTCATCACTGATGGTGAGCGCGACAGCTCCGGCATCGCCAGCCGTACGGATCGTGGCCTGACGCGCGCCGGCATGGCGGATAATATTGGTCACCGCTTCGCGGATCACCATCGCCAGCGCCGTCGATTGCGGCCGGGTCAGGTCCGTGGCCTCCAGCTGCAGCGACACCGCCAGACCGCTGGCCTCCAGATGCTGGCGGGCTTCCTCAGCCGCCGTCTCCAGACTGCGGTCACGAAGACCGGCAACCGCCTCGCGCACTTCGGCCAGGGCGGTGCGCGAAATTGACTGGATTTCCGCCAGCTCGCTGCGGGCCCGCTCGGGGTCGGCGTCGAACAGGCGCGAGGCCAGGTCGGCCTTCAGCGTCACGACCGAGAGGGTATGGCCGAGCAGATCGTGCAGATCGCGCGCGATGCGCTGGCGCTCGGCTTCGGCGGCCCGGGCCGAGGCCTGGCGCTGACGCGCGGCACCCTCGGCCTCCTGGCGCTGACGCCGCGCGCCCATCGCCGCACCCGCCGCAGCGATCACGGCCAGGACCAGCAGCGCGGCCACATAGACGAGCGGTTGCTGCATCAGCCAGGCGGTCGACAGGATGGCGAGCGCGACGGCCGCCAGGGCGGCTGTGCGAGGCACGGAGGGCGGCAGCCAACCCAGCATGGCCGCAGCGAACACCAGATAGACAGCGCCGCCGATCGTCACCGGCATGAAGGCGAAACCGAGCACGCCGGCCACCAGTGCTGCCGGATAGACGGTCCAGTCGCGCCGACGCAGGCTGAAAATATACAGCGTGACAAAACCGGCCATCGCCGCCAGCGCGACCAGCGCCTGCTCGAGACCGGGCGGCTGGTAAAGCCAGGCGAAGAAGAAAAAGCCCAGATAGACCAGATGCACCCAGGGCCGGTTCGGCGATAACAGGGCAAGTATCCGCTGCATCATGGCCTCTCCACCTTCACCTTCACCTTCACCTTCACCTTCACCTTCACCTTCACAGCGCGCCCGATCAGGCCGCGCTCACCCCGGCGCGGCGAAAGCGCAGGACTTCCCAGCGCAGGCCCGCCGCAGCGAAAAGATAAAGCCCGGCGACGACAAACGGAATGCCCGTCAACCGCCAGTCGGGAAAGCCGTACCAGATCACGGTCACGGCCGCGACCCGGACGAAGGCGTGGATCAGGCTGACCCGGCTGTGATAGGCCCAGCCGATGATCGGCCAGTGCAGGCTCATGCCGATGGCGAGGGTCAGCGGCGCTCCCTCGGGGAAACCACCGATCAGCAGGATATGAATCGGCCACAGCAGATTGATCGCCGCGATCGCCGCCATGGTGACGCCCGACAGGGGCGATTTCGACTTCATGAAGGGCGAGCGCATCGGAGCCTGCAACAGGATGCCGAGCGGAAAGATCAGTCCCGACCCTGCCGCCGCCGCGATCGCCCACTGTGGTGGCGCGAGGTAGAAACCGAGCCCGCCCATCACCGCCCAGTAGAGCGCGCCGGCGACGGGCAGCGACACACCGCCGCCCGCGGCGACACAATAGCGCTTTCGCTCCGCATCAATCATTGCCTTCAAATCGGTCATGGCCGGGTCCGTCCTGTAGCTGTTGTCCGGACATCACCTTGCCGCGGCGGCGGCCGGCATTGCAGAAACAGGCGTCACCCATCGCCCGTGACAGCTGTCATCACCGGCCCGTCTGCACCCGGCTTCCGTCTCACGGATAATTAACATCCGCTCACATTGTGCCCGCACTCGCGCCCGCTATAGTCCGCGCCAACATCAACACCGCTATTGGGGGAGGCTTCCATGAAGTTTCTGGCACCTGTTCTGGCCTGTCTCGCGCTCGTCGCCTGCGGCTCATCCACTGACACTGCCGTCGAGGCTCCGGCCGAATTCATGCCGGATGTGCGCACGGAAAATATCGAGGCGCATATCCGCTTTCTCGCATCGGACTATCTGCAGGGCCGCGATGTCGGCACCGATGGCTATGAGATCGCCGCCAATTATGTCGCGGCGCAGATGCAATTGCTCGGTCTGGAACCGGCCGGCGACAATGGCGGCTATTTCCAGCAAGTGCCGCTGCAGGATGTGACTGCCGACGCGGCCTATAACAGCCTCAGCCTCGACGGCGAGACCTTCGCCCAGGGCGACCGGGTGTATATCTCGACCAATCCGAGCCTGCCCGAATCGAGCGTCACGGCGCCGCTGGTGTTTGTCGGTTACGGCGTCTCGGCCCCCAATCGCGATCATGACGACTATGCCGGCCTCGACGTTGCCGGCAAGATCGTGGTCATCGTGAATGGTGTCCCCGGCGGCCTGCCCAGCGAAGAGCGGGCCCATCACTTGTCGTACACCACCAAGCGCAATCTCGCCGCCGCCCATGGCGCCGTCGGCATGATCACCGTGACCAGCCGTACCGACGAGCAGATGCGCACCTACGCCGATGGCACCGCCGCGCTTCCGGTCACCAGCCTGACGCCGGCCACAGGCCCGTCCTCACGTGACCAGATCCAGGTGAGCGCCGAGGTTGGCGCCACGCTCGGTGCACGCCTGTTCGAGGGCGCCGAGATGAGCCTGGAAGACGTCCGGGCCGCGATGTCGGACGAGGAAAACCCGACCTTCCCGCGCTTCGATCTGCCGCACAGCGTCAGCCTGCAGCAGCGCACCATTTCGGAGCCTTTCACCGCCCCGAATGTGGTCGGCATGCTGCGCGGCAGTGATCCGGTGCTGGCCGACGAGATTGTCGTGCTGACGGCGCATCTCGACCATATCGGCACCATCCACGATCACATGCGCGGCCGCGGTGGCTGCCGCTCCAATGACGGTGAGGATTCGATCTGCAATGGCGCGGTCGACAATGCGTCCGGCGTCTCGATCATGCTGGAAACGGCACGCGCCTTCATGCAACAGGGCACGCCGCGGCGTTCGGTGCTGTTCGTCGCCCTGGCCGGTGAGGAAAAGGGCCTGCTCGGTTCCGAGCATTTTGCCCGCAACCCGACAGTGCCGGCCGACGCCATCGTCGCCAATGTCAATCTCGACATGCCGGTCATCGTCTATGAGTTCAACGACGTCGTCGCCTTCGGGAGCGAGCATTCCAATCTGGGCCCGATTGCCACGCGCGCAGCGGCCCGGATGAATATCGAGGTCAGCCCGGATCCGATTCCGGAGCAATCGATCTTCGTGCGCTCGGACCACTACAACTTCGTGCGCGAGGGCGTGCCGTCGCTCTTCCTGATGACCGGCTTCTCCTCGCCGGATCCGCGCTGGGATGAGGGCGAGGGCTTTATGGGCTTCTTGAGCACCCATTATCATCGCCAGACCGACCAGCTCGACGGTGACCTGGAAGTCCTGTTCGACCAGGGCGCCAAATTTGCCAATATCAACTATCTGATCGCGCGCGAAATCGCCGACAGCGACGAACGCCCGGCGTGGAATGACGACAGTTTCTTCGGCAATCTCTACGGCCACGCCGGCGAATAACCGGAAATAAAATACCAGCAATCCCAGCGCGCGCCGTTTCAAACGGCGCGCGCTTTGGCTATATGGGGGGATAGCGGAGGACTGCCCCTTGACGACTGCCTATGACAGCATTGACGATTATGATGCCCCATCGCCGCGCGACGGGCGCATCAAGCTGCACGGTGCGGAAGGCTTTGAGGGCATGCGCAAGGCCGGTCGTCTCGGCGCCCAGGTGCTCGACATGCTGGTGCCCGAGGTCAAGGCCGGCGTCACCACGGAGCATCTCGACCGGCTGACGCGCGAATTCATCCTCGACCATGGCGCCACGCCGGCGACGCTGCATTATCGCGGCTATCGCCACTCGCTGTGCACCTCGCTCAACCATGTCGTCTGCCACGGCATTCCCGGGCCCAAGGCGCTGCGTGATGACGATATTCTCAATATCGATGTCACCGTCATCGTCGATGGCTGGCATGGCGATACCAGCCGCATGTACACGGCCGGCGAGCCCAAGCGCAAAGCCGAGCGCCTGATCGACATTACCTATGAAGCGATGATGGCCGGGATCGAAGCCGTCAAACCCGGCGTCACCCTGGGCACGATCGGCGCGATCATCCAGGAATATGCCGAGGAGCGCCGCTGCTCCGTCGTGCGCGACTTCTGCGGCCACGGCCTCGGCCAGCTCTTCCATGACAGCCCCAATGTGCTGCATTTCGGCACGCGCGGCGAAGGCGTCGTGCTCAAGGAAGGCATGTTCTTCACCATCGAGCCGATGCTCAATCTCGGCCGGCCCGATGTGAAAGTCCTCAATGATGGCTGGACCGCCGTCACTCGCGACAAATCGCTCTCGGCCCAGTTCGAGCACTCCCTCGGCGTCACCGCCGATGGCTATGAGATCTTCACCAAATCGCCCAAGGGCCTCGACAAGCCCCCCTACAACACCTGACGCCATGGCCTCACCCGCGCAAAACGATGGTCACCGCGAGCGTTTGCGCCAGAAACTAACCTTGGCGGGTGGTGAGGCCCTGCACGATTACGAGCTGCTGGAACTTTATCTCTTCCGCTCCATCCCGCGCCGCGATGTCAAACCGATCGCCAAGGCGCTGATCGCGCGCTTCGGCGATCTCGGCGGCGTTGCCGCAGCCCCCGTCGAACAACTCACCACCATTGATGGCGTCTCGCAGCGCTGCGCCGCCGAGCTCAAGCTGATCCAGGCCCTGTCCGCCCGCCTGGCCCGCGAACAGGTGATCGGCCGCCCCGTTATCGCCTCCTGGGCGGCGCTGGTCGCTTATTGCCGCACGGCGATGCAGCACGCCACGACCGAGCAGTTCCGTGTCCTCTTCCTCGACCGCAAGAACAAGGTGATCGGCGATGAGGTCCTCGGCACCGGCACGATCGACCACGCCCCGGTCTATCCGCGCGAAGTCGTCAAACGGGCGCTGGCCAATGAGGCCTCGGCAATCATCCTGGTCCACAACCACCCCTCGGGAGACGCCACCCCCAGCCAGGCCGATATCGAGATGACGCGCACCCTGATCGATGTCTGCAAACCCTTCGAGATCGTCGTCCACGACCATCTCGTGATCGGGCGCGAGAATACGGCGAGTTTCAAGACTCTGGGTCTGATGTGAAAGCTCTGGTCATGGCGGATCATTGCCCTAGCATGGGCGCCTGACACAGCAGCAGAAGCGCCTCGCCATGAAACGACTGATCGTCACCGCCCTTGCCCTGCTCTTGCTGAGCTGGGGCGTGTCACTGAGGGCGCCGGCGGCGTCACAACACCAGATTTTCCATGGCGGCACCATCCGCACCATGGCCGGCGATGAAACGGTCGAGGCCATTTATGTCCGCGATGGCGTCATCATCGCGACCGGCAGCAAGGCCGAGATCGAGGCGCTGGCGCCGTGGAATGCCAAGCGGGTCAACCTGCTCGGCGGCACGCTTGTGCCCGGCCTGATCGAGCCGCACACGCATCCGCTCGCCTCGGCGCAGCTGGGCGCGGCGGTTGATGTCAGCGGGGTCAGCCATGCCAGCCGCGACGAGATCATGGAGACGCTGCGCCGGGCTGCGAGCCAGCGCGGGCTGACGCCGTGGATCATCGCCTTCGGCTGGGATCCGGCCATGCTCGACCCGCTGCCACCGCCCGGCCTGGCCGAGCTCGACGCCATCGCGCCGGAGCGGCCGATGATCATCCTCACCCAGATGATGCATGAGGCCTTCGCCAATTCCGCCGCCCTGGCCGCCGCCGGTCTCGGCAGCACCACGCCCGATCCGGAAAACGGCCAGTTTGAACGCGATGCCGATGGCAATCTCACCGGCCGCCTGATCGAGATCAGCGCCATCGGCCAGGTGATGGCCGCCGTGCCGCAGGCCGGCGATGCGGCGCTGAACCTGCTGCTCAATCTGCAATATGATGCCTATGCCCGCGCCGGCTACACCACGATCGGTGCCGCCAGCCTTGTCGGCAATGCCCGCGATCCGCTCGCCCTGGTGCACGGCGTCGCCAGCCAGCCGCGCGCGCCGGTCAGCACCGCGCTCTACACGGCCCCGGCGCGGCGCGACCATGCGCTCGAGCTCTGGACTGGGGAGGATGCCAACACCTCGCTGGCCGGCATCAAGATCTGGATGGATGGCTCGCCCTTCATCGGCGGCGCGGCACTGGCCGAGCCCTATCAGCGCTCGCATTTCACGCAAGACGTGCTCGGCCTCGCCCCCGACTGGCGCGGCACACTCAACTACAGCCAGGACGCCGCCAATGCCCTGGTGCTCGAGGCCCAGCGCGGCGGCTATCAGATCGCCATCCACGCCCAGGGCGAGGCGGCGATCGAGATGGCGCTCAATGCCATCGAGGCGGCCCAGACCGCCGCGCCGGACCCCATGCTGCATCACCGGCTCGAACATCTCGCCCTGATCACCCCGGCCCAGATCGAGCGCGCCGCGCGGCTCGGCGTCAGCCTTGGCTTCTTCGTCGATCATGTCCGGTTTTACGGCCATATCCTGCCCGACCTGGTCGGCCCGGACCGCACCGCGCGCTACATGCCGGTCGGCGACGCCTTCGCCAGCGGCGCCGTCATCACCCTGCATGGCGATCATCCCGCCACCCCGATCGATCCGATGCGCACCCTGGGCACCGCCATCGAGCGCCAGCCGCGCCAGGGCGGCGAGCTGATCGGGCCCGACCAGCGGCTCAATACGCAACAGGCGCTTGAAGCGATGACGATCAATGCCGCCCGCCAGCTCGGGCTGGAGGCTGAGATCGGCACCATCGAGCCGGGCAAGCGCGCCGATTTCACCTGGCTGGCACGCGATCCGCTGAGCCTTGATGCCGGCGAATTGCGTCAGCTTGAAGTGCGCGGCACCTGGGTCGCCGGCCGGCCGGTCGACACCCGCATGATCACCCTGCGCCATGCCGGATTGGTGTTGAGGGCAATCTGGTCCAGTCTCACCACCTGATCACAAGCCCTGGAGCGCCCCTATGCACCACGACTATGTCACCCATCTGGAATGCTCCGAGACCGGCAAGCATTACGACAAGGACCAGCCGCACAATCTCTCCGACGCCGGCAAGCCGCTGCTGGTGCGCTATGACCTCGCCAAGGCGAAGCGCGAGATCGATCGCGGCGCCATCTCGGCCCGCCGGGGCGGCTTCTGGAAATGGCGCGAGCTTCTGCCCGTCGCCAATGACGCGGATGTCTGCCGCCTCGGCGAGCTGACAACACCGCTGATCGATGTCCCCGCGACGGCGAAAGCCTCCGGCGCCACCGGCCGCGTGCGCATCAAGGATGAGGGCCGGCTGCCGACGGGGAGTTTCAAGGCGCGCGGCCTCGCGCTGGCCGTCGCCATGGCCCACCGTTTCGGCATCAAGCGCCTCGCCATGCCGACCAATGGCAATGCCGGCGCCGCGATGTCGGCCTATGCCAGCCGCATGGGGATGGAGAGCTATGTCTTCGCGCCCGATGACACGCCCGAGGTGAATATCCGCGAGATGGCGCTGCAGGGCGCCCATGTCTTCCGCGTCAACGGGCTGATCCATCATTGCGGCGCCCTGGTCGCGGCCGGCAAGGACAGGATGGGCTGGTTCGATCTCTCGACCCTGAAAGAGCCCTACCGGATCGAGGGCAAGAAAACCATGGGCCTCGAACTCGCCCACCAGCTCGGCTGGCGCATGCCCGAAGCGATCTTCTACCCCACCGGCGGCGGCACCGGCCTGATCGGCATGTGGAAAGCCTTCGACGAGATGGAGCAACTCGGCTGGATCGGCAAACGCCGCCCGAAAATGATCGCCGTCCAGGCGGAAGGCTGCGCCCCCATCGTCCGCGCCTGGGACAAGGGCGAACGCCATGCCGACGAATGGCTCGACGCCACCACCGCCGCGATGGGCATCCGCGTGCCCAAGGCCATCGGCGATTTCTTGATCATTGATGCCTGCAAGGAGAGCGAAGGTTTCGCCATCGCCGTCTCCGAGTTGGCCATCGAGGCGGCTCGTGTGCGGTGCGCCCGCGAGGACGGTCTCCTCTTGTGCCCGGAAGGTGCCGCAACGCTGGCCGCGATGGAAAAGGCGATGAATGACGGGCTGATCGAACGCGATGCCGACTGCGTGTTGTTCAATTGCGGCTCGGGTTTGAAGTATGCGATGCCGGATGGGTCGCGGGTGCTGGATCGCAATGCCGAGGTGGATTGGGGGGCGATGTGATCTGAGGAGGGACAGGTACCTCTGGTACCTGTCCCAGGGAAAACCCGGCTTCGGCCGATGCCGGGCGCAGGCGCCTGCAAGAGCCGGGAGGAACAGACTCCTCCCTGGGACGCGTACCAGAGGTACACGTCCCTCTTCACGCGTAGGGATCAATCGCGTGCAGGTAGGCGTGCCAATCAGGTATCCGCGACAACATCGGCTCTACCCTCACCAGGCCATCACTCTGCCCGGCGAGATGCGCATGCACACTCGACCATTGCCAATCCTGCGCATGAGCCACAAGCCCGGCCCGGACCGGATTGAACTCGATATAGCGGCAAACGGAATGCAGCCGCGCCTCGTCCATCGGTGACGATTTGAAACGGCCTTGCCAAAGAATTCCGGCGCCGGCTCCGGTGGTGTTGAAATAGTGCGTATAGAGGCGGTGTGTCCAGGAAAGCACCCGCGACAGCCCCGCCGCATCGTCAGGTACCAATACCAGATGAACGTGGTTGGGCATCAGGCAATAGGCCCAGCACTGCACCTGCTCGCGCTGGCAGGCTTCCGTCAGCAGCTTGAGGTATTGCGCATAATCCTGATCGGTGAAGAAAACCTGCTGCCGCCGATTGCCGCGCTGCGTGACATGATGGGGTGCGCCGGGATGAACGATGCGGGCGGAGCGGGGCATGGCGCACCTATAAAGTGCATTTCCATTTAATGCAATAATTTGCACGGAACGCCTGAAGAGGGACAGGTACCTCTGGTACCTGTCCCAAGAAAAACCCGGCTTCGGCCGATGCCGGGCTTCATCGCCTGGAATCACGCCCCAAATAGAGTCCTCCCAGGGACGCGTACCAGAGGTACACGTCCCTCTCAGCACGGCGATTTAGCGCCGCGTCATCCTCTCCGCGCGGAGCGGGTGCCCGAAGGACGAATCAGGGACGAAGCGGGAATCAGTTGCACACGAAGTTGCGCTGAGGTTTATTGCTTCTTGAGAGTGATGCTTGCACTCGCTGGCGAGGCCCCAACATTGACGTTCTTCGGTTGGACAGGGTTCATTGTGGAAGGGCTTTTTTCATTCCTCACAGGAGTCCTTGTTCCGCTCGCGTGGCCACTGGTGGCGATTACGGTTGCGCTATTGTTTAAGAAGGACATCTCGGAACTACTTGATCGAGTTATGAGTTTCGATGGATCCGCATTTAAGTTTAGACCCCGGGATCAACAAGGTGCCCGCTTTGCCAGCGAGTCTCTTCCGAAGCCGGATTCCAGTGAAGTGTCGAGTGGTCTGGATTCAGAACCCAACCCAGATATTCGCCCCTGGCTTGATCACATAAACAACGTCATAGCGAACGATGCATCGCTGGGTTCGGTTGATCACCTAAAACTGGAACTCGCTCTCGCCAATAGACGAGCGCACTGGGAGTCTGTTGGTCGCGATATATATGGAAGCCAAATCGAGGCCCTGGAGGCTCTGAGACGCGGCGCCTTGTCCAATGAGGCACTGGCCCCATACTTCGATACTCATGTGGCGCGCGCGGGCAATCGGGCCTATCGCAACATCTGTGATTGGATGTCTTTTCTGGTTCGGATGAGCTTGGTACGCCCGACCCAGACAGGATACGAAATCACCGATATCGGTCGATCTTTCTATCTCCAACTGATAGCGGCAGGCTTCTCGACCACTAGCCACAGGTGGTGACCGAAAGGCTTCGGAACCGACCAGTTCCAGAAGACTCCAAACTTTGTAGTCGCTTGCGGCACACGTCCCTCCCCTTGACCTTTTCGCCCCCTTGCCGCATCTCCCGCGCTTGCTCACAACGCGCCGACGGAGCCGCCCATGATCCCCCGCTATACCCGCCCGCAAATGGCCGCCATCTGGTCGGACCAGAACAAGTACAAGATCTGGTATCTGATCGAGGCGCATGCGACCGAGAAGCTGGCGGAGCTGGGTGTGGTGCCGCAATCGGCGGTGGCGGCGGTGTGGTCGGCGAAGGATGTCGAGTTTGATGTCGAGCGGATCAATGAGATCGAGGCCGAGGTCAAACACGATGTCATCGCCTTTCTGACCCATCTTGGTGAGCATGTCGGCGAGCAGAGCCGTTTTGTGCACCAGGGACTGACCTCGTCGGACGTGCTCGACACCTGCCTCGCCGTGCAGATGCGCGACAGTGCCGATCTTCTGCTTGAGGGCATGGACCGGGTGCTGGCGGCGCTGAAGACGCGGGCGCTGGAGCATAAATTCACCGTCTGCATCGGCCGCTCGCATGGCATCCATGCCGAACCGACGACGATGGGGCTGAAATTCGCCCGCTTCTATGCCGAGTTCAGACGCAATCGCGCGCGGCTGGTTGCGGCGCGTGACGAGATCGCCACCTGCGCCATTTCCGGCGCCATCGGCACTTTCGCCAATATCGATCCGCGCGTCGAAGCGCATGTCGCAAACGCGATGGGCCTTTCCGTCGAGCCCATCTCGACCCAGGTCATCCCGCGCGACCGCCATGCCAATTATTTCGCCACGCTCGGCCTGATCGCCTCGGCGATCGAGAATCTCGCCATCGAGGTGCGCCATCTGCAGCGTTCCGAAGTGCGCGAGGCGCAGGAATTCTTCTCCAAGGGACAGAAGGGCTCCTCGGCGATGCCGCACAAGCGCAATCCGATCCTGACCGAGAACCTCACCGGGCTGGCGCGCCTGGTGCGTTCCGCCGTCACCCCGGGACTAGAAAATGTCGCGCTCTGGCATGAGCGCGATATCTCCCACTCCTCCGTCGAGCGAGGTATCGGACCAGACGCCAATGGCCATCTCGATTTTGCGCTGCAACGCTGTGCCGGCATGGTCGAGGGCCTGATCGTGCATGCCGATCGCTGCCAGGAAAATCTCGACGCCCAGGGCGGCATCCATAATTCCCAGCGCCTGCTTCTGGCCCTGACCCAGGCCGGTGTGTCACGCGAGGACAGCTATCGCCTCGTCCAGCGCAATGCGATGAAGACCTGGGATGAGGGCGGGCAGCTGGTCGACCATCTCAAGGCCGATCCCGAGGTCACCGCGCATCTGGGCAACGCAGCGATCGAAGCCTGTTTCGACGAGGCCTATCACCTCAAACATGTCGACACGATCTTCGCCCGGGTGTTTGCCGACTGATTTTTCGCCCCGGCTCGCCGCCCCATCGGCCCGGACTGCGTCCGGCCCACTTCCCCGTCAGGGACGGGGAAGAAAGCCCGGCGAATGGATGGCAATCATCCGGGTCCCGGCATAAGCTTCTCCCGAGCGAGGGAGACATCCATGAGCAAGATCTACGAGACGATAGACGACAAGGTCACAGCCTTCATCGCGGCGCAGAAGATGTTCTTCGTCGCCACGGCGCCGTCGGGCCATGGCCACGTCAATCTCTCGCCCAAGGGCCACGACACCTTCCGCATTCTCGGCCCGCACGAGGTCGCCTATCTCGACCTCGGCGGTTCGGGCATCGAGACGGTGGCGCATCTGCGCCAGAATGGCCGCATCACCTTCATGTTCTGCGCCATGGACGGGCCGGCCAAGATCTTGCGCCTGTATGGCAAGGGCCATGCGGTGTGTTTCGACGAGCCCGGCTTTGCCGAAAAGCGCGCCCTCTTCGGTGAATTCCCCAAGGCGCGCGCCGTCATCACCGCCCGCATCTCGCGCATCCAGGACAGCTGCGGCTGGGGCGTGCCGCTCTACGAGTTCAAGGGCGAGCGCGACCAGCTGCTGCGCTATAACGAACACCGCACCGACGCCGAATGGCGCGAGCGCCGCTATGCCAGCAATGCCCTGTCGATCGACGGCCTGCCAGGCCTGATCCGGCCGGAAGAGGCGGAATAGCAGTCTGGCGACTCACGATCACTGGTCGCATTTAATACATATGCATTTTATCGTCATCCTGACGAAGGTCAGGACCTCGAGACAATGGGCATCCAACCCTGTGTCTACATGCTCGCCAGTCGCCCTCGCGGCGCGCTCTACGTCGGCGTCACAGGCGATATCGCCATGCGCGTCTGGATGCATCGCGAAGGGCGCGGATCGAAATTCTGCGCGAAATACCAGATCCACAACCTGGTCTGGCTCGAATTCGCCGCGACGATGGCCGATGCGATCACGCGGGAGAAGCGGCTGAAGAACTGGCGGCGGGCGTGGAAGATCGCGCTGGTGGAGAGGGAGAATCCGAAGTGGCGGGATTTGTATGAGATGATCAACCAATAGCAGGTGATATCGAGGTCCTGGGTAGAGTTTACCTGCGCGGGTGGGGGCGAGATGGCAAGCCAGGCAACACCTTACGACATCGAGGTCCTGACTTTCGTCAGGATGACGAGGATTGGTTTTGTATTCGGGTTGGTCGTGGCCAAGGCGGGGCCTAGATAACGCGAGTGTGATGGCGGCCGCGCTCGCCTTATCGCCTCGCCCGCCTATAGTCCGGACAGGCATCACACGGAGCTTCGCCACATGCGCACCGCCCTCATCGTCCTCGCCCTGCTGGGGGCTTTTCTGGCGCCGAATTTCCTGCGGGCGGAATGGAGCGCCGAGGCCGAGACCTCGCAGGCCGAGCAGGAACGGCCGCGGCTGGTGGCGGCGATGTTTCGCTCGTCCTGGTGCGGTGCCTGCCGCATCCTGGAACCGCGCATCGATGATGTGCGCCCGGATTATGCCGACGCCGCGGTGGAATTCGTCCGCTTCGACTTCACCCTCGGCCAGCGCGCCGCGGTGCGCGAACGCGCCGTGGAGGCGGGCATCACCGGGCTCTACGACCAGATGGTCGGCCGCACCGGCTTCCTGGTCCTGATGGACCGCGAGACCGGCACGGTGTTCGAGATCATCACCACCAATTACGACCGCGACCATATCCGCGAGGCGCTGGATCGCTGGCTGTCGGTGACGGCGGAGGTTGAGGCGGCGGGCTGATCCCGCCGCGCGCCTAGCTTTCGGTCTGGATCTGGTCGCGGGCGGTCGCCATCAGTTCATCCATCTGCTTGCGCAGGAGATGATCGGAGAGTTCGACCTTTTTCGCGTCGAGATCGGCGCGGATCTTGCGGAACACGTCGTCATCGCCGGCTTCCTCGAAATCGGCGACGATCACCGTCTTGGCATAGGCCAGGGCTTCCTCGCTATCGAGGCCCATCAGTTCGGCCGCCCACAGGCCGAGCAGCTTGTTGCGCCGGGCATTGGCCTTGAAGTCCAGTTCCTGGTCATGGGCATACTTGTTTTCGAAACCGGATTCGCGATCATCAATGCCAGACATGGCGGCTCTCCTTGGGGATGGGTCGTTGGGGGATTGGTTAGCTTGCCCGCTGCATGAAATCAATCGCCACCGCACAGGCCTGCCGCACCGCAGCAAGGGATTGCGAAGAACACAAAGGCCGGATAATTTGCCCCCTCAACGCGCGGTCCGGTCTCCGATTCGGGCCGCGTCGCGCATTTTCGGTCCGGACCTGACCCCGGACCCCGACTGGAGCGCCGCCCATGTCCCGCCGCAAGAAACTCTACGAAGGCAAGGCCAAGATCCTCTATGAAGGTCCCGAGCCGGGCACGATCGTCCAGTATTTCAAGGATGATGCGACCGCCTATAACGGTGAGAAAAAGGCGACGCTCGAAGGCAAGGGCGTGCTCAACAACCGCATCAGCGAATATGTCATGATGCAGCTGGCCCATATCGGCATCCCGACCCATTTCATCCGCCGCCTCAATATGCGTGAGCAATTGGTGCGTCAGGTCGAGATCATTCCGCTGGAAGTCGTCTGCCGCAATGTCGCTGCCGGCTCGATCAGCAAGCGCCTCGGGATCGAGGAAGGCCAGCAATTGCCGCGCGCCATCGTCGAATTCTACTACAAGAAGGACGAGCTCAACGACCCGATGGTGTCGGAAGACCACATCACCTCATTCAACTGGGCCAGCCCGCAGGAAATCGACGACATGATGGCGCTGACCCTGCGCACCAATGATTTCCTGTGCGGCCTGTTCGCGGCGGTCAATATCCGCCTGGTCGATTTCAAGCTCGAATTCGGCCGCCTCTATGAAGGCGATATGGTCCGCACCGTGCTAGCCGACGAGATCAGCCCCGACAGCTGCCGGCTGTGGGACATGGAAACCAATGAGAAGATGGACAAGGACCGCTTCCGCCGCGATCTCGGCAATGTCACCGAGGCCTATGCCGAAGTCGCCCGGCGCCTCGGCGTCATGAAGGACATGCCGCGCTCGGTGCCCGACGCAGCGGACGAAGCGGGCAAATAGTTCGCGGTCCGAACCGGCTTGAGAGCGCCCCCGCATCGCCGGGGGCGTTTTCATGTCTGAAGGGGCTCATCAACTGGCGCTGCTTGATTGCATCGGCAGGCCGCGCGCTTTATGCAGGGCGCATCCGAAGCAGGCCTTAAAAGCGAGTCGTTCCCGTGAAAGCGAAAATCCACGTCTACCTCAAGCCTGGCGTTCTCGACCCACAGGGCGCTGCCGTTGCCGGCGCGCTGCACAATATGGGTTATGACGAGGTCACCTCGGTGCGCCAGGGCAAGCTGATCGAGCTCGACCTGACCGGCGATGATGCCGAGGCCGCCCGGGTCCGCGTCGACGAGATGTGCGCCAAACTCCTCTCCAATCCGGTGATCGAGAGCTACTCGATCGAGCTGGAATAGGGGCGACGTGGCCATGAAATCCGCCGTCATCGTCTTTCCCGGGTCCAATTGCGACCGCGACGCCCATGATGCGATCGAACGCGTCACCGGCACCGCCCCCGCCATGGTCTGGCACCAGGAAACCGCCCTGCCCGAAGGCACGGATTTCGTCATGGTGCCCGGCGGGTTTTCCTATGGCGACTACTTACGCTGCGGCGCCATGGCGACGCACTCGGCGATCATGCCGGCGATCATCGCCCATGCCGCCACCGGCGCGCCGATCCTGGGGGTGTGCAATGGCTTCCAGATCCTGACCGAATGCGGCCTGCTGCCCGGCGCCCTGATGCGCAATGCGCAGCTCAAATTCATCTGCGAAGACACCCCCATCACCGTCACCAATGCCGATACGCGCTTCACATCGCGCTATCCGGCCAATGCCAGGCTGATCATCCCGATCGCCCACCACGACGGCAATTATTTCGCCGACGCCGAAACCCTGGTCCGGATCGAGAATGAAGGCCAGGTCGTCTTCCGCTACGGCGCCAACCCCAACGGCTCCGCCAACGACATTGCCGGGATCATCAACGAGCAGGGCAATGTGCTCGGCATGATGCCGCATCCGGAACGCGCTGTTGATGCCCGGCATGGCGGGACGGATGGGCTGGCTTTGTTTGAATCTCTGCTTGGATCGGCCTGATCACATGACTCACTACGCTCAAAACATCACCGCCGATATCGTCAAGGAACACGGGCTGTCCGAGGCCGAGTACCAGGTCATCCTGGACCGGATGGGCCGGGCGCCGAATCTGGTCGAGCTGGGGATTTTCTCGGTGATGTGGTCGGAGCATTGCTCCTACAAGTCCTCGCGCCTGCATCTCGGCAAGCTGCCGACCAAGGGCGCCAAGGTCATTCAGGGCCCGGGCGAGAATGCCGGCGTGGTTGATATCGGCGATGGCCAGGCCGCCATCTTCAAGATGGAAAGCCATAATCACCCCTCCTATATCGAGCCCTATCAGGGCGCGGCGACCGGGGTTGGCGGCATTTTGCGTGATGTCTTCACCATGGGCGCGCGGCCGATTGCGCTGATGAATGCGCTGCGCTTTGGCGCGCCGGACCATGCCAAGACACGGCAATTGGTCGACGGCGTCGTCGCCGGTATTGGCGGCTATGGCAATTGCGTCGGCGTGCCGACCGTGGGCGGCGAGACCAATTTCCATGCCGGCTATAACGGCAATATCCTGGTCAATGCGATGGCCGTTGGCCTCGCCGATGCCGACAAGATTTTCTATGCCCGCGGCGCCCAGCCGGGCCAGCCGATTGTCTATGTCGGCTCCAAGACCGGCCGCGACGGCATTCACGGCGCCACCATGGCCTCGGCCGAATTCGACGATGATAGCGCGGAGAAACGCCCCACCGTCCAGGTCGGCGATCCCTTCACCGAAAAGAAGCTGATCGAGGCCTGTCTCGAACTGATGGCCACCGATGCCATCGCCGCGATCCAGGATATGGGCGCCGCCGGCCTCACCTCCTCCTCGGTCGAGATGGCCGACAAGGGCGGCATCGGTATCGAGCTCGACATGGACAAGGTGCCTCAGCGCGAAACCAATATGTCGACCTATGAAATGATGCTCTCGGAAAGCCAGGAGCGCATGCTGGTGATCATGAAGCCGGGCCGCGAAGACGTCGCGATGCGGATTTTCGAGAAATGGGAACTCGATGTCGCCGTCATCGGCCAGACCACGGACAGCAAGCGCATGGTCCTCACCCACAAGGGCGAGACCGTCTGCGATATCCCGATCGCGCCATTGGCCGATGATGCCCCCAAATATGACCGCCCCTGGTTTGCGCCGGAAGTGCGGGCCCAGATCCCGGCCGGCGATGTCGCCAAGCCGGCGCATATGGGCGAAATTCTGCTCAAGCTGATGGGTTCATCCGACATGGCCTCGAAGGCCTGGATCTGGTCGCAATATGATCGCCACGTGATGGCCGACACCGTCGCCAGTTCGCAGAACCCGTCCGACGCCGCCATCGTGCGCATCCACGGCACCAATAAGGGTCTGGCGATCACCACCGACTGCACGCCGCGCTACTGCCAGGCCGACCCGTTTGAGGGCGGCAAGCAGGCCGTCGCCGAAGCCTGGCGCAATCTCACCGCCGCCGGTGCCGATCCGATCGCCATCACCGATTGCCTCAATTTCGGCAATCCGGAACGGCGCGAGATCATGGGCCAGTTCGTCGGCTGTATTGATGGCATGGCCGAAGCCTGCCGCGTTCTCGACTTCCCGGTCGTGTCCGGCAATGTCAGCCTGTATAACGAGACCAATGGTGCCGCCATTCCGCCAACACCCGCCATTGGCGGTGTCGGCCTGATCCCCGATCTCGACAAGCGCGGCCAGTTTGGCGGCCTGACAGCCGGCGACATCCTGCTGCTGGTCGGCGAGACCAAGGGCGCGATGGGCGCCTCGGTCTATCTCAAGGAAATCGAGGGCCGCGAAGAAGGCGGTGCGCCGCATGTCGATCTCGCGGTGGAGAAGGCCAATGGCGATTTCGTGCGCGGCCAGATCCGCTCCGGCCGCCTGACTGCCTGTCACGACCTCTCCGATGGCGGCCTCGCCTGCGCCGCCGCCGACATGGCGCTGGCCTCCGATATCGGCATCAAACTCGCCCATGAAGGCGCTGTGCCGATGCATGGTTTTCTGTTTGGCGAAGACCAGGCGCGCTATCTCATCGCCGCCAAAAAGGAAGACGCCATCGCCATCCTGCAGGACGCGAAAGCCGACGATATCCCGATCCAGGTGGTCGGACTGGGCGGCGGCACGGCCATCACCGTCAATGGCGCCCACAGCCTCGAACTGACCCGCCTGCGCGAGGCGTGGGCAGGCTGGCTGCCCGGTCTGATGAACAAGGTCGCGGTGGCGGCGGAATAGCAAGCCCGGCGCGAAGTTACAGGTATCGGCGCACCCGGCCACAATAGGCGCGATAGGCGTCACCGAAATCGCGCCTCAGATGAGGCTCCTCCACGCCGGTGACGAACACATGGATGAAGGCGGCGAAGACGAGCGCACCGCCCAGCGCCAGGGCTGACCCTGACGCCAGGCTGCTCCCCAGCATGAGGGCGAAATAGCCGACATATTGCGGGTTCCGTGAATGCCGGTACACGCCCTGTTCAATCAGTTCGTCCTCGCGCAGGCCGTAGACCCGCGCCGTGGAACCAAATCGTCTGCGTCCGATATGGATCATCCATCCGCCAGCTGTGGCCAGGACAAGCCCCGCGACAAGGTTGACCGGCGTGACGGCATAAAGGCTGCCTCGATCACTGAAGGCGAGCCCGAGAATGGCCAGCGCCAAACCATGCATCAACACCCCGGAGGCCAGCGCGACGGGGAGCGACCATCGGCCCAGTCGGGCGAAATCCCGCCGGGCTAGGATCACGAAGGGGATGGAAGCCAGCGCGATCACGCCGATGGCAACCAGGAAGGCGACGGTCATTCCAGACATGAGAACCTCACGAAACAATCCTCGAAACGAGTGCCGTGAGCTTAATCTCTCTAGTCGCTAGAGCTTCAAGCCCTGATTTTCCCTAAACTCAGCGCCCCGACCGGTCGCCGATCAAGTCGAGCTGACGGTCGGACTCGCGAGCGAAATCGACCACCGTCTCCGAGGCGTCCTGGAAGAAATCCAGCGTCATGTTCTCATAGGTATCGGTCGGCTCGTGATAATGCGGGTGATAATCGACGCCGAGATAGATGAAGGGGATGCCGACAGCGTGGAAGGCGCCGCTATCGGTCGCATTGGTCCAGTCGGCGCCATGATCCTCGGACGGCTCGTCAAAACCGGTCGGCAGATTGACGGCCGAGCGGGCGCGCACGGCCTCCACGACCGGCATCAGGAAGGGATAGTGATAGGTCCCGACCGCCCAGAGAATGCGCTCGTCGGACATCGCAACCATGTCGAGATTGAGATTGAAGGCGATGGTCTCGACCGGCACCGGCGGGCTGGCGACAAAGGCCTCGGCGCCGCGCAGGCCATGCTCTTCGGCATCGAAGGCCACGAAAACAATATCATGCTCGGGCGGACTGGCGGCAAAGCTCGCAGCCGTCGCCAGCAGGGCCGCGACACCGGAGGCATTGTCGTCGGCGCCGTTCCAGATCTGGCCGCCGCGCTCGCCCATATGGTCATAATGCGCACTGACCACCATCACCCGGCCGCTATCGCCGGTGCCGCGCAGGCGGCCGATGATATTGGTGCCGACCGTGGTCGGGCTCCAGCCATTGGGGCGATCGAATTCGAAGGTCGACACGAAGCTGTCATTGATCGGCTCGATGCCGATCTCCTGGAAGCGCGAAATAATATAGGCGCGGGCGCGTTCACTGCCCGCCGTCGCCACGAGGCGGCCTTGCATGTCGTCGGCCGCGAGAATGCGCAAATCCTCGAGCAATTGCGCCCGGTCCATCGCCGGTGCGAGGCCGGACGATATCCCCGCTGCGGTGTCGCCATCCGGTGCGGAAATCTCGGCAGGCTGCTGACAGGCGATCGCAAAAGAAGCGCAGGCCGCTGTGGCCAGCAAGGACATATAACGCATGGACATTCCCCGAATAACGTGTGCCACAGCTTGCCACGCCATTCCCGGCAACCCCACTGGTTTTTCACGCACCTAGAACCAGCGGCTCGGGCGCGCCGCGGCTTCCGGCTCGATGGAGGGCCAGTTCGCCTCCGATTGTTGCAGATAACCGGGAATATCCGCCTGCCAGCGTTGATGGATCGCGGTCGAGAAGTTGAGATACAGCCGTCCGTCCACGATCTCCCAGGCCAGCGGATCGCTGCGCACCTTGCGCCCATGGGCCAGCGCATAGGCGCAATGCCCGTCATAGGCCGGGGCGTAGCGCGCCGGATCCGCGACGAAGGCCGCCCGATTGGCCTCGCTTGCAAACCACCAGCTGGCGCCATTGTAGTCGGCAGTGAACGTCTCCAGCCCGTGCACAGGCCCGGCCTCGTTGAAATAGCTGACCGCATCATAGCCGTTGAGCGCCCGGCCCTGACGGTCGGTATATTGCTCGCCGGCATGGGCGGCAGCGGTTGGCAGCACCAGCAGCAGAACGAGTGCGAACAGTGCCGGCAAGATGCCAGCCGGGCGGTGCAGTGCGGACAAACCTGTCATGGACATCTCCTGGCGAACGTGACGAATGGCGTGCGCTCCTGTATGAGCCGGATGCAGGGCGTTGAACACCGCCCCGCACGCCCCGGGCGGTCACGCTTTGACACCGGGACCCACAAGAATTCGTGATCACAGCAATACCAGGATGCCCGACCATGCCGATGCCCGCCGAAGAGATCATCGCCCACATCAAGGCCGGCCTGCCGGACGCAAAAATCGAGCTGGAGGACCTGGCCGGCGATAATGATCACTGGAAGGCCATCGTCACCAGTGAGGCGTTCCGCGGCAAGTTGCGCGTCGCCCAGCACCAGATGGTCTATGCGACGCTCGGCTCGAAAATGGGCAATGAGCTGCACGCCCTGGCGTTGGAAACCCGCACACCCGATGCCTGAGGCATGAGCGATCCGGCCGCATTCTCCCGTCTCGGTTTCGGTGTCACCGGACCGCATGCATCACTGGCGGTCTCGCGACGCGGCAGCCAGCGCCTGATCGCCGAGGCGATCGATCTCGGCATCACCCTGTTCGATACCGGGCCGGCCTATGGGCGCGGCGAAGGCGAACGCCGCCTTGGCGAGGCCCTGCGCGGGCGCCGGCGCGACGGATTGTTCATCGCCACCAAGGCGGGCATCGATATCGACCGCCACCGGGACTTCTCCGCCGGCGGCATCGAGATGTCCGTGCGCGGCTCGCTGGAACGTCTGCGAACGCCCTATATCGACCTGCTGCTGCTGCACGGCCCCTCCGCCGCCGAAATGTCGGACCGGCTCATTCGCCGCCTCGAGGCCCTGCGCGAACGCGGCATGGTGCGCCAGATCGGCGTGTGTGGCCGCGGGCCGGAGCTGGATGCGGCGATCGATCTCGGTGTGTTCGATGCGCTGATGGCGCCCGTCCATGCCGGCCTCGACACCGCCGCCCTCGCCCGGCTGGCGCGCGCCAGCGAGGCCGGGATGAAGGTGATCGGTATCGAGGCGATCAGCGCCTCGGCGGCACCGGACCTGCGCCTTCCGGCTTCGCGCGCTGATCTGTGGTATCTCGCCCGCGCCGCCAAACGCGCCCTCACCGCAGCAAAGACCCAGCGCATCACTGCGCCGCCCGGGGGTGCGCTGAAATGGGCACTCGCCCGGGGCGGCGTCGATGCGGTAGTATGCCTGACAACGCGATCCGCCAATCTCGCTGCCAATGCGCGGCAGGCGGGTCTTGCAGCGGGAGCCGGGAACCCCCAGCTCTCCGGTACGGATTTACCAGGAGCACCATGATGTCCACCAATGCCCACGACGCCATCAAGGCCACCGTCGAGAATAACGACATCGTGCTGTTCATGAAGGGCACGCCGGTCTTCCCGCAATGCGGGTTTTCCTCGGTCGTGGCGCGCGTGCTCGACCATCTCCAGGTCGATTTCGAAAGCGTCAATGTGCTCGAAGATGCCGACATCCGTCAGGGCATCAAGGATTTCTCCAACTGGCCGACCATTCCCCAGCTCTATGTGAAGGGCGAGTTTGTCGGCGGTTGCGACATCATCAAGGAAATGTTCGAGACGGGCGAGTTGCAGGCCTATCTCAAGGACAAGGGCGTGCTCGAAAGCGCCTGACCGGAAAGGGCCGCCATGACAGACACACCGGACCGCCCCATCCTGCAGCCCGGGATCGACCATCCGCTGGAATTGCGGGAGATCGATGATCAGGTCCGCATCCGTGTTGGCGATGAAGAACTGGCCAGCTGTGCCCAGGCGCTGGAGCTGCGCGAGCACACCTCTTCGCCCGTGCTCTATGTCCGCCGCAGCGATATCGCGCCGCGCTTCCTGCAGCGCTCGATGCAGACCAGCTGGTGCCCCTACAAGGGCAAGGCGAGTTATTTCCATATCCGGCTGAAGGATGGATCGCGGCTCGAGAATGCGGTGTGGAGCTATGAAAGCCCCTTTGCCCATATCGCGGCGATCAAGGACCGCCTGGCCTTTTATCCCGACAAGGTGTCCGTCGAGCGGCTGCAGGCAGCCCCGGCCTAGCGTTGCGCCACATCCTGGCGGCCACTCTCATTCCAGTCCCAGGCGCGCTGGTCGATCGGGTTGAGCACGATGACGCGGCCACCGATCGGCACGCCCAGCTCCTCGAAACCGAAGCCGAGCTGTGCGCCCCAGGGCAGGGTCTGCCCGCAACGGTCCGGCTGGGTCCGCACCAGCCGCACGGTGTAGACATCGCGGTGATACTGCTCGACATCGACCGTGAAATCCGAGCGTACGGTGCAGCCATGGGTATCGGCATGCACCACCAGGATATCGTCATCAATCACGCGCCAGTAAACCACCGGCTCGAGATCGGGATCGACCTGCGGCGCCTGGCGGTTTGTGCCCGGCAAGTGGATATTGGCCAGATTGACGTCCGGCATGTGAATCGTCGGCAGCGACGGCATTGGTGGCAGGGAGGCGAGCAGACCCGGGCGCGCATCCGGTTCCGGAGCCGGCGTGCTCGAACAGGCAATACAGGACATCGCGGCACCGAACACCGCCAGAAAATGCAGACGCATGGTCTATCCCCCCAAGGACTTGCCGGCACTGCACCCAGCGACCGGCGGCTCCAGACCCAAACTGAAACACTTTGTTCATAAGTCGCAAAATGAGGGCCAAATCAACGCGATGACGGTGGCGCACACGCCGTGGCAATCGCGCAGCAAAAAGGCCGCCCGGCATAACCGGACGGCCTTTTCATGTCTGGATATTCGCGTCGCCTAGGAGGAGTAGAACTCGACCACGAGGCTTGGCTCCATCTGGACCGGATACGGCACTTCGGCGAATTCAGGAATGCGCGTGAAGGTGACCTTCATCGCTTTCGCGTCGAGATCGATGTAATCCGGGATATCGCGTTCGGCGCTTTCCAGCGCTTCGAGCACCAGGGCCATCGAGCGCGAACGTTCGCGAACTTCAACCACATCGCCGACCTTGCAACGGTAGGACGCGATATTGACGCGCTTGCCATTGACCAGGACATGGCCGTGATTGACGAACTGACGCGCGGCAAACACGGTCGGGACGAATTTGGCGCGGTAGACCAGCGCATCAAGGCGGGATTCCAGCAGACCGATCAGGTTCTCGGCAGCATTACCCTTGCGACGCGAAGCTTCGTCAAAGGTGCGGCGGAACTGCTTCTCGGTGATATTGCCGTAATAGCCTTTCAGCTTCTGCTTGGCGCGCAGCTGAAGGCCGAAATCGGAGACCTTGCTCTTGCGACGCTGACCATGCTGACCAGGACCGTAAGAACGGGAATTGACAGGAGATTTTGGACGGCCCCAAAGGTTTTCACCCATGCGGCGGTCAATTTTATACTTCTGGCTATGACGTTTTGACATGTTCTCTCTTTTCGATGCGGCCCGGTGAACCTCCCTCAAGGCTCACGATCTAAACGGCGGTCCACGCATCATCCCGTTGGGGTTGATCCACACAGAGCAAGGCTCCGGCGAGGGAAAAGGGGTTCTAGACGTGTGGAGGCGAATGTCAATGCCTGTGGGCGGCGGGAGAGTAACCGGCACTGCCGGAGGCCCCGTTTGACTGGAAGTTCCGCCCCGACTAGGAAAAGCACATGCTCAAAACACTCACGGCCACCATCGCCCTGTTCGCCCTGCTCCTCGTTTGGCCCGCCGCCGTACGCGCACAGGACAGCACGTATCTCGCCCGGCTCGCAGCGACCGCCTATGATCAGGCAGCCGCCGCGATCGCTGACGATCCCGCCCCGGGCATTTCCGTAACCGTGCTGTTGCCCAGCGGACACCGGATTGACGCCACGGCAGGGCTCGCGGACCGAGTCTCACACACCGTCGTGTCGCGGGATACCCGATTCCTGTCTGGCAGTATCGGCAAGAGCGTGACGGGCCTGATCGCCGCGGAACTGGCGAGTGAAGGCGTGATCGATCTCGACGCCCCGATCTCGACCTGGCTCTCCGGCCAGCCCTTCTGGGCCGACTTGCCCAATGCCGAGGCGATCACCCTGCGCATGCTGCTCAATCACACCGCGGGTGTGCCGGATTATCTCGAGGATCCGGGCTTTTTTCTCTCCGGATTCCTGCGCGGCGGGCGCGGCTATACTCCGGCGGAACTTGTCGGCTTCGTTGCCGATGAGGCGCCCATCAATACGCCGGGAACCGCTTTTTCCTATTCCGACACCCACTACATCCTCATAGGCCTGATCCTGGAAGACGCTACCGGGCAGGACTATCATTCACTGGTGCGCGAGCGCGTGATCGAGCCGCTCGGCCTGACGGATACGGAAGTGCTTTCCGGCCGCGATCATGATCGTTTGGCCAGCGGCCATGTCAGGGGGGTGTTCGGGCTTTCCGCCACTGCCCGCAATCACCGCCTCAATCACAATCTCGACCATGAGTGGGCGGCCGGTGGACTGGTGACCACGCCGGCCGATCTCGCGCGGTTCTATGCCGCGCTTGGTTCGGGTGAACTGTCCGCGCCCGGCGCACAGATGCGCGCCAACGCCTTTGTCGTCGATGCGGAGCGAGGCTCCAGCTATGGATTGGGCCTTTATGTGCGCACCTATGAGGATGGCGCGTTCCGCATCGCCCATGGCGGTGATTTCGGCGGCTATCGCTCCGCAGCGGTCTACGACTCGCAGACCGGCATCACGATCGCAGTCCAAGCGAACGGGAAGAGTTTCGAAGCGCCGGACTTTGCCTTTGCCCTGATGGACGAAATTGCCGCCATCACGCCCTGACGGCAGTCTTCAGCGAAACCCGCTTCCCCCATCGCCGCAAATGCGGCAAACCATAGTCAGCCCGTGGGGGAGCCGGCCTTGTTATTCAATTCGATCCAATTCCTGTTTGTCTTCCTGCCTGTAACGCTGGTGTTGTACTACACCGCGCGGCGCTATGCCGGTCACCAGGCAGCCCTGGCTTTGCTGACGCTGGCCTCGATGGTCTTTTATGGCTGGTGGAATGCCAGCTATCTGGCACTGCTGCTCAGTTCGATCATCGTCAACCACGCGTTCGGCGTCGCGATCCGCCGGCGCGGCTCCCAGCCCTGGCTGGCGATCGGCATCGTGTTCAATCTGGCGCTGATCGGGGTCTACAAATACGCCGACTTCTTCATTGCCAACACCAATGCCGTCACCGGGCTCGACCTGCCGCTGGCGCATCTGGCACTGCCGCTGGCGATCTCCTTCTTCACCTTCCAGCAGATCAGCTATCTGGTCGATGTCGCGCGCAATCATGCCAATCCGGGCAGCCTGGTGAAGCATGCGCTGTTCGTCTCCTTCTTCCCGCAATTGATCGCCGGCCCGATCATTCGCCACCAGGAGATTGCCGACCAGTTCGATGACGCCAGACGCAAGGACGTGCTCGCCGACAATCTCGGCATCGGCTTCACCATTTTCGCCCTCGGCCTGGCCAAGAAAGTCCTGCTCGCCGATAATCTGCAGCCCTTCGCCTCGAGCGGGTTCGATATCGCCGCCCATGGCGGTGAGGTCGGCGCACTGGCGGCCTGGACCTCGGCCCTGTGCTACGCCTTCCAGATCTTCTTCGACTTTTCCGGCTATTCCGACATGGCCCTCGGCCTTGCGCGGATGTTCGGCTTCCATATCCCGGCCAATTTCAACGCCCCCTACCGCGCCACCTCCATCGTCGATTTCTGGCGCCGCTGGCACATCACCCTGTCGCGTTTCCTGCGCGACTATCTCTACATCCCGCTCGGCGGCAACCGGAGGGGCGAATACCGCCGCTGGGCCAATCTCTTCATCGTCATGCTGCTCGGCGGCCTCTGGCACGGCGCCGCCTGGACCTTTGTCGTCTGGGGCGGTCTGCACGGGATGGGGCTGGCCTGGTGTCACTGGATCGACAGCAAATTCCCGGGTGGCCTGTTCCCGAAACCGCTGAAATTCCTCGCGCCGCTCTTCACCTTCCTCTTCGTCACCTTCGCCTGGGTCTTCTTCCGCGCCGACAGTTTTGCCGCCGCCAATGCGATGCTCGCGGGCATGATCGGTCTCAACGGGCTCGGCGAGAATGTCGGCGACGATCCCTTCATCGCGATCATCATCAGCCTGGCGATCATCTGGTTCCTGCCCGACACCATCTCGGCGGTGTCTCGCTATCTCGACCCGCGCACGCTGGCGGGCCAGGAGAACCACCTGCAAAAGGGCTGGCGCTGGTCGGCCAGCACCACCAGCGCGATCCTGATCGCCAGCCTCTTCTTCCTCGCCATCATCAATTCCTGGACCGTGGCGGAGTTCATCTATTACCGCTTCTGATCCCCCCAATGCCGATGCGTTCAAGCGTCTGGCCCGTTATGCGCGCGTCTTCGCGGCAACCCTGGTTGCGTGGCTGATCGGCTTTGGCGGCTTCACCCTTGTGGTCGACCCCTATGAGATCGCGCCCTGGATCTCGATCGAAGGCGTCAATGCCCGCCGCACGCGCGCGCATGAGGACGGCTACCGGGTCCATGTCGGCCACCGCCTGCTGACCAGCGACGCCGGCACCATCACCCTGGGCAGTTCGCGGGTGATGGACGGCTTCCCGCGCGATCTGCCCGACTGGCCCGGCGGCTATGAGAATCTCGCCATGGCCGGGACCTCGGCATTCGAGCTCGCCCGCGCCAGCGCCCTCGCCGCGCGCAATGAGGCGATCAATTGCGTCATCATCGGCGCCGATCTGCGCGAGTTTTCCACCGACACCAATACCCAGGCGACCTACTGGATCACGCCGATGGCCGGCGGCTCGCAGTTCGCGGCGCTGGCGAAGATGGCCCTGTCACCGAGCGCCTTTGCCCGCGCCCTGCAGACCGTCGACGACAATCGCACCGGCGGCTCGGACGAGCGCTGGGAGCACGCCTATGACGAGGCCGGGCTTCCGGCGCGCTTCGAGGAAGAACTGGCCAAGCGTTACCGCTATTACGCCTCGTATGAATACGATCCGGAACGCGTCGCCTTCCTGTTCCGCGGCATTGATGCCCTGCTCGCCTCGGGCAAACAGGTCGTGGTCTTCATCCACCCGGTCCATGCCTGGTATGAGGAAGCGCGCCAGCGCGCCGGTGCCGGCCCGGCCGAGATCGCCCTGCGGCGCGATATTGCGGCCCAGATTGCGGCGCGCGGCGTCACGGCAGAGGCCAATCAGGCCTGTTTCGACGGACCGGCCCTGCAAGCCTGGGATTTCGGCGGTTTCTCCGATCCGGCGCAAAGCGCGCCGCCCGCCGCCGACGGCTCGGCCCCCAATCCCTGGTATTATGTGCCGTCGCATTATCGGCCCGCCCTGGGCCAGGCGATCCTGGACCGGCTTCCCGGGCACAGCGATACGGGACAGGTCGGCGAGGGTTTTGGCCGCCGGCTCGACGGCGACACGCTGGAGGCCGATCTCGCCGCCTTGCAGGCGGGCCGTGAGCGCTGGCTGCAATCGGGCACGCCCTGGCAACAGCACGCGGCGCAGGCGTTTGACGCCTTCGACATCGATCCGCCGGCCCCGGAAGCCGGACCGCGCATATTCCTGAGCCATGGTGACCGGGTTGATCTGGAGCGTGATGTGCGGCGGATCGAGGAGCAGCACCGCAGCGACCGCTAGAATCGCCTCAGTCGTCCTGCACGGTGCGCGCCCGGCCGCGACCGCGCGCCAGCGCCTTCACGCAGCCGCGGAAGGTGCGCACTTCCTGAGTGGTCCAGCGGCCGCGCACGAAGGCGGCGCGCAGGTTTTGCACCATCAGCGGGGTCTTGTCGGGCGGGTAGAAGAAGCCGGACCGTTCCAGCTCGGCTTCGAAATGTTCGAACATGCCTTCGAGATCAAAGCGCGAGGCGACGTCGGAGACCGGGTCGAACACCGCCGGGGCGCCCTCCTCGGCCATCCACTCATAGGCGAGAATACCGACCGCCTGGCCGAGATTGAGCGAGGAAAAACTGCGATCGACCGGCAGGGTGATAATGACATCGGACAGGGCGACGGCATCATTGAGCAATCCGCCCTTCTCGCCGCCGAACAATATGCCGACCTTCTCGCCCGTCGCGATTGCGGCGCGGGCATCGGCCATGCCCTCGCGGGCCGTCATCACCGGCTTCTCCATGCCGCGCGGCCGTGCCGTCGTCGCGTAAAGCCTTGTAAAACCGCCAACTCCCGCCGTCAGATCATCCACCAGCCGCGCATTGTCCAGCACGGGCGAGCCGACCGCCATCGAGACCGCCTTCGGATTGGGCCATTCATCGCGCGGCGCCACCAGCACCAGATCCGACAGGCCGAAATTCGCCATCACCCGCGCGGCAGCGCCGATATTTTCGCCCAGTTGCGGGTGGACGAGGATGAAGGAGGGCATTGTTGTCATGTGGGAAAATCCATATCTGTCAGGGCGCCCGCCTCATCATAGACCGGGCTCAATCCGGCCCGTTCGAGCGCATTGCCCAAGGCATTGGCGGGATCGGAAAGGCGGGAAGACACGAGGGCGTCGATGGCGGCGATCACCTCCGGTGCGGCGCCATAATCTTCCATGGTTTCGAGGTACAAGGCAGCATCCAGATCACGCGACTGCTCAAGCGCACGCGCCTGCATGCCGGTCCAGAACGCGTAGAGTGACCGGTCCGGCACAGCCGCCGCCGTCATCAGCGCGATCAGCGATCCACAATCATAATAGGCCTGGAACCGGCCACGCTCGGCTGCCGAAGCGAGGTTGCCGTCCGCAAGCGCCGCCGTGCAGTCAGTGATGGCGGCCTGATAGACCCGAACAAGGTCTGCGTGGGGATCATCGGTCAGCTCGGCCAGGGCCGCATTGGCCATGGCGTTGGCCGCGCCTTCATGGATCCAGCTATCGACCGTATTCGCCAGCTCCACACCCGCGGCATTCTGGAACAGATGCGCCGCCTCGTGCGCGAAAAACCAGCGCAGGAAACGCCGCACCTGGGGTGTCTCCTCACGCAAGGCCTCGCCGCTCGAATCGAGCACGACGCTCGAGCCGATCACCCCGCCCTTGTTGGAAAAGCCTGCCACATCATAGCCGCCGAAGGCGAACATCAAGCTGGCGCGTTGCTCCAGCTCAAAACCCCACAAGGCCTCATAGCGCGCGAAGACCGCCGCCAGGTCGCTATCAAAACTGTCGCGGATCCAGGCGGGAAGGGCCGGGTCAATAATGCCGACGAAACTATCGCCTTCGGTAAGCTCACCCTCGCCGATATAGATGAAACTGCCCTCACCCCGGCTCACTGCGACAGTCTCGTGCAGACCGCTGCGACCGTCCGCGATAATCGGCCGCGTCGAGCGCACGCGCACGCCAAGCACAGGCTGCTCGCCATCCCAGCGGTCAATCTGCCCGCCGAGCGCAGCGATGCGGTCGCGGCCCTGCTCCGGCAGGAGTTCAAACTGCCCCGTATAGACAACGATCCCGCCATCAGAGAAGGCTACGAAGGGTGAATAGTCGCCATCGGGCCGCACAAAGCGGGCCTCGACCCGGAAGGCGGCGTGATCGACCGGCGCGTCAAACAGCAGCGAATCGAAGCCGGCAACATCTTCGATGTGCGCGCCGGCATCGAGCGGCGTCCAAGCGCCGATGCGATAATCGGCGGTCGAGCGGGCAAAGATCATCGCGGTCTGTGGCTCGGCGAAGGCGTAGTCGACCTGGAACACCCCCTCGCCCAGATCCACCACCGTCGCGGTCACATCGCTGCCCTTCAGCAAGGCTTCATCCGTGAGCGAATCCGGTGCAGTCGCATTGCTGCAAGCGGCCAGTGCAAGCCCGACAAACCCCAACACGGGCCAGTATCTCGCGCGCATGAAAATCTCCATAAATCTGCTTCGGCGCGCAATTTACCGGCACGGGTCACTTGGGCAAACTCTGTCCAGCTGCACAACTCCACGCCTTGACGCAAACTGTCCGCGCCGATCGCATCAGACCAGCACGGGTCCGATGAGAAATCTCTGCCCACACCCACCCCGACAGGATGGGGTCAATATGCACCCGCGCTTTTTCAGGGCAGGACTTTCTATGCGGCCCTGCGAGTGCTAGAGAGCGCGCAAATCAGAATACAGGGCCATACCTAGCGCCTTACACACCCGTCCGAAAAGAAAGCACAACACCATGGCGAAGATCAAAGTCGATACCCCGGTCGTCGAACTCGATGGCGATGAGATGACCCGCATCATCTGGCAGCTGATCAAGGACAAGCTGATCCTGCCCTATCTCGACATTGATCTGAAATATTACGACCTCTCGATCGAAAAGCGCGACGAGACCAATGACCAGATCACGGTCGATTCGGCCGAGGCGATCAAGAAATACGGCGTTGGCATCAAATGCGCCACGATCACCCCGGACGAGGCCCGCGTCGAGGAATTCGGCCTCAAGAAAATGTGGCGTTCGCCCAATGGCACCATCCGCAACATTCTTGGCGGCGTTGTCTTCCGCGAGCCGATCGTCATCTCCAATGTCCCGCGCCTGGTGCCCGGCTGGACCCAGCCGATCGTCATCGGCCGCCATGCCTTCGGTGACCAGTACAAGGCGACCGATTTCCTCGCCCCGTCCGCCGGCAAGCTGACCATGACCTTCCAGCCGTCAGACGGTTCCGAGCCGATCACGCGCGAAGTGTTCGACTTCCCGAGCGCCGGTGTGGCGATGGGCATGTATAATCTGGATGACTCGATCCGCGATTTTGCCCGCGCCAGCCTGAATTACGGCCTGCGCCGCGGCTGGCCGGTCTATCTGTCGACCAAGAACACGATCCTGAAAGCCTATGATGGCCGCTTCAAGGACCTGTTCCAGGAAATCTACGACACCGAGTTCAAGGACGCTTTCGCGGCCAAGGGCATTTCCTACGAGCACCGCCTGATCGACGACATGGTCGCCGCAGCGATGAAATGGTCCGGCGGTTTCGTCTGGGCCTGCAAGAATTACGACGGCGATGTCCAGTCCGACACGGTCGCCCAGGGCTTCGGCTCGCTCGGCCTGATGACCTCGGTTCTGATGTCGCCCGATGGCTCGGTGGTCGAGGCGGAAGCCGCCCACGGCACCGTGACGCGCCACTATCGCCAGCATCAGCGCGGCGAGCAGACCTCGACCAATCCGATCGCCTCGATCTTCGCCTGGACCCAGGGCCTGTCGCATCGCGGCCGCATGGACGACAACCAGGCACTGATGGACTTTGCCGCCAAGCTGGAAGACACGATCATCAAGACGGTGGAAGCCGGATATATGACCAAGGATCTGGCGCTGCTGGTCGGCGATCACCAGGGCTGGCTCACCACCCAGGGCTTCCTCGACAAGGTCGACGAACGCTTCAAGGCGGCGATGGCCTGATCGCCAGGACATATAACCTGTTGCCGGACGGATGCCGCCTCGATCAGCGGGCTTCGTCCGGCCCCGGGGAGTTGTTGAAACTCAAGAAAATACCGCCGGTTTTGGCGGGATTGGACTCCGATGGCCGCCTCGTATGAATTCTCTGCCGCGGACGAGCTCTGCATCTGGACCATGAGCGGCCGGCTGACCGTGGATGCGATGCTCGAGTCCGTGCTCGCTGCGCGCGCCGATCCGCGCTGGTCGAACGAATACGACTTCCTGACCGTCTTCATCGATGCCAGCCTCGCCGACGTCACGCCCGATGACGCCAGCGCACTCGTGGAGAGCTTCGCCACGCTGGACACCCCCCGTGCCGATGGCCTGCGCAAACGGGCCGGAATCGTGTGCAGTGATGAGATGGCGGCGGGGCTGCTGGTCTATTACGAGGTCAGGTCGGACAGCGAGCGCGCGAGCATTGAGCGCTATTTCCGGACAGAACGTGAAGCGCGCGCCTGGCTTGCCAGCCCGCGCGAACGCTAGGCCTCAGCCCTGGCGCTTGAGCGTCACGAAAATCTCCGCCTCGATCGTCCAGCGCACACCGTCAAACCGCCATTTGGCGAAATAGCGGCCGCTATAGCGGATTGAAAACCCTTCGCTCGACCACGCACCGCGCCAGCGGCCGGTCTCGCCGGCCAGCTCGCCATCCTCACCGATCTCGATCCGCGCCGGCGCCCGCACATAGCTGACATCGGGCATATTGGTGAAGATCGACTGCCAGGCCTCCAGCTGCGCCTCGCGGCCGGTAATCAGCACCGCATCATCGCCGGGCACCAGGGTGACCGCATCAGACAGGGTCTCAGCGATCACGGCCATGTCCCGCGCCGCCAGCGCCGCGTTGAATTGGGCCCGCGCCGCCGCCACAGCGCGCGCTGCGGCCTTGTCGCCCACCAGCTGCACCTCGGCGCCGGGTGCCGGACGCGCGAGCCGGGCCATCAGGCGCCCAGTGCGGTGCGGATCGCGTCCAGCCCGGCCTGGGCCTTGGCACCGTCCGGCCCGCCGGCCTGTGCGAAGTCAGCACGGCCACCACCGCCCTTGCCGCCGACCGGCGCCGCCCCGGCACGCACCAGTTCCACGGCCGAAAAGCGATCCGCCAGGTCATCGGTGACACCGACCGCCAGCGCCGCCTTGCCGTCATTGTTCGAGATGAAGGCGGCGATGCCCGAGCCCATCTGGCTCTTGGCCTCATCGATCAGGCCGCGCAAATCCTTGCCGCCCACGCCTTCGACAACGCGGCCAATGAATTTGATGCCGGCAATATCTTCCGGACCGGCCGGTGCACCGGCCGTGCCGCCGCCCATCGCCAATTGCTTCTTGGCCTCGGCGAGCTGGCGTTCCAGCTTCTTGCGCTCATCGATCAGGCTGGCCACCCGTGCCGCCAATTCAACCGGCGGTGTCTTGAGGGCGTCGGCAGCGGCGCGGCCGAAGCCGATCTGTTCTTCCATGAACAGGCGCGCCGCCTCGCCGGTCAGCGCCTCGATCCGGCGCACGCCGGACGCGACCGAGCTTTCCGCCACGATCTTGAACAGGGCGACATCGCCGGTGCGCGCGACATGGGTGCCGCCGCACAACTCGACCGAATAGGGCCTGTCGCTGCCATCGAGCGCCTGGCCCATGGCGAGCACACGCACCCTGTCGCCATACTTCTCGCCGAACAGGGCCAGCGCTCCGGCCTCGATGGCCGCGTCGGGCGTCATCTCGCGGGTCGAAACGGCAAGGTTCTGGCGGATCACCGCATTGACCTGGGCTTCGACCGCGGCAAGATCGGCGGCGCTGATCGGCTTGTTCTGGCTGAAATCGAACCGCAGCCGGTCGGGGCCGACATAGGAGCCCTTCTGCGACACTTGCGGCCCGAGTACATCGCGCAGGGCGGCATGCAGCAAATGCGTCGCGGAGTGATTGGCGCGCGTCGTATTGCGGCGCGCCGCATCGACCCTGAGCACGGCATGATCGCCGAGCGTGATTTCGCCGCGCTCGAGCACGCCGACATGCGCATGCATGTCGCCGCCGCGCTTTTGCGTGTCGGTGACGCGGAAAATGGCGCCATTTTCGAATTCGATCAGACCGCTATCACCGGCCTGTCCGCCGGATTCGCCGTAAAACGGCGTCGCATCAAACACCAGCTCGCCACGCTGGCCGGCACCGAGCGCCTTGGCCTCGTGGGCATCGGCGATAATGGCGGCCAGCCTGCCGCGGCCTTCCAGCCCGTCATAGCCGAGGAATTCGGTGGTGCCGGCCTTGTCGCGCACGGCAAACCAGACCTCATCCGGAGCCGCCTGGCCCGAGGAGAATTTGCTGGCGCGCGCATCGCTGCGCTGCTTGTCCATCGCTGTCTCGAAGCCGGCCTCATCGACCGTCATCCCCTTGGCGCGCAGGGCATCCTGGGTCAGATCGAGCGGGAAGCCATAGGTATCATAGAGCTTGAAAGCGGTATCACCCGGCAGCACCGCACCGGCGGCGAGGCCGGCGGTGGCCTCCTCGAGCAGACCGAGGCCGCGTCCCAGCGTGGTCTGGAAGCGTTCTTCCTCGATGCGCAGCGTATCCTCCAGCATCGGCTGGGCCCGCAACAGTTCGGGATAGGCCTCGCCCATCTCCACCTTCAGCGCTTCGACCAGCTTCCACATCACCGGCTCGGTCGCACCGAGCAGATGCGCATGGCGCATGGCGCGGCGCATGATGCGGCGCAAGACATAGCCGCGGCCCTCATTGGACGGGCTGACGCCATCGGCCATCAGAAAACAGGTCGAGCGCAGATGGTCGGCAATCACCCGGTGACTGGCCAGCGCCGTGCCCTCGGCCTTGACGCCGAGCACGCTTTCGCCGGCCCGGATCAGATTGGCGAACAGGTCGATCTCGTAATTATTGTGCTTGCCCTGCAGGATCGCCGCGATGCGCTCCAGCCCCATGCCGGTATCGATCGACGGCTTGGGCAGGTTGACGCGCTCGTCCGGTGTGAGCTGCTCATACTGCATGAAGACGAGATTCCAGATTTCGATGAAACGGTCGCCATCCTCGTCCGGCGAGCCTGGAGGCCCACCCGGAATGTCGGTGCCATGGTCGAAGAATATCTCCGAACACGGACCGCACGGACCGGTATCGCCCATCGACCAGAAATTGTCCGAGGTCGAGATCGAGATGATGCGGTCGTCGGAGAGACCGGCGATCTTGCGCCACAGGGCCCGCGCCTCCTCGTCTTCGGAATAGACCGTCACCAGCAGCCGCTCGGCGCCGAGGCCGTATTCCCGGGTGACCAATTGCCAGGCATGATGGATCGCCTCTTCCTTGAAATAGTCGCCGAACGAGAAATTCCCGAGCATTTCAAAGAAGGTATGGTGGCGCGCCGTATAGCCGACATTGTCGAGATCATTGTGCTTGCCGCCGGCGCGGACGCATTTCTGCGACGAGGTTGCGCGCGTGTAGGGGCGCTTTTCCTTGCCGGTGAAGACATTCTTGAACGGCACCATGCCGGCGTTGACGAAGAGCAGGGTCGGATCGTCCTGCGGCACCAGCGGGCTGGAGGGCACGACCTCATGGCCATTGCGGCCGAAATAGTCGAGAAAGGTCGCCCGGATATCGCGCAAGCTGGCCATGGAATCATCCTGTTTAGCATCGTCATTTCGGCGCCCGGCCGAAGCCGCTGCGTTACCAGTTTTCAGGAGATATGGGAACGTGGCGGCCTGTACAAGGCGGCGGGACTGATCGACGGGGCTGTCGCGCGTCCGCAGCGCCCTGGATCAGCCGGTCGCGGGTCCGGTGTCCTCAAAGATCCGGCAGCCCTGTCGCGCCCGCAAATCATCGGCCCAGTCTTCGGGCAAGCCCAGCGCGCTCAACGCATCCTCAAGACTGCTGACCACAGAGCGCGGCTCGCGCAAGCGGGAGTGATCGCGGGAAAACTCCCACCACAGACGGATTTCAGCCCGGACGTGATCGCCAATGACCCAGGCCGAGAGCACCGCGGTCTGGTCGCCGCGCTGGTGCAAGGCCTCGATATAGCTGTCGGCCAGCAGGCTGAGGTCCTCGACATCAATCGCCGCCAGCGAAGCATCGGGCGCGAAAAGCACCACTTCGCGATCCTCGAAACGATAGAAATCCCGGTCGGTATAGAGACGAGAAACCGTTTCCAGGTCTTCGCGCACGATCTGGCCGGTGAATTCGATCACCCGAACGCCCCGCCGCTGGTCCTGCATGATCTGGATTGGCATTTGCAGCTCCCGCGCGGCAGAAAACAAGCGACCGGGCGCCTGTAGGGGGAGCCCGGTCCTCCCAAGCTGACGCCCGGGTCGAGACAATGCCGTAGAGCGGTTAACCAAGCATGGCCAACCCGGCAAGGCCGCACCAGGTGCCAGACCGCACCCCGCGCCCCATTCGATCACCCGGTTCGGTCAAGCGGTTCGATCAAGCGGATTTCATCAATCCGCTTGAAGCCAACAGGATCGGTCAAACGGAGTGGGCAACCGGGGTCAATCGACCGGGGGCGACTGACCCGCAATGGTTCAGCCAGCCGCCGCCTGGTCGTCTTCCAGATCCTTGCCGACCAGCAGGACATCGGCGATCAGGCCGGCATTGGCGCGGACCTTGTTCTCGATTTCCTGGGCCATGGCCGGATTGGCGAGCATGAATTTGCGGGCATTCTCGCGGCCCTGGCCGATGCGCTCCGAATTATAGGAATACCAGGAGCCGGACTTCTCGATGATGTCGCCCTTGACGCCAAGATCGATCAGCTCGCCCATTTTCGAAATGCCTTCGCCATAGAGAATGTCGAACTCGACCTCACGGAAAGGCGGCGCGACCTTGTTCTTGACGACCTTGACCCGGGTCTGGTTGCCGATCACCTCGTCGCGGTCCTTGATCGCGCCGATGCGGCGGATGTCGAGACGGACCGAGGAATAGAATTTCAGCGCATTGCCGCCGGTCGTGGTTTCCGGGCTGCCGAACATGACACCGATCTTCATGCGGATCTGGTTGATGAAGATCACCATGCATTTCGATTTCGAGATCGAGCCGGTCAGCTTGCGCAGCGCCTGGCTCATCAGCCGGGCCTGCAGGCCGGGCAGGCTGTCGCCCATTTCGCCCTCGAGCTCGGCGCGCGGCGTCAGGGCGGCGACCGAGTCGATCACCAGAACATCGACGGCACCGGAACGCACCAGCGTATCGGCAATCTCCAGCGCCTGTTCGCCGGTATCGGGCTGGGAGACCAGGAGTTCGGCGACATCAACGCCGAGCTTGCCGGCATAGACCGGATCAAGCGCGTGTTCGGCATCGACAAAGGCGCAGACGCCGCCGAGCTTTTGCCCCTCGGCAATCGTGTGCAGCGCCAGCGTCGTCTTGCCGGAGCTTTCCGGGCCGTAGATCTCGATGATCCGACCCTTGGGCAGGCCGCCAATGCCGAGGGCAATGTCCAGCCCCAGCGAGCCGGATGAGATCGCCTCGATCTCCATCGCCGGCTTGGCGCCGAGCTTCATGACCGAGCCCTTGCCGAAGGCCTTGTCGATCTGGCTGAGTGCAGCCTCGATCGCTTTTTTCTTGTCCATGCCTGAATCGTTCACGAGTCGAATCGCGCCCTTGCTCATATCGATATTCCCTTATTTCACGCCCCTCGGTCACGGGCAACCGAGACACAGCGTACCAGTTTTGTTCCAGAACACAAGCGGAACATTTATGGTTAACACAACGGAACAAAGCGGCGCCGCCAGGACTGACTTGGCGGGGGCGCGGCGAGCGCTTATCGTCAGAGCGATGATCCCTGCCCGATTTCTTCGTGCCATGGCGATGGCATCCATGCTGGCCGCTTGCGGCCCGGCGGCCGTGCCCGGCGGTATCGCCTCGGTGGAGGCCTTGCAGGCGCGCGGAAGCCTCATCGTCCTGACCCTTGAGGGCCCGACCAGCTACATGGCGGGCGAAGACGGCCCGAGCGGCTATGAGGTCGACCTGGTCCGCGCCTTCGCGGGCCATCTCGGCGTCGAGGCACATTTCGAGACACGGCCCTCGATTACGGCCCTCACGGCCGCCCTCGCCGCCGGTGAGGGTGATATCGCCGCAGCCGGGCTGACCGTCACGCCTTCGCGCGAAGCGCATATGGTGTTTGGCCCCGCCTACAAGACGGTCACCGAACAACTCGTCTGCCATGCGGGCGGCCCGGTTCCGACCACGGTGGACGATCTCGGTCGGGCCCGCATCGTGGTGTTGTCGGGGTCAAGCTATCTGGAGACGCTGCAGGCCCTGCCAGCCCGCGATGACGGGCTGCACTGGACCGAGCGCCACGCGGGGTCGGCCATGCCGCTGCTCGAGGCCGTCGATGCCGGGGAGTTCGACTGCACCATTGCCGATTCGCATCTCGCAGACTTCGCGCGCCGCCGCCATCCCGATCTCGTGGTGGCGATGGATCTGACCGGCGAGCAATCCCTCGCCTGGGCCTATTCCAGCCGTATTGAGGGCCTCGGCGACACCATGACGGCCTGGTTTCGCCAGATCCACGACGGCGATCTGCTGGAGCGGCTGGACGAGACCTGGTTCGGCCAGTTCGGCGATTTCAATTATGTCGACGTGTCCAGCTTTATCGACCGGGTCGAAACCCGCCTGCCGCGCTATGAGGACTGGTTCGAGGCGGCCGCCGAGCAGACCTCGTTCGACTGGGATCTGCTCGCGGCCCAAGCCTATCAGGAGTCGCACTGGAATCCCGACGCCGTCAGCGATACCGGCGTGCGCGGCCTGATGATGCTGACCCTCTCGACGGCCGAGCGGGTCGGCATCGACGACCGCACCGACCCGCGCCAAAGCATTGAAGGCGGCGCGACCTATCTGGAAGACCTGTATCAACGCGTCCCGGACAGCGTCACCGGCGAGGACCGGGTCTGGTTCGCCCTTGCCGCCTATAATGTCGGCATGGGTCACATGTATGACGCGCGCGCCCTGGCCGAACAGCAGGGTCTCGACAAGGATAGCTGGGACGATCTCGCCAGCGTGCTGCCGCTCCTGTCCGATCCGGCGCATTATCGCGGACTGCGCTATGGCTATGCCCGCGGCCAGGAACCGGTGCGATACGTCCAGAAAGTGCGCGAATACCGCGCCCTGCTCAATGCCCAGCCCCTTTGAAGGCGAGCCTGGTTTTGATGACGCCGGGCTGCCAGTTTTCCCAATAAATCCAATGCGTTTGTCATCCCGGACGGATGCCCCGCGCAGGCGGGGCGCAGATCCGGGACCTACCCATGGATCCAGCTGGATGAGCGGGTAGGTCCCTGATCTACGCCCGGATCGCTCACGCGTCCGGGCATCCGTCAGGGATGACAAACGTTTGGGGGTTTTTTGGCGTTGGGGGCGGCGTCGATGCACGCTTATCCCCCACCGCCAACAATTATCCCGCGTCATCCCGGCGAAGGCCGGGACCTCGACATAGCAGGCGCGGAGCCCGGTCGTTCGAGGTCCCGACTTGCGTCGGGATGACGATAAATCGTCAAACTTATCCCCACCCCCTGCAGCCTGGCGCATAATCACAGCGTTCCGGTTGCACGGGAGGCGTGAGCTCAGTCACTTGCGGCGATCGGGAGCGTGGAGCTCGTCCGGGCGGAGGTTTGACAACCCGAGCCCCGGCGTGGCCACCGGAGAGGAAAGGCGGCA
>NZ_JBLXGA010000016.1:0-71005 GCF_048261455.1 Devosia sp.
GAGCGTTTCGAGGATGACGTCACCCGCACCATCAAGGGGACGGAAGTGAAGCGCAAGGCAAGCGCCGACGAGCCGGCCTATCTGGTCAAACAGTCCGACGGCGACCGGGCGCTGAAATCGGAAAGTGAGCTCAAGCCGAAGAAATAGCGCCTATGGACCGGCGCCTTTCCCATCGGCGCGGGTGCTGACTTTCCGCTGCCGCGTGGCACGCAGGGCGCTCCTCGGGTCATCATCCAGCAGCTCGCGCATGGGCTTGCGCAAGAAGTTGGCGTCCCAGTCAAGAGGCAGCCCGCCACTCAGTTCCAGGTAGTCTGCACCAGACACTGCGGCGACTTCGAGCTGCGCCCGCGCCGCCAGTTGCGTGCGCCCGCGCGCCCCGAAATGCCGCGCCAGCGTCGACACATTCCCGGCCACTGTGTTCACCGTCACGCCAAGCCGCTCGGAAATTTCGGCATTGCTGGCCCCACGAAACAGCATCTGCAGCATGGCGTGCTGCCGTGGCCCCAGCCGGGCGAGGCGGCGTCTGGAAGACAACCCGGTCTGGGGATCAGGGGGCGCGTCCTGCACCGGCTCGGCAACGAGACTTTGTACAAGTGCCTCGACCCGCTCGAGCCGTTCAAGCAACACGGCGACGCTCTGCCGGCTGTCCAGCACACTCTCAGTCACGGCACGTCCCCCCACTTTGACAGCTAAGGGAATGCGCTCAGGCGTGTAAAGAAATTATTTTCCGACGATTAACTTATTGAGTTGCGCAGTCTCTGCCGCTCTGAAGCTCAGTCGCCGTCGAACACCCGTAGCAGCATCGGCGGGCCGTCTTCCGGCGCAGCGGTCTGGGCGGGGTCGTCGCCGTTCTCCGCGTTCCAGTCGGGCGGCAATGGCTTGCTCGATTTCGCGCCCAGCTCGCGCAACATCTCGATCTGCCGCACGATATTGCCGCGTCCCGTCTGCAGCTGCCCCCGCGCATCGCTATAGGCGCCCTGCGCCCGCTCCAGCGACTTGCCGACACTGTCCATGCTGGTGAGAAACCCCGCCACCTTGTCATAGAGCGCCCCGGCGCGATTGGCGATTTCCTCGGCGTTCTCGTGCCGCTTTTCGATGTCCCACACGTTGCGCACCGTGCGCAGCACCGTCATCAGCGTCGTCGGCGTCGTCAGCATCACGCCATTGGCAAAGCCATATTCCACCAGCCGCGGGTCATGCGTCACCGCTGCTGCCAGCGCCGCCTCGATCGGCACGAACATCATCACATAATCGAGGCTCGAGCCCGCGTGCCGCTGATAGGTCTTGTCGCCCAGCGTCTTGATATGGCCGCGGATCGAGGCGACATGCGCGCCGATCTGCTGCGTCCTGTCGACCTCGGTTTCGGCATTGGTGAAGGCCTCGAAGGCGGTCAGCGACACCTTGGAATCGATCACCAGCACGTCGTCATTGGGCATCAGGATCTCGACATCGGTGCGCACCCGGCCGCTGTCGCCCGCCGCGTGGCTGCTCTGCGTGCGATATTGCTCGCCCTCCCGCAGCCCCGAGCGCTCGAGGATGGTCTCGAGGATCATCTCGCCCCAGGCGCCCTGCGCTTGCGTATTGCCCTTCAGCGCCCGCGTCAGGTTGCCGGCTTCGGTGGTGATCATGAGGTTGCTAGCCGCCAGCGCCTTGATCTGCTCGGTCATCGCCGCCCGGTCGCGCAGCAGCCCCGTCTGGAACTCGACGATCTTGTCACTCAACGGCTTGAGCAGCGTATCCACCTGCTCGCGGTTCTGCCGGGTGAAGGTCTCGCTTTGCACCTTCATCACGTCGCCGGCCAGCGCCTTGAACTGGTCGGTCATCTGTTGGCGCAACTCGACGAACCGCGCCTCAGCGGCCGCGCTTTGGCGCTTGTGCTCGTCGAGCTGGGTCTCGAGCCGCGCATAGCGGGTGCTGAGGTCCGAGTGGTCCATGCGCGCCTGACCCACCTGCTGGCGTTCCTCGCGCAGGTCCTGCTTCAGTTCGACGATCTGCCGGTCGCGATCGGTCAACTGCTGGGCGTGCGATTGCTGCACCAGCGCCAGCGCCTGTTCCAGCTGTTCGCGCTGCGCCGTGGCGGCCTCTTCCACCTCGGCGCGGGCCCGGCTCTGGCGCACGAGCACCACCAGTACAACGCACAGCAGCAACGCCATCACCGCGCCAGCGGCGATCACGAGCTCGAAAAAACGCACCGGAAAATCGGCCAGGGTGAAATAGACGCGGTCCATTTTCCTACGCTACCCGATTCGGTTTCCCTTTTGTTCACATGACGCCCGCACGCGCCACCGGTTGACCCTTCGCCTCAAAATACCATATTCAGCCCCATCTCCTGCAATGAGGACCCCATCGATGGCCAAGCGCCCCATCCTGCTCCTGCCCGACCCGCGCCTGCGCGCCGTGGCCGACCCTGTCGAAAAGGTCGATGACGGGATCAAGGCCCTCGCGCAGGATATGCTCGACACCATGTACGATGCCCCCGGCATCGGCCTCGCCGGGCCGCAGATCGGCGAGATGAAGCGCATCATCGTCATGGACCTGTCCCGCGAGGACGAGCCCAATGACCCGATCGTCATGATCAATCCCGAAATCACCGGCATGTCCGACGACATCGTCAGCACCGAAGAAGGGTGCCTGTCGATCCCAGAGGTCTATTACGACGTCGAGCGCCCGGCCGAAATTTCCGTGCGCTACACCGATCTCGACGGCAACACGGTCGAGCGTGACGCCACCGACCGGCTGGCCGTGTGCATCCAGCACGAGATCGATCACCTCGATGGCGTGCTCTACATCGACTATCTCAGCCGCCTGAAGCGCGACCGCGTGCTGAAAAAGTTCCAGAAAGCCGACCGCCTCAACAAAAAGGCCGGCTGACGCGGCCCGGCGTCGCTCACCACCCCGATGTCACCCCGGCGAGAGCCGGGGCCCATTCCGAGATTTTTCGCCCCGCACGACATGTCTTGCGGGGCGTTTTGTTGGTGGCCTACCGCGCGCCCCCGAAGCGGCGCCCCCTTTACGCCCGGCCCGTCCGGTGCCACTAACGCCACATGAAAATCATCTTCATGGGCACGCCCGAATTCGCCGTGCCGACCCTCACCGAAATCATCTCCTCCGGCCACGAGGTGGTCGCTGTCTATACGCGCGCACCCAAGCCGGCTGGCCGCGGCCAGGCCGAGCGCCGCTCGCCGGTGCATGAGGCGGCCGATGGCTTCGGTATTCCGGTCTTCACCCCGCGCTCGCTGCGTGGCGCCGAGGAACAGGACGTCTTTGCCAGCCATGATGCCGATCTCGGCATCGTCGTCGCCTATGGCCTGATCCTGCCCAAGCCGATCCTCGAGGCGCCGCACCTCGGCTGCCTCAACCTGCATGGTTCGCTCCTTCCGCGCTGGCGGGGTGCCGCGCCCATCCAGCGCGCGGTGATGGCCGGCGACACCGTAACCGGCGTCATGGTGATGCAGATGGATGAAGGGCTCGACACCGGCCCCGTCGGTCTCGTCGACCAGATCCCCATCGGCCCGGACATGACCGCCGGTGAATTGCACGACAAAATGATGCTGGTCGGCGCCGATCTGATGGGCCGGGCGCTCTCAGCCGTCGAACGCGACAGCCTCGATTTCACGCCCCAGGCCGAAACCGGCGTCACCTATGCCGACAAGATCGACAAGGCCGAGGCCCGGATCGATTTCACTCGCTCGGCCGCCGAGGTGCACAATCTCATTCGCGGCCTGTCGCCCTTCCCGGGCGCCTGGTTCGAGCTCGATCTCAAGGGCAGCGCGACTCGGGTCAAGGTCCTGCGCTCGACTCTGGCCGAAGCGCCCGCCGGCACGGCCCCGGGCACCATCCTGCCCGATCTCACCATCGCCTGCGGCAGCGGCGCCGTGCGGCTCGTCACGGTGCAGCGCCAGGGCAAGTCCGCCATGGATGCCCAGACCTTCCTTCGCGGCGCCGGGGAGCTGCCGGAGCGCGTCAGCTGATGCCCGACTGCCCCTCGATCTGCAGCGGTCGTCGGAAACCCGTCTCCCTTCAGCGGAGAAGGTGCGCCGAAGGGGCGGAAGAGGGGGCCTTGCCTCCGTTCGCCTGCAGCCCCCAGAGCACCCGCTGATGCCGCGCTATCGCCTCACCGTCGAATATGACGGCAGCCCGTTCCGCGGCTGGCAGCGTCAGGCGCATAATCCGTCCGTGCAGCAGGTGATCGAGGATGCGATCACTGCCTTTTCGGGCGAGACCGTCACCATCCAGGCCGCCGGCCGCACCGACACCGGCGTCCACGCGCTCGGTCAGGTGGTGCATTTCGATCTGACGCGCGACTGGGATCCGTTCCGCGTTCGCGAAGCGCTCAACTTTCACACCAAGCCGCATCCGGTGGCGATCGTCGAAGCCGAACTGGCCGCCCCGGATTTCGAGGCGCGCTTTTCGGCCATCGGCCGGCGCTATGAATATCGCATCCTCAATCGCCGCGCCCGTCCGGCCATCGACGCCGGTCATGTCTGGCAGGTGCCCATGCCGCTCGATGCCGGTCTCATGCACGAGGCGGCGCAGCTGATCCTTGGACAGCACGATTTCTCCACCTTCCGCGCCGCTGATTGCCAGGCCAAGTCGCCCATCCGCACGCTGGATTTGTTTGATGTCAGCCGCGAGGGTGACCGGATCATCGCGCGGGTGCACGCCCGCAGCTTCCTGCATTCGCAGGTGCGCTCGATGGTTGGCTCGTTGAAGCTGGTGGGGGAGGGGCGCTGGACCCCGGCTGACTTCCGCGCCGCTCTCGATGCGGCCGATCGCGCCCGCTGCGGCCCGCTGGCGCCGCCCGACGGGCTTTATCTTATTGCTGCGGACTACTGAGTTCGGTCTGCATCCGCTCGAGCTGCGCCTGCTCTTCTTCAGTGAGCGGGAACATCATGCCCAGCACCAGCACTGCCGCCACCAGTCCGACGACCTGCGCCAGGATCAGCAGCACGATCTGCAGCGCCTTCAACGTCATGATCAGCCGGGCGATATTGATGGTGACGATCACCGCCGCGCCCATCAGCACCGGCGCGATGAGGCCCAGGCCCACGAGTACGGTCACCATCATCGCCAGCGACAGCGCCGCATTGGACCAGTTGATGGTGACGATGAACGGCACCATCGCGTCCATCCGGTCGATCTGGCGGGCAAACAGCCAGGTCGACGCGATCAGTGCGGCATAGACGATCACCGTCTGCACCAGCGACTCGAACATATTGCTCTGTCCAAGCAATGCCGACACCACAAGCTCGAACGCGGCAACGGCCAGCACGGCTATGAAGCTGCTGACCAGCCCCGACCGCGAAAAGTTGAAATACCGGGCCGCCTGGCGATCGAACATCGCCAGCGCGAACACGCCGCGCGCAGCCATCTGGGTTTCTTGCAGAAAACTCTGGTTCACTGTCTGGCTCTAGCCTGTCGGTCCCTCGCTCACGAGCATGTAGAGGCCCGCGGTCATAACCACAAGCGCCAGCACGCAAAGAACCGCGAAGACCAGCGCCATGCCGACGTTCAATCCACCCGCCTGACGCCCGGCGCGATACAGCATGAACCCCAGTGCGCCGAGCACCGCGTTCATCACCGCCGGCCCGGCAAACAGCGCTAGCACCAGCCGCACCACCAGCATGAAGCCCAGCGCATAGATCGTGGGTACCGCAAGGCTCAGCGCCGCCTCTGCGGGGCGCAACAGCTTCATCGTTGCCCAGCCGATCACCCCCAGCAGCAGCGCTGGCGCCAGATTGCCGAGCATCAGGAAAATCTGTTGGTCGGCCGTCGCCGACAGTCCGCCGGCCAGCACCATCGCGATCAGCACCACGGCGACATAGAATCCTACGGCGTTGATCAGCCCGCGCCGCGTCATCTTGAAGCGCTCGACACCGCCCGGTCGCCCGGCGATCAGATCGAGCCAGCCGATCGCTGCCTGACCCAGCTCCACAAAAGCGTTCAAGCGAAGTAATCCGTGATGAAACTGCGGTAGAGCCCGACCAGCGCCTTCAGGTCCTCCAGCCGCACATGCTCGTCCACCTTGTGCATGCTGGCGCCCGGTGTTCCGAATTCCACCACCGGGCAATAGTTCGCGATGAACCGTCCGTCCGAGGTGCCGCCCGCCGTCGACAGTTCCGGCGCAATCCCGGTCGCACGCGCGATGGTCTCGATCAGCACTTCGACGCCACCACCGACTTCGCTGATGAACACCGGCGAGGGGCGGCCTGCAGTTGTGAAATCAACCACGCAGTCGCGTTTGTCGCAATTGGCAATCACTTCATTGACGGCGTCAATCAAGCCCTGCGGCGTCCAGCGGTCATTGTGGCGGATGTTGAACCGCATCTCGACCTTGGCCGGAATCACATTGGTCGTCGTGTTGCCCACGTCAACCGAGGTGAACTCAAGGTTGGAGGGCGGGAAATGTTCGGTGCCGTCGTCCAGCTTGCCCGAGAGCGAGGACAGCAGCGCCGCCGCCACCGGCAGCGGGTTGTTGGCCTTGTCGGGATAGGCGACATGCCCCTGCGTGCCGGTCACGCTGATCCGGCCGTTGAGGCTGCCGCGCCGCCCGATCTTGATGCTGTCGCCTACTCGCGCCGTGGCGCTCGGTTCGCCGACAATGCAGAAGTCGAACCGGTGGCCCTGGGCCTCGGCCCATTGCATCAGCTTGTCGGTGCCGTTGACGGCATCCGCTTCCTCGTCATTGGTGATGGCCAGCGAAATCCGCCCGGCCTCGGGAGGGATCGCGGCCAGCGCCGCAACGAACGCGGCAACGCCCGCTTTCATGTCGGTCGTGCCGCGGCCATACATCAGCCCGTCGGCGATCTCGGCCGCGAACGGCGGGTGCGTCCAGCTTGCGGCATCGCCCGGCGGCACCACATCGGTATGCCCGGCAAACAGCAGATGCTTGCCTGCGGTGCCACGCGTCGCAAACAGGTTGTCGACCGGGTAGGAGCCATCGCCCTCAAAGCGCAGCCGCTCGCAGGTGAAGCCCAGCGGCGTCAGCGCCGCCTCCAGCACGTCGAAGACCCCGGCCGCCTCCGGCGTCACCGAAGCGCAGCGGATCATCTCTTGCAGCAGCCGGACGGCATCGTCCGCAGTTTCAGACGTCACGATGCCGTCTCCTGTTGTGTCAGCTGTTCAGCGGGTCGGGCCCATAGGTGTTCGGACCGTCCGTGCCCTTCAAGACCCCGAGTTGCACGATCATGTAGATGACGAAGATCAGCACCGCAAACTGAATGACGGCCAGCCAGGTCGCGGTCTGGGTCACCGTCTCGGCGCCTGCGCCGGTGACAGTCACGCCGACTCCCACGGCCTGCAGCAGGTTGAGAACGAGGCTGATGGCGATCAGCGCGATCAGGTCCTTGCCGTCATTGTCCCGGTCGTGCCGGCGTTTGATGCCGATGCAATAGGTTGGATAGATCATCACCAGGTTGAGCAGCACGGCCAGCCAGGCCGAAATGGTGCCATTGCCCAAGCTGATGATGGAAATGACGATGCTCGCCAGAATGGAAATGACGACAATTGCCAGTGTCCCGATCCACCATTTCTGTCGATTGATGCGCCCATCGCTGGTTGTGAGTAGGTCTTTCAGTCCGTCCACGACATAGCCCTCCTTGCCGCAAGTACAACGGCCGGGACGGTAGGACATGAACACGCGAGCGGCCAGAGCGCCCCGCATTCGGCGGTGGAAACAACCGGTAGCGCATGAATAGCGGCCGATGGACCGGCCGCTATAGTGCATAGGGGCGCGGTATCAGTCCCGCAGCAGCTCGTTGACGCCGGTCTTGGAGCGCGTCTGCGCGTCCACTGTCTTGACGATCACTGCGCAATAAAGGCTCGGCCCGGGAGTGCCATCGGGCAGCGGTTTGCCGGGCAGGCTGCCGGACACGACGACGGAGTAGGGCGGCACCTTGCCCATGTGGATTTCGCCGGTTGCCCGGTCGACGATCTTGGTAGAGGCGCCGATGAACACGCCCATCGAGATCACCGAGCCTTCGCCCACCACGACGCCCTCGACCACTTCCGAGCGCGCACCGATGAAGCAATTGTCCTCGATGATCGTCGGCCCCGCCTGCAGCGGCTCCAGCACGCCGCCAATGCCGACGCCGCCGGAAAGGTGCACGTTCTTGCCGATCTGCGCGCAGCTGCCCACCGTCGCCCAGGTGTCGACCATCGTGCCCTCGTCGACATAGGCGCCAAGGTTCACGAAGCTCGGCATTAGCACCACTGATTTGCCGATATGCGCCGAGTGCCGCACGATCGCGCCCGGCACCGCGCGGAAACCCGCCTCACGGTAGCGGTTCTCGCTCCAGCCGGCGAACTTCGAGGGCACCTTGTCCCACCAGTGCGAGCCGCCCGGCCCGCCGGGGATCATTTCCATGTCGTTGAGCCGGAAGCTCAGCAGCACGGCCTTTTTCAGCCATTGGTTCACCACCCATTGGCCGTCGGCGCCCTTTTCGGCCACGCGGGCCTTGCCGCTGTCGAGCAGGTTGAGCGCCTCAACCACTGCGTCGCGCACTTTGCCTTGCGTCGAGGTCGTGATCTCGCTGCGTGTTTCGAATGCGGCTTCGATGTCGCGGGCAAGCTCTTCGTGCGCCATGGGGGTCTCCGGTTTGGTTTCGCGCCGGACATTATCCGGCACGCCCTCGCTGTCAACGATCCTTAACCTCACCCATGCGAGGCTGGTGGGGAAGCGAAAGGACAATCAATGGCCAGAAAACGGCGCACCACGCTACGTACCTCCGAACAGGATATTTCCGCCGCCCAACAGGCGCCGGTCACGCCGCAGACCGAATCCTCCACCTTCCGGCTGGCGTTCTCGGACCCGGAGTTCATGACCTCCGAGGATACGCGTGGCATTCGCTTTCAGCTCGAATATCTGAAACCCGAGTTCATCCTGCGCGAGCAGGGCATCAACTCCACCGTCGTGCTTTTCGGTGGCGCCCGCATCCCCGAGCCGGGCAAGCCCGCCTGGGCCGCGCGCAACAAGACCCAGGAGCGCAATCTCGAACAGGCCTCGCGCTATTACGAGGAAGCGCGCCGCTTCGCCCGCTATGCGTCCGAAACCTCCCGCGCGCTCAATTTTCAGGACTATGTCGTCGTCACCGGCGGTGGCCCCGGCGTCATGGAGGCCGGCAACCGCGGTGCCACCGAGGTCGGTGCGCCGTCGATCGGCCTCAACATCGTCCTGCCGCACGAGCAGGCGCCCAACGAATATGTGACGCCGGAGCTTTGCTTCAATTTCCACTATTTCGCCACGCGCAAGATCCACTTCCTCATCCGCGCCCGCGCCGTGGCGGTGTTCCCGGGCGGCTTCGGCACGCTCGACGAGTTCTTCGAAACCCTCACGCTCATCCAGACCGGCCGCATGGAGCGCGTGCCGCTGCTGCTGTTCGGCATGGAGTTCTGGAACAAGGTGCTGAACTTCGAGGCTTTGGCCGAGGCGGGCACCATCAGCCCCGACGACCCGAACCTCTTCACGGTCGTCGACAGCGCCGAGGAAGGCTGGAACGTCGTGCGCAAGCACTACAACCTGCCAGAAGTCTCGATCGACTGAGCGGCAGCTATCGCGCCGTTGGTCCCGGCCCTCATGGTGCCTTCGTCGAACCATGAGGGCGGTCCGGTAGCGAGGCCTCCGCTGTCATCCCAGCGGACGCGGGGCGCCGGCGCCCGCGCTCACCCCAGTGCGCGCAAAAACCCGTTCAGGTCCGCCGTCACATGGTGCACATGATCGGCGCTGGTGCGGGTCAGCTCCCAGTCGTCGACCTGGTGATGCGCGAAGTCCTCGCCGGCCACCACCTGCACGGTAATCATCCCCACCTCGTGCGGCACCTTGAGGTTCTTTTCGAGGTCGTCGAACATCGCCGCCCGGGTCGGGTCGATCCCGTGCAGCGCCAGGAAGGCGTCGTAAGCCTCGGGCAGGGGCTTTGGCCGGTACTTCATGGCGCGGATATCGTAGATATCGGCAAACAGCGCATCGGCCCCGGGGCCCAGCCGGCCCAGCACCTGGCGCGCGTGGCCCACATCACCATTGGTCAGAATGAACTTGCGGCCCGGTAGTGCGGTGATCGCGCCCACCAGATCCGGATGCGCCACAACAGGCGAATAGTCGATGTCATGCACCTTGGACAGATAATGGTCCGGGTCCACCTCGTGCAGCTGCATCAGCCCGTTCAGCGTCGTGCCATAGTCGCGGTAATAGGTTTTCTGCAGCGCGCGCGCCTCGTCATAGGGCAGTCGCGTCACATCCACCATGTAGTCCGAGATCAGCAGGTCGATCTGCGCGAACAGGTTGCACTCACGCGGATACAGCGTGTTGTCGAGGTCGAAGATCCACTCGGTGACATGGTCGAGCGAGCGGGGCGGCGGGGACATCTGGTTCATCCGCCCATCCTACAGCAGGTCGCGGACACATTCACTACCGCCCGCCGACACCGTTCACCGAAACGCGCGTCCCGGAAAAACTTCGCCCCTGTTTCAATCAATCACTTGATTGAGAGATGCGATCCGGTCTAACAAGCGCTCTCTGACGCTTGTTCCGTCCCACCTCCTGCGCCCGATGTGAGCCCTCAGCCGTGCCCGACCCCCAATCCGCCACCAAGCGTGAAACCACCGACGACCGGCGCATCGCCATCGCCGCGGCGGCGCGCGCGCTGGTGCATGAAAAGGGTTTTGAGGGTCTCAGAACGCGCGACATTGCCGAGCGGGTCGGCATCAACATCGCCACGCTGCACTATCACGTGCCCACCAAGGCGGAATTGATCTCTCTGCTCGCCGAAACCCTGCAGGCAGATTTCCGCCAGCAGGTGGTCAAGCGCCCCCGCAGCCACCTGTCGGGCGCCGAGCAGCTCGAGGCCGAGTTTGTCGATCACTACGAATTGCTCACCGAGCACACCGAACTGCTCGATGTCGTCGCCGAACTAAGCCAGCGCGCCTCGCGCGATCCGGCGCTCGCCCAGCTGCTGGCGCCCCTGCGCCGCAACTGGCAGACTGCCATCGCCGCCATCTTTGAGACCGGCCGGGCCGATGCTAGCCTGAAGCCGGATCTCGACCCGCAGGCAGCCGCGCTCGTGCTCATCGGTGCGCTCACCAGCTTCCGTCTGTCCGACGACCCGTCGGCAGAAAACTACAACCGGATGTGCGACGAAATCCGTCGCGCCTTCCGCAATCCTTCCCACGTTTCAGGTCACTAGTCATGCCGCAGAATTTTCAGGTTCCACGCAACAAGGAGGAGGCCGATCCACGCCGCTGGATCGCGCTGATGGTGCTGCTGCTCGCCACCTTCATGAACCTGATCGACGTGACCATCGTCAACGTGGCGCTCCCCGTACTGCAGACCGATCTCGGGGCCAGCCCCAGTGAGATCGAGTGGGTGGTTGCCGCCTACGTGCTGGCCTTCGCCCTCGGCCTGCTACCCTTCGGTCGCCTGGGCGACATCGTCGGGCGCACCCGCATGTTCCTTATCGGCGTCGCCTCGTTCACTCTCGCCTCGGCGCTCTGTGGCCTCGCGCCATCCATTGAATGGCTGATCTTTGCCCGCGTACTGCAGGGGCTGGCCGGTGCCATCATGACGCCGCAGGTGCTGGCCATCGTTCAGGTCACCTTCCCTCCGCAGGAAAAGGGCCAGGCCTTCTCACTCTTCGGTCTCAGCACCGGCCTCGCCGCCGTCTCCGGTCCCATCCTGGGCGGGTTGCTGATCGGTGGCGATTTCTTCGGGCTCGATTGGCGCCCGATCTTTCTCGTCAATATTCCCGTCGGTATTCTGGCCGTGGTCGCGGGCTGGTTCCTCATTCCCCGCACGCCCGGCAACCCCAGCCTGCGTAACGACTATGTCGGCATCGGCCTGTTCGTCCTCGCCTCGGTGGCCATGGTCTTCCCGCTGGTCGAAGGCCGCGCCTATGGCTGGCCGGCCTGGGCCTTCGCCATGATGGCCGTCTCGATCGTGGTCGTCGGGCTGTTCGTGCTCTGGCAGCGCCGCCGCGCCCGCGCCGACCAGCCGCAATTGCTCAACTACAACCTGATCTCCAATCCCAATTATCTGCTGGGCCTGCTGGTCACCACCATCTTCGCCTCCGGCATTCCGCCGATGTTCCTCGTCATCTCGCTGCTGCTGCAGACGGGTTACGAGCTGACGCCGCTGCAGTCGGGCTTCGCCAATACGCCGTTCTCGCTCGGCGTCCTCGGCGTGTCACTGTTCATCGGCCGTCTTGGCCAGCGCTATCTGCGCACCCGGCTGGCCGTCGGCGCCACCATGCTGGTCATCGGCATCGGCTGGCTTGATCTCATCATCCGTGGTCTCGGGGATACGGTGAACACGCTCACCTTCGTGCCGCCGCTGCTCGTGGCCGGCCTCGGCCTCGGCATGGGCTTTTCGGGCCTATTCCAGACCGTCCTGTCGTCCGTGCCGCCGCGCGACGCCGGTGCGGGCTCCGGGGCGCTGCAGGCCTTCCAGCAGATCGGCGGCGCCGTCGGCATCGCGCTGGTGGGCGAAATCTTCTTCACCCATCTGGCGTCCGATCTCTCGGCGGGCGTCGCGCTGAAGGCCGCCTATGCCAGCGCTGCCGGCACGGCCATTCTCTATCAGGTCGCTTCCTTCGCGCTGGTCGTTGCTCTGGTGCCTTTCCTGCGCATCAAGCCGCCGCCGGGCGCCGAGCCGGGCCGTGCCCCAGCCGCACCGCCCGTCGAGGCCTGATCCGACACCCGATCCAGCCGGGCGCGCCACATGCGCCCGGCATCCATTGCCGCCTGGCGCTCGCCTCGCCTCGCAAAATCCCGTAAACAGCCGCAGGACCTCAGGCCTCTGTCGCCCGCCCGGTCCGACAGTTCTGTTTTCGGCATATTTGGGAGGATTGCCACAGTGACCACCATTTCCCCCGCGCTCAAGCCCATGCGCATCGGCGCCAGCCCCATTGCGCAGCCACCGCTCTGCTTCGGCGGCTCCTGGTATGTGCCCTATGGCAGCCCTTCCGAGCAGGACGCCCATCTCACCGCCGCCATGCAGGCCGCCTTCGATGCCGGGGTGCGCCACTTCGATACCGGCGCCGGGTATGGCGGCGGCCACTCCGAAGAGCTCTATGGCCGCTTCATCGCCGACAAGCGCGACCAGATCTTTATCGCCTCCAAGGCCAACCCCGCCGAAGCCACTGCCGCCTCGATGTACGAGCAGGTCGAAGGCAGCCTCGGCCGGCTCGGCGTCGACACCATCGACCTTTACTACATCCACTGGCCCCGCACCGGCTGGGACATGCGACCGACCATGGAAGGGCTCGAACGCGCCCGCGCCGAGGGCAAGATTGGTGCCGTGGGTGTGTCCAATTTCTCCGTCACCGAAATGGCCCAGGTCGCCGAAGTCGGCACCATCGACGCCCATCAGCTCGGCTACAACCTGCTCTGGCGCTACCCCGAGGACGACGTTATCGATTGGTGCACCCGGCACGGCACCACGGTCATCACCTATTCGACGCTCGCCCACGGCATTCTCACCGGCAAGTTCGGCCGCGATCCGGGCCTCCGCGAAGGCGATCAGCGCCACGGCATCCTGCCCTTCCGCGAAGATATCTGGCCGCATGTCTACGAGGGCGTCGAACAGCTCAAGGCCATCGCCGCCGAGCGCGATCGCCCGCTGGCCCATCTCGCCATCCGCTGGGCCCTGTCGCGCCCCGGCATTGCCGCCACCATCATCGGCGGCCGCAACGCTGAACAGGTCGAAAGCGTCATGCCCGCCCTCGAAGGCGATATCGATCAGTCGGTCTTTGACCGCATGACCGCCATTTCCGACGAGATCGTCAAACACGTCCCCAACGCCGGCAACCTCTTCGGCCGCGTCGGCTAAACGCCCGGCCGCGGCGCACAGCGCCGGGTAGGGGTCTCATCTACCTCGACATACAAAAAAGGCCCCGGATCGCTCCGGGGCCTTTGGTCTCAAAAACCGAAAATCTAGATCGCGATCGCCGTGCCGACCGCGACGATCGGGCCCTGGGCCTTACCGGTGGGCGAGCCACCCTTTTGCTCCAGCGTCACCGCCAGCGTCGTGCCGGCATCGATCTGCGAACGCGTCGCATCGTCGAGTTCAATCTCGCGTCGCGCGTCGATCGGCAGCACGCCCATGGAGACCGCCGGGGCGTCGCCATTGATGTACCAAAGCTCATAATCCTTGTCGGCCACGGCATCGCCGCGCAACGAGGTGACCCGCACTTCGCCATTCTGCTGGTCGTAGAGCGCGATGAACTCGACGCCGAACCCGTCCTGTGCCTGGATCGCGGCCACCAGCTGCGTGGCATATTCCTCGGGCGCCAGTTGCGCCGGCTGCATCAGGTTGACGCTCACGGCGACCACCGCGACGGCGGCCGCAGCAGCCGTCAGTCCGCGCCACAGCGCCAGCGAATTCCACCACCTGGCAACGCCACCAGCGCCGGCTGACTGCGTCTCGCCGAACAGCCGCCTTTCGACCTTCGACAACACATTGGCCGGCGGTGCCACCTCGGCGAATTCGCCGTCGAGCGCGCTCAACCGGCTCTGCCACAGCCGCATTTCGGCCGACAGCATGGGTTCCGATTTCACACGGCGTGCCACGGTTTCGCGTTCCGGCCCGTCAAGCAGGCCGAGCGCGTACTCGGCGACCAGGATCTGGTCGTCCTCCGGTCCGCTGCTGTTGGCCTGTGGGCTCATGACGATAGGCACTCTCTCAGTTTCAACAGGCTCCGCCGGAGCCAGGTTCGCATCGTGTTCAGCGGCACGCTGTGACGCGTCGCCAGTTCGTCATAGCTGAACCCTTCGAGATAGGCGCCACGCACGCAATCGGCCTTGTCTGCCTCCAGTTGAGCGAGGCAATTGTCGATCCGTCCGCGCTCGCCACTGGAGAGTGCAGCCTGTTCTGGATCGGGGCCGCCGTCGGGAATTTCGAGGGCCACGTCCATGTCGTCGTTCACCGGTTTACGGGCCCGCAGCACATCGAGTGCGTGGTTGCGGGCAACGGCCACCAGCCAGGAGATCGGGCTATAGCCGCCCTGTACGTAGCGGTCGGCGCGCTGCCAGATCTTGACATAGACCTCTTGCAGCGCCTCTTCGGCTTCCGATCTGTCCTTCAAAATACGGAGGGCGACACCGAAGAGTTTCGCGCTGGTCCGTTCGTACAGATCACGAAATGCCGCACGATCCCGTAGGGCCGTACGGGAAATCAGCTCGGCAATGTCTGCGCTTGAACCACTCATTGCCGCGGACTTTAGCGCTGACGTCCCCGCCTGCCTAGCCCTGGCGCTGGGTCATGAAGTTAATTCCGCCATCATTTGCAACAGGTTCAGTGGGAAGTTATTTCTGCTTGGAAAGCGCTTTCGTGTCAGGCGGAATGCGTTATAGCTCTGAGCCCGAAACAGGGGACACGCCTTACGCCATGACCGATCTCGAGAGTTTTTCCTCCGATGCCGCCGTTCTGTCGCAGGCGCTGCCCTATATGCAGCGCTACGAGGGCAAGACCGTCGTGGTGAAATACGGCGGCCACGCCATGGGCGATGCCTCGCTCGGACAGGCCTTCGCCCGCGATATCGCGTTGCTGAAACAGTCCCGCGTCAACCCGATCGTCGTCCATGGCGGCGGCCCGCAGATCGCCCAGATGCTGAAAAATCTCGGCATCGAGTCGAAATTCGAAGGCGGGCTGCGGGTCACCGACAAGCGCACCATGGAAATCGTCGAGATGGTGCTCGCCGGCTCGATCAACAAGGAAATCGTCGCGCTCATCAATGCCGAGGGCGAATGGGCCATTGGCCTGTGCGGCAAGGACGGCAACATGGTCTTTGCCAGAAAGGCCGAAAAGAAGTTCCGCGATCCCGATTCCAACATCGAGCGCGTGCTCGATCTCGGCTATGTCGGCGAACCGGTCGAAGTCGATCGCACCCTGCTCGACCAGTTGGCGCGCTCCGAAATGATCCCGGTCATCGCCCCGGTTGCCCCCGGCCATGACGGCAATACCTACAACATCAACGCCGACACCTTCGCCGGCGCCATCGCCGGCTCGCTTGGCGCCAAGCGCCTGCTGTTCCTCACCGATGTTGATGGCGTGCTCGATGCCGATAAGCAGCTCATCCCCGAGCTCACGGTGGCCGAGGCCAAGCGGCTGATCGCCGACGGCACCATTTCGGGCGGCATGATCCCCAAGGTCGAAACCTGCCTCGCCGCGCTCGAAGACGGCGTCGAAGGCGTGGTGATCCTCAACGGCAAGACCCCCCACGTGGTCCTCGTCGAGCTGTTCACCGAACACGGCGCCGGCACGCTGATCGTCCGCTGATGCACCGTCCTTCCGGCGCAGGTGGGCGGTCGCGCGCCCCTGGCCTGGCATTCGCGGCCTTATGTGGGATGCGCTGAAGCAGGCGATCGGCGGCGCAACCGGCATGCCGCCAGCCGCCCTGCACGTCTATGTGGCGATCGCCATCTTTGTCGTCGCGCTGATCCTGTTTCGCCGTGCCGGTCTGGCCGTCCTGATCGTTTTCGCGCTGCAACTGCTCAACGAAGCGCTCGACGCTTTTGGCGACATGCGCAGCGGCGTCGGCTTCAAGCTGAACGAAGCTGTGATCGATACCGCAATCACCATGGCGACCGCTGCGGTCCTGTGGGCGCTGACTGCTTTCGCGGACGCCGTGCGCCCGGGCCGCTGAGCAGCGGGTCAGGTCGGCATCTGCCTGGGAGGCCCCGCTTCCCAACGCGACTCGCCGCTTGCATACTGTGCCGTCCTCGAATCACCCACCGGCCCCAATGCTCAACAAGGCTTTCAGCTTTCTGCGTCGATTCGGCCGCCAGCCGGTCGAGCCCGCCGGTCCGCAGGTCGGCGCCTTGCCCTACACCATCGTTGATGGCCAGCTAGTCGTGCTGCTCATCACCTCGCGCGGCCGCGGCAAGTGGATCTTTCCCAAGGGCGGGCTGATGGACGGCAAAACGCCGTGGGACACCGCAGCGCACGAGGCCTGGGAAGAAGCAGGCGTCGAGGGCGACATCGATCACGAGCCGATCGGCTCGTACTGGCTGCCGGTCACCGAGGAACGTCCGGCGCCCATCGAGGTGAAACTCTATCCGCTCCGCGTCGCCCGGCAGCGTGAGGACTGGAAGGAGCGCGGCCAGCGCTATCGCCACTGGGCCGTCCTGCCCGAGGCCAAGCGCCTCATCACCCACGAAGGCCTCGCCGACGTCGCAGTCGCCCTGGCCCAGCGCGAACTCGGCTCCGGCCGCCACCACGACACCCCCTCGGTCGCGATCACCGAATAGGCGGCCGTTCGCGCACGAGCGCTACGGACGTCATGAGAATCACGGCGCGTTGGTCGCGCCGTGGGCGCATCCAGCCTAGATGCCAAACACCGTCATCATCACGAAATACACTACGGCGGAGAGCAGGGCTGCAGCCGGCACCGTCACCACCCAGGCCGTGGCAATCGACAGCGCGTGCTGGCGCCGCACCAGATAGCGCCGGCGCCGCTTCTGGAAATTGTGGACCGCCTCTTCCGGCGTGCGGTTGAGGTGGTCGGTCTTCAGGAACACGCCTTCGGGGCTCACCGCCTTGTTGCGGATGCCGCGATTGGAGAACCCTTCGCGCTGCAGGCCGACGCCGAACACGGCGCCGATCGCGATATGCGTAGAGCTCACTGGCATCCCCAGCGCCGACGCGACCAGCACCGTCGCCGCTGCCGCCAGCGCCACGCAGAAGCCGCGGATTTCGTTGAGCTTGGTGATCTTTTCACCCACGGTGCGGATCAGCCGCGGCCCGAACAGCGCCAGCCCGATGGCAATGCCGATGCCGCCGATCGCCAGCACCCACAGCGGCAGCGTCACCTTGGCCCCGGCCGCGCCCTCGCTCACTGCCGCGACGATCGCCGCCAGCGGGCCCACGGCATTGGCCACGTCATTGGCGCCATGCGCAAAGCTCAACAGCGCGGTCGATATGATCAGCGGCAGCCGGAACAGGCGGCCGACCTGCTTGCGCGCATTGTCCGGCCCGCCCATCCCGCTGCGCACCCAGGGGATCGCCACCAGCCAGCCGAGCCCGCCGAACACCAGCCCGATGGTCACCACGATGCCGGGGTCGGGGCTCCACAACCGCTTCAGCCCCTTGCTCGCCATATACATCGCAAAAATGCCGCTCATCAGCGCCACGAACACCGGCACCCAGCGCCGCGCCGCTTCGGTCTTTTCGGCCCGGTTGAGGATGGTGGCGTTGATCACGGTCAGGAATGCCGCCGCCAGCAGCCCGCCCACCAGCGGCGAGATCACCCAGCTCATGGCGATCTGGCCCAGTACCGGCCAGGCCACCGCGCCAAAGCCCAGCGCCGCGATCCCCGCACCGACGACGCCGCCGACCACCGAATGCGTGGTCGAGACCGGCGCCCCGAGAATGGTTGCCAGGTTCACCCACAATGCCGAACTCAACAGCGCTGCCATCATGACGATGATGAACACATTGGGGCTCAGCACCGCGTCCTTCACCAACAGGTTCGTCGAGATGGTCGATACCACATCGCCGCCTGCCAGCAGCGCGCCCGCCGCCTCGCAGATCGCGGCGATCACCAGCGCCCCGCCCATGGTCAGTGCGCGCGCGCCGACGGCAGGTCCCATGTTGTTGGCGACGTCATTGGCGCCGATGTTCAGCGCCATATAGGCGGCGATCACCGTGGCGATGACGACGAAATAGCCCTGCGTACCGCCGGCCATGGCCCAACTCGCCCAAACCAGTGCCGCCAGAATGAACAGCAGGGCCAACCCCGGCGCGGCGATGACTTCGGCATTGGAGCGGGTCGCGCCGCTCAGCTGCGAAACGCGTTTCAGGTCCTTGTCGATGGCGGGCTTGGACACGGGTGGCAGGCCTCGTTCAGGGCAGATGCTTGTCGTGCGCCTGTCTAGCCAAGCCGGCCGCCCCGGGCCAGTCGATTATGACATTTGTGTCGTAATTGGCGGTGTAAAGCCGCAATTCGCCTCGGGTTGTGGACGCCCTGTGTGAATTAGCGAGTGGTAAACCATACACTGCGAGCTTCGATAAAATGCCACGATTAAGCCCCGGTCGGGCCTGACCACAGCGCACCTCAAGCGCATCAATTTGACCGGAGCCCCCGATGCTGAACGCCCTGTGCACCTTCGCCGCCATCGCCCTCGCAATTTTCTCTTTCAGCCAGGCCTATGCCGAGGTGAACCGTCTCGCCGCCGACACCGTCATGACCGGTTCGACCTCGATACGCATCGTTTCTGCCCCGTCGCCCGACGTGCCCATGCCCCCGCGTCCGGGCTTCTGATCGCCCACTGCACCCGGTCGCGCGTTGGCGTCGCGGAAACCCTGCGCCTCCAGTCGCAAGAAAAGCGAGTCTGGGAGATGCAGGGCAGTAATAAAGAGAGCGTGCGCGAACGCGTATATTCATCGAAAGGTTGCGTCGAAGAACAAAAAAGAAAATCAGTGATTTTCTGCGGTTGAGTGAAACTGTCCCCTGGCGCGTCCCGTAACTGTTCACGTCCCGAATGCAAGACAGTGGACACCGAATTTACCCAGGAAGGAACAAACAATGAAGCTCACAGCTCTTCGTGCCGCCGCCCTCTCCACCGTTCTCGCCGTCTCCGGCGTTGCTGGCTCGGCAATCGCTCAGGACAACCCGATGGTGGGTGGTGCGGCCATGTATGCCGACAAGAACATCGTCGAAAACGCCGTGAACTCTGCCGACCACACCACGCTGGTCGCCGCCGTTCAGGCTGCCGGGTTGGTCGACACCCTGTCGGGTGAAGGCCCGTTCACCGTGTTCGCACCGACCAACGAAGCTTTCGCCGCGCTGCCCGAGGGCACCGTCGAAACGCTGCTGATGCCTGAGAACAAGGATCAGCTGGTCACCATCCTCACCTGCCACGTGGTCGCTGCCGATGTGATGTCGACCGCTCTGGTTGGCATGATCGAGGACGATGGCGGCAGCCACGAGATCGAGACCGTCGGTGGTTGCGTGATCGACGCCAAGGTCGACAACGGCACCGTCACCCTGACCGACGAGAACGGCGGCACGGCCAATGTGACCATCGCCGACGTCAAGCAGTCGAACGGCGTGATCCACGTCATCGACGCGGTGCTTCTGCCCAAGATGTAACCAGCCGCGCGTCTCGCGCGAACTGGTAGGAACGACTGCGTGTCCCGCCCCAGTGCGGGACACGCTCATTTGTAGGGACTGTGTCGCGCACGGCGGCTAGTCTGAAACCCGTCAAAGGAAAGGCGCCACTCATGGCTCTCAATCGTCGAAAACTGCTGCTGGGCAGCACCGCCGTGTTGTCGCTCGGCGTCGCTGCCACGCTCTTTCGCCCCATGACGACGGGCACCATCGCCGCGGAAGGTGATTTCGAAGTCACCCTCACCGAGGCCGAATGGCGTTCGCGTCTGTCGCCCGAAGCCTTCAATGTGCTGCGCGAGGAAGGCACCGAATTTCCCGGCACCTCCGATCTGCTGCACGAAAAGCGCGAGGGCATCTATGCCTGTGCCGGCTGCGATCAGCCGCTGTTTGACAGTGCCACCAAATATGACAGCCGCACCGGCTGGCCGAGCTTTTACGAGCCGCTCACCAATGCGGTTGGTGAATCCACCGACTACAAGCTCGGCTACGGCCGCACCGAGGTCCATTGCAGCCGCTGTGGCGGTCACCTGGGCCACGTGTTCAACGATGGCCCCGAGCCGACCGGCCTGCGCTATTGCATGAACGGTGTCGCCATGACCTTCGAGCCGGCGTCCGCCTGATCCCTGACTGGCCGGGTGCGCCGCCCGGCCAGATCACTTGCAATACCGGTGTTGCCGTCAACCGGTGATTAAGTGCGGAGGATTACACTTATCCACGCCATTAGGTGTGGGTGGAAGTTCTGTTGCGTAGCCTTTTTCTGTCAAATCGTGCCGCGCGCGACGCCGGCGTTCTCGCCGCCAGCGGGATCGGACTGTGGCTGATTGCGCGAAATTTTGACCTTGGCGAAGCGCTGATCGGTTTTCTTGAGGCCAACGAGGCTTATGAGGCCGACGAACTCTTCCTCGCAATCCTCGCGACCGGGACCTGTGGCTTCCTCTATGCGTTCCGCCGCCTCAGAGACGTTGGTCGCGAAACAAAGATGCGGCGAAAGGCTGAGGCGGATGCGATCTGGGTGTCCCAGCACGACATTCTCACCCGTCTGCCCAATCGCCGCATGGTCGATCTGTTTACCTCGGAAATCCGGGCCTCGGGGCCGCCCATCGATGGCTACACCATCTTTGCCATTGATCTGAGCTACTTCAAGTCGATCAACGAGCAGGTCGGCTTCGAAGGTGGCAACAAGCTGCTCGTCGAAATCGCGTCGCGGCTGCGCAATGCCTTTCCGGGCGAACTCGTTGCGCGCCTCGGCGCCGACGAATTCCTGGTGGTCTCTAGAAAACGTCCCGATGTTCTGACCGATGCCGGCTATGGCATCATCAAGGCCATCGAGCGTCCGTTCGCGGTCGACGGCATCGAAATCGAAACCAGCGCGTGCATAGGCATCGCTGTGTCGACCGAGCATGGCTGTCATCTGGCCGACTCCATCCGTCTCGCGGACCTTGCACTGCAGTCGGCCAAGCGCCGCAACCGCACGGCTGTAACGATCTTCGACCCGTCGATGGACGAGGCGGTGGCGCGCCGTAGTATCGCCGAGGCCAGCCTGCGTCAGGCCATCGCCGACGGCGAGATCGTCCCCCACTACCAGCCTGTCATCGATCTCAGATCCGGTCGGGTCACCGGCTTCGAGGCGCTGGCGCGTTGGATCAGGCCGAATGGCGAAATCGTGCCGCCGAACAAGTTCATCGAGCTGGCCGAAGCCTCCGGCATGATCGCGCCCCTGTCCGATCGTCTGCTGCGCCGAGCGTGTCGCGATGCGGCCAGCTGGCCCGCCGGCATCTCGGTTGCCTTCAACGTGTCGCCCGTCCAGCTCACCGATCGGCTGCTCGCCCTGCGCATCCTTCAGGTGGTCGTCGAAACAGGGCTGCAGCCGCAGCGGCTCGAGATCGAGATCACCGAAAGCGCTCTCATGGGAGATCTCGATTCCGCCATGCAGATCGTCGAGTCGCTGCATGCTGCCGGCGTTCGCATCGCCCTCGATGATTTCGGCACCGGCTATTCGAGCCTCTCTCAGCTGTCGCGATTGCCCTTCGACAAGCTCAAGATCGACCGCAGTTTCGTCGCGGCGTGCCGTGGCGAAGCGAAACAGGCAAAGATCGTCAAGTCGATCATCGGCATGGCGCAGGGCCTCGGCATCGTCACGACCGCCGAAGGCATCGAACGTGAGGATCAGCGTCAGCTGCTCAAGGACATGGGCAGCAACTACGGCCAGGGCTATCTGTTCGGCAAGGCCATGTCGGCCGATCAGGTCCTCGCCTATCTCGCCGCGCAGCAGGACGAGCCACTGCCCATCGCGCAAGCCGTCTGAGCGCCGGGGCAGGGGCGGCCTGCACAAACACCGGTCAGCTTCCGTTCATCGCGATGGCGCTTCTGCGGCCGTTTCGCAGCAACAAATGTCATCATCCAACGGCGCCGCCGCTTCAGTGCAACATAAGTCTATGAAATCGTTGCTGATTGCATCACCTATCCCCGCATCGTCGTGACGTGCCAAACTGTCTGTCGCGATGCATGGAACGGGAGCAGGAATATTAGAGACGACGATTGCCGGAAGCGGATAGACTCGGCGCGCGGCGGAGTCGGAGTGAGCCCTACTGGCCCAGCAGCTGCTCGATCTCGCTGCGCAGCGTCTCAATCCCCGTCCCCTTCTCGGAGGAAGTGAGGATCAGCTCCGGATGCGCGGCGGGCCGCTTGGCGATCGCCGCGCGGGTCTTTTCCAGCGCCTTCTCGAGATCCGCCTTGGTGGGCTTGTCGGCCTTCGTGACGACGATCTGATAGCTCACCGCGGCGCGGTCGAGCTCGTTCATCACCGTCACGTCATTGGCGTTCGGGCCATGCCGGCCGTCGATCAGCACATAGACGCGGCGCAGGTTCGGACGCCCGGTCAGATAGCGGTGGATCAGCTGCGTCCACTGCGCCACCTTCTTTTCCGGCGCCTTGGCATAGCCATAGCCGGGCATGTCGACGATCCGAAGCGGCGCGTACATGCTCTCGAAGATATTGAGTTCCTGCGTCCGTCCCGGCGTGTTCGAGGTCCGGGCCAGGCCGGTCGTGCCCGTCAGTGCATTGATCAGCGAGGATTTGCCGACATTCGACCGTCCGGCGAAGGCGATCTCCAGCCGGTCCGGATCAGGCAGGTCGGCAATCGACACGCAGCCCTTTACGAAGGTGAAGGGGCGGGCGAACAGCAGCCGCCCGGCTTCGATCTGGGCCTCGGAAAAACGTGTCTCGGACATCGATTGCCTCCCGGCGCATCCCGGACCCCGGGGAAGGGGGAGGGGCGGTTGTCCCGCCCCGTCCTCAGCTCGACTTGCCGTCGGCCGGCTTCTTGCCCAGCCCCAGGCTGGTCAGGATATTGCCCAGCAGGTCCACATCGGCGCCATTGCGCTTCATGATGAAATACTGCTGCGTCACCGACAGCGTGTTGTTCCACGCCCAGTAGATCACCAGACCCGCCGGGAACGTGCCGAGCATGAAGGTGAAGATCACCGGCATCCAGTTGAAGATCATCGCCTGCGTCGGGTCGGTCGGCGGCGGGTTCAGCTTCATCTGCACCCACATGGTGAGGCCCATGACCAGCGGCCAGACGCCCAGGTGCAGCAGCCCGCCGATGATCGGTACCGTCGTCGGATCCCAGGGGATCAGCCCGAACAGGTTGAACACATTGGTCGGGTCCGGCGCCGCGAGGTCGACGATCCAACCGAAGAACGGCGCATGCCGCATCTCCAGCGAGATGAAGATCACGGTATAGAGCGAAAAGAACACCGGGATCTGGATCAGCACCGGCCAGCAACCGCTGAGCGGGTTGATCTTTTCGGTCTTGTACAGCTCCATCATCGCCTGCTGCTGCTGGGCGCGATCGTCCTTGTACCGTTCCTGGATGGCCTTCATTTCCGGCTGCACGCGGCGCATCGCTGCCATCGAGCGATAGGAGCGGCTTGCCAGCGGGAAGAACAGCGCCTTCACCAGCACCGTCACCGCCAGGATCGCCAGACCGAAATTGCCCAGGATGCCGTACAGCGACGTCAGCAGCCAGAACATCGGGTGGGTGAAGAACCACAGCCAGCCCCAGTCGATCAGCAGTTCCAGCCGGTCGAAACCATAGGTCTTTTCATAGCCGGCAATGACATTGTCGCGCTTGGCGCCGGCGAACACATAGCTGGTTTCCTCGGCCGTCTGTCCGGGGCCGACATTGACCGGCGTCGATTCGACAAAGCTGGTCTGATAGACGTCCGTACCGCCGACCACCATGTGCGAGAACCGCGCATTCAGCGGCTGCAGCGGCTCGGAGAGAACCGCCGTCGCCCAGTACTTGTCGGTAAAGCCGAGCCAGCCGCCGTTCGACGTCGCATCGATCTGCTTGTCGTTGGCGATGTCGGTATATTTCTTCGAAATCAGGTTGTTGTCGCCCAGCACGCCCAGTGGGCCTTCATGCTGGATGAAGAAGTTCTGCACCTTCGGCGTGCCTTGCCGCACGATGCGCGAATAGGGGTAGAACACCACGGTCGCGGCGCCGGTGTTCTCGATCGACTGCGTCACCGTGAACAGATAATCGTCATCCACCGCAAAGGTGCGCCGGAAGATCTGGCCCTCGCCATTGTCCCAGCGCATCGTCACCGGGCTGGCATTGGTCAGCACGTCATTGCTGCTCTCGAGCGTCCAAACCGACGTGCCATCCGGCACCGCCGTATCGGTCCCCGCTGCGGCCCAGCCCTGCTCGACATAATAGCCGCCCGGCGCGCCCGACGGCACGAGCAGCGTGATGATCGGGGAATCCTCGTCGACCGTCTCGTGATATTCCTTGAGCTGCAGGTCATCGAGCCGCGCGCCCGTCAGGTTGATCGAACCCGCCAGCGATGACGTATCGATCCGCACCCGGTCGCTCACCCCGATCGCCTCTTCGCGGTCGGCGAAGCTGCCCGGCGTTCCGGCCGGCACCGGCGCGCTGCTCGCGGCGGGCGTCGTGCCGTCGGCGCTCGGTGTCGGCAGATTGGCCGCGGCTGCGTCGCGTTGCTGCTGCGCCGTGATCTCGGCGCGGCGCTGCGCCTGTTCCATCTGCGGTCCGGCCACGAAGAACTGCCACCCGAACAGCACCACAATGCTGAGGGCGATCGCGATGATCATGTTACGATTATCGGGCTTCATGCTGTCCTGTTCCGCTCGCCCGCAGTCGGGCTTGAGTGAATTTTGGCGAGCGCGGCGCCAAGATCGCCCACCAGCCGGTCGAAGGGAATGCTCAGGGCGGCGCGGCGCCCCACGAGCACATAATCATGTTGGGGTTTGAACTGCACGGCGCAAACCGCCGCAGCGGCTCTCAGCCGGCGCCGGATGCGGTTGCGCTCCGGCGAATTGCCCTGCTGCTTGGTCACCGTGAAACCCAGCCCTGCGGGCTCGATGTCACGCGGCGTGCTCTGCAGCGAAAACGCAGAGCGCCCGACGCGCTTGCCCCGGGCGACTCTCAGAAATTCTGATCTTTGCTTGAGGCGCCGCACGCTGGCCTCCTCGCAGGATTGCCGCCGGGCGGGCAGCAACTGCCTCAGGCCGTGAGCTTCTTGCGGCCGATGGCGCGACGGCGATTGATGATCTTGCGACCATTCTTGGTGGCCATGCGGGCCCGGAAACCATGACGGCGCGTGCGGACGAGCGTGCTCGGCTGGAATGTACGTTTCATACCACTAGACCACGCCGGCGCGCGGTTCCCTTGTTCTTATCTGGACGCAAGATGCGTGCCGCCCGGCCCTGAAAGGGGGTATCGGCAGATTTGCCGGGCTTATAGGGAATTGAGGGGGGCAAGTCAACGCGGCCGTAGTGCCTTGTGTGTGCCGATTGGCGCACGCTGCTGTGGCAATTTTGCTCTGCTGCGGCCGCTCTGTCTATTGTCTTGCGCGAAGCAATGGTATTGAGGCGCCTCAAACCAGCAACTTGGCAAGGCTCAGAGGCGGATTTGGCGGAAAGACTTACACCCGACCTCTGTGTCATAGGGGCCGGTGCCGGCGGTTTGGCTGCCGTCGAGGCCGCACGCGCGCTCGGTGCCTCCGTCGTTCTGGTCGAACGCGGCGAAATGGGCGGAAATGCCCTCAATACCGGCGCCGTGCCGGCCCGGGCCTTTGGCGTCGCCGCCGAACGCGCCCATCAGCTGCGCACCGCGGCGCGCTTCGGCATCACCGCCGACAGTCCGAAGGTCAGCTTCCGCCGGGTCCACGATCACGTCGACCAGGTCGTCGCCGGTCTCAGCCCCCACAACGGCCTGGCGCGCTACGAGGCGCTGGGTGCCGAGATCATCAAGGGCGAGGCGCACTTCACCGATAAATCCACCCTGGTGGTCGATGACGTCGAGATCCGCGCCCGCCGCTTTATAATTGCCACCGGCGGTCGTCCCACGGTGCCGCAGATCCCTGGACTCGACGCCGTCCCCTATTTCACTTCCGACACCATTCTCGACAACACCCGCAAGCTCACCCATCTGGTCATCATCGGCGGCACGCCGCGCGCCATCGAACTGGCCCAGGCCTATTGCCGGCTCGGCACCGAGGTGACGGTGGTCGCCGCCGGCGACATGCTGCCCGGCTTCGATCGCGAGCTCGTCGATGTCACCCTGCGCCGCCTTGGCGAGGAGGGCGTCAAGCTGCACGATCACACCGAGGTCGCCGCCATCCAGGCGCGCTCCATGGGCATCGGCGTCGTCATCCGGTCCGGCGACACCGAGCGGCCGCTCGATGTCTCGCATATTCTCGTCGCCACCGAGCGCGTCCCCGAGCTCGCCGCGCTCGATCTCGACAAGGCCGGCGTCAAGATGGACAAGACCGATCCGGCGCGCCTGCAGCTCAAGGGGCTTGTCACCTCCAACCGGCGTATCCTCGCCATCGGCGACGCCGCGGCCGTCGATCAATCCGTCCATGCCGCCATGCGCGATGCCCAGATCGCCGTGCGGCATGCGCTGCTCGGCCTGTCCGCCCAGCGCGCCGCGCGCCTCGTGCCGCGACTGGTCGAAACCGACCCCGCCATTGCCGAAATCGGCCTCAACGAAGCCGAAGCCCGCCGCTGCCATGGCATCGGCTTCCGCGTCAGCCGCTGGTCCTTTGCCGAAAACGACAAGGCCCGCATCGAGGGCGACACGGATGGCTTTGCCAAGCTGATCACCGATGGCTTCGGCCGCATTCTCGGCGCCGCCATCGCCGGTCCGGGCGCCGGCGAAACCGCGGCGATCTTCGCGCTCGCCATCGCCAATGGCCTCACCATGCGCCATCTGCTGCGCTTCGTGGCGCCTTATCCCAGCAAGGCCGAGATCGTCAGCCGGCTCGGCACGGAGTACCTGCGGCACGAAAAGGACAATCCGCTGCTGCGCTACTGGATGGCGCTCGTGCGCCTGCTGGGCTGATAGCGGCCATGGCCATCCGTGCAAATGCGGCTGGAAACGCGGCCGACGCCGCGCTAATCATCAGCTGATGGCCACCCCTCGTCGCGCCTTGCCCGGCCCTTTTTCGGGGCTCTCCGTCAAGCTCATCGCCACCATCGTCGTGGTGATCCTTGCCGTTGAGGTGGTGATCTATCTGCCCTCGGCTGCCAGCTATCGGCTCAACTGGCTCGATGACCGGCTGCGGGTCGGCATCGTCGCGGCCCGCGTGCTCGATGCCGTCCCCGATGCCATGGACCTGCCGCGCGTCCTCACCGATCGTCTGCTGACCTCGGCGGGCGCCCAGGCCATCGTCTATCGCCGCGAAGGCCAGAGCCAGCTCATCGACTTCGAGGATGCTCAGCCGCTCACCGATGTCGTCACCGTCGATCTGCGCCAGCGCGACATCGCGACGATGGTTCTCGGCACACTCGACACACTGTTCATGGGCGGCGACCGGACCCTGCGCATCGTCGGCACGGAAGATGCGCAGCCCGAGCGCATCGTCGAGGTCATCATGCCCGAAACGCCGATGCGCGCCGATCTGCTGATCTACTCGCGCAACCTGTTCGTCCTGTCGATCATCCTCGCCGTCATCACCTCGGTGGTGCTCTATTTCATCGTCTCGCGCATTCTCATTGCGCCCATCCGGCGGCTCACCTTCAACATGATGGGCTATCGCGAGGCCCCCGAGAACGCCAGCCTCATCGTCGCCCCCAGCCGCCGCCGCGACGAGATCGGCATCATGGAGCGCGAATTGGCGGCGATGGAATCGAACATCTTTTCCATGCTGCGCCAGCGCCGGCACCTCGCCGATCTCGGCCTCGCCGTCGCCAAGATCAATCACGACCTGCGCAACACGCTGACCTCGGCACAATTGCTGTCCGACCAGGTGGCGACACTCGATGATCCCAAGGTGCAGCGCCTTGCGCCGCGGCTGGTCAATTCCATCGACAAGGCCATCGGCTTTGCCCAGTCCGTTCTCGATTACGGCCGCCAGAGCGCCACCCCGCCGCGCCCGGCGCCGGTCCGCCTGCAGGCGATGATCCAGGAATCGGCGCTCGAGGCCGGCCTTGCCGGCCATCCCGGTATCCGCTGGGTCAATGCCGTGCCCGACAGCGCCGAGATCGAGGCCGATCCCGACCAGTTGGGCCGCATCTTCGTCAACCTGCTCAAGAATGCCCGCGAGGCGCTGGAGGCCAAGCTGGCCGAGCTCGAGGACCCGATGGTGGAAACCCGATTCGCCCGCGAGGCCGATCGCGTCACCCTTACCGTCTCCGACAACGGCCCCGGCCTGCCGCCACGCGCCAGGGACAATCTCTTCGTCGCCTTCGAAGGCTCGGCCCGCGCCGGCGGCACCGGGCTGGGGCTCGCCATCGCCCGCGAACTGGTTGAAGCCCACGGTGGCCACCTCAGCCATGTCGACCAGCCGCAGGGCACCCGTTTCGACGTTGTGCTGCCCACCAGCCTGCGCACGGCATGAACCCGCAAGACCCCGCTTGCAATGGCCCGCACCACCATGTATGGGTCTCGCCGTTCGCCGGAAATCAACCCGGCGGTGCGCGCCCTTAGCTCAGCTGGATAGAGCACCAGACTACGAATCTGGGGGTCAGGAGTTCGAATCTCTTAGGGCGCGCCATTCTCTTCCTGTCATGCCAAGAAATAGCGGATCGAGCGTCACATCGCTGATGCAGAGCGCAGCGCTATGTCCGAAGGACGGGGAAAGGGCCAAGCGGTCATTCGAGAAAAATGCAGCGAACGGCGGGAGCGAGCCCATATTGCAAGTGTCTGCATCGCAGCTGGACCGGTAGAATGATTGTCTTGCCTGATACGAACATCCGGACGTTGCAGCCGGTATCGGAGCTTTATTATTTCGATCGGCAGGACACCGCTCTGCCGCGCAAAATGACTGCTTTGGCCGCGTGGAATACGATCATGAGTGATCCGCAGCCACTGCTGCAACGAGCCTTTCAGATACGCGATGTGATTTCGTCGGTGTTTGGCGTCAAACGTATTGGTGGCTTCAGCGGGACGCGTGTCGGACAGGTCAATGTCGGTGACTACCTGGACTTTTTCCTCGTCGAATACGTCGATGACGAGTGTCTGGTGCTCACCGAGCGTGATCGTCATCTAGACGTCATGACCTGCATTTCAATCGCAAACGACACTCTGTCGGTGACGTCCTCCGTCTGCGTACACAACACGTTCGGCCGCGCCTACATGATCCCGGTTGGCTTTGCCCACAGATGGATCGTACGCGGCATGTTTCGACGCTTGCGACGACAGCTTTCTTAGGAGCAGCAAGCGCTCGCTCCGTCCTGCACAGTGGACCCTCGCGCGCCCCGCAGGGTGAGGCTGATTGGGTCGGAGGGTCTTGGCATTTGCGTCGGGAATGCTCGAGACGGCCTTTCGATGTCCGGGCGGTTGCCCGGGACCTGTACCCGCCGCGTCGCTAGCTGATCAGCAGGCGGTGTCCGTCGCGGTCTTCGGTTACGCCTGATGCCTGCCCGGTCGGAACATCCGCCAGCAAGGTCCGCGTCGCTGCGACACCCTCGTCGACCGATCCCTGCATCGGCAGCATATTCCGGTAGCAGAGCAGTTCCAGATGCGGCGGCGCGCCGGCGCAGGTGAGGGCGGTCACTTCGACATGCGCACTGTCGACGTCATCGAGCCGGTCCTGCTGGATGCCGTGGTTGAGGCTGCGAGCGTCGGGCTCAAAGCCGTACTGCCGGTAAAAGGCCACGCTGCGCTGGGTATCGCGCACCGCGATGGCCGTGTGATCGATCCCCCAGAACAGCGGCGCGTGCTCCGCCTGTCCGCGCCAATAGTCGGGGACTGTCTTGCCGGCAAACTGCAGCAGTTCGAGGGGATGGCCATCGGGATCGCGAAACTTGTACGCCAGCACGCCGCCCGAACGCTCCGGCAGATGTTCCGGTCCGGCCCGCGAAATCGGCGCCCAGTCTGTCACCGTTTCAAGATGCCGATAGGCGGCGTCCATATCGCCCGTCACGATGGCGAAGTGTTGAAACGCCGGGCTGTTGGCGACTGCGGTGCAATAGACCGGCCCCTTGCCGGCGGGCACGATGGCGATGTGTTGCAGGCCAAGCCGCAGCATCAGCTGCGGTGCCTGACCCTCGTCCAGCCCACCCTGCGCGCCATGTGGCGCGGGACAGACCTCGAACCCGAACGTCTGGCGATAAAACCGCGAGAGCCGCTCGACATCGCTGCTTGCCAACGCGACCGCTGTAATCCGCGTCATGGCCTTTCTCCCGGGCGTGCCCCGGCCTGCCCGCGCAGTGTCATCGGAAACTGCACGGCCCGGAGCCTGTGAACTCGGGCAATTGCACCAGCATCAGCACTGCGGGCGCATCACCGACCGTGCCCGACAGATGACCACGCTTGCGGTCGATGGTCCGGCACCCCTGATCCTGTCCGAACGAGATCTCGCCCGCGCCCATCTCCACGCGTTCGCCGGCCATCGATTCGACAAACCACCGGCCCGACAGCGGGATGATCCATTGCGGCTTGGGATTCTCGTGCCAGTCGGCGACCCATCCCGGCGGCTGCACGGTGAACAGCACGGTTGCCTGGCTGTCGAACGTGTCTCCCAGCCACTGGGGCGGCGCCCCTTGTCCCAGCGCATGCAGGGCGAAGTGAGAGATCGTGCAGCGCACGTTCCGGCTCACGCCATCGGCATCGACATGAAGATGCCAGTACCCGACCTCAGGCGTCTCGGTCATGGCTGCGCTCCGATGGCATAGGGCTGCGTCGACGACAGTGGCGCCGAAAAGAAGTCCTGCACGCCATTCGCCGTCGTCCCGAAGGTGATCAGCAAAAAGCCGCCCGCCACGGCAAAATTCTTCAGAAAATCCCAGAACTGGTCACCGGGATTGCGCAGCGAAAACGCTGGCGCGGTCCAGAACTGCTTGTAGAGCACGGCCGTCGCGGCGCAGTAGCCGGCGAGAATGAAGGCGGCCAGCCGATCGGCGACACCCGTGAGCACGCCCAGCGACATCACCACCTCGATCGTCAGGCCGATGAGGATCATGGCCATCCCCAACCCGCGACCGACCCCGATCTGCCGGGCCTGCGAGACCGCCCCGTTGAAGTTGAGCACCTTGTCCAAGGCGCTGAACGGAAAGAACAGTCCGATGAGTGCCAGGCGCACCAGAAACGTGATGATGATCTCGATTGTCACGGCAACAGCCTCCATACTTGCTGCCGACACTACCGCTGACAGGCGCGGCTGCAGAGTTAATTATATGTATAAATCGAGACAGATAGCCTCCAGGACACGGTGTCATATTCAACGCCTGATCAGTTACAGGGAGCGCGGACATGGCCAGCGATTATGACGTCATCATCATTGGTTCCGGCCCCGGCGGCGGCACGACGGCGCAGGCCCTTGCAAAGACCGGCAAGAAAATCCTGCTGATCGAACGGGGCGACTATTTGATCCGTTCGCGCGACAACTGGGACACCGGCCAGGTCTTCGGCGCCAACCGCTATCAGGCAGACGAGACCTGGTATGACGACAAGGACAAGCCCTTCACGCCCGGCCTGCATTACTTCGTTGGCGGCAACAGCAAGATGTATGGCGCAGCCCTGTTTCGGCTTCGCGAATGCGACTTCGGCGAGATCGAACATGAAGATGGCCTGTCGCCCGCCTGGCCCGTCGGCTACGACACCTTCGAGCCCTATTACCAGCAGGCCGAGGAACTTTTTCACGTCCATGGCCGGCGCGGCGAAGACCCTACGGCGCCGCCTGCGCCAAAGCCCTACGCCTACGATGCCGTTGAGCATGAGCCGCGCATTGCGCAACTGGCGCAGGATCTGAGCGCCGAAGGCTACAACCCCTTCCATCTCCCGGTCGGGGTCTTGCTCGACGAAAAAAACCTGCAGCCACTGCCGCATTCACCCTGCATCCGCTGCGACCGCTTCGATGGCTATCCCTGCCCGACGAACGGCAAGGCCGATGCCCAGGTGATGTGCGTGGATCCGGCGCTGCGCGACTATCCCAACCTCACCTTGATGACCAACACCTATGTGACGCGGCTCATCACCGATGCGTCTGGCGGTGCGATCAAGGAAGTTGAAATCGAAACGGGCGGTGAGACACGAACATTGTCGGCCGACATCTTCGTCGTCGCATGCGGTGCGCTATCGTCTGCTCTGCTGTTCCTGCGCTCGGCCTGCGAAACCCACCCCGACGGGCTGGCGAACCAGTCCGGCCAGGTTGGCCGAAACTATATGCGGCACAACAATTCTGTCGTTCTGGCGCTGTCGAAGTCTGAGAATCCCACCCGGTTTCAGAAAACCCTCGGGCTCAACGATTTCTATCGCGCGCCCAAGGATGGCGGCAAAGGCGATTGGGATTTTCCCCTCGGTCACATCCAGATGGTCGGCAAGTCGGACGGCGAGCAGATCGAGGCCGAAGGTCTGCCAGCCTCCATGCAATGGATCAGTCAGAAGCCGTTCGACTGGATCGCCAAGCACTCGATCGATTTCTGGCTGCAGTCGGAAGACCTGCCGCTGCCGCAGAACCGCATCTACTACGACGGCGACAAGGTGCGGCTGGATCTGACGCTCACCAATCAGGAGGCCCACCGGCGCCTGCGTCAGAAGCTGCGTGACCTCTGCGACAAGACCGATATCCATCCCCACCTGTTCGATCGCAAGCTCTACTTCGGCCACAACATTCCGATTGGCGGCACCGCCCATCAGTCCGGCACCATGCGGTTCGGCAATGACCCGATGAACTCGGTGCTCAACGAAGACTGCAAGCCCCATGAACTCGACAATGTCTATGTGACGGACGCCAGCTTCTTCCCCTCCATCGGCGCGGTGAACCCGACGCTGACCATCATCGCCAATGCCCTGCGTGTGGCCGATGTCATTACGCAGCGGATCGTGGCCTAGCGAGGCGGGGAGGCGCCCGCCGTCTCAAAATTCGGCAGGTGAGGTATGGGAGCGCAGTGGCGTGGTCCCATGCCTCCTCCGCGTCTTGCGGTGCCGAATGGCACCGGCCTGACGTCCTGGTTGCGCACAGCCAGTGATGCCGCCTCACTGTAGGGAACGGCATCGGCGTGTCGACCGTCATGCCGCGGCGTCGCGGCAAATGCGGTGATCCACCCTTTGACCGATACGACACACGTAAAACTGCCCGCCGCGCCGGTCGCGGCAGGCAGTGCCTCCATCATTCTCGCAGTCGAACCGGTGCAGCCTATCCGATGAGATGCGGGAACAGTCCCAGAAGGCCGATCAGGATGAGATAGGCAGCAACCACATAGTTCAGGATGCTGGGGACGATGAGAATGAGGATGCCTGCAGCAAGCGCGAGCAGGGGGCTGGTGAGGACGAGGTAATCCATTGCGACTCCTGAGGGTTGGCCGGGGGCGTCCACCCTTGCCGGGGGGGCCTGGGTGAACGCCGCACCATGCCCGCCTGGTGTGGGCTTTATCCAAGCGGAGCATCACCCTGAGCCCGCGGTTTGCCGCTGACCTGCCCTCAGTCTTACAAATTTGACAGGCGTCAGGCGCCGCCTGCAGTCGCGGGGTGGAAACAGATGGTCACCCGCAGGCCGGGCGCATTGTCGGACAGGGTGAGGCTTGCGCCATGGCGCGTACAGATCGCCTCGACCAGCGCCAGGCCGAGGCCGGCACCCTCGTCATGGCCGCCGCCCTTGAGTCGATGGAACGGGTTCAGCACATTCTGACGCTGATCCGCCGGGATACCCGGCCCGTTGTCTGCCACTTCAAGCACGACATCGTCCGGACCGGTCCACGCCTTGATGGAGATCGTGGTTCCCGGCGGCCCGTACCGGCTGGCATTGGCGACAAGATTGACCAGCATCTGCTGAAGCATCCTGCGGTCGCCCATGATTACGGCGCTGTCATCATCGTCCTGGACAAAGGTCAGGCTCTGGCCCGCATCCTCCGCCACCGGTCGGAAGGTCTCCGCAATATCGGCGGCGAGCTCCGTCAGCGACAGTTTCTCAAATCCCGCATGGTCGGCGGATGCCTGAATCCTGGAGATCCGCAGCATGGTGTCGAACGTGGCGCTCAATTGCGTCAGGTTGTCGTATGCCACTTCCAGGCTGGCCTGCGGCGCGGGCGCGATGCCCTCGCTGGTCATGGCCTCCTGCACCGAGAGCGACGCCCGGTTCAATGGCGAGCGAAGATCGTGAGCGATCGACACAATCGTGTTCCGGGTCGTTGCCATGAGGGCCGAGAGCCGGTCGAGGTGAACGTTGATGAGCCGCGATATCTTGTCGATCTGGTCATTGCCTTTGCCCACTGGCACCCGGCGATCGGTGTCGCCCTGTGACACCGCCTCGAGTGTCTTTGCGAGCGTGCGCAACTTGCGGCCAACGTGGCGGCTCACCGCTACCTCGAGAATGAGGCGTGTGAGGATAATGACTGCGCCGGCAATCATCAGAGCCCAGTGCAACTCCTCATGTACCGCTTCCACGCCGCTCATCGTGCGCGCCATGACCAGCGTTGTTGGCCCGAAAGCGGTCACGGTGCCGTAGAACTCGCGGTCGGGCAGGCCATTGCCAGCGGAAAGTGGAAAGCAATCCCAGCCTTCGATATCGGGGACGACATCGACATTGCCGGCCAGGTTCGCGCCCGCGGCATCGAACAGCCCGACCCGCTGCACGGCGGGTGATGTGCTCAATGCGCTGGCCTGCACCGCCGCGCGCAGGGCCTCGGGACCCTGGCGGACGAAGGTTTCTCGCAACGAGGTCAGCTGGATGCGGATCTCGATCTCCAACTGCTCCACCATGCTCGCCTGGGTGACCCGGTCGAGATAACCGGCGGTGCCCACGAGGAGCAGCACGAACAGTGGTGCAACCAGCAGCGAATAGCGAAATCCGCTGGCTGAAGTCAGATCACCGAGGCGCATGCAGGCAATACCCGGAGTTGCGTGTCGTATGGATCAGCGGCACGTCGAACGGCTTGTCGATCTTTGCGCGCAGGCGGCTGATATGGGTTTCCACGACCGTGGTCTGCGGATCGAAATTGAAGTCCCAGACCTGCTCGAGCAGCATGGTTTTGGTAACGATGCGCCCGGCGTTTCGCATCAGCACCTCGAGCAGCGCGAACTCCTTGTTCTGCAGTTGAATATGCTGCCCGTCGCGCGTGGCACTGTGCGACATGAGGTCGAGGTCAAGGTCATGAACTGTCAGGTGGGTCACCTGTTCGAGGCTCTGCGGCCGGCGCGCCAGCGCGGTGACACGTGCCACCAGCTCGGAGAAATGAAAGGGCTTTACCAGATAGTCGTCGCCCCCCGCGATCAGGCCCTCGACGCGATGATCGACGTCACCCATCGCCGTCACGAAGAGCACGGGCACCTTGCGTCCAGCTGAACGCAGCGACTTGAGCACGCTCAGCCCGTCCATGCCGGGCATCATCCTGTCGAGGATGACAATGTCGCACGGATTGTACAGGCAGTAGGTGAGCGCATCCCTGCCGTCGTCGACCGTCTCCACGCTGTGGCCGAGTTCGGTCAGACCCTTGCGCATGAATTCGGCGGATCGCGCGTCGTCTTCGGCAACCAGAATTTTCATTTTCTTCGCTTCCTCTGCGAAAAGACCGCCAGATGACGGGGAAATTCCCATCTCGTCCAGCTTTTCTGCCCGTTCGGCTCCGCTAATGGGCAATCGCTGTACCCGCTCGGCCACGCGGCGGTGACTTCATGACAAAAACGACCGGCAGCATCAGCAGCGCCACCCAGCCGGTGAAGGAAAAAACGTCCTGAAAGGCCAACATCTGCGATTGAACTGCAAGCTGGTTCGCCAGGTCGCCGGCGGCCGCCGGATTTGTTGGTGTCATGCCCAGCGGGGCCAGATAGGACCACACATTGGCGTTGAACGGCGACAGGTCGGGCACCAGCGCATTCCAGTGAAACTGGGTGCGTTGCGTCAGCTGCCAGCCGACCACGGCGATGCCGATCGACGACCCCATTGAGCGCGTCACGCCATAGATGCCGGAGGCCTCGTCCTGTTTTTGTGGGCTGACGTTCTGGAAGGCCAGCGTCGACATCGGCACGAAGAACAGCCCCATTCCGGCACCCGAGATCACCCCGGGGATGGCCAGATCCCAGAACCCGGCATTGATGTTCAGCCACCCCATGGCGAGATTGCCGACCCCGGTGAGCACAAGACCTGCAGCGGCGAGCAACCGCGCATCGAACCGCTTGAGCAGCACCGATCCGGTCAGCACCATGGAGATCCCGGCCGAAATGCCGCGCGGGATGAACAGAAAGCCCGCGTCGAGCACGGAATAGCCGAGCAGGCCCTGAACGAAAAGCGGAAGCACCGCAATCGTCCCGAACATGGCAACGCCAAAGCCCATGATCGCAACATTCGCCCCGGCAAAACTTCTGTCGGTGAACAGCCCGAAATCGATGATGTTGGTCGACAGCTTCCAGCCATGAATGAGAAAGGCCACCGCGGCGATGACACAGGTCAGCGCGCAGACCTGAATGACCGGTGACGCGAACCAGTCCCGGCTCGCTCCCAGATCCAGCATCAGCTGCAGCGCGCCAACGGCACAGACCATCAGCGCCAGCCCGGTCCAGTCGATCGAGACCCGATGCTGATCCTCTTTCGGCAGCTCCCCCGACATCATCATCAGCGCGAAAGCCGCGATCGGCAGGTTGACGAAAAACACCGCGCGCCAGCTGAAATATTCGGTCAGCACAGCACCCAGCGTCGGCCCGAGAACGGGCGCCACGACCACGCCGAGCCCGAACATCGCCATTGCCTGGCCGCGCTTTTCCTTGGGAAAGGTCTCGAACAGAATGGATTGCGACAGCGGGATGAGAAAGGCGCCGAACAGGCCCTGGCCCAGCCGGCAGATCACGATGATCTCGACACTGTTGCTGAGCCCGCAAAGCACCGAAAAGCTCATGAACCCGATGATCGCGCTGGTGATCAGCCGGCGCCGGCCGAACCAGCGCGAGAACAGTCCCGTCAGCGGCATAACCGCCACCGAGGCGACGATATAGCTGGTCAGGATCCAGATCGTCTGGTCGCTGGTGATCCCGAAGGCGGCCTTCATGTGCGGCAGCGCGACGTTGACGATCGTCGAGTCCAGCACTTCGAGGACCGCCGTGAGCACCACGGCCAGAACCACCGGCCAGCGCGCCTTGCCGGGGCGCGCTGCGGCCGGCGGATGCTCCGCCGCGCCGCCATCTGCCGGGGTGAGGGTTGCGTCGGTCATTGCTTCGCGGCGGTCTTCGTCTTGGACTGCGTCGTATCGACCACGGCCTTGGCACTGGCACCGACCCTCAACTGCTGATCCGGGTCGGTCGGCAGCTGCGGCAGGCTGATCCGCACCGGAAAGCGCTGCGTCACCTTCACCCAGTTACCGGTCGCATTCTGTGCTGGCAGCAGCGAAAACACCGCACCCGATGCCGCGCCGAGGCTGACGACACTGCCCTTGAGTTTCAGCCCCGGATACATGTCGAAGCTGAGGGTCGCCGGCTGGCCGACATGGATCCGCGCCAGGTCGGTTTCCTTGAAATTGGCGTCCACCCACCAGGCCGAGTCTTCGACCAGCGAGAACAGGGCCTGCCCCGCAGCAACGATCTGTCCCGGTCTGAGCGACAGGTTGGAAATCCAGCCCGACTCCGGCGCCGTCACCGTTGCATGCGCCAGATTGGCCTTGGCGATCGTCAACGCCGCGGCTGCCGCGCGCACGCTGGGGTTGTCTGCGCCGGCCGCGCCGGCCTGATCCTGCATGGCCGACAAGGCGGCCTGAGCCGATTTCTGCTGCGCCGCCGCCTGGTCACGCTGCGCCGTCGCCTGATCGAGCGCCGCCTTGGTGACGTCGCCGGAATCGAACAGTTTCTGAGTGCGGTCCAACTCGCCCTGCAGGTTCTTCAGGTTCGCCGTCGCCGCAACAACCGAGGCCTGGGCGGTGCCGAGATCGGTCTGGCTGGCGCGCACGCTCTGTGTCGCGGTATCGAGTTGCGCCTGGGCGCTGTCGAGTGCCGCCTGCAGGCTCACCGTATCGATCTGAAACAGCGTGTCGCCCTTTTGAACGTGCATGTTCTCCGTCACGGCAACGCTGCTGATCTGCCCGCCAACCTGTGGCGCGATGGTCAGCAGGTTGGCGCGCACATAGGCGTCGTCCGTGGAGGGGTAGGCACTTTGCAGCTGCCACCACCACCACAGGCCGGCGCCCGCGGCAACGACGACAACTGCCAGTGCAATCGCCTTGCCATTGAGACGCATCTTACGAGGCCGTCTTCTGATGGTCGGCCACGGCTGCCGAATGGGCCTTCTCGAATGCCGAACGCAGACGCGCTTCCTGCGACGAATCGAGGTTCGTGCGGATGATGCGGCCGCCGTGCTCGCCGAGCCGGGCTTCGAAGCGATCGGAAGCGGTCGTGCGGGCCATGATGAACAGGGCGGCCTGGCCCGGCTGCAGAACCGACGCGACGTCCTTCATGAACTGGTCGTTCAGCCCGTAGTCCGACATGGCGCCCGAAAGCGCGCCGGCAGCTGCGCCCGCGAGGACACCCAGCAGTGGATGCAGAAATAGCAACCCGACCAGAAAGCCCCAGAAGGCACCACCGGCGCTACCGACGGTCCACAGGTTCACCATCTGATTGAGCTTGATCTGGCCCTTTGAATCGACGGTCGCAACGACGGCGTCGGCGACGTCGACAAGATATTCCTTTGCCATGCCGAAAAGGTCGGCGCGGGCGGCCTCGGCCTTTTCCGGCGTGTCATAGCCGATGACGAGGAGTTCAGACATGATCGGTATCCTTTGAGACTGCAGTGCGGTCGGGAACATCCGGACCGCGGTGCCGCCAGGCGTCAGAAACCTGGACGCATGCGCGACAACTAAGCCTCTTTCTGAGCCGCCGGGTTTGTCCCCGCCTCTAGCGAGCTTTACTTGTTTGTAAGGTGGCCCGGCGCGCGGCGGTCGCTGGCGCAAGGCATCGTTTCCGGGCCGGAGCGTCCGCTGCAAAAGGCCACGGGTTTCATCGCCCGCCTTGCACCTGCTGGAGCACGGCGGGGCGGGTTCCGTGGCGCTGGCCCGGCGCCAAAAACCCTTACAATTCGGTAAGCGGGTTTCGCGCGCCGTAGAGCGCAAGTCTATGATTTGATGCTCATTTATCTGTTGCGCGAAACACCGCGGCGGGCTCTGCATTCGCGCAAATATACAAATCTGTCAGACTTCGGTTTGCTGTAGAACGAAATGGCTGGTCCCCCCATTATCCGGGCAGTGAAACGGAGGTGATGGCAATGCTGTCCATCGATTTGAGTGGTAAACGCGCCCTGGTGACCGGCGCAAATTCCGGCATCGGCGAGGCCGTCGCCCTGATGCTCGCCGAGGCGGGCGCCGACGTGGTGGTCAATTTCGTCGCGCATAAAGAGGCGGCGGATGACGTCGTCGCAAAGATCGCGGCAAAGGGCCGGCGCGCCTTCGCCTATGAAGCCGATATCTCGGCACCCGATCAGGTCGCCGCCATGTTCGACAAGATGACCACCGAATGGGGCGGCATCGATATTCTCGTCAACAATGCCGGGATCGACGGCAAGTCCAGCCCGGCCTGGTCCGCCGATTTCAAATCCTGGAAACAGGTCATCGACATCAATCTGTGCGGGACGTTCCTGTGCTGCCAGCAGGCCTTGAGCCGCATGACGGCCCAGAAGGCCGGCGCGATCGTCAACATGTCCTCGGTGCACGAGACCATTCCGTGGAGCGGCTACAGCGCCTACACGGCATCCAAGGCGGGCATTTCCATGCTCACCAAGACGCTGGCCCAGGAAGCTGCACCGCATGGCGTTCGGGTGCTGGCAGTCGCGCCGGGCGCCATCAAGACAACGATCAACCAGAACGTGTGGGGCGACCCCGACGGGCTGGCCGATCTCGATCAGAAGATCCCGATGGGCCGCATGGGCGAGCCGGAGGAAATCGCCCACGTCGTTGCCGTCATGGCCTCGGGTTTCGGCAGCTACGTCACCGGCACGACCGTCTTCGTCGACGGCGGCATGCTGGACTACGCCGATTTCGCCCACGGCGGCTGAGGCCGCCAGCTACAGGAACTCAAAAAATGAGCGACACCACAACCAGCGCGCCGGGCGCGCCTGGCATTGCCCCCACTTGGTCTTCGAGCGCCAAGGACATGGTCTCGACCGCGCTGGGAACAAGCCGCATCTGGGCCACCTTCGGCTTCGGCATCGTCAACGAGGTCTACTGGCCGTCCACCGGGCGACCGCAGATCCGCGATCTCGGTTTCATCATCAAGTCCCCCAGTGGCTGGACCGAGGTCAAGCGCGCCGAGCGCTACGAGATCTCGACGCCCTCGGCCTGTGTGCCGCTGACCAAGGTCGTGCACGAAGGCGAGGGGTATCGCCTCGAACTGGAGTTCCTGCCCCATCCGCTGCGCGATGCCCTGATCATCAACTACAAGCTCGAAGGAGATGACCTGCAGCTTTTCACACTCCTCGCCCCGCATCTCAACGGCCACAAGTCCAACCATGGCTGGGCCGGACAGGATCTGAGCGCGCAGGACGGCGCCGCGGCGCTCTGCCTGCGGGCCGATTGTGGCTTTGTCAAAACCAGCGCCGGTTATGCCGGCACCTCGGACGGCTGGACCGATTTCGACCGGCATGGCGACATGACCTGGCAATATGCCGAGGCGCCGGACGGCAATATTGCACTCACCGGCGCACTTCGGGCCAACTCGGGCAAGCTGGTCCTCGCCTTCGCCGAAACGCTGGATGGCGCGCGCACGCTGGCGCGCTCGAGCCTCGCAGACGACTATGACGCAACGCGCGACCTCTTCGTCACGCAGTGGGAGAACTGGGCGCGTACCCTCAAGATCCCCCACACCGCGGCGGACCTGCAGCGCGCTGCAGAGCTGTCGGCCGCGGTCATCAAGGTGCACGAGGACCGCACCTACGCCGGGGCCATCGTCGCGAGCCTCAGCGTGCCCTGGGGCAGCAGCCACGACGATCCGGGCGGTTACCATCTGGTGTGGACCAGAGACACCGTCGAGGCTGCGCTCGCCCTCATCGCCGTGGGCCAGACCGAGGACGCGGCGCGTACCCTGACCTACCTGATCGGCACCCAGGCCGAAAACGGCAGCTGGGCCCAGAACTATTATCCGAATGGCACCGGCTACTGGAGCGGCAGCCAGCTCGACGAAGTGGCGCTGCCGCTGCTGCTGATGGCCAAGCTCAAGGCGAGCGACGCGTTGCCGCAAGGCCTGCCGGTCGACCAGATGGTGCGGGCGGCCGTGAACTTCATCGTCCATAACGGGCCGATGACCGACCAGGACCGGTGGGAAGAAAACGCCGGCGCCAGCCCCTTCACGCTCGCCGTCACCATCTGTGCGCTCGTCGCCACGGCTCAAATGTTTGACGCAGAAACGCGGGACTACATCCTCTCGCTTGCCGATTGCTGGAACGAGCGGATCGAGAGCTGGACCTACTCGGTGGGTGGGCCGCTGTGCCAGGGCAACGACGTCGACGGCTACTATCTCAGAATTGGCGCCCCGGATCCCGCCGCGCCGACCACCGGCGAGATCATGGTGCGAAACGTCGAGAACGGCATGCGCCCGGCCGATGAGATGATCGGCACCGAGTTTCTGTTCCTCGTGCGCACCGGACTCCGGCAGCCGGACGATCCCAAGATCCTCAACACGGTGCGGCTCGTCGATCGGCTGCTGCGCGTCGATACGCCGAACGGCCCGGGCTACCGGCGCTACAACGGCGATGGGTATGGCGAGCACGCGGATGGACGGCCATTCGACGGAACCGGCATTGGAAGGCTCTGGCCGCTGCTGACCGGGGAGCGGGGGCACTACGCCGTCACCAGTGGCCAGTCCGCGGTGCCCGAGCTCGAGACGATGATCAAGATGACCGGGCCCGGGGGGCTGATCCCCGAGCAGGTGTGGGACGCCGCACCCATCCCCCAGCTTCGCTTGGCGCCCGGCAAGCCCTCGGGCAGCGCCATGCCGCTCGTCTGGGCGCATGGAGAGTTTCTGAAACTCCTGGCGGCAGAAGCCTCTGGCCGTCCCGCGGAACTGCTGGACGAAGTCAAAAGCCGCTACAGCGCCAAAGCGCCCCGCGCTGCCCAATGGCACTGGCGCGCCAACAGCGCGTTCGAAACCATGCCGGCCGACCGGACACTGATGATCGAATGCGGCGAGCCCTTCGTGCTGCACTGGGGCGCCGACGGGTGGGATGAGGTCACCGACACCCCATCCACCCCGCTGCCACTCGGCATGCATGGCGTGTCGTTCTCAGCCGGGCAGATCGCCAAAATGGCGGCGCTGGTATTCACCTTCCACTTCCCCGAGCGCGATGCCTGGGCGGGGCACGACGACCGCATCGCCTTCGAAAAACCTGCGGACGATGCCGCAAAACCGGCGCTGAAAAGTCCGGCGAAAAAGAAGCAGCGCTGATGCAAAACAAAAGCGCCGCCCCCATCGGGAGCGGCGCTTTTTTTGGGCCCCTATCCGGCTGAGCTAAGTCAGCCGGTAGTGCTTCAGGTATGCGTCCGCGAAACCTGCATCCATCATCGTCTGGGGATCATAGGCCGGTGCATCCTTCACCAGCTGGCGATCCACATCGAGGGCGATGACTTTCTCCTGCCAGTCGATCTTCAGCAGCGATCTGGGGGAGATCAGCACGCGCTTTCCCGGCCACCAGTCCCGGGTGCCGACCACGAAGAACCGCACCTGCCAGGTGCTGTCATCGATGATGAATTCCTCGATATGCCCGATGCTGCCGTCGCGGCTGTCGACGTGAAAACCATGCAGCACCCTCACGCTGCGCAGCGTCGGGTTCTGGCTGTCGAACGCGTCGTTGGCGCGCGTACGCAAATGATCCTGAGACCCGGCGATCGCAAAGGGCGCCGTGCCGAAAGGGGCCCGGTATTCCGCCAGATACCCGGCGCTCAGATAGGGGCTGATCCCGTATTGCGCATTGGCGCCGTCAGCTGCCTGCCCATCCTCGGGACCCAGCACCGGGCTGTTCTCGACGTCCGCCCGGCTGAGCCCGACGCTGATCGACTGGCTCTCCGCGTCAGGCTTGCCCAGCTTGGCGGTGGGCAGCAGCACCTGGTGACCGGCCAGCCAGTCTCCCGTGTCGATCACGGCCCACGGCACATGCCAGTCACGGTCGCTGAAAATGAAGTCCGCTACCATCCCGACGCGGCCATCGCTGGCCACCACGGGATAGGTTTCGATGGCAGATACGTTCCACAACATGCTGTGGTCCTATGTGAACAAGCGTGAGTGATTGCGTCAGGCGACGCAGGGTCGGGTCTATTCGGGGTAGGCGCCGCGCACGATGAGCGCGTCTTCGTCGACGTTCAGCATCAGCACATTGTCCGCGCTGGAGTCGATCTGTTCGGGCAGCACGTAGCGGTGCTTTTTCACACCATGCATTTTGATGCGTGCGTAACCTTGAACCAGCAGGCGATCTCGCAACTCTTCAGGCAGCTCGTCCGCAAACAGGGACTCGGCCACCTGTTCGATGATCGATGTGTTGTGTTCGCGGTCACCCCCGTCGACTTCGGATGGTTCGGCCCGCGGGTCGTCTTCGTTCTCGCTGAAGTGAAATGCGTCCACATGTCCGAGCTCCTTGCCCGAAGCATCGAGGACCTTCATGCCATTCTGAATGTCGCGCGGAATGATGTGCATGGTGGGTGATCCTTTCGCGATCGGCGACGCCGGGTCGGCGGTCACCTGCCGCGACAATGGCCACACCTCATGCCATCCGCCTGATGTGAGCTATACTTTTCGGTAAGCTTGCGCCGCGCCTCGACAGCGTCACGCCATCATCGAGTTGAGCACGGCCTGGTTGCCTTCGTCCTCGTCCGCTTCCTTGCGGGCAGGGGCAGGGTAGCCGCGCGCATAGGTGCCGTTCTCGACGCAGTCGAGCATCACCCCGGCAAGGTCCGCAATGCGCGTGCGGATCAGGCCCTCGGCAATCTTGCCCTCGGACACGACGACATCATGCGTTGCGGGTTTGTCGAGCAGCCAGCCGGGTCGCGCGGCAGTCCACTCGAGCGTGGATTCGGCAAGCTGACGCTCCATGTCGGCCATCTCGTCCAGCACACGGGTCAGCGCCGGTGTGGTGCCAAGCCGGAACAGCAGCGGGCCGCGATCGTCCGCCGCCACCATTGTCGCCGAGATCACGACGATCCGCTCAATGCCGGCTTTCCCCATCGCCTCGATGATCCGTCCCGTGCCCTTCGAATAAAGCGGTGGGGGATCGAGCAGCGTACCGACGGAGTTGCCCACGCCGAGGCACGAAATCACCGCACTGGCGCCCTCGAGCGCAGGCGTCAGGTCGTCCTCCAGAACGTTCGCGACGATTTGTTCGCAATCGTCCGGCACGTCGTCGGACTTGTGGACGTCGACCCCAACCATTGTGAAACCACGCGCCTTGCCCTGGCGCAGGACCTCGAGTCCGGTTTTGCCGGTGGCACCAAAAACGACGATACGGGCCGGCGGGGCGATGGGATCTGTCTGTGTCATGCTGCGAAAACGCCGCCGCCGACTACTCGTTCCACGTTACAAGCGTGGAGGCGCCGGCGGATTCGCCGGCGCCGTGTCAAATGCTCACGCGTACTGGTGCTGGCGACGAACAACGCCCTTCAACAGCAGCGACAGGCAGAACACGGTCTCGGCGATCATGGGAATGACATAGGCCGCGGAAAACAGCTCGAAGGCACCTGGTGCGAAAAAGTGCAGCGCACTGCCGACGAGGTAAACTCCACCGGCCAGCGCCACACCGACGCCGATCGCCCTGTGGACGAGCCCAGAGCGCCAGATCAGCACCGCCGTCATCAGGCTGTTGATGCCGAAAAAGACGAGCCCGAGATCATAGCCATGGGCATGCAGGTTGAGGAACAGCGCTGCGAGCGCATCCGCCTGCCCGGCCGCCAGCGCTGTCACGTCCTGTCCACCCGAAATCAGCAGCCATGCGGCCTGCATGTTCATCAGGTTGGCGCCAATCAGCACCGACTGGACGAGCCGGAAGATCATGGCGGCCAGCGCCAGCGTCGGCGCGACGGGCTTGAACAACACGTAGAGCAGGATTGCGAGGCCGGCGTCGGCGATGGCCATCACCAGGTCGGCCGCGATCGACAGACGATAGGTATTGGCAGCCGCAAGGATTGCCTCGGCCGTGCCGCTTGCATTCGCGAGATCGACGAGGGGGCCACGCAGCGCAGCTTCCGAGGCGATGCCGAAGACAATGATGATGAGGTAGAGCAGGCCCGCATAACGGGCCATCGAAATCTCCGTCTGGGTGAGTTGGGTTTTCACGATAGGTCTCCTTGGCAGTCTGGTGTTGAAGATCAGGTGGTCGCGTGCATTGCCGTCCGGCCAAGATCTTGGTCCGATGCCGCGGCGCGGCTGACGATGGCGGGGGCTTGGTGGATCAGGCGGTCGTCGGTGAGGGCGTTGACCATGAACAGCGCGAAGTCGGTGCGCCGCGTGATGTTCGATTTGAGCATCGGGTCGCCGACATGAGGCGCCCAGACCGGCAGTCCCTGGCTGTCGCCCTCCTCGAGGTCCGAGGCCCGTACGAGCGTCCAGCTCTTGTCGGATGAAAAGATCAGGCGCGCAGCGCGCTTGTGGTCGTCGATGTCGGCCATCTGCGTCAGCCTGGCGATCCGGCCGAAGATCCAGTTCACCAGGCTTTGCAGCAGCGGATAGCGGTCCCGGCTGTCGCGCCGCATATGCCAGCCGCCCGAGAACACCAGGCGCGCTCCGTCAGCAGCGTGGCCGAGCACGGCGAGTGCCGTTCGGCTGGCCATCCCATCCGTGCCCCAGGGCACCAGCACCGTCAGCACGCCGTCGCAGTGCTTGACCGCTTGGGCAATCAATTGCGGATCGCTGGTGTCGCCGGTAAAGAGCGTCAGCCGGTCGCCGAACCGCCTAAGCTTGGTCACGCTTTCGGGGCGGCAGACACCGACGACGTCGTAGCCCCGATCGAGGGCGTGTGTGGCCATATGCTGGCCGAGTTTGCCCGAAATGCCGATTATGGCGATGCGTCTCATAAGGACCTCCCGTCCCTTGTGCTTGCCTGAGCTGGCGCGCGTCGGCGCACCTCAGTCGTTGAGGAAATCGGTGACGGCCGAGACGAACTCGGGGGTCACCGGTGCGCTCAGATGGTCGGCGCCGGGCACGACGGTGATCGTCACGACGGGAAGAGCCTCGGCGAGGGCCTCGATATTGGCGCGCTCCGGGTCATTCTCCCCGGTCATGCCCAGCACGGGCGCCGAGATGGCTTGCAAGGCCGAGGCCTCGAGCGAGATGATCTCGGGCAATCCGGCTGCGACCCCAGCCAGCGGAGCAGCCTGCTGGCCCGGGTCGATGCCGTGCGCGGCCAGCAGCTCCATCATCGCCGCCTCCGCCTCGGGCGCCAGCTCCTGCTCCGGCGGCGCCATCGCCGCCATGAACGCACCGAACGAATCGCTCTGGGCGAGTGCGGTGGCGATGAAGCCGTAGCTCTGAGCTTCCTCTTTGCCTGACCAGCCGGAGCCACCGGCGATCACCGAGAGCACCCGGTCGCCGTGTTCGACAGCGAGTGCCAGCGCGGTCTCGGCGCCCATCGAATAGCCGACGACGTGCGCCGCATCGACGCCGCGTTCGTCCATCAGCCGGATGACATCGTCGACGAGTTCGGTGCCATAGGCAGTCGCATCGGTCGGCTTGCCGCTCTTGCCATGGCCGCGGGCGTCGAAGGCGATGGTGCGGAAGCCCTCAAGCGGCATCAGGCCGATGGCCGGCCACATGGCGGATGACCCGGCGAAACCGTGGAGGAAGATGACGGTCTCGCCCGCCCCTTCATCCGTGAAGTGGATCGGCACGCCACCCGAGTTGAACTGGCCCGTCTCTGCCGCGGCCACTGAGGTCATCAGGGACAGGGGCAGGGCGACTGCAGCGGCCCTGAACGCCATGCGGTAACGCAGTGCGTGCGCAGATGTGCTGGAGCTGAAATTTGAAAGTGCAGGCATAACGGTCTCCCTTGGTTGTGCGATGACCAAGGGATAGGCCGGTCGATGTCCTGGGGTATTTGCCGAGACTGCCAGGCTTTTGGCCGAGCCTGCCAAACGGCGTCGGCGTCAGCTCGGGGCGGACCGCTTGCGATAGGCCCCGGGGGACACGCCGGCCCAGCGCCTGAAGGCGCGGGTGAAACTGCTCTGTTCTGAAAACCCGGTCAGGAAAGCTACCTCGGCGATCGAGAACGCCTCGTCCGACAACAGGTTTTCGGCCAGCGACTTCTGCGTCTTTTCGAGCACGCCCTGATATGTCAGGCCCGCCTCGGCAAGCCGGCGGTAGAGTGTACGCTCACTCATCCCCACGGTGCGCGCCACATTGGCAGCGCTGGGGATGCCGTTGCTCAGGGCCTTGGAGAAGTGCTCGGCGAGCGAGCGCTCGAACGCCGCCTCCTCGGGGGAGAGTGTGCCGATCTCGGCTTCGAGGTGCTCGGTCAAAAAGCGCGACACGGCCGGATCGCCGAGGCGCGTCGGCAGCTCCAGCATCTTTTCGGCAAATGCTATGGCATTGCGGTCGGCGCCGAACCGCACCGGACACCCGAAGAATGTCTCGTAGCGCGCGACCTCGCCGGTGCCTGAATGGCGAAAGCTCACATACTCATAGCTGAGCTCCGGCCCCACGACCGTCTTGAAGACGTGGCCGAATCCGCACATGGCGCATTCGTTGCGAAGCTCGAGCGCCGGATGTGGCTCGCTCTGGTGATGCAGCGTGAACACGCTCGGCTCCTGCCGGTCGTCCAGCCGGTACGCCACGGTGTCCGTCAAAAGCCGGAAGTAACGCTCGGCGCGTTGCAGTGAATCGCGAAGCGTGGGTGCCGTCTTCATGGCAAGGCCGAGGGCGCCAAGATTGTCGATGTCGACGGCGCGCGCGTAAGCGAAGGGTAAACCCGTCCGGTCCGGGTGCGTGGAGTCTACCCAGTCGACGAGATCGAAATACTCGCGGTGCAACAATTTGCCGTCGGACAGCGTGAGGCGCCGAACGATCTCGTCGCCCTGCAGCAGACGGCCGTCATCGGTCAGCTCGAAACCAGCAGCGCGCGCCAGCGCCCGCGCAAATGTCGGTGTCACCGTTCGCATTGCGGCACATTATTGTGTGTCGGATTTGGCGGTGGCAACCCGCAACTGCTCCAGCTGTCCGGCAATACTGCCGGACCAGACTGCCTGCATATGAGCTGTTTGCGCGGCACGCGGAGCATTGGCGGCTCTGTACCCGTCGCGAGCCAGCGAGAGTTGAGTAGCTCCGACACCTCAACTAGAAACGCGGTCGGAGCTCCAAACAGGTGCCGCGGCCGATGGCAGGGGACGAGGCGCTAAGCGGTCGTGTAATGTCGGCGGACTTTTCGGGGCCAACAACCCAGGGCGCCGAGCGCGCAGCTCGATCGTCGACGACTGGGACGACCGCTTCAGTAGTGTTCGCCAGTCGGCAGTTTCAACGGTCAAAGAGCCTAGCGTCCAGCGCCGGCCAGCGTGAATATCGAGGTGTCGCGTGTCGAGTAGGCGAGCTTGAGCAGGGGGGAGGCAAGGAGTGCCGTCTCGATCCGCTGCAAACCGCCGGGCGGCAGGACGCCGAGGCTGTCGAAGAGGGCCTTCTGGCTGTCCGTAATGATGATGTAGCCGCCATGCTCCGACTCGGAAAGCCAACGCGCCAGCATGACGTCAGGGGCTGAGACCAGCGGTTCCTCGATCTCCGGCAGTTCATCGACGAGCGGTACGTAGATGAAGTTCTCGTAGTTCCTGAACTGCGAGGGATAGTTTCGGGATCCCTCGATCAGCAGCTGCCCCGGCGTGCTGTTGGTATAGAGCCAGTTCGCCGCTTCAATCTCACTGGTAGAAAACCAGTACTGCTGGTCCTTGCCATTATTGGCGAGGATGAAGCCTGGAACGAGGGCAATCAGTACCAGGGCAAACAGCCCTAGGCGGGACGCGCCGCGCCCAAGAACTGGTCGCGACTCTGCGAAGAAAAGGTTCGCTGCAAAAAAACTCAGCAGCGGTAAGGCGAAGAGATAAAGCCGAAAGGCGATCTCGCCGCCGTAGGGCGTGGCCACCAGCAGCGGCATTGGCGCAAACAGCAGCGCGAGCACAGTGACGTCCCGGTACCCACCAAGCCACCGCACGAGCATCCCCAGTGCACCAGCAGCGGCGATCGCCAGCGTGAGCCCGCGTGAGGCAAGCGAAACGATGCGCTGGCCGTCGCTCACGATTTCCAGATCAACCAGCCGTTCCACGGTGCCGGTGCCCACGGCGCCGAACTCGGCCACGAGTTCACCAAGGATCGGGGCAACGAACGGTGTCGCGAAGTACAAGAGCCAGGCGAGCTCCGCGACGAGAGCAAATATGAAAAACCCGGGGCTCAACCGGCCGATGACAAACAGTGCGAATAAGGCTGCGAGGACAAAGAGCGGAGTAAGCTGATGGGTTACCGTGATGGCGATGATCAGCAGGAGGGCCAGCGGCAGGTATTTCGCCTTCGGCTGTGTCGCGGGGGCACCCCAGAACAGAGGGCGTTTGAGAGGGGTGCCGTCACTTGTGACCAGCGCCGCGACGGCGCGCTGACTCAGGGGTCCGGTCGCCAGGGCCAGCAGCGACAGGTAAAACAGAAGCGCCACGCCCTGAGGCGAAAAATAGTCCTGTCCCACCCAATTGCCGAGCAGAAACACCCCCGTGCCTGCCCAGATGATGCGGCGATCGGCTGTGAAGTTTGAGAACAGCAACGGCAGGACAGCCAGATAGGCGAGGTTGAGCACTGTCGGAGAAAAGCGCGCCAGATCGGCGATCTGCAGCGCGTCCAGCCGGAACAGGTTGCCGATGGTGGCGAAGAAGATGAAGAAACCCGGCCAGTTGTGATAGGCTGAGAGGAAGCGCGCCGACTGGTCGATGTGCCCGGTGCGCATGATGTAGTCGATGACCCCGATATGCTTCCAGGCCCACGAATAGCGCAGCGTCTCGTAGGAGATTGCCGGGGTCGCGTGCAGCAGCAGGATCAATGAAACGAGGAAGAACAGGGGCCAGCGCGTGGTGACGAGCGCCTCGCCCAGGCTGCTCACGAAGCCGACGATGATCAGCACGTAGGCGGCAAGAATTGGCAGGGGGAGGATGGCGATCAGGCCAACGGGGCCCAGGGTCTGCGGGTCGATGGCGGGCAGGCCCACCAGCCAGAAGATGAGACCGGATGCCAGCAGAATGCCGGCGGCCAGGTGAGACGCCGTCGCGTGCGATACGAAAATGCGCGCGTCGCGCTGCCTACTTGCTCGCACGCTCATAGCCCATCACCACAAGTTTGATATTGTTCCACTGCCAGAACCGCGAGGCGCCATACCGGCCGGACTTCCGAAGGTTTGACGTCGCGTGGTTAAGCCAGCAGAGCAGGACGAGCGCCCGAAGCTCATTGCTGCTGAGGCCTTCGGCGACCAGTGCACCAAGTCCTGCCGCGGCTTGCTCGGGCCGCGCAAGCACATCGCGCACCACATGGCCCAGCTCGCGCTCCTCGCGCCGGGCGCGCGCCGTCAGGACGAGAAAGACGCCATCGAGACCCGCCGGCGCATCACGCCGGGACCCGCCCCAGTCGACGATGCCGGTCACCATCGGCGCCCCGCCCGGCGCCGTTTCGAACAGGATATTGTCGAGACAATAGTCGCCATGGCCGCGGCCCAGGGCGACGGCGCTGCCGTGAAAATGGTCGACCAGTTCGCGATGGAGGGCGCTGAGCGCCGCGCCGTTTTCGGGCAGCGATTGTCTCAATGCAGCAATCGGTTCGTCGATCCAGCGCGCAATCCAGTCCGCATCGATGCCATCTGGCAGTTCCGTCTGGCGATGCAGTTGTGCGATCTGTTCTGCTGCAACCTCGATCGCCGGCGTCATCTCGCCGGTTGCAAAGCTGACGGTCCTGCCATCCCGGCCTGGCAATTTGCTCAGCAGCAGACGCGCCCCGCTACCGTCGATCCCGAACGAGATAACCCCCGGGACTAGCCGACCGAAGGGCGCCACGCGTTCGTCTTGGTGCAACTCTGTCAGGGTCTTCTGCTCGAGCTCCAGCTCCCGGATGCCTGCGCTGCTGTGCGCGCGCTTGAGCACGGCTGTGCCTTCCTCGCGGCGCGGCAGCATGGTTTGGGCGTCGCTGAGCGAGACATAGTATGAGGAAGCGGCCCACTCCTCTCCGTCCAGGTCCTGTATTGTTTTTCGTTGCATTGTGCCGCTGAGCCGTTTTGCAAGGTTAAACAGCCGCTGTGCCAGGCGGACCAATGCGCAGGCCAGGTCGAGGGCGAGCCCGTGCAATGCGCCCGGACGGGTCAGCGTCCAGACCGCCAGTCCTGTTGCGATCGTTGTTTCGGTGCTCAGGAGCGCCAACGCCATCCCAGTTCCACCAAGTGTTGCACTCAGGATGTAACCTAAGCCCAGGCTGGAAATCATGTTTACGAGTTGAACGAGAGCGACGACCTTTACCCAGCCTTTGGTTCTGCATATCGACAGGAAGACGATCACGGCTGAGCCGGGTATTGCACCGAGAACGAGCAATCGCAGTATGGTGCTGCCCGGTTCGACGAACTCTTTCCCGAAGATCTGCATGATCATCGGGGCAAGCGCGACCGTAGCGAGAGCAGCCATCGCGACGGGCAGCACTGTTTGCACCAGCGCGTCAGCGTAGAGGGCGCGCGGGTGCCTGCTTCTGCTGGCATGTTCCGCCATCATTGCCGCACCCATCTGGCTGCCCACGAGGTAGAGGACGTATGCAATGGAAAATGCCAGGTAGAAATGCGCGCCTGCGACTGTTCCTGCGGCAGCAATGACCAACATTGGCGCCATGCCGTAGGTGAGGCCGCCGGCAAGACTTCCCACATAATCCCAGCCCAGAAAGCCAACAAACTCACGCCGGGTGAAGCGCGCGGCAGTGTGCGTATCGTCGGCGCCGGCGCCATAATAGACGAGCAGTGCACTGGTCGCGATCCCTGTGGCCAATGCAGGGACGATCCACGCAGCAAGAATGCTGAGCCCGGACGCGACGAAGGTCGCCAAACCCAACAGCGCCAGCAGTTTGGCGAGGGCGTAGATGAGGCTCTTTGGGGGCATCAATACGGACAGGCGAAGGGCGACCAGTTCGGCTTCCTGAAGCCCATATATGGTCCAGATAATCAGCGCGACGACGAAGATGGGGGCGATCCAGGGAGACTGGAAAAGCTCTGCCAGATCGGGGTTTATCCAGGTCACGAGCATGGCGAAGCCGGTCCCGAGCACAACGGCAGCCAGCGCCGATGCCAGGTAGAGGCCGAGGACCAGTCGCTGCGCTCTGGGCCCGGGGCTTGAGACATAGCGATACAGCACGTTCTTGAAATTGAACTGTGCAGCACCGGCCAGCGGCGTCATTGCCGCGATAAGGGCAGCGCCAATCCCGAGTTCAGCCGGGCTGAAACTGCGTGCTGCAACGGTCCAGAACAGCATGCCCAGTGCCGAGGTAATCAGGGAACTTGCAATCAGGGAATAGCCGCTCCGTGTCAGCGAAGCGCTGGCGGCAAACTTTGTCCGCAGCCGTTCACCCAGGGGCGCGGAAACATCAGACATGGGTAACAGTTGCTCGCTCATGACGGCGCCTGCTGCCAAATCTTGACGTAGTCGACGAACAGATCAGCCGGGAGACGAGCGCTGTCGACGTCGGGTCCTGCCCACTCTCCACCGACTGCGAGGTTCATCAGCAGGTACATCGGCCGCGAGGCAATCGGCACACCTTCGCTGACCCGCCAGATTTCCCGACCGTCCAGGTACCATCGAATTTCGTTCGCCGACCATTCGACACCATAGCGATGAAACTTGCGCGAGAGGTCGGAGGTGGCCGTGCTCTTGCCCACGATGTGGGTCCGATCCGCCAACTGGTAATGATAGTGTGTCTCCAGCACGTCGGGCGCTCGTCCGAGTGCCTCCATGATGTCGATCTCGGGCTTCGATGTGTGATCCGACGGCAGGAGCCAGATTGCCGGCCAGAGCCCTTTGCCGCTGGGCATTTTCGCCCTGACTTCCACGTAGCCATAGGTGAAGCTGAAGCGGTCGGGTTGCTCGCGCTCAACGTAGTAGCGTCCCGAGGTGACCATTCCCGAGGTGTAGGGATAGGTCCGGCCGTCCACCTCTGTTGGCGATGCGCGGGCCTGCAGCTTCAAAAGGCCATCGGCGACCGAGACGTTCTCTGCCAGGTACCACTGCAACTCGCTGTTGCCCTTGTTGGTGCACCCGCGATCATTCCACCAATAGCAGGTCGTCCAGCTGTCTCCATCAAGCGAAGGAGCGTCAAACTCGTCGACGAAGCGGAGTGTCCAACTGCCTTCGCTCATGGGGGGAGTGTGCTCAGCCGAGCGCAACGCGCTCCAGCCCACGATCAACGTGATCAGCAGCAGTATCCCCAGCAGTAACGACAGGCGCGGGCGCCTACCGAACAGGGGTAGGCGACGGGAAGCGTCAGAAAGGACGGGCGCATCTAGTCTCAAGGAGTGGGCTTTCTGCTAGTACGCTCTTATCGGCAACACACGTCGCCGGAGCATCCGAAGGTGGTTATTACAGTCCTAACCTTCGCGTTGCCCAGACACGACCGCCGTTTACGTTAATGGCATGGAGAGAGTTTACATCGGGCGCCGCGCCAGCGAACAAATGCCCGCCAGACTAAAGATGTTATTTAGGATTTAGCGTGGCAGATATCGCAACCGATGGCAGCGAGACGATTGCCCGAGCCACCCCGGTGGTTAAGCCGCAGCGTGAAGGATGTGCCGATCTGGTCACCGTCGGTGTGGCTTCAACCGACGTCTGGTCTGACTTGATGATTAGAGATCCCGAGGCCGTACCCTATCAGTCGCCCGAGTGGGCTGCAGCTGCCTGTGCAACCGGCGGCTTTCAGAACGTCAGCCGATACTACGAGACGCGATCGGGCGCGCGCTTCGTGATGCCAATGATAAGGCGCCGGGGGGTGCCGGCGATGCTGGCGACAGCAGGCTCGATGCCTGATGGCTGGGGTATGGGTGGGCTGGTTGGCAGCGAACCTCCTACGTCGGATGTGGCACGCGCGGTGATCGCCGATCTGCAAGAAGCGGGTTTTCAAAGTATCCATCTACGGCCAAATCCTCGTCAGGCCCATATCTGGGCCAAAGCCATGCCAGAACGCGCGGTGGTAATGCCGCGACGGGCGCATATGATTGACCTGACGGGTGGCTATGATCCCATCTGGAACGGCGTCGTCTCGCGCAAGCTGCGCCGCAATGTTCGCCGGGCCGGGCGCCTGGTGGAGGTGGAGTTCGGGACCGGCGACCGCTTGATGCCGCTCTACTGTCGTCTCGTTGAGAGTGCGCGTCGCCGATGGGCGCGCTTGCAGAACGAACCGCTGGCGTTGACGAAGCTGCGTGCATGGATGGTCGAACCCACCGAGAAGTACACCACGATAGCACGGGTCATGGGAGAGAACTGCCGCGTTGGCGTCGCCTATGTCGGCGGAAGGCCGGCGGCCGCAACGGTTGTTCTGCGCGGCGGCAATGTAAACTGTTCGCGCGTCGCCATGGATATCGATCTGGTAGGGTCGACAGGAGCGAATGATCTCTTGCAAAAACTCATAATCGACGATGCCGTTCGCGCCGGCTGTCGCTTCTATCACCTTGGGGAGAGTGGTCGTTCCTCGTCGCTGGCGCGGTTCAAGGAAAAGTTCGGGGCTGTCGCTTACGACTATGCGGAATATCGGCTGGAGACCATTCCGCTCAAGCGATTTGACCTTGCGGCGCGATCTGTCGTGAAACGGCTGATCGGTTTCAAGGATGCCAGCTGATGGCCGCGTTCCGCGTTCTTGTCGCGCTGGTCCTGATGGCCTGCCTTTCGGGGTCTCAAACAGCAATGGCCCAGGCGCCTCATTCTGACGACGCCTCGAGCGAAGTCATCGAGCTGCTGCGGGGCGGTACCAACTTCCAGCAGCTTGTCGAACGCTCGCGCCAGGAACCTGGGGCTGACTGGCGTTCCTATATCGCCATGGAAGACGAGCGGCTTGAGGATTTGCTGCACGCCAACGGGTATCTGGATGGCAGATTGGATGTCGAAGCGTCCACGGCGCCTGGCACCGACCAGACCCTCAAAATCCAGGTTGAGCCTGGCCCGCTCTATCACATCGCCGCGGTCAGACTGGATGGCTTGGAGACCAGGTCTCCATCCATCGATCAGATCCTCGCGGACGCTGCCGGGAAGGTCGCGAGCACCGAGCAGGCCGGCGCGATTTCACGCAAGCTGGTGTGGGCGCTTGGTGAGCAGGGACGCCCGTTCGTGCGTGTGTCCAAAAGCGCCTTCGCGCGCGTTGGTGCCCCGGCAGAAGCTGTTTTGAACCTGACGCTGGACGTGCCACCCCCCGCCCGTTTTGCTGCACTGGAGATCGAAGGCGGCGGCGGAGAACTAGTCGAGAAAATCAGATCGCTGCAGCCGTTCGCCGCCAGCGAACTGTACTCGATCAGCAAGGTCGCATCCTTCCGGGATGCCGTTCTGAATCTCGCCGGTGGCGGCTCGGCCCGCGTTGATGCGGAGGTGAACCCGGACAGCACGTTCGATATTCGCGTTCGGAGGATCTCTTATGCACCGAAAGGCGGTTCTGAAGTCGTCGTCGGGATACTGATCCTGCTTGCCACACTGGTTGTGGTATCCCGGAAGCGGTTCATCCTCAGTGCGGGCGGAACACGATCGGGATTACGCCTTAACCCGGCCAACCTCGCCGTGGCTGCACTCTTATGCACAACGGCGGTCTTGGTGCTTGGTCGCGCGCTGAGCTTTATCAGCGGATCCGCCTGATTGCTGCCGCCGTCAACTCTCCAGCGACCGGTCGCCGCTGTTGCTGTTGGGCGTGCACCAGACTGTCGATGCTGCGCTTCAGTCCATCGCGCCGCTGTGTGAGACGCTGATGATCTGCCGACCCTGGAGGCAGCGCCTGAATCTGACGCTCTGTGTCCTCCCATTCCTGCATAAGGGCCTGCCAGTCTTTATTCACCAGTCACCTCCCTTAGCTGCGCCTTGAATCGGTTGCGAACGATCATGCCCTAAATGAAATCCATTGCAAGGCGATGACGAGGTGCGTGTGTGCCCGCCGAAAATCGTCGAAGTGCTTTTGGAAGCTTTGAATTTACCATTCCAGTAAACCAAAGTCCGGAATAGACCATTGAGGTATCGTTACTAATTGGTAAAACAATTCCGCGCACCGACCTCATGTCGTAATGCAGTTTTATCTAAAAGAAAGATAAAATTGTACGAAATAAAAGTCGACCAATGGATCGCGTGGCGGATGGGAACCGAGGGAACGTGTGATGACGAATGGCGCAGCATTTCAGAGTAGCCAGAGGGATACTGCAAGACGCGATAATTCGACTGTGTTTGCGGCGCCAGGTGCCTCGGTCACTGTCGTCGTGCCGGCAATGAACGAAGCGCTGAATCTGCCGCACGTGCTACCCCAGATCCCCAAATGGGTGAGCGAAGTCATCCTTGTCGATGGCAATTCCAAAGACGATACGATCGCTGTGGCCCGCAAGCTGCTGCCGGATATCCGCGTCATTGGACAGGATCGGCCGGGCAAGGGCGCTGCATTGCGCGCCGGCTTCCAGGCTGCTCGCGGCGATATCATCGTCATGATCGATGCCGACGGTTCCACCGATCCAGCAGAGATTCCGGCCTACGTCGGTGCCCTTCTGTCCGGCGCTGATTTCGTCAAGGGGTCGCGATTCCTGCAGGGCGGCGGCACCCGCGACATGGAATGGTATCGCAAGCTCGGCAACTGGGGCTTCGTTCAGATGGTGAAATGGCGCTTCGGCGGCAACTTCAGCGATCTCTGCTACGGCTATGCGGCCTTCTGGCGCGACGTCCTGCCGCTGCTGGAACTCGATAATATCGACGGGTTCGAGGTCGAGACCAGCATGAATATTCAGGCACTGCGCTCCGATCTGCGCGTCGCAGAAGTGGCTAGCATCGAACACCGTCGCATCCACGGGACCAGCAATCTCAGAACCTTCCCCGATGGCTGGCGCGTCCTCAAGACGATCGCACGCCAGAGCGTCACCAGACTGCGGATCGGCAAGGCATTGAAGCGGCCACTGCGCCCCAACCTGCGTGCCTCCGTTGTCGGCCAGACCGTGCCGGGTGCGCAAAATGAAGCCGACTAGATCGATCTCGGTCATCGTCTGCGCCCACGAGCTCGGTCGGCTCCAGACTCTGAAACAGGCCGTTCACTCGGTCCATGAACAGACCCTTACGGCCCACGAGATCATTGTCGTCATTGATCACAACACGGCGCTTTTCGAAGCCTGCAAGGCGGACCTGCGCGATGTCATCCTGATGGAGAACAACCGCAGCCGGGGACTGTCGGGAGCGCGAAACACCGGCGCGCTCGCCGCCAGTGGTGATGTGGTCGCGTTCATCGACGACGACGCGATTCCCGAGCCGCAATGGCTGGCGGCCCTGTCCGACACCTATTCTTCCCAGTTCGTCATGGGAGCGGGTGGCCCCACGACCGCGGTCTGGCCCGACACGCGCCCGGCGTGGCTTTCACATGAGTTCGACTGGGTCGTGGGTTGCTCCTACCGCGGGCAGGCGACCGACCCGGTCGGCATGCGCAACATGATCGGTTGCAACATGTCTTTCCGCCGGTCGGCGCTGGTGATGACCGGCTTGTTTGCCGAAGATTTGGGCCGGATCGGCCGCAATGCTGCCGGCGTCGAGGAGACGGAACTCTGTCTTCGCGCCCGCAACATGTTTCCGTCGTCGCATTTTGCCTATAGCCAGTCGGCCCGCGTCGATCATCAGATCGAGGCCTATCGCAGCAGCTGGCGGTATTTTTTCCGGCGCTGTATCGCTGAGGGCCGTTCGAAGGCGCATATGGCGCGCAACACCCGTGCACGTGGCAGCCTCAATACCGAACGCCACCATCTTTTCGTGACGCTGCCCAAGGCGGTGCTGTCCTATCTGGGCGATGCCTTCAGTGGGCGGGACCGGCATGGCGTCGCCCGCGCCTTCAACCTTGTTTCGGGGACGATGCTGGTTGTCGGCAGCTATGCGCTTGCCCGCGCGTTTCCGCGCGCGGCCCGAACCCCGGCCAATGCGTTTGCGCCGTCGAAAGTCTGTGATGTCGACACCGCGCGCGAACGCTCGGCGCTAGACGGTCGCGATCCGGACGGCACCCCGCGCTACGCCAACGCGTTTTACGTGGTCCGCGACCATGGCAGGTTGCGCGGCATTGAGCAGATCCCGCTCTATGGTGATTTACTCTCCGCCGACGACTTGCACGCATTGCTTGACCCTGCGCCTGTTCCGACTGCTGCGGCGCCCGCCGCCAGCTTTTCGGGCTCCGTGCGGGTTGTGGTTGCGACACGGGATCGGCCGGTCATGCTGGCCAAATGTCTCGACTCCTTGCTGGCACAGGACCATCCGGCGTTCGAGATCGTCGTCGTCGACAATACGCCGACCAGCAACGACACGCGCGACCTGATTGCCGAACGCTACAGCGGCCGTATCCGCTATCTTCGCGAGCCACGTCCCGGTCTGGCCAATGCGCATAACCGCGGTATTGCCGATCTGAGCGAAGATGTCGTTGCCTTCACGGATGACGACGTGATCGTCGACCGGTCCTGGTTGAAAACGATCACCGCGCCCTTCGCCGAAAGCCTCGAGATCGGCTGCGTCACGGGCGCGATCGTGCCCGCAGAGCTGGAGACCCGGGCGCAATACTGGACCGAACTGCACGGGGGCTTTTTGAAGGGCAACCGGCGCCAGACCTTCGATCTCGCCGAGCACCGTCCGTCCGATCCGCTGTTTCCCTACGCCGTGGGGCAGGTGGGCTCGGGCGCAAACATGGCGTTCAGCCGGGCAAGCCTAGAGGCCATTGGCGGTTTCGACCCGGCACTGGGTGCCGGCACCAAGGCGCGCGGTGGAGACGATCTTGCCGCATTCCTCGATATCCTCAACGCGGGCTACCAGGTCGTCTATATGCCGGACGCGCTGGTCTGGCATCACCATCGCCGCACGGAGTCCGGCATGCGGCAGCAGGCCCATGGCTACGGTGTGGGACTTGGCGCCTATCTCACGCGCGCCATTATCAAGGATCCGGTCGCGCTTTTACGGTTCATGGCCGTCGCGCCTCGCGGCATCGCCCACATCTTCGGGTCCCGATCCGACAAGAACACCCGGCTTCCCGGAGACTACCCCACGGCCTTCCTTCGAGCCGAGCGGCTCGGCATCCTGGCGGGCATCCCAAGTTATCTACAGAGCATCTGGGCCAGCCGCCGCCCCCGACAGTCCGGAGTCGAGGGCGCACCGAAGTCTGCATGGAGTGAACACTGACATGCGCACGCCAATCCTGCTCTACCATACGATCGATGAGAACTGTGCGCCGGACTATCGCCGCTGGGCCGTGTCGACGGACCGGTTCAGGCGTCATCTCGATCTGCTGAGAGATCGCGGATGCCAGCCGGTCACCATGGCGCAGGTCGGCAGCAGCCTGGCCTCCGGCAAGCCCCTGCCAAAAAACAGCGTTGCCATCACCTTTGATGATGGCTTGGCGGACTTCAACGTGGCCGCGCTGCCGCTCCTCGAGCGTTACGGGTATGCCTCGACGCTCTTCATCGTGACCGGCTTTGTCGGTTCGCCAGCCTCCTGGCTGGCGCCATTGGGAGAGGGGGACCGGATGATGATGTCGTGGGAGGAGGTCGCGCGCTTGCCGGAGCGCAATGTGGAATGCGGTGCCCACACCCATACCCATCCCCAACTCGATATCGTCACGCGAAAAGAGCGGAAGCGCGAGATCAAGCTCTCGAAGGCGCTCCTGGAAGAGCGCCTGGGTCGGCGGGTCGTTTCCTTTGCATATCCGCACGGCTATCACACGCGTTCGGTTGCTTCGGACGTGCGCGCTGCTGGGTTCCACACGGCCTGCAGCGTCGGCAGCGGCAACGGTCGCTACGGACTTCAGCGCCTTGTCGTTGATGAGGAGACCCCGGACTCCACCATTCATGCGCATCTTGATGGTCGACTGGACACCGCGTCGCCGCGACTGCCGGGCTGGATGCGGTGGTCGTTGAGGACCGGATGGCGGGAATATCGCAGGATCACAGCAGGCTATGGCGCGCTGACGCGGGCGGGCAGCGGCAATGGGCTTGGCGCATGAACACGCGTCGCACCGTCACCTCGATCGCAGGCTTCCTTACCGCCGTCGCCGTAGGTTTCATCGGCTTTCAGGTGCTCGCCTCCGATCGGCCCATCTGGGACTCGACGGTAGGGGAACTCATCGGAACCCGTTTGTCGCCAACACCCGACACGCCATCCGACACGGCTCCGGCGCCGGTCACGATCGAGTTCGTGCTGGACCAATGTGCGCCGGTCTCCGAGGACCTGCCTCAGCTCGCCAGCAATGAGGTGTCGCCCGAGCCGGTAGCTTCGCCACCTGAGCCGATAGTATCTCCGCCTGAACCGGTGGTTTCGCAGCCCGAACAGAAAGCAGCTCCTGCTGAGGCCGTCGCTTCACCACCCGAACCCGTAGCTGTTCCTGCCGAGCCGCCGATCCGCGCCCCGGACAGCGACAACGCACGCGTGGCGCCATCGCCAGAGCGTTCCGACCGAAGCGTTCCGCTCAAGCAGGGCGAGCCCGTAGAGATCAGTCCGTCAATCATCTACCTGCCGTAATGCGCCGCGGCCATCGCTTCCCGGCCTGCGACCTGCTGAGCGCCGTCTAAACCGCAGAACGGCGGGGCGTTCAGGCCACCTCAGTCAGCCCGACTTGTGCACCAGGCGCGTCCATCACTTCCCACCTGAGCTCGCCCGCATAGCGCAGGGCGAGCCGCCCCGCGTCGTCCAGGGCAAACAGATGGAGCCAGCGGTTGTCGAAGAGGGCGCGAACGCTGTCGTGACGGGTAAGGATGTCGGTGATCGCGTCGCGCGGCGCGGCAATGCACACCGATAGCCGCAGCGGCTCGTGCACCTGGCGCGCGCCGTCATGCACCGACTGCCGGGGCAGGCCACCGCGCAGCAAGCCGCCATTGCCTTCCAGCACCCCGATCCCGCCGACGACATTGTGCAGCAGCTTGTTGCCGGCGCCAAACGTCTCTGGTGCGACGGTCGACCCGTAATATTGCAGGCTGATCCAGCTCGCGACCACCACTGGCGCCGTCATGATCAGCTCGAGCACCGTGAACCCGTTGGCGCTGTCGGCGTGCCAGTCATAATCGTGCAGAAAGGCGCGGCCCTCCAGATTGCACCCACGTGTCCGATCGCGCGGCGCGGCGATGAACGCCTTGCACCCGGCCAGCGCCCATTCGGGCCGGATCTCCGCCCAGTTCCGCGCCCGGCTGGCGATCGCGGCGCCGTCCGCGGCGTGCGGCAGCCGCAGGGCCCGCTCGCCACGCGCCAGCTTGCCCGCCTGCGCCAAGGCCTGCCGCACCCGCTTCAGATCAATTCGATGCGCGACACACGATACATCACCGTCAAACAGCGTTACCCTGTCTGTTGTGGTGTCGTGCAAAGCAGCAACGAACACCGTGTCCTCGGGGATGGAAATGCCCCGTGGCACCAGCTGTGCGCGCACCTGCGGGTCAGTCAGCAGCTGCGCCAGCAGCCGCGCGTTGACCTCGCCCGAATAGCCGCCGCAGGCGCCACACTGCAGGCTGCTCGCATGCGGGTTGTTGGTGACAGTCGCGCCGTGGCCGACCAGCAGCACAAGCCGGGCAAAACCAGCGGTCAGCGACATGGCTCGCAACACCGTCTCGGCGGAGGAGACCCTGGTCTCGAGCTCCAGCTCGGGGGCAAACCGCGGCACCTGCGCATCGGGCGAAGCGGCATGGGCGAGCCCCAGCCCGTCCCGCAGCAGCTTTCCGGCATAAACCGGCCCCGTCGCCTCGACAAAGGCAAAGGACGAGACGGCTGCGAGCTTGAAACGCCCCCAGGCCCGCTTGGCCCGGGCCTTGTAGCGCGCGAGGATTTCGGTCTGCGGGTCTTCGCCCCCCGCAGTCGACGATACGGTCGGGTTGAGCAGCACCGGAAGACGCCGCTCTTCCGTGTCCGACCCAAAGCCCCTGTGCTTGGCCCCAACGCCGAAGAACCCGGCAAACCCCAGCGTTTGTATGGACGGATCGATGGTCTCCAGGGCCCGCCGGAACACCTCCGAGCGCACATCGATGCAGAAGGCGGCCTGCGCCGAAATTCGGTCCGCCGCGACAGTGGCGCCGGGCTGCGTGAGTGTCTCATTGAGCTCCCGCTGCGCTGCCCGTTCGGCCGCTTCTTGCAGGACTTCGTCCACCACGTCGTCCGCGCCGGGCGCCAGCGGTTGCGCATGCAGCGCGCACGCGTTCGACCAGGACGTGCCGATGGCGGCTTCGTGCTGCACAAACAGCGCCTCCTCCCACAACAGCCGGATGGCGAGAATGTCGGTGATGGTGCTGCTTGTCGCCCCGGCAAGTTCGGCCTGCCACAACTCATAACGCGCGAACTGCCCCCAGCCGCCCAGTGAAACCAGCAACTGGTGGAAATAGGTCGGCAGCGCTGCGGCACTGAGCCCAAGCCGCGCGACGGCGCGAGCCATCGCCGCCAGCGCACGGTCGGGGGCGTCATTGACGAAACTGGCAAACCCCGTGACCCCGGAAATCTCCGGCGTCAGGTCGTTGACGGCATAGCTCCGCCACGCTGCCCAGGCGGATGTGCCGCGCTGCGCCGCCCACAGCGCCTGGCCCTTGTCGTGATAGCCGGCAGCCCAGGCGCCGAAGCGGTCCGCGATCAGGCCCGGATAGTCGGTGCCAGCCGCCGCGGCGGCGAGGTCAGCGACAGTCTTCGCCGCCTCGGCGGTCGGACGCGGCGCCGCAAGGCGCGCCTTGAGAGCCGCGACATCGACAGGCTTTTCGGGATGCAGGCAGGCCTCAAGCGCGGCTGCCAGATCCGCATCGAGCATCGCGCCGGCGGCAATCTTGTCGGCATACCATTGCCGCGGCATCGTGACCCTGATGCCGCCCGTGCGCCTCAACCGGGCACCCGTATGCGCCAGGGTCTCCGTCGACTGGCCGAGGAAGGGGTTGACCGCAACCGAGGCTTCGAGCGGCCACAGCGGCGGGATCTGCCGCGCAGCATCCATCGCGATCGCCGCGAGTGCGCCGGGCTCGGGAAGGGAAGGCGTGATTTCGCTCGTCATGGCGTCGCGTCCTTGTTGGAGGAGGAGAGGGACCAGGTGCCCAGCAGCCGGTCGAACAGGGCGTTGATGTAGAGCCCGTTCGACAGATGGACGCGCAGGCCTGCGGCGGCCGGATGGTTGGCCCACAGCGGGAACATGGCCTGGGCGACGGCCACGAGGCCGAAGCTGCCCACCGCGAGCACCAGCAGCGCCCATTCCAGCGGGCCCGGTGCCGGCGTCACCGGCAGCGTCCCAGCGGTCAGCCAGTCGGCGCCGCGTTGCAGCGCGAAATAGCTCACCGCCGCCGCAACCGAATAAAGCGCCGTTTGCCGTGTCAGCATTTTCGGTGCCGCGTCCGCTAAGCCCTGTGCCAGCAGATAGGCGACGCCGAAAATCAGGATGGCGCCGAGTGCGATCTCCTGGGGTGACTTCGCGCTCAAGCCGAACGCGATGCCGATGGCCAGATAGATCGCCAGTGCCAGGCCGAAGGCGCGGAACACCGCCTTTGTATTGGGCACCGCAATCGGGCCCGGCCTGCGGATGCCGGCCACCATTTCGACGGCCGTCCCAGAACTCAGAAAGGCGTGCGCCTTGTAGAGCGAATGCGCCACGATATGCAGCAGCGCCAGCGGGAACAGCGCTAGCCCGCACTGCATGATCATGAAGCCCATCTGGGCGATGGTCGACCAGGCGAGCGAACTCTTCACCGCCGATTGCGAGAGCATGGCAAGCCCGCCGAAGAGCGCCGTGAAGCCGCCCAGGACCACGAGCACTGCCAGAACGCCCGGTGCGAGCAGCATGACGTCGGCGAACCGGATTAGCAGGAAGCCGCCGCCATTGATCACACCGGCATGCAGCAGCGCGGAGACGGGCGTTGGCGTTTCCATGACTTCCGTCAGCCAGCCATGAAACGGGAACTGGGCCGACTTGAGCAAGGCCGCAAGGGCGAGGAGGCCTGCGGCGACTGTCACACCCGATGGCATTACGCCCTCCCGCGCCGCAACCAGCATGGTCGCGATATCGCCGGTACCATAGCCGGCGAACAGCAGCGCCGCGGCGCCAAGCAGGGCACCGTCACCAAGCCGGGCGATGATGAACTTCTTGCGCGCCGCGCGCTGCGCCTGCGGCCGGTCGGCGTAGAACACCAGCAGCTGGTGCAGGCAAAGGCTGGTGGCGATCCAGGCCGCGACCAGTTGCAGCAGATTGCCCGCGAGCACCATCAGCAGCACCGCCACCAGCGTCGCCGCCATCCACCCCAGAAACGCCGCCTGCCGCCTTTCGCCATCCAGATAGGTCGCCGAATAGCGCAGCACGATCCAGCCGACGAAAGATACGAGCAGTGCCATCGCGGTGCTGACCACGTCGACACGGACCGAGAACCCAAGCCCGAAAGCGCCGATAAGAGGGCTGGTCGCCTGCCCATGTGAGAACAGCAGCAGACCCGTCCCCACGGCGATGGCGATCGATGCGAGGGCCGCACCCTCCGTTGCCTTCAGCAGCAGGGGATGCGGTCGCCCCGACCGATGTGCGAACGCGGCGACAGCCGCAGCCAACAGGATGGCGGGCGCCATCAGCATCACAAACGGGTACAGCATGGGAAGGTGCTCCTTTGCGGCGCAAGCTAGTGCCCGCTGGATGCTTCCGTAAAATACATTGTTCTGGTCTTATCGTTCTGATTAAGTGAACGATATGAGCGAGCTGAATTTCCATCACCTGCGCTATTTTCACCTCGTTGCCCGTCTCGGAAACCTGACGCGGGCCGCCGAGCAGCTCAACGTCTCTCAATCCGCCGTCTCGACCCAGATCCGGCTGCTTGAGGAACGGCTGGGCCAGCCGCTGTTCGAACGGCGCGGGCGCACGCTCGTCCTCACCGAAGCGGGGCGCATCGCGCTCGATCATGCCGAAACGATCTTCGCGACCGGTGAGGAACTGCTCAATACGCTGGGGGAAAGGCCGTCCAGCCGGCGTCAGGTGCTCCGCGTCGGTTCGCTGGCAACCTTGTCCAGAAACTTCCAGATCGGTTTTCTGCGTCCGCTTCTGGGGCGCGACGACGTCGAAATCGTCGTCCGCTCAGGCGCGCTTGGCGACCTGCTGAAAAATCTCGAGGCGCAACGGCTCGATGTTGTCCTCTCCAACATCGCGCCGCCTCGCGATGCGGCCACCCCATGGATATCGCACACAATCGCGGAGCAGCCGGTCAGCCTTATCGGCACGCCGGAGCGGACTGCGAGCGGCGCGACCTTCCAGGAACTGCTGGTCGGCGAGCCGCTCATCCTGCCGACGGTCGAGACCAGCATCCGGTCCGGCGTCGACGCGCTGTTCGACCGCCTCCACATCCGGCCCCGCATCGCGGCCGAGATCGACGACATGGCGATGATACGCCTCCTGGCGAGAGATGGAGTCGGGCTGGCCGTGGTGCCGCCGATCGTCGTCAAGGACGAGCTCGCATCGGGCGAACTCGTCGAGGTCGATCACTTCCCGCGGCTGACCGAGATATTTTACGCGGTCACCCTGGCGCGGCGTTTCCCCAACACCCTGCTGCGCGAACTGATCGCCGGCGTAGCAGACCGGCCGGGCTGACCGGCGGCTTTCACGGCGGCCCTACGGGCGATCACCGGCTCACGGCCGGATATTGAGCGTCCGCAACTGCCAGATCGAGCGCGAATAATAGACTTCCGACTGCAACCGGCTGTCGCTGTCAAACGGATAGACAAGCCACAGTGGGCCCTTTTCGCGCACCGACACATAGGCGCCATCCACCTTGTAGGCGACGAGCGGGCTCGCCCCGATCTCGTCGGTCAGGGGCAGGATGGTGGAATAGTCGTTGATGGCGACAGCATCGATCTCGCTGCCCTCGGCGCCGACCAGTTCAAGCAGCGTCGACAGTTCCACGCCTTCGAACGAGGTGACCCCGGTCGTCCAGGGTGTTTCAGTTTCATAGGTCGTCGACGGCAGCGCTTCGAGAGCCGCGAGGTCGAACACGGCGGTGTCGCCCTCATTGGTGACGCTGATGGCGCCCTCGATGGTCAGGATGACATCGCCCGTCGGCGCCATGAGTTCGGCAGCGCTGGCCGCACCCAGCGTGGCACCCAGCGCCAGTCCCGCCAATGCCGTCACTTTCAGTCGGTCGAAAAAGCTGTCCATCATCTGTCTCCCTGCTTGGCGGCGCTCATCTCGCGAAGCGCTTTGGCCCATTAGACCCTAGCCAAACAGAAAATAGTTTTCGTAAGCCTCTCGCTGCCCGCTTGAGGAATACGTACGGCATTCGGCCCGACTGAAAGGATCGGGTCACGTCCAGACACCATCCGGACGTGACCCGGCCTTTGGTCTGATTTAGCCGATCACCTGCCAGCGTTCCTCGCGCGGCGCGGTCGGCTGGAAGTCGTACCGTTCGACCCCCAGCGCATGCAGCGTCGCCCGCTCGATCAGCGAAAACTCTTCCGGATCGTCGCGGTTGAGGTTCATCGGTTCTTTCAGCACCACCGGCGGATTGGTCATAAACCGCACCTTGCCGGAATGGTTGCGCGACGAGGTATGCAGCATGAACGGATGCAGGATGATGTAATCGCCGGTCTCGCCGGTGATCTCCTCGAACTCCTGGCATTCGTTTATCAGCTCGCTGAACGAGTCGCCGTCATCGACGCCTTCGGGATGCTCGGCCAGATAGCGGGCAACCACCTTGATCGAGTCCGGCGCAATGAAGGTGCCGCCGCCCTTGTGCGCGACGTCCGACCAGTAAACCACGGTCAGCAGCGCCTGCTCGCGGCTGTCGAGAAAATGCCGGAAAAAGCTCCCGTCCTTGTGCCAGCCGCCGGCTTCGGGCGAGGGCGGTTGCCAGGGCTTGTCCGCCCCGCGGTTGAGGTTCATCACGAAAGCGTCGGACCATTCGGTGGAATCGATCGTCGTGAAATGTGTCGACTCGATCTCCATCACCTTGCTTTCGATCCGCTCCGGACCGCCGGTCACATCACAAAGCGCCGCCCAGCCCTTGGGCGAGATATCCTTGATGTCTCCGGTGTTGTGCCGGTCGAGCCAGACGATCTCCTTGGTCCATGTCGAGCGGTCGTTCGGGTCATACCCGAGCCTTGTATAGGCCTCGTCCGTCCACGCCTTGGCCAGTGCCGGGTCCACGCAACCCTTCACCCGCACATAACCCTTCTCGATGAAATGCTGCGCGTCTTCGGCGCTGAGCACCTGTAACTGTCGTGCCATTGGATAACTCCCAGTCTTATCCTGTTGTCTCAACGCGGCACCCAGCGCCGCGTTGCCATCGTCCCACCGGTTCACACGAAGCCGGCATCGATAAAAATCTGTTCGACCTGCGCATGCAGCGCCATCACGTCGCAACGGCTGCTGCCCCGCCGCGCCTCGGCGCGCGCCAGGCGCTCCAGCGATAACGCACTCAGCGGCCGGGCGGCCTCTGCCGCCGCAAGGCTCGCCGCCAGATCGCCCTGGCTGTGCAGGGCAATGTCATAACCTGCATCGAGCGCCGCCTTCACCCGGTCGGGCCAGGGGCCGGAGAGCGCCTCCATCGTCACACAATCGGTGATCAGCACGCCCTCGAAACCCAGCTCGTCGCGGATCAACCCATGGAGGATCGGCGACACCGACGCCGGACGATCCGGGTCGATCCGCGAAAAGATCAGATGCGCCACCATCGCAAAGGGCGCATCCCTGAGCGCCATGAACGGCCGGAAATCGCTCTCCCACATCTCCTCGAGCGAGGCATCCACCACCGGGCAGTCGAAATGCGGATCGACAGAGACCCGTCCATAGCCGGGCACATGCTTGATGATCGGCATCGCGCCGACCTCCAGCATCGCCTCCATCACCACCCGCCCCAGCAGCGCCACGAGGTCCGGGTCAGAGCCGAAGCTGCGGTTACCGATCACCCCATGCGTGTCCGCCCGCGACAGATCGAGGATCGGCGTCGTGCCGCTGTCGAGGGTCAGCTCGCGCATCATCGCGCCCATCGCCAGTGAGGAGAGCCGCAGGGCATGCTTGCCCAGTTCGAGATCCTTCTGCGCCAGCGCCCCGAACTCCCCAAAGCTGCGAAACGCCGGCCAGCTGCCCGCGTCCAGCCGCTGCACCCGGCCGCCTTCCTGATCGATATAGATCGGCGCATCGGCTCGCCCCACCGCGTCGCGGAACTGCGCGCATAGCCGCCGGATCTGATCGGGCGTTTCGAGATTGCGTCGGAATAGGAACAGCCCCAGCGGATTGGCCTCGCGGAAGAACGCCATCTCCGACGGGCTGAGCTCCAGCCCGGGCATGCCGACGAACAGCGCGAGGGGCGGGGAGGCGGCCATGCTCAGCTTTCAGCCTTCGGCTGCGGCGGGACGCGCAGCAGGCCCTGATAGATGTCTTCATTTTCCGACGGGATCGGCACGGCACCGACCGCATCGGCATAGAACGCGACCGGCCCCACCGCCCCGATGATCGCATAGGCATAGCCCTGCGCCCTCATCGCCATCAGCGCATGATACAGCAGCGCCAGCCCCAGCTTCCGGCCACGATAGCGTTCCGACACACCCGTCGGCCCGAAGAAGCCACGGGCCGTCGCATCGTAACAGGCGAACCCCGCCAACTCGCCATCGACCACGGCGATCAGACAGCCCGGCGGCTGGTGCGCCATGGCCACCGTGACTTCGCTCACCCAATAGGCGCTGAAATGCGTGCGCACCCAATCGGTGACGATGTGCAGCTCGGGCGGCAGCGCCACGCGGATCTCCGTGACATCGCCGACGCGGTCCTTCAGCGCATCGAGACGGCGGCTATGCAGATTGACCAGCAGGTCCATGTCATCGTCCGCGTGATTATTGACTGCGTCCAGTATCGGTGAGCGGCAGTCGCCGCTTAGGAGGTGGCATCAGCAGCATGGTCGCCCGTGCCGTCCATCTGCGCCGCCCGGCGCAGAAAACCGTCGGCATCCACCAGCTTTTCACGGGCAGCATCCGCATCGAGGCCGGTCAGCGCCATCAGGATCGCCAGCTTCACGTCATTACCGCTCTCGGCCAGATAGCGCAGCGCCGCCTCGGGCGTGCACTCGGTGGCGGCGACGACGATCCGCGCCGCCCGCGCCGCGAGCTTTTCGTTGCTCACCGACACGTCGACCATCAGGTTTTCATAGCTCTTGCCGATCCGGATCATGCTGGCCGTGGTCAGCATGTTCAGCACCAGCTTTTGCGCCGTGCCGGATTTGAGCCGGGTCGATCCGGTCAGCGCCTCGGGGCCGACCACCGGCGAAATCGCGACATCGGCGAGCGCGGCGATGGCCGAGGCCGGGTTGCACGACAGCGCCACCGTCGTTGCGCCGACCTGTTTGGCGTGCTCCAGCGCGCCGATCACATAGGGCGTGCGGCCGCTGACGGCGATGCCGACCACCACGTCCTTGGCACTTGCATCGACGCTTTCGAGATCGCGCCTGCCGCCATCGCGGTCATCTTCTGCGCCTTCCACCGGATAGCGGATCGCCTTGTCGCCGCCGGCGATCAGCCCGATCACCATGCCCTGCGGCACCCCGAAGGTCGGCGGGCATTCCGACGCGTCCAACACGCCGAGCCGGCCGCTCGTGCCGGCGCCCAGATAGATCAGCCGGCCGCCCCCCTTGAAGGCGGCAACGATCGCATCCACCGCCTCGGCAACCTGCGGCAACACCAGCTTCACTGCTGCATGCACCTTGGCGTCCTCGGCATTCATTGCCGCGACGATGCCGGCGCTCGACATCAGGTCGATCTGCAGGGTCTGAGGGTTGCGGGTTTCCGAGACGAGCTGTCCCAGCTCGGCGATCAACGTACTGTTTGTCATGGGGCTTTCACTTGGATAGGCGATCAAAGGCTAGAAGCGCCCCCGCAGCCTGTCAACGCGATCAGCCATATCAACTTGCAATGAAAATCAGGCGTGGCGAGCCCGCACGAACGGGCACTGCACGCGGCCAAACGACGCTGATGCCCCTGCACGCCCTCTCGCTCACATTCCATGGCTGGACAGCGCCGATTCCGACCTGTTCACTGCGCTGAGGCACCATGGCAGTTGCCGAAGTTTTGCCCACTCAACAGCCGGCTTGGGATCAATAGAATATGACGGAAATCCTGGTCCTCGGAGCCGGCATGGTCGGCGTCTCCACCGCTCTCGCATTGCAGGCGCGTGGTCACACCGTCACCCTGGTCGATCGTCGCGGCCCGGGCGAGGAAACCAGCTATGGCAACGCCGGCATGATCCAGGCCGAGGCGGTCGAGCCTTATGTGCTGCCGACCGACCCGAAAATGCTCTGGCAGATCGCCACCGGCACCACCAACGATGTCGCGCTCAGCTACCGCTCCATCGCCAGCTGGGTCGGGCCGGCGCTGCGCTA
>NZ_JBLXGA010000017.1:0-68762 GCF_048261455.1 Devosia sp.
GACAGCGCGACGAACTCCTGATAGGCGCCCATGGCGAAAGCCGACGACCCGGAAACCCGTTCGCCGACCTGAAACCGCGTCACCTTTTCTCCGACCGCCACCACTTCGCCTGCCACCTCCATGCCCAGCACCGGCTGGCGCGGACGGGTTACCCCCAACGCGAGCCGCACCGGCACCCAGGCCCAACTCACGACCTGGAATTTTCTGAGCTCACAGTCACCCAGTGTAACGCTCGCCGCGTGGACGCGGATAAGCACCTGGTTGGGTTTCGGCACTGGAACCGGAACCTCTTTGAGTTCAAGCACTTCCGGCCCGCCATAGCGGGTGCAGTGAACGGCTTTCATGGCAAAATCCCCCGCAGGCAGACTAGGCGGCAGGGCGAATAAGGCAAGACTGCTGCGATTTCGCCCGGCGAAAGACATGCGGATGAACGGAAGCTGACGGGCGTTTTGGGCGTGTTGCAGCGGTCACGGGGCAAGCTGAACAGCCGTTGCTGGATCGTGGGGGGCACGCCCTCGTGGTTCGACAAGCTCACCATGAGGGCTGCTGCTGGGACAGTGCCGTTGGCGAGGCGCCTCATCCTGAGCTTGTCGAAGGATGGGGCGGGCGCATCGGGACACACCCTCGCGGTTCGACAGGCTCACCATGAGGGCCGTCGAACAAAATCTGCATTAGTCCGTCGACGGGGCACCGTAGACGGGGGTGGGGATGTTCTCCATCCGGGCCTTGATCTGCAGCGCGACGAATTTCGAGAAGAAGCGCGACAGGGCGAGATTGCCGCCGTGGATGAACAGGTTCGGATGGGCGACGGGCTTGTACATGTTGCGCAGCTCGCCATGCCACGGGCCGGGGTCGTTGCGCGTGCCCGAGCCGAGGCCCCAGCAGGTGCCGATCCGGTCGCCGACCTCGCGGGAGACCAGGTTTGCGATCACCTCGTGCAGCGAGTGGAAGCCAGTCGACTGGATGATGACATCGGCCTCGAGTGTGCGGCCGTCGGCGAAGGCGATGCCGGATGGCGTGAGCCGGTCGATCTCGACGCCGGACTTCACCTTGATCTCGCCGTCGATGATCAGCTGCGAGCCGCCGACATCGACATAATAGCCGGAACCGGTGCGATAGGCCTTCATCAACAGCCCGGTGTCGTCGGGCCCAAAATCGAGCAGGAAACCGGTCGCGGCGAGCTTGTCGTAAAAATCGGCGTCGCGCTCGCGGATCTTGTCGTAGAGCGCCTTGGCGGCGACTGGCTGCAGTGCAAAGGGCGTCGCCATCGCCAGCATGTCGGCGGTGTCGACGTCGATGCCGTCGGCCACCGCCTGCTCCGAATAGGTGTCGAAGGCGAGCGCCATCAGCGTGTCGGACTTGACCACGGTGATCGGCGAGCGCTGCACCATGGTGACTTCGGCCCCGGCTTCCCAGAGGTCCACCGACACATCGTGGGCGGAACTTGCGGCGCCGATGACGGCGACCTTCTTGCCGGCATATTTGCGGCCATCGAAATAGGCCGAAGAATGCAGCATCTCGCCGGTAAAGCTGTCGGCCCCCGGCAGATCGAGCGTGCGCGGCGGCCCATAGGCACCGGTGGCAAAAACCAGTTGCGTTGGATTGAGGGTGATGGCTTCGCCGTCGCGGATCAGCTCAAGCGTCCAGTGTCCGGTTTCGGCATCGAAGCTGGCGGACTGCGCCTCGGTCGCGCCCCAGTAGTCGAGCTCCATCAGGCTCACATAGGACTCGAGCCAGTCGCCCATCTTGTCCTTGGGTGTGAACACCGGCCAGTTCTCGGGGAAGGGAAGATAGGGCAGATGGTCGTACCAGACCGGGTCATGCAGGACGAGCGAGCGGTAGCGGTTGCGCCAGGAGTCGCCGGCCCGCGGATTCTTTTCGACGATGATCGTCGGCACGCCGAGCATTTTCAGCCGGGCACCGAGCATGATGCCGCCCTGCCCGCCACCGATGATCACGCAATAAGGCTGCTCGGTGACCCCGAGCGCAGCGGTTTCGCGGGCCCGCTGCTCGGTCCAGGTTTCGCGGTCGCGGCGGGCGCCGTGCCGGACACCGAGTGGCCGCTCGAAGCCGGTCGGCTCCTCGTGCCCGGCCAGCGATTGCAGCGTGGTGAGGATGGTGCGGCAGAGCCCGCCCTCAAGCCGGAAGATGCCGGTGCCGCTGCCGACGGCCGTGGTGAAGCTGAACCAGGCCTCGATACCCTCGGGCGTGCTCTTGGCGCGCGTCACCTGCCAGCCGGACGGCGCGGTGGCGCCCAACTGCGCCTCCAGCATGTCGCCGATCGCCGCCTTGCCCTCGAGCGTCTTGATGTTCCAGGTGAAACTGACGAAGTCGCGCCAATAGCAATCGGCTGCGAAACCATCGAGCACGGCGGCAATGTCACCGGCTGCAAGGGCGGTGGAAAAATCGGCAAGCCAGCGGCGCGCCTCCGCGGCAGACGCGGTGTCGTCCATGGTCAGTCCCCAAAATGCGCGCCCGGCGGGAGGTGCCGGGCGAAACTCAGTCGCCCAAAGGCTCCAGCACCTTGCCCTTGCGATGGGTCAGCACCGTATATTTGATCCGTCGCAGCGTTTCGCGCGCGGCCGGATCGAGCTGGTAGCCGACCGCCGTAGACAGCAGGTCGATGATGGCGAGGAAAGCGTAGCGCGAGGCCGTGGGCTTCAGCGTATCGGGATACTCGGGCACCTCGACCGTCAGCTTGACGTCGCAGAGTTCGGCAAGTTCGGAGCCCGGCGCGGTGATGCCGATCGCGCCGGCACGATAGTGCCGCGCCAGTTCGACGGCTTCGATGATTTCACGGGTGCGCCCGGTGCCGGAAATGGCGATGACGAGATCGTTGGGCTTGAGCGTCGCCGCCATCATCCTGAGCATATAGGGATCGGCATGGGCATGCGCGACGACACCATAGCGGAACAGCCGGTTCTGCGTTTCCTGCGCCAGTGAGGTGGACGAGCCACCGAGCCCGAAGATGAGCACCTGATGCGCCTTGGCGACGAGTTCGGCGCCCCTGAGGATTTCCGCCGGATCGACGCTGCGTTCGGCAGCGGCCAGCGCATTGCGCGCCTCGCCGAACACGACACTCCACAGCGGCGATCCGTCCTCGCTGGAGGGCGCCGGGCCATCGGAGGCGAGATAAAGCCGCCCGACGACGACGCTTTGCGCCAGCTTGAGCTTGAAGTCGCGCACCCCGTCGCAGCCGATGGCGCGGCAGAACCGCGTGACGGTCGGCTCGCTGGCATCGGCGCGCCGGGCGATTTCGGCATTGGAGGCATCAACGGCGAAGCCGACATCGGCCAGCACCACATCGGCGACGCGCCGCTCGGCCGGGCGCAACTCGGCGTAGGAATCCTTGATGATCGACAGGATATCGGGGATCGGCTTGTCATAGCCGTCAGTCTTCGCGGGTGTCGGCGTGCGCATGGGGCGCCTTTCTGCTGTGGCCGTCATCTCGCCTATAGCACTCAGGATCGCGATTGCACTGCTCCGCCACGCGTTGGCACTGGAAAACCCGCCACAACAGCTACGGTTCAGACGGATAGTGTAGGAAACTTACAAACTCTGCAAGCGCCAAAATGCCTTGTAATTGGGCAGAAATCGAGAGAGAGCCGACATCTGTTTCAGTCGCTTGACAGCAAAAGTAAGTTAGTTACAGACTGAGCTGTCGGGGGGCAAAACTGCGAAAGCATCCTCCCCAAAACTTGGCTCAAGTCACAGGGGGCGATGAGACGATGAGCGCCGCGGCGGAACCCAAACTGCGGGTCAGAAACGCCACCAAGGCCTATCCCACGCGCTCCGGCGACGTGCTGGCGCTCGACCATTGCAGCCTCGACGTCAGACCCGGCGAAATCGTCTCGATCGTCGGACCTTCCGGCTGCGGCAAGACCACGCTGCTGTGGTCGATGTCGGGCCTGCACGGGCTGACCGCCGGCGACGTGCTGCTGGACGGCAAAGAAATTACCGGCCCGAACCCCGAGATCGGCATGGTGTTTCAGGACGCCAACCTGCTGCCCTGGCGCAATCTCGAGGCCAATATTCACTTCCCCTTCGAGATCAAGGGCACCAAGCCCGACCGCATCTGGATCGACGAACTGCTGAACCGGGTCGGGCTGGAAGGCTTTGGCGGCAAGTTTCCGCGCGAACTGTCGGGCGGCATGCAGCAGCGCGCTGCCCTGGTGCGGGCCCTGAGCTTCAAACCCTCGGTGCTGCTGATGGACGAGCCCTTCGGCGCGCTCGATGCTTTCACGCGTGAAGAGATGAACCGCATGGTCGAGGAGATCTGGCTCGATAGCCCGACGACCATCGTTCTGATCACCCATTCGATCGAGGAAGCGATTTTTCTCAGCGACCGCATCGTGGTGATGACGCCGCGTCCGGGTCGGGTCGCCGCCATTCACGACGTGCCGTTCCCGCGGCCGCGCTCGCTCGAGATCATGTCGACCCGCGAAGTGTTCGACCTGACCAATGCCATCAAGGCCGAGATCGTCGGCAAGCAGCAGAGCCGCTACGCCGACCCTGTCCCCCAGCCCGCGCAGTGAGGTGACACCGTGAGCGATACCGACGCCATCCCCCAGTTCAAGCAGTCTTCGGGTTCAGGGGACGTCGGCCTGTCGGGCGGCATGTCGGCGCTGGCCGCCGGACCGGGCATTCGCAGCCTCGGCGAAGCACTGGCCATCCTGCTGGTCGCAGTCATCATCATCGGCGGCACCGAGCTGACGCTGCTCTATTTTGAGGTGCCGCAATATGTGCTGCCGCGCCCCTCGGAGATTTTTCTGGCGCTGGTCACCGAATTTCCGCTGATCGCGCCGCACCTGGGTCATACGCTGGTCGAACTGCTCGGCGGCTTTGCCATCGGCGCCTCGGTCGGGCTGGTGCTCGCCGCGGTCATCACTCAGTTCCCCTTCGTCGAAAAGATCGTGACGCCCTATATCCTGCTGCTGGTGACGACGCCCATGCTGGCGCTGGTGCCGCTGCTGATCCTGCGTTTCGGCTTCGGCTATGAACCACGCATCATCGCCGTGGCGCTCGCCTCGGGCCCGATGGTGATGATCAATGCCGCGACCGGCTTCCGCCGCGTCGACAAGGGCAAGATCGCGCTCGCCCGCTCCTACGGCGCCTCGACATTGCAGATCTTCTGGAAGGTGCGGGCGCCCATGGCGCTGCCGATGATCTTCGTCGGTCTGATGGTCGGCTCGATCTTCGGCCTGCTGACTGCCGTTGGCGCCGAAATGGTCGGCGGCGGCTTTGGCCTCGGCAACCGGCTCACCTCCTACTCATCCATGATTCAGATGCCGCAGTTTTTCGCTGTGGTGCTGATCCTGTCCATCCTCGGCATCCTGATCTACGTGCTGTTTTTCCTGTTGGGAAAGAAGTTCGCGAGCTGGGAAGCCTGAGTATCGTCCGGCGCGTGGGGTGCCGGACGCGCCTAGGAAACGACCAAGACAAAGAGGGTACCACATGCACAAGCGACCACTGTCTGGCGGTATGAGCCGCCGTACGTTCCTGCAGGTTTCCGCCGCCGGCGTCGTCACCGCCACGGCACTCGGCACCGGCCGGGCCCAGGCCGAACCCTATGACAAGTTCACCTGGATCTCGCCGCGCGGCACGCTCGAAGTGCTCGACGACTATCCCTACTGGATCGGCAAGAAGCTGGGCTATTTCGACGATCTCGGCGTCGAGACTGAAATGCAGCCCGGACCGTCAGACGGCACCGCCACGGTGAAGTTCGTCGACGTCGGCCAGGCCGACATGGGCTTCCCGTCGCCCGGCGTTTTCTCCTTCGCGCTCGAAAACGGCATGAAGCTGCGCTCGGCCTTCCACATGGGCGCGCTCGACACCTTCTCGATCGCGTTCAGGAAGGGCGAGGGCTCGAACGATCTCAAGTCGCTCGAAGGCAAGACCATGCTGCTCGGCTCGGCCGCCTGGCAGTCGATCGTCGACCCGATGCTGGCCGTGCAGGGCGTCGATGTCTCCAAGGTCAAATATGTCGAAGCGGGCTGGCCGACCTGGTCGACCGCACTGCAGGCCGGTCAGGGCGACGCGGCGCTGAGCTGGGAGGGCCTGCGCGCCGAATGGATCGGCTCGGGGCTCGACTTCGAATACTGGCTCGGCGTGCAGAAATCGCCGCTGTTCGCCAACACCTTCGTGGTGCGCGCCGAAGACCTCGAGGATCCGGACAAGAAGGCCTTCCTCGACAAGTACCTGCGTGGCTGGGCCATGGGGCTGGAATTCGGCTATCACAACCCGCGCGCTGCGGTGGAAGCGGTGTTCGAAGAGTTCCCGACGCTGGCCAGCAATATCGGGCCGGAGCTGGGCACCACCTCGATCCTGCAGCAGATTGCCGTGTTCCGCGGTGACATGTCGAAGCGCGAGGGCTGGGGCTGGCACGACATGGCGGCCTGGCAGACCTTCTTCGACCAGATCTACGAGCTGGGCCAGATCAGCTCGCCGGTGAATGCCGAGGAGGCCTGTTCCAACGCCTGTATCGCAGCGGCCAACGACTTCGACCACGACAAGGTCGCCGCCGATGCGGCCGCCTATACGCTGAGCGAGGATTTCGCCGCGATCGACATCGACGACGTGCAGGCACATCTGTACGACCAGGCGATCCCGGCCGACCGCTAAGGTCGCACCACACCTGGGACGGGCGGCACCGCGCGTGCCGTCCGCACCCGACAGCAAGAACATGAGACGGAGCGAGGGGAAAAATGGCGGATAAAGTGCGCGTACTGGTGGTGGGCCTGGGCAATATGGGCGTGTCCCATGCCAGCTCTTACCACCGCAATGAGGGTTTCGAGATCGTCGGGCTGATGAGCCGTTCGATCAAGTCCAAGACCATCCCGGACGAGCTCAAGGGCTATCCGCTGTTCGAGGATTTCGACGCGGCATTGGCTGAAACCAAGCCGGACGCCGTCTCGATCAACTCCTGGCCGAATTCCCACGCCGAATATGCCATCAAGGCGATGGAAGCCGGCGCCCATGTGTTCATGGAAAAGCCGATCGCGACGACGATCGAGGACGCCGAAAAGGTGGTCGAGACCGCCAAGCGCCTGAACCGCAAGCTGGTGCTCGGCTATATCCTGAGGGTCCACCCGAGCTGGATCAAGTTCATTGAGCTCGGCAAGACCATGGGCAAGCCGTTGGTGATGCGGCTCAACCTCAACCAGCAGTCGAACGGACCGGCCTGGACCTGGCACAAGAACCTGATCGACAGCCTGATCCCCATCGTCGATTGCGGCGTGCACTATGTCGACGTCATGTGCCAGCTGACCGGCGCCAAGCCGGTGCGCGTGCACGGCATCGGCGCGGCCCTGTGGCAGGAGGCGGCCCAGGCCAATTACGGCCACCTGCACGTCACCTTCGATGATGGTTCCGTCGGCTGGTACGAGGCCGGCTGGGGCCCGATGATGAGCGAGACCGCGTTTTTCGTGAAGGACGTCGTGGGCCCCAAGGGCGCCGTGTCGATCGTCCCCGGACATTCCGATGACAAGGACCAGCTCGAGGACGTCTCGGATTCGGCCGATATCGACAGGCACACCAAGACCGACCTGATCCAGGTGCATCACGCCGAAGTGGGGCCGGACAAGAATTTCGTGCACAAGGACGAGTTCGTCCGCACCGAGGACGAGCCGGGTCATCAGGAGCTGTGCGACCGCGAGCAGGCGCTGTTCCTGCGCGCCATCACCGAGGACCTCGACCTGACCGAGTCTATGGAAGCGGCGGTCAACAGCCTCAGGATTGTGCTTGCCGCCGAGCAGAGCATCGAAGAAAAGCGCGTCGTGGAACTGGCCTGAGGCCACGCCCTTCGCTATGCCTGCGGCGGGTCAAGCGACCCGCCCACCCTTTCCTCTCCGGAGCTCCGGATGCCAAAACCCACCACTGCCCCCGCCTTCGACCTCGTGCTCAAGGGCGGCCGGGTCATCGATGAACGCAACGGGATCGACGGGATCCGCGATGTCGCCATATCAGGCGGCAAGATCGCCGCGGTTGCGGCCGATATCGCGCCCGACGGCGCTCCGGTCCGCGACGTCAGCGGCCTCGTCGTCGCGCCCGGCCTGATCGATATCCATACCCATGTTTATCACAAGGCGACCTCGCTGAGCGTCGACCCGGGCTTCATCGCTAGGCGCTCCGCCTGCACGACGCTGATTGATGCGGGCAGCGCCGGCGCCGGCAATTACGACGGCTTCCGCGACTATGTGATGGCGCATTCGCCCTATCGCATCTTCGCCTATCTAAACATCTCCTTCCCCGGCATCTTCGGGTTCGACAAGGACGTGGCGATCGGCGAGGCGACGGCGAAATCCATGCTGCCGGTGCACCGCTGCGTGCAGACCATCGAGGCCAATCGCGACCGGATTATCGGCGTCAAGGTGCGCATCGGCGGCATCGTCACCGGCGATTTCGGCCTCGGCGCGCTGAACCTGGCGCTCGAAGCGGCCAATGAGGTCGACCTGCCGCTGATGACCCATATCGGCACCGCCCCGCCGAGCTATGCCGATGTCGTCGACAAGCTGCGGACCGGCGATATTCTCACCCATTGCTACCGCCCCGACCCGAACTCGGCCATCGGCGAGGACGGCAAGGTGCTGGACGCGGTATGGAAGGCGCGCGAACGCGGCGTGCTGTTCGATATCGCCCACGGCATGGGCGCCTTCGGCTATCAGAGCGCCGAGGCGGCCCTCAAGGACGGCTTCAAACCCGACCTGATTTCGTCCGACGTGCACGTCATCGCCGTCAACGGCCCGGGTTATGACCTGCTGCACACGATGAGCAAGCTGCTGAACTGCGGGCTGACGACCGCCGAGGTGATCGGCATGTCGAGCTCGCGCCCGGCCCTCGCCATCCAGAAGCCCGAACTCGGCCAGCTCGGCGTCGGCTGCCCGGCCGATATCACCGTGCTCAAAGAAACCCCGTCGAACTATGTCTTCGAGGACGTGGTGGGCACGAAGCGCGACGGCTCGGTGCTGCTGCAGCCCGAGGCGGTCTATCTCGCGGGCCGCGAGATGGAAGTCAGCCGCCGCCCCTTCGAGGAGGGCTTCCTGCTCGACCGGACCCACAGCCACTAGGACAAGACCATGAGCGGACAGTTTGCAGGAAAGACCATTGCCATCACTGGCGCCGCGGGCGGCGTCGGCCAGTGGCTCTGCCGCTTCTTCGGCGAGGAAGGCGCGACCATCGCCGCGCTCGATCGCTCCGAAAAGGTGCATGAGCTGGTCGATACGCTGGGTCAGGACGGCATCACCGTGCGCCCGGCCCAGGTGGAGCTGATCGAAACCGAGGCGGTCGAGACAGCCATCGCCAGCTTCGGCCAGGTTGACGTGCTGATCAACAATGCCGGCATTTCGACCAACCCGACACTCGCCAACACCACCCCGGCGAGCTGGCGCGCCGACATGGCCGCCAATCTCGACGCGGCCTTCACTTGCGCCCATGCCGTCTTGCCGCAGATGGTCGAGCGCCGCGCCGGCAACATCGTCAACGTCGGCTCGGTCAACGGGCTGAGCGCTTTGGGCGATGCCGCCTATTCGGCCGCCAAGGCGGGGATGATTTCGCTGACCCGCTCGCTGGCTCAGGAATATGGCCGCTACGGCATCCGCGCCAATATCGTGCTGCCCGGCACGGTCCGCACCCCGATCTGGGACCATCGCATCGCCAAGGATCCGGATGTGCTGAAGACGCTGGAGCGCTGGTATCCGCTCGGCCGCATCGTCGAGCCCTACGAGGTCGCCCGCGTCATCGCCTTCCTCGCCTCGGATGCCGCCAGCGCCGTGACCGGCGCCGTCATCCCCGTCGACAACGGCCTCACCGCCGGCAACATCGTCATGGCGCGGGAACTGACGGTCGAGGAGTTCTGAGGGCGGTCAGTCGGACCAGAACGCGAGCCCCGCAGCCTTGAACTGCTCCAGCACATATCGGGCGCCGTCGAGCGTCAGGTGACCATAGTCGTTTGCCATTACGGCGCCCGACGGAGCGAGGGTCCGGCAACTGGAGGCGCCTGCGCGGCAGATGGCATCAAGCGGCGAGTAGAACTCCCCAGCACGACCAGCCACTTGATCGAGAACCGCGTCATCGACAGCGCGCATGGCATCGTACCGTGTCAGCTCTTCAATCGGAATCTGCCGCCTCAGCAGCGTGTCGGCTGCCATCAGAACCGGCAAGTCGACGGCGTATTCGATGGTCTGTCCAAAGACGATAACCCGGGGCGTGAAGCGCTGCAGATAGTCGACGGTTTCGGCAATCCTGTGGGCGTTCCCGTTATGCCAGCGTGCCGAAAGGATGATCGCATCAAATCCGAACACCGGTACGACGTCCTCAAACAGTCGCTCCGTCGCTTCGAAACACGTCTCACGTCCCAGGCTCCTGTCCATGTCCGCCGATGCGAGCACCGGCCGACAATTGACCTGAACGGCAACCACGAAGTTCACATTCGGGAACATTTCGCCCAACGCGCGACCGAAATGCCGCGCGTGACTATCGCCAGCCAAGAGAACATTGGGACGGTCCGACGCGAGATGCAGGCAGTTTCTGTCGCGCCCGGTGCCAACGATCAACGCAACCTCGCAGTCGCGCGCTCTTTTGGCAGGCTTGGCGACCGATGCCATCGCGATGGCACGTTCGGCTTCGGGCAACCGGTTCGGGAAACCCTTGTTCGTGTATAGCGCCAGGCCGAAACCGAAGCTGATCGCTATTGCCCCGACACCTACGAGTGCCATTCGCCATGGATGCAGCGGCCGTCTGCGGAACGGCTGCTCGACGAAGCGCCAGCTCAAAATCGATAGACCCACCGTAGCGACGAGCAAGAGAGCGATTTCCGCAACATCCGGAGACTGCCACTGCGCGTAGTGTAGAAAGAGTGCAATGACCGGGTAATGCCACAGATAAAGAGAATAGGAGATGAGCCCGATACCGACGAGCGGCCGCATGGCCAGTCCACGATTTACGAGGCTTGCCTGCTCTACCGGCCAGATGACCAGCAATGCCCCGAGGCACGGCAGCAGGGACATCGCCGGCAACGGCAGCGAGCGATTGAGGAGAAAGACCGAAACGGCGATCGCGACCAACCCGACTGCTGGCACCAGTTCGACCAGCCAGCGCCGTCGGAGGACCGGCAGCAGGCACCCAAGCCCGCCGAGTGCAAGCTCGAAGGCCCGCGTGTGCAGCAGATAAAAGGCCTCGTCCGGGTGGGCGACCGACTGACTCAGCGCCAGCGCATAGCTCCCAGCCCCGATCAGCGCGATGAGAGCAAGAACGGCAGCTCGGGACCCACGCGACAGCTTCCAGGTAACCACCACCAGCGCTGGCCACAGCAGATAGAACTGCTCCTCGACGCCGAGTGACCAGGTATGCAGCAGCGGCTTCAGCGTGGCATCGGGATGGAAGTAATCGACGATGCTGTAGAACAGGAAGTTCGACAGCCCTACAGATGCCAACCCTGCCTGCTCGCCCAGGCTCTGCAGTTCATTCGGCAGCAGGAGGAACCAGCCCGCAATCATGGTCGCCACAAGCATGGTGAGCAAGGCGGGGAGGATGCGTCGCGCGCGACGGGCGTAAAAGCCGAGGAATGAAAAGCGCCGCTGCCCCAGTTCGGCGAGGATCAACGAAGTGATCAAATAGCCTGAAATAACGAAGAAGACATCGACGCCAAAGAAGCCGCCACGCAAACCCATCTCGAAGTGATAGGCAATTACACTCAAAACTGCGATGGCTCGCAGGCCATCGATTTCCGGTCTATAGGTTCGCAATTTGACGTACCGAGATTCTGTCGAGTGCTCGACGTTGGGAAGATTGAGCTTCGAATGCAATGTCACTTTGGCACAGAACGGTTCAGTTCCACGCACATTGCCCCCGCAACGATCGATCTGCGCCGAGGAAATCGTCGCGCACTTGACATTGAAGGCGTGAGCGGCGCACCGGTTTCGCGGGGGGGATGGGCATCATGGTTACGCTGAAACAGATCGCGCAGTCAGTCGGGGTTTCGACCGCGACGGTTTCGCGTGTTCTGAACTTCGACACCTCGCTGTCGATCACCGATGCCAAGCGCCAGGCGATCATCGAAACCGCCGAGGCGATGAACTATGCGACGCCGCGCAACCGCAACCGGGCCAACCAGCTCGGTCTGACGCGGCTGGCGCTGGTGCATTTCCTCAGCCCCGACAAGGAGCTGATCGACCCCTATTACGTCGGCTTGCGGCTAGGGATCGAGCGGCGCTGCCAGGCGCTGAAGATCGAAACAGTAAAAGTTTACCACACGCGCTCGCTGCCGGACCCGACGCTGCTGCAATCGGCCTCGGGCGTCATCGCCATCGGCCAGCATTCGCCCGACGAGATCAACTGGCTGCTGCAATATGCGCGGCTGCTGGTGTTCGCGGACTTCGCCCCGCCCGAGGGCGGGCTGGACAGCGTCAGCAGCGATTTGCGGCTCGCCATGCACCGGCTGGTCGCTGCGCTCTGGGCCAAGGACTACCGCCGCATCGGCTTCATCGGCTGGATGGAAGACTATGCCGAGGACCCTTATGGCGAGCTGCGCTGCAGTGCTTTTGTCGAGGAGATGAATCGGCGCGGCGCCTTCGACCCGCGCATCTGCCTCACCGAAAAGACGCCCGAGCGCAACACCGAGCGCATCGGCTATGACCTGACCCGGCGGATGATCCAGTCCGGCGACCCTCCCGACGCGCTGATCACCTGCAATGACAATATGGCTGTCGGCGCCTATCGCGCGCTGCACGAAGCCGGGCTGACCATTCCACGCGATATCGCCGTGGCGAGCTTCAACGACACCTCGGTGGCGCAGTTCGTCACCCCGCCGCTGACCACCGTGCACCTGCCGGCCGAGGAGATCGGCGAGACGGCGGTCGAACTGCTGCTGGAACGGGCGTCGGGGCGTGAGCTGGGCAAACGCATCACGCTCGAGAGCCAGATCATCTGGCGCGGCAGCACCCGGCGGCCAGAACCGGCAGCAGCCATGACGCCCGGCACACCGGCGACCTGATCGCGCCGCTGCGAGACCAGGCTGCCAAGGGACCAGCAGATGCCGCCGGGCATGCATTTCCCGGCGCCGATCGACGGCCTGCTGGATCGATCACGAAGGCCAGTCGCCACTCATCAGCCGCCTCACATGCACGAAATTTACCTCGACCGCTGCATTGCAGAGGGCCGAAAAATGGCCCGCGCAGAGGAAGACGCTGGCGCCAGAACGTATTCTGTTACAGGTACTTAATAATGGGGACCAGCCCCAGAAACGTCAGCCATGCTGCCCGAGATAAAAATTTACTGAAAAACTTGCGCTCGCGATTTGGCCCGGCTAACACTTTGGTCTGAGGCAAGAGGATGCCTCGCCCATTGGGAGGAAATTTCATGACTCGCTTCGCAACGCGAATGCTGGCCCTTGCCGGTATCTCCACGCTCACGATTTCGACCGCCATGGCCGGCACGGTCACGGTGTGGTGCTGGGATCCGAACTTCAACGGCGCGACGATGGAGCTCGCCGGTGAGATCTACGCCAAGGATCATCCGGACTTCGAACTGGAAATCGTCGACTTCGCCAAGGCCGATCTGGAGCAGAAGCTGCAGGCGCAGCTGGCTTCCGGCACGACCCAGGGTCTGCCTGACATCGTTCTGATCGAGGATTACGGCGCACAGAAATACCTGCAGTCGTTCCCCGGCGCGTTCGAGCCGCTGAACGACAAGATCGATTACTCGGCTTTTGCCGACTACAAGGTCGAACTGGCCACCGTGAACGGCCAGACCTATTCGCTGCCCTTCGACTCCGGCGTCACCGGCTATTTCTACCGCTCCGACATCCTGGGCGAGGCCGGCTATACCGAAGCCGACCTGCAGGACATCACCTGGGACCGGCTGATCGAGATCGGCAAGGACGTCAAGGAAAAGACCGGCAAGGAACTGCTGCCGCTCGACCCCAATGACGCGGGCTGGATGCGCATCATGCTGCAGTCGGCCGGCTCGTGGTACTTCGATGCCGACGGCAACGCCACGATCTCCGACAACCCGGTGTTCCGCGCCGCGCTGGAAACCTATCAGGATCTGCTCGCCGCCGGGATCAGCAAGCCCGTCGCCGGCTGGACCGAATACACCGGCAGCTTCACCTCGGGTGACACGGTTTCAACCTTCACCGGCGTGTGGATGGTCGGCACGATCAAGGCCAACCCGGACCAGTCCGGCATGTGGGGCGTGGCGCCGCTTCCGGCGCTCGACGACGTCGAAGGCGCAACCCATGCGTCCAACCTCGGCGGCTCCAGCTGGTACGTTCTGTCCTCGTCTGACAACAAGGACGAAGCCATCGACTTTTTGGCTGATGTGTGGGGTTCCGACGTCGAGTTCTACCAGCAGATCCTGGTGAACCAGGGCGCGCTCGGCTCGCTGACCGCGGCCCGTGACGGCGAGGCCTATTCGGCTTCCGACGACTTCTTCGGCGGTCAGCCCGTGTGGCAGAACTTCACCAAGTGGCTCGGCGAGATTCCCGCGGTCAACTACGGCATCTTCACCAACGAGGCCGACGCGGCCGTCGTGGCGCAGATCCCGGCGCTCACCAATGGTGGCGATATCGACCAGATCATCTCCGACATCGACGCCCAGGTGCGTCAGCAGATCCAGTAATCTGAACAATGAAGGGCGGCCATTGCGCCGCCCTTCATTTCCACGCGCCGCCCATCGGGCCGGGCGCGACCATGCTGCGTGACGTGAAGCGGGGATTGCCGAGTGGCTGAGGGAAGGCTGGACCGTAGCGGTCAGATCAATGGCTGGCTGTTCATCATGCCGGCGCTGGTGCTTTTGGGCATCTTCATGGTCTATCCGATCCTGTGGTCGCTTTGGATGAGCCTGCAGGTCGGCCGCGGCATGAACCTGAATTTTGGCGGCTTCGCCAATATCGTCCGGCTGACGCAGGACCCGGTTTTCCAGCGCGCGCTTTCCAACACGCTGATCTTCCTGGCCATCCAGGTGCCCATCATGCTGGTCCTGGCGCTGCTGTTCGCCAATGCCCTTAATGACAGCAAGCTGTGGGGCCGCAGCCTGTTCCGCACGGCGATCTTTTTGCCCTGCGTCACCTCGCTCGTCGCCTATTCGGTGGTCTTCCGCGCCATGTATGCGCAGGACGGCATCATCAACCAGATGCTGATGGGCCTCAATATCATCGCCGACCCGATCCCGTGGCTGGCGGACCCGTTCTGGGCCAAGGTCGTGATCATCTCGGCGATCACCTGGCGCTGGACCGGCTACAACATGATTTTCTATCTGGCCGCGATGCAGAACATCGATCGCTCGATCTATGAGGCGGCCCGGATCGACGGCGTGCCGGCCTGGGCGCGGTTCTGGCATCTGACCGTGCCGATGCTGAAGCCGGTGATCCTGTTCACCACGGTGATTTCGACCATCGGCACGCTGCAGCTGTTCGACGAACCGAACCTGCTGACCCAGGGCGGACCGTCGGATTCTACGCTCACGCTGTCGCTCTATATCTACAACCTGAGCTTCAAGTTCATGCCCAGCTTCGGCTACGCCGCGACCGTCAGCTACGTGATCGTCGTCCTGGTGGGCATTCTGAGCTTCTTCCAGTTCTTCGTTGCACGGGAGCGCCGCTGATGCACAATCCTCTGGCGCTGGTATCGCGGGCCATCACCTATCTGGTGCTGTCCATTGCCGCCTTCATCTCGATCTTCCCCTTCTTCTGGATGATCGTCGGGGCAACCAACAGCTCGAACGACATCATCAAGGGCAAGGCGACGCCGGGTGGCGCGCTGTTCGAGAACCTCGCGAACTTCTTCGCCGCGGTCGACATGCCGCGCGTGCTGTTCAACTCGTTCCTGATCGCCGGTGTCGGCACGATCCTGACACTGCTGGTCTCCTCGCTGGCCGGCTATGGCTTCGAGATCTTCCGCTCGCGCTTCCGCGAACGGGTGTTCGGCGGCCTGCTGCTGATGCTCTCCATCCCCTTCGCGGCGCTGATGATCCCGCTGTTCGTGATGATGGCCAACCTCAAGCTGATCAACACCTACCAGGCGATCATCCTGCCCACCGTCGCCTCGATCTTCATCATCTTCTACTTCCGCCAGGCGACGAAGGCCTTCCCGCGCGAGCTGCGCGATGCGGCGCGCGTCGACGGGCTGAAGGAATGGCAGATCTTCTTTTTCATCTACCTGCCGGTGATGCGCTCGACCTACGCGGCGGCGACGATCATCGTCTTCATGCTCAACTGGAACAACTACCTGTGGCCGCTGATCGTGCTGCAGACCAATGACATGAAAACCCTGACCCTTGCGGTTGCGAGCCTGATTTCCGCCTACACGCCAGACTTCGGCGTCGTGATGGTCGGCGCGATCTTCGCCACCCTGCCCACTCTCATCATCTTCTTCCTGCTCCAGCGCCGCTTCGTCGAAGGCATGCTGGGCGCTGTCAAATAGGTCTATCGATGCGTTCTGTGACGAATTTCAACGACAACTGGGTGTTCGAGGGCGGCGAGACCGTCACCCTGCCGCATACGGCGGTCGAACTGCCCTTCGCCTATTTCGACGAGCGCCGCTACCAGCGCGCCTTCACCTATGAGAAGCGCTTCACCGCCGATGCGTCCTGGGACGGCAACGAAGTCGCGCTGGTGTTCGACGGCGCCATGGCCGACGCCAAAGTGAAGCTGAACGGTACCGAGCTCGTCGCCCACAAGGACGGCTATACGCCCTTTACCGCGCGGCTGACGGACCACCTGACGCCGGGCGAGAATGTCGTCACCGTCACCATCGACGGCTCGGAGAACCCCGAGATCCCGCCCTTCGGCGCGATGATCGACTATCTGACCTATGCCGGTATCTATCGCGACGTATGGCTGCGCGTCACCGACAAGGTGTTCATCGACAATGTGAAGATCGAGACCCCGGACGCGCTGGCGGAGAAAAAGACCGTCGTCGCCAAGGTCTGGCTGGCGAGCTCCGGCAATGCCGAGGTGACCGGCACGCTGCACGCGGCGCTCGTGGACGAAAATGGCCGCCAGATCGCCAGCGTCGACGCCCCGGCCGGCGATACGGTGGAGCTGCGCTTCGACGGGCTCGAAGGCCTGGCGCTGTGGGATCTCAAGACGCCCAGGCTCTATACGCTCACCCTCTCCCTGGGGGATTCGGACGCGCTGGAAACCAGCTTCGGTTTCCGCACGGCCGAATTCACCCCGGAGGGCTTCAAGCTCAACGGCAAACTGCTGAAGCTGCGCGGCCTCAACCGCCACCAGAGCTTCCCCTATGCCGGCTATGCGCTGGGCCGCGCCGCGCAGGAGCGCGACGCCGAAATCCTCAAGCACGAGCTGCACCTCAACATGGTGCGCACCTCGCACTATCCGCAGTCAAAGTGGTTCCTCGACCATTGCGACCGCATTGGCCTGCTGGTCTTCGAGGAGATCCCCGGCTGGCAGCACATCGGTGGTGACGCCTGGAAGGACGAGTCGGTCGAAAACGTCCGCCGCATGATCACCCGCGACTGGAACCACCCCTCGATCGTCATCTGGGGCGTGCGGATCAACGAGAGCCAGGACGACCACGAGTTCTACCTGCGCACCAATGCGCTGGCGCATGAACTCGACACCACCCGCTCGACCGGTGGCGTGCGTTACATCACCGAATCCGAGCTGCTCGAAGACGTCTATACGATGAACGACTTCATCCTCGGCAATGAGGAGCTGGGCGGCAACCGGCCGCGCACCCCGCTGCGCCCGCAGCAGGAAGTGACCGGTCTCGACCATGTCGTGCCCTATATGATCACCGAGTTTGGCGGGCACATGTACCCGACCAAGACCTACGATCAGGAGCAGCGACAGGCCGAGCATGTGACGCGCCATCTCGAGGTGCTGAACGCCGCGTACGGCGACCCTCAGATCGCCGGCGCCATCGGCTGGTGCGCCTTCGACTACAACACCCACAAGGATTTCGGTTCGGGCGACCGCATCTGCCACCATGGCGTGATGGACATGTTCCGCGAACCCAAGTTCGCCGCCTATGCCTATGCCAGCCAGTGCGACCCGGACGAGGAAGCGATCCTCAAGCCGGTGACCTTCTGGGCCCGCGGCGAACGCAATATCGGTGGCGTGCTGCCGCTGATCGTGCTGACCAATTGCGACGAGGTCGAAATCGCCTATGGCGACGCACCGCCCAAGCGCATCGGCCCCGATCGTGAAGCCTATCCGCACCTGCCGCACGCCCCGGTGATCATCGATCGCCGCCACTTCAGCGCCGACGAACTCGGCCGCTGGGGCATGCAGTGGAACGACGCGACGCTGACCGGCTATGTCGATGGCAAGCCCGTCAAGACTGTCAGCTTCGTCGCCGACCCGGTGATGAGCAAGCTGGAGGTCGTCGCCGATCGCGAGACGCTCGAGGCGGACGCCGGCGACAGCACCCGCATCATGGTGCGGGCGCTCGACCAGGCCGGGCACAAGCTGCCCTTCCTGTTCGATTCCGTTGCCATCGCTGTTGAAGGACCTGCCAGACTTGTCGGCCCGGACCAGTCGCCGCTACGCGGCGGCGCGACCGGCTTCTGGGTCGTGACCACCGGCGGCAGCGGGGCGATCACCGTCACCGTGTCCAACCCGGATCTGGGTGAACACACCATCGTGCTCAAGGCACAATAGGGGAAAAGCGATGAGCGGGCTCAAGCTGCGCGGGGTGCGCAAATCCTACGGTAATGTCGAGGTCATCAAGGGTGTCGACCTCGAGATCAAGGACCGGGAATTCGTCGTCTTCGTCGGCCCCTCGGGCTGCGGCAAGTCCACGCTGCTGCGGCTGATAGCCGGGCTCGAAACCATCACCGGCGGCGATATCGAGATCGGCGACCAGCGCGTCAACGAGCTCGACCCGTCCAAGCGCGGCATCGCCATGGTGTTCCAGTCCTATGCGCTCTATCCGCATATGACTGTGCGCGAGAACATGGGCTTTGCCCTGCGCTTTGCCGGCGAAAAGAAGGATGCGATCGCCAAGCGCGTCGATGAGGCGGCCCGCATTCTCGAACTCGACCCGCTGCTCGACCGGCGCCCCGGCGAACTGTCGGGCGGCCAGCGCCAGCGCGTCGCCATCGGCCGCGCCATCGTGCGCCATCCCGAAGTGTTCCTGTTCGACGAGCCGCTGAGCAATCTTGATGCCGAACTGCGCGTCCACATGCGCATCGAGATCGCCAAGCTGCACAAGAAGCTGGCGACCACCATCATCTACGTGACCCACGACCAGGTCGAGGCGATGACCCTGGCCGACAAGATCGTGGTGCTCAAGGACGGCGAGATCGCCCAGGTCGGCGCACCGCTGGAACTGTTCAACGATCCCGACAACCTGTTCGTCGCCGGCTTCATCGGCTCGCCCAAGATGAACTTCATGAAGGGTGAGCTGAAAAATGGCGTGGTGAAGCTCGACGGCTATGAGAATGTGAACATTCCGGTGACGCTGAGCTCGGCACCCGCCGATCAGCCGGTGACCGTCGGCCTCAGGCCCGAAGCCTTCCTGCGCGGTGGCCAGATGTCGCTGCCGCTGACTGTGGAATTCGTCGAGCACCTGGGCACCGAGGCCTATGCCTATGCGCGCTACGGCGCCGAAGAGCTGCTGACCATCGGCATCGCCAATGACCGCGCACTGAGTGCCGGCGACAGCTTCGCAGCCGAGTTCGACCCCACTGCCGCCCTGCTCTTCGACGCCAAGGGCCAGCGTCTGCGCTAAGCCCGGAGCGCGCAAGCAAAGCGCGCGATCACGGCCGATTACCGATTGCCTCTACATCCCCGGCATCGCCTTGCGGGAGCGCCTGCTGATCATGATCAGCAGGCTGCGGCCGCCTATCCTTGCGGCGAAAGGCCAGCAGGGTAAGGCCGGGTGAGCTAATCAGACATTTTTGTAAACTGACAATCGCTGGGCCGTAATGTACTGAAACGGAAGCGATGCCGCGGCGCTTTCGGGCGTTGCAGGGCATCGGGTGACGGAGGTTGATGCGGGCGCGGCACCGGGTTGTAGCGCGGCAGTGCGAGGGTCTTGGTTTGAAGACGCCTATCTTTTGGGTGACGAGGGTGATCGCCGGCGCGGTACTGGCGGGCTTTGCGGCAGACGTGGCATTTGCGGCCCAGCCGCTTGAGCAGAGTTTCCTGCAGCCCATGGGGCCGATCGCCGACGAGCAGTTCGCCCATCTGATGCGGGTCATCGCGATCTCGATGGTCGTCATCCTGCCTGTCCTTATCGGCGTACCGTTGATCCTGTGGCGCTATCGCTATGCCAAGCCGAGGGGCCGCTACGCACGGGATTGGGACTTTTCGCCCAAGCTCGAAGTGGCCATGTGGGGCGTGCCCATGCTGATCGTCCTCATTCTTGGCGGCTGGCTCTGGTACTCCACCGGCAAGCTCGACCCCTACAAGACGCTCGGCCCGGACCCGGTCCAAGTTCAAGTCATCGGCCTCGACTGGAAGTGGCTGTTCATCTACCCGCAGGAGGGGATCGCCACGGTCGATGAACTCGTCGTCCCCGTCGGCCGACCCGTGCAACTGACCCTGACGACCGACACCGTGATGCAGAGCCTGCTCATCGCGCCGCTCACCGGACAGATCTATGCCATGCCGGGCATGACCACCCAGTTGAACTTTGAAGCCAACCGCACGGGCGTGGCGGAGGGCGAGAACACCCAGTTCAACGGCACCAGCTTCGGGCGACAGAAATTCACCGTGCGCGCGATCGAGCCGGACGATTACGCGGCCTGGGCGGCACAGGGCGGTGGCGCGCTGACGCTCGATGAAGCCACCTACAGCACCCTGCGCGAACGCTCTGTGCTCGCCGACGCCCGCACCGATCTCGGTCTTGCCGCGGGCACTGAGCCCATCGTCATGACGCTCGGCCAAGCCGATGTCTTTGATCAGATCGTCGCCAAGTACAAGCAGCCGGGCGGCGCGCAGGCGACCACCACCTGGGGCGGGACCGGTCTGCCCGGAAGCGACAAGCCGGAGGCAGGCCAATGAACGGCGAGACCAGTCCCATCTTCGGCAACCTCACCTGGTACGTCACGCCCTATACCGACCTCATCGAACATCCGAGCCTGAGCACGCTGGTGGGTGCGGGTGCGGCGAGCGTATTGGTTCTCGGCGGCATCGCCACCCTGGTCCTTATGACCTACATGCGCTGGTGGGGGCCGCTCTATCGCAACTGGCTGGTCTCGGCCGACGCCAAAAAGATCGGCATCATGTACATCGCGCTGGCGCTGGTCATGCTGGCGCGTGGCGTCATCGAGGGCTTCGTCATCCGCGCGCACCAGGCGACGGCGCTCGGTACGCTCGCCCAGCCGGAAAGCGGGCTCGTCGCGCCGGACCACTTCGCTCAGCTGTTCAGCACCCATGGCACGATCATGATCTTTTTCGTCGCCATGCCGCTGCTCATCGGGCTCATCAATTTCGTGCTGCCGCAGCAGCTCGGCGCCCGCGACATGGCGTTCCCGGTGCTCAATCAGGTCAGCCTCGGCCTGACCGCGGCCGGCGCCGCGCTGGTGATGGTGTCGCTGCTGATCGGCCAGTTCGGCACCGGCGGATGGACCATGTATCCGCCCTATACCGGCAAGACCTTCAGCCCCGGCGAAGGCGTCGACTACTGGCTCTGGGCCATCCTGATATCGGGCGTCGGCTCGACGCTGACGGGCATGAACTTCGCCGTCACCATCTTCAAGAAGCGCGCCCCCGGCATGCACTTCATGCGCATGCCGCTGTTCTGCTGGACCTCGCTGTGCGTCGCCATCATGCTGATCTACGCCATGCCGGCGCTGACCGTGTCGAGCGGCATGCTGGCGCTGGACCGCTACGCCGGCTTCCACTTTTTCACCAATACCGCCGGCGGCAATATGATGAACTACGCCAACATCTTCTGGATGTTCGGCCACCCGGAGGTCTACATCCTGATCCTGCCGGCCTTCGGCGTGTTCTCCGAGATCAGCTCAACCTTCGCGAGCAAGCGGCTGTATGGCTACACCTCGCTGGTCATCGCCAGCATGAGCATCGCGGTGATCAGCTTCACCGTGTGGCTGCACCACTTCTTCACGATGGGACAGAGCGCCGGCGTCAACATCGCCTTCGGCATCGCCACCATGGTGATCGCCATCCCGACGGGCGTGAAGGTCTACGACTGGATGGCGACCCTGTGGCGCGGCCGCGTCCGCATCACCGCGCCGATCGTCTATCTCGTCGGCTTTTTCATGCTGTTCGTGATCGGCGGCCTCTCCGGCATCATCCTCGCCAACCCGTCGATCGACTATCAGGTCCACAACACGACCTTCCTCGTCGCGCATTTCCACAATGTCATCATCCCCGGCGTGCTCTACGGCATGCTGGCGGGCATCCACTACTGGTTTCCCAAGGCCTTCGGCTTTCGCCTCGACGAGAAATGGGGGCGGCGCACCGCCCTGCTCTTCGTGGCCGGCTTCATCGTGACCTTCATGCCGCTCTATGTGCTGGGCCTGATGGGACTGCCGCGCCGCTCGCCGACCTTCCAGAACCCGGACTTCATGCCCTGGATGTATGTGGCGGCGCTCGGCGCCGTCTTCATGCTCTGCGCGCTGGCCAGCCTGTTCTGGACCTTCTGGACCAGCTATCGCCACCGCGCCGACCTGGCGGTGCCCGGCGGCGACCCCTGGGACGGGACCTCGCTCGAATGGTCGACCCCCGCGCCGGTGCCGGAATGGACCTTCCCGACCATCCCCGAGGTCAGCACGCGGGACCAGTGGGGCGCCACCAAGCGCGCCGGCAAGGCGTGGCAGGCGCCGGCGGAATATGTCGACATCGAAATGCCCCCCGATACCGCGCATGGCGTGATCATTTCGGGTGCCGCCGTCGTTTTCGGCTTCGCCATGGTGTGGAACATCTGGTGGCTGGCGATCGTGAGCCTCCTCGTCATTCCCGCCGCACTGATCCTGCGCGGTATGCGCAGGATCGAGCCGAGGATCATCCCTGCTGCCGAGGTGGAGGCCGCCGACACCCGCTTCCGCGAGACGGTAGCCAGCCTCACCCCGGCGACGCGCGCCGATGAATCGACCGCCCGCAATCGCGGCGTTCCAGACGTTGCGGAGTTCGCTGCATGAGCAATAACGATGCCTATCCCGGCCTGAACCTCGGCGGGGGCCATGGCGAAGCGGACCAGAAGGCCGAGCCGATCGTCTTCGGCTTCTGGGTCTTTTTGATGAGCGACCTCATCATCTTCGGCATCCTGTTCGCCTCCTACGCCGCCTATCTCGATCCGATCGGCCTGGCCGGCGCGCCGGGACCGAGCGAGCTGTTCGACATCCGCAGCGTCGCGATCCAGACCGCCCTCCTGCTCGTCGGCGGCACCGCCTATGCGGGTGTGTCCCTGAGCGTCAAATACTGGGATGGGCGCGGCAAGGTGATCGCCTGGCTCCTCGTCTGCGCGGTCTTTGGCGCCGCGTTCCTCTATTTCGAGATCAGCGATTTCCTGACCCAGGCCGGCAGGGGCGGCGTGCCGCAGGCGAGCGGCTGGCTCAGCACCTATTTCGCGCTCGTCGGGCTGCACGGACTGCATGTGTTTGCCGGGATATTGTGGATCCTCGCCATGGTCGGCCAGATCCTCTGGCGCGGCATCGACGACACGGTGAAGGTCCGCCTGTCGATGCTGGGCGTTTTCTGGCATTTCCTCGACCTCATCTGGGTCGGCATCTTCTCATTCGTCTTCCTGGTGCCTCTCGCATGATCAGAACCAACACCGGCATGCTCGACCCCAAGCAAAGCGCCAGCCACGAGCGTCGCAGCTATGCTGTCGGCTTCGTCATCAGTCTGTGCCTGACCGCGCTCGCCTTCGGCGCCCTGCTGTCTGGCCTGTCGGCGACCGTCACGATTGTCATTATCGTCGTCGCGGCGCTGCTGCAGATCGTCGTGCACATGCACAATTTTCTGCACCTCAGCTTTTCAGCAGGGCAATCGCGCGAGGACCTGCTGCTCGTCCTCTTCTCGGTCAGCCTTCTGGCGATCATGGCAGGCGGCACCTGGTACATCATGTCCGACCTCAGCGGCCGGATGCACCAGACCATGACGCACGACGCCCAGGACCACATGCCATCGGGTGACTGAGCGGGGCTGCATCCTGCTGCCGAAGCCGGTCGCATCGCCAACTGCATGACAACCCGAGTATTGGTAGCATGCTCGATGTCGTCGCCGTCTCGCAGGGACGCTGAGCGGCCCCAAGTCCAAGCAGCTACCGCTACCCACCCCTTAAATTACACTGCCGCGGCCAGATTCTTGGCCGGTGAGTTCTTGCGGTCTTTGGAGGATTTGCCAAACACACTGCGGCCTTTCTGTACCGGCACTAGGAAGGCGCCTGAACGCCACGGCTGCGTCATCCGCACCGGTATCAAATGGGATCTGGGAGCTGGAGCGGGTGAAGGGAATCGAACCCTCGTCGTAAGCTTGGGAAGCTTCTGCTCTACCATTGAGCTACACCCGCGACGGCTTGGTTTTGCCGGAACAGCAGCGGGGCGTCAAGCGGGATGGTAGGACCAGCTGAATGCGGGGGGCTCAAGACTTCGAGACTTCAGGCACGGCGCACCTAGGCCCGGCGTTCGGGCGATTTGTCAGACTTGTCGCCAACTGCGGGACACAGGGCCGCGCCTGGGCATGGCCTGCTGCCAAGCAGGGAAGGCCGCCGCCCAAATTACGACCCAGCTACCCCTCAGCGGGTGGGTGACGTGTCGAACGCGATGCGTATCTAGATACTTACGCTCAACTCCATAGTCGCGAGCATTTTGCGGTTCACGTCACGGATATCGAATTTCTCCTCGGCCAGTTCTCGGCTTCTGTGTCCCATCGTGGAAATGAGCGACGGGTCTTTTGCAAACTTAATCATTGCGCTTGCGAGCTGATCCGGGTCGCGTGGCGGAACGAGAAATCCATTCTCCCCCGGGATGACGGTTTCCTTGCAGCCAGGCGTATCCGTCGTGATCACCGGCCGGCCGCTGCTTAGCGCTTCGAGGATGGAACGCGGGATTCCTTCTCGGTAGTATGAAGGCAGCACGAACACGCTGGACTGCGCGAGATAGGGCCGCACATCGACATGGCCGGTCCATTTCACCAGCCCTTCGTCGACCCACGCCGCGACATCCGTCGACGAAAGCGCGCCGGGGTTGGAATCTAGGCCGCCGACTATGAGAAAACGGGCCTCGGGCGCCATTTGCCTAACGATGCGAGCGGCGAAAACGAAGTCCTCGATGCCCTTTTCGCGCAGCAGGCGGGCGACAAGGATGAAGGTGAGCGGCCGCGCGACGGGCGAAAGCGCGGGAAACGCATCGAGGTCGACGCCGGTGCCGTTGACGCGGGTTATCCTGTGAGCTGGAACAATGCCCATGCGGACGAAGTCGTGGGCATCATCCGGGTTTTGCATGAACACCCGGTCGGTCAGTGACAGCGCCAGCTTGTAGGACCAGCGGGCAGCCTGGCGCAGGGCCCAGCGACGCGGCCCGCTGCCGTCGCCGAAGGCGTAGCCCAGTCCGGCAATGAGCGCATAACGATGTGGAATGCCCGCCCATTTGGCGGCAATCGTTCCATAGACAACGGGTTTGATGCCATAGGACAGCAGGACGTCGAGCTTCAAGGACCGTAGCTGACGCGCCAGCGCGACCAGGTCGCTGGAATCACGCAGCGAGTTGGTCCCCGCGCGCGCCAGGGAGACCGGGACCGGTGTGATGTTTTCCGCCACCAGCGCAGCCCGGGTCTGCTCGTCATAGTCGGGCGCCACGGCGAACACCTGATGCCCGTGCCGAACCATCTTGCGCATCAGCGGCAGGCGAAAATTTACCAGAGTGAACGCATTGCTGCCGAATACGCCTATGCGTTGATGTGTGGTTCGCAAAGCCGCTATCTTTTCGCCGTCCAGAAACGAGCGAAAGCCTATATTGGCGCCTTTGAGAAAGTGTCAAAGGCGTATTTCCCAGACCGAAAGTGCAACGATGAGCTGCAATGACGAGGTTTTGTCCATACGCCGTGTGCGCATTGACATGCCGACCGTATACGCGTGAAACCTAGGTTGTGAGCGCGCTAAGCCGAGTCTAATTTTTCGGCTATCGATGGGCGGGCGAAAATCGCTCTTTGCCCAGTTTTCGACGGCGGGTGAGCATCATAGAACGCTGGGGCCAGATACCTAGGAAGAGGTTGTCAGCTTGATCATTTCACATAAGCACAAATTCATATTCATTCATTGTCCCAAGACGGCCGGTAGCTCGATAACATCGGCATTGGCACCGCTGCTCGGCGTTCGAGACATACAAATAGGTCACTTTCCCGAGACAATTCCGCTAGGCATCGTACCGCCGCTGGCCATGATTGCTCGCTCGTTCACCTTCACGGGGGCCAAGACCATTGCCGGAAACATTCGGGCGGGTAAACCTATGAACAAGGCCTTCGACGCGGCGGTGAAAGCAAGCTATCGTAAGGCACTTGGTCCTGTGCCTGCGCATGCCTCTGCAGTCAATGTCCGTCGAGCATTCCCCAAATCGTGGGAAGAGTACAGCTCTTTTTGCGTGGTTAGAAACCCATACGATCGAGTCGTTTCAGATTATTTCTACCGAACTAATAAAATGTCCACAAGACCTGAGTTCTCGAACTACCTTCGTGCCGTCCTAGGCGACGAAAGGAATGAGTTGAGTTCACGGCTTTATGGCAATCCCATTAAAACGTGGCCTCTTTATACAGCAGACTCCCGCCCTATTGTGAGCCGTGTATTAAGGTACGAGAACTTGGAGGACGATTTTCCCCGGTTTATGGCCAGCATAAATGTGCAACCTGCACCTCAGCTACCACGTCTAAAACAGGGCATCCGCAACGAGGCCGGATTTCGACAGTTTTTCCAAAGCCAAGATGTTGACTTAATGAAGCGCCACTTTGGCGAGGAGCTGGACCACTACGGATACACAATATCATGATATTATTTGATGTATTTGTGATGAAAAAGAAGATACCGCAAATATTGCACAGATATTGGCGAAAATTCCTGCTCAAGTTTTTCGGTATTAGGCCAAATGGAAGATCGCGGCCGATATTGGCTCCAGCCACCTTTCCCAAAACGATATGGTTGTACTGGGCTCAGGGCGAAGATGATGCTCCTGAACTGGTTAAATTTTGTATGCGGTCCTGGGCGGCGATGAACCCTGACTGGGATTTGAACTTTGTGTCCGATGCCAATGCTTCAAGATTCGTTAGCATGGCAGGTATTCCGCCAACCTTAAGACCCGCGCACAAATCTGATGTCCTAAGAGTTCGGCTGCTCGCGAAGTATGGCGGTGTGTGGGCAGACGCAACGTGTCTTTGTACGGTGCCTTTGGACCGCTGGCTGCCCGTGGTCATGCAGAGTGGCTTTTTTGCGTATAGCAGACCGGCAAGAGATCGCATGATCTCGAGTTGGTTCCTAGCCTCAGTTCCCAATGGCATGATAACCCAGAGGTTGGAAGAGGCTACCACCAGATATTGGCGCTCCCGGAAGGTTGCGGGACACTACTTTTGGCTTCACTACCTGTTTGAGTGGAACGTAATTGTCGACTATCAATTTCGACAATATTGGCGGGCGACTCCACATTTGAGCGCTGATTCGGGCCATCTTCTGCAGAGACATTTCAAGGGGTACGCAAGAGCAACATGTAAGTTGGAAGAGTCGCACTTTGCCGCAATCCCCGTTCACAAGCTTACTTGGAAAGAAGGACTCAAAGTGAACGATATTATATCGTACATTATGGATTCCGGTCTGAGCATTGATGCAAAGCGGGCTTTGACGAGTACTGGCAATGATCATAAGTCATAAACATAAGTTCATTTTCCTGCATATTCCGAAGACCGGCGGGAGCTCTGTCACCTCGTATTTGGCCAGCCAACTGGGGCCGTCGGATATTCAGGTGGGTCTCTATCGGGAGACTATGACGGCGGGAATCGCTCCTACGCGTGCTATGGTGAACCGACTGCTCAGGCCGAAAAGCGTAGCAGCTTTCGCGAGAACGCTTGTGAGAACAAATAGTCTCTGTGACTCCGTCGACGCAGGGATAAAGGCAAGCTATCGGCCTCAACTCGGCCATCAGCCGGTGCACTGCTCTGCATCCCATCTTGCAAATTTTGACCCTCAGTCATGGCGAGAGTATCTGAAGTTTTGTGTGGTGAGGAACCCGTTCGACAGGGCGGTGTCCGATTACTATTGGCGCACCAGGGTGCAGAACGCACGCATGCCTTTCGAGGAATACGTGCAGAAGATATATGTCCAAGGGCTGCCACCCAAAGAACTTGGCCTGGGAACAGACCCAATTTGGACGTGGCCACTTTATACAATAAATGGGACAGTCGCCGTAGATACTATAATTCGCTTTGAGAGGCTGGAGGAGGACTTTCGCGATCTGTGCTCGCGGCTAGGCATCGCAAGTGGTCGGGCGTTGCCAAGAGAGAAGGCTGCAATTCGTTCACAGCGCGGTTATCGCGCAATGTACTCCGAAGAATCCCGTCGCGCCGTGGCCGCACTCAACCAAATGGAAATTGATGAATTTGGCTACGCGTTCTGAGACTCCGGCAGCGCTGACCGTCGGAATTACCTGCTACAACGCTGCTGATACGATCGTGCGAGCTATATCCAGCGCTTTGGCGCAGAACTGGCCCAACCTCGAAATTCTGATTGTGGACGATTGTTCAGACGATGGGTCCTTAGCGCTTATACAGGAATGCGCCGCAGCGGACAGTCGCGTTCGGGTTATTACTCACAAGGATAATACTGGGGTAGCTGGCGCGCGTAAGACGATATTAGAGCACAGCACTGGGGTTTTCCTCGCCTACTTCGACGATGACGACGAAAGCGATCCGGACCGGCTACGTCTTCAACTTACACGGATACTCGATTACGAGGTGAAGACCGGCGCCGGCCTGGTTTTTTGTTATTCTGATCGGGCCGTATTACGTGTACGGGAGAGAGTAGTTGATCACATTGGTTTTGGCATGGGACGCCAAACGCCGGAACCCCACGGGTCTATGGTCGCCGACTACGTTCTGGGGGTGGGTTCAAGGGAAGGGTATTCTTGGGGATTGCTGGGAAGCTGTACAATGATGGCTCGCCGTGAGGCTTACCTGAAAGTGGGAAGCTTTGATGCCGCCTTCCGCCGCTGTGAAGAACTGGACCTAGCTATTCGCGCTGCACAAATGGGTGCCCACTTCATCGCGGTGGATCAGCCACTTGTTACCCAGTACAAAACACAAAGCCCCGACAAGTCTGGCATGAAACCACTGCACTATGCTCTGATGCTTCGGGATAAGCATCGAGAGTATCTCGCCCGCAAAGGCCTCTACCACGCGTCTCGCATGTTTGCGCGGTCCAATTTCTGGAGCAGCAAGAAGGATAAGCTCAAAAGCCGGTTCTACAGGGCGTTGGGCTATGCCGTGGCACCCCAATTGATCCCCGGCTATTTGAAGCGCCGCTCGGCGAAGGGATAATGACGCAACTGGTTACCATCGGTGTCACTGCGTTCAATGCCCAAAGTACAATCGGGAAAGCCATCGCCAGCGCATTGTCCCAGGACTGTGCTGCGCTGGAGATCATTGTCGTCGACGATGCCTCGACCGACGGCACCTGGGACATTGTGTGGGCCCTAGCAGCCGAGCATCCAGCGATCAGAACCATTCGGCTGTCCACCAATCAGGGCGTCGGCGCCGCGCGGGACCGCATTGTCGCGGAGGCCCGTGGCGACTTCATCTGCTTTTTTGATGATGACGACATCAGCGCGCCGGAGCGCGTCCGCCTGCAAGTCGAGCGGATTGTGCAGTATGAGGCCGAATTCGCCCACAACGCGCCCGTAATCTGCCATACGGCGCGACGGCAGATTCAGCCGGACGGACACAAGCGGGTTGCACCCACCATGGGTACGCGAACCGGCGTCCCCGCGCCCCACGGGCCGGCGGTGGCGCGACGGATTTTGAGCGGCGCACCACTGGAAGATGGATACGGCGCCCTGGCAACATGTTCGCAAATGGCGCGCACCTTCACATACCGCCAGATCAGTGGCTTTGACGCGGCATTCCGTCGGGCGGAAGACACTGATTTGTGTGTGCGGCTCGCCCTCGCGGGTGGACACTTCGTCGGATTGGCCGAACCGCTCGTCACCCAAACGCTAACCCGGACCTCGGACAAATCGCTCGAGTTGGAGTTGCGTTACAAACTGATGCTGATCGACAAGCACCGGGGCGTGTTTGTTAATGAGTCAGAGTATCGCTATTGCCGCAACTGGGCGCGTCTGAAGCATCAGTGGCTTGCGGGCCAGCGGCTGCAGTTCGGCGCCAACCTGGCAGGCACAAGCCTGCGCCATCCGCTGCGGACCTGGCAAAGGCTGCGGCTCGCACTCCCCAATTTGGGGAGCAACCGCGCCTTCTCGCGGTTCCATCGTAATAGTAAGGCAACATGACCGAGATGCCCAAGGTCACAATCGGCATCACCTGCTTCAACGCCCGCGAAACGATTGGCCGCGCAATCGCCGGCGCGCTGGCCCAGGACTTCGATGACTTCGAAATTCTCGTCGCCGATGACGCCTCAACAGACGGCTCAGCCGCCGTTGTGGCCACAATGATCGTTGACGAACCGCGGGCCCGGCTGATCCGGCTGGACGCCAACGGCGGGCCCGCTGCGGCGCGCAATGCAATCATCTCGGAGGCGGCCGGGGACTTTATTGCGTTTTTCGACGACGACGACGAGAGCCTGCCGGGCCGTGTCGCGGGGCAGGTCGAAGCCATTCTGAGTTTCGAGGCAGGTATTGGAGAGCTGCCAGTAGCCTGCTATGCGGCGGGCGAGCGCCGATATGCGAATGGCTATTCGAAAGAACTGATTCCGATTGGTGTCAGACCCGAGTTTCCGCATGGCGCGGCCGTCGCCAATTACCTCCTTTTCTTCCAACGGCAATCCGGTTGGAGTTATGGTGGCACCGGCGCAGGTACACTCATGGCCCGCACGACGCTGTTGCGCCGACTGGGTGGTTTTGACTCGAGCCTGAGACGTGTCGAGGATGTGGACTTTGCTATCCGTCTGGCGTTGGACGGGGGATGGTTCATCGGCACCGCGGAGAAGCTGTTCGTGCAATACGCAACAGGCGGAGCAGACAAGTCCTACGAGCGCAATCGCGATGCGGAGGTTGCAGTGGCAGACAAGCACGCACACTATCTCCGTTCAATCCGCCGCTATCACTATGCGCGAAACTGGCCGGTGCTTCGCTATTACCACTTCAAGAGGGACTATCTGCGTTTCGCGCTGCAGTTCGCCCGCATATGGATGGTCAACCCTGTGCTGGCCACCCGGCACATTCTGGCAACAGGGCCCAAACGCCTGGCCCATGAACGCCAGATGAGAGCGGAGACGTGATTTGCGGATGATGTTTGCCGCCCGTGCCTTAGACAAAATGGCCGGTGGTGTCGAACGCATGATCATCACGATCATGAACGAAATGGTCAGTCGCGGCCACGATGTCGCGCTGTTCAGTTGGGACCTCGAATCCGCTGAAGCCTTCTACCCCATAGATCCAAGAGTGAAATGGTTCAGGCTGGGCCTGGGGGCACCATCCCAGCGGGCCGGGCTTGGACTGCGCCTGAAAAGGGCGCCAAAAGTGCGTAAGCTGGTCGAGTCGTTCAAACCGGACGTGCTCGTAGGGTTTCAAGGTGGCGTGTTTCGCGCGATGTTGCTCTACACCTTTGGGTTAGGGATCCCGGTCGTCGCGGCCGAGCGAACTGCGCCATCGCTATACGACTACGCCAGCACACAACGAAATCGCCTTATTGAGCTTTTGTCATTCCGTTTTGCCAAAACCATTGCTGTGCAGTTTGAACGCTATCGTGACGCGTACCCTAAGTACCTGCAGGGAAAAATTGTTGAGACGCCTAACCCGGTTGCGTTGGCAGAAAAACTCGCGGCGCCAGGCCGGCCCGGCGCCAATGGTCGGTATACGCTCCTGGCTGTGGGGCGGCTCGGATATCAGAAGAATTTTCAAGTCCTGTTGAGGGCCTTCGAGACTCTTGCGCAGCGATTCCCAGATTGGGACCTACGGATAGTCGGCGAGGGTGAGGATCGCGTCGAACTCGAGGCTATGGTGGCATCACGAACGGCGTTGTTGGGCCGGGTCAGTCTTCCCGGGGCAACAACAGACATTGCCTCCACCTACGCCTCATCACATGCATTTTGCCTTCCGTCGCGGTGGGAAGGATTTCCGAACGCGTTGGCAGAGGCACTCGCCCATGGACTGCCTTGCGTTGGCTTCGAAGACTGTTCCGGCGTGCGCGACCTTATCAACGACGGAAGAACTGGAATTCTCGCAACAGGCAATAACGACGCAAACTCTCTCTCGGGCGCCCTGTCCAAATTGCTCAATGACCCAAACGGCCGCACCGAGCTGGGGACTAGAGCAGTAGAGTCAATGCAGAAATATGATCCGAAGAGCTGCTTTGACCGTTGGGAGATGGTGCTCCGGGACGCGGTCAGCTGATGAAACTTCTCTTCGCCATAAAGTCGCTGAGCCAGCTGGGCGGCGGGGCTGAACGTGTCTTTGCAGATGTGGTCAACGGGATGCAAGCCCGAGGGCACCAAGTTCATGTGATGACGTTTGAGAATAGTACAAACCGGAGCTTTTATCCGCTCGATAAAGGCATTGTTAGGCTCGACATAGGCGCAAGCAAAACTAGCAAGATTAGCCAAATACTGAACCTACACAGCGCCCGGAGACAGGTTGTCGGCCTGAAGCCAGCGGCTGTGATCGCTTTCATGCCTTCCTGCTACGTACCTCTCGGCGTCGCTCTGGTCGGCACGGGCATCCCCGTCGTGGCGAGCGAACACAATGTACCGGAACGCTACTCTCAGCAGCCCACTCGTTGGCTCTCTATCTATGCTGCGAGGTGGTACACTGCAGCCTTCACCGCAGTGTCACATCAGATGCGAGAGCGCTATCCTGTCGCACTACGTAATAGGATGACAGTAATTCCAAACCCGTTGGGTGCGTCGAAAGAGTTAAGGGCAAACGTTATCGGCGCAAAGTCAGATGTCGGTCAGGTGCTGGCGGTAGGACGCCTGCATTCACAGAAGGATCATGCGACCCTTGTGCGTGCGTTTGCCACGATCGCCAGCGAGTTCCCGGGGTGGACCGTGCGCATTCTGGGTGATGGCGACCAACGTAGTCGCATTGAAAACCTCGTCAGTGAGTTGCACCTGAAGGGACGGGTCGCTCTGCCTGGCACCGTTCAGGATGTCGCGTCTGAATACGTGGCGTCCCAACTCTATGTGATCCCCTCGCGCTATGAGAGCTACGGAATGGCGACCGCAGAGGCGATTGCCCACGGCCTGCCAGCGATTGGTTTCGCAGACTGTCCAGGGACGAATGAGCTGATCCACGACGGCGTCAATGGTATCCTCGTGAATCCAGGGGATGATCGAGTTGAAAGTCTGGCGAATGCCCTGCGTCCGCTCATGAGTGATGCCAGCGCCCGCCTGCAACTCGTACCGAGTAGTGACGCTCAAACCGGAACGCAGTCTCTTTCTCAGGTGCTGGATATTTGGGAACGCTACTTGGGGCAGACGGCCCAGATCTCCCGGCAATAGACGATACCGTCGCCTCCCCCTTCACAGCGGCCGCGATGAGCATAGCGCTGAGGAACGACCCGCTTGTTGACCTCAGCAACTTAGAAGTCCACGAACTAGTAAAAAAGACAGTAATTGGCCCAACGTCAGGCCCTTGGGTGCAGGCAGAGGCCCTTATTGCGGCGTTAAGAACACGCGGGATTCCCAATGCACATGAGCGGGTGCTTGTCAGGAACATCCCCTTTGGCCAGCAACGCAGGACCTGACAAGGGCGTAGGCGGATCGCTACTCTTGCTAGACAACGCGCTGTCTATGCCGCGCCCACGGGGAACGTGACCGGCTCCGGGCCGACCGTGATGGCATGGGTCTGGCCGTCGACGGTCAGGGCGATCTGTTGCGGGCGGGTGGCGGTGATGGTGGCGGAGGCCAGTTTGCCGTCTGACCAGGCGAGGTCGATGGTGAGGCCGCCGCGGGCGCGGACGCCGCGGAGGTGGCCATCGGGCCAGGCGGCCGGGAGCGCCGGCAACAGGTGGAGTTCGCCCACCCGCGACTGCACCAGCATTTCGAGAATGCCGGCCGCGCCGCCGAAATTGCCGTCGATCTGGAAGGGCGGATGCGCGTCGAACATGTTGGGGTAGGTGCGCTCGGGGGCAAGCAGCAATTGCACGACGTCATGGGCGTGATCGCCATCGCGCAGCCGGGCCCACAGATTGATGCGCCAGCCAATGCCCCAGCCGGTCGCGTCATCGCCGCGGATCTCGAGGGAGCGGCGCACCGCTGCGGCGAGCTCGGGCGTGTGCTCGATCGAGATCTGGTGGCTGGGATAGATGCCATAGAGGTGCGACACGTGGCGGTGATGGATCTCTGGGACGTCGAGATCCCAGTCCTCTGGCCATTCCTGCAACTGGCCGGCGGCTCCGATCTTCGGCGGCATCAGGCGCGCGCGGGCGGCTTCGACCTCATCGAGCATGTCATCCGCGATCTCCAGCCGGGCGGCCGCGGCCTGCATGGCATCGAACAGGTCGCCGATGATCTGGTTGTCCATGGCGGGGCCGTAGCAGAGTGCCGCGCCCTGCGGGTGAATGTTCTCGGGCGAGATGGATGGCGCCGTGACGAGGAAATCGGTGCCGGGCAGCGGCACGAGAATGTCGAGGATGAAACGCACCGCGCCAGCCATCACCGGGTAGAGACGGCGGAGCAGTGCCGGATCCTCGCCGAAGCTCAGCTGATCCCAGAGCTGGACGCACAGCCAGGCGCCGCCTGTCGGCCACAGGCCCCATTGGGCCCCGTCGACCGGCCCCGTGGCACGCCACAGATCGGTGTTGTGATGCAGGACCCAACCGCGCGCATCGTAATGCGCCCTGGCCATTTCGGCACCGGGGACCGTGAGGTCCTCGGCCATCCGCAGCAAGGGCTCGAGGCATCCGGGCAGATTGGCGAGCTCGGGCAGCCAGTAGTTCATCTGCAGATTGATGTTGGCCGTATATTTGCTGCCCCAGGGCGGATCGGTCAGATCGTTCCAGATTCCCTGCAGCGTCGCCGGCTGCGTGCCGGGACGCGACGACGAGGCAATCATCAGGTAGCGCCCGAACTGCACATAGAGCGCAGCGAGACCGGGATCCAGCGTATCGAGATTGGCCGCGATGCGCTTGTCGGTCGGCAGGTGCTGGCCGGGTGCCGGCCCCAGGTCGAGATCGAGGCGCCTGAAGAGCCGCTGGTGTGCACTGAGATGATCGTCGCGTAGCTGTGTGTAGCTGCGTCTGCGGCCCGTCGCGAGGCGCTCGGCAACCAGCGCGGCGGGATCGCCTGAGACATCGTCGAAACGGCGGAAACTGGTGGCGGCATCGACGAGGATCGTCGCCTCGGTGGCACCGCGGATCGACAGACCCTCTGCGCCGCGTGACAGGGTGCCGTCGCTCGCAACCTTCGCCTCGACGACAAAGCTGAGTTGGCCTTCGATACCTTCCGCGCCCCGGTTCCGGCCGGAAAAGCGCAGCCTTTCGTCATCGGTTGCCTCGATGGCGCCCGGCTGTTCCGAGCTGAGCGAAAGATCGAAATTCAGCGCGCCCGGCTGGTTGGCGGAGAGCCTGACCACCAGCAGATTGTCGACAGCGCTGGAAAAGACCTCGCGCGCGAAGCTGACGCCACCGCTGGTGAAGCGGGTGACCGCGATCGCTTCATCGAGATCAAGAGACCGCCGGTAGTCCGTGGCGGCTTCCGGCAGTTGCATGTCGATCCACAGATCGCCGGCGGGCTGGTAGGACATCTGCTTGATCGGCTGCGCCATCAGGCAGCGATTGGCCAGGGCCTCGGCTTCGGCGAACCGCCCCGCAAACAGCAGCTCCCGCACCTCGGACAGATGCGGCAGGGCTTCAGGATTGACTGGCGAATAGGGACCGCCGGTCCACAACGTTTCCTCGTTCAGCTGCAGGCGCTCGCGCGCGACGCCGCCAAAAACCATGGCGCCGAGCCGGCCATTGCCGACCGGCAGCGCCTCCGTCCAGACATCGGCGGGTGAGTCATACCACAGCGCAAGATCGGTCATTTTTGTCCGTATCGGGCCAGTTCGTCCGGCGTCAGCATGCGGCGGGTCGAGCCGCGGAGAATGATGTCGCAGTTGAGCGTGATCACATGCGGCTCGTGAAACACGCCGCGTTCCGAAAGCCGCGATTCAACGATGCCTGAAATGCTCTCGGCGATCTTTTCGAGCGGCTGGGCGATGGCCGTGATCCCGGTATCGTGCAGCTGGAACAGCGGCACATCGTCGAAGCTGACCAGCGAGATATCGTCGGGCACTTTCAAGCCGTGCTCCTTCAGCATGCGCAGCGCCCCGAAGGTCATGTTGTAGTTGCAGCAGAACAGTGCCGTTGGGGGCTCTGCCAGCGACAGCAGCCGCAGCATGCCCGAATAGGCTTCGTCCTCGTTCCAGTGCATGTCGAGAACATAGCTCGGGTCGACCGAAAGGCCGCGGCCATCGAGCGCCTGCCGGTACCCCTCAAACCGCTCGCGGGCGGAGAAATTGTCGGTTGAACCGGTCAGTACCGCAATCCGGGTGTGCCCGATATCGAGCAGATGGCTGACCGCGCGGAAGCTGGCGGCCCGGTTCTCGACGAAGACCCGGTCAACCGGCAGGCCAGGTACGTCATTGTCGTAAAAGATTACCGGCGTTCCATTGGCGACGAGATCGCGAATGCGGTCGTCGACGCCGGCATGGCCATCCATGATCAGGCAATCGACGCGATGCATGTCGAAAAAGTCGAGCGCCTCTACGACCGATGCATCATCGGAATTGTGGCAATAGCTCAGCATGGCGCGCCCGCCCGCGCGCATCCGCCGGCTCAGGTGCTCGAGCACCGGCGAATGAAACTCGCTGAGCGACGGCACCATGAAGCCGACCGTATTGGTGAGGTCGGACTTCATTGCCGCTGCCACCGCGTTGCGCCGGTAGCCGAGGGCGGCGATCGCCGCTTCGATCTGGTCGCGATTGCCCCGACGGATCGGATGTCCGTTGAGATAGCGCGAGACCGTGCCGATGGCGACGCCTGCCCGCTCGGCGACCTCTACGATGGTCGCCGAACGCTTGCGTCCAATGTCGTCGGTTGTGCTCAAGCGGTCCCCTCGAGAACGAGCGCGGTGTGGATCCTCAGCGACGGCACAGTGACCTCCACACGATCGTCAGCGTGGCTGAACTCGACATCGGCGCCGCTCAGGGCGTCATAGACGCGCGACGGCTTACGGGGAACCCGGATGCTGGCGGTAATCGCGCCGAGCGTCGGAATATCCTCGATCATCTCCATCACACGGAAACCGCCCTCGCCGTTCGGCACCTGTTTGCCGCGCACCTGGGGCGCGCCATAGAGCAGATGCAGCACATGCCGGCCCGCTTCGGCCTGCCGGGTGAGCGTGGCGCGCGCCGACGACGGCATGTCCGAAATGATCACCGGATCGGGCAGCAACCGGTCCAGCAGGCCACGGATCACGTATTTGTACAGCGGCTGCCCCATGGCGTGATACATCTGGAACAGCGGGTAGGCGACATAGCCGACACTGTCGGTGAGCGTGACCGCAGCCCCGAGAGACTCGGCTTCCGGATCGTCGGGCGCGTGCTGGTGCGAGCTGAAATGCGCATAGCTGCGGTTGAAATAGGACGGGCCGATTTCGGCCAGCACTTCGGCACCATCCGCCGCAATGCTCTGCCCGGCGCCATACATCACGAACGGGGTCTGCGTGATGGAGGGGTCGAGCGCCGGAGAGGCGCGCATATAAGAGGGATTGGACCCGACCGGCGGGCCGGACCGCCGGATGCCGGCCGGCACCGCAAAGCTGCCATCCTCCCGCATGCCCGAGGTGCCCGTCAGCAGCAGCTTGCCACCACCGTCGACAAAGCTGTTGAGGCGCCCCGCCAACTCGTCGTCGACCGGTATCTCGTCGGGCAGGATGATCAGGCGATAGGTCTCGAACTTCGCGCTGGGATCGATGACGTCGAAGGGCTGCTTCAGCTCCTGCAGCATTTGCGCCGCGCCATCATCGCTAAGGTTGTTGCGCGCCCCCACCGGGTGGAAGAACTCGGCGGAGAGGAGGGCGACGTCGGAGACCTGGCGGGCCCCTTCGAGGAAGGGCTCGAGCTTTTCGATACGCGCGTAGGCCGGGGCAATCGAGGCATAGGTGTCGGGGTTGATCGCGCCATTGGGGTGCAGCTGATCGCCGACGAGGCATTTCGAGCCGAGCGCCACCATCTGCGCGGCCTCGTATTCCAGCGCATCGGGATGCTTGAAGCCGCCGAACTCGCCCCAGGAGGTGTGGAACTTGCCGGTATGGGCGACGAAATCGAGCCCCAGCGTCGCAGCGTAGCGCGCACTGGAGGGGAAGTGATCATAGCCCCAGCCGCCGGTCGGCAGGCTTTCGAGTTCGAGGTGGCTATAGGGGGCGAAGCGCTTGGGGCCCTGCTTGTGGATGTGTCCGCAATTGTAAAAGACCCGCAGACCCGGGAATTCCTCGCGCAGCGCCGCGCTCATTTCGGTGCGGAAGCGCTCATTGACCCATTCGTCGTTCTGCAGCCGGTCCGCCGGGCTCTCCGGATCAAGGCCATGCTCTGCCATTGACGCGAGACATTCGGCGCATACGCAGTCAGCGGTCAGAACGATATCGAAGAAGATGCCCTGCGTGGGATAGTTGCGCGCCACTTCGCGGGCCTGTTCGAGCAGTTCGTCGCGATAGGCCTTGTGGTTGAGGCACAGCGTGTGCCAGCCGGCGGTCAACTGGTCGGGGTCGAAACGGTTGGGCTCCGCAGCACGAACCCGCCATTCGGGATGCAGCCGCGCATTGCGCTCATCCCATTGCACCGAAATGTAGATCGGGCATTCGATGTCTGCCGCCGAGAGCGCCTTGACCATGTCTCCCATGAGGTCAGGCCGCGCCATGTTGGGATGCGGCGCGCCGACCTTGGTGGGGTAGTAGGACCACCCGTGATGGCACTTGGCGAAAATGGTGACCGAGTCGACATGTGCCGCCTTGAAGGTCGCCACGAATGCGTCGGGATCGAACGCCGATCCAATGCCGGGGATATGTTCCGACGTATGGAAATCGAGATGGATCTGGCGATAGCGCATCGGGCGGTTGGTAGAACTGGTCATGGATTATTCCTTGGCGCCGGACCGGGTTTCGGCCCCGGCGGCGAACTGACGTTGGAAGACGAGAAAGACCACGAGCGGAACGATCGTGGTGACGATTGCAGCAACCGAGCGCAGGTCCCAGTTGAGATCATAGGTGCCCGAGATCCGCGCCAGCACGACGGGCAGCGGCACATCGGTACGCAGGTAGAGCATGGGCAGCAGCAGCGCGTTCCAGGTCCACAGGAACTGCAGGATGCCGACCGCGAAGATGGGCGACAGCGTGTTTGGCAGCACGATGTACCAGAAGATCTGCAACGGCCCTGCCCCATCGATGCGCCCCGCCTCGACGAGTTCGCGCGGAAAATCCTCGAGGAAGTTTTTGACGAGGAAGATCGACCACGCAAAGCTCAGGCCCAGATAAGGGATGAGCACGGCAAGGATGTTGTCGATCAACCCGGTATCGCGCCACAGCTGGAACAGCGGGATGATCACCACCTGCTGCGGCAGGACGAATGCGTTGATGATGATGATCAGCAGCAGGCGCCTGAAGGGGAACTTCAGAAAGTGGAATGCATAGGCGGCTGCGGGGGCCAGCAGCATGGTGCCTGCTGTTGCGAGGCATGCGAGTTGCGCCGTGGTCCAGAACGCCTTGGCCAGCGGATATTCGTCCCAGACGCGCATCCAGGCGCTGAGCGTGAAGCTGAGATCATCGAGGCGCCACCAGCCGAGCGCAATCTCGGCTGGCGGGCGGATGGAGGTGACCACCATGCCGACGATCGGGATGATCCAGATGAAGGCGATGATGGCGACGAGTGGAGTGGCCCAGACGGGCGGACGACCGATCATCTGACACCTGCCGTACGCTGGATGATGGCGGGAACGGAGATGACCAGCACGGCAACGAGCAGAATGACGGTTGCGGCCGCGCCATAGCCCAGTTTGAACTGGGTCATGGACTCCCGGTACATGAAATAGCCCACTGTTTCGGTGGCGCGGACGGGGCCGCCACCGGTGATGATGTAGATGATGTCGAAGGCGCGCAGCGCGCCCAGCAGATTGATGAAGATCGCGACGCGCACGCCCGGAAGCGACAGCGGCATCATGACGTGGCGCATGATCTGCATCGACGTCGCGCCATCGAGATAGGACGCTTCGAGAACCGATTTTGGAATGGCCTGCACCGAGGCGAAGCACAGCATGAGGGGCAGACCGACGCCGCTCCATGAGGCCGCGATGATGAGCGAGCCCAGCGCCGTGTTCGCATCCCCCAGCCAGGGGTGCGCGAAGCCGGGGATGACGAGGCCGATGACGGTGTTGAGCAACCCGCCGGCGTCGGGCCGGAAAATGCCCAGCCACATGAAGCCGGCAACCGCTTCGGAAACGCCGAACGCCGCAAAGATCATGACGCGAAACGGCAGCGTGCGGCGCGGTGAGAAGGCGCAGAGCATGGCGAGGAGCCAGCCGACGCTGACGGTGATGGCCGTGGTGCCGAGGGTGAAGATGAGCGTCGTGCCGATGGTGTTGCGGAACGTCGCGTCGCCAAACAGGCGAACATAGTTGCCGAGGCCGACAAACTTGGGTTTGCCCAGCCCCTTGATGTCGAACAGGCTGAGCCTGAGCGTTTCAAACAGCGGGAAGATAACCGCGATGCCGAACAGCACGATGACGGGGGCGATGAGCAGCCAGGCCGCGGGCCAGTCACGCACTCTCCAGCCACGACTGGCAAGCAGCTTTCGCCGCTCGCCAGCCGCGCGGGGGGAGTGCCCGGCTTCCGAGCCCGCCGCATCGGGTGCGACGGTCTCGTGCATTAGTAGGCGTCCGCTGCTTTGGCTTCGATGGCGGCAGTCACCGCATCGATATTTTCATCGGACGGATCCTGCAGGAACTTCTGCAACTGGACGCGGTATTCATCGACCAGATCGCCGGGCAGCAGATCGCCGAGAACGAACTGCACCTTGGACGAGGCGACGGCGTCAGTTGCCGTCTGCTGCACCGGGCCGAGCATCGAGGTATCGGCCGCCGTGCTGGGCGAGGCATAGCCGTAGTCGGCCAGGATCTTGGCCGCGTCGGCACTGACGATGAAATCGAGGAAGGCGTTGGCCGCCTCGGGGTTGCCGCCATTGGCCGTGACGTTGAGTTCCTTGGTGTCGACGCTGGACGTGTCGTCATGACCCATGCCGAGGGCCGGGAACTGGAAGATGTTGTAATCGACACCCTCGGTGAGGCCGTAGTCGTTCTTGGCGCGGGCGTTGTTCCACATGCCGATCATCATGTAGTTCGACGTATCGGCCTTGAACACGAGGTCGGCGGCACCGTCCCAGTCGCTGGCGAACATGGTGTTGGCGTCGGCACAGCAGCCGGCATTCAGCATTTCGGCGAACTTCTTCAGCGCCGTCTTCACCGCCGGATCGGTCCACGGGATCTCGTGGCGCGCCAGCTTGGCCGCAGTCTCGACGCCGGCGGTCCGCAGCAGGAGCGTTTCGAACCATTCGGCATGGGCCCAGTATTTCGCACCGATCGCGACCGGCGCCGGATAGCCCGCGGCCTTGAGCGTATCGAAACTGGCGAGGAATTCATCCCAGGTCGCCGGGGGCGTGAGACCCGCCTTTTCCATGTGGTCGGTCTTGTACCAGATGGCTGAACGGTCACCGTAGGTGTAGGTCAGGCCGTAGGTGTCATCGCCGATCTGGCCCAGCGCTTTCCACGAGGGGCTGAGCTTGTCGTCCCAGTTGTATTCGGCCCATTCCTCGTCGATGGGGCGCAGGATGCCCGCATCTGCGAGTTCGGCGCGGAAGGCCGGCCAAGTGTTGATGATGATATCCACGACCTCACCGCCGAGCAGCGCGGTGCGGATACCGCCGCGCGCATCGCCCTGTGCGGTGATCACCAGCTCGCGGACGCTGACGTCGGGATTCTGAGCGACGAAGGCCTCCTCCAGGTCCTTCCACAGATCCCCGTCGGTGCCGGACTGCCACTGCAGGATAACGAGTTCGCCGCTGACATCCTGCGCCAGAGCCGGCGCCGTCGAGAGCATCAAGACAGCACCGGCAGCCGCCAGTACGGAGCGTCGGCCAAGCCGCGCCTTCAACAAATTCATGATCATCAGTCTCCTCCTCCGTGACCCGACCTTTTGGCCGTGTGTCAACTAAGTTGAAACGTTATCATCTAAGCGACGGTTGGCAAGCCGGAAAAATGCGGCGCGGTCATCCAGGGGGAAAACCGAAGAGCGAGTGGGAGGCTAGCGGCAAACATCGAGCCGGTCACGACCGCATAAACGCAAGAAAGATCAGTGGTTTGAGCGGCGGGCGGGATCATCTCGTCGGCAGGTTCCTAGAGACGGTATCCCGATCTATGGCCGGCTCGGGTCCGCTCGCGTAACGCCGGGCCGGAGAGACTGACCCAACCTCAACTCACCCTGTGAGGCGAAAGCGTTTCATCTGCGACGGGCATTGCGGTCACGACGAAACGCCTGCCGGAATCCGGAATGCAAAGGCAGCGGCTGTGTTGATTTCGACCGGGCGGATTAAAGGAAACCTGGCGACGCCCCACCCCGGACCGCGCGGCCGGCCAGTACCGCGTTGGCTCGCCGCTTACACGCTCAAAGCATTTGGCAATCTTGATTTTCTGCTTCGGAATGACCGAAACAGCCAGACAACCAATCGCTACACGAACAACCACAATATTATCTATAAAACGCGTCAAAATACGTTTGATGCAAACTGCCTGATCTGGAGAATCCCGTACGCCTAAGCACTATGACAGAGATTGACTGACAGCCTTCTCCCGTATCTGTGAATTATATGATCCTACAGGCTTTTTATATTAGCTGACCAAAAGACAAAGGGGTGGCTTCTGTGTCCGGTGCGACGAAATCAACTCTGCCTGAGGCTGGCGTTGATCGGCGTGCGGCCAAACGCCAGTCATTGGTGAATCTGCTGCCAGATCGCGTCTATCAAGTGGCAATCGTCGATACCGACGCGGGGCGCCGCAAAGAGCTGCACGATCGGCTCATCAACGATACGCGCTTTGAATTGCATGACGTCGGGAGCCTCGACGATCTGCTGACACTTGCCGGGCGTCTCGACCTCGACTGTGTCCTGATCGCGTCCAAGCTCGGCGACCTGACCGGTTTTGCCGTCAATGAAAAGCTGACCATGGCCTGCGCCGAACCGCCTGCGGCCATCATGATTGCCAACAGCAGAAACGAACGCAGTGCGATAAAGGCCTTTCGATCCGGCTTTCAGGACTATCTGAAGCGCGACATGATGGCTGACGCAGACCTGCAATCTGCGATCACCCGGGTCGCGAAAGTGCGGCGGGAGCGACAGCGGGAAAAGCTCAAGCTGGCGCAATTGTCGGAAATGGCGATGCGCGATGCGCTGACAGGCCTGTCCAACCGCAACGCGCTAGAAGACCATCTAAAGATAATGATGGAAGCCGGCCTCCGGCACGGCAAGCCATTCGCCATCATCCTGATGGACGTGAACCGCTTCAAGTCCATCAACGACACGTTCGGGCACTTCATCGGCGATCACGCCCTCAAGGCCTTTGCCGACAGGCTGCAGCAGACCGCGCGGCATTCGGACGTATTTGGCCGGTTGGGCGGCGACGAGTTCCTCTATCTGATTGGCGAGGGGGTTTCGATCGAGGCGATCCGCAGCGCCTGCGCCCGGCTGTCGCGCGCTCTGACCTTCGACATCGAGCTGGAGCACGCGCGCTTTTCCATGCAGGCCAGCATCGGCGCCGCGATCTATCCAATTGACGGCAAGACGGTTGAAGACCTGATCAAGGCCGCAGACGGCGCCATGTATGCCGCCAAGCGCTCCGAGACCGGCACATGCCTGGCGATCGATCGGCCCGCGCTGGAGATTCTTGCCGACGCAGCCGAGCCGGACGGCCTGTTCGGTAAGAGCATCTCGCCGAACCTTACGCCAGATCGGACAAACGCGGCTGAGGGCTCCGAGGCAGACGCGGCGACCGACCAGCGCACCGAGCCGGCAGCGGCGACCCCCGTCAAACCGCAGACCACGGCGCGCGCCTTCGTGATCGACGATGATCCGCAGATACGCGGCATCATCCGCAAGGCACTCGAGCGCCGTGGCTACGCCAGCACCGAATATGTCACGCTCAAACAGATCGAAGCCGCGCTGGGCGTACTCAATCCCGAACTCATCGTGCTCGACCTGACGCTGGGAGAGACTGACGCGATCGCCGTCATGCAACGGATCGGCCAGTCCCAGTTCGACGGCCACATCCTGCTCATCAGCGGCCACGACATCAGAACCCTGCAACAGGTGCAGCAGCTCGGCGAGGCCGCCGGGCACAAGATGCTGCCCGTCCTGCGCAAACCATTCAGGATCAGGGAGTTTTCGACCCGGATCGATGCCCTGCAGACGGCTACGGCTCAAGAAGATGTCGACGGTCTGCTCAGCCTTGCGCTCGACAAGGGCTGGCTAGAGGTGTGGTACCAGCCCCAGATCGACCTGAAGACCATGACCGTGATCGGCTCGGAAGCGCTGGCGCGGATCCGGCATCCGGAACGAGGGATCCTGCATCCGCATGAGTTCCTGCCGCCACCCAGCAGCCGGCACTACAAGCAGTTCGGACAGTTCGTCATCGAAACGGCATTGAACGACTGGGGCAAGATCGCCGCGCCCTCCATCGCGCGGGGACAACAGGCACATCGCGTTGCAGTGAACGTGCCCTCTGCACTGCTGCTGTCGCCTGGGTTCGTCGAGCGGATCCGGGCCATGCTGCCCGACAGTCCGCAGTTCCCGGGCATGACCATAGAACTCACCGAGAACGAGACGATCGCCGACCCCACGGCAGTCAGCAAAATCGCCGTGCAGCTTCGGCTGAACAAGATTTCGATGTCGATCGACGATTTCGGTGCCGGAGAGTCGACCATTACGCGTCTGGCGCAATTGCCCTTCGCCGAGATCAAGCTGGACCGAAGTTTCGTGCACGGCTGCACGACTGACGAGACCAAGCGGACCATGTGCAAATATGTGGTGACCTTGGCGCACAGTGCCGGATTGCATGCCGTGGCTGAAGGCGTCGAAAACGCCGATGATCTGCAGACCGTCATCGATACCGGGTTTGATTGCGCCCAGGGGTTCGTTTTCGCCCAAGCCCTGCCCCGCGACGGCTTGGTGCAGTTGCTCGAAACACCCACCGGCTGGCCGGGCAAAGACTGAATGGGAAATCAGCGCAGCGACGGAAAACACGACCGTGGCTGCCACACATGTCGTAATCGTCCTGGCTGGACTGACAGCAGTCGCAGCACAGCGCCATGAGCACCCGCGCTGCACATCCCCAGGTTGGCATAGCTGCCAAACTGGTGCTGGTGATCTCCGCCCTCAGCGCCGTAGCAATGATCTCGCTGACCGTCTTCATGTACAATGGCACGGTCAACGTGCTGCTGAGCGAGGAGCTGCAGCGTCTCAACGGAAGTGTCGACGCGGCTGCGACGCGCTGGCAGGCGGGCGTTGATTTCTACCATCAGGATGTCGTGTTTCTCGCCAAGGTGCCGCCGATCGGCGGCATCGCCCGCGCCAGGGCTGCGGGGGGGATGGATCAGCTCGGCGGCTCGACCGAGACGGTCTGGAAATCGCGCTTGCAAACGATCTTTTCGGCACTGCTGCTGGCGCATGACGAATATGCGCAGGTGCGCCTGATCGACGTCTCGAGCGGCCGCGAGATCGTGCGGGTCGACCGCACCGACGATGGTGCGATCCGCACGGTGCCGGAGGCGGCGCTGCAGAACAAGTCGGACCGCCCCTATTTCACTGAAACGCTGCCGCTCGCCAGAGGCGAAGTCCATCTGTCCAGCATCGACCTGAACGTGGAATTCGGTGAGATCGAGCGTCCGTATCGTCCAGTCATGCGCGTCGCGACCAAGGCGTTCGATGACAATGGACAGCCTGCGGGCATCATTGTGATCAACATCTCAATGGAGGACCTGTTCGCCAAACTGCAGCGCTTGCCGGCGCCGAGCGCCAGCTTCGTTACCAATATGCAGGGCGACTATATCGATCATCCGGACCCGGCAAAGACCTACGGCTACATGCTGGGTCGACGCCATCTGCTGCAGGACGACTATCCCGAACTCGCCGCGCTGTTCGCGGCGGACGGCGACGCGTTTTCCGGTACGATTGCATCGCCCTCCGGTGCGCAGCTCGCAGTCGCCAAGCGGGTCTATTTCGACCCCCTGGACCCGCAGCGTTTCATCACCCTGACGCAGATGTCGCCGCGCAGCCTGCTGGCCGAGCAGATCGCCGAGGTGCGCAACAACACGATCGTACTTGCGGCCGTGCTGCTGCTGCTCGAACTGGCGGCACTCATCTGGATATCGCTGCTGCTCACCCGCCCGGTGCGCAGGATCACTCTGGCCGCGCGCGCGGTGGCCAACGGGGAACGCGACGTTGATCTGACCGGCCTTATCACGCGACGTGACGAGCCAGGCGAACTGGCACGCGCCTTCAACGTCATGGTCACCAACGTTGCCGCCAAGGAGCAGGCGCTCGACGAAAAGGCCAAGGAACTGGAGCGCTCCAACCAGGAACTCTCGCAGTTCGCCTACATCGCCTCGCACGACATGCAGGAACCCCTGCGCATGGTTGCAAGCTTTCTCAGCCTGTTGCAGCGCCGGCACGCCGACAAGCTCGACGCGGAAGCGAACGAGTTCATCGACTATGCCGTAGACGGCGCGACGCGCATGAAGCTGCTGATCAACGAGCTGCTCGGCTATTCACGCATCAGCAACAGGACGCTGGCGGTTAGCCCGGTCCACCTGCCCGAAACGCTTCAGGGCATCATCAAGCTGCTCGCACCCCGCATCGATGAGCTGGATGCGACGATCACCATTGGCCGCCTGCCGGTCGTGCAGGCGGACCCCAGCCAGATGGAGCGCCTGTTCCGGAACCTGATCGAGAACGCGCTGAAATACCACGGCGAAGCGAAACCGAAGGTCTCGGTGTCAGCCAAACGGCAGAAGACGGTCTGGACCTTCTCCGTCACCGACAACGGCATCGGCATCGACCCCGCCCATAGCCAGAAGATCTTCGCGATCTTTTCGCGCCTGCACAGCCGCGACAAATACGAGGGAACCGGCATTGGTCTTGCCGCCTGCAGGCGCATCGTCGAGCGCCATGGCGGCACGATATGGGTCGATGCCAATCCGGATGGCGGCTCTATTTTCCGCTTCACTTTGCCGACCACACCACCAACGGAAGAGGTGAGCCATGAGCCTGACCGATAGCGGACGTCCGATCGAAATCCTGCTGATCGAAGATAACCCGGCCGACATCCGCCTGACCGTCGAGGGGTTGAAGGAGGCCAAGGTGGCCAACCGCCTGCATTCGGTACTCGATGGCAAGACGGCGCTGGATTTTCTGTACAAGCGCGGCGCGTATCAGGATGCCGTGAAGCCAGATGTCGTGCTGCTCGATCTCAATCTGCCGGGAACCGACGGCCGCACCGTCCTGACGCAGATCAAGAACGATCCCGACCTGCGGGTGATCCCGGTTGTGATCGTCACGTCTTCCGAGGCGGAAAGCGACATCATCCAGTCCTATGAGGCCCACGCCAATTGCTTTGTCTCCAAGCCGATCGACTTCGACGGTTTCATGAAAGTGGTGCGGGCCATCGAGGATTTCTGGTTCACCGTGGTGCGGCTTCCGACGAAGGATTAGGCGATGGCGACGCGAGCAGGCGATGAGGCGCCGGGCCTCTCCATTCTGCTGATCGAGGACAATGCGTCCGACCGGCGGCTGGTAGAGATTGCCTTCGGCGAGGCCTCGGTGGACACACCCGCTGCTATGCAGTGGGCAGAATCCCTGAAGGACGGCCTGGCGCTGCTGGCGACGGAATCGTTCGATGCCATTCTGCTCGATCTTGGTCTGCCGGACACCGAGGGGCTCGGGGGACTCACCGCCCTGCAGGCGGAACACCCGAAGACGCCGGTCATCGTGCTGACGGGACTGTCGGATTTTGACGTTGCCAAGACGGCGCTGCAGCAGGGTGCAGCCGACTTCCTGGACAAGGGTGAGCTGGAAGCACGCGCCTTGCTGCGCGCCATTCGCTACGCCATGGAGCGCAAGAAACAGGATCTGGCGCTGCGTGAAAGCCAGATCCGCTTTCGCAATTTCCTGCTGGCCAGCCCAGACGGCGTGCTGATTATCGATCAGGCCGGTATGATCCAACTGGCCAGCACCCGCGCGGAAACCATGTTCGGCTACGATCCGGACCAGTTGAACGGTGTCGCGCTATCGGCGTTGATACCGGGCCAGGACATTACCGTCGGACGCAGACACGTGCTCACAGACGAGACGTCCCAGGCCCTGGACCAGACCATCCATGGCGTCCGCAAAGACGGAACCAGCTTCCCGCTGGAAATCAATCTGAGCCCTGAATCGGACGATCACGACGCTGCCACGATCGCCGCCATTCGCGACATTTCCGACCGCAAGGCGATGGAAAACCAGCTGATGCAATCGCAGAAGATGGAGGCGATCGGCACGCTGACGGGCGGCATGGCGCATGACTTCAACAATCTTCTGGCGGTGGTTATCGGCAATCTCGATCTGGTGGCGGAGGGGAATAGTCTCAACGCTGAAGACAATGAGCTGATCGAAGAAGCGCTCGAGGCTTCGCTCCGCGGCGCGGATCTGACGCAACGCCTGCTGGCCTTTGCGCGCCGCCAGCCTCTTCAGCCGACACGGATCGAGGTCAATGAGCTCGTCGACGGTCTGTTCAGGCTGGCCCGGCGAACATTGGGGGCGAACATCGAGGTCAAGTTCGTTCCGGGCAATGACGTCCCCTCGATCATGGCGGATGCGGCGCAGCTCGAAGCCTGTCTGTTCAACATCATGAACAATGCGCGCGATGCCATGGCAGATGGCGGTGAACTCGTCATCAGGACCGACGCCCGCTTCCTGGATGCCGATTTCGCCAGCGGCGGCACTGACTTCAAGCCGGGCCACTATGCGATGGTCGAAATCCGCGACACCGGCTCGGGCATGCCGCCGGAGGTTGTCGACCAGATCTTCGAGCCGTTCTTCACCACCAAGGAGCCCGGCAAGGGCACCGGCCTGGGCCTCAGCCTCGTCTATGGGTTCATCAAGCAATCGGGCGGGCAGGTCTATGTGTATTCTGAGGTCGGGGTCGGAACGATCTCTCGGCTTTACCTGCCCAGCGCATCGACGCCCGATCACGAACGCAAGGCGGAAAAGTCGCGGCAGGACGCCGAACAGGGGGGGACCGAGACCATTCTGGCGGTGGAGGACAACAGCGGATTGCGCCAGGTCGTCGCCCGCCAGGTCACGGGACTGGGCTACCGCTTTCTGGAGGCCGAGAACGGGAAAAAGGCGCTGCAGGTGCTGGAAAAGGAACAGGTCGATCTGGTGTTCACCGACGTCGTCATGCCCGGCGGGATGAGCGGGTATGATCTGGCGAAACAGGTGACCGAGCGCTGGCCACACACCAAGGTGGTCCTGACCTCCGGCTTTACCGACCCCCGGCAGAACGTCGGCACCGCACCGTCGACAAATCCGCGCCTGCTGGTCAAACCCTATCGCCGGCACGAACTCGCCCGGATCCTCCGCGAGGCACTGGACGCGACCGACTGATCTGCACTTGGCGCGCCAAGCGTCGAGACGCCTTTGTCGATTAAGATCCGACTGTGCTCGAGCTGGTCGGCCGGCTCACGGCGTCGGTTGCTCTGTCAGCCAAAACAAGGACGATCTGCCCTTCAATTCCACCCGCCCAAGGCATATGGGCATCTACCGAGGCCCGCGGGCCAGGGTGTGAATGAGTCGGGGATATGAGCATGACGGTCGCAGTTATCGGGGGCACCGGCTTCATCGGCACGGCGGTCTGTCGGCGTCTGCTGGCGCGGGGGCATGAGGTCGTGGCCGTCGCCCGCGGCACCGAACCGGTGACGCTGCCACCCGGCGCGGTGTTTGCCAAAGGCGACCGGATGGACGCGGCGCGGCTGGGCGAAATCTTCGCCGAGCACGGCGTCGATACGGTGATCGACATCTTTGCGCTGGGGATGCTGAACACAAGCGCCGTCTTCGAGGCAATGGGTACCCGCGGCGGGCGCTATCTGCTGCTGAGCTCGGTGGACGTTTACAGCAATTACGGCGGTCTGCTGCGCCGCGAGCAGCCGGACGTGCAACTGGAGCCGGCGCGGGAAGACGACCCGCTGCGCAGCTTCCGCTACCCCTATCGCGGCAACCCGAACCGGCCGAAAGGCGTGTCGGCGGAACTGTTCGAAGACTACGACAAGATCGTGCTCGAAGAGGCGGTACGCGCCGATACACGGTTCGAAAGCACGATCATTCGTGCCCCGATGATCTTCGGACCCGACGACAAGCAGCACCGGTTCAAATGGGCGATCGACGCGGCAAAGGCCGGCGGTCTCGCCAAGCTCGACGAACGCGCCAGCCGCTGGCCCAACTCTTACGGCTATGTCGACGACGTTGCCGACGCCATGGTGCTGGCCGCGACCGATCCGCGTGCGGTCGGCCGCACCTATAACGTCGGACAGAATTTCGTCCGCACGCCGATCGAATGGCTGCTGAGCTTTGCCGTGGTGCTGAACCGCAGTCTCGAGGTGGAAACCGTGCCGCCCACAGAAAAAGGCCTGCTGTTCGAGCGCGCCGAAGCGACCGATCTCAGCTATCCGCTGACGCTCGACACGACCCGCATTCGCGCGGAACTGGGCTATGCCGAGCCCACCCCGGAACGCGAGGCACTGCTGGCGACCATTGCCGCCGAGACGGCCTGACACGCCAGTGGGGGGCGCCCCCGATTGACTCCGGCGCCAGACAATTTAGTGTAGCTAAAGTTATCTGGGGCCTCCTTTACGATGCATGATGGCGACATCCGCGAGATGTCTGAGATTTCTGCGAGTGCAGGCGAGAGCCTCGGCGACCGGTTGCGGGCGCGCCGCAAGGCCATCGGCAAGACCATGCAGCAGGTGGCCGACGAGGCCGGCCTGACCATCGGATTCATCTCGCAGATCGAGCGCTCGATTTCGACGCCGTCGCTGGCCTCGCTCTACAATGTGGCGAAGGCGCTTGACGCCTCTGTGGACATGTTCGTCTCCCAGGCCCCGGCCCGCACCCATCCCGTGGCCACCCATGCCGGCAAGCGCCCCACCTTCAAGGTCGACGGCACGTCGCGCTATTACGAATTTCTGGAACGCGGCTTTGCCGACGCCAAGCTCAATGCCTGCCTGTCGCATGTGCCGCCCGGCCACGCCTCGGAGGTAATGCGCCATGAAGGCGAGGAGTTCGTCTATCTCGTCTCCGGCGCCATGCTCTACGAGATCGATGGCGAAACCTATGAACTGACAGCCGGCGACACGCTGCATTTCGACAGCCGCAAGCCACACCGCGGCACCAATATCGGCACCGGAACAGCGGTGGAGCTGTGGGTCGGCACGATGCGATTGTTTCCCGAATGATGCCACTCGACGCAAAGATCGCCGAGCGCCTGACCACGGCGCTGGCCGAGGGCCCGCAGCAGACCATTGCGGCGCTGAACACGCTGTTCTGCGCCGTAGATGGCGTGCGCACGGTCACTTGGCTAGCGACGGCGCCTGATTATTCGGTGACGCATCGGATCGGCACGTCCGACGCGGAGCATTTTCCGCTCGGCGGGTTCGACCCGATCGATGACAGCGCCTGGAACAGGCGGATCTTTGGCGACAAGCGCCCGGTGCTGGGTGACGATGTGCCCGGCATGGCCGCCTTTATTCCCGAGACCGACCAGCTGGTCGCGATGGGCTATGGCGCCACCGGCTGCTTTCCCATCGTGATCGCCGGCGCCGTGCGCGGCACGGTCAATGTTCTGGGTGACGCCGGGCTGTTCACGCCCGCGACCCTCGCGCGGATCACCGCGCTGCTGCCTCTCGCCGCCCTCGTCTTCACCTTCGAGGGCATCAGCGACAGATGACGACCCATAAAGGACCGGCTCCTCAGCCGGACCGGAATTTCAACCAGGGAGACTGCCATGCGCATGTATAAAGCGCTTGCCGCAGCAGCACTCGGAGCGGTTCTAACCGTGACGGGCGCGTTTGCGGAAACGCCCAAGAACACGTTGGTGATCGCTGATGCGATCGACGACATCATCACGCTCGACCCGGCCGAAGTGTCGGAAGTCGGCGGCGTGCTGGCCAGCCAGCAGATCTATCAGCCGCTGGTGACCTTCGATCCGGCCGATCCGACCAAGATCGTCGGCGTGCTGGCGGAAAGCTGGACCGTTTCGGACGACGGCAAGACCTTCACCTTCAAGATGAACCCGAACGCCAAGTTCGCGTCGGGCAATCCGGTGACGGCCCATGACGCGGAATATTCGCTGCGTCGCGTCATCCTGATCGACAGCCGCATCTCGTTCATTCTGAACCAGTTCGGTCTGACCCAGGACAATGTTGCCGACAAGATCAAGGCCGTCGACGATGCGACCCTGACGCTTGAAGTCGACCAGAAGTATGCGCCGAGCTTCGTGCTCTACGTGCTGAGCTCCTTCACCGGCGGTATCGTCGATTCCGAGATCGTCAAGCAGCATGAAGCGACGCTGGAAAGCGGCGGCAACGACTATGGCAATGCCTGGCTGAAGACCGAGAATTCGGCCGGCTCGGGCCCCTATGTGCTGACCAAGTGGGATCCGAAGGTCTCGATTCTGCTCAGCCGCAACGAGAACTTCTGGGGCACGCCCCCGGGTGTCGACCGCATCTTCCTGCAGCACATGCCGGAATCCGCCACCCAGCGCCTGGCGCTGGAAAAGGGTGACATCGACATTGCCAACAAGCTCGGCCCGGACGACATCGGCGCCATCGAGGGCAATGACGACATCAAAATCCTCGAAGGCAACAGCTCGACCATCTATTATTTCGGGCTGAACATGCGCAACGAGGCGCTGAGCAACCCCAAGGTCGTCGAAGCGATGAAGTATCTCGTCGACTATGAAGGGATTGCCGAATCCATCGGTCGCGGCACCATCAAGGTGCACCAGACGATGATCCCCGACGGCTTCCTCGGCGGCAATATCGACTACAACCCCTACACGCTGGATATCGAGAAGGCCAAGGCGCTGATCGCCGAGTCCGGCGTGGCGACCCCGATCAAGCTCGAGACGGTCGTGTGGAACGTGCCGCCCTACCCCGATTATGCGCAGGCCGTGCAGGCCACCGCAGCGCAGGCCGGCATTGAGCTCGACCTGCAGGTCGTCGACGGCGGCCCGTGGCTCGACCGCTACCGCTCGCACGACCTCGACATCTGGGTCGGCCTGTGGGGCCCGGACTATCCGGATCCGCACTCGAACGCCAAGGCCTTCACCTATAACGACCCGTCCGATCCAGACGGCAGCAAGGGCAACCTGGCCGATCGCTTCGGCTGGAACTCGGGCGAACTGTCGGACAAGGTGATGGCTGCCGTGCGCGAGCAGGACACCCAGACCCGCAAGGAAATGTATGACGAGATCCAGAGGGCGCACACCGACTCCTCGCCCTTCGTCTACATGTTCCAGGACAGCCGTCGCGTTGCGATGCGCGACAATGTCGAGGGCGTCGTGCTCGGCATCACCTTCTCTGATGACCGCTACGGCGGCGTCAGCAAGGACTGATCGACCCCTTCGGTGCCGGGGGTTCTGCCTCCGGCACCGGTTTCACTGAGGTTCAATGACCCAATCCCCGCCCCGCGCATTGCGCCTTCTGACCGGTCTGGCCTCCTGGCTGCTGACTGTTGCGATCACCCTCGTCGGGCTGGCCGCCGTCACCTTTTTCATCGGCCGTATCCTGCCCATCGATCCGGTCCTCTCGATCGTCGGCGAAAAGGCGACGCCCGAAGTCTACCAGCGCGTCTATGTCGAGCTCGGTCTCGACCAGCCGCTGTGGAAGCAGTTCATCGACTATCTCGGCAACATTCTGCGCGGCGATTTCGGCACTTCGTTCTCGACGTCGCGCCCGGTGCTGACCGACCTGCTCGCGTTCTTTCCGGCAACGCTCGAGCTGGCGACGATCGGCCTCGTCATCGGCATGGTGCTAGGCATTCCCATGGGCGTCGCCTCGGCCTATTGGCACGAGAAATGGCCCGACCATCTGTTCCGCATCATCGGGCTGATCGGCTATTCGGTGCCGATCTTCTGGCTCGGCCTCGTGGGTCTGTTCGTCTTTTACTACAAGCTCGGATGGGTCGCCGGCCCCGGACAGGTCGACGTCTTCTATACCGGCATCGTCGACCGCATCACCGGATCGATGCTTATCGATTCCGCGCTGCAGGGGGAGTGGGACGTGTTCTTCAACGCGATCAGCCACATGATCCTGCCGGCGCTGCTGCTCGGCTACTACAGCCTCGCCTATATCTCGCGCATGACCCGTTCGGTGATGCTGGATCAGCTCAGCCGCGAATATGTGCTGACCGCCCGGTTGAAGGGCGCCAGCGAGTTGACCGTCGTCGTCCGTCACGCACTCGGCAATGCCGCCATTCCGCTGATCACCGTGATCGCGCTGAGCTATGGCGGACTGCTCGAAGGCTCGGTGCTGGTCGAGACCATCTTCTCCTGGCCCGGCATCGGCAATTATATCTATTCGTCGCTCTTTGCCGCCGACATGAACGCGGTGCTGGGTGGCACGCTGCTGGTCGGCATCGTCTTCGTTTTCCTCAACATGCTGTCGGACGTGCTCTACACCACGCTCGATCCGCGCGCGCGGGGAGCCGGCGCATGACCATCGCATCAGAACCCATGATCGATCGCCGCCGCGCCCTGCGCGCCGCGCGCATCAAGGAATTCAGGAGCTTCGCCCGTCGTTTCGTGCGCAACCCGCTCGGCGTGATCGGCCTGCTCATCGTCGCGTTGTTGATCCTGACGGCGATCTTTGCGCCGCTGATCGCCACCCACGATCCCTACCTGCCGGAACTGTCGGCCCGGTTGTCGGCACCCAGCGCCGAATACTGGTTCGGCGCCGACGAGCTTGGCCGCGATATCTTTTCCCGGCTGGTCTATGGCTCGCGGCTGACCCTGCTGATCGTCGGGCTGGTGATCGTCACCTCCGCCCCGATCGGGCTGGTGATCGGTGCCGTTTCGGGCACCACCGGCGGCTGGATCGATGCGGTCTTCATGCGCATCACCGACGTGTTCCTGGCGATCCCCAAGCTGCTGCTGGCGCTGGCCTTCGTCGCCGCGCTTGGCCCCGGCATCGTCAACGCCGCTCTGGCCATCACCCTCACCGCCTGGCCGCCCTATGCGCGGCTGGCGCGCGCCGAGGCGCTGGTCGTGCGCAACTCGGACTATGTGAATGCCGTGCGCCTCGCCGGCGCCAGCGAGTTCCGCATCATCTTCTTTCACGTCATCCCGATGTGCATGAGTTCGGTGATCGTGCGCATGACCTTCGACATGGCCGGCATCATCCTGACCGCGGCGGGTCTCGGCTTCATCGGTCTCGGCGCCCAGCCGCCGCTGCCCGAATGGGGCGCGATGATCTCGACCGGCCGCAAGTTCATCTTCGATCAGTGGTGGGTGGCGACCATCCCGGGCGGCGCGATCTTCATCGTCAGCCTCGGCTTCAACCTGTTGGGCGACGCGCTGCGCGATCTGCTCGACCCGCATCTGAGGCAGCGCAATTGACCGCCCCGCTCGTTGAAATCGAAAACCTGCGCGTCACCTTCGGCAGCGACGACGGCAGCGTCAACGAGGCCGTACGCGGCGTCTCCTTTTCGCTGGGGCGCGAAAAGCTCGGCATTGTCGGCGAAAGCGGTTCGGGCAAGAGCCTGACCGGCCGCTCGCTGCTCGGCGTATTGCCCGGCTATGCGCGGATGCGCGCAGACCGCATGAGCTTTGATGGCATCGACCTCACGACCGCCTCGGCGCGGCTGCGCCGTTCGCTGCGGGGCGGGCGCATGGGGATGATCCTGCAGGACCCGAAATACTCGCTGAACCCGGTGATGAGCGTCGGCAAGCAGATTGTCGAAGCGATCCGCATCGGCGACCGAAAACTGTCGCGCACTGCCGCCCGGACCAAGGCGATCAGCGCGCTGGAAGCTGTGCAGATCCGCGAGCCCGAGCGAGTGTTCGACCTCTACCCGCACGAACTGTCGGGTGGCATGGGCCAGCGCGTGATGATTGCCATGATGGTGGTGCGCGAGCCCGACCTGCTGATCGCCGACGAGCCGACCTCGGCGCTCGACGTCACCGTGCGCACCCAGGTGATGTCGATCCTCGACGAACTGGTGACGCGGCGCGGCATGGGGCTGATCTTCATCAGCCACGACCTCACCCTCGTCAGCCGGTTCTGCGACCGGGTGATCGTCATGTATGCCGGCCAGATCGTCGAAACGCTCGATGCCAAGCGCCTCAGCGAGGCCACCCACCCCTATACGCGCGGCCTGCTGGCCTGCCAGCCCGAGATAAATGGTTCGCTCGAACCGCTGCCAGTGCTGGAACGCGAAGCCAGCTGGCGGGAGGCCGTGTGATGATCAGCGTCGACAACCTCACCGTGCGCTTCGGGCCATCGACCGCCGTCGATGACGTGAGCTTTACAGTTGCCGAAGGCGAGAGCTTTGGCCTCGTCGGTGAGTCCGGCTCGGGCAAATCGACCATCCTCAGGACCATGGTCGGGCTCAACCGGCACTGGACGGGCAAAATTACCATCAACGGCCAGGACGCGCGCACAACGCGCCAGCGCGACCTAGCCCGCACCGTGCAGATGGTGTTTCAGGACCCCTATGGCTCGCTGCATCCGCGCTACACCATCGGCCAGCAGATCGCCGAGCCGATGCGGATCAACAAGCTGCCCGATCCGTTCGGCCGCACCGGCGAACTGCTGGAGCTAATCGGCCTCGACCCCAGCTTCCAGTTCCGGTTTCCGCATGAACTGTCCGGCGGCCAGCGCCAGCGCGTCGCCATCGCCCGGGCCCTGTCACTGAACCCGCGGATCCTGCTACTCGATGAGCCGACCTCGGCGCTCGACGTGTCGATCCAGGCCGAAATCCTTAATCTGCTCAACCGGCTGCGCAGGGAGCTTGGGCTGACTTTCGTAATCGTCAGCCACGATCTTGCGGTGGTGTCTTACATGTGCGAGCGGCTGATGGTGATGCGCAATGCGAAGACCGTCGAGACCCTGACGCGCGAACAGCTGCGCTCGGGCGATCTGGCCGACGCCTACAGCCGCGAACTCGTCGCGGCATCCTAGGCGCGGCGGGCGGCGCACTACCTCAGAAATCGTAGCCGAAGGTCTCGAGGTCGTCCTTGAACAGTTCCTCGGCCAACCGGCGGCTCTCGGCATTGAAATACTGCCGGTAGCCCGCCTCGCGCGGACCATCGGTCTATTCGCGGCGCAGGGCAATTCGCCCTGCATCCTGATTGCCACAGTTGCCGTCGCCGACCGTCAATCTTGATCTAGATCAAAGCCAATTTTTCCCGCCCGCCTAGGGTCCGGCCGAACCAGGCTGTTCGACCTATGGGGGCCAAACTTTGCCAAATCTGCCTTGGATAATCACGCTGGCGGTGGGAGCGTTCGTGACGCTCATGCTGTCGGCTTTCGCACAGGACGCGCTGTTCGCGCAGCACATGGGCCTGATTGCCGCGACGCTGTCGATCGGCACGCTGGTGCTGCTGCGGCGCACAGCTGACCCCGTGCAAGAGGCAGCCAGCAAGGCGGCCACCTATTTCGACGAGCCGATTCGCGCCGGCAGCATTCTCACGGTCTTCTGGGGCTGTGTCGGCTTTCTGGTCGGGGTGCTGATCGCCGCCCAGCTGGCCTTTCCCGAGCTCAATTTCGGGCCCTGGTTCAATTTCGGCCGGTTGCGCCCACTGCACACCTCTGCCGTGATCTTCGCCTTCGGCGGCACGGCGCTGCTGACCACGAGCTTTTATGTCGTGCAGCGCACTTCGCGCGCCCGGCTGCTGAGCGACAACCTCGCCCGCTTCGTCTTCTGGGGATATCAGCTGTTCATCGTCATGGCCGCCACCGGCTACCTGCTCGGGATCACCGAGGGGCGCGAATATGCCGAGCCCGAATGGTATGTCGACCTGTGGCTGACGGTGGTCTGGGTCGCCTATCTGGTGCTGTTCCTCGGCACGGTGATCAAGCGCAAAGAGCCGCACATCTACGTGGCGAACTGGTTCTATCTCGCCTTCATCATCACCATTGCCGTGCTGCATGTGGTGAACAACCTGTCGATGCCGGTGAGTCTGCTGGGCTCGAAGAGCTACTCGCTGTTCTCGGGCGTGCAGGACGCGCTCACCCAGTGGTGGTATGGCCACAACGCTGTGGGCTTCTTCCTCACCGCGGGCTTTCTGGGCATGATGTACTACTACATGCCCAAGCAGGCCGAGCGGCCGATCTACAGCTACCGGCTGTCGATCATCCACTTCTGGTCGCTGATCTTCCTCTACATCTGGGCCGGCCCGCACCACCTGCACTACACGGCGCTGCCGGACTGGGCGCAGACCCTTGGCATGGTCTTCTCCATCATGCTGTGGATGCCCAGCTGGGGCGGCATGATCAACGGCCTGATGACCCTGCGCGGTGCCTGGGACAAGCTGCGCACCGACCCGATCATCCGCATGATGGTCATCGCGGTGGCCTTTTACGGCATGTCGACCTTCGAGGGTCCGGTCATGTCGATCAAGTCGGTCAACGGGCTGAGCCACTACACCGACTGGACCATCGGGCATGTGCATTCGGGTGCGCTTGGCTGGGTCGGCATGATCTCGTTCGGCGCCATCTATTTCATGGTGCCGCGCCTTTGGGGCCGCCCGCAGCTCTATTCGCTACGGCTGGTGAACTGGCACTTCTGGCTCGCCACCATCGGCATCGTCATCTACGCGGCGGTGATGTGGGTTTCGGGCATCATGCAGGGCCTGATGTGGCGTGAGTACGACGAGCTGGGCTTCCTGGTCTACTCGTTCGCCGAGACCGTCGCGGCGCTCAAGCCCTACTACATCGCCCGCACCTTCGGTGGCCTGCTCTACCTGCTGGGTGGCCTGGTCATGGCCTACAACATCGCCATGACCATCGCCGGGCGGCAACGCAACGAGCGCCCGATCGTCACCACGCCCCAGATGCAGCCGGCCGAGTAAGGAGAGCAAACCATGGACATCCTTGGAAAGCATGGCGCTGTCGAAAAGAACGCCACTCTGCTGCTCGGGCTGACGCTGGTCGTCGTGTCGATCGGGGGCATCGTCGAGATCGCGCCGCTGTTCTATCTGCAGAACACGGTGGAGAAGGTGGAGGGCATGCGGCCCTACACCCCGCTCGAACTGGCAGGCCGCGACGTCTATGTCCGCGAGGGCTGCTACGTCTGCCACAGCCAGATGATCCGCCCCTTCCGCGACGAGGTAGAGCGCTACGGGCACTACTCGCTGGCAGCGGAGTCGATGTACGACCATCCGTTTCAGTGGGGCTCGAAGCGCACCGGACCGGACCTGGCCCGCGTTGGCGCCCGCTATTCGAATGAATGGCATGTCGAGCACCTGACCGACCCGCGCGCCCTGGTGCCGGAATCGATCATGCCGGGCTATGGCCATCTGGCCAACACCGAGCTCGACACCTTCGGGATCGACGGCCACCTAAAGGCCAACGCCGCCGTCGGGGTGCCGTACACCCAGGAAGACATCGCCAATGCGCGGGCAGACCTGATTGCCCAGGCCACGCCGGACGCCAGCACCTCGGGCCTGCTGTCGCGCTACGACAAGGTGACGGTCGGCGATTTCGACGGCGATCCGCGCCGCATCACCGAAATGGATGCGCTCGTCGCTTACCTGCAAATGCTCGGCACGCTGGTCGATTTCTCGGCCTATGACGCCGAAGCCAACTACCGCTGACGGAGGCCATTATGGACAACGCCGTTTACGACGGATTGCGGCACTTCGCCGACAGCTGGGGCCTCGTCTACATGCTGGCCATCTTCATTGCGGTCTTGCTGTTCGTGATCCGCCCCGGCGCCAGTGCCCATGCCAAGGCAGCGGCCCGCATTCCACTCGAGGACAACGAACCCATCACCGGGGATAAGACACAATGAGCGGTACGGAACAGCGCAACGGCCGGGAAATCGATAAGGCCACCGACACTGCCACCACCGGCCACGAGTGGGACGGCATCAAGGAACTGGATACACCGCTGCCGCGCTGGTGGCTGTGGACCTTCTACGGCACCATCGTCTTTGCTGTGGGCTATACGATTGCCTATCCGGCCTGGCCGATGATCTCCTCGGCAACCTCGGGCGTCCTGGGCTATTCGAGTCGCGCCAATCTGGATGCCTCGCTCGATGCCGCACAGCAGGCGCAGGGCAGCATGCTCGCGGCGATCTCGGCGACCCCCGTCGCGGAAATCGTCGGCGACGAGCAGCTCAGCCGCTTTGCCCGCGCCGGCGGCGAGTCCATGTTCAAGGTTTACTGCTCGCAGTGCCACGGCACCGGCGCCGCCGGAGCCCCCGGCTATCCCAATCTCAATGATGACGAGTGGATCTGGGGCGGCACCATCGAGCAGATTCACGACACCATCAGCCATGGCGCCCGTGACCCCGTGGATATGGAAACGCACTACAACATCATGCCGAACTTCGGCACTGACGGGCTGCTGCCCGCCGACCAGATCCGGACGGTCGCCCGCTACGTGGCGAGCTTCACCGGCATCGAGGGGGGCGAAGCGACGCCCGAAGGCGCCGCATTGTTCGCCGACAATTGCGCGTCGTGCCACGGCGAAGCCGGCGGCGGCATGATCGACCAGGGTGCGCCCTCGCTCAACGATCGCATCTGGCTGTACGGCGACACGCTTCCCGACATCGTCGCCCAGATCCGCAGCCCGCGTCACGGTGTGATGCCGGCCTGGGGTGCCCGGCTCGGGGACGATGCCGTCAAGCAGCTGGCGGTCTATGTGCACGGTCTGGGCGGCGGCGAGTAGCTGCTGCGCCAACGCCAGCAACCGGTCCGCCCCACGGTCGCCAGCAGGTGACCGCGGGGCGCGACACCGTCGGCTTTTCGCAAGCAGCCGGACCCTACGCCCCATTGGCGCGCTTGACCCAGATCAAGCCTCGCCCAGCCGCAGCGTGTCATGACTGCGCCATCCGCAAATCTCGCGAGGCCTGCCATGTCGGTGGAGACCCCCACCCCCGAACAGCACGATGTGCAACCGGTGAACTCGCGCAAGCAGCGCCTCGAACTCTATGCGCCGCGCACCAAGATCTTCCCCAAGCGCGCCTCGGGCCAGTTTCGCCGCTTCAAGTGGCTGGTCATGCTGGTGACGCTGACGATCTACTACGTCACGCCATGGATTCGCTGGGACCGCGGGCCCTTCGCCCCGGACCAAGCCGTGCTGGTCGACCTCGCCAACCGGCGCTTCTACTTCTTCTTCATCGAAATCTGGCCGCAGGAATTCTACTACGTCGCCGGCATGCTGGTGATGGCCGGGATCGGACTGTTCCTCATCACTTCGACGGTGGGACGGGCGTGGTGCGGCTATACCTGCCCGCAGACCGTGTGGGTGGATCTGTTTCTCGTCGTCGAGCGCGCCATTGAGGGCGATCGCAACGCCCGCATGAAGCTCGACAAGGCGCCCTGGACGGCCGACAAGATCGTCAAACGAGTCACCAAGCATGGGATCTGGCTGCTGATCGGCATCGCGACCGGCGGCGCCTGGATCTTCTATTTCGCCGATGCCCCGAGCCTGCTGCAAGACGTGGTGAGCCTGCAGGCGCCCGTCATCGCCTATGCGACCATCGCGCTACTGACAGCCACCACCTATGTCTTCGGCGGGCTGATGCGCGAACAGGTCTGCACCTACATGTGCCCCTGGCCCCGCATTCAGGGCGCCATGCTGGACGAACACTCGCTCACCGTCACCTATAACGACTGGCGCGGCGAGCCACGCGGCCGCCACGCCAAGAAGGCCCAGGCCGAGGGCCGGCCGCAGGGCGACTGCGTCGACTGCAACGCCTGCGTCGTGGTCTGTCCGATGGGCATCGACATCCGCGATGGCCAGCAGCTCGAGTGCATCACCTGTGCGCTGTGCATCGATGCCTGCGACGACGTGATGACCCGGTTGGGTAAGGAACGCGGCCTGATTTCCTATGCGACGCTGTCGGACTATCGCCAGAACATGGCGCTGGCGACCGGCCCCGACGCGACCATCAGGCCCGAGCGGGTGCGCGACAGCGCCACCGGCCGGCTGGTCAAGCGCATCAAGCACACCGACTGGCGCTCGATCATCCGACCGCGCACGCTGATCTATTTCGTCGGCTGGTCGGCGATCGGGCTCGCCATGCTGACGGTGCTGGCGCTACGTACGCCGCTGTCGCTCAATGTGCTGCACGACCGCAACCCGCTCTATGTCGAGTTGCGCGACGGCTCGGTGCGCAATGGCTTCGACGTCAAGGTGCTGAACATGACGCCGCAGCCGGGTCAGGTCGTGCTCAGCCTCGAAGGCCTGCCGGGCGCCGCCATGTCGCTAGCCGATGATTCAAAACTGGTGCAGCAACTGACTCTCGACCTGCCGCCCGACCAGGTGCTGCCGCTGCGGCTCTATGTGCGCGTCGACGCCGAGTTCGTGCCCGCTGAGCCTGTCGATTTCCACATCGTCGTCACCGATACCGAGACCGCGCGGACCAGCGCCGTCGAAACCAGCTTCGCCGTTCCCCAGAGGTAGACATGAGCACGCTCCGACCCGCACGTTCACGCGAATTCACTGGCCGCCACATGCTGGTGCTCGTCCTCGGCTTCTTCGGGGTGATCATCGCGGTCAACGCCACCATGGCGGTGCTGTCGAGCACCAGCTGGACCGGTCTCGTGGTGCCCAACACCTATGTCGCGAGCCAGGAGTTCGAGGACAAGCGCATCGCCCACGAACGCCAGCAGGCCGCCGGCTGGGTCGGGACCCTGAACTACGACGGCGCCCGGATCGAACTCAGGCTGGTGGACGGCACAGGCCGCGCCGTGCCACTCGACGACGTGACGCTGCAGATCAACCGCCCGGTGGGTGGACACGACGACCAGATGCTGGAGCTCGTTCCCACGAGTAGCGGCAGCCATGCCGCCCCACTGACGCTCGAAACCGGCCTGTGGGAAGCACTCGCCCGCGCGCCGGAGACGGAGCTGGGTCCCTATGAGCTTCATACCCGCTTCACCGTGACGGGGAACGGGCAGTGACCTGCTGCCCGCCGGGACAGCACGCGGGTGAGGCGCCGCAGCTCGGGGCCGTCGAGACCGACGACGCGGCACTGCTCGCCTTGAGCCGCCCGCTGGGCGACGGCACCCGGCAGATCGAGTTCGCCGTCCCAGACGCACATTGCGCCGCCTGCATCCGCTCGATCGAGACCGGCCTGGACGCTCTGCCGCAGGTTACCACCGCACGGGTCAATCTCACCAAACGCCGCGTGCGTATCGGCTATGACCACAATCGCGGCGCGCCGTCGGAACTGACCGCCGCTATCCGCGCTGCGGGCTACTACAACCACGTCCTCGACCCCAGTCAGGACAGTGTCGGGGATCCGGTGCTGGCCGAACTGCTGAAGGCCCTGGCGGTCGCTGGATTTGCGGCCGGCAACATCATGCTGTTTTCGGTCTCGGTCTGGTCCGGCGCCAACGAGGCCACCCGCGACCTGTTTCACTGGCTCTCGGCATTGCTGGCCCTCCCCGCGGTCGCCTATTCGGGTCGGCTGTTCTTCCGCTCGGCCTGGCGGGCCCTGCGCGTCGGCAAGACCAATATGGACGTCCCGATCTCGATCGGCGTGCTGCTCGCCACCGGATTGAGTCTCTACGAGACCATCAATTCGGGCCCGCATGCCTATTTCGACGCCTCGACCATGCTGCTGTTCTTCCTGCTGGTCGGGCGCACGCTCGACCATCTGATGCGCGAACGGGCCCGCAGCGCCATCACGGCCCTCGCCCGCCTGCAACCGCGCGGCGCGCTTGAGGTCCTACCCGACGGCCGGCGCGAATACGTCAAGCTCGACGAAATCACGCACGGCATGGTGCTCGAGCTGAAACACGGCGAGCGTGCGCCGGTCGACGGCGAACTGCTCTCTGGCGCCGCCGAGTTCGACTATTCGATTGTTACCGGCGAGGCCGCACCGCAAACCCTCGTGGCAGGAGACGAGGTGATCGCCGGCGCGACCAATCTCACAGGGCTTGTGACCCTGAGGGCCATCCGCGCCTCCACCGACTCGTTCCTCGCGCGGATGGCGGTAATGATGGAGGCGGCCGAGAACGCCCGCACCCGGCCAAGGAGACTCGCCGACAAGGCGGCGCAGGTCTATGCGCCGGTGGTGCACACGGTGGCGCTGCTGACCTTCTTCGGCTGGGGGCTGGTTTCGGGCAACTGGCACACGGCCCTGCTCAATGCCGTCGCCGTTCTGATCATCACCTGCCCCTGCGCGCTGGCCCTCGCCGTGCCGATCGTCCACGTGGTCGCCGCGGGAAAACTGTTTGCCCGGGGCATTCTGATGAAGGATGGCGCTGCGCTGGAGCGGGCCGCGGAGGCCGACCGAATCGCCTTTGACAAGACCGGCACGCTGACGCTGGGCCGGCCGCAACTCGTCGCGGCGCGCGAAACCGATCCCGACGCCGCGCAAATGGCCCGCCGCCTCGCAGCGGCCAGCACCCACCCGCTGTCGCGGGCCCTCGCGGCCGGCGCGACCGGCGACGAGCACGAACAAATCGCCGTCACCGAGACGGCGGGTCGCGGCATAGAAGCCCAGGTGGAGGGCGTTACCTGGCGCTTGGGCAGTGCCGATTGGTGCGGCATGCGTGCGGCGCCCGGGAACAACCTTTCGGAGGTCTGGCTGACGGCCGACGGCAAGGAGAAAGGCTGGTATGGCTTCGCCGATCCGCTGCGCCGCGGCGCTGCGGCGACGATGAATGAATTGCGTGAGATGGGTCTCGACCCGCTGCTGATCTCGGGGGATCGCCCCGAGGCGGTAGCGGCGGTCGCAGCGCAGATCGGCATCAATGATGCCCGCGGCGCATGCCTGCCGGAGGACAAGGTCGCCGAAGTCGCCAAGGGGCGCACGATGATGGTGGGCGACGGCATCAATGACGCGCCGGCGCTGACCGCTGCCTATGTCTCGATGGCCCCCGGCAGCGCCGCCGACATTGGGCGCAACGCCGCCGGTTTCGTTTTCACCGGCGAGGACTTGGCTGCCGTGCCGCTGGTACTGCGCACCGCGCGCCAAGCGGCGCGACTGGTGCGGCAGAACCTCGTGCTGGCGATCGGCTACAACGCGGTCGCCGTGCCGCTCGCCATCACCGGACAGGTAACCCCGCTGATCGCGGCGCTCGCCATGTCGGCCTCCTCGATCATCGTCGTCGCGAACGGCATGCGGTTGCGTTACGACGGAGCGCGCCGCAAAGAGACGACCGGCGCTGCCGAGCCGCAGCCCGACGAGGTGCCGGCATGAGCGGGCTGGTTCTCCTGATTCCGATTGCCCTGATCATGGGCCTGCTGGCCCTCGGCGCCTTCCTGTGGAGCCTGCGTGCCGGCCAGTACGAGGATCTCGAAGGCGCCGAGCAGCGCATTCTCGACGAGGACGACGACTAGGGGCGGCCCGAAGCCGCCCCGCTTTCCTCAAACCTCGTCGGCGGACGGGTGTTTCCAGCCCAGCATGCGCTCGGCCTTGGCGGAGCTGAAAAAGGCATGATTGCCCGCGAAGCTGCCGCGGATTTCGACATTGGGGAAGTGCTTTTCCGCCAGCTCGCGGCTCGGCCCTTCCATCGTCGAGTCCGGAGCCACGATGTAGAACACCTCATGACCCTTGAAGTCTGCCGTCAGGCTGGCAAGGCAGGCGGCCGCCGCGGCGTCGAAGCGCGTATAGGCCCAAAGGTGATGGGCCACCTGTGGCGCGATGTTGAAGCGCGACGCAGCCATTTCACGCTCCGGCACCACCCAGTGAAAGCGCATCGACGAGATCCGGATGTCCTCGTAGCGGCGCGCAAAGGCATCGGCCTGCTGCTCGCAGATCCATTTCGAGAGGCTATAGGGCTCTTCCGAATAGTTCGGATGGTTCTCGTCGATAGGGAAATAATCGTAGCGCGGCTCTCGGCTGAACGCGTGGCCGATGGCGTTGACGCTCGAGGCCTGGCAGATGTTCATGATGCCATTCTCGGTCGCCGCGCGCAGCGCGTTGTAGCTGCCCACCACATTGTTGTTGTGGACCACGTGATCGGGATGCCGCCCCGGCGCCGGAATGGCGGCCATATGGATCATCGCGTCGCAACCGGCAAAGGCCGTGACCAGCGCATCATAGTCAGCCATTTCGGCGACGACGCTGTGCACCTTGTCCCGCACCGGCGCGTCTTCGGCCGGCGCCACCCGGTCGATGCTGACAAGGCTGTGCCCCTGGGCCAGGGCCTGGGTGACGATGGCGGAGCCAACGCCGCCGCGGCCCCCGGTAACTGCGATCTTCACTTCGTCTGTCCTTCGTAAACGGCTTCCATCAGCCCGCGGATATAGCCAATCGCATAGAGGCGCCCAAAGGCCGAATACCCCGCATTGGCATTGCTGTCGCCCTCGACCGTGGGCACGTGGTCGGGCCGTAGCACACCATCGAACCCGATGTCGCGATAGGCCTGCATGCAGGCGAGCATGTCAGTCTTGCCTGCGTCGTGCCAGGTTTCCTCGAACCTTGTCGGCACACCGCGCACGTCCCGGAAATGCACGAAACTGATCTTTTTGCCGAAGCCGCGGATGGCGGCCGGCAGATCGTTGGTCATCAGGGTGAAATTGCCTTGGCACATGGTGATCGTGTTCATGTCCGACGGCACGGTCTCGACGAGCCGCTGGTAGTTCGGCACGGTCCGCATGATGCGGCTGACGCCCTTGATCGGGGTGATCGGCGGGTCGTCGGGGTGCATGGAGAGCTTCACCCCCGCCTTTTCCGCCACCGGCACGACGCGCTTGAGGAAATGCTCGAGCGTCTCCCAGAGCTTTTCTTCGCTGATCGGCGGGTTCGAGGTGATCGAGTCCGGCACGTCGTCGACATTGAAGCTGGTGACCACCGAACCGCCGCGGCTGGGCGTGTCCATGGTGGTGCGGACCCAGTTGAAGTCCGTCATCCACTCGTAGCACCACACGGGAATGCCGAGCTTGCCCATATTGGTGATGAGCTCGCACACCACATCGATCTCTTCCTCACCACCGGGCAGGCCGCGTTTGGCGTTGTTGAGCGGCGGCCGGGCCTCGATGACGCGCAGTTCGAAGCCGTTGGACTCGTAGGTGTCCTTCATGCGGCTGAGTGGCGCCAGATCACAGACCCGTTCATTGGCCTGCAGCGAGTTGAACGGCAGCCCGCCCACGGCGAGATTGACGCCTGCCTGCTGGGCAAGCTTCCACACCGGCGTCGGCTCCGGTGAAATGAATTCGGCGATTTCGAGCATGATGACCCTCGGGCGAGATTTTGGTCCTGCCGGCCACCGGGCGGGCAGCGGACCGAAGAAGGGATCGGGCCATCCCGCGTGCGGAACGGCCCGGAAGCAATGGCCGGATCAGACCGGCAGCAGCTCGGAGAGCTTTTCGGCCGCGATCTGCGGCTGCTTGTCGTAGAGATAGCAAGAGGCCGTATGCTGCTTTTCGATTTCGAACAGCGGCGGACGGCTCTTGCAGATTTCCATGGCCGCCGGACAGCGTGGCAGGAACGGACACCCGCCGGTGGCCGCATAGCCTTCGCGGGCCTTGATCGGCTCGGACCCCCAGCGCTGATCGAGATTGGGCCACGGGATCGAGTCGACCAGCAACTTGGTATAGGGATGGCGCGGGTCCTTGATCACCCGATCGACATCTCCCGCTTCCATCACCCCACCGCGGTAGAGCACGATGATCGACTTGGCGATGTGATAGGCGGTCGTCAGATCGTGGGTGATGTAGATGATCGAGACGCCATAGTCGCGCTGCAGCTTGCGCAGTGTCTCTAGGATCGACGCGCGCAGTGAGGCATCGACCATCGACACCGGCTCGTCGGCGATCAGCAGCCGCGGCCGGAGCAGCAGGGCCCGGGCGACGTTGATGCGCTGGCGTTGACCACCCGACAACTGGTGCGGGAAGCGCCCCAACACGTCTTCCGGCCGAAGGCCGACCGCCGTGAGGGCCTCTTCCATCTTGTCGCGCGCCTCTTTGCGCGACTTGGCCAGCTTGAACTTGTTGATCGGCACCGTGAGCAGATGATCGACCGTGTAGAACGGATTGAACACCGCAAACGGATCCTGGAACACCGCCTGCACCTCGCGGCGATAGGCCAGCCGATCGCGGCCATGCAGCGACACGATGTTCTTGCCGCGATAGAGGATCTCGCCCGTCGTCGGCGTGATGAAGCCAAGCAGCAGCATGGCGAGCGTCGTCTTGCCCGAGCCGGATTCGCCCGCCACCGTCAGGATGGTGGGTTCGTCCTCCTTGAGCTGCAGCGACATGTCCTGTAGCGCCACGGTCGCCTTGGCGTTGATCAGCCCGCGCTGATAGACCTTCGAGACATTCCTGAGTTCCAGCAGGTTAGCCATTGGCCTGCCCCTCCTCGCTATAGAGATGACAGGTGACCTTGCGGCCGCTGGCCAGCGTGACCTCTTCCGGGCGCACGCTGCGTTGCGGTTCCTGCTGCCCATGGGG
>NZ_JBLXGA010000018.1:0-58380 GCF_048261455.1 Devosia sp.
CGCTGCACGTTCTGGCGGTTGGCGCCCATGTCGCGCGCCAGCCAGGCCACGGGTTGCGGGCGGTCGGCCAGCGCAATGGCGCCGAGGATCTGCCAGCGAGCGCTGGTGAGACCTAGGGGCGCAACCAGGCGATCTCCCCAGGCCAGCATCAGGTTGTTGGTGCGAAACATCGTCAGGATCAGATCGGTCAAGGACGCCGCTTTCGCCTGCGGGTCGACGGGTGCCGTCATTTGTCATCATCTTTCTAACTTGACACTATGATGTCAATTGTGGTGCTAGGTGACAATACCGCAACCCGGGAGCCAAAGCCATGATAAAGCTCGTTCACCCGATCGCCGGCGGGCTGGCGATCCTGACCATCGCCATTTTCTGGCTCTCGACCGTCATCAGTGAACTGTCGGGGTCGCAGGCGGCCGTCGTCGCGGTGAAAACCATGCTGCCGTGGGGATTCCTCATCCTCGTCCCCAGCCTCGCAGCGGTGGGCGGGTCCGGGCTGCTCTGGTCCAGAGGCGATCGCAGCGGGCGCGTCGGCGCGAAACTGTTGCGCATGCCCTTCATCGCGGCCAACGGGCTGTTGGTGCTCATGCCCTCGGCCTTTTTCCTCGCAGCGCGGGCCAGCGCCGGCACGTTCGACGTCTGGTTCTATGGCGTCCAGGCGCTGGAACTGGTGGCAGGCGCGATCAATCTGACGCTGCTTGGCCTGAGCCTGCGGGACGGGTTGCGCCTGACGCGCTGGCGGCGCGGCAGCCTGCTGAAACCCGGCCGGACACATCGGAGCGCTTTGGTCGCCCGGGAGGACCGGGCCGATGGCATCAGCAGCTTCCGTTTCGAGCGCCCTCCTGGGTTTGAGTTCACCGCCGGACAAGCCGCCTATCTGACGCTGCTGCGGCTGGCGGAGGCCGATGCCAGAGGCCGGATGAGGGTGTTTTCGCTCTCTGGTGCGCCGAACGAGAGTACGCTGGAGATCACGACGCGCCTCGGAGGCAGCGCCTTCAAGCGAAGCCTCGCGACCTTGCCCATCGGCGCGGAGGTGGAGCTGGAGGGGCCCTACGGCGACTTGACCCTGGCCCCGGACCGTCCGGCTATCCTGCTGGCGGGCGGGATCGGCATCACGCCCTTTCGCAGCATGGTTCGGGACGCCTTGGCGCGCGGACGTGCGCAAGAGCTGGCGCTGTTCTATAGCGTCAGCAGCGCTACCCAGGCGGCGTTTGCCGACGAGCTGACCGCGCTTGCCAAGCGTCATCCGCGCTTTTCGTTCGTGCCCACGATCAGCGGAGACGGCACCGTGCCCGATGGCTGGGCGCAGGGCCGGGTCAGCCCGGCGCTTCTGGCCCGGCATGTGGGCCAGGATGTCGACGCGGTTTATTACGTCGCCGGCCCGCCGGCCATGGTGGAGGACATGGAGACGATGCTGCTGAGCTCGGGCGTGACACGCCGCGACATCCGGGTGGAGGCGTTTACGGGATACTGAGCCGCGAGGTGGCTTGCGGCGCTGCGCAGCAGGTCTGCAACAGGCGCATATCTGACGCGCGGCGGGTTGGCGGCTGCGATCGGCTGATCCTCGTACGGGCGGTGACGCCGCGGATCCGGGGCTTTTGCGGCGCACGGGCGGACCAACTACGCAGAATCACCATACCGCGTACGGCTCCTCTACTGAGCGGAATGTTATCGTTATCTTAGAGCTGAGAATTTATCGGTCGGAGCGAGGTTTTTCTCCCGCCTCGCTCCAGGACCCAAGACATGAAGCGCATCTTTCATTCCGTTTCAGGCAAGCTGCTGTTGTCAGCCGGTCTGACGATTTCCGCTGTTCTCATCGCTTTCACCATCGCAAATACGCTGAATGCCCGCGACCAGACGGAGCGCAATGTGCTCGAACTGGCCGAGGCAAAGGCTGGACTGGCCGCCCAGAAGGTTGTGGCGCAGATGGCGGAGGCCACCTCTGCCGGCAAGACCGTGACCGCGACGATCGAGGGCTATCTGGCGCAAGGCAATGCCCGCGGCCGCGACATCATCGCCATGTTGCAGAACGTGGCACCGCACTACCCGAACATGTTTGGTTCGTGGATGGAAGAGCTGCTGCCGCCAGGTTCGCCGCGCCCGATCCTCGGACAGGCGGGCCGAAACGAACAGGGTGTGTTCGCCGCCTACTGGACCAAGGATGCGGAAGGCGAGATGGGGTTCTCGACCTGGGAAATCGACCCGGAAAGCGAGTACTACACTGCCCCGCTTGCTGCGGACGGGCCCATCGTCACCTCGCCCTATCTGAGCAACGGCGACCAGCTCATCATGTCGGTGGCGCTGCCGGTGCGCATGGATGGCGAGATCGTCGGCATTGCGGGCGTCGACCTCACGATCGACGATATCGAAGCGATGATTTCGGAGCTGCGCCCCTTCGAGGGTGGCCGGGTGATGCTGGTGACCAGCACCGGCGCATGGGCGTCCAACCCGGACCGGTCGCTGTTGATGACCCCCTATGCGGACAAGGGCGCCGAGCTGGTGCAGCAGGCGCTGGCCGACGGCGAGATGAAGATCATCAGTGACATGCCCGATGGCGGGCTGCGGCTGGTCTATCCGTTCAGCGCGCCCGGGATGAACTCGAACTGGGCGGCGGTGCTCGACGTGCCGGCAGCGGTGATTTCCGGCCCCATCATGTTGCAGACGCTGTTCACCGTGATCGGTGGCGTGCTGATCCTCGCAGGCACGCTGCTAGCGGTGTGGCTGTCCTCGCAGTTCATCGTGAACAACCCGATCAAGAAGCTCTCGGCGACCATGAACACGCTGGCCAGCGGTAGTGTGGACGTGACGATTTCCGGCGCCAACCGCCGCGATGAAATCGGCGCCATGGCGCAGAGCGTTCAAGTGTTCAAGGAGAATGCGGTCAAGGTGCGGGACCTGAGCGAGGCTGAGGCCGAACGGCTTGCCCGCACCGCCCGGGAGCGCGCCGAGATGATGGCGGAGTTGCAGGGCGCGTTCGGTCGCGTGGTAGATGCCGCGGTTGCGGGGGACTTTTCCAACCGCGTGACGACGGAATTCCCCGACCCCGAGCTCAACGCGCTCGGACAGTCGGTGAACCAGCTGGTCTCGACGGTCGATCGTGGCCTCGGCGAGACCGGCCAGGTGCTGGCGGCACTGGCCGACGCCAATCTCAGCCACCGGGTGAGCGGCGACTATAGCGGCGCCTTCCATGAGCTGAAGGAAAACACCAATGCCGTCGCGGAAAAGCTGACCGAGATCATCGGCCGGTTGCGCGAAACTTCGGGATCGCTGCGCATTGCGACCGGCGAGATCCTGGCCGGTGCAAATGACCTGAGCGAGCGCACCACCCATCAGGCGGCGGCGATCGAAGAGACCAGCGCTACCATGGAACAGCTTGCCACCACGGTGGTGCAGAACGCCGCCAAGGCCGAGGCTGCGACCGAGAAAGCCGCGCACGCCGCGCATATGGCCGAAGAAGGCGGCGCGGTGATGACACAGGCAAATGGCGCGATGGGCCAGATCTCGCGGTCTTCGGAAAAGATCTCGAACATCATCGGCATGATCGACGATATCGCCTTTCAGACCAACCTGCTGGCGCTGAACGCTTCGGTTGAGGCGGCGCGTGCCGGCGAGGCGGGCAAGGGCTTCGCCGTCGTCGCGATCGAGGTCAGGCGCCTCGCACAGTCGGCCGCTGAAGCCTCGTCCGAGGTCAAAGAGCTGATCGAGCAAAGCGCCAAGGAAGTCGGCAATGGCACGCGGCTGGTGGCCGATGCGGCGACCAAGCTGCAGGCGATGCTCAAGGCGGTGGAAGAAAACTCCACGCTGATGCGCGAGATCGCCACGGAATCGAGGATGCAGGCCTCCTCGATCGACGAGGTCAACGTGGCGGTGCGTCAGCTCGATGAGGCGACGCAGCATAATGCGGCCCTGGTCGAGGAGACCAATGCGGCGATCGAACAGACCGAAGCGCAGACGAGCGAACTCGACGATGTCGTCTCGGTCTTCAAGCTTGCCGCACAGGGTGGAAGCGCGTCGCGGCCCCGCGTTGTGGCCAGCGCCGCGTAACTCGCGCTGAGCTTATGTCTGAGAGCCGGGCCGCGGGATGCCTGCGGTCCGGTTCTGTTTTCGAGAACGACCTCCGGTCGGCTCGCCGGTGGTCCTGCCGGCTCAGGACAGATTGAATTCCTTGTATCTTTTGCCTATCTCAGCGGCGTTAGAGGACGACCTCCCCTTTGATGGGTTCTGTTCGCCGGGACGACCCGGGCATTTTCGAGGTCCGTCATGCGCTCACTCGGTGACCGTATCCGCCACGCCATCAGCTTTGAACTTGTGGGGCTCGCCCTGATCACGCCCCTGGGGGCATGGGCCTTTCACGTGCCGATGCACGACATCGGCGTCGTCGGGCTGGTCAGCGCGACGATCGCGACGGTGTGGAATTTCGTCTTCAATTACCTTTTCGATCGCGTGCTGCAGCGCCGCGCCGGGACCACCGAGAAGTCCCTTCCGGTCCGCATTGTGCATGCCATTCTGTTCGAGGCCGGTTTGCTGGCGGCCCTGATGCCGTTCATCGCCTGGTATCTGGGCGTGTCGCTGTGGACGGCCTTCGTCATGGATGCGTCGTTTGCCCTGTTCTACATGGGCTATGCCTTTGTCTTCAACCTGGCCTATGACCGGATTTTTCCGTTGCCAGAATGGGCGGCAGACAGGGCCTCGACCTGACCGCGCAGTTGCGGCGCACGGACCGCGCCGATTGAGCTCCTGACGGAAGACCCACGCTGCAATGGGGGCTTCGGGGCGGACGTGGTCGCTGTCAGCGCGACGCTGGAGCGTATAGCGGGGTCTATGGACGGCGATAAGCCCGGTTGTGGCCGCGATGCGTCGCCGCCAAGAACACTCCGTTGCTCGGCAAACGTAGCGAGAGACGCCCTCCGAGTTGCTTTTTCGAGGAGGAACGTTCTGGTGCTCAATGTCGCAAAGAGAGACTTCAACGAGACTGTTTGTCGGGTGGCAACAGGCGGTAGCCCTGCCCATCGTTTCGATAGCGAACCTGTCGATCTTGGCTGAGGACGTCGACCCACTTGTCAAGTCCACGGTTACCTGTCTCCACACGACTACCTGGTACTGGAACGAGGCGCTTATCGCCAGCGGCTGTTGTTGGCAGCAAAATATAGGTGATTTCATCGCCCCCCGCGATGCAATCCGAGCCCTGCCGCTCCTTCAGCGTTGCACTTGGTGCTGCCTCGTCGACAAGATACACCAGTTTGGGCCGCAGATGGCGAATGCCGGCCCATACGATGTGAGGGTTGTGCCACCCCGTCCTCACGAGGCACTGGTGCTCTGGGGTGCGGCGCAACAGAGCCATCATCTCTGCCCGGTTGAACGCGCAAGTTGTCAGCGAAAAGACCAGCACACCAACCCACAGCACCGCGACAACAGCGGTAACAATGCGGTTCTTCTCGACTACTTCGCGTTCATCTGCAGCGGATCCTCGTTGCATATTCAATTCCAGATCGCGCCGTCTGCGCCCTCAGAACATTCCGTCGCTGTCTTCGATGTAGGCCTGCTCTTCGGGGGTCGACTCGCGGCCGAGGGCCTCGTTGCGCTTGGGGTAGCGGCCGAAGCGGGCGAGGAGATCGCGGTGGGCGATCTCGAACTTCAGGGCGTTTTCGTCGCCCAGCTCGGTGAAGAGCGGGATGGACTCGGTGTTATGCACCTCGAGGCTCTCGGAGTGCATGTAGGGCATGTAACAGAACATGCGGCGGCGCGGCTCGAGCAGGTGATCGTCTTCGACCGCGACGGCAGCGCGGGCCAGGTCGAGCGCCATGGGATCGGTGGCGAAAGCCTTGGCCTCGTCACGGAACAGCTGGCGCGAGAACTGATCGAGCACGAGAATTTCGGCGAGGCGCCCATCGGGGGTGGCGCGCCAGTGCGCGGCCTCGCCCGCCGCGACGGCAGCATGGGTTTCGGTAAAACGCTCTGCCAGCGCGGCATCGAATTCGGGTTTACCGCCGAACCAGTCTTCCTCGCCATGTTCGACGAACCAGAAGTTCAGCACATCCTCGGGGGATGTCAGCATGTTCGGTCTCCCTGGGCTTTGATTTTCACTCTTCTTTTCACATCCGCGCGTAGGAATGTCACGTCCGGCGGGCCGCAGATGTTGTCGCCGGTGGAACAGGACAGGATATTTGCAATGCGGCTGGTGAAGCTCGATACGCCCGACGGGATCATTTACATCAACCCCGAACACGTGGTGGCCGTGGTGAAGGGGCTGCGCGACACCAAGATCGACACGGTATCCGGCATGCATGTGGTCAAGGATACGCCCGAAGTCGTGGCACGGCTGCTGGGCATGGAAGAGATCTCGCTGGATGTGACGCCGCGCGCCGTTGGCTGGAAGGGCGACGACTGAGTTCGGCCGCCTGCTCGCAGCGATCTGAGGACGGGTGACGGGCGGGTCTGGCCGGTGCTAGTGAGCACGGGATTGATGTGCCTGGGGATCTACAGCCTTGAATTTTGCGAGCGATAACTGGGCCGGCGCCACGCCGGAGGTGATGGCGGCGCTTGGCCGGCATAATGAGGGCTTTGCCCCGGGCTATGGCAGCGACGCGCTGACCGAAAAAGTGCGCGGGATGTTCTGCGAGGTGTTCGAGCGGGATGTGGAGGTGTGGTTCACCCCGACCGGCACCGCATCGAACGCGCTGGGGCTTTCGGCGGTGAGCCGCCCGGGCGGCATGGTGCTGTGCTCGGCCGAGGCGCATATTCACAATGACGAATGGGGTGCGACGGAGTACGCCAGCGGCGGCATGAAGCTGATGCCGATGGCGCATCGCGATGGGCTGGTGCTTGGCGACGCACTGGAGGCGATGCTGGCGCGCTACCCCGAGGGCAATCGGCTCGGACAGCTGGTGGCGCTGAGCCTGACCAATGCGACGGAGCTCGGCACGGTCTATGGGCCGGACGCATTGGCGGCGCTGACCGCGCCGGCGCGGGCCCGCGGGCTGGCGGTGCATCTCGACGGCGCCCGCTTTGCCAATGCGGTGGCCGCGAGCGGTGCCACACCGGCCGAGCTGACCTGGCGTGCCGGGGTGGACTTCATGAGCTTTGGCGGCACCAAGAACGGCTGCTGGGCGGCCGAGGCGGTGGTGGTGTTTGCGCCCGAAAAGCTGCACGACGTGATGGCGCGGCGGCAGCGGGCCGGACACACGTTCTCCAAGGCGCGGTTCGTCGCGGCGCAGTTCGAAGCCTATCTGAGCGACGGCAACTGGCTGGCATGGGCCGGGCATGCCAATGCGATGGCCGAGCGGCTGCGCGCGGGCCTGCGCCAGCGCGAGACGGCACGGCTGGGATGGGACAACACGGCGAACGAGGTGTTCGCGGTGATTTCGGCGGAGGCGCTGGATGCGGTTCGCGCCGCGGGCGGCACGGCACATGAGTGGCCATCGGAAACGGTGACACCGGCCGCAGGCGAGGTGCTGGTGCGACTGGTGACGAGCTGGGCGACGACGCCAGAGGATGTTGACCGGTTTCTGAAGCTGGTCTGAGGACCAGCCGAGCCATCAGGCGACGGTGAGCCTGACTTCGTTGCCGGCGGGGTCCTTTGAGGTGAGGCCTTCGTTGGTATCGGTGACGGGCGCGCCAACGGATTGGAGCCGGGTGCGGGCTGCGTCGAGGGCCGCCTGATCGGGCAGGACGATCTGCAGGTAGCGCAAGCCCGCCGAACCGGCCGGGGGCTGGGCGGCACTGGGGCCGGCCCAGATGTTGAAGGCCAGGGCGTGGGGCATGTAGTCGAGCCCGGTGTCGCCCATGCCGAAGCGGCGCATGATGAACAGCCCGCCGAAGCCGATGCCGTCGCGATAATAGTGCATGGCCTGTTCGAGATCGGTGACATGCAGGTGCACGTGGCCGATGCGGGTGCCGGCGGGCATTGCGGGTTGCAGCACGGGGGCCGGTCCGAGTTCGCCCAGCAGGTCGTCGAGATCGATGGGTTCGCGGCCGGAATGGCTGGTGCCGTCATGGGCGACGGCATAGGCGCCCTCCTCCGGCCCGCCGATGCGGCCGCGCTCGGGCGTTTCGAAGGTGATCTCGATGCCGTTGTTGTCATAGTCCCATAGATAGATGGCCTCGGAGACCAGATGATCGGTGGGCGAGATGCGCACGCGGTTTTTCAGGGCGCGGACGGCCATCTGGGCGAGATCGGCACGGGTGGGGACGTGAATGGCGACGTGGTAGAGCCCCAGAGTGTGCTCGGCGACGGGGCGGGCCGCGCCGAGTTCGAGGGTGATGAGTTCGGTGGTGCCGACACCAAGATGCAGCGCCTCGGGATCTTCGCCGATCAGCTCGAGCCCCACCGTGTCGCGCCAGATGGCGAGGGCACGATCGCGATCGGTGACGGCGATGCGTACGGCACCGAACCGGGTGGTGAGGGGCAGAAGCGGGTCCGAGCGGACTTCGGTCTGAGATTCGAGGCTGATCATGGTGGCGTCTCCGGCAGGCGGGCTGCGTCGTGAACTGTTGGACCGGATATAGCCGTTTAGCGGAGCAAGCTGAATGGGCGCCAAAACGAAGACAGCGTTCACCCCAGCGCAACAGTGCGCCGCAAATGACAGAGGGGGCGCAGGGTCCCAGTCACCCCCGCACCCCCTCCGATACGTCACCGATCCCCGAACGCCGAAGGATCAGGTGACGGTGTTCACGTCGCGTTGCTGCGGCGACGGTATTCGCTGCCGGCGTAGACAAAGAGCGCGGCGACGGCGAGCCCGCCGGCGAGCTGGGCGAAGTCGATGCTGGCGACCAGCTGGCCGAGCATCTCAACCGCGTCGAAGCGGGTGCCGGAGACCAGTTTCACAAAGACCGCCTCTTCCTCGAGGCCGAACTGCAGGCGCCAGCCGAGATAATCGGCGACATAGCCGAACATCGAGCCGCCGAAGTTGAGCAGCAGCTTTTCGGCGAGGCCGAGCAGGGCCGGCGCCAGCAAGGCCAGCGGAATGGCCCAGCGGCCGAAGGCGGTGGACAGCATGCCGACCCAGGCGAAGAAGGGCGCGTACCACAGCATGGCGAGGAACAGATAAACGAGCTGGAACAGCACGACCTGCACCGCGGCCCCAAGATAGCCGCCCGGGCTACTGACGATCAGACCCGGCAGCATGGCGCTGGCGGTGACGATGCCGAGGAGGACGAGCACGCCGGTCGCCAGAAAGGCGACGAAGATGAGCGCCGGGAAGACCAGCGTGCCGGCCAGCATCTTGGAGCCGAGCACCTTGAAGTCGGTAAGCGGCATGGATTTCCAGAACAGCATGGCGTTGTTGCGCCGGTCAGCCGAGAAGGCATCGGCGTAGTAAAAGAACAGCGTCACCATCAGATAGGCGAACCACAGGAGGCCGGCGCCGAGAAAGCCGATTTCGAACAGGGTGAGAGATGAGACAAGGCCCAGTTCGGCCTGCATTTCGAGCCGGTTGGAGGCGAGGCCGGAAATGATGATGAGCAGGATAAGCGCGAGGACGAGCAGCGGCCCATAGAAGAAGGCGCCACGATGCTCGATATATTCGCGTTTCAGCATGGCAAGAAGTGAGGTCATTTTGCACCGCGCTGCATGAGAGCGACGAAGAGATCGCTGAGGGTGGGCGTAGAGAGCTGGCCGAGCGGGGCGAGCTGTTCGCGATCGACGCCATCGAAGACCATGGCGGTCTGGCCGAAGCGGGTTTCCTCGTAAACGGGTCCGAGGGCCTGGGCCGCGGCAAGATTGGCGGGATCGACGATGAGCTGGCTGTAGCGGGTGGAGACGGTCTCCATCTGCATATGCAGGATCAGATCGCCATCGCGAATGAACATGATGTCAGAGAGCATGAACTCGATCTCGTCCACCTGGTGGGTGGTGATGAGCAGCGTGCGCTCCTCGGTCATGTAGTCTTCGAGCAGGCGCCGGTAGAACCGCTTGCGATAGGTGATGTCGAGACCGAGCGTCGGCTCGTCGAGCACCAGCAGTTTCGCGTCGATGGCCATGACCACCGCGAGATGGAGCTGGGCAATCATGCCCTTCGAGAGGTTCTTGATCCTGGCATCCATCCTGACGTCGGTGCCTTCGAGAAAGCCGTGGGCTTTTTCGGCCGAGAAGTTGGGATGGATGTTGGTGAGCAGTGCGAAGAGTTCGCGCACCCGCAAGAAGCGCGGCAGGCTGGCGACATCGGAAATGAAGGCGACGTTTTCCATCAGTCGGGCGCGTTTTTCGAACGGGTCCTCGCCGAGAACGCGCACCGTGCCTTCGTAGCTGGTGAGCCCGAGGATGGCATTCAGCGTGGTGGTCTTGCCGGCGCCGTTGTGGCCGACGAGGCCGTAGATGCGGCCCGGCGGGATGTCGAAGTCGAGGCCGTGGAGAATTTCGGTTTTGCCGAAGTGCTTACGGAGGCCGCGCGCCGAGACGATCGGAGCAGCAGAGGGTTGAGCCAGATCATTCATCTTCACTGCCCTGGTTGAAGAGAGTTGCGGGATCGATTTCCAGCGCCGCCATGCGGGCGCGGATGCGGGGCCATTCGGCCTCAAGAAACTGGGTTCGCTCGTGCTCGAGCAGACGCTGCCGGGCGCCATCGCGCACGAACATGCCCATGCCGCGTTTCGACTCGACGACATCGAGATCGACCAGCGCCTGGAAGGCGCGGGTGACGGTGAGCGGGTTGACCGACAGATCGGCGGCGATCTGGCGGACCGAGGGGAGTGGATCGCCCTCGCCGACGGTGCGGGAGAGGATCATCTCGACCAACCTCCCCGTGATCTGCACGAAGATGGGCTGGTTGTCATGGAACTGGTTCATCCGTGTTGCCTTGATAGTGTGATAGTTCACTAACACACCGATGCAGTACGTGCAAGGGGGGGTGGGCGGTTGGACGTTAAGACGCGCAAGCGCGGCCCTTCCCCAACGGGGAGAGCACTGCAGACATCACGGCAGGTGGGCGGGTTCCGCGAGCGCCGTGCGGCGAGGCGCTATTCGGCGGCGGTGGAGGTGCGGCGGCGGGTGAGCCTGAGGATCACGAAGGCGCAGGCGGCGCCGGCAAAGGCGCCGACGAGCTTTTCGACACCATCGATGAGGCGGCCGTGGCGGCCGGGGAAGAGATACTGGCTCAGTTCAAGTCCGACGATGACGCCGATGACGAGCAGCAGGGCGAGCCAGGGGCGGCGGGGCGCCGAGAGCGTGCCGAGAAAACCGATGAGCGCAAAGGCGAGCGCCCGGTCGTAGGCCGGATCGATTGGGCTAAGCGACCGGATGCCGACCGGCCCGAGGGTGAGGAAGGCGACGAGCAGCGTTACGAGGACAGCCGCGACGCGGATGAGGGTTGTCATAGCCACCTCATAGAACCGTTTGCGACGCCGGCGTAGCACGAAGTGACAAACGGGTGGTCAAAGTGTTGAGAACCCGGGCGGGTCTGCAACCAAGGGCATATTGGCGGCGTCCGCACTGACATGTTAGCGTCAGCGTCTGCCTTTGCGCTGGACCGACCGCGTTTAGCCCTTTCCATCGGATATCTGTCGTGACCGAACTTGCCCCGGCGCCGACGCGCGCGCCCCAGCCCGCCGTGGCCAGCAAGACCACCCTGTGGGTGATCCTGGCGGTCTCCAGCTGCCACATGATCAACGACATCATGCAATCGCTGCTGTCGGCGATCTATCCGATCCTCAAGGCCAATTACGGTCTGGATTTCGTGCAGATCGGGCTGTTGACCTTCACCTTTCAGGTGACGGCGTCGCTGCTGCAGCCGGCCATCGGCATGTATACCGACAAGCGGCCGATGCCCTATTCGCTGCCGGTGGGGATGGGCTCCAGCCTTGTCGGGCTGATCGTTCTCGGGCTGGCGCAGGACTACTGGATGCTGCTGGTCGGCTCGGCCTTCGTGGGGCTGGGATCGGCGATCTTTCATCCGGAGTCGAGCCGGGTGGCGCGGCTCGCCTCGGGCGGGCGACACGGCTTTGCGCAATCGCTGTTTCAGGTGGGCGGCAATTTCGGCTCGGCGATCGGGCCGCTGCTGGCAGCCTTTGTCGTGCTGCCGCGCGGACAGGCGAGCGTCAGCTGGTTTGCGCTGGGTTCGCTGGTGGGGATCGTGATCCTGACCCGGGTCGGCGGCTGGTACGCGGCGCACCGGCGGGCCAGCGCGGGCCGGCCGGCGGCGAGCACTGCGCTGCTCTTTGACCGGCGGACCACGGCGATTGCACTCACCGTGCTCGCAGTCCTGACGCTGACCAAGAACACCTATATGGCCAGCGTTTCGAGCTATTACACCTTCTATCTGATCGACAAGTTCGGGGTGGCCGTGCAGGACAGCCAGGTGCTGCTGTTCGTCTATCTCGGGGCGTCGGCGCTCGGGGTGTTCATCGGCGGGCCCATCGGCGACAAGTTCGGGCCGAAGTTCGTGATCTGGTTTTCGATCCTGGGGGTGCTGCCGTTCACGCTCGCCCTGCCCTATGCCGACTTCACCTGGACGGTGGTGCTGAGCGTGGTGATCGGGCTGATCTTTTCGTCCGCCTTCTCGGCGATCGTGGTGTTCGCGCAGGAACTCATGCCGGGGCGGATCGGGATGATCGCCGGGATCTTCTTCGGCTTCGCCTTCGGCGCAGGCGGCATTGCCGCGGCGGCGCTGGGCGCGCTGGCCGATGTGCGCGGCATCCAGTTCGTCTTCTGGCTGTGCTCGTTCCTACCGTTTGCCGGACTGCTGACGGTTCTGTTGCCGAAGATGGAGCGGGCGTAGCAGACTGCGCCGCGCCCCATGGTTCGACAGGCTCACCTCACCATGAGGGCGCGGTGACGACGGTCCAGCGTCAGATCGGCAGGAGGCAGACGGGCTTGGGCAGCGGGAACGGGGCGCCGGACTGGTTGAGCGTGCCGTCGGAATCCACCGAGAAGCAGATCAGGTCTTCGCTTTCCTGATTGGCGACGATCAGGTGGTCGCCGATGAGCAGGAAGAAGCGCGGCCAGTTGCCGCCGCAATCGACGACCTGCTGCAGCGAGATGCCGCCATCATCGGCGATGGCAAAGACCGAAATCGAGTTGTGACCGCGGTTCGAGACATAGGCGACGGTGCCGGCCGGATTGAGCTGGATATGGGCGCCCGTCGACTCGCCGTTGAAGCTGACCGGCAGAGCCGAAAGGGTCTCGATCTCCACCAGATCGCCATCGGGGTCGCGGCGCAGGGCGGCGAGGGTCTCGGCATATTCGGTGAAGATATAGGCGTGCTTGCCGTTGGGATGGAAGGCCAGGTGGCGGGGGCCGGCGCCCTTGGGCGCACCGTAGACCGTCTTGGGCGGACCGAAGCTGGCGGTGGCGGCGTCCCAGGCATAGGCGCGCACTTCATCATGGCCGAGATCGACGACATGCAGGCTGTCGCCCTCGGGCGTCCACTGGGCCCAATGGGCATGGCCGGTTTCGGCCGGCTGGGTCCCATGCAGCACCTGAGGCTCGCCGAGGCTACCATCGTCAGCGAGCGGGAAGACGGGCACGGAATCGTCGCCGTAATTGCCGACGGCGAGGTGCTTGCCGTCAGGGCTCAGCGCCAGGTAGCAGGGATATTTTGCGCCGGTCGAGCGGTAGCCGAGCGGGGTGAGTTCGGTGGCATCTTCGCTGAGGCGGAAAGCGCCGACGCGACCGGCCATTTCGTCGGTGATGTAGACGGTGCGGGTCGCCGGATTGAACACGACCCAGGACGCATCGGGCGTCTCGGGGAAGCTGCGCAGATGCTCGAGGCTACCGGTCTGGGTGTCGAGGGTCAGCACGGCGAGGCCTTCACCGGTGTAAGAGCCCGAAAGCAGCGTGGTCTTGGCCATAAACGTCAATCTCCTCCGTATCGTGGGAGGGGGTTTAAGGGATTAGGGCCGAATGTGAAAGGGCAGCGCGGACGGTGCGCCTTCAGGTGCCACGCTTGTGCGCCGGTGCGTCAGGCGCGGGCATTGTCCCAGCCGTCGCGCATGAGGGCAAAGCCCTTTTCGTAGACATCGGTTGGATCGGTAAAGAGCGGGCGCCAGATGCGGGTGGCGGCAGCGAGATCCGGCAGGGCGGAGCCGAAGGCCTCGATGGTGAGCCAGCCGTCGTAGCCGGCAGATTTCAACGCGTCGAAGACCGGCTGGAACTGGATGTGACCAGCGCCGGGTACGCCGCGATTGTTTTCGGAAATGTGGACGTGGCTGATCTCGGCGATGGTTTTTGGGATGACGCCCGCGATGTCGTTTTCCTCGATGTTGAAATGGAAGGTGTCGTAGAGATAGCCGTAGTTGTCGGCGCCGACGCGACGGACGAGATCGGCGGCCTGGGTGGCGGTGTTGAGCACGTAGCACTCGAAGCGGTTGAGCGGTTCGACGGCGAGCGTGATGTCGTATTGGCGGGCATGCTCTGCGGCGGCGCGATGGACATCGGCGCAGTAGGCGAGTTCGTCCTCGGTCGGGCCGGCGCCGGTGAATTCGCCCAATGGCTGGTGGAAGGGGCCGGCGCAGATGTCGCCCCCGATGGCCGCGGTGCAATCGATCAGCCATTTGAGGTGTTCGAGCGCGGCGGCGCGTTCGGCGGCGTCGGACGAGACGGCGGATTTGCCATCGCCGGGCATGACGCCGATGCCGCTGGTGGCGATGCCGGCGGCGGCGAGACGCTTGCCGAGCGCCTCGTAGTGGCTGACTTCGCCCTCGAACAGCGGGATTTCGACGCCGTCATATCCGGTTGCCTTGAGGCGCTCGATGATGGGCCAATGCGCGTCGGTGACGTGGCTGGTCCACAGCAGCAGGTTGAAGCCGAGTTTCATGTTTTGCTCCTTGGAACGACCGCTCCCGCTCCTGTTCGCCTAAAGATCGACCCATTGGCCGGATTTGCCGGAGGCAAGGATGGCGTCGCAGATGCGGTTGGTTTCGAGCGCATCGCGGAAGGTGGGGGCTGCGGGCTTGCCGGTCTTCAGGCCTTCGAGGAAGTCGGCAACCTGATGGGTGAAGGAATGCTCGTAGCCGATGGTGAGGCCGGGGACCCACCAGTTGCCGAGATAGGGATGCTCGCCATCGGTGACGAGGATATTGGTCCAGCCGCGCTGGGCGCCTTCGACCGAATGATCGAAATATTGCAGGCGATTGAGATCGTGCAGATCCCAGCTCAGCGAGCCTTTTTCGCCGTTGATTTCGAGCGTGTAGCCGGCCTTGTGGCCGCGGGCGTAGCGGGTGGACTCGAAGGTACCGAGCGAGCCATTGGCGAAACGGGCGAGGACGGCGGCCGCATCGTCAATGCCGACGGGCTGCGGTTTGCCGGTGTCGGCGTGGACGCGCTCCTTGACGAAGGTCTCGGTCATTGCCGTCAGCGAGGAGATGTCGCCGTTGATCCAGATGGCGGTATCGAGGCAATGGGCGAGGAGATCGCCGGTGACGCCGGAGCCGGCCGCATCGACATCGAGACGCCAGGTGGCAGCGCCGCCCTGGGGCACGTCGGGCGAGATGGTCCAATCCTGCAGGAACTGGGCACGGTAGTGGAAGATTTTCCCCAGCCGGCCATCGGCGACCATCTGGCGGATGAGGGTGACGGCGGGGATGCGTCGGTAGTTGTACCAGACCATATTCGCGACGCCGGCCGCCTCGACGGCCTCGACCATGGGCTTGGCCTCGGCTTCGGTGCGGGCCAGCGGCTTTTCGCTGAGCACCATCTTGCCGGCCTTGGCGGCGGCGATGGCGATTTCGGCATGCATGTCGTTGGGCACGCAGATATCGATGGCGTCGATATCCTTGCGCTCGACCAAGGCGCGCCAGTCGGTCTCTACGCTCTCATAGCCCCACATGTCGGCAAAGCGCCGGACCTTGGATTCATTGCGGGCGGCAACGGCCTTGAGCACCGGGCGGTAGCCGGTTTCGAAGAAGTGGGCGACGGATGCCCAGGCGTGGGAATGGGCGCGGGCCATGAAGCCGTAGCCGACCATGCCGATGTTGAGGTGTTTGGTCATCGCAGTCTTCCTTGGATCGGTGGCACGACCTCGTGGTTCGACAGGCTCACCATGAGGTCTACTGGACTGGCGCTGCCGGAGGACCTCCTCCTGAGCGGGTCGAAGGACGAGGTCCGGGCACGGGGCTGGCGGCTATTCCACCCAGCCGTGGGCATCGCGGACGGCGAGCATGGCGGCGAGGACCTTGTTCCAGGTCTCCTGACGCTCCATTACCTCATTGGGGAACATGCAGCCGTCCCAGCAGATGTGGCGCATCATGCGGGTGAGCGTGCCGTTGTCGTTTCGCAGCCAGTAGCCGGCGTGCTTGACCACATCCAGCCGGCCGTTGGGATCGTCGATCTGGCAGTGCCGACCGGTCTTTTCGTGGTCGCCGGAGCCGAAGGTCGTGCCGTCGTTCTGGGCGACGTGGAAATCGAGGGTCCAGGGACGCAGCGCGTCGGCGACCTTCTTGTAGGCGGCGTCCAGTGCGGCCTTGTCGGACCATTCGAACTCGGTCGGCAGGATGCGATCCTTTTCGGCATTGGCGCCAAGCACGAACAGCATCGAGTGGGCCATGTCGGCCTGGTAGCCGACGGTGCCGGGCATGCCGACCATTTCGAGCAGATTGAGGTTTTCGCGCCAGGAGTGCATGCCGCCCCAGCAGATTTCGCCTTCGATGACGATGAACTCGCCGTGGTCCTTGGCGATGCGACCGGCTTCGTTGAAGGTGTCGGCAATCTTGCGTGTGTTGCCTTCCGGATCGGCATCCCAGGCTTCGACGGTGGTGGAACTGTCGATGCGAATGCCGCCGGTGGGGCGGATGCCGTTGTCGCGCATCTGTTTGCCGATCTTGCAGGCCTTGCGGACCTGCGAGAGGAAGCGCTTGATCTCGTCGGCATCGCCCATGGCCGAGCCGCCCCCGGCGCCACCCCAGATGGGGGCGACGAAGGAACCGACCTTGAGACCGTAGCCGGCGATATGGTCGCTCATGCGCGCGACGTCATCGGCGCTGGAATCGATGTCGAAATGCGGTGCGGTGACGAACAGGTCGATGCCGTCGAACTTGACGCCATCGACTTCGGCATTGGCGGTGAGTTCGAGCAGCGTATCGAGTGCGATGATCGGTTCGCTGTCGGGCGCGCCCTTGCCGACGACGCCGGGCCAGGCAGCGTTATGCAGCTTTGGATAAGTGTTGGTGTGTTCCGCCATGATGTCCCTCCTCCCCGAGGGTCGACTGTGTTCGCCTAGCGCGCGGCGGGTTGATCCCGCTCGTGGTTTCCGGGGAGGTGGTGCGCGTTACCTGCCGTCTCCCCTGCCCCTCCCACGCGGAGAAGGGCCGACTGCCAGTTCATCGTAGTCCTTTATGGCTCGTGTGTCCCTTTGGTGTCAGGCCGCCTTGTGCGTGAGGTTGAGACCGGTATCTGCATCAAACAGAATGACCTTGTCGGGGTTCCAGCCGAAGCGCAGTGCGTCTTCGACCTTGACCTCGACGCGGGCCGGCACGTTGGCGCGCAGGAAGTTGTCGCCGACGCGCAGGGTGACGACCTTTTCGATGCCGTGATTTTCGACGTCGTGGACGCGGCCCTCGACCGGCGCGCCGGAGGCGACCTCGACGTCTTCGGGCCTTATGCCGAAGGTGACCGGGCCAGTGCCGGCGGTGGCGGCGCCGAGCGGCAGCTCAAAGGTTTTCGGCGCGACGACAGCCAGATTGCCGGAGCGATTGCCGCGCAGCAGGTTGATGGCGGGAGACCCGACAAAACTGGCCACAAAGGTGTCGCGGGGGTTGGAATAGACCTCCTGCGGGGTGCCGACCTGCACCAGCCTGCCATGGTTGAGGATGCCGATGCGGTCGCCCATGGTCATGGCCTCGACCTGATCGTGGGTGACGAAGATGAAGGTGCCGCTCAGCCGCATCTGCAGGTCCTTGAGCTCGGTGCGCAGGGCCTCGCGCAGCTTGGCGTCGAGGGCCGACAGCGGCTCGTCCATCAAGAAGACCTGGGGCTCGCGCACGATGGCGCGGCCAATGGAGACGCGCTGCATCTCGCCGCCCGAGAGCTTGTCGGTCTTGCGATCGAGCAGGTGCCCGATACGCAGTGTTTTCGCGGCATAATCGATGCGCTGTTCGATATCGGACTCGCTCATGCGGCGGATGCGCGAGCGCAGCGGGAAGGCGAGATTGTCGCGCACCGTCAAGCGCGGATAGAGCGAATACTGCTGCAGCACCAGCGCTACGTCGCGCTCGGCCGGCCCCCACTCGTTTACCTCGGCGTCGTTGATGTGAAGCGTGCCGGTGGTGGGCTTTTCGAGCCCGGCGATCATGCGCAGGATGGTGGTCTTGCCGGCGCCGGTGGGGCCGAGCAGCACGAAGAATTCGCCGTCGGCGATATCGAGATCGAGATCCTTGACCGCAGCGACGTTGCCGAAGGATTTCGAGACGTTTTCGAAGCGGATACGTGCCATGTCACTCGCCCAAACGGATATCGAGCGACTGGCCCGATGTGCTGTCGAAGAAATGCGCCTGCGATGGATCGATGCGGGCGAAGACGCGGGTGCCGGGTTTGGGCACGAAGCCCGACTGGGTGCGGGCCCGGAGCACCTCGTCGCCGATCTTGAGATCGACGATGTCGAAACCGCCGAAGGGTTGGATGATATGGGCTTCGACCGGGCGGTAGCCGGGCTGATCGTCATGGCTGACGAGCACGCCCTCGGGCCGCACGCCGAGCGACAGATCATTGCCGGCTTGCTTGCTCTGCAACTGGCCGAGCAGTTCGCCGGGCAGTTCGAACTGCTCACGGTCGAGATTGATCTGCGCCTTGCCGCCCGCATCGGTGATTTTGGTCGGGGTGATGTTCATCACCGGCGAGCCGATGAACTGGGCGACGAAGAGGTTGGCCGGGTGCAGATACACCTCGGTCGGGGTGCCGACCTGCTGCAGCACGCCATCGTGCATGACGACGATCCGGTCGGCCAGCGACATGGCCTCGACCTGGTCATGGGTCACGTAAATGGAGGTCGACCCGTTTTCGTAGTGCAGGCGCTTCAGTTCGATGCGCATCTGCTCGCGCATCTTGGCATCGAGCGAGCCGATGGGTTCGTCGAGCAGCAGCGCCTTGGGGCGACGGACCAGCGCGCGGCCGATGGCGACCCGCTGCATGTCGCCACCCGACAGAGCCGAGGGGCGGGTTTTCAGCATGTGGGTGATGCCGAGCGAGTTGGCGACCGATTTCACCGTGCTGTCGACCTCGGATTTGGAGGTGCCGACGGCGCGCAGCGGAAAGGCGAGGTTTTCGTAGACGGTGAAATGCGGATAGAGCGCGTAGTTCTGGAAAACGAAGGCGATGTCGCGATCGGGCGCGCGCAGATCGTGGATCGGCTTGCCGTCGAGCAGGATTTCGCCCGAGCCGATATCCTCGAGCCCGGCGATGGCGCGCAGGGTCGTGGTCTTGCCGCAGCCGGACGGGCCGAGGAAGACGACGAACTCGCGGTCGGCGACGGTGAGGCTGACGTCCTTGATGACCTGCAGCGCACCGAACCATTTGTTGACGTTGCGCAGTTCGATCTCAGCCATTGTCGGTCCCCTCACGCACGGTGCAGGAGACGGAGACCGGGCCCGGCTCGGGCTCGTCCTGCGGGTTGGCATCGGGGGGCTTGATGTGGACGGCGACGTTGAAGCCGATCAGCCCGATGAGCATGACCAGAACCGACCACTGATGCAGCACCGCGATCCAGGGCTGGCACAGAAAGAGGATGCCGATGACCATGAGCGCCATGGTGATGGGCTCGAGGAAACGCTGGTTGAAAACGCGCAGGTTCATTTGCGGATCGCTCCGAAGCTCATGCCACGCAGCAGGTGATTGCGCAGCAGGAAGGTGAAGATGGCGACGGGCAGCAGGAACAGCAGCGTGCCGGCGGCGATCACCGTCCAGTCCTGCAGGCCGGTGCCGACCTGGCTGGGAATGAAGGGCGGCGCGGTCTGGGCCCGACGGTTGGTGAGGATCAGCGCGAAGGCGTATTCATTCCAGGCCGTGATGAAGCAGAAGACGGCGGTGGCGGCCATGCCGGTTGCGGCTTCGGGCAGAACGATGCGGAAAAAGGCCTGCATGCGCGTATAGCCATCGACCAGCGCCGCCTCCTCGTATTCCTTCGGGATCTCGTCGATGAAGCCCTTCATCAGCCAGACCGCGAAGCTGACGTTGAACGCGGTGTAGAGGATGATGAGGCCCAGATGCGTGTCGTTGAGCCCGAAGGTCCGGTACATCAGGAACATCGGAATGGCGACGACGATGGGTGGCAGCATGCGCGTCGACAGGATGAAAAACAGCAGATCCGCTTCGCCCTTCACCCTGAACCGCGAGAAGCCATAGGCGGTGATGGTGCCCATACTGACCGCCAGCACGGTGGAGGTGATGGCGATGATCAGCGAATTGACGAAGCGATCGCCATAGGCCGAGAACACTACCTCGCCCAGTCCGTCGCGGGAGAGCCGCTCACCGCCATCGAGGACGAGCTTTTCCCACCAAGGCGCCGCTTCGTAGACTTCCGGTTCGACCGGCGTCGTGAGCTGGGCGCGCTTGGTGAAGAGCTTCACGAAGGGCGTGACCTCGGGCTCGAAGACAATGGTCGGTGGCACCGAGGTGGCGAGCACCAGCGGTTTAAAGGCCGTGGAGGCGATCCAGTAGATCGGGGACAGGAAGATCAGGGTGATGACGAAGACGAGCGCGATCACAAGCCGATTGCCAAGGCGTCCCTGGCGCGTTGAAACGGTGGCCATCTCAGCGCTCCTTAGCCTTGTTGAGGTATTTGACGTAGATGTTGGTGATGCACAGCACCATGATCAGGATGACGTAGGCGAGGGCCGACGACGGACCCGTCTGCCACTGCTGGAAGGCCATCTTGTACAGCCGTGACGAGATGAGTTCGGCGGCCGGCTGGCCGGTCATCACGAAGGCGACGTCAAAGGTCTTGAAGGCCTCCATGGTGCGAAAGATCACCGCGATGAGCAGGATCGGCGCGACCAGCGGCAGGGTGATGCGGAAGAAGGTGTAGAGCTTGCCGGCGCGGTCGATGGATGCCGCCTCGTACAGATGTTTGGGCACAGCGCTGAGGCCGGCGAGCGACAGCAGCATGACGAAGGGCGACCACATCCAGATATCGGTGATGGCGACGGCGTAGAGCGCCAGATCGGGGCTGGTGAGCCAGGCGACGGGCCCGAGACCTAGCGCGTAGTTCAAGATGCCCCAGGACGGATCGTAGATCAGCTTCCAGAACAGGCCCACGACGACCGGCGACAGCATCATCGGCAGCATGAGTAGCGTGGTCAGCAGCCCCTTTGCCGGGATCGGGCGGTTGAGCAGCAGGGCAAGGCCGAAGCCGACGATGAACTGGCCGGCGACCGAGACGATCACATACCAAAGCGTGGTCGAAAAGGTGCGCCAGATGACCGGATCGGCCAGGACGTCCGCGTAGTTCTTGAAGCCGACGAAGTTGACCGGCGCCTTGCTGGAGGCCTTGAAATCGGTGAACGAGAACCCGAGCGAATAGAGCAGCGGGAAAACGTTGAAAATAATGAGAAATGCAACAGTCGGAATGACGAACATGTTGCGAATGGTGATGTCGCTCCATCCGCGCGTTGCCGCGCGCGATCCCCGATCGAGCGGCGTTATCAGGTTAGTCAAGACACAGTCCCCCGATTGCCATACAGCCCGGGGAGGCCAAACCCTCCCCTCCCCGGGCACTTGCTTGCGTCGACGTTATTCCGCCGGGTAGCCGGCACTCTGGAGCGTATCGACCCACTTGGCCGCGAGAGCATCCATGGTTTCCTGCGCGGTGCCCTGACCATCGACCACATAGGGGTAGAAGGTGTCGGCCGCCTCGGTGAGCAGCTCGGCATATTCGGGCAACGCCCAGAAATCCTTCACCTTGAACATGGTCTCGTAGAAGGCTTTGTTGAACGGCGTGGCGTTCTGGAACTCCTCTGAGTTCAGCACGGCCGCACTGGCGGTATAGCCACCAAGTTCGGCCCAGCGCTTCTGCGTGTCGTCCTTCACGAACCACTCGAGGAAGCGCATCGCCTCGTCTTTGTTCTGGGTGTAGGAGATGACGGAAATGCCCTGGCCGCCGAGTGCGGCGAAGTCATCGCCGTAGGGTCCCGGCGGGTTGGCGAAGAAGCCCATGTCCTTGGCGTAGGGGTTGGTGGCTTCGTTGACCAGCGAGGGGAAGAAGGCGAAGAAGTTCATGCCCATCGCGACCTGACCCTGGGCAATCGCGGTGTTCACTTCGGCAAAGAAGGCATTGCCCCAGCCCGGAGGCCCGTAGGTGAACAGCTTGCGATAATCCTCGAGGGCTTCCACCGACTTGGGCGAATTGATCTCGCCGGTCACCTTGAAGGTCTCGTAGTTGCCGAAGGACCCGCCGTAAGCGAAGACCGAGTTTTCGACCCCCATGACGATGGCGTCGCCGGCGTTCTGCGAGTATATGGCCGCGCCGTAGCGGTTCTCTTCCGGACGATGGAAGAACTCGGCGATGTCGATGAGCTGCTTGAAGGTCTCGGGGACGCCGAGGTCGTAGCCGTACTTCTCCTTGAAGTTGGCCATTTCGGTCGGGTCTTCGAACCAGTCCTTGCGATAGGCCCAGCCGAGCGCGTCACCCTCGAGCGGCACGGACCAGTACTGGCCGGACCCACCGGGGTATTCGGAATAGTATTTCATGGTGGCCGGGGCCATCACGGTTGTCAGGTCATGCTCGGCGATGAAGTCGGTCAGGTTCACATAGTGATCGTTGACGGACGCCGCGCCGAGAAACTGGCTGTCACCGACCACCAGATCGTAAGCGGAACCCTGAGCGTTGAGCTCCGTGAACAGCTTGGTCTGGAAATCGGGCCACGGCACGGTCTCGACCGTAACGCGCACGCCGGTTTCGGCCTGATACTCGTTCACGAGCTCCTGCAGGTAGTTTGCAGGATCCCATTCCGCCCACAGAATCGTCAGTTCCTGTGCGAGCACGGAGGTGCTCGACATCAGCATTAGGCCAGCACCGGCCAGCATGCCCTTCGCAATAATGCGCATAGTGGTTCCTCCCTTTAGCGCCTATTTCGCAGCCGGCGGTTTGCACCGGCCGAGCGCCCCTCCTCCTCTGCCTGGGGCCTGCAGCAGCGCACCACCAAGGCAGGCAATCTGCCTGCGACCGGGGTTTCGCTGTGTCGTACTGTCAGGAAGGTTTGGCCCGGGCACTGCGCCGGGTTCTCCCGGTCTATGCAGCCCTCAGCCCTTGCCGGACACCTCCCCTAGCGTCCTTCGGCACGATCTCCTCAAATCTTGCCTATGCACAGCATTCCACTGTTATGACACAGACGTCAAGCTAACATGCTAGCATCTACTTGCTCAAAACAGCATTTTACTTTTGTATAATGAGTCTTCCCGCAGTCTGTATCTGATAACGTGATCATTTTTACGTCACGAATGCTGCATCTGTCAGTGCATCTGACCCAGTCTGGCGCCTGAGAATTCTGCTTCCAGAAACAGATCGCGTCGGTTTTTAGATTGCAGCGATACGACATGGACTGCTGTAGTCCGGCCACAAACAACCGCCGACCAGAGTCGGCAAAGGGCGCAAGACTTCGGGGAGGAAGCAGATGGCAGAGAACAATTTCGTCTATCCGGCGGACGTCGATGCATATGGGTTCGAATGGGGGCAGTTGGCATTGACCGTCGGCCCCGAGGTCAACGGGGCACGGAAATTTTCGGGTGGGGTGGTGGACCTGCCGCCGGGCCAGGGCCATGCGCGGCACAACCATCCGGGCGCCGAAGAGATCATCTTCGTCATTTCCGGCGAAGGCGAGCAGATGGTCGAGACGCCTGACGGCGAGCCCGTTACGCAGAAGGTCGGCCCCGGGTGCACGGTCTTCATTCCCGAGGACCGGTTTCACTCGACACTGAACACCGGCGACGGGCCGATGCAGCTGTTCGTGGTCTATGCGCCTGCAGGGCCGGAAGACCTGCTGCGCCAGCTGCCGGACTTCCGGATCGTGCCGAAGAAGGGCTAGTCTGTTCAGACGTCAGGCGAATTCAAGCAATCGCGGCGTGCGGCAGTGCCATGATGCGATGCCCCGCATCTGCGCGCCCGAAAGAGAGGCATGTTGGACCACTTCTGGCTGGAAGCGATCGGCTATTGCGGCACCGCCGCGACAGTCGTCAGCTATTCGATGCGGACGATTATCCCCCTGCGAATTGCCGGGATCGTGAGTTCGTTCTTTTTCATCATCTATGCCACGGCGATGCAGTCGTGGCCGATGCTGGTGACCGAGCTGATCATTCTGCCTCTCAATATCCGCAGGCTCTACCAGATCATGAAGCTGCTGCGCCAGATGCGCGAGGCACCGGACGGCGCCGACCTGACGGACTGGCTGAACCCGTTCGCCAGCCAGCGTACTTTCGTCGCCGGACAGACCATCTTCCGGCTCGGGGACAGCGCGGACCATATGCTGTTGCTGCATTCGGGGCGCTACCGGCTGGTGGAGCGGGATATCGAGCTGGGGCCCGGCGATCTGGTGGGCGAAATCGGGTTCGTCTCTCCCGAGCGCCGGAGAACGATGACGCTCGAGTGCGTCGAGGGCGGTCAGGCTGGGCGGATCAGCTATGACGACCTGCGCCAGTTGTTCTTTCAGAACCCGCGCTTCGGCTACTACCTGCTGCATCTTCTGGGCCGCCGGCTGGTGACGAAGCTGGACGAGGACAGGGCGCCTGCGGCCAACCCTTCGGCGACCTGACCTCGACCGATCCCGCAGTGCGGTGCGTGACACTGCGCAACGGAGCCATGCAGGGTTGTTGTGGGTCGATGGGGTATCCCGTGCAAGACTTGGCACCCAAGGGGGAATGCACGCATGGAACATTATGAACTGATCGTCATCGGATCGGGTCCGGCGGGGCGGCGCGCCGCGATCCAGGCGGCCAAGCTCGGCAAGTCGGTGCTGGTGGTGGAGAACCGGCTGCGCGTCGGCGGGGTGTCGGTGCATACCGGCACGATCCCCTCAAAAACGCTGCGCGAAACGGTGCTGAACCTGTCCGGTTGGCGCGAGCGTGGCTTTTACGGGCTCGCCTATCGGGTGAAAAAGAACATCGACGATCAGGATCTCGGCTCGCGGCTGCGCATGACGCTGGACCACGAGATCGACGTGCTGGAGCACCAGTTCGCGCGCAACGGGGTGGAAGTGGTGGCGGGCAAGGCCCGGTTCACTTCGCCACACGAGATTGCCGTCGCGACGAGTGGTGACGGCGAATATCGCTATCAGGCCGACAATGTGGTGATTGCCGTGGGCACGACGCCCTATCGGCCGAGCCACATTCCGTTCAACGAAACCAGCGTGCTCGACAGCGACAATGTGGCGAGCGACCCACGGGTGCCCAAGAGCCTGACGGTGGTCGGCGCCGGGGTGATCGGGCTCGAATATGCCACGATCTTTTCGGCCATGGACGTGCCCGTGACGCTGGTGGAGCCACGGGAGCGGTTCCTCGAATTCATCGACCGCGAAATCATCGAAGAGTTCGTCAGCGAGCTGCGCAAGCGCGGCATGCAGCTGCGGCTGGGCGTCACCGTCGATCAGGTGGACATTGACGACAAGGGCTGGGCGGTCTCGACGCTGAGCGATGGCCGCAAGATACGCACCGAGATGCTGCTGTATGCAGCGGGACGGGTCGGCGCCACGGCCGGGTTGGGGCTGGAAACCTGCGGCATCGAGCCGGATTCCCGGGGCCGGCTGAAGGTCGACCCGAAGACCTTCCAGTCGAGCGTGCCGCATATCTATGCGACGGGCGACGTGATCGGCTTTCCCTCGCTGGCGTCGACGTCGCTGGAACAGGGGCGCATTGCCGCCTGCCATGCTTTCGGGGCGCCGATGCCGCCGGTGCCCGAGTACTTCCCCTACGGCATCTATGCCGTGCCGGAGATTTCGACCGTCGGGCTGACCGAGCAGGAAGTGCGGGAGAAAAAGATCCCCTATGAATGCGGCGTGGCGCGGTTTCGCGAGACGTCGCGCGGCCACATCATGGGGCTGCAGGGCGGGATGATGAAGCTGATCTTTTCGCTGAAGACACGGCGGCTGCTGGGCGCACATATCATCGGCGAGGGCGCGACCGAGCTGGTTCATATCGGCCAGGCGGTGCTGAACCTCAAAGGCACGGTCGACTATTTCGTCGAGAACGCCTTCAACTACCCGACCCTGGCCGAAGCCTACAAGATTGCGGCGCTCGATGCGTTCAACCGGATGCCGGGGCGCGACGCGGCGCCGATCTGAGCCAGTGGCGCAGGCAATTGCCGAGTGGTGCCTAGAACCCGCCGCGCGGGCGCGCTAAGTGTCTTTGAACACTTCGAAAGGCCTACGCTATGACGACGTCTCCCATCGATCCCATCAAGCTCGACAAGCTGGCGGAAGTCGCCATCAAGGTCGGCCTGCAACTGCAGCCGGGCCAGGATCTGGTGATGACCACGCCGATGTCGGCGCTGCCGCTGGTGCGACGGATCACCGAGCATGCCTACAAGGCCGGCGCGGGATTGGTGCAGACGATCTTTTCCGACGAGGAAATGACGCTGGCGCGCTACAAATATGCGCCGGACGACGCTTTCGACCACGCCGCCGACTGGCTGTTCGAGGGCATGGCCAAGGCCTATGGCAACAATGCCGCGCGGCTGTCGATTTCGGGCGACAACCCGATGATGCTGGCCGGCCAGGACCCGAGCAAGGTTTCGCGCGCCAACCGGGCGCTGTCCAAAGCCTATCGGCCGGCGCTGGAAAAGATCACCGGGTTCGACATCAACTGGAACATCGTCGCCTACCCCAATACGGAGTGGGCCAAGCTGGTTTTCCCGGATCTGGCCGAGGACGAGGCGGTGCATCGTTTGGCAGAGGCGATCTTTGCCGCCAGCCGCGTCGATCAGCCGGACCCGATTGCCGCCTGGAAGGCGCACAATGCGCAGCTGAAGGATCGCTGGACCTGGCTGACGGAGATGAACTTCGCCTCGCTGCACTACAACGGCCCGGGCACCGACCTGACGATCGGACTGGCCGACGGGCATCGCTGGAAGGGCGGCGCGTCGGAAGCCAAGAATGGCATCACCTGCAACCCGAACATCCCGACCGAGGAAGTGTTCAGCGTGCCGCATGCGCAGCGCGTCGACGGGCATGTGAGCTCGACCAAGCCGCTGAGCCATCAGGGTTCGCTGATCGACGAGATCCGGATGACCTTCAAGGACGGCAAGGTTGTCGAGGCCAAGGCCAGCAAGGGCGAGGACGTGCTGAACAAGGTGATGGACACCGACGAGGGCGCGCGCCGGATTGGCGAAGTGGCGCTGGTGCCGCATTCGTCGCCGATCTCGAAGAGCGGTATCCTGTTCTACAACACGCTGTTCGACGAAAATGCCGCGAGCCATATCGCGCTGGGCCAGTGCTATGCCGATTGCTTCGAGGGCGGCACCGCGATGAGTGCCGAAGAGATCGCCTCGCGGGGCGGCAACCAGAGCCTGATCCACATCGACTGGATGATCGGTTCGGACAAGGTGGACATCGACGGCATCACCCAGTCCGGCGACCGCGTGCCAGTGATGCGCAAGGGCGAGTGGGCCTGACGTCTCTGCCGTGTGATGATGGGGGCGCTGCCATGTGCGGCGCCCCTTTTTGGCCCTTGGGCTGACAACGTCACCAAAAACCGCCGTTTTGGGCCGAAACTTGCGTATTTATACTGGTGAGTGGCCATCCTTTGATTAACCCTCGCGCGGTAGCCTAAAGCCCCCCAAGACTACCCCGGACCGAGCCGATGTTTGCCAAGCAGCTGATCGCGTCAACGGCGGAGTCGGTCGCATTGGCTGAGCATGATGCACCGATCGTCGATGCGCCGCTAGCCTTGCAGTTGTTGCACCGACAGGCCGGCTTTGCGCAATGGAAGATCGTCTTTCCCGGGAGCGCCGTTCTGTCGCCGGGCGTCTGCGCGATCCTTGGCTTGCCGACGCGCGAGACGCCGTTGCCGCTGCCGGAAATGGTGGAGTGCTACCATGAGGAGGACCGCGGCAAGCTGCTCTATCTGATCGCACAGGCGCTAGAAGGCCGCCGCGGTTTTCACTGCCGGCTGCGGGTGGTGCAGCCGGACGGCACGGTGCGGATGGCAGAGTCCTATGCGGACCTTCGGATTCATGATGGACGTGTGACCGAACTGTTCGGACTGACGCGTGATGTGACGGCGACTCTTGAGCGAGAAAGCGCAGGGTTGGCGCGCACGCGGATGGCGCAGGACATTATTGCGCAGATGCCGGCGCCGATCGCCGTGCTCGACGACAAACTGCGAATTGTCGATTGCAACAAGTTCTGGCTGAAGTGCCACCGCCAGATCGACCGCAAGGACGTGGTGGGGCGCAGCTACAATCAGCTGTTTCCGGACGCACCAGCTGAAGTGCGTACCGAATTCATGCGCGGGTTGCGCGGCGAGGTGGTGCAGACGAAACGCAAGCTCGTGAGCGGATCGACCCAGCAGCCCATGACCTGCAGCGCGGTGATTGCTCCATGGTTCGTCGGAGGCGATAAAATCGGCGGCGTGACGATCATGATCGGCTGGTCTGAATTCGGCATGGTTGCCTCCGCACCCGCACCGGCACCGCAGGACAACGCGCCCACATTCGACGGCTCGCTGCTGGATCTCGCCAAACAGGTCGGCTGAGCCGCCCGCTTGCGGACGGACGCAAATTCCGAAATGTAGCGGCATGCCTGTGCCGCCGAACCTCACACCCCTGCCCATCGACGCTGTACTGCCGCAGCTCGATGCTGCGCTGGCAGCCGGACCGCGCGCCGTGCTGGTGGCGCCACCGGGTGCCGGCAAGACAACACGGGTGCCGCTGACGCTGCTAGCGGCCCCATGGCGCGGCGATGGCAAGATCATCATGCTGGAGCCCCGGCGGCTGGCGGCCCGGGCCGCGGCGCATCGCATGGCGCAGAGCCTTGGCGAAACCGTGGGTGAGACCGTCGGCTATCGCGTGCGGCTCGACGCCAAGGTGAGCCGCAAGACGCGGATCGAGGTGGTGACCGAAGGCGTGTTCACCCGCATGCTGCTGGACGACCCCGAGCTGGCGGGCGTGGCGGCGGTGGTGTTCGACGAATTCCACGAACGCAGCCTGGATGCCGATCTGGGGCTGGCGCTGGCGCTCGATGCGCAGGCGCTGCGCGGCGACTTGCGGGTTATCGTGATGTCGGCGACGCTGGATGGGGCACGGGTGGCGCGCCTGATGGACGGTGCGACGGTGATCGAGAGCGCCGGGCGCGCCTTTGCGGTCGAAACGCGCTATCGCGACCGCGACGGAACAATGCGCGTGGAAGACCAGGTGGCGCAGATCGTGCGTGAAGCGCTGCGCGAGGAAGCCGGGTCGGCGCTGGTGTTCCTGCCCGGTCAGGCCGAAATTGGGCGTGTCGCCGAGCGGCTTGCGGGGCGCGTTCCCGCCGATACCGAGGTGGTGCAACTGTTCGGCCAGATGACGCCCGAGGCACAGGACCGGGCCATTGCCCCCGCCCCGGCAGGGCGACGCAAGGTGGTGCTGGCGACGTCGATCGCGGAAACCTCGCTGACCATCGAAGGCATCCGGATCGTCATCGACGCGGGATTGCGGCGGGCGCCGGCCTATGAACCGGCGACGGGGCTGACGGTGCTGGAAACGCGGATGGTGTCGCGCGCCGCGGCGGACCAGCGCCGGGGACGCGCCGGCCGTACCGAACCGGGTGTGTGCTACCGGATGTGGGGCGAGGGCCAGACGGCGGCGCTGCAAGCCTATGACCGACCCGAAATGCTGGATGCGGACCTCGCCGGGCTGGCGCTCGACCTTGCCGCATGGGGGGTGAGCGACCCGAAGCAGCTGCGCTTTCTCGACCCGCCACCGGGCCCGGCATGGACGGAGGCCGTCGCGCTGCTGAAAGCGCTGGAGGCGGTGGATGAAACGGGTCGGATCACGGCGGAAGGCAGCGCCTTGGCGCAACTGCCGCTGCACCCACGGCTCGGCCATATGGTGCACCGGGCTGCGGCAGAGAACGCCGGGCTGACGGCGGCGGAACTTGCCGTGCTGCTGGGCGAACGGGGCCTCGGCGGCCAGGACACCGATCTCGACCATCGCCTGGAGCGGTTCCGGCGCGAAAGCGGCAAGCGGGCGGATGAGGCGCGTGGGCTGGCTCGGCGCTGGGCCAAGATGGTTGGCAATATGGGACGCGAGGGTCTGGCGGGAACACACCTCGCGCGGGCCTATCCCGACCGGGTGGCGCAGCAGGCAGGGGCGCGCGGCCGGTTCCGCCTGGCCAATGGGCGCGGGGCGAGCGTCGATGCGACCGATGCGCTCGCCAGTGCGGACTATCTGGTGGTGACCGACGTCACGGGCGCGGCGGCAAGCGGCCGCATTCGGGCGGCGGCGCGGATCTCGCGCGAGGAGATCACCGAGCTGTTTGTCGACAAGATCGTCAGCGAGACGGTGATGGCCTTCGACAGGTCGACACGGAGCGTTCGGGCCCGGCGGGTGACACAACTCGATGCGCTGAAGCTCGAGGATGTGCCGGTGGCAGTCGACGACCCGGTGGCGGCAGCCGAGGCGCTGGCTGCCGGGATCGCCGGGCTGGGGATCGACAGCCTGCCGTGGAGCAAGGACCAGCGGGCGCTGCGGGCGCGGGCGAGCTATCTCAACGCAACGCTGGGTGCCGACTGGCCCGACCTCGGAGACGCGGCGCTGGCCGCCGATGTCAGCTGGCTGGCACCGCAGCTGGTCGGGCGGCTGGCGCTGAGCGAGGTTACCGCCGACGATCTGGGCGGGGCCCTCGAAGGGCTGCTGCCCTGGGGGCGAAGGCAGGAGATCGACCGGCTGCTGCCAAGCCATTTCGACGCGCCTTCGGGCTCGCGGGTGCCGATCGATTATGGCGCCGAGAACGGCCCGGCGCTGGAGATTAGGGTGCAGGAACTGTTCGGGCTCGACCGGCATCCGAGCGTCGCGGGCGGCAAGGTGCCGCTGCTGGTGGTGCTGCTCAGTCCGGCGCACCGGCCGATCCAGACGACGCGCGATCTGCCCGGGTTCTGGCGAGGCAGCTGGGCCGATGTGGCGAAGGACCTAAAGGGTCGCTATCCGCGGCATTTCTGGCCGGAGAACCCGCTGGCTGCGGCCGCGACGGCGCGGGCCAAGCCGCGCGGCACCTGATCGCGATCAGGCGGCCTTGAGCACAGCGAGGAATTCGGCGCCGTAGCGCTTGAGCTTGCTTTCGCCGATGCCAGCGATGGTGCCGAGTTCGGCCATGGTCTGCGGGCGTTCCAGCGCCATGGCGCGCAGCGTCGTGTCGTGGAAGACGACATAGGGCGGCACACCCTGGGACTTGGCGAGGGCCGCGCGTTCGGCGCGCAGGGCGTCGAACAGCGGCTGCGCGGTTTCGGGCAGATCGACAGCGCGCTGCAGCGAACGCCGGGTTTCGGTGGCCTTGCGCGGGCGGTCACGGCGCAGAGTGATCTTGCGTTCGCCCTTGAAGACGGCGCGCGCCGCTTCGCTGAGCTGCAGGGCGCCATAGGCGTGATCGACGGTGATCAGCCCAAGCGCGGTGAGCTGGCGGATGACAGAGCGCCAGACGCGGCTGTCGAGGTCCCTGCCCTGGCCGAAGACCGGCTGATCCTGATGCGAGAACTGGGTGACCTTCTCGGTTTCCTTGCCGGTCAGCACGTCGATGATGTGGCCGGCGCCGAAGCGCTGGCCGGTGCGATAGACGGCGGCCATGGCCTTGATCGCGGCATCCGAGCCATCCCAGGTCTCGACCGGCGAAATGCAGGTGTCGCAATTGTTGCAGCCGCCGGGATGCTGCTCGCCGAAATGGGCAAGGATGGTGCGGCGGCGGCACTCGACGGTTTCGCACAGCGCCAGCAAGGCGTTGAGTTTGGAACGTTCAACGCGCTTGACCTCTTCGGGGGCGTTGCCTTCGTCGATCATGCGGCTGCGCTGGGCCACATCGTTCATGCCGTAGCTCATCCAGGCTTCCGAGGGCAGGCCGTCGCGGCCGGCACGTCCCGTCTCCTGGTAGTAGGCCTCGATGGAGGATGGCAGATCCATATGGGCGACATAGCGCACGTCGGGCTTGTCGATGCCCATGCCAAAAGCAACGGTGGCGACCAGGCAGAGCCCGTCTTCCTTGAGGAAGGCATCCTGATTGGCCGAGCGCGTCTCGGCGGGCATCCCCGCATGGTAGGGCAGCGCGCGGATGCCCTCGCGGTTCAGCCAGTCGGCGATTTCCTCGACCTTGCGGCGGGAGAGGCAATAAACAATGCCGGAATTGCCGGTGTGGCGCGCAAGGAAGCGCTTGAGCTGAGCGCGGGCGTTGTCGCGCTCGACGATCGAATAGGCGATGTTCGGACGATCGAAGCTGGACGCGAAGACGCGGGCGTCGCCAAGGCCGAGGCGCGCGATGATGTCTTCGCGGGTCGTCGGATCCGCGGTCGCGGTCAGGGCGACGCGAGGGATGCCGGGATAATCCTCGGCGAGATGGGCGAGCTCACGATACTCGGGGCGGAAATCGTGACCCCACTGGCTGACGCAGTGGGCCTCGTCGATGGCGATGAGGGAGATCTTCACGCCCTGCATCATCGACTTGAAGCCCGGCAGCACGACGCGTTCGGGCGCGACATACAGCAGGTCCAGCGTGCCGGCCTTGAGGTCGCGGAAGGTTTGGGCGGCTTCCTCGGAGCTGACGGAGGAGTTGAGGGTCGCCGCGTTGACGCCCGCCTGGCGCAGTGCCTCGACCTGGTCGCGCATCAAGGCAATCAGCGGGGAGACGACGATGCCAACGCCGGGACGCGCCAGCGCCGGCAACTGGAAACACATGGATTTTCCGGCGCCGGTCGGAAAAAGCACGACGGCGTCGCCGCCAGCGGTGACGTGGCGAACGACGTCCTCCTGCTGACCGCGGAAGGCAGCGTGGCCAAAGGTATGGCGCAGGATTTCGGCGGGATCGCGTGGGGTATTGGCAGCCGACTCAAGCATAGGGCCAGATTCGGCGAAAGCAGCGCTGGGTCAAGGGGAAAGGCGTAGAGCCACAGCGGCCAGGCGATCCCCAGACATGCTTGCGGCGTCGGCCTTTCGACCGACGCCGCTGCAGCGCAGGTGCGGAACTGGCCCCTCAGTTCACGTGGTTGCGCCGCGTCTCGCGCTGGACGAATGCAAGGGTGATGCCGAAGGCGGTGAAGGCGCCGATAACGGTGGCGACGAAGACGATCGATTCAAATGGCATTGGGTGGCTCCTCTGATGTCGGGTTTGGCGTGTTGATGATCGGGGAAGGCTCAGTCGCACATGGCCTGCAGCGCTTCGAAATCGAGGATCTCGACTTCGCTGACCGAGCTGAGACGAATGATCCGGCTGTCCTTGAGGCAGCGCAGGATGCGCGAGACGGTCTCGAAGGTGAGGCCGAGATAGTCGGCGATGTCATTGCGCTGCATGGGCAGGTGGACGAGCCCGGTGCTGCCCTGGCGCTCCGCGAGATCCAGCAACAGCGCGGCGAGGCGCTCATTGGCGCTGCGGCGGCCGAGGACCATCAGATGGTCCTGGGTGCGGGCGAGGCTGCGCACCGCGAGCTTCAGCAGGCTCGAATCGAAGTCGCCGCTGCGATTGACCCGCAGGGTGCGAATGCCAGCGCCATCGACGCTTTCGGCATAGGATTGATGCTCTGCGCCGACCTCGAAGCCGAAAACCTCACCGGCGGTGTGGAAGGCCGTGATCTGACGCCGCCCGTCGGCGGACATGCGGCAGATGCGAACGGTGCCGAACTCGACATAGTAGAGCGGACCCGCGGCATCGCCCTGGGCATAAATGACCGCATTCTCCGGGTAGAGGCTGACGGCGGCTGGCTGGGCGGTGTGCAGCAGATGCGAGACTCCTGGCTCATTGCAATTGGCCGGAGCAGGTGCGCGAAAATTCGGCTGGATGTGCATGGCGTAGACCTCAGTTCGTTGAACCGAGATGTACGCTTTGCAGCGGCGAACGAAATTCCGGTCGGAGTCTTAGGGGGTTTACTTAGGGTAATCCCGGAGGCTCAGACGCCGGCCGAATGGCGCCCTGCCCCGTTGCCGAGATAGCTGTCGAATCCTGCTGCGACCGAGCGGACAAACGGCCGTCCGGTATCGGTGACGCGGAAGGTGGTGCCATCGAAATCAACGACGCCATCCTCGTCGGCGCTAGCAGCCGCCTGCATCTGGTCAAGGACCTGATCGGCCAGGGGACCGAAGCGTGTTCCGAGCTCGCTGACGGGCACCTCGAAATCGCACATCAGGCGCTCGATGACCCAGCGGCGCATGCGATCCTCTTCGCTCAGCGCGACGCCGCGCCCGGTGGCAAGGCCGGTTACCGCCACCTGGCGCATGTAGTCGCCGGTGGGCACGGTGTTCTGCACATAGCCCTGCGGCAGGCTGCCGACCGAGGATGCACCAAAGCCTAGCAATGCCGGCGCTGCGTCCGTGGTGTAGCCCTGAAAATTGCGATGCAGCTCTCCGGCGGCGGCGGCGCGGGCAAGGCCATCGTCGGGACGCGCAAAGTGATCAATGCCGATGGCGATATAGCCGGCGTCGAGGATTTTTCTGGCGGCGGCGAGCGACTGCTCCAAGCGGGCTTCGGGCCCCGGCAGTACGGATTCGTCGATCATCTTCTGATGGGTCTTCATCCACGGCACGTGCGCGTAGCCGAACAATGCGATGCGTTCGGGATTGAGCGAGAGCGCCTGATCGACCGTGGTACCGATGGTTTCGAGCGTCTGGTGCGGCAGGCCATAGAGCACATCAAGATTGACCGAATTGACGCCGCGGGCACGCATGCCGTCGACCACGGCTTTTGTCTGGTCGAAGGTCTGGATGCGGTTGATTGCCTGCTGAACCTTGTCGTTGAAATCCTGCACGCCAATCGAGATGCGGCTGACGCCCGCTGCGGCGAGACCGTCGTAGTCCGGTGCACTGACATCGTTTGGATCGATCTCGAGGCTGAACTCGAAATTGTCGGCGATGGTGAAGTTGCGCCGAATGGTGGCGACGAGATCCAGCAGATCCTCGGCGCGCAGCATGGACGGCGAGCCGCCGCCGAGATGCAGCGCTGTGGTTCGGCCGGCACCATCGAGCAGGCCGGCGACGGTTTCCATTTCACGGCGCAGCATTGGCAGATAGGCAGCGATGGGGGCGTAGCGCGCCACCTGCTTGGTGTGGCAGCCACAGAACCAGCACAGCCGATCGCAGAACGGGACGTGCAGATAGAGCGACAGTGCCGTGTCGGCCGGTATCTCGCCCAACCAGCGTGCGTAAGTCTCCTGGTCGACGCCGGGATGAAAGTGCGGCGCGGTCGGATAGCTGGTGTAGCGCGGGACGGGACGGCTGAAACGGCGAAGCAATGCGTCGGACATGGATGACCTCATTTGCCCGCCGATTTGCCAGAGGCAGGCAGGACGCGTTTTGAGCAGGATCAAATGGCGGAAAACGGCGTGTGCTGGATGGCGGCGTGCACCGCGCTGATCAGCCGATCTACGATGACCGGGGTCTCGACATGGTGGCAGTGAGTATTCTCAAGCCAGTCCGGCGCACGCGCCCCAAGCAGCACAAGAGGACACGCCTGATCGCAAAAGCGGATCGCCGCGTCGGGGCTCAGACCGCGGATGACCTTCAGGTCGAGCACGGTGCAGTCGAAGGGGGCCCTCGCGAGTTGCGGCGGCAGCGGCAGTTGGGGATAGTCGACGGCCACGAAGCCTTCTGCTTCCAGCACAAAGGCCAGTGACTGGCGGTAATCTGCGTCGGGGGCGATGACGAGGAGTCTGCGGGAACCCATCTGGTCGTCCGGAAAGCTGCTGCACGCGAAGGCGAAGCACTCTTATAGGACAATCCGCCGCAGGGTGATTTGCGCCAGATCAAAACGCACGTAACGCTGCGCAACAGGATAGGTTGTTCTGCTCAGTCCGCTCGATCGAGGTCGATATCCATAACCATGCGCACCAGTTCGGCGAGGCTATGTGCCTGCATCTTGCCCATCAGGCCGGCGCGATAGACCTCTACGGTGCGGGGGCTGATGCCGAGGTCGAAGGCGATGGTCTTGTTGGGCTGGCCGGCAACGACGCCGCGCAGCACCTGATGTTCGCGTTCGGACAGCGACGCGATTCGTTGGCGGACCTGCTCGGCCATGGCGTCGCTGCGCCGGCGTTCGCTGGCGGTGGCGACGGCGCGCGAGATGGAGGCAATCAGCACATCATCGCTGAAGGGCTTCTCGATGAAATCGAGGGCGCCGCTCTTCATCGCCTCGACGGCCATCTGAACGTCGCCGTGACCGGTGATGACGACGGCGGGCAACAAGGTGCCGTCCTCGCGAAGGCGGCGGAGCAGTTCGACCCCATTGATGTCGGGCATGCGCAGATCGGTGATCAGGCAGCCGTTCTGGATGTCGGCGGCGATCGCCAGAAAGGCCGTGGCACTTTCGTGCACGCGGACAGCAAAGCCGGCGCCCGACAGCAGGAAGGCCAGCGAATTGCGGACCGCTTCCTCGTCGTCGACGATGTGAACGACAGTGTCAGTGTTCGCCAATGGGGGCCTCGGTCAGAATTGGCAGAGTGAAGGTGAAGGTGACGCCACCGGCATCGTTACGCGTCAGGTTGAGTTCGCCGCCATGCGCCTCGATGATGCGACGGGAAATCGACAGTCCTACGCCCATACCACCAGGCTTGCTGGTGTTGAAAGGCTGGAACAGGCGCGGTGCGACCTCTTCGGAGAGGCCCGGACCGGTATCAGAGACTTCGACCGACATCATCTCTTCGCCAAGCGGACGGGTGCGCACGGTGAGAATGCGGGTATCGCTGTCACGCATGGCTTCCTGCGCGTTGCGCATCAGATTGATCAGCACCTGCTGAATCTGCACGCGATCGGCGAGGACCTCACATTCCATGTCGACGAAATCGAACACCGACCGGATGCCGAGTTCGCGCGAACCGACAAGTGCCAGACCTGCTGCCTCCTCGATCATCGTCTTGATGTCCTCGGGGTGCTTGTCGGTTTCGCCGCGGGTAACGAATTCACGCAGGTGACGGATGATGTCGCCGGCCCGCAGCGCCTGGCGGCCGGCTTCCTCCAAGGCTCCCCGCATGCGATTGGCAGTTTCGTCATCGAGTTTTTCGAGCATCCGGCGGCAGCCCTGAACATAATTGGTGATGGCTGACAGCGGCTGGTTCAGTTCGTGCGCGAGGGTCGACGCCATCTCCCCCAGTTCATTGAGACGGGCGAGCCGGGCGAGTTCATTGCGCGCCTGATCGAGCTCGGCGGCGGATTGCTCGCGTTCGGTCAGATCGCGGATGAAGCCGGTAAAAAACACTCGGTCACCCGAACGCATTTCACCGACGGCAAGCTTCATCGGGAAGGTGGAGCCATCCTTGCGCCGGCCGACGACCACACGATCGGTGCCAATGATGCGCTTTTCGCCGGTGGCAAGATAGCGCTCGAGATAGTCGTCGTGATGCCCGGCATAGGGCGCAGGCATGAGCAGGCTCACATTGCGCCCGATTACCTCTTCGGGCTGGTAGCCAAACTGGCGAATGGCGGAGTGGTTGAACGACTGAATGATGCCGTGGGCGTCGAGCACCACTGTCGCGTCCATGACGTTGTCGAGAATCGACTGCAGATGCGCCTCGCGGTCGCGCAGCGTGTCGGTGATGTCGGCGCCGCGGGTCCCCAAAGCCCATAATCGAAACGCCATCCGTCCGATACCGACGAGGGTGAGCGCTGAAAGCAGGATCAATAGCGGCAGGCGAAACGGGATTTGCTGCACAAGGGCGACAAGCAGCAGCGCGAGGCCGGCCACGAGGGTCGTGGCAGATACGAGAAGATCGCCGGCGCGTCTGGTTGTGGTCACTGCTTCACCCTGGCTGGCCGCCTGTCTAGCTGCCGAACCGGTGGGTTTCAAGCAATGCCAAGCGAACGCAAAACGAACAGTGCTTCCCCACTCCGGCAGCTGACGGAAAGGTCCTCATGGCGCGCAGCGGTGCAGAACCGCGATTGCCCGAACAAGCGATCGAGCGCAGGTCAAATCGTTAACGGCTCACTCCGCGACATTATGTTCGACAGGGTCATTTAAGTCCGAGCGGCAGATTGACCCGAAGAGCGTCTGAGAATTTTCTCAATATATTTCATAGCGTTGTAGCGCGGACAAATAACATTCGCAAGGTGCATTTAATTGCACTCATTGGCAAAACGATTGGCGATTGACGGTCCCGTATAGTGGCTCCATCGAAATACAACGGAGGCACCCACAATGATCACTTCACTCTTTTCAGGGCGGACACAGCCGTTCGTCAGCGAGACCCTCGACGCGGTTTCCCGTTCTCAGGCTGTCATCGAGTTCGAGCCCAATGGCACGATCATTACGGCAAACGACAACTTCCTGGCTGCAATGGGCTATGAGCTCGGCGAGATCGCAGGCAAGCACCACCGCATGTTCGTCGATCCGAATTACGCTGCGAGCAATGAGTACGCGGCGTTCTGGGCCGATCTGGCGGAGGGCAAGTTCCACTCCAAGGTGTTCAAGCGGGTCACCAAGGATGGCCGCGAAATCTGGATTCAGGCGAGCTACAATCCGGTCATCGACAAGAAGGGCCAGATCGTCAAGGTCGTGAAGTTCGCGACCGATGTGACGGAAGCCCGGCTGACTGCCGCCGATCATGCCGGCCAGCTCGAGGCGATCTCGAAGTCGCAGGCAGTGATCTCGTTCGACATGGACGGCACGATCCTCGATGCCAACGAGAATTTTCTGATGACGCTGGGCTACCGGATCGAAGAGGTCCGTGGACAGCACCATCGCATCTTCGTCGACGCCAAGGAGGTCAGCTCGCCCGAGTATGCCCAGTTCTGGGCGCGGCTGCGGGCCGGCGAGTTTCAGGCCGCCGAGTACAAGCGCATCGGCAAGGGCGGTCGCGAAGTCTGGATCCAGGCGACATACAACCCGATCCGGGACCTGGACGGCAATCCGTTCAAGGTGGTGAAGTTCGCCACCGACATCACCGCCCGCAAGCGGGCGACCCAGTTGATCGGCGAACAGTTGCAGCAGGTCGCCAATGGCAATCTCCGCAACCGGATCACGGAACCTCTGCAGGGCGAACTGCAGGATATCGGCGACGCCGTGAACATGACCACCGAACGCATGGCCGAGACGATGGGCAAGCTTCGCGAGGCGTCACGCGGTGTGAAGGCCGCCACGGGTGAGATCCTCACCGGTGCCAACGACCTGAGCGAGCGCACGACGCGTCAGGCCGCGACAATCGAAGAAACGTCGGCTGCGATGGAACAACTCTCGAATACCGTCAGCACCAACGCAAAGAATGCCGGCACAGCCAGCCTCAAGGCGACTACGGCTGCGCAGGCTGCCGAGGAGGGGGGGGAGGTCATGCGTAATGCCACCGGCGCTATGACCCGTATCTCCGCCTCCTCGGCTAAAATCTCCAACATCATCGGTCTGATCGATGACATCGCCTTCCAGACCAACCTGCTGGCCTTGAACGCCTCCGTTGAGGCGGCGCGTGCCGGTGAAGCGGGCAAGGGTTTTGCCGTGGTCGCGGTCGAAGTGCGGCGGCTGGCTCAGAGTGCGGCCAGCGCCTCCGCCGAGGTGAAGGCGCTGATCCAGCAAAGCGGCGAAGAGGTGAAGGTCGGCTCCTCGCTGGTGGAGGACGCTGCCGCCAAACTGAGCACGATGCTCGAGATGGTGCGCGAGAGCGCCCAGGCAATGGAGAACATCTCTCAGGCGAGCAACGAGCAGGCTCAGGCGATCACCGAGATCAATGGTGCCGTGCGTCAGATGGACGAGACGACCCAGCACAATGCCGCTCTGGTGGAAGAGACCAATGCGGCGATCGAGCAGACCGAGAACCAGGCCAATGAGCTCGACAGCATCGTCGGCCAATTCCAGGTGTCGGAAGAAACGGACAATGTGCTGCAGATGTCGCACGAGACCGCGCCACGCCGCGCCGCCAAGGCAGCAAAGGCCGCCAGCCAGCAGTACCTGAGCGACGGCAATGCCGCGGTGGCTCATGACTGGAGTGAGTTCTGATGAGCACCCTTGGGATCGAAGTCGAAAACCGCTCGAACCTCAGCGGGCACAGCGCCCCCGAGGACCAGTTCATCACCTTTGCCAGCGATGGCGTGGACTATGGGGTTGGCATCATGGCGGTCCGGGAAATCCGGAGCTGGCAGCCGACCACCCCCCTGCCCAAGCGCGGCTCCGCCGCCAAGGGCGTCCTGGATGTCCGAGGCACCGTCGTCGAGGTGTTCGAACTGGCAGGACTTCTGGGCGGGCAGACTCGTGAACCGACGGCCGGCAGCGTCGTCCTGGTTCTCGCACTTGATGATCGGACAATCGGCCTGCTTGTCGATTCGGTGTCCGACATCATCCAGGCACCGGCAGAGGAAATGATGTCGGTGCCGAAACAGGGTGCACACAGCACGGAGCCTGTCGGCTTCATGGTGAGCACCGGGGAACGGATGGTGGGGATCCTCGATCTCAACGCACTGTTTCCGAAACAGGCCGGGTAGAGAACGCGCCTCGGCTCCACACAGACTGGTCACACGATGGGCGATGCGGGGGAACTCGCATCGCCCTTTTGCTTAACGTTTCTCTGGCACGGGTCTAATATTGATCTCACGATATCGTACGAATCCGGTGGCAGCGTTGGAACCCGATTTCTTTGAGACTGCTGGTCTGGGCGTGCAGCCCGCTGGCGTGCGCCAGACCAATATCCGCGCCGTGTTGACGCTGATTGCGACCAGTTCCGGCCTGTCGGCAGCGGAACTGGCCAGGCTGACGCATCTGGCGCCGCAAACGATCTCTGCCATTCTCGAAGACATCGACAAGCTCGGACTGTTGCGAAAGGGCGAAGTGCGCCGCGGCCGGCGCGGACAGCCGGCAACGCCCTATCACATCAATCCGCGCGGGGCGTTCGCGATCGGCATCGAACTGGGCTGGCGCCGAATCGAGGCCCGGCTGGTCAATATCGGCGGCGAGACGCTTTCCGCCTATCGCCGCGACTACAGCTATCCCGATCCCCATTCGATCTTTGACGAGATCGGCCGGATCGCGACGCAATTTCGCAACGAACTGGGTGAAGACGACAGGGACAAGCTGGTCGGCTTCGGCATCGCTGCGCCGGGCAATATCGGGCGCAATATCGGGATCCTCGACGCGGACCTGTCGGTCGGCAAGCGCTGGTTGGAACTCGACATCGCCGAAGCGGCCGAGGCCGCAACGGGGATGCGGGTTCAGGTCTTCAACGACGGCAATGCCGCCTGCTGGGCCGAGTTTGTCTCGATGCCCGCGCCGCGCTCCAGCGACTTCGCCTATCTGATGCTGGGCACGTTCATCGCCGCAGGGGTGGTGGTGGAAGGCAAGCTGTGGGAAGGCCCCACCGGCAACTCCGCCAATCTGGGCGCCATGCTGATCAATGACCGCCATGGCGACGTGAATTTCGCGCATCTCGTGGCGTCGACGTTTGCTCTGAGTCAGCGGCTGGCAGGTGCCGGTATCGATGTGCCGGCGACATCGCCGCTCGACTGGCCGTGGGAAGACTGGGAGCCCTATGTCAGCGACTGGATCGATGACTCCGCGTCGGCTCTGGCCAGCATCATTGCCAACACCGCGGCGGTATTCGAGTTTCGCACCGCAGTGCTGGACGGGGTCATGCCAGAGCCCCTGCTGGAGCGCCTGGTCGAAGCGGTTGAACGCTATCTGTCGCTGCTGCCATCAATGGCGATCGACATTCCGAAGCTGACGCGGGGTCGGCTCGGTCCTTCGGCGGCATCGACCGGTGCGGCCTACCTGCCCTTGTATCAGCGGTTTTTCTCGAGAGACTTTTCTGCCCGAAAGCTTAAATCCACCGCGGGAACAAACTGATTACATTCCTTAGTCGCTGTTAAATTTTGTGTTCGTAACTTTGGCGTATTCCACTTGCGTCAAAGGGAGTTGGACAATGCGATTGATGGTGGTGGAAGACAATCGGACCAACCTGCTGGTCCTGTCTGGTATCTTGAAGAAATTCCCGGACTGTGAAGTCGAGTCCTTCCTCGATCCGCTGGAGGCAATCGCCCGCGCCGAGGCCGAACTTTTTGACCTTATCGTCGTCGACTACATGATGCCCAATCTCGACGGGCGTGGTTTCATCAGCCGATTGCGCGAGCGTGACGACTATCGCCACATCCCGATGGTGATGATTACCGCAGACGGCAACCGTCAAACGCGCATCGAGGCCATCACCTCCGGCGCCACCGATTTTCTCAACAAGCCGGTGGATCCCGTTGAGCTGCGCGCGCGGATCGGCAATCTGCTGGTCATGCGCCAGCAGCAGCGCGAACTGGCAGACCGGACGACGTGGCTGGCCTCGGAAGTCGAACGCGCAACCCGATCCCTTGTCCGGCAGGAAGAGGACGTGATCTGGCGGCTGACGCGTGCGCTGGAATACCGCGACAGCGACACGGGCGAGCACACGTCGCGTGTCGCCAATGTGGCGCGCCTGATTGCCGAGGCACTGGGCATGAGCGAAGCGGCTTGCCGCACCATCTATCTCGCAGCGCCGTTGCACGACATCGGCAAAGTCGCCGTGCCCGACGCCCTGCTGGCCAAGCCGGGCCGGCTGAGCGACGAAGAGCTGGACCTGATGAAAATGCACGTCCCCGTTGGCGAGGCCATTCTGGCCGGAGCCAACAGCGAACTGGTGCGTGTCGCATCGCTGATCGCGTCATCGCACCATGAACGCTGGGACGGTACCGGATATCCGAACCGCACAGCAGGCGAAGCGATTCCGATCGAAGGCCGGATTACGGCCGTGGCTGATGTGTTCGACGCACTGTGCTCGGAACGCCCGTACAAGCCGGCTTGGCCGATCGCAGATGCACGCCAGGAGATCCAGAACAGCGCCGGAACGCAATTCGACCCGGCCTGCGTGGCCGCATTCGAGCGGCAGTGGTCGCAGATCGAGGCGCTGTACAGCCAAGCCGCAACGGCCGACCATGGGATGGCGAAGGCGCTCGCTGTTCTGTCGGCATAGCAGAAGTCCCGACGGTGCGCGTCCGAATTGAGGGCTGTCCGGCGCTGACCGCGACTTACGGGTTCTGACGATGGCAGAGGGACCAGCAGACCAGCCGTGGTATGCCCGTTTCCTGCGGCCATCGCTGATTGGCGGCGCCATACTGACGGTTGCCGCCATTGCGCTGCTGCTCAATCTCGTGGGCCTGTTTTCGACTCTCAACGAGCGCAGCCGCGCACAAATCGACGCCGCGCGGGAAGACACGGTCTGGGCCGCCTATCAACTGGATCGCGAAACCGCCCGCCTGCGAGATGCGCTGCAGAGTTTCCCGCAAAAGACCGACGTAGACGACGTTACGCAGCGCTATGACATCCTCTACAGCCGCACCAGCACACTGACCCACGGGCAGCTGGCTGAACGGTTCAGTGCGGACAACGAGCTTGCCCCACTCGCCGAGACCGTTCGCTCGGGCATCATCTCGCTGGCGCCCCGCTTCGATGCCATTGTCGAGTCCGGGACACTGAGCCGTGCCGAGCGTGATGCGCTGACCGAGGAGATCGGTGCGCTCGAATCCATTACGTCGCGGTTCGTCATCGCCGCCAATGCGCTGTACTACCGCACCAAAGTCGCCGACCGCGCCGAAGTGGCCGAGCAGTACAGCAAGATTGCGCAGGACGCGGTCGGCCTTGCCGCGGTGCTCGTGGCGTTCATCACCCTGCTGGCGCTGCAGGTGCGGCACATCCGAAAGTTGAGTGAACGCAACCGCCGCGAGGCCGAAGCCGCCGAAGAAGCTAGCCGCGCCAAATCGACTTTCCTCGCAGCCATGAGCCACGAGATTCGCACGCCGCTCAACGGCATTCTGGGCATGGCCGATTTGATGATGGACAGCGACCTGGCACCGGAACAGCGCGGTCAGTTGAAGGTCATCCGCCAGTCCGGGGACATGTTGCTGGACGTCATCAACGATGTGCTGGATTTCTCCAAGCTCGAATCCGGCAGCGTCGATCTGGCATTGGCGCCGTTCCAACTGAGCGAGGTGGTAGAAAAGGTCCGTGAGGTCATGGCTCCGCGCGCCATGGCCAAGGGACTCACGCTCGATATCTCCTGCCCCGAAATCGTTGCCAGAAGCGACCCGGCACGACTGACGCAGGTGTTGGTGAACTTTGTTGGAAACGCCATAAAGTTCACCGAGGCCGGGCATGTCACGCTCACCGGCGAGTTGGTGAATTTCTCCGGCGGCCAGGCGGGCCTGCGCTTCGTGATCTCGGACAGTGGCATCGGGATGTCGGAGGACACCCGGCAAAACCTGTTCCAGGAATTCGTTCAGGGCGATCCATCGATCAGCCGCCGCTTCGGCGGCACCGGACTTGGCCTCGCGATCTGCAAGCGGGTCATTACCGCAATGGGCGGCCATATCGCCGTCGAGAGTGAGCTCGGCGTGGGCAGCGTCTTCACCGTCACGCTCCCGTGCGAAGTGCTGGCCGACGCAAGCATGCCCGTCCGCAAGCATACGCCGCGCAGCGAGAACCGGTCCGGCAATGTGCTTTTGGTGGAAGACAACCGGGTCAACCAACAGGTGGTCGCAGGCCTCCTGGCGAAAATGGGCCTGGCCGTAACCGTGGTGAACAATGGCGCGGAAGCGGTCGAGGTCGTCTCCCGCGAGCAGTTTTCGGTGGTACTGATGGATATGCAGATGCCGGTGATGGACGGCCTTACGGCGACGCGCCGAATACGCGCCGCCGGTTTCGACCTGCCGATCATCGGTGTCACCGCGAATGCTTTTCAGTCCGACAAGGACGCCTGCCTCGAGGCGGGCATGAACTGGTTCCTGCCCAAGCCGCTGACGCGGGCCCGGCTTGAAGAGGCTCTGAGTGCCTTCCTTGAGCCTTGCGACAGCGCACATGGTTCCGGCAAGTCGCAGCCCGCAGCCGAAGCGCCACAGGAGATTCCAGCGGTCGCCGATCAAACAAACGACGCCGCTGACGAGCCGATCAGCTCCTCCACCCCGGCTGAAGCGCCGCCTTCCCTTGAGGTGCAGACCTTGCCCAGCGGGCTGCGTCTGCCCGTAGCGGGCGTCGATGTTGACCAGCAACAGGCGCTGGTCGACGAACTGGGGGCCGAACAGGTCTCGGAGCTGGTGACGCACTTTTTTGTCGATGCGCGCGAGCTGCTAGCCGCCGGCGAGGACGGCCCGCAAGCGGATCGGGTGCGCGCACTGCACACGCTGAAAGGCATGGCCCAGACCCTGGGCATGACGGCGATCGGCATGGCTGCCGCCGACGCCGAGAGCCAGATACGCGCCGGGAACGATCCGAAGCTGGATGAGCTGACGCAAATGGTAGCGGAGATGGAAGCCGGCGTCCTGAGCGAGGCCGCCTAGGCCGCTATCAGGTGAAGCGGACCTTGCCGATGTGCGGCAGGTTCCGGTCGCGCTGGCCATAGTCGATGCCATAGCCGACGACGAACTCGTCGGGGATTTCGAAACCGGTCCAGCGCGCCTTGACGTCGACTTCGCGTCGCGAGGGCTTGTCCAACAAGGCGCAGACTTCGATACGATGTGGGTGGCGGGTGCCGAGGATATCGAGCACATGGCGTAGCGTGTGACCGGTATCGACGATGTCCTCGACCACCAGCACGTCGCGGCCTTCGATTTCGCCGCGCAGATCCTTGAGGATGCGCACCTCGCGGCTCGATTCCATCGAATTGCCGTAGGACGAGGCTTCGAGGAAATCGACCTCGACCGGCAGGTCGAGCTCACGCACCAGATCGGCGATGAAGACGAAAGAGCCGCGCAGCAGGCCGACGACGACCAGCTTGTCGGTATCGGCGTAATGCGTGGCGATATCGCGCGCCAGCTCCTCAATGCGGGCCGCGATGGCCTTGGCCGAGATCAGCTCGTCGATGACATATTGCGGCTGAGACATGGGTGGGCGCCCTTTGCGGCTATCGCCAGGTGAAGACGCGGGTGACCGCGTAGTTGAAGACAACGCTCATGACGGCACCGGCGATGCCGGCCAGATAGATATTGGGATTGCCCTCATAAACCCATGTCGCGATGGACACATTGGCCAGCGTGCCGAACGAACAGACAAGATAAAAGATCAGCAAGCCGGTGAAAAAACGCCTGCCGCGCAGGCGCTTGTCGGCATAGGTAAGCTCGTTGTTCAAAATGAAATTGGTGGTCATCGCCACCAGGGTCGCGGTCAGTTGCGCATAGGCAAAAGGCAGTGCGAACTGATCTTTGGCGATCCCCAGCACCGCCAGATGGACAATGACACCGGTGCCGCCGACCATCGAGAACAGCAAGAAGCTCGTCGGCAGCAGGCCATGGGTCAGCTTGGACAAGAGCAGGCCAAGAAACTGGATGACGACCAGCGGGCTCATCTTGCTCTCGCCGGCGTTGCGGGCGCGGAAGGTGTAGGGCACTTCGGAGAGGCGCAGTTCACGATCGTCGCGGGCGCGGAAGCGGGTGGCCGACACGATGATATCGAGCAGGATCTTGAAGCCGTCCTTACTCAGCCGCGGTGCGACCTCGGTGAACACATCACGGTTCATCAGGAAAAAGCCGCTCATCGGATCGGAGAGCGGCGTGCCCGTGAGGATGTTTGCGAGGCGTGTCGCGAGCCGACTGCCCTGCTCACGCGCCGCGGACAGACCATCGCCCGCGCTGCCGGTGCCGGAGTAGCGGGTGCCGACCACGACGTCGTCGCCAGCAACGGCCCGGCGATAGAGCTCGGGGAGAATGGACTCGTCATGCTGCAGATCGCCGTCGATGACGGCGACATAGGGCGCGGCGGTGGACGACATGCCTTCGATTACCGCAGAGCTGAGGCCGCGGCGGCCGATACGGTGAATGATGCGGATATTGGCGTGGCTGCGCGACAGCTCGCGCACGACGTCGGCGGTGCCATCGGGCGAATTGTCGTCGACGACAATGAATTCGAAGGGGATGCCGGCCAGCGCGGTGCTGACACGCTGGTAGAGCAGGCCGACATTTTCGCGCTCGTTGTAGCTGGGCACGACGACGGCAAGCTGTGGCGGTTGCCAGGTCAGGGTTTCGCCATTGGCCGAAGACGGGGTCGTGGCGGCGCCAGCAGCTTGAGTCACAGGTACAGGCCTTCTCGCTTCGGTTCACGCAAGCCAGGCGCATCAGGTGCGGGCGGGCGCGGCGTGTCCGGGTCATGCGCAGCAGGCTATAGCCCAAGGTAACGCAGGCGTCATGGGGCAAAAGCCCCTTTGCTGTGTATGACCCCGGCGGAACCGAGCCGGATGTGACCGGCACGCATCGATTGTTGTGGTGTCAGAAGGGTTGCCGCCGGTCTCTCACATGGCCGCGGCCAACGCCTCAGACGAGCCCAATCAGGTCGCCGGCGCTGGTGGCAGTTGCGCGAATACGGTCGGCCCGTACCGGCAAGACGCTACCGGATGGGACGCTGGCGAAGGTCAGCTCGGCGCCCGACGTCAGGACGGCGACCAGATCTCCCGCTGTGCCGACATAGATGGCGCGCGTCGTTTCGGCGAGGTCGCTGCCGTCATCAGGCGTTATGGCGAAGCCGTGGGTGGCGGGGCCATCGGAACCTGCCGCGCGTGAAGAATACCGGTCCTGCATTGTGCTGTTCTCCCTTATGGAGACACCAGTCTAGATGCCGGGCGGCGAGCGGGGATAAGTCGGGGCTATTCGGCAGGCTCGGGCGCTGTGTAGGCGCCGAAATCGGGACCGTAGCTGGGCGCATAGGCGGCTTTGGTTTCGGGCCTGCTGTTGAGCACAAGACGCAGAGGCACCGAGCCGGTCGCGGCCCGCAGGGCCTTTAGCGTCGCGCGGACCAGCGCCTGCGGCTGGCTAGCCCATTTGACGACAAACAGTGTCAGATCCGATGCGGCGGCAAGCTCGAAGGCGTCGACGACGGGGCCGGCGGGCGGCGTATCGAGAATAATGCAGTCGAAGCGCTCGCGCGCAGCGGCAATGAGGCCTGAGAAGGTCTCGCCTGTCAGCAGATTGTCAGTCGGGCGGCCACTGGGTCGCGAGCCGAGCACGATCTGCGCACCGCTTTCGGGGTCGCGGCTGAGGATGTAGTGCAAATCGTTGACCCGGCCATAGGGTGTGAGGAAGTCGATCAGTCCCAGCAACGGGTCCATACGCAGGTATTGATGGATCGATGGTTTGCGCAGATCGCAATCGATGAGCAGTGTGGCGCGGCCTGCGGCTGCGTAGGAGCGCGCCAGCGCCAGGGCGAGACTGGTCTTGCCCTCCCCCGATGCAGTCGAGGTGATCGCGATGACCGAGCCGCCGGGTACGTGCAGCCGGGCGCGCAAGAGCTGGTCGGCCGCGACGCGAAGCCGGCTGAGGCTTTCGGAAAATGCCGACAGCGGAGCGGTAACGATCTGATCGGCGATCGTTTCTCCGGTGCGACAGGGCGGACGTGTTGGTATGCTGACCAGACAGGGAAGGCCGAGCGCATCCTCCATACTGGTCTCGTCGACAAAGCCTCCGGACAGCCGCTCCCGCAGCAAGGCCAGAGCGATTCCCGCCGCCAACCCTGCGGCGAGACCGACGAGCAGGAGTACCGGGGTGTTGGGAAAGGATGGGGTGGCGGGCGGCACGGCACGCGTGGCCAACCGGCTGTCGGCAACCTGCAAGGCCGCCTGGGTATCGAGTTCGGCCTGGCGGGACAGCAGCGTCTGATAGTGGCGCCGATTGGTGGCGGCGGCCTGTTGAAGTTCATAGAGGGCGGCGACGGTTGCTGCGGGGAGGTCGGCGTCGAGCACTTCCGCACGGAGCCGTGCGTCGATTTCGGCGGCGCTGCGCTGCAGTCCGGCAATCTCGGCGCGCAGGTCCGCCAGCGCTCCGTTTGCAAATTTGGAGAACTCGCGTTCGATGGCGTCGAGGCGGGTCTGCAGTTCGGCCCGGTTGGCCGCCTCGCTGGTTTCAGCCAGCAGCGTCGACAGCTGCCTGCGGGTCTGCTCGAGATCGTTCACGGCCGCGGAATCGAGTCGCAGCGCGAGCGCGGACCAGTCGCGGCGCGCCAAGGCCTCGCCGACCATTTCCGCCCGTTCGGCCGCGGCAGAACGAGACGCGAGCAGCCGATCACTGCGCCGGCGAAGGTCGACCAGATCGGGTCGTCCGATCTCGCTACTGATCTCCGTCAGGTTGCGCGCGATATATGAACTGAACGCGGCCTCGGATTGGGCAACGGCGATGCCCGCCTCGGCGACCCGCGTCTCGATGATATCGCGCTGCGCCTCTACGCCGGCGATTTTCGAACGCAGCTGGGCGGCGATATGCACTTCGGCCAAGGCATTGGCGATGGATGCGGCGCGCTCGGGGTCGGTAGAGCCTGCGGCAATGGCAATGAGATAGGTCGCAGGGCGTCGGTCGATATGAACTGCTGACTGCAGGCGGCTGAGCGCAAGAGCCGTCTCGGGGTCGATCTGCGCCGCAAAAGTAGGGGGCGCCAGGAATTCGGCCATCGCGACCAGGACCGATGTGTCGTGGACGAAGTCCGGATCGTTCGCCAGTTCGAGCTGCTCCATGACGGAAATGAGGTTCGGTTCACTTGCCACAAGCTCGACCTCACTGTCGATGCGCAACAGATCGGAGGTGCTGGAGCCTGGCGCGGTGTTGGCCAGAAGATCCTTCGGGCGGGGGTCGACCAGAACCAGCGCTGTGGCCGTGTAAACCGGGCGAAGGACGAGCGCGGCAACGAGCGCAAGCAACAGGCCCGCTCCAAGTGAGCCCAGCACCAGCCATTTGCGCCGCGTAAGGGTGCCGAAGATCGCCGGCAGATCGATGCCATTGTTCATGTTCGCCTCCATGAAGGGCGAGACGCGCGTTCGTAGCACGCGCGCAAACCTTTGCCGGCACGACGGAATGCACTGAGATATCCCCATGGTGGCGCGATGCCCGATGCTTGTGCCGACCTGATCAAAGGGCTGCCAAGAGGAGAACTGGAAATGAGCAACTGGGTGCAAGGCGCGCCGGGCGTCGCCGCCGGACTGTCGGAGAACGCCCGATGGGGGCGCCGATGATCGGGCTTGGCGTTTCGCTGGCACGCAACGTGCGCCCCGGTGGCGGATTGCCGCCTCAGGCCAGCGCCCTTTTTGCCCGGTTCTCCGCGGCCCCAGATCCGGCGCGGCAACAGGCCATTGGCGCCCTGATAGAAGCACTCGTCGACGGCGGCGTTTGGAGCAAGCTCGATGCACTCTATGTGTTGGCGGCGCACGACGGGCAGGCCGCGCTGCGCAATTGGGTGGCCGACCAGTACAACCTCAGCGAGGTGGCGGCGCCGGATTTTCTGGCCGACCGCGGCTATTCCGGTGATGGCGCAACGAGCTATCTCAGTTGCAATACCGCCGGCGGCCTGGACCGGTTCACCCGCAATGATTGCCACATGGGCATATGGTCGTTGAGCAATCTGCTGAACGCAGGCAGTGCCAGCCAGGAGTGCGGCAACACCAATTGCACGATCGTCAAATCCAGCGGATCCGGTGGCACAGTGGTCGTTCGTCCGAACACGGCAAGCGGCATCGGCAGCGCGCCCTCGGCACATTTTCCAGGGCTTATCGGCTGGTCGCGGTTCGATACCAGCAACTGGGAGCTGTTTGCGCACGGGCTCAGCGTCGGCGCGCGCACCGACGCCTCGGCGGCGCTCGAAGACACGGATTTCTGGGTGTGTGGACGGGCCGATGGCAATTTTGGCGTCAACCGGATCGCTGCCTGCCATTTCGGCGCAGCGCTGAATGCGATGGAATGGAGCGTAATGCATGCGGCACTTTCCTCCTATCTCGACGCTATGGGAGCGGTCTGACAACGGAGGCGGAGGTTGGCAGCGGCCCATGCGCGCGGCGCTGCCAATACAGCCGGTCATAAAGGCGGCGCAGATCGAGGGCACTGCTGTCGGCAGCCCAACGCGAAAAGTCGAGAGCGGCCGCGGCACGGCGAAAGCTGTCGCGCCGCGCCGGATCTGCCAGCAGTTCGCGCAGTTTTTCGGCCACCTCGGGAACCGTCTCGACGAGATATCCGGTGCGCCCATCGCGCACCGCGACATCGATACCCGGCAGACTTGTCGCCACAGTTGGCGCACCCGCAAGCGCATATTGAACGACGACCCTTGGGAGGCCCTCCTGTTCGGAGGTAAATACGCAGACATCCGCCCGGCGCATCCAGCGCGCGATATCGCTGCGGAAGCCAATGATCCGCACACGGTCGTGAAGGCCGTGGGCGCGAATGGCCGCCTCGATTGCGGGCTGCAAAATGCCCTCCCCCGCGAGAAGGAGGGTGGCATTCGGGCGCGCTTGGGCAACTTCGGCGAAGGCCGCGATGAGAGGGATGTGCCGCTTGCGATCCTCGAAAGCTGCCGCCATCAATACGATCTCGGCGTCATCCCAGCTGGACAGGCCGGGCGGCAGCAGGTCCGGAAACTCGTCGGGGCCGATGGGGCTGGCCTCGGTGAACTGCCGCAAATCCATGCCGCTCGGGATCACCACATGGCTGCCGGGGTCCCCGATGGCATGGGTGACGCAGGCGGTGCGCATACCGTCGCTGACATCGACGAAGGCGTCAGTCAGGGGCGCCACAAGCCGTTCAGCGGCGAGGTAAAGTGCTCGGCGCCAGCCGCGAGCGTTGAGGAACGCCAGGATGTGGACGCCGTGAACAATGATGGGTACCCCTGCCCATCTGGCGCCCAGACGACCGACGATTCCGGCCTTGCTGGTGTGGGTGTGAACAATGTCGGGCCGGTTCCAGCGGCAGATGGCACGGATGTCCCGTATCGCCCGTAGATCGCTGAGAGGACGAACTGGCCGTACCAGACTGCTGAGGCAGATGCAGCCGACGGCTGGATGCAGACGCGACAGCATTTCGGGATGGTATTCGGCGCCGTACACCAGGATAACGTCGTGACCTGCGGAGGCCTGGGCGTTGCAGGACAGCAAGGTGTTCTCGTCGGCCCCACCGCGAATGAAACGCGTCATTACATGAACTATACGCATAGCCGACCCCAGCCCGCTTACTCAATATACCTCTGCCGCTATTTGACTTGACTTATACGTACGATCCCTCATCGTAAATACACTTTTCACCAACTGACAAGAGCATTCTATTAAATTCTGATTCCAATCAATAATTGAATACCTCTGCACCGGGAGTCCGCCATAAACGTCTGATCTGAGTATAGAAATGGATTTTAAAGCACAGGCCACATCGCCCCAAAGTACCGAACTGAACAATATTGCAGCGCACTTGCTGACTCTGCGCTGGAGGACCATGCAGCGGAAATTCAGCCACTGGAGTTTCTGGCCCTTCTATTTTTTCTTACTTACAGCGTGTCTGACGCTTCAGATTTCGGGGCTCTCGATCGGCCGCTGGGGCCGTGACGCGGCGACCTTGCAACTGGCGATTGAAACCGGGGGGCGGCTGGGCACAGACTCGGCCGGCGACCTGGCGGTAGCGATGCTGACACCGTGGTTGGGTGTCGGGCCATTCCCCAATCTGCTTGCCACGGTATTCGTCGCCTATGTCGTTGGTCGGTTGGCGTTCCAGGGGTCGATGCGGGAACTGGTGCTGGTGCTGTTTCTCAGCTTCCCGATGATCTACCAGCTGCAATTCGTCGCCAAGGAGTCCGTCGTGGTGAGCTTTGCTGCAGCGCTGTTCGCCGTGTTTGCGGCGAGTGCATCGGGATGGGGCCGCGCCATATCGGTATTCTGCGGACTGGCGCTGATGGCGATGGTGTTTCGCAGCTATTACTGGGTGTCACTGGGCGCCGCGGTGACCTTTTATCTCCTTGGGACATCGCGGCTGCTCCTGCCTGCGTTGGCCTGCGGACTAGTCGCGGCTGGACTGATCGAGCCGGTACGCGAGGCCCTGTTGCATGGGCGTTATCTCGTCCATCGCAATGTCTCGGAGGCGGCGGTGAGCCTGATCCCCAGCCATTTCTCCGGTCACACGGCAATCGATCTGGTTGGGGGATACGTGACCTCGACCTTTCACTTCCTGACGCCCTTGTTGCAGGGCGTCAGGGTGCAGGAATTCTACATGCAGCTCTATGTGGTGCTGGCGGTTGTCTTGTGCCGCACCGTGCTTCGGCACGGAGACCGGGCTATGGGCTCCGCGTTCCTGGGGATCGTGTGCACATTTGCGCTATTCGTTGCCGAACTGGGCACACTGGCGCGCCACCTGAGCGCGGTTATGCCACTGGCGTTCATGGCGCTCTATTTCGCGAAACCAGTTGAAGCACAGCAGAACCTCAGATCAGACGGGACGGCGCTGATCGCTTGAGCGCATTGGCCGTCTGTTTAGCAGACGACTCAGGCTGGCGCCGAGACGAAGCAATGGCGGGTCCTGACCAAATTCGGAGGTGAGGACCTCGGTCAACTGATCTGCATCCGCCGAACGCCCCATGAGCTCGAGCCTAACGCGGCGCCGGGCAATCGCAGCGACAATGGCCGGCGTCTGGTCTGCCGTGGCTTCGACGATGCTTTCACGTTCGAGCTGTTCGAGCCGAGCCTCGCGCGCTGCGTCAGGAAGTTCCGCCAGTTTCAGGACCAGCGCCCGATAGCGCAACTGTTCGACCGATTTCAGCGGATGAAAGCTGGCGCCGTCCGGCTGGGCGAGTTGCTGGTAGAGCTGCACGTTGATGAAATGACCCTGGGCGTAGTGCAGCATGCGAAACCAAAGGTCCCAGTCCGCACAGAACCTGAGCCGCGCTTCGTAGCCGCCGGCCTGTCGGTAAATCGACTGACGGAACATGACGCTCCCATGGGTGAAGGGAGGAGCGCGACGAAAGTTGTTGGCTGACAGAGAGCCCGTGTGTCGCCGGCGGCGGCGAACAACATCCCCCGTCAGCGCATCGCGAGTCTCCGACGCCGTGCCACAAAAACCCACCTTCGGGTGCGCTTCGAGGTAGCTGAGTTGGTGGGACAATCGGTCTGGTGCACTGAGGTCACCGCTGCCATGGATGGCAACGTACTCGCTGTCGATGCCCTCGAGGGCGCTGCGGATGGCGGCAGTGAAGCCGATGTTGGCATGGCTTTTCACCGAGAGGTTCGGGCCGGCCAGTCTGAGCAGTTGCGCGAGCGTATCGTCAGTCGAGCCGTCATCGACGGCCAGAATGTGGAGATCTTGCAGATCCTGATCGAGCAGGCTTTGCAGCGAGCTCAGCACGTGGTCGCGACGGTTGTGATAGACGGTGACGACGGTGACGCGCGCCATGCTCAGGTTCCGACAGCTGCGTCGGCGAGCTCGGCGAGGCGAGCGTCGCCCCAGCGTTCATCAGCGGCAAACTGTGCCGGGCGCAACCGGCCGTCAGGCGCGAGATGGCGGACCTCGCAATCCATCAGGAAGCCGGTTCGGGCCTTTACGGTTTGGCGGATCAGCGCGATGAGCCACAGGATGTCATCGGAAGTGGCTCCGCCGGTGTTGACCAGGAAGTTGCCGTGCATCGGCGAAATCTGAGCGCCATTGCGGCGTATGCCCTTGAGACCGGCATCTTGAATGGCGCGACCGGGTGGTCCGATGGTCGCGTGCATCTGTGAGGTCGAAAGAAAGGTCGAGCCACAGTTGGCGAGGCTTTGCGGAAACTTAGCACGCCGCTCGCGCATGATGGCCAGCATGTCGCGCCGAATTGCTGCGGAATCTTCAGGTTCGAGTTCGAGATCTGCGGCGAGGACCACTGCGCGCATCCGCTGCAACGCACTGGTGCGATAGTCAAATCCACAAGCTGCCTGATCCAGAGTGAAGCATTCGCCATCAGCGCCTGCGCAGTGCACGGCGAGAACATTGAGGCCGATGCCTTTGCGGAGGCTCCCGCCATTCATGAGGATCAGGCCGCCCAACGTGCCGGGAATGCCGATGGTATGCTCAAGGCCCCTGAGACCGGCGCTGCCGGCGCGGCGGGCAAGCTGCGGCATCCATATGCCGGCCTCGGCCCAGACACGGCTACCCGAGATGCGCAGCGCCGACATGCGGCGGGAGATGCGCAGGACGACGCCTGCAAAGCCGGCACTGTCAAACAGGACGTTCGAAGCATCGCCCATGACGAACAGCGGTTCGGTGCGATTTGCCATCACGCGGAGCACTGCAGCAGCCTGTTCCGGCGTATCGGGTTCGACGAGCGCCGCAGCCCGGCCACCGATCTTCCAGCGCGACAGCGGCGCAAGGTGAACACCAGAGGTCACTGCAGCGCCGGTCAGACGCAGGGCTGCAAGCAAGTCGGGTTTCAAGGTCATTTCCCTGGTCAGGTCCCTGGTCAGGCCTCGAGGCGCTGTGGTTCGGTATCGTGCAGTGCAATGGCCACGCCAAGTTGGCCGAGCTTGCCGACCAGATCATTATAGCCGCGGAGCGCCAGCTCGACATCGTGAATTACCGAGCGACCCTCCGCACAGAGTGCCGCAACCACAACCGCCATCGCGCCACGCAGGTCCGTGGCGCGCGCTTCGCCGGAGCGAAACCGCGCCGGGCCGTTGATGGTGATTGTACCCCGTTGCGCGGCGAGATGTTGTCCGTCGACGAGCTTGCTCAGTTCAGCGACAAAGGCAATGCGCTCGGGGTATCGATAGTCGTGTACCCGGGACGTGCCGGCGCCGGCGAGCCCCAGCAGCACGAAGGCAGACTGCATGTCCGAGATGACACCCGGATGGGCGCCGCAGGCGAGCTCGAACGGCTGCACGCTGCCCGAGGTGAGGCAGTCGGGCGTGACATGGACCGAGGTGTCATTGCGAAACAGGTCAATGCCGGCCTGGCCGATGTGGATCAGCGGTACCGTCATGGCGTCAAAGGGGACACCGGTAATGGTCAGTTCGCCCTGGGCGAGAATGGCGTAGACCAGCCAGGTCAGCGCCTCGATGCGATCGGGCATGACCTGCATGTGGGCACCGGAGAGGGGTGCGCCCCGGCCCTCGACAATGATGTGGCTGGTTCCAAAGACGGCGATCTCGGCTCCCATGCGGCGCAGTAGCGCGATGAGGTCCTCGATCTCGGGGGTAATGTAGGCATTGAAGATCTGGGTCTGACCGATGGCGACAGCCGCGCAGAGCAGCGCGTTCTCCGTGCCGCCTACAGTCGAGATCGGGAAGTTGATGGTGCTGCCCTTGAAGCCATCCGGCGCTGCGATCTCGATGTGGTCGCGCGTCTCGGACACCTCTGCGCCGAGGGTGCGCCAGACCATGAGGTGCAGGTCGTAGCCCCGGTTGCCCCCTGCCCCACTGCCGATACGACATCCTCCCGGGTAAGGAATGCGCGCAATGCCCGCCCGCAGCACCTGTGCGGCCGCCAGGAGATAGGTCGTCCGAACGGGGATATCGTAGTGACCGGCATCGGCCGGCGCGGCCGAAAGCCGTCTCGCATCGATTGTCAGCACTTCGTTGACGTGGTCGAGGTCTGCCGTTGCACCGAGATGGTGGGAGAACCTGAGCTTGTGCGCGACGTCGACCAGTCGCGTCGGGAAATTGCTCAGCTCAACCGGGCCATCGGCGAGCAGCGCCGCTGCAAGCAACCGGGTTGCGGAATTCTTGGCGCCGCTGACGCGCACCTTCCCGGATGGGCGGGTGCCCCCTTCGATGACTGCGTCCACGTCGCGTCCCCCAATGCCTGCCTGGCTGGTGGTCTCGTCTGGTCGTCGCCTATCGCCGCAAGGGGGCAAACTAAGCACAAATCCTTATGGCCGTCACGCCAATTCACGCGTCGTATCGCAAGCGAGGCCGCATTGTCTTGCCGTGACGATCGATACTATATGCGGGCCAAACAAGGAGAGCAGACATGAGCAAGGTTGCGCTGGTGACCGGTATCACCGGACAGGACGGTGCCTATCTAGCGCGGCTGCTCTTGGACAAGGGCTATGTCGTGCACGGCATCAAGCGGCGCTCGTCCTCGTTCAATACCGGCCGGATAGAGGATATCTATCAGGATCCGCACGAGGACGATCCGCGCATGATCCTGCATCATGGCGACATGACGGACTCGACCAATCTGATCCGCATCGTGCAGCAGAGCCAGCCGGACGAGATCTACAATCTCGCGGCGCAGAGCCACGTGGCGGTGAGCTTCGAGACCCCGGAGTACACCGCAAATGCAGATGCCTTGGGCGCGTTGCGTCTGCTGGAAGCGATCCGCATCCTCGGCCTGGAACAGAAGACCCGGTTCTACCAGGCCTCGACCTCCGAGCTCTACGGCCTCGTGCAGGAGGTGCCGCAGAGCGAAACGACGCCGTTCTATCCGCGCTCGCCCTATGCGGCGGCAAAGCTCTACGCCTACTGGATCGTCGTGAACTACCGCGAAGCCTATGGCATGCATGCCAGCAACGGCATCCTGTTCAACCACGAAAGCCCAATGCGCGGCGAAACCTTCGTGACGCGCAAGATCACCAGGGCGGCGGCGGCCATCCATCTGGGCAAGCAGGACAAGCTTTACCTGGGCAATCTCGACGCCCAGCGCGACTGGGGCCATGCCGAGGAATATGTGCGTGGCATGTGGATGATGCTGCAGATGGACCAGCCAGACGACTATGTGCTGGCGACCGGTGAAACGACGAAAGTGCGGTCGTTCGTTGAGTGGGCCTTCGCCGATGTTGGCATCAACCTCGAATGGCGCGGCAGCGGTGTGGACGAGAAGGGCTACGACAGCTCAACCGGCCGCTGTGTGGTCGAGGTCGACCCGCGCTATTTCCGCCCGACCGAAGTCGATCTGCTGATCGGCGACCCGACGAAAGCTCGGACAAAGCTCGGCTGGTCACACACGAAATCAGCGCGGGACATTGCGCGCGAAATGGCACACGCGGACCTCGAGGTGATGCGTGAGGCAATCATAATGAAGGACGCCTGATGTTTTCATTGGCAGGCAAGCGGATTTGGGTCGCGGGGCACCGTGGGATGGTCGGATCCGCAGTTGTGCGGCGGCTTGGAAGCGAGAGTTGCGAGATCATCACCGCGGGGCGCGAGACGCTGGACCTGATGGACCAGAGCGCGGTGTCGCGGTTTGTCGCGGACAGACGGCCAGACGCGATCGTGCTGGCGGCGGCGAAGGTGGGGGGCATTCTTGCCAATGACACCTATCCGGCGGACTACCTGTTCAACAATCTGGTGATCGAAACCAATGTCATCGGCGCGGCCCATGCGAGCGATGTGAACCGGCTGCTGTTTCTGGGGTCGAGCTGCATCTACCCCAAACTGGCGCCGCAGCCGATCGAAGAAAGCGCGCTGCTGACGGGTCCGCTGGAAGCGACGAACGAATGGTATGCCGTGGCCAAGATTGCCGGCCTCAAGCTAGCCGAGGCGTTCCGCAAGCAGCATGGCCGCGACTATATCTCGGCGATGCCGACCAATCTTTACGGGCCGGGCGACAATTACGACCTCAAGAGCAGCCATGTGCTGCCGGCACTGCTGCGCAAGGCCCATGAAGCCAAGGTGAGCGGCGCCAAGACCATCAATGTGTGGGGCACGGGCAC
>NZ_JBLXGA010000019.1:0-55368 GCF_048261455.1 Devosia sp.
CCTGTCGCTCGGCTAGGCTTCGTGGATGCGGCCGCCACTCGTGGGCGGCGGCGCGCCCTTCAGCACCATCGGCAGGCCGGCGACGATGAAGAACACATCGTCGCAGATTTCCGCCAGCCGCTGATGCGCCGAGCCGGCTAGATCGCGGAACATGCGCGCCATGGCATTGTCCGGCACGATCCCCAGCCCGACCTCGTTGGAAACCAGGATCACCTGCGTATCGGAAATTTCCTGCAGCGCCGCGACCAGCTCATCCACAGCATCAGCGACATTGCGGTCCGCGACCAGCAGGTTGGTGATCCACAGCGTCAGGCAGTCGACCAGAATCACGTCATGGGTTCTGGCGGCTTCGCGCAGCGCCGCACTCAGCGCCAGCGGCTCTTCCACGGTGTCGAAATGCGCCCCGCGCTGGTCCCGATGCGCCGCCACCCGCTCGCGCATTTCGTCGTCGAGCGCCTGCGCCGTCGCGAGATAGACGGCGCGCTTGCCCGCCCGTGTCGCCAGCTTCTCGGAAAAGCCCGTCTTGCCCGATCGGGCGCCGCCGAGCACCAGAACATGTCCCATTTCGGCCTCCTCACCAGTCCACCACATTTTCGGCCTAGCACCGAATGCCGCCTGAGTCTTGACGTCGGCGGTCTGGCGACCCATCCCTGGGCCTGAAGCGCGCTTATAGGACTTTCGGCTGATGCGCTTTGCCTTTATGGTCCGGCCGGGTTCCGGACCCGCGCGCGGGTCCCAATGCTGCGGGAGCGCAAGTTTGCCAAAATACTATCTCGGTGTGGACGGTGGCGGCACCAACTGCCGGATTCGCCTGGCCGATGAAAACCTCGTGACGCTGGCCGAGGCCGGCGGTGGTCCGTCCAACCTGCAGCTGCAGGGCGGCGAGCCGGCCTATCAGTCGATCATCGCCGGTATCGAGTCGGTGTTCAGCCAGCTCGGCGGCGACGCGGCTGCGGCCAAGGCCCAGACCAGCGCCTGCTTCTGCATGGCCGGTGGCCGCCTGCCGTCCGATCGCGACGAGTTCCAGCGCCGCGCCTGGCCGCTCGCCAATGTGCGGGTCTATGACGATATTGATGCCGCCCATGCCGGCGCCCTGGCGGGTGAAGAAGGCGCGGTGATCATCGCCGGCACCGGGTCTGCCGCTCTAGCCGTGGTCGATGGCAAGCGCCATCAGGCCGGCGGCTGGGGCTTCCACATCGGCGACCAGATGTCCGCCGCAATTCTCGGTCGCGAACTCGTGCGCCGCACGGTCGAGGCCGTCGACGGGCTAGTGTCCGGCTCGCCGCTCACCGATGCGCTGCTCGAAAGCCTCGGCGGCGATCTGAACGGTGTCATGGCCTGGTCCTTCCCCGAATATTTCGTGACCGATGAGGCAGGGGGCAAAAGCGCCGGCGCGGTGGCCGTCGACCCTGTCACGACCGGTGGCCATACCTATGACGGCTTCACCGTCACCCGGGCGCCGACCGAATGGGGGCGCTTTGCCCGCATGATCTTCGAATATTACGAAAAGAACGACCCGGTGGCTGTCGAGCTGGTCGAACTCGAGCTCAGCTACGTCGACACCTATGTGCGCTGGTTCAAGGCGCGTGGCGCCCAGCGCATGGCTGCCACCGGCGGCCTGGGTGAACGTCTTTACCCCATCCTCAAAGAGCGCTACGGCGAGTTCATCGTTCCTCCCCAGGGCGACAATCTCAGTGGTGCAGTCATCCTCGCGCGGCAGAATTTCTCGCCGGCGTGACGCCTACGACAGGAGCCAGACCGCAGTGTCCAGCCGTATTATCCCCGTCCAGCCTTTCGATTATGTCGTGTTCGGTGCCACCGGTGACCTTACCAAGCGCAAGCTGGTGCCGGCGCTTTACCACCGCTTTGTCGACGGTCAGTTCGACGAGCAGAGCCACATCATCGGTGTCTCCCGTACCCAGCTGAGCGACGAGGAGTTCCGCACCCTGGTGCGCGACTCGATCAAGCAGTTCGTCGAAAAGGAATATCAGGACAAAGCGACCATCGACCGCTTCGTCTCGATCTGCTCCTACGTCGCCAATGACGTGTCGAACTCGGAGAACTGGGCCGATCTCGGCAAGGTGCTGCGCGACAGCCCCAAGGTCATCCGCGCCTTCTATCTGGCCATTGCGCCGGACCTGTTCGGCCCGACCTGCGACTTCATTTCCAAAAAGAAGCTCTATCGCCGCGACGCCCGCGTCGTGATCGAAAAGCCCCTCGGGCACGACCTCGAGTCCTCGATCGCCATCAACGACGAAGTGTCGAAGATCTTCAAGGAAGATCAGGTCTACCGGATCGACCACTATCTCGGCAAAGAGACGGTGCAGAACCTGTTGGCCCTGCGCTTCGGCAATATCCTGTTCGAGCCGATCTGGAACTCGGCCCATATCGACCACGTGCAGATCACCGTGGCCGAAAGCGTCGGCGCCGGCACCCGCGGCTATTACGATGAATCCGGCGCGCTGCGCGACATGGTGCAGAACCACATCATCCAGCTGCTCTGCCTCGTCGCGATGGAGCCGCCGGCCTCGGACGACGCCAATGCGCTGCGCGACGAAAAGCTGAAAGTGCTGCGCTCGCTGAAGCCGATCATCGGCAGCGAAGTCGCCAAGACCACCGTGCGCGGCCAGTATCGCGGCGGTTCGGTCGACGGCAATGCGGTCGCCGCCTACCAGGAGGAGCTGCCCGAGGAAAAGCAGGGCTCGCGCACCGAGACCTTCGTCGCCATCAAGGCCGAGATCGAGAACTGGCGCTGGGCCAATGTGCCGTTCTATATCCGCACCGGCAAACGCCTGCCGACGCGCGCCTCCGAGATCGTCATCCAGTTCCGCAACATCCCGCATTCGATGTTCGATCATGCCGAGGGCGCCCCGTCCGCCAACCGGCTGGTCATCCGCATCCAGCCCGATGAAGGCGTGAAGCTGTTCCTGATGATCAAGGATCCGGGGCCGGGCGGCATGCGCCTGCGCGAAGTGCCGCTGAACCTGTCGTTCGCCGACACTTTCACCGAGCGCACGCCCGAAGCCTACGAACGCCTGCTGCTGGACGTCATCCGTGGCCAGCAGACCCTGTTCATGCGCCGCGACGAACTGGAAGCCGCCTGGGCCTGGGTCGATCCGATCCGCGATGCCTGGGATGCGGCCTCCGATGCGCCGCAGAACTATATGGCCGGTACCTGGGGCCCCACCGCCTCGATCGCCCTGATCGAGCGCGATGGCCGCACCTGGCACGAGGATTCCAATTGATGAGCGAGGCTGCACAGTGACAGCGACCCGCCGCAGTTTCGGCACCCGTGAAGATCTCGCCCTCGCCCTTGCAGAGGCGGCAGCCGAGCATCTGAAAAACGGTATTGAGTCCAATGGCGTCGGCACCATTGCCGTTTCCGGTGGCTCGACCCCCAAGCGCTTCTTTGCCGCCCTGGGGCGCCGCAAGGATGTCGACTGGACCAAGGTGCGGGTGACACTGGTCGACGAGCGCTGGGTCCCCGAGACCTCGGATCGCTCGAATGCCCTGCTTGTCAACGAGCGCCTGTTGCAGGGGCCGGCGGCATCTGCCGGCTTCGTGCCGCTTTATTCAGGTGGCGACGAACCGGACGCGGCTGCCCTGTCGCGCACCACCGAAGCCCTGTCCGGACTGCCCGATCGGTTCGATTGCGTCATTCTGGGCATGGGCACCGATGGCCATACCGCCTCGTTCTTTCCGGGCGGCGACGCCCTCGACGAGGCGCTGACCGGCGAGGGGCCGGTGGTGGCCATTCATGCGCCGGGTGCTGGGGAGCCCCGGATCACGCTGACCCTGCCGCGCCTGCTGGCGACGGAAGGGCTCTATCTGCATATCGAGGGGGAGGACAAGGCCGAGACGCTGGATCGCGCCATCGCCGACGGTCCCGTTGCGGACATGCCGGTGCGGGCGGTTCTGCGCCAGAGCCAGACACCACTGACCATTTTCTGGAGCCCGTGACCGCTCAGGTTGCCGGCCCTCTCGAAGGAGTATGACCATGTCGCCGCTCAAGGCCATTCAGGACGTGACCGATCGCATTGCGGCGCGCAGTGCCACGACGCGTCGCGACTATCTCGACCGGCTCGATTTCGCCCGCAGCCAGGGCGTTCACCGCTCGGCGCTGGCCTGTGGCAATCTCGCCCACGGCTTTGCCGCCTGCGCCCCCTCCGACAAGGCGAAACTCGCCGGTGACAAGGCGCTGAACCTCGGCATCGTCACCTCCTACAACGACATGCTGAGCGCCCATCAGCCCTATGAGACCTATCCCGCGCTGATCCGCGAGGCGGCCCGCTCGATCGGCGCCACCGCCCAGGTCGCCGGCGGCGTGCCCGCCATGTGCGACGGCGTCACCCAGGGCCAGCCGGGCATGGACCTTTCCCTGTTCAGCCGCGACATCATCGCCATGGCGACCGCCGTCGCGCTGAGCCACAACATGTTCGATGCCGCCGTCTACATGGGCATCTGCGACAAGATCGTCCCCGGCCTGATGGTCGGCGCCCTGACCTTCGGCCACCTGCCGGCCGTCTTCATTCCCGCCGGTCCGATGCCCACCGGCATTTCCAACGACGAGAAGGCCAAGGTCCGCCAGCTCTATGCCGAGGGCAAGGTCGGCCGCGCCGAGCTGCTGGAATCCGAAGCCAAGTCCTATCATTCGCCCGGCACCTGCACCTTCTACGGCACGGCGAACTCCAACCAGATGCTGATGGAGATCATGGGCCTGCACCTGCCGGGCGCCAGCTTCGTCAATCCCAATACGCCGCTGCGCGACGCGCTGACCCGCGAAGCCGCGGTGCGTGCGCTGTCGCTGACCGACCAGGGCAACAACTACACCCCGATCGGGCACGTCATCGACGCCAAGGCGATCGTCAACGGCATGGTGGGCCTGCTGACGACCGGCGGTTCGACCAATCACACCATGCACATCATCGCCATTGCCGCTGCCGCCGGGCTGCAGGTGACCTGGGAGGACATGTCCGACCTGTCGCAGGCCGTGCCGCTGCTGGCGCGCGTCTATCCCAACGGCATGGCCGACGTGAACCATTTCCACGCCGCCGGCGGCATGGGCTTCCTGATCCGCGAACTGCTCGAGGCCGGCTATCTGCACGAGGACGTCAAAACCGTCTGGGGCGATGGCCTTGCGGGCTACACCGTCGAGGCCAAGCTGATCGAGGACAAGCTCAGCTTCGAGCCGTCGCCGGAAGTCTCCGGCAACCCGCGCGTCCTGACCACCGCCAAAGAGCCGTTCTCGGCCAATGGCGGGCTCAAGGTGCTCTCGGGCAATCTGGGCAAGTCGGTCATCAAGGTCTCGGCCGTGAAGCCGGAAAACCGCGTCGTCGAGGCGCCCGCCCGCGTCTTCCACACCCAGGAAGGCATGCAGGCGGCGTTCAAAAATGGTGAGCTGACCGGCGATGTCGTCGCCGTGGTGCGCTTCCAGGGCCCCAAGGCTGTCGGCATGCCCGAACTGCACAAGCTCACCCCGCAGCTCGGTATCCTGCAGGATCGCGGGCACAGGGTGGCGCTGATCACCGACGGCCGCATGTCGGGCGCCTCGGGCAAGATCCCGGCGGCGATCCACATGACGCCCGAAGCCACCGACGGCGGCGCCATCGCCAAGATCCGCGACGGCGACATGATCCGCCTCGATGCCAATGAGGGCACGCTCACTTTCATTGGCGACGAGCGCGAGTTCTTCTCGCGCACCCCGGCCACCGAAGACCTGCGCTCGTCGCATTTCGGCATGGGCCGCGAACTCTTCGCCGGCTTCCGGGCCCTGGTCGGCACCGCCGACAAGGGCGCCAGCGTCTTCGGCTGAGCCTCGGCGATACCCCAAAGAAAACGCCCCCCGGCCGAAACCGGAGGGCGTCTCAGACACACGATCTGATGGCGCGATTTACATCGCGTTCATGCCACCGGCCGTGAACATCTTCACATAGGGAGCGTCCTCGGCGTTCAGCGCCGGGGTGTCGACGTCGGTCATGCCTTCGCCGAAGGAATATTCGCCGTCACCATCGGTGTCGTAATGCAGCATGGCGATGTAGTCCTCGCCATCGGCCAGCGGATAGTCGGCCGTGATTTCGACGTCCATGGTCTCGCCAGCCTCGACATAGGTATGGCCGATGGAGGCCGGGACAACCGGATTGCCGTCAAGCACGGCGTGCAGCACGACGAAGCCCGGCTTGTCGATCAGCACGGAGGGGATGGTGACATCCGCACCATCGACCGCGACGTCGTCGATCGCGATGTTCAGGTGGTCGGCCAGCGCAGGGGCTGCAGCGAACGTGGCACCGATAAGGGCGATAGCAGCAAGTTTCTTCATGTTTGTTCTCCTCGTTCTTCTTGCGTGCGCATAGATGAAATGCGCCTGACTGCGCATGGGCTTGCGCAGGTCTCGCAGAAGAGACGGTTGAACTCGCTTGAAGGTTTCCGGAAATTCTGTATCGGCGTGCACAATGAGTTGAGTGGCGCGCGAGTGATCGTTTTTCGCGCTCGATACGTTCACGGCGCCGGCACGAAACATCATTGACGAACATCGAAAGACTGGAGCGCGCCGGCCTTAGTCCGCCACGCCGGGCCAGGGCAGCACGGTCAGCTCAGGCCAGAGTTCGAGCGCACGCTGCGCCTTGGCCTCATAGGCCGGCTGGTTCGGCAGCACCGGGTTGGGGACCACACGGAAGGAGAACAGATCGTCCAGCCCGAAGGGCGCGATAATCTCCATCCTGCCGTCCTGGGTCAGCCGCGCCGCCACCGCATGGGCGCGCGCCGCATAGCGATCGAGCATGTCGGACGAACTGGTGAGCGGTGCGAACTCCGTGACGCCGAACTTTTCGGGAAACCACAGATGTACCCGAGCCTGATTGCGCACCTGCACCGGCAGGGGCAGATCGGCAAAGCGCCGCTCCAGCCGGCGGATCACCCGGTCTTCCGCTTCCCAGCTCAGGTCGTCCACGTCGAAATAGAAGATGTCGATGTCATTGATGCCGTTCAGCGCCGGCCGACTGGTCAGCCGGTTCCAGGCCAGATTGTAGATCGCCCCGGCAACCATCTGATGGTCCGGCAGGTCCATCTCCGAGAGGCCTTCGAGCACGCGCATCAGCACGTCCGACTCGCGAATGAAACCTTCAAGCGCCAGCGCCTGTTCGTTGTGGGGCCGTCCGGCCAGCCTGAGATGATCTGTCATAGTGGTTCTAGGCTGACGCGATTCTCGCCCCGCGCGATAGCCGCTATGCGCATGCGCGCTGTCGCGTTAGGGCTTGAGCTGATTGATGCGAATCGAAAGGGTCACTCATGCACGCTGCGCTCCGGATCCTCGTGGTGTCCTGCACCCTGCTCGTGGCGGCCTGCAGCGGTCTGTCGCTGGACGGCAAGACGCCCCGCAGCCTCGATTTTCTCAACAATGACGTCTCAGGGCTGCTGCTGGCCTTCGATCTGCCCGCGGCGCTCGAACCGGTGGATGGCGAATCCATCCTGCGGCTCGATCTGGTCAGCCCCGATGCCGGTGAGCGTCACATCGCGGCCGTGCTGGTGCCGGCGACGTCCGGTGAACTGGCCGGCACCCTGCCGGCCCCGGCCGATCAGCGCAGCTATTATCTGTTCCAGCTGAGCGCTGACGATCAGGCCCAGATTGCCGAGGCCCAGGCCTGGGGGCGCAGCCTGCCGCAGGGTTCGGTCCGGCTCGATGCGTCGCTGTCGCCGCGGCTCTGCCGGATCGGCGAGATCGACCCCGACAAATTGCGGATTTCGGTCCTGGCGACGCTGCCAGGCGCTGCCTCCGGTCTGTCGCCACTGATCGCCAATCAGCCACTGCGCGAACTGCTGAAGGCGGATGCGACCAGCAACGTGCCGCGCTGCGCGGGACATTCGGGCTAGCTCAGAACCCGCCGCCAGTCTTGAAGCCGCCGCTCCTGCGGCTGCCTGAGGACCCGCTGCGCGGCCGCGAGAACCCGCCACCGGACCCACCACGCGAGCCGCCCCTGAAGCCGCCGCCGGTCGGCAACCGGCCCCAGCTGCCGCTGAACCCGCCGCCACGACGCGAGCTGCCGCCGCCAAAGCTGGAATCGGGCCACTGGAAGCCGCCGCCGGGGCTGCCGCCGCCGCGCCGGCCGTTCCAGTGCTGGCTCTGCCGCCAGCGGCCCCAATAGTCCGCTGCGCTGATGCCACCGCGCAGGAACTCGTTCAGCATGTCGCCGACGAGATTGTCCTCGCCGAAACTCGACTGCGGCGTGTCATAGCCCTGCTTCTTGAACTCGTACTGGATGTCCTCGAGTTCGCGGCGGCGGGCGGCCAGCGTCTTGAGGCGCGAACGGTGTTCGCGGCTGTCTTCTTCTTCCTCGTGCTGGCGCTGGCGCACCTCGTCGATCTGCTTGACGATCGTGTCGTCCTGGCCGGTCTGGGTGCGCCGCGCATCGTCGAGCAGGGAGCGGATATCCTCACGCCCCAGCGCTTCGGCCAGCCCGCTGACCGCCGAGCCGAACGCCGGGTCGCTGCCTTCGGCCAGATCGCGCTGCTGGTTGGTCAGCGCGTCGCGCGTATCCTCCAGCGTCACCATTTCTTGGTCGATCGCCGCCATGCGCGCTTCGACGTCTTCGAGCGCGTCACGTACCGGGCGTCCGCCGGCCGCATCCACCGCACTGCGTTCCAGTTCGTCCAGTTCCGCGAGGGCGGCTTCGGCCAGCGCCTGCTGGCGCTCGGCATGCTCGCGCAGCCGCAGCGGAATCTCGTTCAGCATGGCGAAATTCACCCGCGCCTCGGGATAGTTCACCAGCCCGGCGACCAGCGAGTCCAGATAGGCGATCAGGTTGTTGTGCCGATAGGTCTTGGTGCCATAGCCGCGATCCCACAGATACATGAACAGCGGGTCGTCGCGGTACGGCTTGCCCTTTTCCTCGCGGTCCTTTTCGGCCTGCTCGGTCTTGCTGAGGCTTTCGGCGGCCACCTGCACGAGCTCTTCGGCAGCCGCGCGCTTTTCGACATAGGCCGGATCTTTCGCCGCCTCCACCGCCGCTGCGTCGGCGAGCGTTTTCAGCCGGCCCTCGATCTCTTCAGCCTCGGCGACGCGCTGCACGCGCTCCTTGGCCAGCGCGGCGATCTGCTTGTCGACAGCCTTGAGATCCTTTTCCGCCTGCGCCAGCTCCTGCGCGTGCTGGCGCAGCAGGTCGCGGGCCTTCACCTCGGCCTGCGTCAGCCGTCCCGCCAATTCGTCCTGCGTGCCTGCCTCCAGCCGAATGCCCGCCAGCTGCCGGAACAGCTCGCTCTCGGTTTCGCGCAGCTTGCCCACCAGTTCGGCGCTGCGCGCCAGCCGTTTGGCAATCTGGTCTTCCTCGCGGCGAATGTCGCGCAGCGCGTCGTCCAGCGATCGCAGGGCCTCGGGCCCGCTCAGGCTCATGGTGTCACCATCTCGTCACCGCGCCATCCAGCACCGGCATCATGTAGCGCGGGCGCAGATAGCCGAATTCCTTGAAACCCAGCAGGCTGGATTGCACGATCCCGTCGTCCCGCTTGTCGGCCTCGACGACGCGATAGGTGGTCTCGGGCACCCGCACACCCCATTTCTTGACCTGCTCGACCTCGCCGTTCTCCTCATTGGTCACCGGCAGCGTCAGCACCTTGCCATCGGGGTCCATTGGCTCGACGACGACATAGTAATTGGTGGCCGCCGTATTGATCTCCGGGAAGGTCCAGAAACCCGATCGCTCGTTCGGGCGGCTGACGATGCGCAGCTGGTATTCCTGCCGCAACTGGTCGCGCAGCGCCGTGAGATCGGTGACGGCCTTTTCGGCCCCGGCGCGATTGCCCTCTTCGGCCGCCGTCTTGCCGCGCGCGATCAGCGCGTCCGCTTCGGTTACCGCTTCCTGCACCTTGGTCTCTTCGAAGATCGTCTGGTACAGCGCATCCATCTTCGCCGGCAGGCCTTCGCTCAGCTCGATCCGCGCGTTTTCGCGCTGCGCATTCTGATAGGGCTGCCAGGCAAGGAAATAGCCGCCAAAACCGACCACCAGGACCAGCAGCAGCGCGATCACCGCCGGGCCCCAGCGCTTGCGCGACACATAAATGCCCGCCAGCGTCCGGCCAAAACTCGGCTTGGGTGGCGTGTAGGTGAACCGACTCTCGTCGAGCGCCTTGACGCCCTCGCGGATCACCGAGTCCGGCACCTCGATGCCCTGGTTGTGGTAGATGTCGCGCAGCTTGTCGATCAGCCGCTGCTCGCGCGTCGTCGCGTCCAGCTCCCGCTCGACAAGATCCTGCCGGTGGCGCAGCGTGTCCACCACGTCCATCGCCATCATGACATCGTCGAGCGGTGCCGTCTCCGCCTTGGCCGTCGTCGCACTCATGGGTGGCTGCGAACTCTAGCGGCCTCCGTCAATTCGCCTTGGTCTCGAGCAACAGCGCATTGCCCTCGGCCGCCAGTTGCGCCAGACGGCGCTTGCCGTCTTCCACTGCATCGCGGATTTCGGCGGAATTGCGGGTCGACTGCTCGCGCATCTCTGCAATGATCGTCCGCGATTTTTCCTGGAACGACACGACGGAGTCGACGAGCTTTTTCACCGCATCGGCGCGGATCGTCGGGCCATAACCGGCCTTCACTGCCGCTTCGCCCACCTGATCTCCGATCTCGCTCAGCGTCTCGAGGCTTTTGGACATCCCTTCCTTCATCGCATTCAGCGTTTCGGTGGATTCGTGCAGCCCGAACATCCCGGTGAACGAGGCGCTCAGCGCCGTGAACACCGTCTCGTTCGTCGAAAAGAAGCTGATTGCCTGCTGATAGACCCGCTCTTTTGCATTGGTCGTCTGCATCAGCCGCGCCATCACCACTTCCGAAGTGGAATAGGAGATGGTCAGGTTGTCGCTGAGATCCTTGGCGATCTGGTAGCGGCGCTCTTCGTTCTGCAGGTCGCGCAGTTTTTCGTCGCGCTCCATTTCCAGCTTGGCCCGCTCGGCGGGCGTGCCGCCGGAGAAGGTGCTCAGCGTTTCGCTCGCCTGAGTCAGAATGGCCTTTTTCTCGTCCAGCTTGGCCGACGCGATTTCCAGCAGCTCCAGCGCCATCACCTCGGCCTGCTTCAGCGCGCCACGGAAATCGCGATAGGCCTCGAGAATCGTGTGCTCGCGGTCGATCTGGTCCTTGGTGTCCTTCGAAACGTCGAGATAGGTCTCGCGGATCGAGTTGAAGCGGCTGGCGATGTCGCCGCGCGTCACCTTCATCCATACGTTCGAGGCGCGCTCGATCAGGTCCAGCTTGCCGTCGTCGAGTTGGTCCACCATGCCCTTGGCATCGTCACGGATCGAATTGAACTGCTCGGTGATCGCATTGTAGCGCTCGCCGACATTCATTGCCGCGACCTGGCTGCGCACCACCTCGTTGAAGGCGCTCGCCTGGGTCAGCGTGCGGCCGATCAGGATCACCTTGGTTTCATCCAGCCCGGTAATCTCGTTCAATAGCGCCGTGATGGGCTGCTCGCCGGCCTGTTCGGGCCAGATGCCGAGCTCCTTGATCGCGCCCATCGCCTTGTCGAGATACTGCAGCGGCTTATCCATGAGTTCAGTGGCCATTTGGACGCTTTTTCCCTCTGTGGTTGGTCACCTGGAGCCGCATGATTCCCGCTGCTCTTCGGTGTGACAATTCTCATGCGCACTCTGCGCACCCATTTTGGGCAATATGGTGCGAAAAAGCCTCAGGAAAATAGCGCTGGCCCATGATTGTCGGAACTGTTGCCCGGCTGCCGCGCTTGCCTGCGAGGCGCAGGGCCGATAGCAGGGCCGATAGTCGGCAGGGTACGAGGGAGACCGGGACATGGAATTTGGCGGCAGGTATCACTTTTCGGCGCCGCGCGACGTGGTCTGGGCGGGCCTCAACGACGCTGCAGTGCTCAAGGCTGCGATCCCCGGCTGTCACCGCATCGAATGGGTCGGCGACGACTCGCTGGTGTGCGAGATCAAGGTCAACCTCGGTCTGATGCATCCGGTGTTCAAGGGCGATCTCGAGCTGCGCAATGTCGTACCGGCTGTCAGCTACACGCTCGCCGGCCGCGCGCGGGGCGGGCTGCTGGGCAAGGCCGAGGCCGCCGCCGATATCGCGCTCGCCGATTCGGATGGCGGCACCGAACTGGTCTTCACCGCGGCCGGCGGCGCCGATGGCGGCATCATGAAGCTCGGCAAGCAGCTGATCGGCTCCAGCGCGCAAAAGGTTATCGACGGTTTTTTCGAGCGCGTCGGCGACGCCATGGGCGTTGAGGTGACGCCGCTGGAACGCTGAGCCAGGCGATCTGGTCCTGTCTGCGCCTCGCGCGCCGCGCGATCGGCCCGCATCAGGTGACAAGCTGTTACTGACATTCGGGGCGATTCCCGCAGAAATTTTCCCATCTGGTCAAATTTCAGGTGAACTTCCTCTTGCCGTTCGCGAAATTGCGGGCTTCTATTCGTCCCAACGCGGACGGTTCGTCAGGCGGCGTCTCGCCGTTGCCATTCGCGAAACAGGGAGAATGTTCTCATGACTTCATTCAAAAAGCACCTTGGTGCTCTCGCAGCCGGCGTTGCCGTTGCCGCGCTCGCAACCGGTGCAGCCCTTGCCGATCCCGCAATCATCTATGATGGCGGCGGCAAGTTCGACGGTTCCTTCAACGAAGCCGCCTATAACGGCGCCGAGATGTACAAGGCCGAGACCGGCGGCAACTACGGCGAACTCGAAATCACCGACGACGCGCAGCGCGAGCAGTATCTGCGCCAGTTCGCCGAGCGTGGTTACAGCCCCATCATCACCCCGGGCTACAACTTCGCCACCGCGCTGACCAAGGTCGCGCCGGAATTCCCCGATACCCACTTCGTCATCATCGACGACGCCAGTGTCGATCTGCCGAACGTGCGCTCGGTGACCTTCAAGGAACAGGAAGGCTCCTACCTCGTCGGCCTGCTCGCCGGCATGAAGTCGGAAACCGGCAAGATCGGCGTCATCCCCGCCTTCAATCTCGACCTGCTCGAAGCCTTCGCCTGTGGCTACAAGCAGGGCGCCGTTGCGGCCAACCCCGACATCGAGGTGCTGGAGAACTACATCTCCACCGGCTTTGACGGCTTCAACGACAAGCCCAAGGCGATCGAAGTTGCCCGCGCGCAGCTCGATCAGGGCGCCGACGTGCTCTACCAGGTTGCTGGTGGCGCAGGCATGGGCGTGCTGCAGGCCGCTGCCGACGCTGGCAAGTACGGCATTGGTGTCGACTCCAACCAGAACGGCACCTTCCCCGGCAATGTGCTGACCTCGATGGTCAAGCGCGTCGACGTCGCCACCTATGACGCCATGATGGCTGAAATGAACGGCGACTGGACCGCCGGCCACATCATCCTCGGCCTGTCCGAAGATGGCGTTGGCGCCGCCTTCGACGACTACAATGCCGATCTCGTCACTGACGAAATGAAGGCTGCGGTCGAAAAGGCTTCCGCCGACATCATCGCCGGCGACATCATGGTCCACGACTACCGTACCGATCAGAACTGCCCGGTTTGATGACCAGCGGTTTCATTCCGGCATGGTAACTCCAGTCGAAAATTCGCAGCGGCCCTCCGGGGCCGCTGCTGATGATCTCGCCATCGAGCTGATTGGCATCAACAAGAGCTTTGGCCCGGTCCACGCCAATCGTGACATCAATCTGAAGATCAAGCGCGGCACCATCCACGGCATCGTGGGTGAGAACGGCGCCGGCAAATCGACGCTGATGTCGATCCTCTATGGCTTCTATACCGCCGATTCCGGCGAGATTCGCGTCAATGGCAAGCGCGTCGAGATCGCTGATTCCGGCCATGCCCTCGAACTCGGCATCGGCATGGTGCACCAGCATTTCATGCTGGTCGACAATTTCACCGTCCTCGACAACGTCGTGCTCGGCGCCGAGGATTCCGCGCTGCTCGGCCGCACGCTGTCCCGCGCCCGCGGTGAACTCGACCGGCTCGAGCGCGAATATGGCCTCGAGGTCGATCCCGACGCGATCATCGAAAACATCTCGGTCGGCCAACAGCAGCGCGTCGAAATCCTCAAGGCGCTCTATCGCGGCGCCGACATTCTCATTCTTGACGAGCCCACGGGCGTTCTGACGCCCAACGAGGCGGACGATCTGTTCCGCATCCTCGATGTGCTGCGCGAGCAGGGCAAGACCATCATCCTCATCACCCACAAGCTGCGCGAGATCATGGCCGCCACCGATTCGGTCTCGGTCATGCGCCAGGGCACCATGGTGGCGACGCTGGAAACCAGCGAGACCGACCCCGAACAGCTCGCCGAGCTGATGGTCGGCCGCCGCGTGCTGCTCGAGGTCGAAAAGGGTCCCGCCACGCCGGGCGAAGTGCTGCTCGAGGTTGAAGATCTCACCGTCACCGACGATCTCGGCGTGCCCCGCGTGCGCGATGTCAGTTTCTCCGTGCGCGCCGGCGAAATCGTCGGCATTGCGGGCGTCGCCGGCAACGGCCAGTCCGAGCTGCTCGAATCCATCACCGGCATGCGTGACCAGAAGTCAGGCACCGTGAAGCTCAAGGGCACGCCGCTGTCGCTCGATGGCGACGACGGCGCCCGCCGGGCGCGCGAAGCCGGCCTTGCCCACGTGCCCGAAGACCGGCTGCGCATGGGCCTCGTGCCCACTTTCGAGGAATGGGAGAACTCCATCCTCGGCTATCAGGATCAGGACCAGTACGGGCGCGGCATGCTTGATATTGCTGCCGCCCGCGCCCAGGCCGGCGAGCGCATGAAGGCCTATGATATCCGCCCGCCCAATGTCCGCCTCAAGACGGCAAATTTCTCCGGCGGCAACCAGCAAAAAATCGTCCTGGCCCGCGAGATGGAATCCGACCCCGACGTGCTGATCGTCGGCCAGCCGACGCGCGGCGTCGACATCGGCGCCATCGAATTCATCCACAATCAGATCATCAAGATGCGCGACGCCGGCAAGGCGATTCTGCTGGTATCGGTCGAGCTCGATGAAATCCGCTCGCTCAGCGACCGCATCCTGGTGATGTTCGACGGCGAGATCGTCGGCGAGGCCGATCCGGAAACCGTCGACGAACGCGCCCTAGGCCTGCTGATGGCCGGCGTAAAATCCGGCGACAAGACCGAAGCGCCCGATGTCGGTCCCGGCACCTTGCCCGAGCATGTCTCGGAAAAAGACCGCGATCTGACCGTACGCGGCGTCAACAATCCGCCGACCGAAGGAGCGTCCTGACCATGCGCGGCGAACTTCCCCGCTGGGCCGAGGTTGCCCTGCTGCCGGTGCTCAACGTCTTTCTGGCTTTCCTGATCGGCGGCGTCATCGTGTTGTCGGTCGGGCAGAACCCGCTGCAGGCCGTCTGGGTCATTCTGTATGGCGCCTTCGGCAATGGCTCCGGTTTCGGCTACACGCTTTACTACACCACCAACTTCATCTTCGCCGGCCTCGCCGTGTCGATCGCCTATCATGCCGGCCTGTTCAACATCGGCGTCGAAGGCCAGTCCTATGTGGCGGGCCTCGGCGTCATTCTCATGGGGCTGGCGCTCAACGGCACGCATTGGCTGATCATGCTGCCGCTGATGCTGATCGCCGGCGGGATTTTCGGCGCCATCTGGGCCGCCATTCCCGGCTATCTGCAGGCCAAGCGCGGCAGCCACGTCGTCATCACGACGATCATGTTCAACTTCATCGCCATCTCGCTGATGTCATATGTGATTTCGCGACTTCTGAAGCCCGATGGCGTGCAGTCCGATGAAAGCGCGCCGCTCGAGGCGATCACCCGGGTGCCGCAACTCGGCGATTTCATCCCGATGTTCAAGAACTCGCCGGCAAATCTGACGATCTTTATCGCGCTGATCACGCTGGGCCTGGTCTACCTGCTGCTGTGGCACACCAAGTTCGGCTATGCGCTGCGCACCATCGGACAGAACCCGACGGCGGCCCGCTATGGCGGCATCTCCAATGAAAAGATGATCATCATGGCCATGGCTCTGTCCGGCGCCGTCGCCGGTCTCGTCGCGCTCAACAATGTCGGTGGCGTGCAGGGCCGGCTGATCATGAACTTCGTCAACGGCGCCGGCTTCGTCGGCATCGCTGTCGCCTTCATGGGCAAGGGCCATCCGGTGGGTGTCGGCCTGTCCGCGCTGCTCTTCGGCACGCTCTATCAGGGCGGGCAGGAACTGGCCTTCTCCATGCCTGGGGTGACCAAGGAAATGATCCTCACCATCCAGGCGCTGGTCATCCTGTTCACCGGCGCCATGGGTGACATGCTGCGCGGTCCGGTCTCACGACTGTTTCCCAGACGCGCCGAAGGGGGCAGCTGATGGATCTCATCGACATCAATGTGCTCAATTCCACCGTGCGCCTGGCGGTGCCGGTGTTGCTGGCCTGTCTGGCGGGCCTGTATTCCGAGCGCTCCGGCATCATCGACATCGGGCTCGAAGGCAAGCTGCTGGCATCGGCCTTTGCCGCGGCCGCCGTCGCCTATCTGACCGCTTCGGCCTGGATCGGCATTCTCGCCGGCATCGGCGCGGCGATGATGTTTTCAGCCATCCACGGCCTCGCCTCGATCACCTTCAAGGGCAATCAGACGATCTCCGGTGTGGCGCTCAACTTCCTCGCCGCTGGTCTCACCACCTATCTGGGGCAGAGCTGGTTCCGCCGCGGCGGGCAGACCCCTAACCTGCCGGCCGGTGGCCGCTTCCGCCCCATCGAGCTGCCCTTCGCCAAGGAAGTGCAGGATGTTCCGATCATCGGCCAAATCTATTCCGGGCTGATTTCGGGCCACAATCTCATCACCTATTTCGCTTTCATCGCCGTGCCGGTGACCGCCTGGGTGCTGTTCCGCACCCGTTTCGGGCTGCGGCTCCGGGCCGTGGGCGAGAACCCCAAGGCCATCGACACCGCCGGCATCTCGGTGACATGGATGCGCTATAAGGCGCTGGTCATCACCTCGGTACTGGTCGGCATCGGCGGCTCCTACCTGTCGATCGCGCAGACCTCGGGCTTCATCAACAACATGTCCGCCGGGCGTGGCTATCTGGCGCTCGCGGCGCTGATCTTCGCCAAGTGGAAGCCCTGGCCGGCGCTCTTCGTCTGCCTGCTCTTCGGTTATCTCGATGCGGTGCAGCTGCGTTTCCAGGGTATCGAGTTCCCGGTCATCGGCGAGATCCCGGTGCAGGCGATCCAGGCGCTGCCCTATATTCTCACCGTGGTGCTGCTCGCCGGCTTCATTGGCCGCGCCGTGGCGCCCAAGGCCGCTGGCATTCCCTACACCAAGGAACGCTAGTCGTGGCCCACGCCCGTGATGCAGAACTGCTCGCCGCCGCCGAGGAAGTGCGCGCCAGGGCCTATGCGCCCTATTCGAACTTCCAGGTCGGCACCGCCATCCTGGCAGACGACGGCAAGATCTATGCCGGCTGCAATGTCGAAAACGCCGCCTATCCGGTCGGCAATTGTGCCGAGCCCTCGGCTATTGCCGCCATGCTGGCGGGGGGCGGAAAGCGCATCCGGCGGGTCTATACGACCGGCCCCGGCACCATGCCGGTGACGCCCTGCGGCGGCTGCCGCCAGCGCATCCGCGAGTTCGCCGACCCCGATGTGGTGATCGTCTCGCATGGCATCGATGGCGAGCCGCTCGAGCAGACTCTCGAACAGTTATTGCCGCACTCTTTCGGTCCGGAGTATTTGGGCCGATAATGGCCCCACGCTGAGAACCGGGCCAACCGGTTTCGACAAGGAGGCCATCATGACCCTGCGCGTCGTCGATCCGCCCAAGGACTCGTCCAAGGGGCACGCGCCTGCATCGCCTGCCGGTGACGTCACGCACCGCCGCAGTCCCGGCTTCCCGCTCGATCTCGATTGGGTCGGACGCGTGCGCATGAACCGTTCGGCGCTCGAACGCCGCGCCTCCAGCATGCCGTCCCGCCGCTCGGTGAAAAAGGACTGGCAACTGGCCTGGCTGCTGCGCGCCATCACCTTCATCGACCTGACGACGCTCAATTCCGACGATACGCCCGGCCGCGTCGAGCGGCTCTGCGCCAAGGCCCGTCATCCGCTGCGCCAGGACATTCTCGAAGGCCTCGGCGCCACTGATCTGCCGATCCGCCCCGGCGCGGTCTGCGTCTATCACAGCTTCGTCGAAACCGCCGTCGCGGCGCTCGAGGGCACCGGCATTCCGGTCGCCGCCGTCTCCACCGCGTTTCCGCACGGCCTCGCGCCGGTCGAAACCAAGATCGCCGAAATCGAAGCCTCGGTGAAAGCCGGCGCGAAGGAGATCGACATCGTCATCGAGCGCCAGATGGTGCTCAACGGCGACTGGCAGGCGCTCTACGATCAGGTCAAAGCCTTCCGCAAGGCCTGCGGCGACGCTCATATCAAGACCATTCTCGGCACGGGCGAGTTGGCGACGCTGAACAATGTCGCCAAGGCCTCGCTGGTCTGCATGCTGGCTGGCGCCGATTTCATCAAGACCTCGACCGGCAAGGAAAAGGTCAACGCCAACCTGCCGACCTCGCTGGCGATGATCCGCATGATCCGCTGGTTCCACGAGGAAACCGGCATCGAGGTCGGCTACAAGCCGGCCGGTGGCATTTCGACGGCCAAGGTGGCGCTCGACTACATGGCGCTGATGAAAGAAGAGCTCGGCACGCACTGGCTGCAGCCGCACCTGTTCCGCTTCGGCGCCAGTTCGCTGCTGACCGACATCGAGCGCCAGCTCGAACACGGTCTCACCGGCCACTACGCGGCGGACTATCGCCAGCCTATGGTGTGATCTGCCCGCCCTCCTGCTTCGACAGGCTCAGTAGGAGGGCGTCACACGGCATGGGGTCAACGGACCTCATCCTGAGCTTGTCGAAGGACGAGGTCCGGCCACGGACATCGCTGGAGTGACCCAATGAACAAGATCGCTGACATCTTCACCTCCCTCGAATATGGCCCCGCGCCCGAAAGCGCCGATCTCGCGCTCGCCTGGATCGATAGTCATGACGGCAGGTTCGGGCATTTCATCGATGGCAAATGGACCAAGCCGGGGAAGGGCTTCGCGACGGACAATCCGGCCACCGGCAAGAAACTCGCCGATCTGACCAATGGCAGCCAGTCCGATGTCGATGCGGCGGTGAAGGCCGCCCGCGGCGCCTTCCCGAAATGGTCGGCGCTTTCGGGCTATGCGCGCGCCAAATATCTTTATGCCATCGCCCGGCTGGTGCAGAAGCACTCGCGGCTCTTCGCCGTGCTCGAAAGCTTGGACAACGGCAAGCCGATCCGCGAGAGCCGCGACGTCGATATCCCGTTGGTGGCGCGGCATTTCTACCATCACGCCGGCTGGGCGCAGCATCTTGAGCGCGGGTTCCCGGGTCACGTCCCCTATGGCGTCTGCGGCCAGGTGATCCCCTGGAATTTCCCGCTGCTGATGCTCGCCTGGAAGATTGCGCCGGCGCTGGCCGCGGGCAACACGGTGGTGCTGAAGCCCGCCGAATTCACGTCATTGACCGCGCTGCTCTTTGCCGAAATCTGTGACAAGGCCGGGCTGCCCAAGGGCGTCGTCAATATCGTCACCGGCGAGGGCGAAACCGGCGCCGCCATCACCGAGCACAAGGATGTCGACAAGGTCGCCTTTACCGGCTCCACCGAGGTGGGCAAGATCATCCGCGCCGCGACGGCCGGCTCGGGCAAGGGCATCAGCCTCGAGCTCGGCGGCAAGTCGCCCTATATCGTTTTCGACGATGCCGATCTCGACAGCGCCATCGAAGGCCTCGTCGATGCCATCTGGTTCAATCAGGGCCAGGTCTGCTGCGCCGGCTCGCGGCTCCTGGTGCAGGAATCGATCGAAACCCGTTTCCTCGACAAGTTGAAAAAGCGCATGGCAACGCTGCGTGTCGGCGATCCGCTCGACAAGGCGGTGGACATTGGCGCGCTCGTTGCCCCGGTGCAGGTCGCCCGCGTCACCGAACTGGTCAAGCAAGGCGTCGCCGAAGGCGGCACGCTCTATGAACCCGATGTCGACCTGCCGAAATCCGGCTGCTTCCTGCGCCCGGCGCTGATCACCAATGTGTCGCCCGCCAATACCGTGGCGTCCGAGGAGATCTTCGGGCCGGTGCTGGTCGAAATGAGCTTCCGCACGCCCGAGGAGGCGGTGGCGCTGGCCAACAACACGCGCTACGGGCTCGCCGCGACGGTCTGGACCGAGAACGTCAATCTCGCGCTCGACATCGCGCCCAAGCTCAAGGCCGGCGTGGTCTGGGTCAATGGCACCAACAATTTCGATGCTGCTGTCGGCTTCGGTGGCTACAAGGAATCCGGCTTTGGCCGCGAGGGCGGCAAGGAAGGCATGGGCGCCTATCTGAAGCCCGCCTGGGAAAAGGCGCTCAAGCCCGCCCCGGCAGCAAAGGCGGTCGCCGCCAAGCCGAAAAACCCCCTCGACGGCGATGCCGGCATCGACCGAACGGCGAAAATGTATATCGGCGGCAAGCAGGCGCGCCCAGACAGCGGCTATTCGCGGCCCGTCCTCGGCCCCGATGGCAGCCTCGTCGGGGAGGTGGGCGACGGCAACCGCAAGGATATCCGCAACGCCGTCGAGGCCGCGCGCGCCGCCGCCGGCTGGGCCACCACCACGGCGCACAACCGCGCCCAGGTGCTCTACTATCTCGCCGAAAACCTCGACTACCGCGCCGCCGAGTTCGCCGCCCGCATCAAGGCGCAGACCGGTGAAGACGGCACTGCCGAAGTCGCCGCCAGCGTCGAACGGCTTTTTGCCTTTGCCGGCTGGGCCGACAAATATGACGGCATGGTCCATAATCCGCCCAGCCGCACCGTGGCCGTCGCCATGGTCGAGCCGCTCGGCGTCATGGGTATTCTCGCGCCGCCCTCGCGCCCGCTGCTCGGCTCCATCGCGCTCATCGCACCGGCACTCGCCATGGGCAACACGGTGGTGCTGGTGCCGTCCGAGCGCGCGCCGCTGTCGGTCACCGACCTCTACCAGGTGCTCGAAACCTCGGACGTGCCCGCGGGCGTTCTCAATATCGTCACCGGCGACACCGCGACGCTGGCGAAAACTCTCGCCGAGCACGATGGCGTCGATGCCGTCTGGGCCGCCGCCAATGCCGAGATTTCGACGATGGTCGAGAAGGCCTCGGCGGGCAACGTCAAGCAGACCTGGACCAGCCGCGGGCTCTATTACGATCTCGCCGACAAGGCGCTGTTCGAGGGCGACTATTTCCTCCGCCGCGCCACCCAGATCAAGAACGTCTGGGTGCCTTACGGGGCGTAGTCAGGAAAAGGCCGGAGGGCGGGGATTTCAGTCACCTCGTCCATCGTCACATTGGTAAAGCGAGGACCATCGCCATGAAACGCCTGATCGCCACCGCCTTGCTCCTGGCGCTGACCTCCACCACGGCCATCGCGCAGACCCGTTCCTGCGACGTCGGTGCCGACGTCGAGCTAAGCTCTGACGACGAGGCCCGTTTTGCCAATTTCTTCGCTTCGCGGTCCAAAGGTCTGGCGGAAGCCCTCACGGCCGACAGTGCCGAGGACCGACGACTGGTCTCCGGGCTGATGGCCCCCGACCGCGCCGTTGCCGAGGGGCTCCCGGACGGGGCCTATCGCTGCCGCACCATCAAGCTCGGTGGCCTTTTGCCGCTGACCCCCTACGGCTGGTTCGCCTGCACAATCGGCGAGGGCGGCACGACGATCGAAAAGACCTCCGGCTCGCAGCGCTTTTCCGGCGCACTCTATCCGGCCGATGGCGCGCTGGCCTATGTCGGTGCCAGCCACTATGCCGACGAAGCGCCGCGCGCCTATGGCGATGACCCGGAGCGTGACCAGATCGGCTGCCTCTACGGCGTCGCCGGCGACACGCCGCGCTACGTGCTCGAACTGCCCAGCCCGCACTTCGAATCCGTGCACGATCTGATCGTCCTCGAACCGGCGGAGTGAGGGCCCTGGGAGGGGCTAGACCCCCTCCGTCACCCGACCGCTCCGCGCAAATGCCACGATGTCGGCGAAGTCGAGGTGATCGCCGGCATCCTGCCCGTAGTGGCAGCGGACCAGCCGGCCCGCTTCGTCGATCAGGAAATCGGCCGGCATCTGGTGCATCGGCCCCGAGATCCAGCCCGGCCAGAACCCTGCTTTCGCCGCATCCACGACCTTCCCGAGCTTCGTCGCCGCGACGAAGAAGCCGCGCCAGCTCGGCTCCACGCCCCAGCGCTTGTAGTGCAGCTGTTTAGGGTCCGGCACGAAGGGGAAGGGCGCATCCTGCCGCCCGACATAGCGGGCGATCTCCGCGGCCGGCGATTGCACCACGCCGATCACCCTCAGCCCGTCCCCCGCCAGCGCCGGATACTGCCTGATCAGCGCATTGACCCGCAGGTTGCACAGCGGGCACGAGGCATAGCGGTAAAAGCTCAGCAACACCCGCTGTCCGCGCAGCGCCTTGAGCGACACCGGCGCGCCGAAATGATCCACGGTTTCGAACGCCGGTGCCATCTGGCCTTCTCTGAGCTTGCCCATCGCCCCGGCCCTCACAGCGCCGCCGCGGGCAATTTTTGCGCCAAAGCCGGCGAGGCGAAGCCCATGGCCCGACGCTCCGCCACCGATGCGGCGACGGCCGTCCGCCAGTCGTCGCGCGGCACGTACCCCAGCACCGTCTCGGCGTGGGTGATCGGCGTGTTCCAGTCCTCGCTCACATGCACCAGTGAGCGGGTGAGAAAGGGCGGGTTGAAGGGCAGGGCCTCCATCAGCGCGCCGAAGGCATAGCCCGCGGGGTAGGGCGCCGAAAACAGCGGCAAGGGCTTGCCGGCTGCCTGCGCGATGGCGGTGATCACCTCACGTGAACTGGGCATCTGGCCGCTGTGCACATTGAAGCTTTCATAAGCCGCGATCCCGTCCACCGTCGCCGCGAGAGCAAATGCCTCGCCCATGTCACCGGCCGTGGCCATCGGCATCCGCGCTGTGCCGCGGCCGAGCCAGGGGACCATTCGCGTGCCAAGCCGCGGGATCAGCGCCGGCACGACGCCGAGGCTGTTGCCCGGCCCGACGAAATGGCCGAGCCGCATCGTCACCATGCGGGTCGCCGCCGTCGCCAGTCTGCGCATCTCGGTGTCGAGGTCGATCAACAGGTCGAGATGCGGCCAGAACCCCACCTTGTGCGTCGGGCTGAAATCATCGACCGGACCGCCATCGGCCGGCCGTTCGCCGATCGCCACCGTCGAGGCGAGGAGAAAGCGCTTCACGCCCGCCGCGATGGCGCGCTGCATCAGGTCGCGCGCCGGTTCGTAGAACAGCGCGCGCTCTGCCTCGGCATGGCCGTAAAAGGCGCCCCAGGTGCCTGCATGGGCGATCGCGTCGCCGGCCTGGGCCAGTTCCTGCCGGTACCCCGCATCGGTCAGGTCGCCGGCCAGCACCTTGCCGGAGAACCCCGCGGGGAGCTTGCCCGGTGTACGGCAGGCTGCGATCACCTCGATATCACGTGTCGCGAGCGCCCTCAGAATGCCCTTGCCCAGAAATCCTGTCGCGCCGGTCACCACCACCCGCCGGATGGCGGGGTCCATCTGTCTGCTCATGCATCTTCTCCTGAAATTTCAGCCTGTTCCGGCGCGAGTGCGTCGATCCGCGCCTCGATCTCGGTCACCGCTTCGCGCACGTGCAGCGTGTCGCCGGTCGCATGCGCCATCATCGCCGCGCCCTCGAGCCCGCGCAGCATCCGCCGCGCCTCGGCCTGTGCCGCGTCCTTAGCGAGACCCAGCGCGGCAAACTGCGTTGCGGCCCAGCCGGTGAGTTCGACCAGCACCTGACCGGCTCGGGTCTCTGTCGGCTCGGCCAGCTTTCCGGTCTGCGCCAGCAGCGTGCCGACCGGGCAGCCATAGCGGGCCAGTTGCCCTTCGAGCGCGATCGACATCCGGGCAAAACCTTTGAGCGCTGCGGCAGGCGATCCCGCCGCGTCCCAATCCGCCTTGCGGTCCAGAAACTGCCCGGAGAGATCGGTCGCAACGGCCTCGGCCACGTCGTCCCGCGTCTTGAAATAGTAGTAGAGGCTACCGAGCGGCATCTCTGCCGCCGCCGCCACATTGGCCAGCGTCAACCGCTCCAGCCCCTGCTCATAGGCCATCTGCACCGCTGCCGCCCTGAGCCGCTCACCCTTGTTCGCCCGCATCTGCCTTCTCCACCATCAATATTGAGTAAGAATTCTTACTTGTTTGGCGAAATGTCAAGTCTCGTCGGTGCGGAGTGGGCTTGGGCGGCGCTCATAGCGGCGCGGGTATCGGCCTTCGGCCACGCGTCACACTTGCCCCGATGGGTCTCCGGTGGTTCAGTGCGGCGGGAGAGGGGAGCCGTGTATGTCCGAGACCATCGAAGTCGAGAACGTCACCCATCCGGGCAAGACCTACCGCGCCAATGCCGCCAAATACGCGGCCATGCGCGAAGCCATGCTGGCCGTCCTGCCGTCAGATGTGCCCGGCATGAAGGTTGCCGATGTCATCGCCGCCGTGAAGCCAAAATTGCCGGCAGAGCTGTTCCCCGGCGGCGAAAAGGCCGGCTGGTGGGTCAAATGCGTGCAGCTCGATCTCGAAGCGAAAAAACTCATTGCGCGGGCCGAAAAGCCGCCCGTCCGGCTCTATCGCCTGGCCGGGCACTGAACGAGAGTGTGAATGGTATTTCTTCCCCAGCAGGTCATCGGCAAGAAACGCGATGGCCTGGCCCTCGACGCTGACGAGATCGGCACCTTCATTGCCGGCCTGACCGATGGCAGCGTCTCCGACGCTCAGGCTGCGGCGCTGGCCATGGCGATCGTCTTCAACGACATGAGTGATCCCGAGCGCGTCGCGCTCACCCTCGCCATGCGCGACAGCGGCGACGTGCTCGATTGGTCGGGGCTCGACGGCCCGGTGCTCGACAAGCATTCGACCGGCGGCGTCGGCGACAATGTCTCGCTGATGCTGGCGCCCATCCTCGCGGCCTGCGGCGCCTATGTGCCGATGATCTCGGGGCGTGGGCTCGGGCACACCGGCGGCACGCTCGACAAGTTCGATGCCATCCCCGGCTACGAGACCCAGCCCGATCTGGACCTCTTCCGCCGCACCGTGAATGAGGCCGGATGCGCCATCATCGGCGCCACGGCCGATCTCGCGCCAGCCGATCGCAAGCTCTACGCCATCCGCGATGTCACCGGCACGGTCGCCTCCATCCCGTTGATCGTCGCTTCGATCCTCTCCAAAAAACTCGCCGCCGGGCTGGATGGTCTGGTGCTCGACGTGAAGACCGGCTCGGGTGCCTTCATGGCGGCGCCGGAAAAATCGCGCGCTCTCGCCGAGGCGCTGGTGGCGGTGGCCAATGGCGCCGGCCTGCGCACCACGGCGCTGATCACCGACATGAACGAGCCACTGGCCAGCGCTGCCGGCAATGCGCTCGAAATCCGCAATGCTGTCGATTTCCTCACCGGCCGCCATCAGGATCCGCGCTTGCGCGAGGTCACGCTGGCGCTCGCCGGCGCGGTGATGGGGCTCACCGGCCACGCCAACCCGCATAGCGCCGCCGAACACGCGCTGGCGACCGGGCGCGCCGCCGAGCGCTTCGGCCGGATGGTGGCGCTGCTCGGCGGCCCTGCCGATTTCATCGAGCGCATGGACCAGCATCTGCCCATCGCGCCCGTGGTGCGCGATGTCACCGCCGAAAGCGACGGCACCATTGCTGCAATCGACACGAGGGCCGTCGGCATGGCCGTCGTCGCGCTGGGCGGTGGTCGGCGCCAGCCCGGCGATGCCATCCGCTACGATGTCGGCTTCGATGCCCTCGTCCCCATCGGCACCACGGTGTCGCCCGGCACGCCGATCGGGCGGGTGCATGCCGCCGATGCCGCGACCGCCGATCTGGCAACGGCGCAGCTGCGCGCGGCCTTCACCATCGGCGAAACCGCGCCCAGCCACAAGCTCATCACCGCAACCCTTCCACCAACCGGGGCCAGCTGATGCCACGCGTCATCCTTTGCATTCTCGACAGTTTCGGCATCGGCGGGGCGCCCGATGCCGATGACTACGGCGATGCCGGTGCCGATACGCTCGGCCACATCGCCGAGACGGTTGCGTTGCACCTGCCGACCATGGATGCCTTGGGGCTCGGGGCGGCCGCCGAACTCTCGACCGGCCGCGTGCCGTCCGGCCTCACCAACCAGCCGACCGGAGGCCGCTGGGGCGTCGGTCGCGAAGTCTCGAAGGGCAAGGACACGCCCTCGGGCCATTGGGAAATCGCTGGCGTGCCGGTGCCTTTCGAGTGGGGCTATTTCCCAGTCGCCGAACCGGCCTTTCCCAAGGCGCTCACCGACGCGGTCATCGCCCGCGCCGAACTGCCGGGCATTCTGGGCAACAAGCACAGCTCCGGCACGACGATCATCGCCGAACTGGGCGAGGAGTCCGTCCGCACCGGAAAACCGATTTTCTACACCTCGGCGGATTCGGTGCTGCAGATCGCGGCGCACGAGAGTCACTTCGGCCTCGATCGGCTCTATGCGCTGTGCGAGACCGTGTTCGAACTGACCGAACCCATGCGCATCGGCCGGGTCATCGCCCGGCCGTTCCTCGGCGACAGCGCGGACACCTTCAAGCGCACCGGCAACCGGCGCGATTTCGCCATTGCCCCGCCCGAGCCGACTTTGCTCGATCGCGCCAAGGCGGCGGACCGGCAGGTCTATGCCATCGGCAAGATCTCGGACATCTACGCCGGCCACGGCGTCACCCACAAGATCAAGGCGACGGGCAATATGGCCCTGTTCGACCGCACGCTCGAGGCCATGGAAATGGCTGCCGATGGCGCGCTGGTGATGACCAATTTCGTCGACTTCGATCAGGAATACGGCCACCGCCGCGACGTGCCGGGCTATGCTGCGGCCCTCGAGGCCTTCGATCAGCGCCTGCCCGAACTGATTGCCGCGCTGCGGCCCGACGATCTGGTGATCCTCACCGCCGATCACGGCAACGACCCGACCTGGCGCGGCACCGATCATACGCGCGAGCAGGTGCCCATTCTGTGCTTTTCTCCCGCGCTTTCTGCCGGAAGCGCTGGCCTCCGGCAAACATTCGCGGATATAGGGGAAAGTGCCGCCCACTGGCTTGGCCTCGCGCCCGGCCGGCACGGCAAGTCGTTTCTCTAGCTCACCGAGGTTGCCGATGCGTGGCGTAACTGTCGTCGATCACCCGCTGATCCAGCACAAGCTGACGATCATGCGTGACAAGAACACGTCCATTGCTGGCTTTCGCCGCCTGTTGCGCGAAATCGCGCACCTGCTGTGCTACGAGGTGACGCGCGATCTCGAACTGCAGGAAATCCCCATCGAGACCCCGATGGGCCCGATGCAGGCGCCCACCATCAAGGGTAAGAAGCTGGTCTTCGCCTCCATCCTGCGCGCCGGCAACGGCTTGCTCGACGGCATGCTCGATCTGGTGCCGGCGGCCCGCGTCGCCCATATCGGCATCTATCGCGACCACGAGACGCTCGAGCCGGTCGAATATTACTTCAAGGCGCCGTCAGAGCTCGAGAACCGGCTGATCATTGTCGTCGACCCGATGCTGGCGACCGCCAATTCCTCGATTGCCGCCATCGACAAGCTCAAGGAACGCGGTGCCAACAACATCCGCTTCCTCTGCCTGCTGGCCGCGCCGGAAGGCATCGAGAAATTCAGCGAGGCGCACCCTGACGTGCCCGTCTTCACCGCATCGCTGGACAGCCATCTGAACGAGCTCGGCTATATCGTCCCCGGCCTCGGCGACGCCGGCGACCGCATGTACGGCACGAAGTAGGGCAGGGCAGGGGCCAAATACAGTCTGTCCTTCTCCCGCGAGGGGAGGAGGACGTCGGTCCAAAACCTGTGCAGGGAGCCTCAGGCCTTCAGCGGTAGGCCCAGCGCCACGAGATCGGCGCGCAGCTGCTCGGCCGAGGTGAAGTGGATCGCCTGCATCCCGAACTTGCGGGCCGACACCACATTGGGTTCGCTGTCGTCGATGAACACGCAGGTTTCGGGCGCCAGCCCATAGCGCTCGCAGAACACGCGATAGATCCGCGGATCGGGCTTCACCAGCCCTTCGAGACCCGAAACGACCGCGCCGTCGAACTTTTCGAGGAAAGTCCATTCGCCGAGGCAGCTCACCCATTTTTCCCACGAGAAGTTGGTGATCGCGAAGGTCGGGATCTCGGCGGCGACCAGCTCGTCATGAATGGCGATGGTGCCGGTGTTGAACTCGCCCAGCGTTTCCTTCCAGCGCAGGTCGAACGCCTGGATCTCGCGCCAGTAGCGCGGATATCGCGTGATCAGCCGCGCCACGCCTTCGGAAAAGATGTCACCGGCGTCGAACTCCAGGTTCCAGTCCGGGGTGCAGATATTGTCCCAGAACCACTGCGCATCCTCTTCGGTGTCGAACAGCTGCCGGAACAGGTACATCGGGTTCCAGTCGACGAAAACGCCGCCAAGGTCGAATACGGGGATCAGGGTATCGTTCATCGCGGGCCTCGCTGGTATCGTTGCCGCAGCCTATGGCACGCAGCCCCCATGCCCGCAAGCGCAGTGCGCGACCGCTAGTCCAGCGCGATGCCGCCCTCGAAGCGCGGCAGGTAATACTCGGCGCGATTGAGGTTGATCGGGCCGCTGATCACCATGCCGAACATTGGCGTATAGGCATATTCGATTTCCGAAACGACCAGGAAATCGCCGCGCGCCATCAGGTTGAGCTGCTCGTTGGCATCGAGCGGAAATTGGCTGTCGGCCTCGCGCGCTATGCCGCCATTGAAGCCGCGGCTCCAGCTCACCGTCACGCTACCATCGTCGGCCACTTCAATCAGCGACAGGACCTGTCGCAAGCCGTTGGTCGAATAGGGCCGCATGATGTTCTGCGCCGCCGCGAAATAGTCGTTCAGCGTCGCGGTCGCAATCGAGGTGTCTTCGCGCGACACCAGATCGCCCATCGTGCCGGCGATCGTATAGACGCGGCGATCCACCGTGTAGAGCGAGGCCGCCTCCACGGTGCCGAAGTAGAGCAGCAGCAGAAACGGCAGGATCAGCGCGAATTCCACCGCCGCGACGCCGCGCTCCTGCGTCCGAAACTGCCTCACCAGTGTGAAAAGTCCTGGCCGGCGCATCAGAAGGGCTCGTTCTTGAACACGCGGACGCCGGCCAGTAGCCGCACGCCATCGGGCTGGTTGCGCAGGTCGAACCACGGCAGGTTCACGATGGCCGGCCACTTGTAATAGGCCTGCACCAGGATCACCTGGCTGCCGGCGCCGGGGTTGTAGTTCTGCACGATGGTCCAGTCGCACTCCGGGTCGCAGTCCTCGTCCGTTTCCGTGACATTGGTGATTGTCGCGGCGGTGAAATTGTCGACCACATCCACCCTGATGCGCAGTTCCTGACAGTCGAACAGCCCGTAAAGCCGTTCGCAGATTTCAGCGCGGAAGTTGTCGCTGGTGTAATTGGCGGCCTGGGCCTGCCCCGTCCGGATCAGCCGTGAGGCGTCGGCTGTCGCCGTATCGAGGATCTGCCCGGCGAAAAAGATCAGCGTCGTTTCCAGAATGGCGAAGATGATCGTGAAAAAGGGCAGCGCCAGAATGCCGAACTCGATCGCCGTCACGCCGCGCTCGTCATCGGCAAACGCACCGCCGCGGCGGATAGCCGGGGCAATGAGGGTTCGCAGCAGCCGTGGGCGGTATCGAGGCCGGGTCAACATGGCGCAAACATTCGCACGCGCGCCCTAAACGAGTGTTAGTAATCGCGTCTTGATTTGAGTGTGAGAATTTGTGGTTAACTGTTGGTTCAGTTGGCCGCGCCGGCAATGTTCCGCGACGAGGCGATGACGTTCGCGGTGAAACTGGCGTCGTCGCCGATCATGATGACCGGCTGACAGACCGGCTCGCACGACAGGCTGGTCCGCCGGTCGGCCTGGTATACCGTCACCACATTGGCCTGGTCCTGCACCACCTGCAGCATGGTGTCGGCGATCGGATTGCCCGAGGCGTCGAGCACGATCAGATTGGTTTCGCCATAGCTCTTGCCCGTCAGCACCAGCGTCTGCGGATCCTGGATGGTGACATCGGCGATGCCGGGGTTGCCGATGATCACGGTCGCCGCCGGGGCGTTGATGCGCAGGATACGGGCCATGTTTACCTTGACGCTCACCACCGTGCCCGTATTGGCGCCCATTGCGACGGCAGGCGCGGCAATCGCCAGTGCGAAACCGAGGGCGGCAGCCATAAGAGTGCGTAAGGGCATGGTGGGAACCTGCTTGGCGAGTGGTGTACGTAAATGCATTCTTGCCGCGAATGGTGAAGAAACCCCAAACAGCGCCGCGCCCGTGCTGCTAAATCGCCTTGCGCCTGGAATGTACTGTTGCGGATCAGGGGCTCCAGCCGGCTTCAATAAAAGTCAATCGAACCTGTTAAGTTGGTATTGACAATAGCAAAAATACGCATGTTTTAGACTGGTGAGGTTCCGCAGTTAACCCAATTTCAAGACGTGCTGGCTAGTTTGACAGCAAGTTCGATGTGACCAGTCGAACCGTCCCGAGCCGTCGTGGGATGGCAGGGGTTTGACCTGTGCAAGGAGCCTTAACATGAACACTGTCGCTCGTTTTGCGAATGACGAATCCGGTGCCACCGCCATCGAGTACGGCCTGATTGCTGCCCTGATCGCCGTCGGCATCATTGCCGCCGCCACCACCCTGGGCGGCAGCCTGTCCAGCCTGTTCAACAGGATCTCGACGCAGCTGAACGGCGCGACCTGATCCAGTTTCAGGCATGACGATTTGATCAAGGGGGCTTCGCGGCCCCCTTTTTCGTTTGGGCTTTGTTAACCATGACGGGTCGACACTTGGCCCCAAGTCCGGGACCCCCGGTCCAACGCATGTCGGCCCGGCAATGAGCTTTAGTCTGTCTTCCCTTGCACTGCTGATCTTTCCGGTCCTGATGGCCTTCGCCGCCATCTCGGATCTGCTGACCATGCGCATCTCCAACCGCCTGGTCTATACCGTCTTGCTCGGCTTCGCTGTCGTCGCAATCGTGGCCCAGCTGCCGCTCGAAACCATCGGCATGCATCTCGCCTGTGCGGCGGCCGCCCTGGCGGTCACCTTCAGCTTTTTCGCTTTCGGCTGGATCGGCGGGGGTGATGCCAAGCTTGTTGCGGCCACGGCGCTGTGGCTCGGCTTTTCAATGATGCTGCAATACATCGTCTTCGCCTCGCTACTCGGCGGCGCGCTGACGCTGATCATTCTGGGGTTCCGGCGCTGGCCCCTGTCACCCCGCCTGCGCAATGTCGTCTGGCTTGACCGGCTGCATGACGAAAAGACCGGAGTGCCATACGGCATAGCCCTCGCCGCTGCCGCGCTTCTCATCTATCCGGACACGCTTGTCTTTCAGCAACTTATCGGCTGAAGCCCGTCGTTAACCGTAATTGACAAGCTTCGATTAACCAAACTTTGACCGTTTGGGTCGATAGTTGTTGCCGAGTATCCCGGCGTCCCTGCGTTCCGGGCTGAAGTGGAGTAACTTGATGAGAGCGTCGCGCATCATCCTGCTGCTGGTGGCCATCGTGGCTGGTGGCCTTGCGGCATTCCTCGCGACTCGTGGCGAAGCGCCGACAACTGTCGTTGTGTCCGCACCTGCCGAAGTCATTGAGGAAAAAAAGGCGCAGATACTGGTCGCGCGTACGCAGATCGGCGTCGGCCAGCGTCTGGGCGAGATGACCATCGAGTGGCAGGACTGGCCCGAACTGGCTGTCCGCCCCGAATACATCAAGCGCGAGGCGTTTCCGGATGCGCTCACCGAAATGAGCGACTCGGTCGCCCGTTTCGAGTTCTTTCCCGGTGAACCCATTCTCGAAGCCAAGCTGGTGCGCGCCAGTCAGGGCTATCTGTCCGCCGTCATTGCCCAGGGGATGCGCGCCGTATCCGTCGAGGTCACCGCGGCCTCCGCTGCCGGTGGCTACGTCGTCCCCAATGACCGCGTCGACGTTGTCCTGAGCCGCAACGAAAACAACAACATCATCAGCGAGACGCTGCTCACCAATGTGCGCGTCATGGCCATCGGCATGCGCCTCGGCGAGGCCGGCACCACAGGTGGCAATGTCGATGGCGAGCAGGACCCGCGCAACGAGGTCTTCCAGAACACGGCCATCGCGACTCTCGAGCTGACCCCGGCACAGGGCGAAACAGTCATCAATGCCAGCCGTGTCGGCACCCTGACGCTCGCCCTGCGCTCGATGGCCGACTTCGCCGAAGCCACATCCGAAATGACACCGGCCGGCGCTGGCGCCGACGCCAGCCGCTCTATCCGCATGATCCGCTTTGGCCGCGAGGATGACATCATGTCCGGCACATCCGTGCAGCCGTCGTCACCCGATATCAGCCCCGCCGCCTTTCCCCAGGGGTCCGCAGACACGCCGGGCCAGCCCGTCTTTGAGGTTCAATGATGCGTAACAGTTCACGGGTTACCGCACTTATGGACGGTGCTGCACCGCAGCGCACCCTGATGCGCGAGACCGTTCGGATCGCCATTATCGCAGTCCTGCTCGGAATGGCGCTGGCGCTGCTGCCGCTTGGCCTCGGCCTTGCGCGCGCTGCAGAGACCACGCATTTGCGCATCAGCCCCCATGCGATCGGCAGCACGCAGACGGTCGACATGAGCTTCAACAAGTCGCTGCTTCTGGATCTGCCGGTTGACGCCCAGGAAGTCATCGTTTCCCAGCCGGGTGTGGCCAACGCCATCATGCGCTCCAAACGCCGCGCCGTCATCCAGTCGACCGGCTCCGGCAGCACCAACATGTTCTTTCTCGATGCCCATGGCCGTACCATCACGGTGCTCGACGTGTCGGTGAAGGCCGCCGTATCCAACGTTGCCGCGGCCCTGCGCGAGACCTATTCCCGCGTGCTGCCCGACGCCCGGATCAGGGTGGAATCGGTCGTCTTGCAGAACGCCGACGGCCAGGATGTGAACCGCATCGTGCTGTCGGGCTATGCCGCGACCGACGATCAGGTGCAGACCGCCATTACCATCGCCAGCCAGTTCGCCGGCTCGGCCGACAATGTCGCCAGCGCCATCTCGGTCAAGGGTGCCCAGCAGGTCATGCTCAAGGTCACCGTGGCCGAAGTGCAGCGCGAGGCGGTCAAGCAGCTCGGCATCAACCTCAATGCCAGCTTCGACAGCGGCAATCTCGCCACCGGCATCGTCAGCAAGCAGCCGCTGGGCGGGTCCAGCAATGTCTCGACCAGCTCTGGCGGCAGTTTCGGCCTGTCGGGAGGCGGCTTCAGCATCGATGCGACCCTCAGGGCGCTGGAGCGTCATGGCGCGCTGCGCACGCTTGCCGAACCCATGCTGACCGCGCTCTCCGGTCAGGAAGCCGAGTTCCTCGCCGGCGGTGAATTCCCCATCCCGACGGCCATCGATGCCAACGGCACCGTCAGCTACGAGTTCAAGGAATTCGGCGTGAAGCTGAAGTTCACCCCCACCATCAAGGCGGGTGGCCGGATCGCACTCGTCGTCGATACCTCGGTCTCCGAGCCGACCATTGAAGGTGGCTTCAACGCCGGGCCGATCACCATCCCGGCCACCAAGGAACGCCAGGCCAAGACTTCGGTCGAACTCGGCGTGGGCCAGACCCTGTCGATCGGCGGCATGATGCAGGATACCGTCCGCACCCAGATCAACCGTCTGCCGGGCCTCGGCGACATTCCGGTCCTCGGTGCGCTGTTCCGTTCGCGCGACTACATCCGCAATCAGACAGAACTCGTCATTCTGGTTACGCCTTATTACGCCGAGGCTGCCAACATGCCGATCTTGCCCACGGACGAGCTTGAGTTCGCGGGCGATGCCGAGGCGATTTTCCTTGGTCATATCGAAAAGGTTTACGGCGTAGGCCCACAGGGCATGCGGGGAAGCTACGACGGGTCCGTCGGCTTCCTTCTGGATTGATGGAGTAGCAGTGTCATGAGTTTCCTTACACGCGACGGCGGCGGGGCCGAAGAAGAGGTCGTCACTGAAATCGCAACCGGTGCCCGTCTGCTGCCGCACATCACCATCCAGGCCTTCTGCGAACAGTCCCAGACCGCCGAACTGGTCGACTCCTGCGTGCAGGACCGGCGTATGTCCAAAGTCGCGCTCACCACGCACAATGGTGGGCTCGACGGCGCCATCGAGACCTATCGCGCCAACCCCACGCCCAATCTCATCATTGTCGAAACCTCGCTGCCGCCTGAGGAAATTCTCTCGGCGCTGGAGCGGCTTGCCGAGGTCTGCGATGCGGCCACCCGGCTGATCGTGCTCGGTCACACCAATGATGTGCACCTCTACCGCGACCTCATCCGCTCCGGCGTGTCGGAGTACATTGTCCTGCCGGCCAATGCGCAGGTCATCGTCACCGCCATCACCGAGCTCTTCGCCTCCGAAGGCGCGGCGCCAATCGGCCGCAGCATCGGCTTCATCTCCGCCAAGGGCGGGGCCGGTGGCTCCACCGTCGCGCACAATGTCGGCTGGGCCATCAGCCAGACCCTGCGCCAGGAAACCCTGATCCTCGACCTGGATTTCGCCTTCGGCACCGCCGGGCTGAATTTCAATCAGGATCCGCCGCATGGCATTGCCGACGCGCTGGGCGCCAATCAGAAGATGGACCAGACCATGCTGGACCGGCTGATGTCCAAGGCCGCCAGCCACGTCAACCTGCTCACCGCGCCGGTCGTTCTCGACAAGCCGTTCGATTTCGAAGAGCGCGACTTCGAGCAGATCATCGAACTCAGTCAGCGCGTCGCGCCGGTGGTCATTCTCGACATCCCGCACGCCTGGAATGCCTGGGTGCGGCACACCATTGCCACCATCGACGAGATCATCATCGTCGCCGAGCCCGACCTCGCCAATCTGCGCAATGCCAAGAACATCTCCGACACGCTCAAGGCGATGCGCCCCACCGACAGCGAGCCGTTGCTGGTCCTCAACCAGATCGGTCTGCCACGCCGGCCCGAGATCGCCCCGCTCGAGTTCGCCACCTCGGTCGAATGCCAGCTCATCGGCCAGATTGCCTTCGACGCGGTCACCTTCGGTACTGCCGCCAACAATGGCCAGATGATCGCGGAGATTGCCGCCTCGCATCGTGCCAATGAGGTGTTCCGTAACGTCGGCATGCACGTCACCGGCCGCGCCGTTCCCGAGCGCGCCGCCGGCAAGTCCAGTCTCAAGCTTCCGTCTTTCCTCAAGCGCAAGCGTGCCTGAAAGGTCTAGGTTCCAATGTTCGGCAAGCGCACATCTTTCGGCGGCAACACGCCGGGCGCCCGGCCGGCGCCCCGCCCGGTAGAATCTGCTCCTCCGGCCGCCTCGGAGCCCAAGTCCGGCCGTGAACTCGCGCGTGCCAGCGACACGGCGCGGCGCACTGACGACGTCGTCGATGTCAGCGGCCCCCAGCAAGGCGCCCGCGACAAGGAATATTTTGCGACCAAATCGGCGATCTTCAACGCGCTGATCGACTCGATCGATCTTAGCCAGCTCGCCACCATGGAGCAGGATGCGGCGCGCGAGGAAATCCGCGACATCGTCGCCGAGATCATCGCGCTCAAATCCATCGTCATGTCGATCGCCGAGCAGGAAGACCTGCTCGAGGACATCTGCAATGACGTCCTCGGCTATGGTCCGCTCGACCCGCTGCTGGCCCGCGACGACATCGCCGACATCATGGTGAACGGCAGCCAGAAGTGCTACATCGAGGTCAACGGCAAGGTGAAGCTCACCAATGTGCGCTTCCGTGACGACAGCCACCTGATGAACGTGTGCCAGCGCATCGTGTCGCAGGTCGGTCGCCGGGTCGATGAAAGCTCTCCGATCTGTGACGCGCGCCTGCCCGATGGCTCGCGCGTCAACGTCATCGCCCCGCCGCTGGCCATCGATGGCGCCGCGCTGACCATTCGTAAGTTCAAGAAAGACAAGCTGACCCTCTCCCAGCTGGTCAAATACGGCTCCATCTCGCCCGAGGGCGCCGAGGTGCTGCGCATTCTCGGCCGTGTGCGCGCAAATATCCTGATCTCCGGCGGTACCGGTTCGGGCAAGACCACCTTGCTCAACTGTCTGACCGGCTTCATCGAAAAGGACGAGCGCGTCATCACCTGCGAGGACTCGGCCGAATTGCAGCTGCAGCAGCCGCATGTCGTCCGGCTCGAAACCCGCCCGCCCAACCTCGAAGGCGAGGGCGAGATCACCATGCGTGACCTCGTCAAGAACTGCCTGCGTATGCGCCCCGAACGCATCATCGTGGGTGAGGTGCGTGGCCCCGAGGCCTTCGATCTGCTGCAGGCCATGAACACCGGCCACGATGGCTCGATGGGCACGCTGCACGCCAACTCGCCGCGCGAAGCCCTCAGCCGCCTCGAATCCATGATCACCATGGGCGGCTATTCGCTGCCCTCGCGCACCATCCGCGAGATGATCGTCTCCTCGATTGACGTCGTGGTGCAGGCTGCCCGCCTGCGCGATGGCTCGCGCCGCATCACCCACATTTCCGAAGTGCTCGGCATGGAAGGCGATGTCATCGTGACCCAGGACATCTTCCTTTACGACATCAAGGGCGAGGACGGGAACGGCAACCTGCTCGGTCAGCACCACTCCACCGGCATCACCAAGCCGCAGGTCACCGAGCGCGCCCGCTACTTCAACGAGGAAGCCAACCTGGTGGAGTCGCTGGAACGCTCCAATATCGAGCAGCACGACATCCTGGGGAACAAGTGACCATGAGTCCGCTCATCCTGGCAGTCCTGGTTATTGTTTGCGTCGGGGCGGCAGGCTTCGCCCTCGTGCCGTCGCTCACCGGCAGCTCCCGCGCCACCAAACGCATGAAGGCGCTGCAGGGCGATATCCGCACCAATCGGATCGAGGCCACCGCGACGCGCGATCGCGAGGCGCGCCGCCGCGAGATCCAGTCTTCGCTGCGCAATCAGACCAATGCTCAGAAGCAGAAACAGCGCATCAGCCTCACCGCGCGCATCCATCAGGCCGGCATGAAGATCAAGCCGGCGGCCTTTGTTCGCAACTCGGTCATCACCGGCGTCATCATTTTCGTCGTGCTCTTCATCGTGCAGGTCGAGCTGCTCTACTGCCTCGTGCTCGGTGGAGCCGGCGGCTATCTGCTGCCGCGCATGTATCTCAACCACCGGCGCAAGAAGTATCAGAACGCCTTCCTTGCCGAATTGCCCAATGCCGTCGAGGCCATCGTGCGCGGCGTCAAGTCCGGCCTGCCGCTCAACGATTCCATGCGCGTTGTCGCGCGTGACGCCAAGGAGCCGATCCGCTCCGATTTCCAGCGCGTGCTTGATCAGCAGTCGATGGGCAAGTCGATGCACGAGGCCATCATGGTGCTTTTCGAGCGTGTGCCGCTGCCTGAGGTGAACTTCTTCGTCGTGGTCATCAACGTGCAGTCCCAGGCCGGCGGCAACCTGTCCGAGGCCCTCACGAACCTCGCGCGCGTGCTGCGCAACCGCAAGAAGATGAAGGCCAAGGTCAAGGCTATGTCGTCGGAAGCCAAGGCCTCCGCCGGCATCATTGGCTCGCTGCCCTTCATCGTCGCGCTGCTGGTCACGCTGACGACGCCGAACTATCTGCTGCCGCTCATCGAAACCGATATCGGCAAGATCTGTCTTGGCGTTGCGGCCATCCTCATGTTCATCGGCGGCTTCATCATGAACCGCATGATCCAGTTCGATATCTAGAGGGCCCGGGCGCATGGAAAATCTGATCTCCACCCTCACCGACACGCGCTTCCTCGTCGCCGTTCTGGCCGCGGTCGCGGCGGCCGCGGTGGTTTTCACCATCGGCGCCACGTTCTTTTCCGGCAACGACACAAAGAAGGTGCGCCAGCGCATTCGCCGTGTCGCGCTGGAACGCGAGAAGATGCGCGCCGAGGAAATGGCGCGACTGCGCGGCCCGCAGCCCGAAAGCGGACCCCGAACCATCCGCCAGCAGGCGGGCCGCGACTACATGAAGAACGTGGTCAAGCGCTTCTCGCTCGAAAAGGCCTTCGTCGACGCCGGCACCGCCGATGCGCTGGCCCGCGCCGGCTATCGCGGTCAGGCGGCGATGACCACCTATCTGTTCGCCCGTTTCGTTACGCCCTTTGTCCTGTTCATCCTCGCTTTCGCCTATCTCAGCCTCACGGTCTTCGCCGATCGCCCGCTTTGGATGAACGGCATCTATGCCCTGCTTGTCGGCCTCATCGGCGCCTACCTGCCGATCCTGATGCTCAAGAACAAGACCCAGAAACGCCAGCAATCCATCCGCCGCGCCTGGCCCGATGCGCTCGATCTCATGCTGCTCTGCGTCGAATCCGGCATGTCGGTGGAACACGCCTTCAAGCGCGTCAGCCGCGAGCTCGCCGGCCAGAGCCCCGAACTCGCCGAAGAGCTCAGCCTGACAACGGCCGAACTGAGCTTTCTCGAGGAACGCTCCCGGGCCTTCGACAATCTCGGGCGCCGCACCGGGCTCGATGTGGTGCGCTCGGTGATGACCTCGCTCATCCAGGCCGATCGCTACGGTACCTCGGTCGGCACCTCGCTGCGCGTCATGGCCGAAGAGGGCCGCGAGCAGCGCATGAACGACGCCGAAAAAAAGGCCGCCTCGCTGCCGCCCAAGCTCACCGTGCCGCTGATCGTGTTCTTCCTGCCGGTGCTCTTCATCGTCATCATTTCCCCCGCCATCATCCGCGTCTTCCAGCAGAACATGAGCATGGGGTAGGGGAGCGGGCCTGGTTTCAGCCCCGTTCAGGCGAAGGCGATAGCCGTCTGGCAGCCTGTCGCCACCGCTGCCGGGTGTACGCTGGGCGGCGGGTCTCCCCACCGCCCCGCATGGCTGTCAGAGCGCACCCGTCATGTACTGCGCCTCGCCATTGCCAAAGCTCCAGTCCGACACGCCATTGGGCGTCATCGCGACGAACAGGTCCTGTGGATCGAGACCGCACGCCGACTTCAGGGACTTGGCGAGCTTTGCGTAAAGATCCTTTTTCATCTCGGGCGTGCGCGGCGACGTGAAGATGTGGATCACCGTGAACTTGTCGGTCCGCTCCAGCCCCAGCCCCGTGTCGCCGGCGATCATGCGGCCCGGCTTGTGCTCGGTCACGATCTGATAGCGGTCGCTGTCGGGCACGCCGAAGGCGTCGACGATGCAGCTTTGGATGGTGTCGAGCAGGGTTTGGACTTCGGCGTCGCTGCGGCCTTCAATCATGTCGATGCGGACGAGGGGCATTTAAGTTCCAGTTCTTGATTTGTTGCAGACTAGGCGTCTGAAACACCTCACCGGCGCCCCCGTTCCATACCCCTTTCGTTGCACGGGCACCCCCACGTTCGGATGCCTTGATCTGCCGGCAGGACTGGTCAATAGTAGGCAGGTGAACAGCTAATTCTCTGATTGATCGCTGACAGTTGCGCCCGCCTTTCGCGGCGCGAGCTGTCGTGTCTCATCATCAGAGTATTCCAACATGACATCAATCGCAGTTTCTGGCGCCAGCGGTAAGCTGGGCCAAAACGTCGTCCAATCCATCCGCAGGATCACCGGGCAACCCCTGGTTGCGCTCACCCGAACACCCGAATCCTATTCGGCAAAACTGCCGGGCTTGAGTGCGCGGCACGCCGATTTCGACCAGCCGGCAGGTCTCGTCGACGCCATGTCGGGCATCGACCGTCTGCTCATTATCAGCACCGGTTACACCGGCGCCGATGACAGGCGCGTCCGGCAACACAAAGCTGCCATTGATGCGGCTATTGCCGCAGGCGTCCGCCACATCGTTTACACCTCGATGTTCAAGGCCGACTCCAGTCCGCTCACCGGGATGGTGGCGGATCATGCCGCGACCGAAGCGTTCCTGCGGGCGACAGGCATCGGCTATACGATCCTGCGCAACGCCTTTTATGACGATCTGGCCCATCAGCTATTGGCGCGCGCCGACGCGCAGGGCCGCTTTGTTCATGCGGCTGGAGCAGCAGGGGTCGCCTATGCAACGCGCACGCAATGCGCAGATGCGGCAGCGTATGCGCTCACCGACGGCTTCGAGGGGCGCCGCACCCTGGATATCACCGGGTCGAGGGCGATCACCATGCCGGAACTGGCGGCCCTCGCCAGTGCGCAGCGCGGCCGCTCCTACACGGCGGTGCCGCTGACGCCCGAAGCATTGTCCGACCGGCTCGTTTCCGCATCCGTCCCCAAGGAGCATGCTGCGCTCCTTGCGTGGATCGACCGGGGATTGGCCGAAGGCGCGATGGCGCCGGCGTCAGACGACTTCGAGCGACTGACTGGCCGAAAGGCGCCACCCCTGGTGCTGTAGAAAAAGGGGGCAGCCCACTGGGCTGTCCCTTACAGCGGCTGCAGATCGGCGGAACGTGAGCGCCGCTCTGCGGCTTTATCAGCACAACTGCATCAGTGTCGCGCGACTGATGCGGCGCCTACCCATCGGCCTTGATCAGCGCCCAGCGGTTCTTCTGGGTCAGCAGCGTGCGGATGTAGCTCATGTTGGCCTCGACGCCTTCGGGGGGCAGTTCGGCGGCGAACAGCGTGCGGGCCTCGTCGAACCGGCCCTGCAGCCCGACGACCAGCGCCAGGTTCTGCCGAACCTTGGAGTTGGCGCCGCGCAGGCTGACGGCGATCCGCAGCTCTTTTTCTGCAGCATCCAGCTCATTGGTCATCGAATAGCTCAGGCCCAGATTGGCGTGCAGCGAGGCCTGCTCCGGGGCGATCTTCAGCGCCTGCAGATAGATCGTTCGCGCCTCGGCATGCCGCCCCTGCTGGTCGAGGATGGCGCCCTTGACGCTCAGCGCGTTCCAGTCCGGCGCGCGCGGGTCGATTGCCGCGTCGAGCACGTTCAAAGCCTGGTCCAGCCGCCCGCCGGTCACCAGTGCCTTGGCATAGGCAATCTTCATCGCCGGGTCGGATTTATAGCGCGTCATGCCGTCTTCGAGCACGGCAATTGCCTGCTCAGATTGGCCATTGGCCCTCAGCGCTGCCGAGTAATAAAGGATCGTCGTGCGGTCGCCCGGGTTGCGCTTGTACTGGTCGCCCAGCTGCGCGATGGCGCCGCGCAATTGCGTCGCCGAGCCTGCCGAAAAGTCCGGCGTCGTGATGCTGCCTGTCGTCGTCGGGCTGGTGGCGCAGGCGCTGAGCGCCACGGCCGCCACGCCTGCCATCACGGCAGTGCGCAGGGTTCGGCTGGTGCGGTTCAGGCAACGCGGCAACATCATACTCTCACTCGGCGGTTTTCAACTTGCCTCACCCCCCGAGCAATAATTGATTAACCCTAACAGCGCGTTAAATCGCCAGCCGGCGACCTGCGGCGACGCCGTTGCCAGCCCGTGCCCCCGGGCGTAAATCTCCCCCGTCTGCCGTAAGGAACCCCGCCATGCCTGCACCCGAGTCTGCACCCGAAATCTGCCCCATTATCTGCGTTGCCCCCGGCGCGCTGCCGGATTCGCTCAGCGACGGCCAGCGCGCCTGGGCGAAGGCGAACGGTTTCGATGGCCAGCGCGGGCGCCTCCTGCCGCTGCCCGCAGAGCAGGGGGATCTGGGCGCATTCCTCTTCGGCGTCGGCGCTACCGAGGGTCGCCCCGGCTTCGTCACCGGGCTGGCCGCCGCCGCGCTGCAGCCGGGCCGCTATCGGCTGGAAGGCGAACTGGGCGACCCGCTGCTCGCCGCCCTCGGCTTCCGCCTCGGCGCCTATCGCTTCGATCGCTATCTCACGCCGCGCGATCCGGTCGAACTCGTCCCGGCGGACGATATCGATCTTGCCGAACTCGACCGGCTGACCTCTGCCGCCGTGCTGGCGCGCGATCTGGTCAACACCCCGGCCAATGATCTGGGCCCCGAGGCGCTGCACGCCCGCGTCACCCAGTTCGCCGCTGAAAACGGCATGCAGCTCACCGCGACAGTCGGCGATGATCTGCGCGATGGTTTCCCGATGATCCACGCGGTCGGCCGCGCCGCCGCCGAAGCGCCGCGCCTGCTCGATCTGCGCTGGGGCGACCCGTCTGCGCCCAAGATCACCCTCGTCGGCAAGGGCGTCACCTTCGATACCGGCGGCCTCGACATCAAGACCGCCGCCGGCATGCTGCTGATGAAAAAGGACATGGGCGGCGCCGCCAATACGCTCGGCCTCGCCCAGGCCATCGTCTCGGCTGGCCTCAAGGTCAATCTGCGCGTCCTCCTGCCGGTCGTCGAAAACGCCATCTCGGCCCCGTCCTTCCGGCCCGGCGATGTTCTGCGCGCCCGCGATGGCACCACGGTGGAAATCGGCAATACCGATGCCGAAGGACGCCTCATCCTGGCCGATGCGCTCTGCCTCGCCGACGAGGAGTCGCCCGAGCTGATCGTCGACATGGCGACACTCACCGGCGCTGCCCGCGCCGCGCTCGGCCCCGAGCTGCCGCCGCTTTATACCGCCGATGAAGCTGTCGCCGATGGGCTGCTCGCCGCCGGCCTGCGGCTCGAGGATCCGCTGTGGCGCATGCCGCTGCACGCGCCCTACATCTCGATGCTCAAGTCGCGTATTGCCGACATCAACAATGCCGGTTCCGGTGTCGGTGCCGGCTCCATCACCGCCGCACTCTTCCTCAAGCGCTTCGTCAAGCAGGCCAGGGCCTGGGCCCATCTCGACATCTATGCCTGGGCGCCCGAGGCCCGTGCTGGCCGTTCCGCCGGCGGCACGGATCAGGGCATCCGCGCCGTCTATGCCTATCTCAAGCAGCACTATAGTTGACAACGGCAACAAAATGAGCGCTGATGTCATCCATGAGTGATGACATCAGCGCCGCCGCGGTCCGCGCCTTCAACCGCTTCTACACCCGCCAGATCGGGCTGCTCGAAGAACACGTCGCGCACTCGCCCTACAGTCTCGCCGAAGCCCGGGTGCTCTACGAGATCGCTCTGCGCGGCCACACCACCGCCTCCGTGCTGGCCTCGGCCCTGGGTCTCGATCGCGCCTATCTCAGCCGCATCCTCAAGAGCTTTTCCGGCGACGGACTGATCGCAATTTCCCCCATCCCCTCCGACCGCCGGCAGAACCAGCTGGCGCTCACTGCAGATGGCGATGCCGCCGTCGACGCGCTCAACGCCGATTCCGACGAGGCGGTGACCGCGCTGCTCCAGCCGCTTTCGGATGAGGAGCGCCGCCGCCTCACCGAGGCCATGCTGACCATTCGCCGCCTGCTCGGCGACGACCTGCCGGCGCCCCCGGTGGTTCTCCGCCCGCACCGCATCGGCGAAATCGGCTGGATCATTCATCGCCAGGCTGTGCTCTACAACCGCCAGTTCGGCTGGAACGGCGATTTCGAAACCCTGATCTCGCGCATCTATCATGACTATGAAGAAGCGCCCGAGAGCCCGCCCAAGGCGCTGTGGATCGCCGATCGCGGTGGCGTGGTCGCCGGTTCGGTCTTCGTCACGCCCTCGACGCGCGATGCCGAAACAGCGCAACTGCGCATGCTCTATGTCGAGCCCGAGGCGCGGGGACTCGGGCTCGGCACGCAGCTCGTCGCCCAGGCCGTCGATTTCGCCCGCCGCTCCGGTTACACCGGCATCCGGCTGTGGACCCAGTCGGTGCTGGTCTCGGCCCGCCGCATCTACACCGCCGCCGGCTTTGTGCCGGTGGAAAGCGCCCCGCATCACAGCTTCGGCCAGGATCTCGAAGGCGAGTACTGGGAAATGCCGCTTTAGGCCCGTTCACGAACCTGTGTTCACGGCGGCGGTAACGCATCCGCACCTCCCGCCGAATTCCTCCCTGTAAGCAGCGCCGATCGGCCTGCCCTTGGAGAGGAACCACACCATGAACCGCATCGCTACTGTCGCAATCGCCGCCTCGCTGTCCGCCGCCATCGGCGGTGTCGCCGCCACCACCCCGGCTGCCGCTCAGGACACCGAAAAGTGCTACGGCGTCGCTCTCGCCGGCCAGAATGACTGCGCCGCCGGCCCCGGCACCACCTGCGCCGGCACCTCCACCGTCGACTATCAGGGCAATGCCTGGAAAGCCGTGCCGGCTGGCACCTGCACCACCATGGAGCTGCCCGGCGACCGCATGGGTTCGCTCGAAGAGCTCGAGCGCGACGTCCCCATGGCGTAACGACGCCACGCCACGGCGGGGGCACGTCCCCCGCCGGGTCCTGATGACGGAGGGGAAAGTCTCATGACGCTCGCGCGCGAAACCACTGTGCTGCCGGCCCGCGCCGGTCTCGGCCTCAAGGCCCAGCACTATGCCGACATTCTGAACGGCAAGCCCGACATCGGCTTCTTCGAAGTCCATGCCGAAAACTATATGGGCGCCGGCGGCCCGCCGCACCGCTATCTCGAAACCATCCACCAGCACTATCCGCTGTCGCTGCATGGCGTCGGCCTGTCGATCGGCGGCAACGGCCCGCTGGACAAGGACCATCTGGCGCGCCTGCGCACGCTGATCGAGCGCTACAACCCCCAGAGCTTTTCCGAGCATCTCGCCTGGTCAACCCACGACAGCGAATATCTCAATGATCTGCTACCGTTGCCCTATACGCCGGCGACGCAGCAGACGGTGATCGAACATGTTGATCAGGTCCAGCAGACCCTCGGCCGCCGCATGCTGCTCGAAAACCCCTCGACCTATGTGCTGTTCGAGGAGTCGACCATCGACGAGATCGACTTTCTCGACACCATTGCCGAGCGCACCGGCTGCGGCCTGCTGCTCGACGTCAACAATGTCATGGTCTCCGCCGTCAATCATCGCCTCGATGCCACGGCCTACATCGATCGCTTCCCGGTCGAACGCGTCGGCGAAATCCACCTCGCGGGCTATGACGAAACCGAGGACGCCGCCGGCGACCGCCTGCTGATCGATGCCCACGGCAGCCGGGTGCATCCCGATGTCTTCGCGCTGTTCGAACACACTTTGGCGCGCACGGGTCCCCAGCCGGTACTGGTCGAGTGGGACAACAACGTCCCCGATTTCGCGACACTCGTCGATGAAGCCACCCGCGTCGATGCCGCCATCGCCCGCGCCGCACGGCCCGACCTGCGGAGGGCCTCGTGAGCGCCCCGCAAACCGGTTTCGCCGCGGCCGTTCTCGATCCTGACGCCCCGGTGCCGTCTTCACTGGCCGCACCGACCGGCCAGCCCGATGCGAAGCGCTTCGCGGTTTATCGCAACAATGTCTTTGTCAGCCTCGTCGGCGCGCTCGAATCGCGTTTCCCGGTCACCCGCCGTCTCGTGGGTGATGACTTCTTTCGTGGCATGGCCCGGGTCTATGCCGCCGACAATCGGCCGGCCTCGCCGGTGATGATGCACTACGGCGACAGCTTTCCCGCCTTCATCGCCGGCTTCGCCCCGGCCGCCTCGGTGCATTATCTCGCCGATGTCGCCTATATCGAAGCGCGCTGGTCCGACGCCTATAACGCGGCCGATGCTGAGCCGCTCGCCGTCGAAGCGCTTGCCACCATACCGCCGCAGGAACTGCCGCTGCTCTGTCTCAAAAGGCATCCGGCTGCGGCGCTGATCCGCTCGCAATATCCGGCCGGCTCGATCTGGTCCGCGAATCTGGGCGACACCCCGCCAAAGCTCACTGCCACGGGGCCTGAAACCATCATCGTGACGCGCCCGGAGCTCGAGGTGCGCGTCTCCGTGCTGCCCGCCGCCGATGCGCCCTTTGTCGCTGCGCTGCTCAAGGGTGCCAGCATTGCGGAAGCTGTCACCGAAACCGCCGAAGGCTTCGATTTCGGTCAGGCCCTCGTCGGCCTCGTCAATCTGGGGGCCTTTGCCGCTCCCGTCACCAGGGGGAGTCCATCATGAGTTCGGCCAATTCGCTGCTCGGCCGCGCCGGCGATCTGCAGGCGCGTGCCGCAAGTCTCACCGCACCGTTCGCGCTGCTGGCGCTGCGCATCGCGCTCGCCATTCCCTTCTTCCGCTCCGGCCTCACCAAATGGGATGGCCTCAATCTGTCGACGGGCGCGCGCTATCTGTTCACCGAGGAATTCAAGCTGCATTTCTTCTGGGGCAGCATGGCCTATCCGGCCCCCATCCTCATGGCCCATCTCGCCGCCATCGGCGAAATCGTCCTGCCGATCCTGTTGATCCTCGGTCTCGCCACGCGGCCCGCCGCGCTCGGCATTCTCGCGATGACCGTCATCATCCAGCTCACCATTCCCGACGGCCTGATCAACTTCCATCTGCCCTGGTTCGCCATGGCGCTGGCCCTGTTCGCTTACGGTGGCGGCCTGTTCTCGGCGGATCGCCTGCTCGCGCCGCTGCTCGGCCGCGCACCCCATTCTGCCGCAACTCCAACCTCGAGGCTCGCATGACCCCTCTCGCCCACGCCATCCGCACCTTCGCTATCGGCGTCGTCGCCACACTGGCCCTCGCCATTCCCGCCCTCGCCGGTGAACTGCGCCCCTGGGACGCCGATGGCTTCGCGGCCGCCCAGGCCGAAGGCCGCCCGGTCGTCGTCCATGTCACGGCCCCCTGGTGCCCCACCTGCCGGGCCCAGAAGCCCGTGGTCGAGCAATTGCTGAGTGACCCGGCAACCGACGACCTGATCGTCTTCGAGGTCGATTTCGACAGCCAGAAGGACGTACTGCGCCGCTTCAACATCCGCAGCCAGTCGACCCTTGTCGCCTGGCGCGGCACCACCGAAACAGGCCGCACCGTCGGCGACACGCGGCCCGACGGCATCGCCGCGCTGTTTACCGGAACGCTCTGAGCCATGGAGCCGGTCTCCATCGGGCTCGCACTGGTCGCGGGTGTCCTGTCGACGCTCTCGCCCTGCGTGCTGCCCCTGCTGCCGGCCATCCTGATCGGCGCCCGCACCGAGCATCGTTATGGCCCGCTGGCGCTGGCCGGCGGGCTGGCCCTGTCCTTTACGGTGCTCGGCCTCTTCGTCGCCACCATCGGCTTCGCCCTCGGGCTGACGGCCGACCTCATTCGCACCATCGGCGGGGCGGTGATGATCGGGCTCGGTCTCGTGCTGGTGCTACCGGCTGCGCAACTGCGCGTCGCGGCGCTCGCCGCACCGGTGCAGACCTTCACCGAACAGCGCTTCGGGCGCATCTCGACCTCCGGCATCAAGGGCCAGTTCGGGCTCGGTCTGCTGCTCGGTGCCGTCTGGGCGCCCTGCGTCGGGCCGACGCTGGGCGCCGCCTCGCTGCTCGCCGCCCAGGGTGACGATCTGGCCATCGTCGCGCTGGTGATGCTGGCTTTCGGCCTCGGCGCCGCCGTGCCGATCCTCGTCATCGCCATGCTGTCGCGTCAGGCCGCCGGGCTCACCGCCTGGGGCCGGCGCTTTGCCGGGCAGGGCAAGCTCGTCTTGGGTGCGCTCTTTGTCGTCTTCGGCCTGTTGATCGTCACCGGCCTCGACAAGCAGCTCGAAGCCTCACTCGTCGAAATCTCGCCGGCCTGGCTCACCAGCCTCACCACCACCGTGTGAGCGCGCGGCCTCAGTAGCCGCGCGTCACGTCGATCACATTGGGCAGCGCCTTGCCGGCGAGGTGATCGCGGATCACCTTCGAGAAATAGGCAACGCCCGTCTGTTCGTTCGAGGCCGCCGCGATATGGGGCGTGATGAACACGTCGTCGCGGTCCCAAAGCGGGCTGTCGGAGGGCAGGGGCTCGACCTCGAAGACATCTAGGCTCGCGGCTTTCAAAATGCCATCGTCGAGCGCCCTGACGATATCGGCTTCGCGCTGGTGCCCGCCGCGCCCGGCATTGACGATCACCGGACCCCAGCCGTCCAGCCCGCCCTGCTTGAGCTTGGAAAAGGTCTCGTAGTTCAGAATGCCCTGCGTCTCCTCGGTCAACGGCAACAGGTTCACCAGAATGTCCGTGCCGGCGAGAAACGGCGCGAAGCCGTCGGCACCCGCGAAGGTCTCGACGCCGTCGATCTGCTTGGCCGTACGGCTCCAGCCGCGCAGCGCGAAGCCCAGCGCCTTGAGATTGCCGATCACCTCCTGGCCCAGCGATCCAAGGCCCATCACGCCGACATTCGCCTCCCAAGCGGGAGCCGGATAGAGCTGCTTCCATTCGCGCGCCTTCTGCTGGCGTCTGAAACGCAGCTCCAGCCGCTGGTGCATGGTCACTTGCGAGACGACATAGTCGCTCATGCACTGCGCCAGGTGCTCATCCATGAACCGCACGATCGGCACGCCTTCGGGCAGGTGCGGATGGCGCAGCAGGGCGTCGGCCCCGGCCCCCAGCGACAGCACCGCCTTGAGATTGCTAAGCCCGTCGAAAGCGTCCGGCGCGGGCTTCCAGATGAAGATGTAGTCGATCGCCGCCGGATCATATGCATCCTCCCGGGTCACAACCCGCAGATCGGGCAGCGCCGCGGCAAAGCCCTCGGCCCAGCGGCGCTCGTTGAAATCTGCCAGGTGCAGCAGCAACTGGGTCATGCTCATCCCCCTCGAATAAAAAAGGCCGCACCTTGTGGGGTGCGGCCCGAAACATGTTTTGTCTCGCCGCCTTACGGCGAGGTGGGCGCCGGCTCTTCCGCGCTTGTCGTATCAGCATCCGAGCTCGCCGGCGCGTCGGCAGCAGGTGCCGCATCCGACCCGGCGGGTGCCGCATCGGTCTCCGCCGGTGCCGCGTCAGTCTCGGTCGTCGCCGGCGTCGCGCTGTCATCCGACGTCTCGGTCGAGACCACGGGCGTGCCGACGACCGGCGAGTCTTCGTTCGCCACGGTCGGTGTATCGATCGCGATATCGTCGAGCTGCAGTGCTTCCGTGCCCGCCGGCGTGTCGGTGGTCTCGACATCGGCAGCCGGGATCTCGTCGGTCACGACCGCATCATCGGCGGCAGGCTCTTCCGCAGCCGGGGCCGGCTCGGGGAAGGGCACCGGATTATCCGACAGCGTCTGCAGATAGGCGAGGATATTGGCGCGCTCTTCGTCGTTCTTCACGCCAGCAAAGTTCATCTTCGTGCCCGGGGCGAAATCCTTCGGCGCGAGCAGGAAATGGTCGAGGTTTTCGTAGCTCCACACATCGCCCGCAGCCTGATGCTCCAACAGCACGTCGGAATAGGCAAAGCCTTCGTGGCTGCCGATCACGCGGCCCACGACGCCCCAAAGCTCGGGGCCCTGCTTGTTGCCGGCACCCTGTTCGAAATTGTGGCACGAGGTGCACTTGCGCGCGGCGGATGCGCCCTGTTCGGCATTCGCACTGGCCAGCAGTACCGGCAGCGGCACCACCGGTGCGGCTTCCACTTCGGCGACAGCGCCGGCTTCGGGTTCGGGCAGGTAATAGCCCGGGCCGCGGTCCTCGATCGGGTGGTAAATGGCTTCAGCAAGAAACCCCACGCCCATTACGAAAAGCAGGGTGCCCAGAATGGCGCCCATGATCTTGTTCAGTTCAAACGAATCCATCGAGGGTCTCTTAGCCTTCTCCGCCGGGATTAGAGGCGCGGAACAATGAGCATGCCTGCGCACAGATGTGCTGCGCCAGCCCTGCTCCAAACGCGCGCGGAAGATAGTCTGTCATAGGTTTGGGCGCAACGGCATATCCCCTACCTGCGACAATGAAGAAAACCGTAGAGGTTTCGGTGCGCCCGCGCCGATTGACTTGCGCCGGAGCGGGGGCCATTAGTCCCGCGCCGACTGCAGGGAGTACGTATCATGTCGAGAAAGATCGCATTTCAGGGCGAACCCGGGGCCTTCAGCCACGCGGCGGCCCATGCGCTCTTTCCTGCCGACATCGCGCTGCCCTGCGTTACTTTCGAGGATACCATCGCTGCGGTGCAGAAAAGCGAGGCCGATTTCGGCGTCGTTCCGGTGGAAAACTCGCTCTATGGCCGCATCACCGACATCTATCACCTGTTGCCGGACAGTGGGCTCTACATCACCGCCGAGCATTTCCTGCGCGTCGAGATGAACCTGCTCGCCGTGCCCGGCGCCAGCCTTGCCGATATCCAGCACGTGCAGTCGCTCTCGGTAGCGCTCGGGCAGTGCCGCAAGTTCATCACCAAGCACGGGTTTCGCACCATCAACGGCGGCGACACCGCCGGCTCGGCCCGCGAAGTTGCCGAACGCGGCGATAAATCCATCGCGGCCATCGCCTCGCGCTTCGCCGCCGAGGTCTATGGCCTGTCGATTCTTGCCCAGAACATCGAGGATGCCGCGCATAACACCACGCGTTTCCTCGTCGTCGCCCGCGAGCCGCAGCAGCCCGAAGCCGACAGCGGCAAGGTCAAGACCACCTTCGTCTTCCGCGTGCGCAACGTGCCGGCCGCGCTCTACAAGGCAATGGGCGGCTTCGCCACCAATGGCGTCAACATGACCAAGCTGGAAAGCTACATGCTCGATGGCTCGTTCACGGCCACCCAGTTCTACGCCGATATCGAGGGCCACCCCGACGACAAGAACGTCATCCTCGCCTTCGAGGAGCTCGGCTTCTTCACCGATTACTTCCGCATCCTCGGCGTCTATCCGGCCGGCACCGCGGTCTGATCGCAAGGCGTGGCGGTCACAGCCACCGGCTCAGTAGAAGTCGTCGTCCGGGTCGGTGTCGAACGCGAGATCATCCGCACCGACGCCGAAGTCCGCTTCAGCGAACAGCGACTGTTGCGGGCTTTCGGCCGCCGCCACGTCGGGCGCGTGCGCCGGCAGATACAGCGGCATGCCGCTGTCCTGCATCGTCACGTGGTGCATTGTGGGAGGGACGTGGAACCACGCCGGGGTTCTGTGCAGTCGCGTCATGACAGGCCTCCTTTGGGGCTGGCATGAGTTAACAATGCGCCGCGTGTGTTAACGAGGTGTTAGCGATCCGCCGAGGCTTTCCCCGCACCGACTCAGGAGACCCGGGCGCGGCTCGCGTCTTCCCTGAGCGCCGAGACCAGATACTTCAGCCCCGCCACGTCATGGTCGGCCTGGACCCGCGGGCCCAGCTGATCGATCGAGCGGCCAAGGCTTTCACTCAACGCATCGAGCGCACCCGAAATGCGGAAAAGTTCGCCCATCAGGCGATGGCCGGGGGCAATCTTGTCCATCACCATGTCGCACAGGTGGAGCGTCCGGCGCACCGACTCGAGTGTCCGATCCGCTTCTTCCATGATGAACGGGCTCACCGGCTTCTCGCCGCGCGCCACCTGACGGAAGCCGTCGGCCTCGTCATTCCACCGGGCCACCATGCCCTGCCAGATAGCGATATGGCGCAGCGCTTCTGATGAATTCTCGGAAGAAGTGGCGTGGGTGGGGGTCATGATGTGCTCCGGGTCGTCAACTTGTCAGACCAACGTGCCCTCTGCCCCGCGGTTCCATCACGCTTGCACCGCCGTCGGCCGCCCGAAAGCGCTGGGGTCGTATTGTCTGCGGCAACCACATCCGCAGCCGTTCGTCCGTCCCCCCCTTGCATCCGGCGTCATCCTTTCGCATATAGGCGCCGGGAGGTTGGTGCGGACGTGTTCCTCGCCAACCGGGTCAGGTCCGGAAGGAAGCAGCCCCAACGAGACCTTCACGGGTCGTTGCCAGCCCTACTTCCAGAATTTCCGAAAAAGATTTCGCGACAGCGGCGCCACGCCCGGTCGCTATAGCCTGTCGTATGGATGATGGAATGTTCCCCGACGACGCACCCCGATCGCCGCCTCCGCGGCAGCGTCGCCTATCTGGTGCTCGCCTGCAAATACCGGCCGCTGAGCTTCGAGACGCTGATCGGCCAGGATGCGATGGTGCAGACCCTGCGTAACGCTTTCGCGCCAATCGCATCCATCATGCCTTCATCCTCACCGGCGTCCGCGGCGTGGGAAAAACCACCACGGCCCGCATTCTGGCCCGCGCCTTCAACTATGAGGACGAGGAGGCAGGCGCCCGACGCTCGATTTCGAAAGAGGGCATTCACGACAAGGCCATCATCGAGGGCCGCCGTCGACGTCGTCGAAATGGACGCTGCCTCCAACACCGGCATCGGCGATATCCGCGAGATCATCGATTGGTGATACGGTCCGTCTCGGCGCCCTGCAAGGTCTACATCATCGACGAGGTGCACATGCTCGACAGCGGCCTTCAACGGCTGCTGAAAACGCTCGAAGGGCCGCCGCCCTACGTCAAGTTCATCTTCGCCACCACCGAGATCCGCAAGGTCCCGGTGACCATCCTGTCGCGCTGCATGCGCTTCGATCTGCGCCGCGTGCCGCCCGAGACCATGACGGCGCATCTCGAGGATCTGCTCAGCCGCGAGAACATCAGCTTTGAGCCCGAGGCACTGGCGATGATCGTCCGCGCCGGTGAAGGCTCGGTGCGCGACAACCAGTCTCTGCTCGATCAGGCCATCTCGCATGGTGACGGTCAGGTCACCGCGGCCACCGTCAAGGCCATGCTCGGCCTGGGCGATCGCGCCCGCACCATCGATCTGTTCGAGCAGCTGATGCATGGGGATATCGCCACCGCGCTCGACACGCTCCGCGCCCTCTACGATGCCGGTGCCGATCCGCAGACCGTCCTGTCGGACCTGTGCGATTTCACCCATCTGGTGACCCGCATCAAGGTCGTCCCGGCTGCCGCCGAGGATGTGTCGCTGACCCCCGATGAACGGATCCGCGGCGCCGCGCTGGCGCAAAAACTCGGCATGCGGGTGCTCAGCCGCACCTGGCAGGTGCTGTTCAAGGGGCATGAGGAAGTGGCCCGCGCCGGCAATGGCCTGCAGGCCGCCGAAATGGTGCTGGTCCGTCTCGCCTATGCCGCCGACCTGCCGACGCCCGACGAACTGATCGCAAAGCTCTCCAGCCAGCCCGCGCCTGCCTCCACCCCCTCGGCGCCCGCCGCCATGCCGCGCGGCAATAGTGGTGGTGGCGGTGGCAACGGTGGCGGCGGTGGTAGCACCTCCGCCATGCGCGCCGAAGCCCCTCGCTTCGATGCTGCGCCGGCGCCCCACAGCGCGCCGCAGAACGCTCCACAGGCTGTCGCCTTTCCCAGCCCCCAGACCTATCCAGAACTCATCGCCCTAGCGGGTGAAAAGCGCGATATTCTGGTCAAGCACGCGCTCGAATCTTCGCTGCGCCCGGTTTCCGTCTCCGATGGCCGTCTCGAGGTGGCGCTGGTCGAGGGCGCTGACCCCGGCATCATCCAGATGCTCTCGGCGCGCCTCGAAACCTGGACCGGCAAGCGCTGGATGCTGTCGCTGGCCCGCGACGCACCCAATGTACCCACCATCAAGGAACAGCGGCTCGAACGCGAAAAGGCCGCCCATGATCAGGCGCATCAGGATCCGCTGGTGCAGGCCATCATGGAGACATTTCCCGGTGCCACCGTGCGTGTCACGGTGAAAGCCGAACAAATCCCCATCGAAGCCTATGCGGACGCCGAGCGCGATCCCGACGACGAGGACGACGACTTATGAAAGACATCATGGGAATGATGAAAGCTGCCCAGGAAATGAAGGGCAAAATGGAAACCATGCAGGCCGAGATTGCCGAAATGGCGATCGAAGGCCGCTCCGGCGGCGGTCTCGTCACCGTCACGCTCAGCGGCAAGGGCGACATGCGCGGTCTCAAGATCGATCCGTCGCTGTTCAAGGAAGACAGCATCGAGATTCTCGAGGATCTGATCCTCGCTGCGCACAATGATGCCCGCTCCAAGGTCGAGACCGAGACCAATGCCCGCATGCAGGAAGTCACCGCCGGGCTGCCGATCCCGCCGGGCATGAAACTGCCCTTCTAGATGCGCCACATCGCGCTGCGGTTCGGCGAGGTTGTCCTCGCCGCCGTGATCGTTGGCCTCATCACCGTCGCCTGGAGTGGTCTCACCACGGGCGAATGGGCATTTTACCTCATCGGCGTCGTGCCGCTGGGGCTCATCTGGGGGCTGATGCTCGGCGCCCTGGTGACGCGCGACATCTCCATGGGCCTGTTCGTGCTGCTGACGGTGCTGACCGTCGGCCTCGTGGTGCTGGCCGGTCGCTACATCCGCCTCTGGCCGCTGCGCGTTCTGGTCTACATCATCATCTTTGGGGCCCAGCAGTTCGCCATGGCCCAGCTCTTCGTCAGCCTCAACATCACGGCGTAGCAATGGCCACCACCGGACCCGAGATCGAACAGCTGATCCAGCTTCTGGCCCGTATGCCGGGGCTCGGCCCGCGTTCGGCGCGCCGCGCCGTGCTGCATCTGATCAAGAAAAAGGACAGCCTGATGATCCCGCTGTCCGCCGCCCTCGATCGCGCCGTGGCCGCCGTCACCGAGTGTTCCGTGTGCGGCAATGTCGATACCGTCTCGCCCTGCCATATCTGCGCCGATCCGCGCCGCGCCGAGTCCGGTCTGCTGATCGTCGTCGAGGATGTCTCCGACCTGTGGGCGCTGGAGCGGGCCGGCGTCGGTTCCGTCCGCTACCACGTGCTCGGCGGCGTGCTCTCGCCGCTCGATGGCGTCGGCCCCGATGATCTGAGCATCGACAGCCTCATCCACCGCGCCCCGGAGTTCACCGAAGTCGTCTTGGCGGTCAACGCGACGGTCGAGGGCCAGACCACGGCGCACTACATCACCGACCGCCTGCAGCCCTCCGGCATTCGCGTCACCCGCCTCGCCCACGGTGTGCCGGTCGGCGGGGAGCTCGACTATCTCGACGAAGGCACCCTCAGCCAGGCCCTCAAGGCCCGCACGCTGATCTAGTTGTCGCCAGGCAGGCGCGAAGCCTCGCCCTCATGGTGCGTTTGTCGCACCACGAGGACTCGCTTGCTTCGGCGACAGACGTCAGTGCACGCCGCGCTCCGGCATCTCGCCGATATCCTCCGCCACCGACGCCTCGTCGGCCAGCTCGATCTCTGCGAGTTCATCCGAATCCGGCGACAGCGTCTCGCGATGCCCGCTCGCGTCCTCGGGATAGGTCGCCGCATCCGAGGCGTCATATGTGGTGTCGGCATCGCCGCTGAGCCGCCCGATCGCCTCCTGCACCTCGACCAGCAGATAGCCCGGGTCGTCCTCTCCGAAATCGGCGTCGTGCTGCGTCTGGAGCAGAGCGGCGATCTCCTGCAGTCGCGCCACCCGCTCGCTGGCCGGCCGGTCGTCGCCATAAAGCAGCTCTTCGACTTCGCTCTGGCTCACGGGCTGCGCCGTCAGCATCTCGCCGCCGCCGTCGTTGGGCTGCAGGTCCTGCGGCAGAATGCGGCCGGGGTGGTTGCTGGGCATGCTCATCGTCGCTCTCCATGATTGATCGGAGACAGAACGCCGCGGTCGACCAGCTGGTTTCCTCACATGATGGCGCGCCCGTCGTTCGGGCCGGGCGCCCACATCGGTGTGATGGATCGCGGCCGTCCGCTCCCGCGTTGCCTCCAGCAAATCAAGCAGAGGAGAGAGCAATGAGCAGCAAGCATTTGCGCAAGGGACAGAAGGTCGAGTGGAACTGGGGCGCCAACACGGCGGAAGGCAAGATCGCTGAGCGTTTCGAGGATGACGTCACCCGCACCATCAAGGGGACGGAAGTGAAGCGCAAGGCAAGCGCCGACGAGCCGGC
>NZ_JBLXGA010000020.1:0-52471 GCF_048261455.1 Devosia sp.
TCGGACGCCGTCACCGCGCCGTCCGACACGGCCATCTTGGCGCTGAGCGCAATCAGAGCGAGGGTGAATGCGGCATCCTTGCCGCCGGGGAGCCAGGTATCCGGATCGAGCGCATTCGCCAGCGAACCCACGACACCGGTGCGCTCGCCGACCGAGCCGATAAAGGCGCCGAGGCGCTGCCAGACGGACACAGGGCTCTCCAGATTGCCATGGTGTGCAAACGTCGACGTCGCCGACTCAATTCGAATTTGTCGTAACACGAAAGCGGGCGGCCGCCCACGCAGGGCGCCCGTCGCGCTTTATGAACCCTGACTAGAACAGCAGGAAGTCGAAGTCGCGGTCGTCACGGAACCGCCGGCGATTGTCGCGATTGGGACCCTCGTCGAGGAAGAACCCATCCGGATCATAGTCGCTGTCATTAGCTGCCGAGCCGGAGCGGTTCGTATTGATCAGACCGCGCCGCTCCAGATAGTCGGCGAGCGAGCCGGAATCCCACTCCTCCAGCTGATCGCCATAGATCACCTCACCCTCGTCATCACTGAGCGGGAAAGGCTCGACGGACGGGGAACGGCTGGCCTGCTGGCGCGGCGTTTCGTCGATGATCAGCGGCGTCTCGGCAGGTGCCGAAGGCTGCGACGGCAGCACTGCGACGCTGCTCGTGGCAGGACGTGCGCTGCGCGGTAGCGGCACCGGCGGCGTCTCCTCCTCGCGCGGCAGCGAAGCCACATCCGTCGTCCCCGGCAGGCTCACCGGCGCGGCAGGCTTTGGCACGGAGCCAGAATTGACCGCCGGCGCCTTCACGGCAGCAGGTGCGGCCGGCGCATCGGAGATATAGTCGGGCAAGGGCTTGCCGATCTGAACGAATGTGTCGACCGGATCGCCCGAGACGCTGGCAGTCTCGATGGCATCGGGCGTCGCAGTCGGTTTGGCGGCCGGCAGCTGCAGCTTCGGCGCGGTCGTGACGGCTGAAGTGTCGGAGGTCATCGTCATGGCGCTGTCGCTCGGGCTGCCCAGCAGCACGTTCGCAGCAGGCACCGCGAGGATCACGAACAGGCCGGTCCAGGCAAGACCGCCTTTGAGCTTTGAATCGAACTTCATCTTGCGAACAGCCCCTAGTCAGTGCCCCCGCACCGCATGGGTGAACGAAAGCCGATCAACGTGGCCATATTGTGGATTGGCCAGCATTGGGAACACTGCGCTTTCGTGGCTGAACGGGACCTGAACGCCGCGCCTCAATCCGGCCGGATGCCGAGCAAACGCGCCAGCGCCAGAATGAGACTGGAGCGGTTGAGCGTATAGAAATGGAACTCGGTATGGCCTGCATCGACCAGTTCCAGAACCTGCTCGGCGGCGACCGCAGAGGCCACCAGCGCGTGGGTCTCCGGGTCCTCGTCGAGGCCCTCGAAACGGGCCGCCAGCCAGTCCGGGATCGAAGCCCCGCACCGCGCCGCAAATCCCGAAATCTGCTTGAAACTGTGGATCGGCTGAATCCCCGGCACGATCGGCGCGGTAATGCCCGCTGCCCGCGCCCGCTCGACGAAACGGAAATAGTCGTCGTTGTCGAAATACATCTGCGTGATGGCCCGCGCCGCCCCCGCGTCGAGCTTGCGCTTCAGATTGTCGATATCGGAGGCCCAGTCGGCGCTTTGCGGGTGCTTTTCCGGATAGGCTGCAACCGTGATGTCGAACTCCCCGATGCGCCGGATGCCGGCAACGAGATCAGCCGCATTGGCATAGCCTTCGGGGTGCGGCGTAAAGGGCTGACCGATCCCTTCGGCCGGATCGCCGCGCAAGGCAACGATACGGCTGATCCCCGCGTCCTGATAGCCGCGCACCACGGCATCGACTTCGTCGCGAGACGCGCCGACACAAGTCAGATGCGCCGCCGCATCGACCCCGGTCTCGGCCTTGATCGAGCGCACCATGCGCAGCGTGCGCTCGCGCGTCGACCCGCCCGCCCCATAGGTCACCGACACGAAACGCGGATTGAGCGGCGCCAGCCGGTTGACGCTCTCCCAGAAGCGCTGCTCCATCACGTCGGTCTTGGGCGGAAAGAACTCGAACGAAACCTGGAAAGGCGGCCGCGCATCGCCGGACTGACGGCTGGCGCGAGGATCGTTAGGCAGGGTCATGACGCAAGGGTTCCGGTTTCGTCGATAAGGCGCCAGAGGCACACGGTAAGTCCCTCGTCGGCATTGGCGGGTGGAAAGCTGCGCAGTTCGGCGACGCCAAGCCCGGCGGCACGCGCCCAGTTTGCCATCTGCTCGGCCCCGAGGCCAAGCCGCCGGTGCGCGTGGTGAGTGCGTAGAAATTCGAGTTCATGCGGGCCGAAATCGATCACCAGCATTTCGCCGCCGGGCGCCAGTGCTTGCCGCGCATGGGTCAACATCCGGCCCGGATCGTCGAAATAATGCAGCACCTGATGCAGCACGATCAGATCGGCCTTGCCGATACCGGGGTCGAGATCGGCGATATCGCCCAGCCGCACCTGGGCATTGGCAATCCCAGCGCTGCCCAGCTTGGCCCGTGCCACCGCGATCATCTCGCGGCTCGAATCGACGCCGATGCCGCGCCGATACACATCGGCCAACAGTTCCAGCATACGCCCCGTGCCGGTCCCCAGATCAAGCATGAAGTCGACCTTGCGGCCGCCCATGATTTCGACAATGCCGGCCTCGACCGCCTCTTCCGGCACATGCAGCGCGCGCAGCCCGTCCCAGCTCTCAGCCACCGTGGCGAAATAGGCGGCGGCCTGGGTTTGCTGGGCGGCGTGAACCGCATCGAGACGCGTCTTGTCGCGCTGGCGCTCGGGGTCGTCGGTCGGCAGCCTGTGGATCAGCCAGCGGGCCAGATCGCCCCCCACCATGTCGTCTTCGGCCAAACGGTAATAGGCCCAGGCGCCTTCGGCATTGCGACGCACCAGACCGGCATCGGCAAGCAGCTTCAGGTGACGCGAGACGCGCGGCTGGCTCTGGCCAAGAATTTCAGTGAGATCCTTGACCGACTGCTCGCCGTCGGCGAGCAATGCGAGCAGGCGCAGACGGGTGGGTTCACCCGCCGCACGCAGCATGCCGATCAGGTCTGTCGAGTCGCTCATGCACCCTCACGAGATATAAAGATATCTTTATATCTATCGCGCCGAGCGGTCCAGCGTTTCATCGCGCCACAGCTTTCGATCACCAATAAACCCTTATCATCCGGGCGACAGGGCCCACAGCTGGCGGCGCCGCCATGGCGCAGTCTGACGAAGGCGCATCACTGCTTTACCTAACGCTACCTAACCCTGTTCAATGGCGCGGGGTCGCGTGCGCGCGATCCGTATTGGAGGAGTTTCATGAAATATCGCTATCTGGGCCGCTCAGGCCTTCTGGTCTCGCGCCTGTGCCTCGGCACCATGACATTCGGCAATTCGCAATGGGGCTGCGACCAGGAAACATCTAGCGCGCTGGTCGACAAATTCGTCTCGGGCGGCGGCAACTTCATCGACACGGCGAACGGCTATTCGGGCGGCGAGTCCGAGAAAATGCTGGGCGTGGCGCTGAAATCGCATCAGCGCGACGAACTGGTCATCGCCACCAAATGCTGGTTCCCGACATCAAGCGCCACCAACGCCCGTGGCCTGAGCCGCAAGAACATCGTCGAGGCTTGCGAAGCGAGCCTCAAGCGGCTCGATACCGACTATATCGACCTGTATCAGTTCCATGGCCCCGACCCGCAGACTCCGATCGAGGAATCCCTGCGGGCGGTCGGCGACCTGATCCGCGCCGGCAAGATCCGCTATCTGGGCTGTTCGAACTTTTATGCCTGGCAGATCGCCCATGCCAACGGCATGGCAGCGCTCAAGAACTACGAGCCGCTCGTATCGGCCCAGCACCTCTACAATCTGGTGCGCCGCGACATCGAAAGCGAAATCCTGCCTGCCTGCGACAATCTCGGCCTCGGCATGATCTGCTGGAGCCCGCTGGCCGCGGGCATGCTGTCGGGCAAGTACCGCAACAAGGACAAGCCCGACGAACTGTCGCGCATCGGCATCCAGGCGTCGATCACCCTGCCCCGCTACTGGTTCGACGATGCCTTGAACATGATCGATGTGGTCTGTGAGATGGCCGACGATCTCGGCCGCAGCCCGGCCCAGGTCGCGCTGAGCTGGCTGCTCGGCGACGAGCGCGTGACGGCCGCCATCATCGGTGCCCGCAAACTCGAGCAGCTCGAAGACAATATGGCTGCAGGCGATTTCGATCTGAGCGCCGAACAGCGCCAGAAGCTGACCGACGCCATGCCGCTCAAGCTCGGCTATCCCTATGAATGGATGGAAACCAATCTGGCGAGCACGTTCAAGCAGCACGAAATGGCGCCTGCGCATATGCAGCGCCTGCCCTGATACGAAAAACGGGCGGCCATTGGCCGCCCGTTGTCACTTTACTCGATACTGCGCCTAGTTCGTGGCAGAGATCTTTTCATCGGTATTGCCGCGCCGGCGGAAAGCATGTGTCCGCCAGAGCTCGAAAATGCCCTGCGCCTCTTCCTTGCTCAGCGCCTCGAAGCGGGTGCGTACCTTGGACAGGTCGTCCTGGGTCGGCATGTCGCGCCACGGCATGGTCGATACGATGGCCTCGAACAGGTCCGGCGCCACGCCGAGTGCCCGTAGAGCAACGGTCACGGCCACATAGTCCTGCATGGCCAGCCATTTGACAAAAACTTCCGGCCCCACATGCAGCAGCATGGTGAGCGCCGCAGCGCTGTGATGGCCGTAGCCGAAGCGGGCAAACCGCACCAGCGCACGCTCATTGAGCTCCTTGCGGTCGGACAGCGCCTTGACCTGATTATAGGCGACCTTCCATTCCTGCGCCGAAAAGCCGGCCCGGTTCCGCATCCGGTTATAGACCACCGCGCTGACCTTGCCCGCGGTCTCGCGATCGACCTTGACCGCGTCGCCAGCAATGGTCTCGAGGATCTTGCCGCTTTCGGCGTTGATCTCGCCACCGAGCGATTTCCAGTCGATGTCCTCGCGACCGCGAAGATCATTGGCGATCGCCTGATTCTCGGCCGCCAGCCTGGCAAGCTTTTGCAGCGTATGGACATCGAGTTCGGCATTGGTGTTGCGCACCAGACGCGTCACCGATTCCTCCTCGCCATGCTCGACAATAGCTTCGCCGACGCGCGCCGCGACTTCTTGGCGACCGGCAATTGCGACGCGATGCGCCTCGGACTGCTTGGACGCGATCTCGATCAGATCGTCGTCCGACAGAACGTTCGAGAATTCAAGCAGGGGCGTGGCCACCCGAATCTCGTCATTTGCAAGCTTGACGACCACGTTGCCGGGCGCCCGATCGAGCGGAGCCAGCAGCTTGGCGACGTGTTCACGCGCTTCCATCTCGACCAGTTCGGCGAGCTGACACAATACTTCATCGTACTGCATGACCTGCTCGTCATCACAACGATCCGAGACGTAGGAGAACAGCTGGGCCATGTTTCGGAACAGCTGGTCTCTTTCGACGATGTTGGAATCCCCGTTCAGGACCCGAAAAGTCGAGAAAGCGCGTGCCTCGCCTTCATCCAGTTCAGTCATGTCACTTCCTTCCGGCTTCTGCCGACGACACGCTACCTTGCACCCACAGGTACATTCGGGCGCTGAAAGCAACGCGCGGCAGTTGAACGAAATGCCACCGAACCAGGCAAGGTCTCGTCAACCTACGAGCCACGGAAGCACCGAGGGGACAATGGCCCCCTCGGTGGCCAGTTCCTCTCAGGCGAGGTCGAACCGGTCGGCGTTCATTACCTTGACCCACGCAGCGACGAAATCGCCGGTGAACTTTTCGGCGGAATCCGACTGCGCATAGACCTCGGCCAGCGCACGCAGCTGCGAGTGCGAACCGAAGATCAGATCGACGCTCGTGCCGGTCCAGCGCAGATCGCCACTCTTGCGGTCACGACCTTCGTAAACGCCCTCCTCGCCCTCCTTGGGCTGCCAGGCGGTCGCCATGTCGAGCAGGTTGACGAAGAAGTCGTTGGTCAGCACTTCCGGCCGGTCGGTGAAGACGCCGTGTTCGTTGACGCCCGCCTTGAGCACACGCAGTCCGCCGACCAGCGCGGTCATTTCCGGACCCGTCAGCCGCAGCAGCTGCGCCCGGTCGACCAGACCTTCTTCAGGTGCCATGAACCGGCGCGGGCTCAGATAATTGCGGAACCCGTCGGTGCGCGGCTCGAGCGCCTTGAATGAGTCGACGTCCGTCTGCTCGATCGATGCATCGGTCCGCCCCGGCGTGAACGGCACGGTGATCTGCTGCCCGGCCTCGCGCGCTGCCTTCTCGATGCCCGCACCACCGGCGAGGACGATCAGGTCGGCCAGCGAGACCTTCTTGCCGCCGGACTGGCGTGAGTTGAAGCCGCCCTGGATGGTTTCGAGCTTGGCCAGAACATGCGCCAGTTGCTCGGGCTGATTGACCTCCCAGTCCTTCTGCGGCGCAAGCCGGATGCGTGCGCCATTGGCACCACCGCGCTTGTCGGACCCGCGGAAGGTCGAGGCCGAGGCCCAGGCGGTCGAAACCAGTTCGGAGACGCTGAGGCCCGACGACAGGATCGTCGCCTTCAGCTCGGCGATATCAGCCTCGTCGATCAGTTCGTGATCGACCGGCGGCACGACATCCTGCCAGATCAGGTCTTCCGCCGGCACTTCGGGGCCGAGATACCGGGCCTTGGGACCCATGTCGCGATGCGTCAGCTTGAACCAGGCGCGGGCAAAAGCGTCGTTGAACTGGTCCGGGTTCTCGAGGAAACGCCGCGAGATCTTCTCGTATTCAGGGTCGAAGCGCAGCGCCAGGTCGGTCGTCAGCATGGTCGGCAGACGCTTTTTCGACGGATCGAACGGATCCGGGATCGAGGCCTCGGCATTCTTGGCCTGCCACTGCTGCGCCCCGGCGGGGCTCTTGGTCAGCTCCCACTCGAAAGCGAACAGATTCTCGAAGAAGTGGTTGCTCCACTGCGTCGGCGTCTGTGACCAGATGACTTCCGGCCCGCCGGTGATCGCATCGGCGCCGACACCCGTGCCATGCGTGCTCTTCCAGCCCAGCCCCTGATCCTCGAGCGCTCCGCCTTCCGGCGCTTCGCCGATGAACGAGGGATCCCCCGCGCCATGGGTCTTGCCCAGCGTATGCCCACCGGCGATCAGCGCCACCGTTTCTTCGTCGTTCATCGCCATGCGCGCAAAGGTCTGGCGGATGTCGCGGGCGGCCGCGACCGGGTCGGGATTGCCGTTCGGCCCCTCGGGATTTACGTAGATGAGGCCCATCTGCACCGCACCCAGCGGCTCGGACAGCTCGCGCTCGCCGCTATAGCGTTCATCGCCGAGCCAGGTGCCTTCCGGCCCCCAGAACAGCTCTTCCGGCTCCCACACATCGGCGCGGCCACCGGCGAAGCCAAAGGTCTTGAAGCCCATGGATTCGAGCGCGACATTGCCGGTCAGCACCATCAGATCGGCCCAGGAAATCTTGTTGCCGTACTTCTGCTTGATCGGCCAGATCAGCCGGCGCGCCTTGTCGAGATTGGCATTGTCCGGCCAGCTGTTGAGCGGCGCGAAGCGCTGCTGTCCGGCGCCGGCGCCACCCCGGCCATCGGTGATGCGATAGGTACCGGCGCTGTGCCAGGCCATGCGGATGAACAACCCGCCATAGTGACCGAAATCGGCCGGCCACCAGTCCTGCGAGTCGGTCATCAGCGCCCTGAGGTCAGCCTTGACCGCGTCCAGATCCAGCGTCTTGAACGCTTCGGCATAGGCAAAGTCCGGTCCCATCGGGTCCGACAATGCCGAGTTGCGGTGGAGGATCTGCAGGTCCAGCTGATCCGGCCACCAGTCGCGATTGCTATGGCCACGTGTCCCATGCACCACCGGGCATTTGCCGGCGCCGCCTTCACTCAAGGCATCCATGTTGATCTCCGATCTGTCTTCGAGACTGAAATGTCTGGGCCGCGGGGCTCCGCAATGCGGCACACGCCCGCCACCGGCTCAGCCGGCCTGCCCTTGGCAGCAGTTATGGCCCACGAGGCAGGATAACACCAATTGATTGTCCTGCTTGTGATGATAACATAGACTTATCATGACTATGACCCTGAGACAGCTCCACTATGCCACGACGCTCGCTGAAACCGGCCATTTCGGCCGTGCTGCCGAGCGCTGCCACGTCTCTCAGCCGGCGCTCAGCCAGCAGATCCGCCAGATCGAGGAGCTCTGCGGCGCGGCGCTGTTCGACCGGCTCGGCAAGTCGGTGCGCCTCACGCCCTTTGGTCACGAGTTCGTCAGCCGGGCCCGCCCGATCCTCGAACAGACCGACGCGCTCGAGGCGATGATCGCCGGGCGGCGCGGCGAGCCCGACCGTCCCCTCCGATTCGGTCTGATTCCCACGGTCGCGCCCTACCTGCTGCCCGAGATCTTCCCGGTGCTCGAACGCGACCTGCCAACGCTCACCTTCGCCGTCAGCGAGGCGCGCACCGATGCGCTGCTCGAAGCCCTGGTCGACGGCAGCCTCGATCTGGCGCTCATCGCCACCGAACCCGAACCCGGGGGACCCAGACTCACGCTCGCGCCGCTGTTCGCCGATGAATTCGTGCTGGCGACCGACGCCAGCGCGCCCGTCTCGGAGCCCGTGCCGCTCGCCACGCTCGACCGCACCCGCATGCTGCTGCTCGACGAAGGCCACTGCTTTCGCGAACAGGCGCTTGCCGCCTGCGCCATCGACCCAGAGGCCAGCCGTCGCACCTTTGCCGCCACCTCCCTGTCGACCATCGTTGAATTCGTCGCCAACGGTCAGGGCGTGACGCTGCTGCCGGAGATCGCCATCCGCAAGGAGGCGACCGACAGCCGCATTCAGATCCACCGGCTGGCGGCGCCCGGTGCGCGGCGCATGCTCTATCTGGTGTGGCGCGAGGCGACGCCTTTTGCGCCGCTGTTCGAGCAGGTCGCTGCGACGATCAGGCCGTTGAGGGCGGCGGCACCGGCACCCGGGCGCGTCGCCGCCGAATGATCGAGTCGGCGGTGTAGACCGCCAGCGAGAACCAGATGAACCCGAAGCTGACGAGCCGCGTCGTGTTGAGATGCTCGCCCATAACGAAGATCGCCAGCAGGAAGGCGATCGACGGTGCGAGATATTGCAGCATGCCGATCGTCGCCAGCCGCAGCCGCTGCGCCGCATAGGCAAAAAGCAGCAGCGGGATCGCGGTGGCCGGCCCCGTCAGCATCAGCAGCACCATGATCGTCGGTTCGCCCTGCGCCCCGAGCCCGCCGTCGCGAATGAGGCCATAAGTCAAATAGCCGATCGCCAGCGGGCTCATCAGCAATGTTTCGACGAAGAGCCCCGTGGCCGAGGAGGCCTGTGCCGTCTTGCGCAGATAGCCATAGATCGCGAACGAGAAAGCCAGCGTCAGCGCGATGAACGGAATATTCCCCAGTCCCGCCGCCTGGATGCCGATGCCGATCACTGCGATCCCCACTGACACCGCCTGCCAGCGGTTCAGCTTCTCCCCCAAAAGCGCCATGCCCACGGCGACGCTGACCAGCGGATTGATGAAATAGCCGAAACTGCCCTCGAGCAGTTGCCCAGACTCCACCGCGTAGATGAAGACCAGCCAGTTGAGGCCCAGCACCAGCGCCGACAGCGCCATGGTGCGCACCGCCTTGCCGTCGCGCAGCACGGCGCGCACTTCCTTCGTGCGGCCGCCGACGATGAGGATCGCGCCGACGAACAGCACCGACCAGATGGTCCGGTTGGCGACGATGGTGATCGACCCTGCCGGCTCCAGCGCATCGAACAGCAGCGGCAAAAAGCCCCAGAGTAGATATGACGCCAGTCCGGCGACGAGCCCGTATTCCCCCGGTTTCTCGTGAACTGTAACGCTCGCCATGGCCCTCACTCCCGGCCGTTTGGCCTTACTCGCGCTGCCTCCATATCAGCGGTCACACTCTCGCACCAATCAGAGTTTGTGATCGGCATCGGCGGGCGAAGCGTCGGCATCGAAATCGATGTCTCGCGCGTTGACCGCCACTAGCCAGAACAGGAGTTTTAGATGAAAGCCACGACCACATGGATCCTGATCGCCGATGGCGCTGAGGCCAAGGTATTTGCCCACCGCGGGCCGGGAAAAGGCCTTCAGATCGTCGAGAACATGCACTTTTCGCAAGAACCCCTGCAGGCACGCGACATCATGGCCGACCGCCCCGGCAACGCCACCGGCTCGCAGGGCGCGCGCAACAGCGGCGGCGTTGAATATTCATCCGATCCAGTCGCCGTCCGCGAGCGGCGTTTCGTCGAGGAGGTCGCCAGCGAACTCGACACCCGCCTGAACAAGGGAGAATTCGAGCGCCTGATCATTGCCGCCGCGCCGACGGCGCTGGGCGACATCCGCCCCGCCCTCAGCAAGGGCGTCAAAGCGACCGTCCTCGCTGAACTCGACAAGGACCTCACCAATGTGCCGACAGCACAATTGGGCAAGCATTTCGACGCGGTCCTCGCGGTCTGATTGCCGCTGAAGATCACGATGCGAGCCGGCCATCCACAGGTGGCCGGCTCTTTTTTCGCACTGCGCCTCCGCCGCACAGGGCGCCCTATCGCTGAATATCAAGTGAACCAGCAGTCCAGTTCGCATTAAGTCCGGGCCGTACAGACTTCCCTCCAACGTGCACAGCACACATGAAGGGAAACCGAAATGAAACGTCTTGTCAGCCTCACTCTCGCAGCCACCGCAGCCCTTACCTTTGCCGCTCAGGCCAATAGCGATCACTGGGACAAGTTCAGCTGCTACGCCTACGTTCACGATCAATGCTACAACAGTGGCGAGGACAACTGTTCCGACGAGGGCTATGCCTGGGGTCTGAACGAGTGCGACGGCTACTACCCCTCCTCAACGAAGCGGCACCAGTTCGCCGGCAGTTCCAACCTGAAGAGCCCGGCGACCGGCACCAGCAAGCGCAAGGTCATTCGTCGGGACTGACCCGCAGGCTTGGTTTTGTGGTGCAGGGCCAGCCCTGCCCCCATCGCAGATGAAAATGATCCCGGCCGCACCATGCGGTCGGGATCATTGCATTTTGTAAGTGCGTAGGTGCTGGTGGCTGTTCGTCGCTCATCATCGCGAGCAAGTCTGCTGCCCGACCGAGCGCCACGACTGAATGAAACCCACAACCACTTGGATCCTGGTCGCCGATGGTGCTGAGGGCAGGATATCTGCCCACCGGCAGCCTCCCGATGAACGGCCAGTTTTTCGGCCGTCACAGAGCCTTTGCGAAGCACGCACGGCGGCGTGCACGCGGTGAACGCCACATGAACCCCCCGCCCAGAACCAATTAATATTAGTTCCCTTAGAAGCCCTTTCATCGCATTCAGCGACAAACCTGAAAGGACTTGAAAATGAAACGACTGATTTCTGTCTCCGCCCTGCTGATCGTCGGCCTCACCTCCGCCGCGCAGGCCGAATACAACACACTCATCGGCTGCTACGCCTACAACCACGATCAGTGCTTCCCGAACGGCGGCGAGAACGTGTGCGAAGGCGACTGGTACGAGACCGCACTGGACGGCTGTCACCTCGAGTTCCCGAACGCCTCGGGTGGAACAAAGCAACTGATCCGGAGCAAGTCGCTGGCGAGCCCGATGACCAGCACCAGCAAGCGCAAGGTTATTCGCATCGACTGACCGTCTTCCCTGGTTGCCAATGCGGCCGGAGATTGCCGGCCCCTCAAAATGAAAATGATCCCGGCCGCGACGTGCGGTCGGGATCATTGCATTGTGTAGGTGCGTTTGCGCTGGTGGCTATTCGCAGCTCATCGTCGCCAACATGTCGGCTGCACAATCCAGCGCCACCTTTAGGTGCAATCCACAAACACATGAATCCTGGATGCCCCATGGCGCTGAGGCCACCGTATTGTCCGCCGCGAACACGAAAAAGGTTTTCTTCCGGTCTCCTCAGAGCCTGAACCGCCGACTTCGATCTTTAGGCACTGATTGGGCACTCCGTGGACGGCCACTTTTTCCCGCCTGTCGAAAGACTACTTTCAAGCGCACGCGACGTCGTCGATGTGGTGAATGCCACATGAACTCCCGCCCCAGCTCCAATTAATATTAATCGCCTTAGAAGCCCTTTCATCGCATCGAGCGAAACATTGAAAGGAACTGACCATGAAGAAACTGATCGCTGCCTCTGCATTTCTGCTTCTCGGCTTCACCTCCACGGCCCAGGCCGAATACAGCACCCTGTTCGGCTGCTATGCCCATGTGCACGACCTTTGCTATCCAGGTGGCGGAGAAGGCGTCTGCGATGACGGCGCGTACGAAGAAGAGCTCGACCACTGTGACGAGATTTTCCCCAGCGCTTCCAGTGGCTCTGGCAATTCCAAGCATTTCGCAAAGAGCACGTCGCTTGCGAGCCCGATGACCAGCACCAGCAAGCGCAAGGTCATCCGTCGGGACTGATCGTCGACCTGGCGAGTTGATGCGGCCGGTCAGTGCTGGCCCCACCTAATGAAAATGATCCCGGCCGCACCCTGCGGTCGGAATCATTGCATTGTGCAGGTGCGTCAGCGCTGGTGGTTACTCGTAGCTCATAGTCGCCAGCATGTCGGCGGCACGATCCATCGCCACCTGCTGGTCATCGACCACCGACCAGTAGACCATCTGGATCGACCCATAACCCTCTTCGATCAGATAGTAGTTCGTGTAGAACAGATTGAAGTCGCCGGTATCGACTGTGTAGTTGAGGTAATTCCACTCCTTGCCGTTCCACGACTCGGTGCCTTCGCCGACCACTTCGACCCTGCTCGGATCGTTGTTCGCCGGGATTGCAGCATTCTGCAAAACGCGCGAGCGGAACACGCCCTTTGGCACGGTGGCGGTCTCGGGAATGGACGAGAACCCCGTGCGGTCGTCAGCCGAGTAGAACAGGAACTCCTGCACGGCCAGCGGATCCTGCGGCAGCCACACCGAGTCATCTACGCAAAATGAGAAATCCATCCGCTCGCTTTGCAGGCGCAGAGAACAGGCTGCAGAATTGCCGATGGCAGGTGCCGTGGTTTCCGTTGTCGCGGATTGCGCCAACGCCAAAGGTGCCGACAGCACACTCAGCCCCAGCGCCGCCATTCCCAATGCAGCTCGTACTGTCGTTCCAATCTTCGCACGCGTCATTTGCGCAGGTCCTCTCTCGTCTGTGTTTTGAGCATTGCACCTGAAGGCATCGCCTCCGGAACAATGCGCCCTGTACTTGGACGTTCCAGGCACCAGATTGCTTGGGTCTGTTCCCACTGACAAGATTTTATTTCTTGACCAAGGCTTAAGGCGTCCAGCGCCACCCGACCGGTCGTACGGGTCAGCCGTCCAGCGCTTCGTCGGCGCCGTGCCCCGTGACGGCATCGAGAAACTCGAGCAGGATCGGGTTGAACAGGTCCGGACGCTCGAAGCTGGGCAGATGCGCCGTCTCCTCGATCATCACGGCGAAGCCGTTCTCGATCTCTTCCGACAGTTCATCGTGCAGCGTGATGATATCGGCGCAGTCGAGTTCGCCCACCACCAGCAGCGTCGGCGCCGTCAGCGTGTGCAGATTATCATAGGCCGAGATCATCGCATCTTCCTCATGCGACAGCTCCGGATGCGACAGGTGAATCTCGTTCATCGCCAGGAACAGATCACGGCGTTCGCCCTCGACGCGGCCGGACTGACCATAGGGACCATCCAGCCACTGATGCGCCTGGATCCGATTGGCCGTGCCGATCGTGCCGCGCTCGATGGCATATTCGGCCGCCTCTTCGAGCTGCGCGACTTCTTCATCCATCTCGTCGGTAATAGCGCCGCTCACGGCCGTCCCCATAAGCACCAGACCGATGGTGCGCTCTGGATGTTCCAGCGCGAAGTCGAGCGCGATACCGCCGCCCATAGACGCGCCCACGAACACTGCGGCATGAATGCTCAGCCGGTCGAGCACGGCTTCGAGATCGACCAGATGGCTGAAAGCCACGTCATTGGTTTCGGTCTCGCCAAAACCGCGCCGGTCATAGCTGATGACGTGATAGCCTTCGTTGACCAGCGTCTGCATCTGATCGGCCCACATGCGCCGGTCGGTCACACCCGCATGCAGAAACACCACCGGAATGCCGACGCCGTCGGATTCTCCACGGATCTGCGCGCCATCGAACTCAATCTCAAACGGGGTCATGCACGGCTCCTGTCGCTACGAGCGCGCCATAACACCGCCATGCCCGCGAACACAACGCATCACCCGCCGAATTCCGGCAAGCGGGGCGCCGCGATCAGCTTATGACGTGTTCGGACAGAACCTCCAGAGCACGATCATCCCGCACATCGGCGCCACCATGCGCTGCCAGCGCTCTGTCACGTGCATGGATGAGTTCGGTGATTTCCGCCTCATAGGCGACGAGCACCGCTGTCAGCCAGCGATTGACCAGATAGTTCGGCCGCGGCATCTGCATGTCGAAGCGGGTGAGCAGCGGTGCGAGTTCACCGGCATCGAGCCAGTCGTCACCCACCACCCACTGGTTCACGGTGAACAGCCGCAACAGACGTCCCTCGGCGTCGACCCCGACGGCGACCAGGTGGTGGATCGGGCCATTCGGCCCCTCGGGCCGGACGAAGCAGTGAAAATGCCCGTGCTCGGCGACGCCTTCTTCGGCCGGATGACAGTGATAATACCACTGCGCCTGGCTCGCCGGGTCATAAACGTCGCCCTCGGGGTAATGCGCGAAGGCAGAAAGACTGGTGACGCCCGCCAGCGTTTCGCTGAGCACGCTGAGCCCGCCCTTGGCGAGGATCGACTCGCAAAAGGCGATCTCGGCCAGCGCCTGAGTGCGGGCGTCTTCTGTCACTCCGCACCCTCCACGACGAGATCCGGGGCTTCCTCGCCTGCCGGTTTCGCCTTGGGTGCGGGTGGCGGCGGGGCGAGCTTGGGCTCTTCAGCAGCAGCAGCCGGCGGCTTGGCCGGCGGCGGCGGTGGTGCCTTCTTGCCACTGCCAGCGCTTTCGGGCGGCTTTGCCGGCGCCGGCGGCGGCGCCTTCAATGTCGGCACGCCGGCCGCGCACGGCGCAGTCGGCACGCCTGCGGCACAGGGCGCCACAGCCATGCCAGCCGAGCACGGCGCTGCGCCCGAGGCGGTCGCCGTCGCCTGCTGGCTCGGGCGCGGCGGCACGGGATGGGTCACGTGATCATAGGCGATCGCCGCGGTGGAGGCCGCCAGAGCGGCACCGAAGAGCAATGTGTTGCGCGCGCTCATTTCTTCGAAAATCCGTCAAGACCAAACAGGGGACGCAGCGCAATGCCGCCGATAGAGCCGATGAATGCCATCACGAACCACAGCCAGCCGTGCAGGCTCCCGGTCGCGACGCCCGAAAACAGCGCCCCGATATTGCAGCCAAAGCTCAGCCGGGCGCCGTAGCCCATGAGCAACCCGCCGATGATTGCCGCCAGCAGCGACCCGAGCGGCAGTTTGGCCTTCGGGGCGAACTTGCCGGCAATCGCCGCAGCGGCCGCGGCCCCCAGCACCAGACCGAAATCCAGCACCGACACGGTATCGGCCAAAACGCTGGACGACAGCGCCTGTGCCTGGGCCGGTGCCTGCCAGAAGGCCCAGCTGGCGACATCGATGCCGACAGCCTGCGCGATCTTGGCGCCCCACAGCCCGAACCCATAGGTGATCGACCACGGATGTCCGGCGACCAGCAGCACGGTGACATTGAGCGCTGCGAGCGCCAGCCCGGCCCCGACCAGCGGCCAAGGGCCACGCCAGATCCACGACCAGCCCGGACGCCGCGGCCCGGGATCCGTCTCCAGCGCGCCATGCACATGCCGCTCGATGACGGCCGTGACATAGGCGACCGCTGCCAGCCCGGCGACCGTGACGGCAATCGCCGTCCCGACACCCAGCTCGGCCCCCAGGCTGATCGGCGGCAGTGACGGCAGCGACAGCCAGAACGGCAGATGCGCGGTGCCCACCAGCGCGCCAATGATGAAGAAGGCCAGCGTCACCAGCATGCGGGCCGAGCCACCGCCCACGGTGAACAGCGTCCCCGAACCGCAGCCGCCACCCAGCTGCATCCCCAGCCCGAACATCGCCGAGCCGAGGAACACCGAAACGCCGACCGGCGCGATGGCCCCGACGATCCCCTGCCCGCCGATATTGCCGGCGGCCACCAAGGGGATCATCGCCAGCGCGGCGACGCCGATCGCCAGCATCTGGGCGCGCATGCCGCGGCCCCGCTGTTCGACCACCATGCGGCGCCAGCCGCCGGTGAAGCCAAACGAGCCGTGGTAAAGCGCCACGCCCAGTGCGCCGCCAATCACGAACAGCGCGCCCTGGCGCAGATCGACCAGCGCGGTGATCGCCACAAAGCCGACCACCAGCATGAAAAGCGCCACGGCCAAAGGCCGGCGGTCCGCTGCGGCGGGCGGCAGATAGTTCGGCGCGGAAACGGAAAGATCGCTCATCTTGAAAGCATCACTCAGCTCATTGAAAAACCGGGCACCGGACGCAGTTTCTGCATCCGATGCCCGTCAGACCCTGCGGTGTAAACCCGCTTACTGAATCGGGCGGGCCGGATCGGCTGCCCATTCGGACATAGAGCCGTCATACATCGTGGTGTTCTCGTCGCCACCGATTTCATGCAGCGCGAACCAGACGACCGACGCCCAGTGACCGGTGTTGCAGAAAACGATGTTCTCCTCACCCGAGGCCAAATCGACGCCGATCTCGCTGGAGAGCGCCGCAACCGTCTCCGGCGTGGCAAAGCTGGCGTATTCGGCGCTGTAGAGCTTGGAGTTCGGCAGGTTCACGGCGCCCGGAATGGTGCCTTCGATCCTGACGACCGGCGACTTGGACTCGCCGAGATACTGCGCCTCGGGGCGGCCATCGACCAGCTTGGTGCCGCTCTCGAGCGCCGCTTCGACATCGGCGGTGGTGGCGCGCAGCTCGGGCTGGATCTCATAGGGGAATTCGGTCGGCTCGGGCGTCACCGCCTCGGCGACACGCTCGCCACCGGCGGCGTCATACTGGCGCCAGCCGCCATCGAGGATCGAAACCTCGTCGTGGCCGAGATATTTGAAAGTCCAGTAGATGCGGGTCGCACCACCGAACTCCGACGAATCCGTGCCCCACGGGACGATGACCACATGGTCATCGCCGTCGATGCCGAGGCTGCCGATCAGTTCGGCAATCTGCTCCGGCGGCGGGATCTGGCCCGGCACGCCGTCGATCTCGGTGCGCCAGCCGGCGGTCGCATAGGGGGCGACGACGCCATGGGCGAGATAGGGCAGATCGCCCAGATCGGTGCCTTCGATATCGCCGCGGATATCCAGAATGACGACATTGTCGTCGCCGGCGTGCGCCTTGACCCAGTCGGCGGTGACCAGCGGCGTGGCGTCGGCAGCATAAGCGGCAAGGGGGGCGGCAGCGATGAACGCGGCAGCAGCGAACGATGCGAAGCGCATGAGAAAACTCCTTCGGAAACTGTCGCCTATTCTATCGAACCCGCCACCCCCAATCGACGCCGCGGAAACCAAATCCCGCGCACCCCGGATAAAGTCGACCTCAACTGTCGCTATTGGCAGAGAATGATTTTGCTTGAGCCACGTAAGACGGCCATCCGCCAGCCGGATGCTCTGTCGCTCTGCACGGTCATCCTTCCCACCTCCGTATCGACCGTATGACCATCGCCCCCCCGATTTTTCTGCCTGCACTGGCGCCAGTGTGCGGCGCCTTGGACCGCCGGGGATAAAGCTTGATTTTTCGTAGATTCGGCAATGGCTTGCCGCCAGTACCGGAATCACTTCACGAGCGGCGCCCAGCGCCGTGACCGAAGTTTGCCGCGAACTCGCCTTCGCCCTGCCGCGATGATGAACGCTTCCTGACGCGCGTCCGAGATCGGTGCGGATTTCTCGGCTAGTCTGCCGGCAGGTCGCGCACCGCGCCCTCGCCCTTCGGGGTCAGCCGGTAGATGCCCCGCTCGACCCGCTCGAACCAGCCATAGTGATCATCGGCCATGATGGAGCGCGCCCGCCCGACCGAGGTCGCTGCTGCAACCACCGCTGCCTTGCACGGCCCCGCGGCGCGCAGATGCAGCGCCACGCGCACCGCATCCTGCCGGTAGGCGGTGACGATGGTGGTGCGGGTGCTGCCGCCGAGATTGGGGTCGCCCGCCCGCCGCGCGAACTCGCGCAGCATGCGGCCTGCACGCGCCTTGGATTTCCGCGGCGCATAGGGGCCAGGATCGAGATGGATTTCCGCCAGCCCGTCACTGAGCCGGATGGTGATGAGCCCCAGGCCCAGCCGCCGGCAGAGCGTCAGGTTGGCCTTGAGCGCCGAAAGGAATGGCCGCCCCGCGCCGCGTGGCACCGCGACATAAACCAGATCGGTGATCGCCAGCCGCGCCACCGCCTGGTGGAAGAGCGTCAGCGAGAACCCGGCCTTGAGCTCGACGATCACCGGCGGCTCGTCGCCGCGCACGGCAAAGACATCCGCCGCCCCGATCTCGGACTTCACCACAAAACCCTGCCCCTCAAGCAGGGCTTTGACGGGCGGATAAAGCTCGGTCTCTTTCGGTTTCGCTGTCCGCGCCACGCGCCCGTCCCTACCCTAGCGCACCGCGACGATGAACAGCCGCGGAAAGCGCAGCAGCACCTTGCCATCCGATGTCGCCGGATAGGCCTCGGTGATCGCCGCCAAATAGCGCGCAAGGAAATCGGCTTCCTCGTCGGCACTCAGCGGATCGAGGAATGGGCGGAGCCCCGTGCCCTTCACCCACTCGACGATCGCTGCGGGGCCGGCGAGCACGTGGTTATAGATCGTGTGCCAGATTTCGAGCCGCGACGCTCCGGGCGCCAGCGCCTCGTAATAGGTCGCGACGGGCGGCAGCGGCGCCCTTGCGGCATCCGCAAGCCGCGCGGCCCACAGGCCATCCGCCGCCACATCGCGCATCAGCTGATGAGTGGGTTCGGCCATGTTGTCGGGCATCTGCACCGCCAGCACCCCGCCCTTCGGCAGCGCCGCGACGACCTTCGGCAACACAGTCAGATGCTCCGGGATCCACTGATAGGTGGCGTTCGCGAACACCAGATCCGTGCCCGGCTCGGGCATCCAGCTATTGGCATCGGCTTCGGCAAATTGCACCTGCGGCAGTCGCTGCCGCGCCGCCGCCAGCATGGCGGGCGAGCTGTCTAGCCCCGTCACCGCGGCATCGGGATAGCGCCCGACCAGCAGTTCGGTGGAATTGCCCGGCCCGCAGCCCATGTCGACGACCCTCTGCGCCGCCGTCAGCGGCACCTGCGCGACGAGGTCACGCGCCGGCCGCGTCCGCTCGTCTTCAAAGCTCAGATAGGTGGATGGGGACCAGTCGGGCATGGCGACACTCCTTGGGGTGTGAGCGGTTTAGGCCCGACCGGCCCCGTTGGAAAGAGCGCCCGGCACCCGCCGGCCCGACCCCCTGCGCGCTGCTGCCGCTAGGCGCGGCGCGTGAAGTTTGCTATGCGCCCCGGCAGCATCACCAACTTTTCGAGCCGACTGGAGCCAACCCCCGTGTCCACCATTTTGAAGAGCCTGCCCAAGGGCGAGAAAGTCGGCATTGCCTTTTCCGGCGGCCTCGACACCAGCGCCGCCCTGCTGTGGATGAAGCTCAACGGCGCCAAGGTCCATGCCTATACCGCCAATCTCGGCCAACCCGACGAGACCGATTATGACGCCATTCCGGAAAAGGCGATGGAGTTCGGCGCCGAGAACGCCCGGCTGATCGACTGCCGCACCCAGCTGGTGCATGAGGGCATTGCCGCCATCCAGTCCGGCGCCTTCCACGTCACGACCGGCGGCATCACCTATTTCAACACCACCCCGCTCGGCCGCGCCGTAACCGGCACCATGCTGGTTTCGGCGATGAAGGAAGATGGCGTCAACATCTGGGGCGACGGCTCGACCTACAAGGGCAATGATATCGAGCGCTTCTACCGCTACGGCCTGCTGACCAACCCGAACCTGCAGATCTACAAGCCCTGGCTGGACGACGAATTCATCGAGGAACTGGGCGGCCGCGCCGAGATGTCCGCCTTCCTCACCGCCAACGGCTTTGGCTACAAGATGAGCGCCGAAAAGGCCTATTCGACCGACTCCAACCTGCTCGGCGCGACACATGAGGCAAAGGATCTCGAAAGCCTCGACACCGGCATCAACATCGTCAGCCCGATAATGGGCGTCCCCTTCTGGCGTGACGACTGTGATGTGAAAGCCGAAAAGGTCACGGTGCGCTTTTCCGAAGGCCAGCCCGTGGCGCTCAATGGACAGACCTTTGCCGACCCGGTCGCCATGTTCCTCGAAGCCAATGCCATCGGCGGCCGCCATGGCCTCGGCATGAGCGACCAGATCGAGAACCGCATCATCGAGGCCAAGAGCCGCGGCATCTACGAGGCGCCAGGCATGGCGCTGCTGCACATCGCCTATGAGCGGCTGGTGACCGGCATCCACAACGAGGATACGATCGAGCAGTACCGCATTAACGGCATGCGGCTCGGGCGCCTGCTCTATCAGGGCCGCTGGTTCGACAGCCAGGCGCTGATGCTGCGCGAAACCGCCCAGCGCTGGGTGGCGAGCGCCATCACCGGCGAGGTGACGCTGGAGCTGCGCCGCGGCAACGACTACTCGCTGATGAACACCGAAAGCCCCAACCTCACCTATGCCCCCGAGCGGCTGAGCATGGAAAAGGTCGAGGACGCGCCGTTCTCCCCGGGCGACCGGATCGGCCAGCTGACGATGCGCAACCTCGATATCGCGGACACGCGCGCGAAGCTGGATTTGTACGGCAAGACCGGCCTGATCTCCGGCACCGAGGGCGGCGAGATGTTCCGGATCGAGGGCGGGAAGGACTGAGGTTCCGCTGAGGACTGGACATGAGGGGCTCCGCCGGTGGCGGGGCCCTTTTTTGTTTTGGCCGCCCGCCGCACGTTTGCGCATACGACTAACTGTTCTCTCGGTCCTCATGGCCGGGCTTGTCCCGGCCATCCAGTTGCGGGACGATGCAGCGTGGAGGGCACGGTCATGAAGGGCTATGTCTATATCCTCGCCTCGAAGCGCAACGGCACGCTCTATTGCGGCGTCACGCGAGATCCCTCGCGGCGCTGGTTTGAGCACCAGCACGGGCTGACACCCGGGTTCACGGCGCGCTACGGCGTGCACCGGCTGGTATGGATCGAGGAACACGACCTCTTGGTCTCTGCGATCCAGCGCGAAAAGAACATCAAGAAATACCCGCGCCGCTGGAAGCTCAACCTCGTCGAAAGCCTGAACCCGGAGTGGGAAGACCTGAGCCCCTGGCTACTGGGACGCTAACCCGCAGGGCGCCGCGGGCCTGAGGTCTGGATCACCGGGACAAGCCCGGTGATGAGGGGGAGAAATTGAGCAGTCACCCGTAGCCTGGTGCGGAGGAAAGTCGCTCCCCTACCCCCCTCATGGCCGGACTTGGCCCGGCCATCCAGCCTCTCGATCAGCCGCACAAAAAAGCCGGGCACATGGCCCGGCTTTCGCATTCTGCGTCTGTAGCGGCTTAGCGCTCCAGCTTCTTGTGCCCTGCGCGCTTGGGGTTCACGGCGTCCGGTCCGAAGCGGCGGATCTTGTCGGCTTCGTAGTCGGCGAAATTCCCTTCGAACCACTCGAAATGGCTGTCGCCCTCATAGGCGAGCATGTGGGTCGCGAGGCGGTCGAGGAACATGCGATCATGGCTGATGATCACGGCGCAGCCGGCGAATTCCTCCAGCGCCTCTTCGAGCGCGGCGAGGGTTTCGGTGTCGAGATCGTTGGTCGGTTCGTCGAGCAGTAGCACGTTGGCGCCCGATTTCAGCATCTTGGCCAGATGAACCCGGTTGCGCTGGCCGCCCGACAGGTTGCCGACCTTTTGCTGCTGGTCGGCGCCCTTGAAGTTGAAGGCCGAGGTATAGGCGCGTGAATTCATCTCGCGCTTGCCCAGCATCAGGATCTCGTTGCCGCCGGAGATCTCTTCCCACACCGTCTTGTTGGGGTCGAGCGTGTCGCGGCTCTGGTCGACATAGCCCATGTTGACCGCATCAGCGACCTTGATGGTGCCGTTGTCGGGCTCTTCCTGGCCGGTCAGCATGCGGAACAGCGTGGTCTTGCCGACGCCGTTGGGGCCGATGACGCCGACGATGCCACCCGGCGGCAGCTTGAAGGTCAGATCGTCGATCAGCACCCGGTCGCCGAACGACTTGGTGAGCCCTTCGATATCGATGACGTTCTGGCCTAGCCGCTCGCCCGGCGGGATAATGATCTGCGCCGTGGTCGAGCGCGTGCGCTCCTCGTTGAGCTTGACCAGTTCGTCATAGGCCTTGAGGCGGGCCTTGGACTTGGACTGGCGTGCCTGCGGCGACTGGCCCATCCATTCCTTTTCCTTTTCCAGCACCTTCATTCGGGCGGCGTCTTCACGCTCTTCCTGTGCATAGCGCTTGGTCTTGGCTTCGAGATAGGCGGTGTAATTGCCCTCGTAGGGGACGCCCCGGCCGCGATCTAGCTCGAGAATCCAGCCAGTGACGTTGTCGAGGAAATAGCGATCATGGGTGATGATCAGCACGGCGCCGGGGAACTCGCGCAGGTGCCGTTCCAGCCAGCCGGTGGTTTCGGCGTCGAGATGGTTGGTGGGCTCGTCGAGCAGCAGCAGGTCGGGTTTCGACAGCAGCAGTGCACACAGCGCCACACGGCGCTTCTCACCGCCCGAAAGGTTGTCGACCGAGGCATCGCCCGGCGGGCAGCCGAGAGCCTCCATCGCCACCTCGACCTGGGATTCGATATCCCACAGGTTCTGGCTGTCGATGATGTCCTGCAGCTTGGTCGCCTCGTCGGCGGTCTCGTCGGAATAGTTCATCATCAACTCGTTGTAGCGGTCGACGATGTCGGTCTTTTCCTTGACCCCGGTCATCACGTTGCCGAGCACATTGAGCTGCGGGTCGAGCTGCGGCTCCTGCGGCAGGTAGCCGACCTTGGCGCCATCGGCGACCCAGGCCTCGCCCTGGAACTCGGTCTCGATGCCGGCCATGATTTTCAGCAGCGTCGACTTACCGGCGCCGTTCGGGCCGAGCACGCCGATCTTGGCGTCCGGGTAGAAACTCAGGTGCACATTGTCGAGCACCTTCTTGCCGTTGGAATAGGCCTTCGACAGGCCGTGCATGTGATAGATGAACTGACGCGCCATGGAGCGGTGAACCTGCAGCTGGATTGGCGGGGAAAATTTGGCCCGTATGTAGGCGATGCGGCCCGCCGGGGCAAGCGGGGGTAGCCGCGCTGTGCGCCTGCCTTCTCAGGCAAGCGAATTGAGTGCCGCGCCCGCGTCGTTTGGCAGGCTTACAGTGAGGGCAGATGCGGGACCGCGATCCTGCCTGGCCTGACGCTGAGCGCAGCCGAAACATGAGTCCGGTTCGACCAGCCCCAGAGCCCGCTCACACCGGCCACACCACCTGCAGCAACGGCACGGCGATGAGAACGACGAGGATGGAGAGCGGCAACCCCAGCCGCCAGTAGTCGCCGAACTTGTAGCCGCCCGGCCCCATCACCAGCGTATTGCACTGGTGGCCGATGGGCGTGAGAAAATCGCTGCCCGCGCCGATGGCGACGGCCATCAGGAAGGCCTCGGGGCGGAGGCCCAGATTGGTGGCGAAGGTCGCCGCGATCGGCGCCATCACCAGCACGGTCGCCGCATTGTTGAGAAATGGCGTCACCGCCATCGCCGCGACGAGGATCAGCCCCAGCGCAGCCCAGGGCGGCAGGCCCATGGCGATCGAGCTCAGCCAGGTGGCGATCACGTCGGTCGCTCCCGTCGACCGCAGCGAATCCGAGATCGGGATCAACGCCGCCAGCATGATGAGGATCGTGCCGTCGAGCTGGCGATAGATGTCACGCGTGCCGATGCTGCCCGTCGCCACCATGGCGACCGCCGCCGCAAAGAACGCCACTGACACCGGCAGGATGCCCAATGCCGTCACGGCGATCGCCACCGCAAGGATGGCAAGCGGCACGATGCGGTTGCGCACGCTCCCCAGCTGCAGGTTGCGCTCGGCCAGCGGCATGCAGTCGAGCTCACGCAGCTGTTCGGCCATGCCCTCGCGATTGCCGCGCAGCAGCATGACGTCGCCGGCCTCGAACCGGATCTGGCTCAGCCGCTCGGAAAACCGCCGTTCACGCCGGGCGATGGCCAGCAGGTTGATGCGGGTGCGTTCAAACAGCTGGAAATCGCTGGCCGTGGTCCCGACCAGCGGCGAGTTCGGCCCGATGATCGCCTCGACCGTGATGATGTCGACGCCGCGCGCCCGCCGGCCCTCGTTGAGCCGCAGGCCGCCCTGCGCCACCATCTTGTCGAGCGCCTCGGGCTCGCCCTCGAGCGCCAGACGGTCGCCCGAACGGATCACCGCATCGGGCAGCGGCGTGCGCCGGCGGCCGCGCGAGGAGACGATCGAGGTGATCATCGCCCTGCCCTCGGCGAGCTTTTGCAGCGCCGACACGGTCTTGTCGACCGCCGAGGAATCCGCCGGCACCGTCGCCTCGGTGGTGTAATTCTTGATCTCGATCGCGTCGTTGACTGACAGCCCCTCGCGCTTGCGCGCCGGCAGTAGCCAGTAGAACAGCGACAAAAAGATCACGCCGGCGATCGCCAGCACCACGCCCATCGGCGCGAAATCGAACATCTTGAAGCTGACACCGGTCAGTTCCTCGCGCAGCCGGGACACGATGACGTTCGGCGAAGTGCCGACCTGGGTCATCAAGCCGCCGAGCAGCGCCGCAAAGGCCATGGGCATCAGGAACATCGACGGCGAGACTTTCGAGCGCCGCGCCATCTGAAAGGCGATGGGGATCATGATTGCCAGGGCGCCGATATTCTTGACGAAGGCCGACAGCGCCGCGACCAGCGTGACCAGCAGCAGCAACTGCAAACGCGGCGCCGTGATATTGGGCGCAAAGCGCTGGATCGCCAGTTCCATGATGCCCGAGCGCGACACCGCCGCGCTGACCAGCAGCGCGCTGCCCACGATAATGACAATGTCGTCGGAAAACCCGGAAAACGCCTGGTCCGCAGGCACGATGCCGATAATCACGCTGACCAGCAGCGCCCCGGCAGCGACCAGGTCATAGCGCACCTTGCCGGAGATGAAGACGACCATCATGGCGCCGATAACGCCAAAGGCCAGTAGCTGCTCAACAGTCAAATGGCGCACTCCATAAGCGCCTTTTATCTGATCCGCCCGCCCGCGACAGCCGCCAAACGCACAGTTTCGCCACTTTCCCCGCTTGCGTCAGACTTCCCGTGCCCTTGGCTACAGACTCGGCCGGACTGCACCGCTCGTTAAACCCGCTGCGCCATCCGCTACCTCAAACCAGGAAGTTTGTTCCGGACGTGACTTTATTGTCATAGCTATCAACACTTATGAGTAGCTAAATTGCGCCCAGTTGTTCGCACGCCGATGGATGTGACCCCGATGCGCCCCGCCCTGCTTTCCGCCACTGCACTCGCCTCTTCGATCGCTTTTCTCGTTCCCGGTGGCGCTCTGGCGCAGTCTCCCCTCGATTGGTCGGGCTTTTATGCGGGCTTGTCGGCGGGCGTCCTCGGGTCGAGCTCCGACATCGAGTTGTCGGACTATGACACTATCACTGGCCCCGACGCCGTCACTGTCGAAGGCTTCGGCGGCCTCATCGGCGCGACGGTCGGCTACAACCAGCAGCTCGGCAGCTTCGTTCTCGGTGTCGAGACGGATGCAAGCGTCGTCGGCCAGGTGCTGTCGACGACCTTCGGGTCGGACCCGACAGAGTACGACGCCGAGACCACGCTCAGCTCACTTCTGACCCTGCGGGCGCGGCTCGGCTACGCCGCCGGGAACATGCTGTTCTATGGAACGGCCGGCCTGGCCGGCGGGCAGGCCAGTTTTTCGACCAACAACGTCGGCTCTAATGCCGCGGCATCCGGCTTCACGACGGGCGTCGTCGCCGGTGCCGGCGTCGAGGTGGCCGTGAACGACAATGTTTCGATCAAGACCGAAGGGCTGATGTACCAGCTCTCGCCGCTGTCTGACGTGTCGGATTCTGGCAAATACAATGCCGAGTACCAGCCCTCCGGCGTCGTGGTGCGCAGTGGCGTGAACTTCAAGTTCTGATCCGCGCCAGATGCAACTCGTAAAGGCCGTCATCCACCAGGCCCGCCGGTGCGAAACTGACCCGGCGGTCGCGTTCGGTGGCGGTATCGTCGATTTTCGCGGCCTGATCGGCCAGACCGGCGCCGCCATCGAGGCGATACGCCTGCTGGGACTGCCATCCGGCGCGCTGGTGCTGCTCGATATCCGCAACCCCATCCATCACCTCGCGACGATCTACGCCCTGGCCCTCCTCGGTCTGAAATCGGCCTCGGTAGGTGCCAGCTTCACGGCGCAAGCGGCGGGCGGGCCACGCCCGGCGGTATTCCTGACGGACCGCGACGACCTCAACGGGACCGACATTCCGCTGCAACGGGTCGATAGCCGCTGGTTCGCCTTCGACGCCGCGCGGCCCATCGACTACGCCAAGCTGCTGGCGATGCCGGGCTTTCCCGACCCCGACGACGTCTTCCGCTACGTCTATTCGTCCGGCACGACCGGTCGGCCGAAATGTGTGGCGCTGACCAATCGCGCCATGGAAGCGCGAATTGGGCACCTCATGCTAAGCCTGTCTCGCCGTTCCTCGGCCGGCGCCGAGATCAACCTGATGGGCTTTTCGACGACCCTCGGAATCATGGCGCCGCTCTTTACCCATACAGTCGGCGCACTGCTGTGCTTTCCTTCCAGCCCTGCAGAAACCCTGCATATGACGCGCCTGTTCAATGTGACGTCGATCAACGGTGCAGTCGTTCAGATCAAGGCATTGGTGGACGCACTCGGCAGTTCGCCGCCGCCCGCAGGTCTACGCAGCGTCGGCGTCGCAGCGGCCCGCGTTCCCCCGGCCCTGTTGAAGGATATCCGGGCGCGCCTGTGCAGCCACGTCATCAGCGCCTATGGCTCGACCGAACTTGGTGCACTGAGCTTCGGCACGGCTGCCGATCTCGAGCGCGGCGACGGAGCGACGGGGCATGTGCTGCCATGGGTCAAGCTGGAGGTGGTTGATGACGACCGCAACCCGCTGCCGCCCGGAGCGGATGGCATCATCCGCGCGCAGACCGACGAACTCGCCTTTTACGTCGATGCCGAAGGCAACGCCGCGGAAATGCTGGAGGATGGCTGGTTCTACCCGGGGGACTATGGCCGTATCGAGCCGGACGGCCTGGTGGTGATCACCGGGCGTATCGGCGACATCATCAACCGAGGCGGCGTGGTCGTCGCGCCCGACTATGTTGAAGAGGTGCTGAAGCAGGCACCGGGCGTCGCAGATGTCGCCGTGGTCGGCGCGCCGGGGGACGATGGCCTCGACAAGATCTGGGCCGCGATCATCGCGCCCGAAGAGATCGACGGCGAGGCCGTGATGGCGTTCGCCCGGGCCCGCCTCAATGAACGCAGTCCCGATCGGCTGTTCCAGGTCGAGCGTTTTCCCCGCGCCGAAAGCGGCAAGCTGCAGCGCAACGCGCTGCGGCAGCAGTTGCAGGAGATGCTGGCGGCAGGGACCTCGGGCGGCTGATCCTGCCCGTTCGGGCGTCTGAGCGGACCGGCATCTTCTCCCGCGCAAAGTCGCCATGGCGGTTTTTTTTGGCCAATACTGTCCAATTCCGGCAGCGTCACGCATCACTGTGATGCAAGATGTAAAACCGGATGGAGGACAAAATGAGCACCCGCAAGTTTCTTTGCCTGCAAAAGAGCGTGCCGCGGCCTGCTGCCGAGGCGCAGCCGGGCACTGGCGACAAGCCATCGGCCGCCGAGATGCAGCAGATGTATGAGCGCTTCAACACCTGGCGCGAGACCTTTGCCGACAATATTGTCGATCTGGGCGCGCAACTGACCGGCCCGATGCGCGTCGCCTCTGAAGACGACATCGAGGGCACCGCGGTGGAGAGCCGCGAGGTGTTCGGCGGCTACATGATCATTGCGGCCGACTCGCTGGAGCAGGCCGTCGAGATCGCCCGTGGCTGTCCCGGCATCGTCAGCCCCGGCTCCAATCTGGTCGTTCGTGAAATCGCCGCGCCGGCGTGAGGCGGAGCTCGCCGAGCGCTACTTTCCGCATGCCCATGGCCGTCTGGTTGCCCTGCTCGCGCGGCGCTTCCGCACGACGGAACTGGCGCCCATCGAGGACGCGGTGCAGACGGCCATGCTGCGGGCGCTGGAAACCTGGCCCCGCACCGGCGCTCCGGACGCGCCGGATGCCTGGCTCTATCGCGTCGCCTTCAACCTGATCCTCGAACAGCGGCGCACTGAGGCCCGCCGCCGCAACATCGCGGCGAGCCACCCCGAACTCGCTGGCGACGACAGCCTGCCCGCCGATCTCGAGGCGCCGGATGCGGCAATGGTGCGCATGCTGCTGATCTGCTGCCACGACCGGCTGCCGCGGCGCAGCCAGTTGATCCTGGCGCTCAAGCTGATGTGCGGCCTCGGGGTGCCCGAGATCGCCCGGCGCCTGTTCGAGACCGAGGCTGCCGTCTACAAGACATTGCAGCGTGCCCGCCGGGCGCTGCGCGCCGATACCCCGGCCCTGCTGGAACTGCCCCTCGCCAGGCTCGCCGGGCGTCTGCCCCGGCTCTGCGAGGTGCTCTATGCGCTGTTTTGCGAGGGGTTCAACGCACTCGGCGGCGAGCGGGCGATCCGCGCCGAACTCTGCGCCGAAGCCGTGCGCCTCGCCGAGGTGGCGGCGGCGACGCCGATCGGACGGGACCCGCAGCTCGCCGCCCTTCTTGCCCTGATGCATTTCGGCCTCGTCCGCCTGCCCGGCCGCACCGGACCCGATGGCGAACTGCTTTTGCTGGCCGAACAGGACCGCGCGGTATGGAACCGCGATCACATCGCTGTCGGGCTCGGCTGGCTGGCGCAATCGGCGGCCGGCGACAAGTTCTCGCGCTATCACGCTGAAGCCGGCATCGCCGCCGAACACTGCCGGGCGCCGAGCTGGGCGGAAACCGACTGGGCACGGATCGTCGCCTGTCACGATCTGCTGCACGCCCATGGGACGACACCGCTGCAGCAGCTCGACCGCGCCGTCGCCATTGCCGAACTCCGGGGCCCCGAAGCCGGGCTTGCAGCGCTCGCGGGCATTTCTGCGCCCTCCCGCGTCGAGCAAAGCTATCTGTGGCTTGCGGTGACGGCAGAGCTGAACGCCCGGCTAGACCGTGCGGCCGAGGCCGAGCGGCTGCGGCAGGCCGCTATTGCCGCCGCACCGACGCCGTGGATGCAACAACTGATTGCCCGCCGCGCCTGACCGGGGTGCCGCACCACCCCGGCATGCGATGGCCGGTGAGATGCGCTAGCGGCGCTGCAGCACCACGCCGATCCAGCCCATGCCGTCATATTCCTGATAGCCATGGGTGCGCGCATAGGCGACGAGACCGCCGCGCCGGTCGGCATAGAGCCCGCGTTCGCCGTGGCGCATGTCGAGCTCGAAGCGCGTGAACAGCATGTCCGGCTGCGTCGAGGCGATCACCCGGCGCTGGCCATCGAGCAGCATGACGGTGGTCTGTGCCGCCTCCTGGCCACTGAGCGCGATCTCGTCGCCGACGATCGATGCCCCCTGCGTTTCCCAGTCGAAATAGACCCCGAGCGCGCCAAGCGGCGCACCCAGCGTCTCTCCGCCGGCGCGGATCGCCGTGCCGTAGATCAGCACCTGGCGCCCGTCCTGTGAACGCGACTGGCGCACCTCGTCGGCGATATACTGGTCGCCCGACGGCGTCTCCATCGCCCGCCGGAACCAGTCGGCGGTGCAAAAATCCATCCTCTGCACCCGGCTGCGATAGGCCGGATTGGCATTGGCGACGGCCCGGCCATTGCGATCGACCAGAACAAGATCGGAATAGACGGTGTAGTAGCGGTGGATCACCCCGAGCCGCGCCTGGGCATGTGCCAGCGCCGCGGGCGCCGGGTCCATCAGCGCCGACCACAGCGAGCTGTCCGTGGCCCACCAGCGCACGTCGCAGGTCCGCTCATAGAGATTGCGCACGATGAGCTGCACCAGCGACTCGGCCATGTCGACCAGCCGCGCCCCTTCCAGCCCGTCGACCATGTCGCGGCTCGCCGCGATGCGGGTGCTGACGAGGTCCTGGAAGCGGCTCGCGATCTGGCCCGCCTCGTCGGCCAGCCGCTGCACCTCCTGTGCGACGACGGAAAAGCCCCGCCCCGCCTCCCCCGCGCGGGCCGCCTCGATCACCGCATTGAGCGCCAGCAGGCGGGTCTGCATGACCACCTGCTTGTTGGTCGCCCCGTAGTGCTCCAGTTCGGAATGGATGCCTTCGATCACGCCGCGCATCCCCTGCGGCTCCTGGTACGGTTTCGCGTCCACTCGAAATCCCCAAAAAGCGCAAAGCAAGAATATACGCACTACTATGCGTAAAACCCCCTACGACCGGGTTAAGCCGCGAAGGATATGTGGGGCGCGGGATCGGGTGTGGCGGAAGCCCGGCCGGTCAGGCGACGGAGAGGCTGACCGGCACCGATTTGAACGCCGGCGTCTTGGAGCGCGGATCGACCGCGGTGCCGCACAGCACATTGGCTTCGGGGTAATAGGCCAGCGCCGAGCCGCGTGGCAGGTCGAAGCTCAGCGCGGTCGCGATCATCTCGCCGGCGTCGGAGCGCAAGGTCACCTTCTGCCCATCGACCACGCCAAACCCGGCCATGTCCTCGGCATTGAGGAACACCGTGTCGCGCCCGGCCTTGCGCCGATAGCTGTCCTGCTCCTCATAGATCATCGTGTTGAACTGACCCTCGGAGCGGACCGTCGCCAGCGTCAGCGACGCAGGACTGTCCGGCGTCGGCGTCACCACGAAATGTGCCTTGCCGTCGGCCGTGCCGAACTGAGGCGTATGCAGCACCCGGTTGCGGATGTGAAACTCGCGCCTCGCGACGTCGATGGCGCCCATCTGCTCCATGCCGGGGACGATTTTGGCAATCGCTTCACGCACGTGCCGGTGTTCCTTAAATCGGTCGAACGGCACCGGCGTGTCGGGCAGCAGGCGCATGGCGAGGTCGCTGAGGATCACCGTTTCGGGCCGCGTATGGGCAAGGCGCCGGATACCCCCCTCAGACAGGCGCACATAGTTGAACATCGATTCCTGCGTCGTGGGCGACCATTCCTCGTCGCGCGCTGTGACCGGCAGGACCAGGCTTTCCCCGGCCCCGAGCCCGTTCACATGACCGCGGTTGAGCGTCGTCGTCAGGAACATCTTGAAGCCGATGGCGTCCATCGCCTTGCTCGCAAAGGCCGTGTCCGGCGTCGCACCCCACAGGTTCCCCCCCATGATCACGGCCGCGTCGATCTTGCCGTCGGCCGCCGCCTGAAGCCCGGACATCGTGTCATGGCCCTTGGCGCGGCTCAGCGTGACGCCGAAGGCAGCCTCCATCGCTGCAAAGACTTCCTCTGAGACAACCGGCTTCACCCCGATGGTGCCGATGCCCTGGACGTTGGAATGTCCGCGCAACGGCAGCAGCCCGGCGTGACGCTTGCCCACCATGCCGCGCAGCAGCGCCAGATTGGCGATCGCCTCGACATTGTCGACGCCGTTGATGTGATGCGTCATGCCCATGCCCCAGGCAAACACCACCCGCTGGCGATTGGCATAGCGCGTCGCGACCCGCTCGATTTCGGCCCGCGACAGCCCGCAGCGCGCGGAAATCGTCTCCCAGTCCAGCGCCTCGAGATCGGCCTTCAACGCCTGATAGCCATCGGTATGCGCTTCGATGAAGGCGCGGTCCTCGGCGCCCATCGCCAGCACCGCCTTCATCAGCCCCTTGAACAGCGCGATATCGGAGCCGATGCGCGGCTGCAGGTAGTCCGACGCGATCTCGGTGCCGCCCTTCAGCATCGAACCCGGGCTCTTCGGCACGGCGAATTTCACCAGCCCCGGTTCCTTCGCCGGGTTGATGATCACCACATCGCCACCGCGATCCCGGCAGTTCTTCAGCATGTGAATGAAGCGCGGATGATTGGAGGACGGATTGGCGCCGATGACGAAGATCATGTCGGCCCCGGTCAGGTCTTCCAGTTCGACCGTCGAGGTGCCCTTGCCGATCGTCGTCGCCAGACCTTCGCTGGTCGCCTGATGACAGTAATAGGAGCAGTTGTTGATATTGTTGGTGCCCCACAGCCGTGCCAGCAACTGAAACACGAACCCCGCCTCGCTCGAGGAGCGCCCCGAGCTGTAAAAGAACGCCCGCGCCGGATCGGTGGCCTGCAGCTTTTCCGCTGCATGCGCGATGGCGAAATCCCAGGTGACCGGCCGATAGCGATCGGCCCCGGCCTCTCGGAACAGTGGCGTATCGAGCCGCCCCAGCTGCTCCATTTCGCGGCCGGACAAGCGCCGCAGGGCCTCCAGCGGTCGGGTGAACTGACTTTCGGGGATCGCGGGCTGAATGTCGGTCGATTGCGCCTGCACCGACTTGTTGCAGACCGACGGGAACTCGCCGAGTTCGTTGGTCATGCCGCCGCGCTGCCCGCCCATGCCATAGGCACAGGCCTTGCACGTGTTCTTGGCCGTCAGCGCCTTGGCCGACTTGCCGACGCCGATGCGCCGGATCGTGTCGGCAGCGTAGAGCAGCTTGGCCGGGCCACCGCCCACAGTCCGCAATCTGTCGTCAATACTCATCAAAGGCTCCCCTGTGCCATCAATCTACTGCCCGGCACCGCACTTGCACAGCCTCACCCGGCATCACGAGCCCGCGACGATGGCGTTTTGTGTCCTCTATTGGTCTCTACCGTGCCTTTCGGCGCTCGACAGCAGGACTAAGCTCGCGTCATTCTCAGACTTAGGAGTGACACGAAATGTCCGATACCGCCCTGCTTGTCATCGATGCCCAGGAGAGCTTCCGCCAGCGGTCGAACTGGTTCGAGACCGACCACGCCCGCTATCTCGAGCGCCAGCAGGCGCTGATCGATGGCGCCGTGGCGGCAGGCATCCCGGTGGTGCGGGTGCTGCACCATGAGCCGGAGGGCGTGTTCGAACTGTTCAGCGGCCATGTGCGCAGCCTTGAAGAATTGCGGCTGACCCCCGAGGCGGAATTTCTGAAGACCCGCCACAGCGCCCTGGTCGGCACCGGGCTCGACGTCTGGCTGACCGAGCACGGCATTCGCCGGCTGCTGATCTCCGGCATCCGCACCGAACAGTGCTGCGAAACGACGACGCGCCACGCCTCCGATCTCGGCTGGCAGGTGGATTTCGTCGCCGAGGCCACGCTGACGACGCCGCTCGACTACAACGGCCGCACGCTCAGCCCCGCCGAGATCACCGAGCGCACCTGCGCCGCGCTCGCCGGGCGCTTTGCCACCGTCGTCACGGTGGACGAGGCCCTGGGCCGCACCCGGGCGGCCGCGTGACGGGCCCCGCGCGGCGCATTCCCACCCTCGTCGTCCTGCCGGCGCATACGCTGCTGCTCGACGTCGCAGGGCCGGTCGAGGCGCTGCGCAAGGCCAACCAGCTGCAGGGGGCGCTGCGCTACGACGTCAGCTTCGTCAGCCCCCTGCCCCAGGTGACGAGCTCGGTCGGGCTGCGGCTTGCCGATCTCTCGCCGCTGCCCGAAACCGTTAAGCCGGGCACGATGATCGTCGTCTGCGGCGATACCAAAGATATCCTCGGGCATGAGGCGGATGGCGACATTGAAGCGTGGCACACCGGCGACGACGCGATCGTCGCCTGGCTGCGCCGCGTCGTCGCCCCCGGCATCCGGCTGGTGACGATCTGCGCCGGCGCGCGGCTCGCCGCCCGGGCCGGCCTGCTCGACGGACATGCCTGCACCACGCATTTTTCCGATTGCGCCGAACTCGCCGAGATCGCGCCGACCGCCCGGGTGCTGGAGAACCGGCTTTATGTCGAGGACGGCGAGCGCTTTTCGAGCGCCGGCATCACCGCCGGCATCGACCTGATGCTGCACATCATTGCCAAGGATGCCGGCCCGGCGACGGCCGCCGCCGTGGCGCGCTTCCTCGTCGTCTACCTGCGCCGCGCCGGCTCCGACCCGCAGCTCTCGCCCTGGCTGACGGGCCGCAACCACATCCACCCGGCCATTCACCGCACGCAGGATGCGATCACTGCCGACCCGGCACATGACTGGAGCCTCGACGAGCTGGCGCGGATCGCCGTTACCAGCCCGCGCCACCTGTCGCGGCTTTTCAACGAACACGTGGGGATGAGCCTGCCCGACTACGTCAATCGCCTGCGGGTAGCGCTCGCTGCCGAACTGCTCGTCGGCAGCCGGGCCGACATGGAGCGCGTCGCCGAGCAAAGCGGCTTCAATTCCGCCCGGCAATTGCGCCGCGCCTGGACCCGCATTCACCCCACGCCGCCAAGTGCCGCCCGCCGCGCTGCGGCACACTGACAGCAAATCCGGCATGCCATGAGTACAGGGAACGCCAAGCGGCGCGGGGTAACCTCCATGCATTGGTCACATTGTTTGTACCAACTATCGGGAACCTCCCCGTTATGGAAATGTTAACCTTTGAACCAGTGGAAGGACACGCGGCATGCTCCACCACTTCGATGCGATATCAGTACGCAACCGGGCACCGGCCTGGCTGTTCATTGACCCCGTTCTACCGCAAACTCAGCCCATGCTGGATCTGTTCGAACTGATTGCTCAGGGTGATCTGGAAGGGCTGCGTGCTGCCGTGCGCCGCGATCCGAACGTCGTGACGCAGCGACACAGTTCGGGCGCCTCGGTTCTCGCCTGGGCCGCCTACATGGGCAATGTCGGCGCCATCGCCATTATCCGCGCCGCGCGCGACCGTCTCGATCCTTATGAGGCGATCATTGTCGAGGATAATGCCCGGCTCGCCGAGGCGCTGGATGAAGGCTTCGACGTCAACAGCCTCTCGCCGGACGGCTTTACACCGCTCGCGCTTGCGGCCTTTTTCGGGAATGGCGTCGCCTTCGACCTGCTGCTGCCCAGAACCCGCGACGTCAACGTCAACGCCGACAATCCGCAGCGCGTTGCCGCGCTGCATGCCGCGACGGCCCGGCGCGACGCACGCGCCGTCGAAGCGCTTTTGAAAGCCGGCGCGGACCCCGACCTGCTGCAGGCCGATGACGTCACCGCGCTGCACGCCGCGGCCATGCATGGCGACACGACGATCGTCGGGCTGCTGCTGCTCTTTGGCGCCGACCCCAGCCTGCGCAACGCCAAGGGCAAGACCGCGGCCGACTTCGCCCGCGACGCCGGCCACGGCTGGCTGGCAAAACGGCTCGCGCGCTGAACGCAACTAGCGCGTCGCGGCGATCCAGCGTTCGACCAGCGTGCGGATGGCTTCGGCGCGGTCGTCGAGATGGGCAGCATCGCGCACCGTCACCTCGCCCCGATCGCGGGCCAGCCAGCGCAGCAGCCCCGATTCATCGATGAAGTCGAAATCGCTGGCGTCCCGCACCTTGGCGCCACGATGGAGGATCAGTTGCACCCGCTCGCCCGGCTGCAGCCGCATGGTCACCCGATCCTCGTCGCCGATCCCGAAGCTCGGGGCATTCCATTTGATCTGCTCGACCATCGCCGGCGACACGGACAGTATCATTGCCCGCAGCCGTTCGATCTCCGGCTTCCGCGCATGCGCGAGCCGCGCCATGTAGTCGTCGACGCGCGTCACCGCTGCCATTGGCGACCCTAGTTCCCCATGGTCGAGCGGTGCGCCCATTTGGTCGAGCGCTTCTCGATCCAGGCCATGATCGCGTACATGACGATGCCTTCGACCGCGAGCATCACCAGCCCGGCAAAGACCAGCGGCACGTTGAACTGGCTCTGCGCCTGGCTCATCATCTGCCCCAGCCCGTTGTTCGAGGCGACGGTTTCGCTGACCACCGAGCCGACGAAGGCCAGGGTGATGGCGATCTTCAGCGAGCCGAAGAAATAGGGCATCGAGCGCGGAATGCCGACCTTGAGCATGATGTCCATCTTCTTCGCTCCCAGCGCCCGCAACACGTCCTCGGTTTCGGGCTCGATGGTGGCGAGGCCCGTCGCGACATTGACGACGATGGGGAAAAAGGAAATCAGGAATGCCGTCAGCACCGCCGGAATGGTGCCGATACCGAACCAGATGACGAGGATCGGCACCAGCGCCACCTTGGGGATGGCGTTGAAGCCGATCATCAGCGGGTAAAGCCCGGCATAGATCGTCTTCGACCAGCCGATGAACAGCCCGATCAGCATGCCGGCGACCACGGCAATGCCGAACCCGAGCAGCGTCGTGAACAGGGTCTGCACCGAGTTCTTCCAGATCGGGCTCCAGTACTGGACGATCGCCTGGAACACCCGTGTCGGGGCCGGCAGAATCGTGTGCGGCAGACCCGAGATGATCACCACCAGCTCCCACAGGACCAATAGCCCGATCGTGTAGAGCACCGGCGCCAGCTGCACCCAGGGAATGCGGATGGCGGGGCGGCTCAGATTGGAATTCTTGATGGTGATGTCGCTCATGCCGTTACCCTCGCCTCGGCGATCTCGCCGCGCAGCTCGTGGACTTTTTCGTTGAAGGCCGTCTCGTACATCAGCGAGATGTCGCGCGGCCGCTGGAAGGTAATCTTGTGCTCGGCCACCACCCTGCCGGGGCGGGCGCTCATCACGAAGATCCGGTCGGCGAGGAACACCGCCTCGCGCAGGTCGTGCGTCACCAGCATGATGGTGACACCCTGCGCCGCATGCAGGTCGCGGATCACCTGCCACAGCTCCTCGCGGGTGAAGGCGTCGAGCGCGCCGAACGGCTCGTCGAGCATCAGCAGCTCCGGCTGGTGGATCAGCGCCCGGCAGAGGTTCGCCCGCTGCTGCATGCCACCCGACAGCTGCCAGGGAAATTTGTCGCCGAACCCTTTGAGCCCGACAGTCGCCAGCAAGGCTTCGGCCTGCGCCACATATTCGGCCTTGTGCGCCCGCAGCCGGTGGCGGTGCTTTTCGACGATCTCGAGCGGCAGCAGCACATTGTCGAGCGTCGTGCGCCAGGGCAGCATCGTCGGGTTCTGAAACGCCATACCGACGATCGACACGGGCTTGGTCACCTGCTCGCCAGCGACCATCACCACCCCGCCCTGCGGGATGTGCAGCCCGGTCACCAGCTTCATCAGCGTGGACTTGCCGCAGCCGGACGGCCCGACGACGGCGACGAACTCGCCCTTTTCGACATGCATGTCGAGGCCCTTGACGGCCAGCGTGCCATCGACACCGCCATAGCGCATGTCGACATTTTCGATCGTGACGAGAGACATGTTTGCTCCGTGCGCCCTGCTCCACCCTCATCCGCCCTGCGGGCACCTTCTCCGACCAAGGGAGAAGGAGATGGAGCCGCTAAATCTCAGTCAGGCCTTCTCCCCTTTGTGGGAGAAGTGGACGAAGGCCGGATGAGGGGACGTCCCCGCACCCGGCCCATCGCTTTGCCTTACGGCAGCATGCGCTCTTCCTTTGGCGGCAGGTACTGCGGATCGAACACGTCATCCGCCGTCACATTGCCCTGCAGGTCCATCGAGGTTTTCAACGTCTCGATCGAGGCAGCGAGCTTGTCCATGTCGACGCCGCCCATGCCGTTTTCTTCGACATAGGGGGTCTTGATGTTCATATCGATCGCCATCTGCAGCCGCTCGGTTTCGAGGTCCTTGTCGAGCGTCTCGTTGACCTTCAGCACCGCGGCGGCGCCTTCGGCCGGATCAGCAACCGCATCGGCGAAGCCCTTGGCCAGCGCCTTGAGGAAGCCCTTGACCGCCTCGGGGTTCTCTTCGGCGAAGTCCTCGTTGACCAGCACGGCGTTGCCGTAGAGCTCGAGCCCATTGTCGGCGAACAGGATCGTCGCGATGTCCTCGTCCGGCGTGCCCTGGGCCTTGAGGTTGAGGATCACCGAGAAGGCGAAGCCGAACACCGCATCCACGTCACCCTTGGCCAGCATCGGCTCGCGCACCGGGAAGCCGATGCTCTCGATGGTGATGTCACTGTCGTCGATGTCCGCGGCTTCCTTGAACGCCGCCCACTGCGCGAAGGCGCCATCCGGCGGCGGCGCGCCCAGCGTCTTGCCTTCGACCGACTTGGGATCCTCGGTAATGCCCAGCGACTTGCGGCCGACGAGCGCGAAAACCGGCTTGTCATAGACCATCATCACGGCCTTGACCTTCTGGCTCGGGTCCTCGTCGAGATACTTGATCACCGAGTTGATGTCGCCAAAGCCCATCTGGTAGGCGCCGGTAGCGACGCGCGGAATGGCCTCGACCGAGCCATTGCCGGTGTCGATGGTGACGTCCAGCCCCTCGTCTTTGAAGTAGCCCTTGTCGAGCGCCAGGAAGAAGCCGGCCGACGGGCCTTCGAACTTCCAGTCCAGTGTAAACTTGATCGGGGTCTGCGCCATGGCGGGCGCCACGACTGAAAGCGTGGCGGCCAATGCTGCGGCGCCAAGAGCAACTGCCCTGCGAGTGAAGAACATTTTTCCATCCATACTGTTTGCACCAGGGGATGATTTGGCCGCATGACGCGGCGCGTTGCAAGGGTAAATGCACACATTGCAGGCAAATAGGCGGATTGCCTGCATGATACGCACAAGCTGTTGATCCTTACCGCATTTTAATGTTGGCCGGCCTGTGCCAGTGCTAAGCAGGGTGGGCGGTATCGGCCGCCTATCTCCGCCAAGTTACAGGATTTTCGCCTTGCTCAGGCAGCTGTTGATTTCATTTGTCGTCATTGTCGCGGCATTCGCCGCCTACGTTCTTTTTGTTCCGAACGCGCGCGAAACACTCGCCGGCATCGGCATTGAACTGCCGTTTTCGGCTCCGGCCGAGGTCGCATCCGGCCCCGGCGGCCGAGGCGGCCCGGGCGGACCCGGCGGCCGGCGCGGCGGCTTCGGCGGTGGCCGCGAAATGGTCGTCGTGACCGAGCCCGTGGTGGTCGGCACCATCAACGACAGCCTGACCGCCATCGGCGATGGCTCGGCCACCCGTTCCGTCACCGTTGCATCGCCTTCAAGCGGCACTCTGGTCGATATTCTCGTCAAACCCGGCGACGCCGTTGCGGCCGGCGACCTGATCGGTCGGCTCGACGCCGAAGCCGAAACCATCGCCCGCGATCGCGCCAGACTGGCGCTGCAAAACGCCGAGGCCAGCCTCAGCCGGCTGCGCGAACTGGCCGGCGCCGCCAATGCTACCACCGTGCAGGTCGATACGGCCCAGCTTGCCGCCAGCGACGCCCAGCTCGCTTATGACAATGCCGAGCTGGCACTCAGCCGCCGCACCATCACCACGCCGATCGCCGGCACCGTCGGCCTGATTCAGGTCAGCGCCGGCAACGCGGTGTCCGCCCAGACCACCGTCACCACCATCGAGGACATCTCGCACATCACCGTCAGCTTCTGGGTGCCCGAGCGCTATGCCACCAAGGTCACGACCGGCATGCCGGTCAGCGCCAGCGCCGTGGCGCTCCCCGGCGAAACGCTCGAAGGCACCGTCAGCGCCGTCGACAACCGCGTCGATCCGGCCAGCCGCACCCTCGAGGTCGAGGCCGACTTCGCCAATCCCGATGGCCGGCTGAAGCCCGGCATGAGCTTTTCGGTGGCGCTCGCTTTCAGCGGCGAGCAGTTCCCGTCGGTCGACCCGCTGTCGATCCAGTGGTCGTCGGATGGCGCCTATCTGTGGCGCTTCACCGACGGCAAGGTCGAGCAAGTCCCTGTCAAAATCATCCAGCGCAATTCCGATGGCGTGATGGTCGATGCCGATCTCGCCGCCGGCGACGAGGTGGTGACCCAGGGCGTGCAGCAGCTGTCGGATGGCGCCTCGGTGCGCCTGCTCGACGCCCCGCAGGGAGAGTCCTGATGAGCATTTCCGGCCAGAACGAACGCGGTGGCCAGATCGCCGGGCTCTTCGTCCGCCGCCCGGTGCTCGCGGTCGTCGTCAGCGCGCTGATCATCGTCGCCGGCCTCGCCGCCCTGTTCGGCATTGAAGTGCGCGAACTGCCCTCGGTCGAGCGCCCCACCCTGTCGGTCTCCACCAGTTTCAACGGGGCATCAGCCGAAACCGTTGACCGCGAGATCACCGCCGCCGTCGAAGGTGCAGTCGCCCGCGTGCAGGGCGTCGCCTCGATTTCCTCGAGCTCGAGCTATGGCCGTAGCCGCGTCACACTGACCTTCAACGACGGCACCAATCTCGACAACGCCACCTCCGACATTCGCGATGCGCTGGGGCGCATCACCAATCGCCTGCCCGACGGCGCCGACGATCCGACCATCATCAAGGCCGATTCCAACGCCCAGGCGATCATCCGCCTGTCGGTCACCTCCGCCACCATGCCGCGGGGCGAACTGACCGAGCTGGTCGAGGATGTCATATCCGAACGCCTCGCCTCGGTGCCCGGCGTCGCCGAGGTGCAGGTCTATGGCACCCAGACTCGCAGCTTCGAGGTCGATGTCGATCAGGTGAAGCTCGCCAGCCTCGGGCTGACCGTCGCCGATATCCGCAACGCGCTATCGACAATTTCCTTTGATAGCCCCGCCGGCTCGCTGAACGGCACCAACCAGAACATCGCCATCCGCGCCATTGCCGAGGTCAACACGCCCGAGCAGTTCGAAAACATCATCATCCGCGACCGCATCCGGCTCGGCGATGTGGCAAGCGTGGTGTTTTCGACCGGCGCCAGCAATTCGGGCCTGAGGAGCGATGGCCGCTCCGGCATCGGGCTCGGCATTGTCCGTCAGGCCCAGTCCAACACGGTGCAGATCTCCGAGGCTGTCCACAAGGCCGTCGAAGACCTCGACGCAGTGGTGCCTGATGGCGTCGATATCCGCATCTCTTCCGACGACTCCGTCTTCATCGACGGCGCCATCCACGAAGTGCAGCGCTCGCTGCTGATCGCGGTGATCGGCGTCATCGTCATCATCTTCCTCTTCCTGCTCGATTGGCGCGCCACCATTGTCCCGGCCATCACCATGCCGGTGGCGCTGATCGGCACGATTGCCGGAATCTATGCCTTCGGTTTTTCGCTCAACATCCTGACACTGCTGGCCCTTGTCATTGCCACCGGCCTCGTCGTCGACGACGCCATTGTCGTGCTCGAAAACATCACCCGCCGCCGCGCCATGGGCCTCGGCCCACGCGCCGCCGCCGTGCTCGGCACCCAGGAAGTGTTCTTCGCCGTGGTGGCGACGACCGCGACGCTGGCGGCCGTGTTCATTCCGATTTCGTTCCTGCCCGGCCAGACCGGCCAGCTGTTCCGCGAATTCGGCTTCACCCTCGCCATCTCCGTGGCGCTCTCCGCCGTCGTCGCCCTGTCGCTCGCACCCATGCTGGCCTCGCGCCTGCTGAAGCCGCACAAGGCGCGCAAACCTAATGCCATCGAACGCTTCGGCGGCCTGCTGTCGGCCTTCTACCGGGTCACGCTGCGCGTCGTCCTGCGCAACCCGATGGTGGTGATCGTCATCGCCCTGCTGTTCGCGGCCTCCGCCTGGGTCGCCTTCGGCAATCTGCGCCAGGAACTCACACCCGCCGAAGACCGCGCCGCTATTGCTATCCGCGTCAGCGCGCCGAACACCGTCAGCCTCGATTTCACCCGTACCGAGATGCAGAAGATCGAGGACATGCTGGCGCCCTACGTCGAAAGCGGCGAAGGCCTGTCCACCTTCTCGATCTCCGGCTTCGGCTCCAGCACCAACTCTGGCTTCATCATCATGACGCTGGCGCCCTGGGAAGAGCGCACCCGCTCGCAGCAGGAGATCGCCAGCGAGATCAATGCCCAGCTCGGCACCGTACCGGGCGTCCGCGCCTTCATTTTGCAGGGCAACAGTCTCGGCATTCGTGGCGGCGGCTCGGGCCTGCAGTTCGCGCTGGTCGGCAGCAACTACGAGGTGCTGTCGGACGCCGCCAATGCGGTGAAAGCGCAGCTGGAGACCCAGCCGAAATGGGGCCGGGTCAGCGTCAACTACGAGACCACCCAGCCGCAGATGACCCTCACCGTTGATCGTGAACGGGCCGCCCGGCTCGGCATCGACATCAACGGTCTCGCCAGCACCATGCAGGCGATGATCGACGGCTCCGATATCGGCACCGTCTTCATCAACGACCAGAGCTATTCGGTGCGTATGGTCTCGACCTCCAGCCCGGTCAACGACCCGGGCGACCTGGAGTCGCTGTTCCTCAAGACCGCCGACGGGCGTTACGTCCCCATGTCGACAGTTGCCAGTATCGACGAGGCGCCGATCGCCCCCTCTCTCGGGCGCGAGGAACAGCGCCGCGCCGTCACCGTGACTGCCGGGCTGACCGACGGCTTCGCGCTCGGCGACGCCTATGCCGAAGCGGTCGAGATCGCCCGCCCGCTGCTGCCCGATGGCGCCGCCATCGTGCCCATGGCCGAAGCCCGCACCATCGGCGACAGCAACAACGGCCTGCTGATCACTTTCGGCTTTGCGCTGATCGTCATCCTGCTGGTCCTCGCCGCGCAGTTCGAAAGCGTTTGGAGCGCCATCATCGTCATGGCGACGGTGCCCTTCGGTCTCGCCTGCGCGGTCTATGCCATGCTGCTGACGGGGGTGACGCTCAACGTCTACAGCCAGATCGGGCTGATCCTCGTTGTCGGCATCATGGCCAAGAACGGCATCCTGATCGTTGAATTCGCCAACCAGTTGCGCGATCGCGGAGAGTCGGTGGCCGAAGCGGTCGAGAACGCCTCGAACATCCGTCTACGACCGGTGGTGATGACCATGATCGCCACGGTACTCGGCGGCCTGCCGCTGATCCTCGCCGGTGGCGCCGGCTCGGAAGCCCGCGCCGCGCTCGGCTGGATCATGGTCGGCGGGCTGACGCTCGCCGCTGTCGCTACACTCTATCTGACGCCCGTCGCCTACCTGCTGCTGGCCCGCTTCTCCAAGCCCAAGTCGGAAGAAGAAGCCCGGTTGCAGACCGAACTGGACGCCGCCGATCAGATCACTCCGCCGGCGCCGGCAGAGTGATCCCGCGCGCCTCAAGCAGTGCCCGTACGCGGGCCTGCCCCGCCTCCACTTCACCGGCCGCGGCTTGAATCCGGGTCTGAAGTCGCGGCCGCAACCCCCTGGACTGACTCAATAGATCGAGCCGCGCCGCATAGCCTTCGCGCTGCTCGGCCATGTACGCCGTCAGACCATGACCCTCGGCATCCACAGCACCGGCATCCGCGCCCGCATCGAGCAAGACCGCCGCGACCTCCGCCTGGCCGAGCGCCGCAGCGACCAGTAGCGGCGTCTCCTCCAGCGATCCGCGCGCATCCACCGCAACACCGGCCTTCAGCAACAGCGTCACTGCCGCGTGGCGGTTGTTTTCAGCCGCAGCGATCAGCGCCGCGCCACCGAACCGCGCCACATCCACACCGCGTGACAGAATCTCCTCCAGAAAATCTGTACGCGACATGCCCGCCGCTGCCGCCAGCATCGATGGCCCATCTTCCGGCACGAAATTGACGTCCACACCGCGCGCGATCAGCAGCCGCGCCACCGCCTCGGCCTCGACGCTAAGGGCCGCGATGAGGGCCCGGTCCCGGTCATTGCTGTAGCGCGCCAGCAGCAACGCCGCCTGCTTGCCGCGCAGCTCGCCGGTCTTTGACGGTGTCAACGCCATCAGGATCGGGGTCAGCCCCGCATCATCGCGCGCATCCAGCAACGCCCGCGCAGCGATCAAGGTCTTCACCGCATCCATATTGCCCGCGGCAGCCGCGTTGTGCAGCGCCGTCTGCCCCTTCCAGTTGCGCACCCGCGCGGAGGCCCCGGCCGCGAGTAGCTGCGCAACCATCGAGCCCGGGTGCAGCGCCGCATAATGCAGGGGCGTTTCGATCAGGATATCGGTCACCACATTGGGGTTGGCGCCGGCCGCCAGCAGCAGTTCGACCAGTTGGGGATTGGCCGTGCGCGCCGCAAGAAAGATCGGCGTGGTGCCGAAGTCGTCGAAGCCATTGACGCGCGCGCCGTGCGCCATGAGCAACTGGCACAGCGCCGTATCACCGCGTCGCGCCGCCTCCATCAGCGGCGACACACCATGCGGATCCGCCGCCGCCTCCACCGGCGAACCGGCCTTGAGCAGCATTTTCACGGCTTCCGTCGCGCCGGCATTCACTGCCCACAAGAGCGCCCGTTCGCCATTGTGGTCGCGATATTCGGTATCGGCGCCCGACGTCAGCAGAGCGGCGATGAGCTCGAGATTGCCGTTGCGGGCCGCGAACTGCAGCGGCGAATAGCCATCATGCCAGCTTGGCGGATCGGGATCGTCACCGGCTTCGAGCAGCTGCAGCGCCGCCGCGCCGTCATCCGTACGCGCCGCGGTCAGCAGACCCTGAAAGTCCGCCAGCGCCCCGCCGCCCAGCGCCACCCACACCACGAGTGCCAGAACCCTTGTCCGCATGGTCTGTCTCCCCCACAAGCCGTTGCGCGTTCGTTTCACAGTATGACGCACGAAAAAGGGCGCGGCTTTGGCCGCGCCCAAGTCGTGTTCTGGTTCGGGGGAGGAGTTCAGAACACACTGACCATCGAACATGTGCCGTTTGGCGTCGCGGGAGGGGGACACGCGACGTTCGGGCCAGGCGCATCATTGCCGCCGCCTACCTTCTGATAGGCAAAACCCATTCGATAAAACTGCACCGATCGCACTCGTCGTCACCCAGTATGGGGTGCGTTGCGAGGCGACTACGGATTTCGTCACTATGTGCTGGCAATGATCTGTAAGGAGCGCGGAGTAGAAACTCCGCGCTCCCCCGGCACTATCCACAAGGGAGCGTCAGCCCTTGCAGATACTCACCGAGATCGAGGCCGAACGACACCGTTGTCGCAATCAGATCAAGGTTGAAACTGCCGCGTCGCGCGGCAGAGTCGGCGGTGCGTCGGCTCTTGCCCGGTCAACGGCACGGTGCGGGATTTGGTTGCTCAGGAAAGCCACAATGAAAGGCCCCGCAGCTCACGAATGAGTGCGGGGCCCGAGGTGTCGGTGCAAACAACCTCTGCCGAAGGTGATCCTTCGGTGACACCACTCTAGCACCACACGCGATACTGCACAGCGCCATGCTGCTGACTGTGCACCGCCAAAACAACCCGTCTTTGCCCAAATATTAAGCAAGCGTGAATCCCGATGCCCAGAGAACCGGCACCGCTTTGTATACAATCATCACCGAGTGGCTACGCGTCTGACTGTGTATTAGCTGAATCAAGTGCTTAGCCGATTGTGACAGGAGCTGGCACGACGATTGCAACTGTTCCGGCGGTGCAAACATCCAACTGTCGGAGGAAAATATGACAGGAGTTCGCCGCGTACTGGCCGGTATCGGCCTAGGGGTGACGATGACTGCAAGCGCCCTGGCGCCTGTAACCGCAATCGCTCAGGAAACAATCAAGGTGGGAATTCTGCATTCGCTGTCGGGCACGATGGCGATTTCTGAGACCACCCTGAAAGATACGATGCTGTTCCTGATCGATGAACAGAATAAGAAGGGTGGACTACTCGGCAAGCAGCTCGAGCCCGTAGTCGTCGATCCGGCGTCCGACTGGCCGCTCTTTGCAGAAAAAGCCCGCGAGCTGATCTCGGTCAATGACGTGGCTGCCGTGTTCGGCTGCTGGACCTCGGTCAGCCGCAAGTCCGTGCTGCCGGTCTTCAAGGAGCTCAACTCGATCCTGTTCTACCCCGTGCAGTACGAGGGTGAAGAGTCCGAGCGCAACGTGTTCTACACCGGTGCCGCCCCGAACCAGCAGGCGATCCCGGCCGTCGACTACCTGATGGAAAACGAAGAAGTCGAACGCTGGGTTCTGGCCGGTACCGACTATGTCTACCCGCAGACCACCAACAAGATCCTCGAGCAGTACCTCAAGGATCACGGCGTGGCTGAAGAAGACATCATGATCAACTACACGCCGTTCGGGCATTCCGATTGGCAGACGATCGTTTCCGACATCAAGGCCTTCGGCTCGGAAGGCAAGAAGACCGCTGTGGTGTCGACCATCAACGGTGACGCCAACGTGCCGTTCTACAAGGAACTCGCCAACCAGGGCATTTCGGCCGAGGACATCCCGGTCGTCGCCTTCTCGGTCGGCGAAGAAGAGCTCGCCGGCTTCGACACCGAGCCGCTCGTGGGTCACCTCGCCGCCTGGAACTACTTCCAGTCCGTCGACACCCCCGAGAACGAAGAGTTCATCACCGCCTGGCGTGAATTCATCGGCAATCCCGAGCGCGTCACCAACGACCCGATGGAAGCCCATGTGATCGGCTTCAACCTGTGGGTCCAGGCCGTCGAAAAGGCCGGCACGACCGACACCGACGCCGTGCTTGACGCCATCATCGGCCTCGAGACGCCGAACCTGACCGGTGGCACCGCCACCATGCTGCCGAACCACCACATCACCAAGCCCGTCCTGATCGGCGAAATCCAGGACGATGGCCAGTTCGAAGTGGTGTCCGAGAGCGACCTCGTACCGGGCGACGCCTGGTCCGACTTCCTGCCGGAATCCAAGATGATCGAGGCCGATTGGACCGCCCCGATCAACTGCGGCAACTACAACACCGAAACCGAGACCTGCGGCGCCGAGTAATCGGCCCAGCACGACCTGCCGGGGGCGGCCTGCCCGCCCCCGGACCACCCCAGATACCCGGCGCCTGAGGATGACGATGACCGCAAAAAGACTATTCCTGCTTGTTGCGTTCTTCCTTGCCCTTCTGCCCACCCTGCCCGCCATTGCGCAGACCGACGACGCCACTCTGACTCAGCGCGTCGACGCACTCTATCCTGGCAATTTCCGGGCCCGGGGCGATGCGGCAGCCGAACTGGCTGACACCGGCGACCCGCGCGCCGTACCGGTGCTGGAGCACCTGCTGGAGGGTGATCTTTACGCCATCGAAGCCACTGAAAAGGTGATCTTTGTCGACGCAGGCCAGGCCACCGACCCGGTCACCGGTGCGGATCTCGGCGAAATCGCCAAGTCCGACTACGACAAGGTCAAGGTCAACAATTCCCTGCGCCGCAAGCTGCGCACGCTGATCGGCCAGATGACGCTGATGAGCAAGGATACCGCGACCCGCCGCACGGCCGCGGAATCGATCCTCAAGAACGCAGATCCGGATACGCTCGAACTGCTCGACGAGGCGATCGCTGCCGAGACCGACGCGGGGGTCCGCTCGGTGATGGAAACCGCCCGCGCCGCCATCATTCTCAAAACCGACGCGCCGGTCGCCGACAAGGAAGCGGCCATCGATCTGGTCGCGGCCCGCGCCGGACGCGATGCCATGACGATCGTCAATTCCGCCCGCGCCGACGCGCCGCCGGAGCTGCTGCCCAAGATCGACGCGGCCATCGAGGCGCTGGAGGCCACCCAGGCCGCCTGGGGCGTGGCGCAGAATGTCTGGTACGGCATTTCGCTCGGCTCGGTGCTGCTGCTCGCTGCCATCGGCCTCGCCATCACCTTCGGTGTCATGGGCGTCATCAACATGGCGCATGGCGAAATGGTCATGCTCGGCGCCTATGCCACCTTCGTCGTGCAGGAAATCATCCGCCAGAATGCCCCGGGCCTGTTCGACTATTCCCTCGCCATCGCCCTGCCCGTCGCCTTCCTCTTCACGGCGCTCGTCGGCATCGCCATCGAGCGCGGCGTCATCCGCTGGCTCTATGGGCGCCCGCTCGAAACCCTGCTCGCCACCTGGGGCCTGTCGCTGATCATCCAGCAGGCGGTGCGCACCGTGTTTAGCCCGAACAACCGCGAGGTCGGCAACCCGAGCTGGATGTCCGGGTCCTTCGATCTGGGCGGCCTCGCCATCACCTGGAACCGCTTCTTCATCGTGCTGTTCGCCATAGCGGTTTTCTTCGCGCTGCTCGCCGTGCTCAACAAGACCCCGCTCGGCCTGCAGATGCGCGCCGTGACCCAGAACCGCCGCATGGCTTCGTCCATGGGTATTCGCACGCCGCTCGTCGATGCACTGACTTTCGGCCTCGGCTCCGGCATTGCCGGCCTTGCCGGCGTGGCGCTGAGCCAGATCGACAATGTCTCGCCGAACCTGGGGCAGAACTACATCATCGACAGCTTCATGGTCGTCGTCTTCGGCGGCGTGGGCAATCTGTGGGGCACGCTGATCGGCGCCCTCTCCATCGGCGTCGCCAACAAGTTCCTCGAACCCTTTGCCGGTGCCGTGGTCGCCAAGATCATCATTCTGGTGCTGATAATCCTGTTCATCCAGCGGCGTCCCCGCGGCCTCTTCGCCCTCAAGGGCCGGGCGGTGGAGTCATGATGTCGGTGCGAGCCTATCCGGCTGAGGCACCCTCACCCGGCCTCCGCCTAACCTCTCCCCCGAGGAGAGAGGTGGCCCTGCGGCACCATCTCGCCACTCTCTCACCCCTCCGCGGGTTGAGAAGTCGACGCGCAGCGTCGGGTACGGGGGCCTTCGCAAATCTTCAAGGTGACTTCGCATGATCACCCAGATGCTCTTTCGCGCGCTGGACAAGAAGGCGATCTGGCTGGTCGCCATCCTCGTGGCGATCGCCATCGCCATTCCGGCCGGCAACCTGCTGATCCCGCCCGGCCAGTTTGGCCACGTGCCGATCTATGTCGTGACGTTGTTCGGCAAATACCTGTGCTACGCCATCCTGGCGCTCGCGCTCGATCTGGTCTGGGGCTATGTCGGCATCCTGTCGCTCGGCCACGGCGCCTTCTTCGCGCTCGGCGGCTATGCCATGGGCATGTATCTGATGCGCCAGATCGGCACCCGTGGCGTTTATGCCAACCCGGTCCTGCCGGACTTCATGGTGTTCCTCAACTGGAAGGAACTGCCCTGGTACTGGTACGGCTTCGACATGTTCTGGTTCGCCATGATCATGGTCATGGTGGTGCCCGGGCTGCTGGCCTTCGTCTTCGGCTGGTTCGCCTTCCGCAGCCGCGTCACCGGCGTTTACCTGTCGATCATCACCCAGGCGATGACCTACGCCCTGTTGCTCGCCTTCTTCCGCAACGATTTCGGCTTTGGCGGCAACAACGGGCTGACCGACTTCAAGGACATTCTCGGCTTCAACATCCAGGCCGATACGACCCGCGCTATGCTCTTTGCGCTGTCCGCGCTGGCGCTCGCGCTTTTCGTCCTCATCTGTTCGATGATCGTCAATTCCAAGCTCGGCAAGGTGATGGTGGCGGTGCGCGACGCCGAAAGCCGTACCCGCTTCCTCGGCTGGCGGCCGGAGAATGTGAAGCTCTTCGCCTTCACCGTCTCGGCGGTGATGGCCGGCATCGCCGGCGCGCTCTATGTGCCGCAGGTCGGCATCATCAACCCGGGCGAATTCGCGCCGGAAAACTCCATCGAAGCGGTGATCTGGGTCGCCGTGGGCGGCCGCGGCACCATCATCGGGCCAATCATCGGCGCGCTGCTGGTCAATTACGGCAAGACCATCTTCACCTCGGCCCTACCCGAATACTGGCTCTTCGCCCTCGGCGGTCTCTTCGTCATCGTCACGCTGTTCCTGCCCAAGGGCATCGTCGGCCTGGTCGGTCAGATCCGCGATGGCCGGATCAAGCCCAACTCCACCAAGCTCGATGCGCAGAGCGCCGCGGCGGAGGCCGGAGAGGACCCGTCGACCCTGCCCCCCACCAAGCCGGAGCCAGCCGAATGAGCGACAAGACGGGCACCATGCTCTATCTCAGCGGCGTCTCGGTTTCCTTCGACGGCTTCAAGGCCCTGAACAACCTGTCGATCATCGTCCGCCCCGCCGAAATGCTCGCCATCATCGGCCCCAACGGCGCCGGCAAGACCACGATGATGGACATCATCACCGGCAAGACGCGACCCGACGAGGGCGAGGTCTATTTCGATGACCGCACCGACCTGACCAAGCTCGACGAGGCGAACATCGCCAATCTCGGCATCGGCCGGAAGTTTCAAAAGCCCACCGTCTTCGAAAGCCATAGCGTCTTCGACAATCTGGTGCTGGCGCTGAAAAAGCCGCGCAATGTGCTCAGCGCCCTGCTCTATGCCCAGTCGGACGCGGATGAGGCCCGGCTCGACGAAATCCTCGACACCGTGCGCCTCAGCCACCGCAAGAACGATCTCGCTGCCGACCTCAGCCACGGCCAGAAACAGTGGCTGGAAATCGGCATGCTGCTGGCGCAGGACCCCAAACTGCTGCTGGTCGACGAACCGGTGGCCGGCATGACCGATGCCGAGACCGAGGAAACCGCCAAGCTGCTGAAGGAAATCGCCAAAACCCGCTCGGTCGTCGTCGTCGAACACGACATGAGCTTCGTGCGCGACCTCGGCACCCGAGTCACCTGTCTCGCCGAGGGCTCGGTGCTGGCCGAAGGCTCGCTCGACCAGGTCAGCGCCAACCCGATTGTCATTGAACGCTATCTCGGCAGATGAGGATTAACATATGGATTTGATCCTGTGCGGTCGCCTCGGGGCCTACACCTTCATGCCCGCCGTGGCGCCTTCCTCTCCCGACGATGCGACGGGCGGAGTATTCACCCTGGCGCCATCCTTGGCTTCCCGCCTGCGCAAGTGGTCTCGCCGCGCACCAGCGCGCCGGATCGCACACGCCTTTGACACACCAGCATTCGGTGCTCGCGCATGACCGCCCTCTCCATCCGCACCATTGATCTGCACTACGGCGCCGCCCAGGCGTTGAAGGGCATCACCATCGAGGCCAAGCCCAACCGGATCACCGCCGTGCTGGGCCGCAACGGCGTCGGCAAGAGCTCGACCCTGCGCGCCGTCACCGGCATCAATAATGTCTCGGCCGGCGAGATCCGCTTCGACGATGAAGTGCTGAAAAAACTGCCGCCCTACAAGCGCGCCCGGATGGGCATCGGCTACGTGCCGCAGGGTCGCGAGATCTTCGCGCTGCTCACCGTGAAGGAAAACCTCGAAACCGGCTATGCCGGCCTGAAATCGGGCGAGCGCAATATCCCCGACTACATTTTCGAACTCTTCCCTGTACTCAAATCCATGCTCGGCCGGCGCGGCGGCGACCTGTCGGGCGGCCAGCAGCAGCAACTCGCCATCGGCCGCGCGCTGGTGACCCGCCCCAAGGTGCTGGTGCTCGATGAACCCACCGAAGGCATCCAGCCTTCGATCATCAAGGATATCGGCCGCGCCCTGCAGTTTCTGCGCGACGAAAAGGGCATGACCATCCTGCTGGTCGAGCAGTATCTGGACTTCTGCCGCGAAATCGCCGACGACATCTATGTGATGGACCGCGGAGAAATCATGCATTCAGGACCGGCTTCCGACCTCGACCTGCCCGACGTGCGCCGCCATTTGATGGTGTGAGGCGGCGCGTGTTGCTGAGCGGGACATTCGGCCAGCCGCCGAACGGCGGAAGGACCTCATGGTGAGCCTGTCGAACCACGAGGTCCGGGACAACGCCCTGCCCCGCCACCAGCGCGCCCGCGGCATCGGCCGCATAGGCACCCAGGTACATGGCGGCCGCACCCGGCTCGACACGCTGTTCCAGGAAGGCTGCGCCAAGATCCGCTTGCCGCACGGCCCCGGCGCGGCGCTGCAGGCCGTGCTGATCAACACCGCCGGCGGCCTGACCGGCGGCGACGATGTGCGCTGGGAGGCCGAGGCCGCACCCGGCGCCCGGCTCGTCCTCACCACCCAGGCCTGCGAGCGCGTCTACCGTTCGCTCGGCGACGACGCCAAGGTGACCAACCGGCTCACCGTCGGCGCCGGCGCGCATGTCGACTGGCTGCCACAGGAAACCATCCTGTTCGAAAACGGCCGGCTCGACCGCCGCCTCGATGTTGATCTTGCCGCCGATGCGACGCTGTTTGCCATCGAGGCCGTGCTGCTCGGCCGCGAAGCCATGGGCGAGGCCGCCCGCGGTGCCCGGTTGCACGATCGCTGGCGCATCCGACGCGCGGGCCGGCTGATCCACGCCGAGGACACGGCGCTCACCGGCGAGGCCGCCGAACGCGACGGGTTGTCGACACTCGCCGGCGCCGGCGCCTTCGCCTCGATGCTGCTCGTCGCACCGGATGCGGAACGGCAGCTTGCCCGCATCCGCACCATGATCGAAGGCCATCTTGACGCCAGTGCGGGTGCCAGCCTTGTGGGCGAACGGCTGCTGGTGCGCGCCACGGCCAAATCCGGGCTTGCCTTGCGCCGTCTCATCGCGCCAATAATTGCAAAGCTTTCCGGCGCCGGCACCTTGCCACGCCTCTGGCACCTCTAGGACGATCGCATGAACCTGACGCCCCGTGAAAAAGACAAGCTTCTCATTTCCATGGCGGCCGTGGTCGCCCGTAAGCGCCTCGAGCGCGGCGTGAAGCTCAACCATCCCGAGGCCATCGCGCTGATCACCGATTTCGTCGTCGAAGGCGCCCGCGACGGCCGCTCGGTCGCCGACCTGATGGAGGCCGGCGCCCATGTCGTCAGCCGCACCCAGGTGATGGATGG
>NZ_JBLXGA010000021.1:0-36651 GCF_048261455.1 Devosia sp.
CTGGTCGAGATTGTCGTCACCGGCGGCGATTTCACGCCGCTGCCGATCGCCATTCCCGATTTCGCCTCGTCCGATCCAGCCTTCGGCGCGGAAATCGCGCAGATCGTGCGCGACAATCTCGGTGGTTCGGGTCTGTTCGCGGTCATCGATCCAGGTGTCGGCCCGTCGGTTGTCGGCGACGTGCAGAACGAGCCAGACTTTGCGGCGTGGCGCGCGGCGCGTGCTGACGCGCTGGTCATGGGGTCCGTGGAGCGCGGGGCAGAGGTCTCGTCTTCCGTGCGGGTGTGGGACACGCAGGCCGCCGCTCAGGTCGTCGGCAAGTCGCTTCGCACCGACCCGAGCAACTTCCGGCGCATCGCGCATATTGTTTCCGATGCGATCTACGAGGCGCTCGCCGGCGGTACGGGCTATTTCGATACCCAGGTGCTCTACGTGGCCGAAAGCGGTCCGAAGGCCAACCGGGTGAAGCGCCTGGCGATCATGGATCAGGACGGCGCCAATGTGCAGTATCTGAGCGGTGGACAGTCGCTAACGCTGGGGCCGCGCTTCGCGCCGGACGGCTCGACCATTGCCTTCACCAGCTACGAGGATGGCAATCCGCAGGTCTATGTCTCCGGACTTGGCGGCACGTCGCGCAAGCTGATCGACAACGCGCCGATGTCGTTCGCGCCGCGCTTTTCGCCCGATGGCAGCACGGTCGCCTTCTCGGTTTCGAACGGCGGCACAACCAATATCTACGCAGCCGGCGTCAGTGGCGCTGCACCGACACAGCTGACCAGCGGCGCGGCGATCGACACCTCGCCCAGCTATGCGCCCGACGGCTCGCGTATCGTGTTCGAGAGCGATCGGGGTGGCAGCCCGCAGATCTACATCATGTCGGCCGGCGGGGGCGGCGCGCAGCGCATCTCCTATGGCGAAGGCACCTATTCGACACCGGTCTGGTCGCCGAAGGGGGATCTCATCGCCTTCACCCGCCAGTCTGGCGGCCAGTTCCACATCGGCACGATGAAGCCCGATGGGTCGAGCGAGCGCATCCTGTCGTCGTCGAACTCGGTGCAGGAGGGGCCCACTTGGGCGCCGAACGGGCGGGTCATCATGTTCTTCCGCGATCCTGGTGGCGATGCCGGACCGCAGCTGCATTCGATCGACATCTGGGGCCGCAACGAGCGCAGCATCCGCACCGATTCCTATGCGTCGGACCCGAGCTGGTCGCCGCTACGGCGCTGAGATCGCACGCGGTGCGCCTTGTTGGCTACACGCTGCGGCTGCTGGAACTTGAGCGCGCCTCTGTCGGCGCACTCTGTGCCGCCCTTGGGGTGGCGCCGCCGCCCGACTGGCCGCCGCCGCTGTTCGATGCGGGGGCGCTCGCGTGGTTCATAGCGCAGCTGAGGGCCGATCCAGCGGTGGCGCCATGGCTGGGAAACTATGTCGTGGCCGACATCGCCAGTGTGGAGACGCTGGTAGGGAGCGCCGGTTTCAAGGGGCCACCGGATGCCGACGGAAACGTCGAAATAGGCTACTCGATCGTTGACGCGTTCCAGCGACGCGGCTTCGGCCGGCAGGCAGTCGGCCTGTTGCTTGACCGTGCTCGCAATACAATGGGTGTTAGGTGCGTGCGCGCCGAGACCACGAGAGACGCCGTCGCCTCGCGCGGCCTGCTCGCCGCTTGTGGTTTTCGCTATGCGGGCGAGCGTCCCGACGCAGATGACGGTGAACTTGCCTTGTACGCGCTCGATCTCGCCGCCGGCCGCTGAACAGTTGCCCTCCGGCAACATCTCAAAAAAGCCCGGTTTCCGGCCACATTTGAGACAGAATGCGGAACAATTAACCACGCTCAACAACGCGCCTTTAAGATAACACGCGGTAAAGATCGCCGCATCAATTCCGATCTCGGGAGATTCATCCGGATGCGTTCCGTAACGCCCCTTAAAACCGTCCTGCGCGCTGCCGCGTTGGTGGTTCTCGTGGTCGCCGTCGCGGCCTGTTCGCGCAACGGTACCGGTGTTGGCAATCTTGCCGCTGGCAGCAGTGCGCCCGGCAGCCAGCAGGAATTCCTGGTCACCGTCGGTGATCGCGTGTTCTTCGAAACCGACTCCTCGAACCTGACGCCCACGGCCCAGCAGACGCTGGACAAGCAGGCGGCCTGGCTCAACCGCTATTCCAACTACCGGATCCTCATCGAGGGTCATGCGGACGAACGCGGCACCCGCGAGTACAACATCGCGCTTGGTGCCCGCCGCGCCTCGGTGGTGGTCAATTACCTGCAGTCGCGCGGTGTCGACAGCCGCCGCATCACGTCCAAGTCGTTCGGCAAGGAACGTCCTGTGGCTATCTGCAACGATATCTCGTGCTGGTCACAAAACCGCCGTGCTGTCACGGTCGTTCAATAGGCGGATCGGTTCAGGGGCGTGATCGCCAGACGGTCACACCAGTATCATCCTGAACTGCTCTACTGGAGGCAAGGCGCCGGGCTCCGCGTAATTGGGGTCCGGCGCTTTTTTTCGTCCCATTCGCGCGCTACGCAGACGTGAAACGCATTTCGCCAGATCCGCATATGACGGAGCATCAGAACATAAATGGCTAAAGCCCCAATTTTTCGCCGTCCCTTCCGGGGATCGGCAATCGTACTCAGCCTCGTTGCCGGGCTCACAGCCCCGGCATTTGCGGCGACTGCCACGCTGCCCGCCTACACCAGTGTCGCGCAGGGCCTGCAACTTCCGGCCAGCGTGCCTGCGCCCCGCATCCACGTTGCGCAAAACCGCGACACGGCCGAGCTGATGGTGCGCATTCAGGATCTGGAAGCACAGATCCGTACCCTCACCGGCCAGGTCGAGGGCTTGCAGTTCCAGCTGACGCAGATGCAGACGCTGGTCGAGCGGATGCAGGCCGACAGCGAGTTCCGCTTCCAGCAGCTGGAAGGCGGTGCGCCGGGAAAACCGCAGGCGGCAGCGCCAACTGATGGCGCCATGCCGTCCGAGACGCTGCCGCAGGATTCTCTGCCTGCAATGGACGGCGATGCCGCCCCGATGGATTTCGAACTCGGCGATTCTTCCGATCCGCTGATCGGCAGTGGCGGAGGCTCGGCAGATCTCGGGACACTTTCCAGTGAAGACGAACTGACGCTGGACCCGTCACGGCCGCTCGATTTGTCGCTGGGCGGCGGTACCGTGTCGAACGGTGACGCCGTCGCGCAATACGATGCCGGGTTCGACGCCATGACGCGCGGCGACTACGCGTTCGCCGAAGAGCAGTTCACCCAGTTCATCGCGCTTTATCCCGACGATCCGCAGGCGCCCGACGCCACCAACTGGCTGGGCGAAGCGCTGATCCAGCGCGGTGCCTACACCGATGCCGCGCAGGTGCTGGCCGATGGCTATACCCGCTACCGCGACAGCCGCCGGGCCCCTGACATCATGCTCAAGCTCGGTGTGGCGCTGGCTGGTGCCGAACAGACGGATGTGGCGTGCCGCACCTTCTCCACGCTGGCCGAGCGCTATCCGGATCTGACGCCGGCCTTCAACCAGCGCCTCGCCGAAGAAAGCCAGAAGGCGCAATGCCCGGTCGGCTGACCCAGGTCGCCGCCGCACTCGACGAGGTGACGCTTGGGCGTGGCGCGGCCCTCGCCGTCTCCGGTGGCACGGACAGCCTCGCGCTGCTGGAGCTGACCCGGCAGGCCGCGGCCCGCACGGGGCGCTACGACGCCATCACCGTCTATGCCGTCGACCACGGACTGCGACCCGAAGCGGCCGACGAGGCGGCGTTTGTCCTCGATACGGCCCGCCGCATGGGATTTGCCGCCCGGGGCCTGCGCTGGGAAGGGGCGAAGCCCGAGACCGGTATTCAGGCTGCGGCCCGGGCTGCGCGCTACCGGCTCTTTGCCGCTGCCATGGCCGAGGACGGCGCCGGACAGCTGCTGACAGCGCATCACCGGGACGATCAGGCCGAGACGGTGCTGATGCGCCTCGCCCACGGCAGCGGGCTGACCGGGCTTTCCGGTATACACACCCACGCCACAGTCGATGGCTGCGCGATCTATCGCCCGCTGCTTGGCCTCGGTCGCGCCGACCTCGCAGCAGTGGTTGCTGCAGCGGGACTGACCCCGGTCGATGATCCCTCAAATGCCGACCCGAGCTACGAGCGGGTGCGCTGGCGCCAGTTTCAGCCACAGCTCGACTCGATGAGGCTGACGGCGGAGCGTCTTGCCACCCTCGCCGAGCGGCTGTCCGATGCCACGGCACTGATCGCCGAGACCGTCGACAGCGAGTTTTCCAGGCTTGTTAACCTGGGCGAGGACGGTCGTGTCGAGATGTCGCAGGCCGCATTTGCCGCTCTCAACCCGCTGGTGGGGGCGGGACTCATCGAACGGGCGCTAAAGCAGGTGGCGGCCGATGACGGACGGGTGCCACTTGCCCCCCTCGAGCTGCTCGCCGCCAGACTGGCTCACGAAGAGCCTTTCAAAGCAGTGACTTTGCACGGCTGCGCGATCTCTTGCCGAAAGGGCCGGATCGTCATCGGCGCGGAACCGCAGCGCCGCAGCGCGGTTGTGCCGGGGAGCGCCGATGGCGCACGTGAGACGGAATTAACCTGATCTGTGCAAGGTCGGTGGACTCCGCCGGCCTTTCGTCCCATCAGACAGGCCAAGCTGCCCTTGTAAGGCCTTAGTCACGGTCCTACATTCGAGGTCAATTCCCGGCCGGCAGATGCTGGTCTTTCAGGACAGGGTTGATGAACGTCAATTTCCGGAACTTTGCCATCTGGCTGGTAATTCTCTTCATGCTGATGGGTCTGTTCAGCGTCTTCCAGACGTCGCAGCGGACCTCTTCAGTCTCCGATGAGAGCTACAGCCAGTTTGTGACCGACGTTGACGCTGGTCGCGTCCAGTCCGTCACGATCACCGACGATGTCGTCTCAGGTGTTCTCAGCGATGGGACGCGCTTCGAGACCATAATCCCGCAGGGCGCCGACATCGTGTCGCGCCTTGAGGAGCGCAATGTCGACATCACCGCCCGTGCGCCGGAATCGAACCCGTTCTGGTCGATCCTGCTGACCAGCTGGTTGCCGTTCCTGGTGATCATCGGCGTTTGGTTCTTCTTCATTCGTCAGATGCAGGGCGGCGGTCGTGGCGGCGCGATGGGCTTCGGCAAGTCGCGCGCCAAGATGCTGACCGAGACGCAGGGCAAGATTACTTTCGAGGATGTTGCCGGCGTTGACGAAGCCAAGCAGGATCTCGAGGAAATCGTCGACTTCCTGCGTGATCCCGGCAAGTTCCAGCGCCTGGGTGGCAAGATCCCGCGCGGCGTGCTGCTCGTCGGCCCGCCGGGTACAGGTAAGACGCTCATTGCCCGCGCCGTTGCCGGCGAAGCCAATGTGCCGTTCTTCACCATCTCCGGTTCTGACTTCGTCGAAATGTTCGTCGGCGTGGGCGCGAGCCGCGTGCGCGACATGTTCGAGCAGGCCAAGAAGAACGCGCCGTGCATCATCTTCATCGACGAAATCGATGCGGTGGGCCGTCACCGTGGCGCCGGTCTCGGCGGCGGCAATGACGAGCGCGAGCAGACCCTCAACCAGTTGCTGGTCGAGATGGACGGTTTCGAGGCCAATGAGGGCATCATCCTCATCGCCGCGACCAACCGCCCCGACGTGCTCGATCCCGCACTGCTGCGTCCCGGCCGTTTCGACCGTCAGGTCGTCGTGCCGAACCCGGATGTGCAGGGCCGCGAGAAGATCCTCAAGGTTCACGTCCGCAAGGTGCCGCTGGCCCCCGATGTCGATCTCAAGGTTCTCGCCCGCGGTACGCCTGGTTTCTCGGGTGCCGACCTGATGAACCTCGTCAATGAGGGCGCGCTGCTCGCAGCGCGGCGCAACAAGCGTTTCGTCACCATGGCCGAGTTCGAGGATGCCAAGGACAAGCTGATGATGGGCGCCGAGCGCCGCACGCTCAGCATGACCGAGGACGACAAGAAGCTCACCGCCTATCACGAGGCCGGTCACGCGCTGCTGGCGATCAAGATGGAGGCGTCTGATCCGATCCATAAGGCTACGATCGTGCCGCGCGGTCGCGCGCTGGGCATGGTGATGCGCCTGCCGGAACGTGATCAGGTGTCGCTGACCCGCCGCAAGGCCTATGCCGACCTCGCCGTCGCCATGGGTGGGCGTGTCGCCGAGGAAGAGATCTTCGGTCATGACAAGGTGACGTCCGGTGCGTCCGCCGACATCAAGATGGCGACCAGCTTGGCCCGTGCCATGGCCACCGAATGGGGTATGTCCGACAAGCTCGGCCCGCTGCTCTATGGTGACAATCAGGACGAGATGTTCCTCGGCCGCTCGATGATGCAGAAGTCGGTCCATCTTTCGGACGACACGCAGCAGCTGGTCGATGCGGAAGTGAAGCGCTTCGTCGAGGAAGGCTACGACAAGGCGCAGTCGGTCATTCGCGAGCATATCGATGACCTGCATGCCATCGCCAAGGCCCTCATCGAGTATGAGACGCTGACCGGTGATGAAATCCGTGGGCTCATGGATGGCCAGCCGCCGATCCGTCCGGTGGATACCGATCCTCCGAACAAGGCGACCGGCGTCCCCAGCGCGGGCAAGCCGGCCCGCCGCCGGCCGGACTCGAAGCCCGGTGGGGCTCCGGAGCCGCAGCCCGAGGGCTGATATCCAGTCCGACAGTCAATCAGGGCCGCCCATCGGGCGGCCCTTTTTCGTTGTCCTGGCACTGCACGCTTCTGGCCGCTGCGGCATTCGGGTGACGAAGCCTGTTGTCAGATGCGCTGCGCCTCGCCCATTCCCTTGCCAAAGCCAGCCGCTTGTCCCAAACCCCAGCTGAGCACTGTCCGGAGGAAAGCCGTGTCCGCTAAAGCCAAGCCAGCCCGCAAACATCAGGATCTCGACGTCTTCGCGCGGGTCTTCCGTGTCTTTGCCGACACGCCGTGGCTGCATTACGGGCTCTGGCTGCCCGACGAGCGGCCCACCATGCCGACAGTGCGCCAGGCGCAGGAACGCTATGTCGACAAGCTGCTGGCCCTGCTGCCGCCGGCGCCAGCCCGCATTCTGGATATCGGCGGGGGCACCGGCGCCATGTCGGAGCGGCTTGCCGGCATGGGGTACAGCGTCGAGATGCTGACCCCAAGCGAAGTGCAGGTCCAGATGGCGCGCGAGACGTTGGGCGACCGTGTCACGGTCCATCTCACCCGGCTGCAGGACTTTACCTCCGAGAGCCGTTTCGATGTCTGCCTGTTTTCCGAGAGCTTCCAGTATGTGCCGCTCGACGAGTCGCTGCCCAAGGTCGCGGGCCTGCTTGCCGATGGTGGTCGGGTGGTGATCTCCGACTGTTTCCGCAGCGCCGGGTTTCCCGGCGGACGCGCGGTTGGCGGCGGTCATCGGTTCACCGATTTCGAGGCCGCTGTTGAACGGCACAATTATCAGATCGTGACCGATGAAGACGTGACCACCATGGCGGCGCCGACCATCGCGCTCGACCGCCAGATTTATCGTGAGGTGCTGTCACCGCTGATCGCCGATGGCGGCAGCATGCTGAAGGAGCGCAAGCCGTGGGCGCACTGGCTCGTCGGTCGGGCCTGGAAGTGGTTCGTTAGCCCCCGCGAGCGCCAACGCATCGCCGAGCGTCTCGAGGCAGAATACCGAACGCCAGAGAAATTCCTCGAAAACAACACCTACCGCTTCATCACGCTGAAGCCGCGCTGAGCCTCAAGTTGCCTTCACCGGGCATTCGGGCAATCCTGTGTGCACTTCAGGTCATGAAGAACAGGATGGCAGTTTTGCGTTTGCTTTTCAGGTTGATGATTCTCGCCCTCAGTCTGTGGCCCATCACCGCGCTGGCGCAGTCGGGTGGATCGTCGGCCGTTTTCGAAGTGCAGCAGGTCAATCCGGGCCTGCCCAAGGCACCGGATGGCGTCATTCGTGATACGCCCCAGGCAAGCCTGGAGACCTTCCTCCAGCTTGCGGATGATGAGCGCTGGGGCATTGCAGCGCATCTGCTCGATCTTTCCTCTTTAGATGAACAGGAGCAGGCCGAACGCGGCCCCGAGTTGGCGCGCATGCTCAACGACATCCTGGAGCGCGGCATGGTGCTCGACTGGAACGTGCTGCCGGATCGTCCCGATGCGCTAGATGCTTTCTCGGCCAGCGAGAACCCGATGTCGGGCGAGGCCCGTCGCAGCATTCGCCTCAGCCTGATTGATATCGGCAATCGCTCGGTGCCGATCCGCATCTCACGGCTCAAGCCCGAGAATGGTGCGCCGGTTTGGCTGTTCGCCAAGCAGACGGTCGAGAACATTCCGGCCATGCACGATATTTACGGCCCCACGGATTTCGAGAAGGCGCTGCCTGGTTTCCTGCAGGCCACCGCTTTTTGGACCTTGGCATGGTGGGAAGTGATTGCCGTGCCGCTGGTGGGACTGATTGCTGCGGCAGCGGCGCTTCTTGCGTATTCGCTGCTCGGGCGCCTGCGCAAACGCAACACGTTCGCACCGGCCGATGCGGTCATCGAGGCCGTGCGCCTGCCGGTGGCGCTGCTCGCCTTTGTCGCCGGGTTTGGCCTGGTGCGGTCCTTGCTTTTCACCTTTTCCGGGCCGGTCAATGCGGTCATCACGCCGCTGCAGACCGCGTTGATCGTGATTGCTCTGGTGATGATTGCAGTGCGCGGTGTGGATGCGGTGCTCGATCAGGTCGCGCGGCGCAATCTCGAGGATATCAGCGACGAGGAGACCGCGGCGGAGCGCAAGCTGTACACCAACGTGTCGGCGGCGCGGCGCATGGTGATTTTCGTCGGCTTTGTTGCCGGCATCGCCATTGTCCTCGTGCAGCTCAATCTGCATCGCACACTTGGCTTTTCGCTGCTTGCCTCGGCTGGTGTGGCCAGTCTGGTCGTCGCCTTCGCGGCCCGGAAGGTGTTGGCCGATATCATGGCCAGCCTGCAGATCGCCATCGCCAAACCAGCGCGGATCGGCGACGCGGTGCTGTTCGCCGACAACTGGTGCTATGTCGAAAAAATCGGTTTCACCTACGTCCAGCTACGCAGCTGGGACCATCGGCGGGTGATCGTACCGGTCAGCGAGTTCGTTTCGACCACGTTCGAGAACTGGTCGAAAAAAGACGCCGGCATGATCAAGCCGGTTCTGCTGCACCTCGATCCACGCGCCAACATGGACAAGCTGCGCGAGGTCTTTCAGGCCTTTGTTTCCGACGCCGACGACATCCTCGACAAGGATGATTGCAAGGTGCAGGTCATTGATCAGACAGCTACGGCCATGCAGGTGCGGTTCTACATCTCCGCAGCCAATCCGAGCGCGGCATGGGAGGTGCATTGCCGGCTGCGCGAACACATGCTCACCGAAATATCGCGCCTTGAGGGTGAGGCCGCAGAGGAGGGTGACCAGGGCGTCGCCTACCTGCCGCGGGAGCGGGAGATCCAGCTCGAGACCGCAACCGGTGGAGAAGCGGACTGAATTGACACTCAGTGCGCAGGGCGGCCCAAATGATGTCGGTTTTGCGGAGTTAACGAAGCGGCACCAATCTGTTTCGTATTCTGTCTCGGGAGCGCTAGTTTGCGCCCCGCGGATTCGAGGGACTTAGCATGGCGCGCAAATATTTCGGTACCGATGGCATCCGGGGTTTGGCCAATGGCGAAAAGCTGACGCCCGAACTCGTCATGCGGGTTGGCATGGCCGCCGGGCTCAAGTTCGCCAATGGCGATCATCGCAACCGTGTCGTCATCGGCAAGGATACGCGCCGGTCCGGCTACATGATCGAAAGCGCGCTCACGGCCGGTTTCACAGCGGTCGGCGTCGATGTCTATCTCCTCGGCCCGATGCCGACGCCCGCCGTCGCAATGCTGACGCGCTCGCTGCGCGCCGATCTCGGCGTGATGATCTCGGCCTCGCACAACCCGTTTGACGACAATGGCATCAAGCTGTTCCGCCATGACGGCTTCAAGCTGTCCGATGCGCTGGAAGCCGACATCGAGGAACTGATGGATTCCGACATGCTGTCGCGCCTTTCGCGGGGCGGTGATATTGGCCGGGCGCATCGCGATGAAGCGGCGCAGACGCGCTATATCGAATATGCCAAGCGCACCCTGCCCAAGAATGTCGATCTGAGCGGGCTCAGGATCGTGCTCGATTGCGCCAATGGTGCGGCCTACAAGGTGGCCCCCACGGCGCTGTGGGAACTCGGCGCCGAGGTGTTCACCATCGGCAACAAGCCTGATGGCTTCAATATCAATGACAAGGTGGGTTCAACCGCGCCGGAAGCGCTGATTGCCAAGGTCAAAGAGCTGCGCGCCGACATCGGCATTGCGCTCGATGGCGATGCAGACCGGGTGATCATCGTCGACGAGAAGGGCGAAATCGTCGATGGCGACCAGTTCATGGCCGTGATCGCCGAGAGCTGGCACAGCCGTGGCGAGCTGCGCGGCGGTGGGCTCGTCGCGACGGTGATGAGCAATCTCGGTCTGGAACGCTATCTTCAGGGCGTCGGCCTGACGCTCGAGCGGACCAAGGTCGGCGATCGCTATGTGCTCGAAACGATGCGCGCCAAGGGCTTCAATGTTGGTGGCGAGCAGAGCGGGCACATTATCCTCACCGACTTTACCACCACTGGCGACGGGCTGATCGCCGCCCTGCAGCTGCTGGCCGTGGCCAAACTTGCCGACCGGCCGGTGTCGGCCATCTGCAAGCGGTTCGAAAAGGTGCCGCAGCTGTTGCAGTCGGTGCGGTTCAAGGCTGGTAAACCGCTGGAAGACAAGCTGGTGGTTCAGGCGATCGACGAAAGCCGGGCCCGGCTGGGGGAGGGCGGTCGTCTGGTGATCCGCGAGTCCGGCACCGAGCCGGTTATTCGCGTCATGGCCGAAAGCGATGACGAAGGCCTGGTCGCCTCGGTGGTTCAGGAGATCACGTCCACCATCAAGAAAGTCGCCTGAGGCAACGTTTCACGGCTGCCAGGGACATTCGCGCAGATTTTTCGGCTGGCCGTAGGTCATAGTCCACCTTGCCGCAATGCTTTGTGCTTTCAAGTATTCGATTACGCTTGAAAGCTTTTGTTAATCATTCCTGGACACTAGCGGTTAGGGTTAAGTGTTAGGGTTAAGTCTGTTTTAAGAACCTGAGTGCATGCTGTCCTCAATCGACTGGAGTCGACGGTAAAGAGGACCTGTTAGATGCGTAAATTCCTTATCTCGGTAGCGGCAGGAGCCGTTCTGGTGGCGGCGCCCGCCCTAGCAGCCGACATTCCCGAATACCCACCAATTGATATCCCGCCGGTAGACTACGACGTCGGCGGTTCGTTCTACCTGCGCGGTAGCGCGGCAGTCGATCTGCACTGGGCCCGCACGGTCACACATCCCGAGATCGACGAGAGCTACGAAACCAATCAGTACGGCTACGGCTACAGCGTTGGTGCCGGCTTCGGCTACGAAACGGGAACCGGCCTGCGCTTCGACGGTACGATCGACCAGATTGAAACCAGGGGCCTGCGGATCACCAAGGATGGCGTCAGCCCCGACGCCGATGGTGACTACACCCTGATGCTGCGCTCCACCCTGGCGCTCGCCAACGTCTACTACGATTTCAATCTCGGTGGCGGCGGCTACGGCTATTCGGACAGTGGTGCGTTTGCCTATGTCGGTGCCGGTGCCGGTGTTGCGTGGAACCACGCCGAAGTCAATTCGCCCGACACCTACCCGGTTCAGACCGGTGGCAATGTCAGCGCTGCTGCCGCCGTCATGGTCGGCATGGGCTACGACATGGGCACCTGGGTTGCAGACGTCGGCTATCGCGGCATCTACATCAACCAGGTCAACAATGCCCCGACCGCCAACCCGGACAGCTATTACGAAGTCGACCACAACTTCATCCACGAACTGCGCAGCACGGTTCGCTACCGCTTCAACTGAGGCAGTCCACGCGCTCCAGATCGACTCGGGCGGCACCCATGGGTGCTGCCCGATTTGCGTTTATGGGCCGTGAACGGCTGGCTTGTGTAAACCTTGTATCAAACTACCGGGTGCATTCTGTCCGGGCCTCAACGGGTAGGGACTATGGCGAGCGCGGGCACCCGGCTCATTTTTTAAGGTGTTGCAATGTTCGGCGGAGTTTGGCGGCGCTTGTCCGGCTGGCTGGATGAGGACGAGCCGCGCATCGACTACGAGGAAATTTCGGGTCTGTCCCGATTTTCCGAGGAAGATGAGATTGCGGCGCGCGTGGCGCCTGCTGAGGGCATGCGCGGTTCGGACAAGGTTGTTGCAGGGTCCTTCGAGATGCTGGACCTTTCCGATGTGCGTGCGGCGGCCGGCCCGGAATGGCCGAAGCTGGCCGGGACGGCCCGAAACGTCATGGCCGAAGAGCTTCAGGCCGGGCTCGCTGACGGTGATACCTTTCGCCCCGTCGGCGATTGCAGCTTCGTTGTGTGCTTCGCCGACGACGACGCCGACCGCTCGTCCGTCCGTGCCGATCTTATCGCCACCAGCATTCGGGACCGGCTCAACGCTGAACTTCCCAGACTGATGGATGGCGTTCACTTCGGCCAGTATGTGGCGGAAGTGGATCGCAAGAGCCTGGTCGAAAGCGGCGTACCCGTCTCCGAAGCGCTGTTGCATGCGCTGGATGTCATCCGCAACGAGGCGCGTGAAGCCGACCGGATGAACAATGTTTCGCTGATCAGCGACACACGTGTGCTGTTTCAGCCCTGCTGGCACCGCGCCACGCAGTCCATCACGCTCAATCGCGTTGTCATCGATCCGGTTGTCGGCCGCTCAATCCTCAATCAGGTTCGCGGGCTGAGCGATCCGATGACGTCTCAGCACACCCTGTCTGAGCTCGATTTTGCCGTGTTCACCAAGGCCGTCGCCGCCATCCATTCCGCGACGCGGCGCAGCCAGCAGCCGGCGCCAGCCGTTCTGCCGGTGCAATATTCCACTCTGCTCAATTCCGGTACCCTTCGCAGCTATCTGCAGCTGTTCGAGACCTTGCCCAGGGCCTATCGAGATCTGGTCTTGGTCGAGGCGCTCTCGCCAGCTGGCGGTGGCGCAGTCTCGGAGCGGATGACCGAGAGCCTGTACGAGCTGAAACAACGCGCCCGGCGCATCGTCATGCGGATCGTGCCTGGCCAGGAACGCGCCATCTGGACGGTCGCCAACCACCTGTGGGGCATCACGATTGATCTGTCCGAGCATCTGGCGGCCCGCAACACCCTGCCGCTGCAGCCTATCCTGCGCGCCGCGCGGGCCCTGGATCTGGAGGTCATCGGGCTGGGCGCCAACACGCTGGCCGCTGTTCAGGCCGCCGATTCCGTTGGTATGGACTATCTCGCGGGCGGGGCCGTTCACCTCGTCACCGATACGCCGAAGGCCGAGGGCCGCTACAGTCCCTTTGTCGGGCTGGGGGAGGGCATGTCGGGCCCGAACAATGAGGGGGCGCCGCACCGCGCCGCCGGCCCGGCGATGCCGCCGCCGGAAGGCCTCATTCTGAATACCGGCTACTAGCCGTCAGCCAGCTGAAACCTCTCGAAGCGCTCAAGCTCGGCTTCGATCATCGGCTGGTGCAGTGCCGCGTCACCACGGCCCACCCAGTGCCAGGACTGGATCAGCACCCGTTTTTGCGCACGGTCGGTCTTGAGATCGAGCGCGGCGACAATCTCGTCGCCTGCCAGCACCGGCAGGGTGAAATAGCCATGCACCCGCTTGGCCTTCGGCACATATGCCTCGAACAGGTGGTCATAGCCAAAGAACTGGCTCAGGCGCTTGCGCTGGATGATCAGCGGATCAAAGGGCGACAGGATGTGCACCAGCGGCGCGTCAGGTTCTGTCGTTTCCAGTGCTTCGGGCGTAGCAAAGTGCGGTGTTGTGCCGCCCGCGATTTCAACCGGCACCAGCGTCTTGCGGCGCAGGCGCCCGGATACCAGTCGTTCGATCTCTTCGGAGAACCGCAGCTTCGGGTACATCACCGAGGCTGCGCTGATCACGCCCTGTGCTCGCAGCGCGCGATCCAGCAGATACTCGGCGATCTGGCGCTCGGTGGCGGCGCGGGGGCGCGGCGGCCAGCCGAAATGGCGGTCCATCAGCTCATAGCTCTTCACCATGCCGTAGCGCTGCGCGATGGCGAGGTGCCCGCCGTAAAAGCCGTTCTGCAGCACTTTCTTGCTCGGCTTGCGCGAGGCCCAAAGATGCTGCTTTTCCTGCAACTCGTCGTCATCGACGTCGCGGATCGACAAGGCGCCATCGCGTCTGATGCGGCGTAACAGCTTGCGCAGCTCCGCCGGGTCGCAATCGGCATACCAGCGCGACGGCGTTTCGCGATGCGACTTCATGGCCGGCAGGTAGAAGGACAGGTCGCGGACCGGGACATAGGACAGGGCGTGGGTCCAGTACTCGAACACCGACTTGTCGACCGCCTGCGCGTGCTCGAGATCGGCGCGGCGATAGTCCGGAATGCGGGTGAAGAGCATGTGGTGATGGGCGCGCTCGATCACATTGATCGTGTCGATCTGCACATAGCCCAGGTGCTCCACCGCCGCCGTCACCGCTTCGGCGCCACTGCCGAAGGGCGCGCGCGTGTCCAGCCGCTGCGCATGCAACCAGATCCGCCGCGCCTCGGCGGTCGACAGGGCGACCGGCTTTTTCATTTCTGCCACATGGATTTCATCTGTGCGGCGACATTGATGCGCGGGGCGGCGGGAGCGATGCCGTGGATTTCCGCCGGTTTGACCGGTGGCCAGAACACATCCTCATAAAGGCCCAGCATCGCCCGGCTGATGAAGCGGGAGCGCTGCGCATATATGTGCCGGTCGCCATAGGGCGTCTGCTGGGTCACGTAGAAGCGCTGCGGCACCATCAGGTGCAGTTCGTCCCGGGCCCGCGTCATCGCCACATAGAGCAGGCGGCGCTCCTCCTCCAGCTCATGGGTCGAGCCGGTGCCGAGGTCCGACGGGATGGCACCGTCGACGACGTTCAGCACATGCACATTCTTCCATTCCTGACCCTTGGCGGAATGGATGGTCGACAGGATCAGATAGTCCTCGTCGAGCAGCGGCACGCCGGCCTGGTCCGAGGTGGCGTCCGGCGGATCGAGCGTTAGTTCGGTCAGGAACCGCTCGCGGCTCGGATAGCCCTGCGCGATCTGTTCGAGCTGGCGGATATCTTCGCGCCGCACTTCGGCGTCGTCGTAGAGATTGTCCATCAGCGGCTCGTACCAGAGCCGGGCGCGCAGCAGGTCCGCGGGCCAGCCGGCATCCCCGTTGAGGTGTTCGACGACTTCCAGCAACCCGGGCCAGACTTCCGACGCCCGCGGCGGGGCAGGGGTGTCGAGCAGGGCGCTGATCGGACGCGGAGCATCCGCCATCGTGTCCAGCACCTTGCCGGCGGCCGCCGGCCCGATCCCCGGCAGCAATTGCAGCACGCGAAATCCGGCGACGCGATCGCGCGGATTTTCGACAAAACGCAGCAGCGCCAACAGGTCCTTGATATGGGCGGCATCGAGGAATTTCAGCCCGCCGAATTTCACGAAGGGGATGTTGCGCCGGGTCAGCTCGATCTCGAGTTCGGCCGAATGGCTCGAGGTGCGGAACAGCACGGCCTGCTGCTTCAGCACCGTGCCGCCTTCGCGCGCGGCGAGAATGGTCTCGACCAGATAGCGCGCCTGGTCGGCCTCGTCCTTCACCGTCACTAGGCGCGGCAGGTCGGTCGATTGCCGCTCGGTCCACAGGTCCTTGGTGAAGCGCTCTTTCGCCTCGGCGATCACCGCATTGGCAGCCGCCAGCACCGGCTGGGTCGAGCGATAGTTGCGGTCCAGCGTGACAATCCGCGCGGGGGGCGTGAAGGTCTGCGGAAAATCGAGAATATTGCGGATGCTGGCGGCGCGGAACGAATAGATCGACTGCGCGTCGTCGCCGACCACGGTCAGCCCGTCGCCGGCGGGCTTGAGCGCCGTGAGGATCGAGGCCTGCAGCTTGTTGGTGTCCTGATATTCATCGACCAGCACATGGTCGAAGCGGTCCGACAGGTCCGCAGCGATCGCCGGCTCGCGCGTCATGGCCGCCCAGTAGAGCAGCAGGTCGTCGTAATCGAGCACCTGCTGGTTCTGCTTGTGCTCTACATAGGCGCCGAACAGCTCGCGCAACTGATCCGCCCACATGGCGACCCAGGGGAAGTGCCGTTTCAGCACGTCCTCCAGTTCTTCGCCGCCATTCACCACACGCGAGTAGATGGCGAGGCAGGTGCCCTTGGTCGGAAAGCGCTGCTTGGCTGCCGAAAACCCCAGCTCGTGCCGGATGATGTTCATCAGGTCGGCGGAATCCTCGCGGTCATGGATCGAGAAGTTCGGGTCGAGCCCGATCTGCTCGGCATGTTCGCGCAACAGCCGCGCCCCGATGCCATGGAAGGTCCCGGCCCAGTGCAGGGCATCGGTAATGATCCCGGCCTTGGCGCCCATGGCCTCGCGCACGATGCGTTCGACCCGTCGGGTCATCTCGCCCGCCGCGCGGCGCGAAAAGGTCATCAGCAGAATGCGGCGCGGATCGGCGCCATTGACCACCAGATGGGCCACGCGATGCGCGAGCGTATTGGTCTTGCCCGAGCCGGCGCCAGCAATCACCAGCAGCGGGCCATCGCCATGTTCCACCGCAAGGCGCTGTTCGCGGTTCAGCTTGTCGAGATAGGCAGGCGTGTCGAGCACAGGCAGATCGTCCCGAGAATCAGCAGGCGCCCACTACGCCCTATTCTCGTTTTGTTCGCAATGCCGGGGTGACCCGCGCCGGGCCAGGCGCGTCGCTGGCCCTGAATAAGCGATGAACGGATGCGCATGATTCCAAGTCGTCGGTCAGTTTTGTTGTCTTTACCGGGACGTGCCGCAAATCTACGATCGCCGCGCTTTAAGCTTTCGAAGGGTTGAGAGATGCGTCCGTTGCTTGGTGCCGCACGGCGGCTTGGACTGGTCCTGATGCTCGGCCTCGGCCTGGCATCGCCCCTCGCTGCTGCGGACCGTGTGGCCGACCGCCTGCCGGCGACCGATCTGCCCGGCGGCGACTACCAAATCCTCCGCAACCAGTCGCTCGATGCCTGCGAGGCCAGTTGCGTCGATGATCGCGTCTGTCGCGCCTATACGTTCAACGAACAGGCCGGCTGGTGCTTCCTCAAGGGCGAAGCCGGCGAACCGGTGCCCTTCGCCGGCGCCACCTCCGGCCGCATCAAGCTCACACCGACGGCGGATGCGCTCGCCGCGACCCGGCAGTCGGAACTGCCGTTTCCAGCCGACTGGATTGTCTCGGGCGCGCGCGAACTCGCCGACCAGATGCCGGCCACCGATCCGGCGCCGCCCGAAGTGACCTATGCCGATCTCGTTGCCGCGGGCGATGAGGCTGCCGCGGCCGACAATCCCGCCGCAGCCACAGTGTCCTACCGGCAGGCCCTCGGCATTGTCGGCAATGATCCGGCGCTATGGCAGAAGCTGGCCGAGCAGTCGATCCAGCTGAGTGCGGTCGAAACCGAGCGCGGCGGTTCGACCTATGCGCTGGGTTCGCTCACGACCTCTGCCGCCATCAATGCATTTCTGCGCGCCGAGTCCCGGTCCGAGCAGGCCGCTGCGCTCGGCGCCTTGGGGCAGGGGCTGGGGCTGCGCGACATGTGGCGCGAGGCCATTGCCACCTACCGGGCCAGTCTGGCTCTGGTCGATGATGCGCAGCTTCAGGCGCAACTCGACGCGGCCGTCGCCGAGCACGGGTTCCGCGTCACCTCGCATGAGGTCGAATCCGAAACGGCCACGCCGCGGATCTGTGCGGTGTTCTCCGAAACCCTGCCGGGCGGCGAAACCGATCTCAGCGCTTATGTGTCGGTCGCCGATGCGCCGCGTGTCGCCGTGGAGGCGGAGCAGAGCCAGCTTTGCGTGAGCGGCGTCGAATTCGGCAAGCGCTACGAGATCCGGTTGCGCGCCGGTCTTCCTGCGGCCAGCGGCGAAGAGCTGCGCGATGACGTGCAGCTCAGCGTGTTTGTCCCCGATCGTTCGCCCTTCGTGGGCTTTGCCAACGCGGCCTATGTCATGCCGGCTGGCCTCGGCGGCGGGTTGCCGATCACCTCGATCAATGCCGACCTGGCCGATGTCGTCATCTACCGCATCGGCGACCGCTCGGTGGCTGCCGCGGTGCGCGACGGAATATTCCAGGGCGATCTCACTGGCAGTTCCGCCGAGGACGTGGCCGACCGCTATGGTGAAAAGACCTGGGAGGGCGAGGTCGAACTGGCGCGCGCCGAGCGCAATGCCATGCAGACGACCGCCATTCCGGTCAACGAGATCCTGACGGCGCTCGAACCGGGCGCCTATGTGGTCACGGCCCGGGTTTCCGGGGCGCAGGAGAACTATTGGGCCGAGATGGCCACGCAGTGGTTCATCGTTACCGATCTGGGGCTGACGGCGATTTCCGGCACTGACGGCGTCCACACCTTCGTCCGCTCGCTGACCAGCGCCGAGCCTGTCGCCGGCGCCACGGTACGGCTGATTGCGGTCAACAATGAAGTCCTCGGCGAGACCGTCACCGATGTTAAGGGCCAGGCGGTCTTCGCGCCGGGCCTGGCGCGCGGCGAAGGCGGCCGTGCCCCGCAGCTCGTCGTCGCCGAAACCGAGGCGGGCGACTATGCCTTCCTCGACGCCACCCGTCCGGCCTTCGATCTAACCGATCGCGGCGTGGACGGCCGGCCGTCGCCGGGGCCGCTCGATCTGTTCGCGACGACCGAGCGCGGTGTCTACCGGCCCGGCGAGACCGTGTTCGTCACCGCGCTGATGCGTGATGCGCAGGCCAACGCCGTCACGGACCTGCCGCTGACCGTCGAGTTCCAGCGGCCCGATGGCGTCGTTTCCGGCAAGGAGCTGCTGCAAAGTGAAGGCGCCGGTGGCTATTTCACCGGCTTCGAACTCCCCGAAGAGGCGATGCGCGGCTCGTGGCAGGGCCGGTTCTATGCCGACCCCGAAGCGCCGCCGCTTAACACCGTTACCTTCCTCGTCGAGGATTTCGAGCCCGAACGGCTGGCTTTCGAAGTCACCGCCGATCCCGGCGCGATTGCCGCCGACACCCCGGCCAGCGTCGATGTGAGCGCCAAGTATCTCTATGGCGCGGTGGCGCCGGGCCTCGATATCGAGGCCGATTTCATCGCCCGTCCGGTGACCTCGCTCGCGCAATGGCCGGGCTATGTCTTCGGCCGTACCGATGACACGGTCGAAACCTATCGCGAGCCGCTCGGTATCATCGGCACGACGGACGATGCCGGCGACGCCGTGCTCGACGTCACCGTCCCCGAACTGACACCGACGACCCGGCTCTATCAGGCGCAATTGCTGGTTCGCCTGATCGACAGCAATGGCCGTACGGTCGAGCGGTCGCTAAGCCGGCCGATCCTCGCCGACGGCACGCGGCTCGGCATCAAGCCGCAGTTCGACAGCGATGGCGATCTCGCCAAGGGCGATACGGCCAGTTTCGATATCGTCGCGGTCGCGCCGGATGGCGATGCCGTGGCCGCTGACGGTCTCGCCTGGACGCTGTCGCGCATCGAGACCAACTATCAGTGGTACCGCGATGGCGGCGCGTGGAAATGGGAGGCCGTCACCACCAATCGCGTCGTTGCGGATGGCGAGATCGATGTTATGGCCGATGCGCCGGCCAGCGTTTCGGCGCCGATCAGCTGGGGCCGCTATCTTTTCGAGGTCGAAGGCGCCGGCACCTCGTCGAGTTACGAGTTCTACGGCGGCTATTATTATGCCGATGCCGGGTCGGACACGCCCGACACGCTGCAGGTGGCGCTCGACAAGCCGGCCTATCGCGCCGGCGAAACGGCGCAGCTCAAGCTCGAGCCGCAATTTGCCGGCCAGGCGCTGGTCATGGTGCTCGACGATCGGATCATCGACATGGTTGCCGTCGATGTGCCCGAAGAAGGGACCACGGTTTCGCTGCCGGTCACCGAGGCCTGGGGCCCGGGTGCCTATGTCACTGCCGTGCTCTATCGGCCGGCCGATGCTGCGCAAAAGCGCATGCCGGCGCGGGCGCTGGGACTCGATTTCGCCAATGTCGAGCCGGGTGACCGTCTGCTCGCGACCACGCTGGACGTCGCCAGCGAGGCCAAGCCGCGCACGCCCCTCGAAGTCACGGTCGAACTGGGCAATGTCGCCGCCGGCGAAACTGCCTATGTCGCCGTCGCGGCGGTCGATCTGGGCATTCTCAATCTCACCAATTTCAAGACACCCGACCCCGACGGCTGGTACTTCGGCCAGCGCCAGCTCGGCATGGAAATCCGCGATCTCTATGGCCAACTGATCGATCCCATGCAGGGCCTGCCCGGTGCGGTGCGCTCGGGCGGCGACGGCGAGTTCGCCCGCACCGGCACGCCGCCGGCGGTCTCGGTGCTGGTCGCCATGCACTCGGGCATCGTCGAGGTCGATGCCGACGGCAAGGCGACGGTCCGCTTCGACATTCCCGATTTCAACGGCACGGTGCGGATCATGGCCATGGCCTGGACCGCCAGCGCTCTCGGTCATGCCGAGGCCGACGTCGTCATCCATGACGACGTGGTGGTCAATCTCAGCCCGCCGCGCTTCCTGAGGACCGATGATACGTCGCGCCTCCTGGTCGAGATCGACAATCTGGCGGGGCCCGCCGGCACCTACGACGTCGAGCTGCTCACCGGCGAAGGCATCGACAGCGCCGCCGGGCGGCAGTCGGTGACGCTGGAGGCCGAGGCCCGCACCACGCTCAGCCTCGATCTCACCGGCACGCGCATCGGCGATCATGAACTCCGGCTTCTCGTCACCGATCCCAGTGGGGATGCGCTGGTGAAGGATCTGACGCTCGGCGTCCGGCCGGTCAGCAGCGAAACCTCCCGCACGCGGTCGACGGTGCTCGAGCCGGGCGAAACGCTCGATCTCAAGTCCGAGCTTTTTGCGGGCATCGTGCCGCAGACAGGCGCACTGCGCATCGCAGTGGGTCCGATATCGCGGCTCAACGTCCCCGAACTGCTCTTCGACCTCGATCGCTACCCCTATGGATGCGCAGAGCAGGTTTCGAGCCGAGCGCTGCCGCTGATCTACCTCAACGAGGTCGCCGCCATGCTGGGCATGGGCAGCGACACCGCCCTCAAGCAGCGTGTCGTCGACGCCATCGCCGATATCCGCTCGAAGCAGAATTCGTCGGGCAGCTTCGGCGTCTGGGGGCCGTTCAGCTACACCAATCCCTGGCTCGATGCCTATGTCACCGAGTTCCTGCTCAGGGCGCGTGATGCAGGCTATGACGTGCCGGATCTGGTGCTGAGCCAGGCGCTCGACAATCTCGCGAACCGGGTCGCCTACGCTTCCGATTTCGAGCAGGGCGGCGAAGAGATCGCCTATGCGCTCTATGTGCTCGCCCGTGCCGGACGCGCCGCCATCGGCGATCTGCGCTACTATTTCGAAGCCCGGCTCGATGCCTTCGGGTCGCCGCTCGCCAAGGCGCAACTGGGTGCCGCATTGGCGCTTTACGGCGACCGGGCGCGGGCTGCGACGGCTTTTGCCGCCGCTGTCGCCGATCTCGATCAGCCCGAACCGAGCAAATGGGTCTATCGCGCCGACTATGGCAGCCGGCTGCGCGATACGGCTGGCGTTTTGGCACTGGCGGCGGAAGCCGATCCGGGTGGCATCGACCTCGCGGCGTTGACGGCTGATCTCGCCGAACGGCGTAACGCGGCCCGCTACACCTCGACCCAGGAAGATGCCTGGACGCTGGTGGCGGCGGCAGCGCTCACGCGGAACAGCGCCGATGGCAGTCTCAGCATCGATGGCGAGGCGCTCACCGGCTCTGCCTATCGCTACTATGACGAGGCGCAGGTCGCGGCCGGGCCGATCACTCTCGCCAATGATGGCACGCAGCCGATCGAGATCGGGGTCACCATCACCGGCTATCCGGCCAAGTCCCCGCCAGCCAGCGAGTCCGGGTTCACCATCTCGCGGTCCTACTTCAATCTCGATGGCACCGAGGCCGATCTCGACAGCATCGCCCAGAACGACCGTTTCGTCGCGGTGATCGATGTCACCTCGGACGAACTGGGGTCGGGCAGTTATCTGGTCGCCGATCCGCTGCCGGCCGGCTTCGAGATCGAAAATCCCGACCTGTCGGCGGGCAATGGTGCGGCCGATTTCTCGTGGCTCAAGCTGACGAACCCGGCCCACACCGAAGCGCGGACGGACCGCTATGTCGCGGCCTTCCGCTTCTGGTCGGAAACCGACAGCTTCACGATCGCCTATATCGTGCGGGCCGTCAGTCCGGGCACGTTCACGCTGCCCGGCGCGCTGGTTGAGGACATGTACCGGCCCGAACGTCGCGCCAACACGGCCGCCGGCGCCATAGAGATCACGCCGACAGGTCCGTGAGCATGGCGTCTCGACACGATCTCAGGGGGCGGCTCATCGCAGCTGCCCTTTTGGCCCTGATCACGGCGGGGATCGGGGGGCTCAACTGGGGTCGCTCGGTCTATGCCGGTATCGCCGCGGACCTGCCGCCCGTCCCCGATCCGCAGCATCTCGCCGTCTCGACCGTGGTGCTCGATCGCGATGGCCAGTTGCTGCGGCCTTTCACGACGTCGGACGGGCGCTGGCGCCTGCCGGTGACGCCCGGCGATGTCGACCGGCGCTTTCTCGACATGCTGGTCGCCTATGAGGACCAGAATTTCGCCACCCACCACGGCGTCGACTGGAGCGGGATGGCGCGCGCTGCACTGCAGTTTGCCGGTGCAGGCGGGCATGTCGTATCCGGCGGTTCGACGCTCACCATGCAGGTGGCGCGGCTCATCGCGCAGCAGCCGACGCGCAATGTGTGGGACAAGCTGACCCAGATGGTCCACGCGCAGCAGCTTGAACGTAGCCTCAGCAAGTCCGAGATCCTCACGCTCTATCTCACCTACGCGCCCTATGGCGGCAATATCGAGGGCATTCGCGCTGCCAGCCTTGCCTGGTTCGGCAAGGGGCCGAAGCGTCTCACCGTCGCCGAGGCGGCGCTGCTCGTCGCCCTGCCGCAATCGCCCGAAGCGCGCCGGCCAGATCGCGATCCTTTTGCGGCGCGTGCCGCCCGCAGCATGGTGCTCGAGCGCATGGTGGTGCGGGGCGTCATCAGCGCCGAGGCTGCCGCTGCCGCCGAGCGCGAACCGATCCCGACCCGGCGCAAACCCTTTCCGCTGCACGCGCCGCACCTGGCGCAGCAGGCCGTCGCGGCGCGGCCCGAGGCGTCGCGCATCGATCTGACCGTCGATGGCCGTCTGCAGGCGGCGTTCGAACAGCTCGGCGCAACGCGCGCACCGCAGCTCGGCCCAAAGGCGTCCGTCGCCATCGTCGCGGTCGATGTGACGAGTGGCAGCGTCCTGGCCTCGGTCGGCTCGGCTGGCCTCTTCGCCACCGAGCGTGACGGCTATGTCGACATGACGCGCGCCGTGCGCTCGCCGGGTTCGACGCTCAAACCGCTGATCTACGGTCTGGCCTTTGAGTATGGCCTGGCGCATCCAGAAAGCCTGATCGAGGACCGCCCGACCGCCTTCGACGGCTATGTGCCGGTCAATTTCGACGGGCTCAGCCGTGGCACCGTCTCCATCCGCCAGGCGCTGACGCAGTCGCTCAACATTCCTGCGGTGATCGTACTCGATGCGGTGGGGGTGCCGCGCTTCGTCTCGCGGCTGCATCGCGCCGGGCTGGCGGTGCGGCTCCCGAATGACAGTGCGCCGACCCTCGCCGTGGGGCTCGGCGGGGTCGGTGTCACGCTGCGCGAACTCGTCGGGCTCTACGCCGCCATTGCGCGCGGCGGCACGCCGGTGACGCTCACCGACGGCATCACCCCCACGGCTGCGCCGACCGGCCTTGCGGCCCCGGTGCTCGATCCGGTCGCGGCCTGGTATGTCGCCGATATCCTTGCCGACGTGCCGCCGCCGCTCAACGGCTCAGCCGGCCGCATCGCCTACAAGACCGGCACATCCTATGGCTATCGCGACGCCTGGGCGATCGGCTTCGATGGCGAGACGGTGATCGGAGTCTGGGTCGGCCGGCCCGATGGTACGCCGATCTCGGGTCTGTCGGGCATCGCCACCGCCGCCCCGATCCTGTTCGAGAGTTTCGATCGTCTGGGCACCGGCACCGTGCCGCTGGCGCCCGCGCTGCCCAGCGTGCTGGTCGCGACGAATACCGACCTGCCGCTGCCGCTGCGCCGCTTCCGGCACTTCGATACCGATGTCGTCGCGCGCGATGCGGCGCCGCAGATCGCCTTTCCGGGCAATGGTGTGGACCTAGATCTCGGCATGGCCAGCGGCGCCGAGCGGGCGCTGGTGGTCAAGGTGCGCAACGGCGTTCCGCCCTTCAGCTATTTTGCCAATGGCGCGCCGATCGGCCGGACGGGCTTTGCGCGGCAGAACAGCTGGCAACCCGACGGCCCGGGCTACGTCACGCTGTCTGTCGTCGATTCCCTCGGCAAATCGGATTCGGTGAAAGTCTTCATCGAATAGGCCGAACTGGCCCTCGCAAGGCTGCCTCCCGGCGGCTGCCCTTGCCTCAAGCATGCAAATCGCCGAAGTTCCGGCTCCGATGCCGGTTGAGGGGCTGGCATCGACCGTCTGGTTCGCCGGGACGGGAGGAGGGCGGACCGGTTTCGAGCATGGAGCGCGAACCTTGAACGACCTCGAAGCGGCCATCACCCAGGCCATCCGTGTGCTGGATTTTCTGCCGGACTGGCTGATCTCGCTCATCATCGTTGGCGCCAGCATCGTCGTCGCGATCATTGTGCATCGCCTGGTGTTCTCGGTGATGACCCGCATGGTTGCGAACCGCGACATGTTCTGGCGCTCGCTGGTCAAGCGCACGCGATTGTCGACGCGGCTGGCGGTAATCGTCATCTTCGTCTCGGGCGCATCGCTCGTCGCGCCGCTCACCGAGATGCAGGCGGGCTTTATCCGCCATGCCGTGGTCATCAGCCTGATCGCGCTGGCAGTGCTCGCCGCCCGCACCGTGCTGCACATCTGGATGACGCTCTATCTGCGCCAGTTCAGCCTCGATTCCGAAGACAATCTGCTGGCGCGCAAGCATCTCACCCAGTCGCGCATCCTCGAGCGCATCGCGGTGACGCTGTTCGTCGTCGTCGGCATTGCCGCGGCGCTGATGACCTTTGATGGCGTGGCGCAATGGGGCGTCAGCCTGCTGGCGTCGGCCGGCGCCGCCGGCCTCGTGGTCGGTCTGGCGCTGCAGCCATTGCTCAAGAACATCTTTGCCGGGTTACAGCTCGCCATTACCCAGCCGATCCGCATCGACGATGCGCTGCTGGTCGAGGGCGAGTGGGGCAATGTCGAAGAGATCACCTCCACCTATGTCGTGGTGAAGATCTGGGACTGGCGGCGGCTGATCCTGCCGCTGAGCTACTTCATCGAGCAGCCGTTCCAGAACTGGACGCGCGAGGGCGCGGCGCTGATCGGCGTCGTCACCATCTATCTCGACTACACGACGCCCGTCGAAGCGGTGCGCGCCAAGGTCAAGGAGATCGCCGAGGCTTCGCCGCTGTGGGAAGGCGGCGTCGTCGCCGTTCAGGTCACCGACTTCAAGGAGTTCACCATGGAGGTGCGCATCCTGATCTCGGCCCGCAACGCCGGGCGCGCCTTCGATCTGCGCTGCGAGATGCGTGAAAAGCTGGTCGCCTTCCTGCAGGCCGAATATCCCGCTTCGCTGCCGCGGCTGCGTTCGCTCAACGAGGATGGTGGCGGACCGCCGGGGGAGGGTGCCCACCCCCGGCCGGACATGGTGTCAGGCTGACGCCTCTTTCGAGGCCGCAGGCGCCCGGTTGTCGGCCTTGTTCATGCGCGCCAGGTTCAGCGCGGTATGCACCATCGCCACGTGTGAAAAGGCCTGCGGAAAATTGCCGAGCTGGCGCTGTTCTGCCGGATCGTATTCCTCGGCCATCAGCCCCAGGTCATTGCGGATGGCCAATAGCCGCGCGAACTGCGCGCGCGCGTCGTCTTCGCGGCCCATGAGCGCATAGGCATCCGCCAGCCAGAAGCTGCAGGCCAGGAAAGTGCCCTCGTGCCCCTTGAGCCCATCGGCCTCCTTGCTGGTCTGGTAACGATGGACGAAACCATCGACGATCAGCCCCTTCTCAATCGCCGCCACCGTACCGACAAAGCGAGGATCATCGGCCGGCAGGAAGCCGAGCGAGGGGATGAGCAACAGGCTCGCGTCCAGCGCCGGGTCGCCGTAGGACTGGGTGAAGCTGTTCTGGTCCTTGTCGAAGGCCTTGTCGCACACATCGGCGTGGATCTCGTCGCGGAGCTTTCGCCACTCGTCCACCGGGCCCTCCAGGCCGAACTCCTCGACGCTGCGAATGCACCGGTCGACCGCGACCCAGCACATGATCTTGGAATAGGTGAAGTGGCGGCGCTCGTTGCGCACTTCCCAGATGCCCTCGTCCTTCTGCTGCCAGTCGGCCTCCAGCTGCCTGATCAGCTCGCGCTGCAGGGCCCAGGCCGCGTCGTTCTCGGGCAAGCCACCGCGGCGGGCCTGATAGAGCGCATCCATCACCTCGCCATAGACGTCGAGCTGCAACTGCCCATGCGCTGCGTTGCCGACACGGACAGGCTTGGAGTCCTCATAGCCGCTGAGCCAGTCGACTTCCCATTCCGTCAATCGACGCTCGCCGCCAATGCCATACATGATCTGGATCTGCTCGGGGCTGCCTGCAACGGCGCGTAGCAGCCAGTCGCGCCAGGCGCGCGCTTCGTCGTAATGGCCACTGCTCATCAGCGCGACGAGCGTAATGGTCGCGTCGCGCAGCCAGCAGAAGCGATAGTCCCAGTTGCGGGCACCACCGATCTGCTCGGGCAGCGAGGTGGTCGCTGCCGCAACCACGCCGCCGGTCGGGGCATGGGTCAGCGCCTTCAGGGTGATCAGCGAGCGGATCACGGCCTCCGCCGCGTCCTTGCCAAGTTCGGCGCCGCAGGCCTTGGCGAGGTCGGCGCCGTCGGTCCAGTCGACCCAGTAGCTGCGAGTTTCCTCCAGCGCCGCCGCCACGTCGATCGCCTCGGGGGTGTCTTCGTAGGAGGCGCCGTAGGTGAGAACGAACGGCACCTCGTCGCCCTCCGAAACCTCGAATTCGGCGACCGTGCGCGAGTCGACGCCATGGGTCTTCACCGGCGTGTGCAGCACCACCATGTCGGGCCCGCCGACCGCGAGCAGTGCTTCGCCGCTCTCGTCGTCGAGGCGGCGCACCCATGGCACGACCGTGCCGTAGCCAAAGCGGATGACCAGCTCCATGCGCATCTTCACCTTGCCGCGCAACCCGTGAACGATCCGCACGACGTCCGAGTTCTTGCCACGCAGCGGCATGAAATCACGGATGCGCACGGCGCCATCGGCGGTCTCGAAGTCCGTTTCGAGGATCAGCGTGTTCTCCTCGTAGCGGCGCGCGCTCGCGCTGCTGCCATCGGCCGGGGCGATCTGCCATCGGCCATTGTCGGCATCGCCAAGAATGGCGGCAAACGTGCTTTCGGAATCGAAGCGCGGCCAGCACAGCCAATCGATCGAGCCATCCTTGGCGACCAGGGCGGCAGTCTCACAATCGCCAATGACGGCGTAGCTTTCGATCGGTTGGTGCATGGGTGGTATCCAATTGGGAGGGATCGGAACAATGCCATGTGCGTCAACAGCTTGTCGAGCCGACGCCGGTCACGGCTTGTCGGCATAGCCGTGATCGGGCTAGCTGCGCACACGCCTGAGGAGGAGGCCTAATATGAAAATCACATCCGTCGAGACGGTCATCGTCAATGCGGTCGCGCGCAACTGGATCTTCGTCAAAGTGGTGACGGATCAGCCTGGGCTATGGGGCTGGGGTGAAGCCACGCTGGAATGGAAGACGCGCGCCGTCACCGGCACGATCGACGATCTGAAGCCCTTCGTCGTCGGCGAAGACCCGATGCGCATCGAGCATCTGGTCAATCGCATGACCCGGTTCAGCTTCTGGCCCCTCGGAATCATCGGTCTCACCGCCGTCTCCGGCATCGAGCAGGCACTGTGGGACATCAAGGGCAAGGCGCTCGGGGTGCCGGTCTGGCAGCTGCTCGGTGGCAAGGTGCGCGACAGCGTGCGCGTCTATACCCACATGCTGCGCGGCCGGTCCGGCGCCGGCATCGGCACCGCCGACATCTCTCGCTTCTGCGACGGTGTGCAGGAAACCGTCGAGATGGGTTACAATGCCGTCAAGCTCGGCTTCGTGCCCTATACCGGCTATGACGCGCCGTTGCCCTCGGTGAAGCATGTCGAAAAGCTCGCCGCCGCGGTGCGCGAGCGGGTCGGTGACGAGGTCGACATCATGACCGATTTCCACGGCCGGCCGGACTCGCTGGAAGCGGCCAAGGCCTATATCGACGCCATCGCGCCGATCAAGCCGCTGTTCGTCGAAGAGCCGATCCAGCCCGGCGACACGCCGGCGATGGCCGATCTGGCGCGGCGCGTCGATTGCCCGCTGGCGACCGGCGAACGGCTGCTGACCCCGCGCGAATTCGCCGAAGTCGCCGAGCACCGCGCCGTTGCCTATATCCAGCCTGACCTCGCGCATTGCGTGGGCTTCAGCGGCGGCCGCAAGATCGCCGCCATCGCCGAAGCGGCACATCAGGGCGTTTGTCCGCACAACCCGATGGGGCCGGTCGCCGGCGCTGTGGCGCTGCAGTTCGATGTCGCGACGACCAATTTCGTCATCCAGGAAGAGGCCGTGGGCATCGTGCCCTGGTTCGAGGAGATCTGCTCGGTCTATCCGCTCGATCTCGTCAACGGCTCCTGGGCGGTGCCCGAGGCGCCCGGCCTCGGCATCGAGATCGACGAAGAAGCCGCGAAGAAGCACCCCTTCGCGCAGGAACAGATCCTCGCCCTCGACTCGATCCTTCCCGACGGCCGCATCGCCAACTGGTAGGCGTAATGGGCTCCGGTCCACTGGTCCGGAGCCCTGTTCTCAGGCCCTGAAGGCGCCCGTCACAAACTGCTCAGCGAAGCGTTCGCCCATCAGCCGGTGCGCAGCGGCATCGGGGTGCAGGGCGTCGGGCAGGGGCAGAGCCTCGGCATCCGCTTCGCCATAGAGCGTGCAGCCGTCGAGATAGTAGAGGTTCGGGTCGGTCGCCGCCCGTTGAGCGACGATGCGCGCGAGCTCGGAGCGGATCACCTCCAGCGTCAGCTTGCCCGCCGCCACTTCCTCGGCATTGCCTCCGGCAACGAAACTGATCCGTCCGTCCATCATTGCCGTCATGTCGGGCGCGGTCGGGCCCGGCACCGCCTCATGCATGGGGCAGAGGATCGGCGAGACGACCAGCAACGGCGTCGTCGGGTGCCCCTCGCGGATGGTGTCGAGAAAGCCGTGTACCGCCGGCCCAAAGACGCGGCGGCGCATGACGTCGCCGTTGACGAGGTTGATGCCGAGCTTGAGGCTGATCAGGTCCGCCGCGGTGTCGCGGATGGTGCGGGCGGTGAAGGGGTCGAGCATCGCCGCGCCGCCGAAGCCGAGGCTCTGCAGTTCGACGCCGCCGTGGCGCGCCGCGACCGCCGGCCAGGTGCCGGTCGGGTGTGTGGCGTTCGAGCCGTGGCTGATCGAACTGCCATGGTGAAGCCAGCGGCGTCGTCCCGATGGCTCCGCCGGCCCAACGGGCGCATCGGCGCGCAGGGCCCGCAGCACCGTCTGCTCGTCATGCGGCAGCCACAGCGCCACCATCTTGTTTCCCGGCGGCAGGTCGAAGCGCAGCGTCACGGGCGCGCCGGGTGTCGTCGTCATCGTGCCGGCGGCGCCGTCGATCAGCAGCAGGTTGCCGCCTTCGGTGCGGCGTTCGGCGTGGGGCGCGCCGTTGACCCAGCATTCGTGGATGCCGCTCGGGCGGGCCGGCAGGCCGACATAGGCGCGCTTGGTCGGGAGTACCTCGAGTTCGACGAAGGTCGCCTCGGTTGCGAACTCCAGCCGCACGCCGGAGGCTTGCGCTTCGACCATCAGCGTCTGCGCGTCGCCAGCCTGGGCTCGCGCCCAGGCGGGTAGCCGGTGCGGCAGTAATCCTTCTTCGGTGCGTTCGAGTTCGACGGCGCCACGGATCAGCGCTTCGGTCAGCGGAATATCGATGAGATCAGTCATTGCTCTTTTCCAGGCTCGGGTCGGGTCCAGCCGCGCAGCGTCGCGTCGAGCGCGTCCAGCATACGGGTCCAGGAGGCGTCGGGTGGCGGCTCGGAATGGGCGAAGCTGCCGGCGGTTTCGAGAGTGATGAAGCCGAGCAGCGCGCTGCCGATCAGCCGGATGGCATGCACCGCCTCGTCCTCGGCGAGCCCATAGCCCCCCAGCATGGCCCGCATGCTGCGCGCGAGGCGGGCGCCGCCGCTGTCGGCCGCTTCGCCCGGCCCCAGCGGATGGCGCGTGGCCATGAAGAGACCTGGATGGGCTGCGGCGAACTCGCGATGCGCATCAGCGATCGCCACCAGGGCGTCCTTGCCGGCGCGGCCCGCCACCGCCTCGGTCGCGCGCTCCGCCAGCCGGTCCAGCGCCGCCAGCGCGACGCGCGTCTTGAGGTCTTCGGCGCTGGCGATATGGGCATAAAGGCTCGCCACCCTGACGTCGACCTGCCGGGCCAGCGCCGAAAGCGTCAACTCGGCAAAGCCGATCTCGTCGGCCATCGCCATGGCGGCCTCGACCAGCCGCGCCGTGGTCAATCCCTGTCTGGGCATCGCAACCCTCAAAACCTAAAGACAAAAGGCAATTACCTAATGCCATTAGTTTTGTCAAAGGCGACTAGTTGGCAGCAATCTCGGCGGCGTAGGCGGCGATGTCTGCCGGTTGCCGTTCGGCGCGCGGCTGCGGCAGGGCGACCTGTCGGACGATCCGCGCAGGACGGCCGTCGAGGATCACCGCCCGATCGGCGAGCGTGGCGGCGTCTTCGGCCATGTGGGTGACGAGCAGCACGGTGGGCCGGCGCGCGGCGAGGACCGTGCCGAGCAGCGCCTGCATCTCGCCGGCCAGCTCCCGGTCGAGCGACACGAAGGGTTCGTCGAGGAGCAGCAGCCGGGCGTTGGTTGCCAGCGCCCGGGCCAGCGCCACGCGGCGCTGCATGCCGCCCGACAGTTCGCGCGGCCAGGCGGTCGCGCGGTCGGCGAGACCGACGGCGGCGAGGTGCCTGTCCGCCGTCGCATCGTCCATCTGCGGCTGGGCGAGGCGGACATTGTCGCGCGCGCTCAGCCAGGGCAGAAGCCGCGCATCCTGGAAGACGAAGCCGGGCGGCGGTGCATCACTGGCCGCCTCGTCATCGATGGTGATCGTACCACCAAAGGCATGGTCGACGCCCGCCACGAGCCGCAGAAGCGTCGACTTGCCGACGCCCGATGGCCCGATCAGCGCCACCACTTCGCCCGACGCCACCGAGAGCTCGAAACTCTCGAAGACCGGGGCCGCAGCGCCGAAGCGCTTTTCGGCAATGGCGATCTCGAGGCTCACCGCCATTTCAGCACCCGGTGCTCCAGCGGCCGCATGACGCCATATTCGAAGCCCAGCACGACGAGGATGAAGGCGGTCGTGTAGGCAAGGATGCCGGTGATGTCGAAGGACTGGAACAGCACCGCCACCCGGTAGCCGACGCCGCCGTCCGAGCCCAGCACCTCGAAGACCAAAACGATCTTCCAGATCAGCGACAGCCCGGTGCGCGCCGCCGCCAGCAGAAACGGCATGAGTTGCGGCAGGGCGATCCTCCGCAGCCGCCGCAGCGAGGAAAGCCGCAGCACGGCGGCGAGTTCGTCATGGGCAGGCTCGAAGCTGCGTACCCCTTCGCGCACCGTCGCCGCAACCAGCGGCAGCTTGTTGATCACCACGGCGGCGATCAGCGCGAATTCGGTGAGCCCGAGCCAGATGTAAAAGACGATGGCGACGACGATCGCCGGCAGGTTGAGCCCCACCACCAGCCAGGCGCCGAACAGCCGGTCGAGCAGGCGCCGGCGCCCGAGCAGGATGCCGAGCGCGGTGCCGAGGATCATGGCGGTGACAAAGGCGATGCTGGCGCGCAGCAGCGTCTTGCCGAGGTCGATGAGCAGCGGACCATTTGCTGCGAGCTCGGCCAGTTCGGCCGCAACAGCGATCGGCGACGGGAACAGCCGATGGCCGACCGCCATGGCAGCAAGCTGCCAGATCACCAGCAGCAGGGGCAGCGACAGGACTTCGAGCAGGCGGCCCCGCCCATCGGGGCGTCCGCCGCCATCGGGCGGCGCAGCTATTTGGTGTACCCGGCCCAGAAGGTGCCGGGCGCCAGCGTTTCCGCATCGCCAACGAGGTCGCTACCACCATATTCGGCGAGCAGCGCAAAGGTCTGTTCGGCAGCGGTCACGTCGTTGGGATTGTAGTGGGTGACGATCCCGGCGCGATAGTCGTCGCGCAGGGCGCTGAACAGCGTCGCGTCACTCTCGGCCCGCATCAGATCGACCAGTCCGGCCCAGATGCCGTCTTCTTCCAGCAGGGCCTGCTTGGTGGCAAAGGACGCATCGAGAAAGCGGGTCAGCGCCTCGGTCTTTTCCGCAGCGGTTTCGTCCGAAAAACTCCAACCGAGCAGTGGCGGAGTTTCCGCCACGCCAAGCCCCTGAAGCATCCTGCTGACCGGCAGCACTTCTTTCATGCCCATCGCCTTGGCGCGGGCGTTCCAGTGCCAGAAGTTCAAGCCGGAATCGATGCCGCCCGAGGCCAGAAGCTCGTTGATCAGCGGCGGCGCGCCGAAGCGGGCGCTCACCTTGTCCTCGAGCGCATCGCCGGTCTCGAAATTGTAATAGGCCTTGAGGATGACCCAGCTCTTGTCGACCGGTCCGCCGGCAACGCCGATCGTTTTTCCGGCGAGCCCGGGCAGTCCGGTCATCGCGCTGCCTTCTGGAACCATCAGCCCGCCTACGGCCAGCGAATGCGGCACCATGGTCACCATGTTGCCGGTGTCGCGCTGGGTGGAGACCCAGACGAAATCCGAAAGGATCACATCCACGGTGCCCGTCAGCAGCGCTATCTGGCCGGCGCGGCTGTCGGCCAGCGGGCGCACGTCGAGTTCAATGCCATGCGCCGCATCGAGCCCCAACGACTGCATGGCGGCAATTTCCCACTGCACGGTGCCCGATTCCTGCAGGCCCAGCGTCAGGTGCAGCGGTTCCTCGGCCCGGGCAGGCGCCATCAGGCTCGCCAGGGTCAGCCCGGCGAGCAGCACCAGTTTCGGCGTCATCATGCCGTTTCGCCTCAGGCGCCAGTCACGCGCCAGATGACGTCGCCGACGTCGTCGGCCATCAGCACGGCGCCATCCTTGGCGATCGTGACGCCGACCGGGCGGCCATAAGAATATTCCTCGTCCGGCGACAGGAAATCGCTGAGGATGTCGCGGGGCATGCCGACCGGCTTGCCATTTTCGAAGGCGACGAAGGTCAGCTTGTAGCCGCTCAGCTTGGAGCGGTTCCACGAGCCGTGCTGGCCGATCGCCATACCGGCGGGGAAGCCGGGCAGGGTGCCCTCGGGCAACCAGCAGAGACCGAGCGAAGCCGTATGGCCGCCCAGCGCATAGTCGGGCTGCAGCGCCGACGCGACCATTGCGGGGTCCTGCGGCACGCGATCGTCGACGATCCGGTCCCAGTAGCAATAGGGCCAGCCATAAAACGCCCCGTCGCGCACCGACGTGAGGTAATCGGGCGGGGTCTCATCGCCGAGGCCATCGCGCTCGTTGACAACGGTCCACAGCAGTCCGCCTTCGGGCTCCCAGGCCATGCCGACCGGGTTGCGCAAGCCGCTGGCATAGACCCGCGACTGGCCGGTCGCGAGATCGAGCTCGTGGATGCAGGCGCGGTCGATCTCGGCGTCCATCCCCTGATCGGCGATATTGGTCAGCGAGCCGACGGCGACATAGAGCTTGGTGCCGTCCTCGGACGCGATCAAATTGCGGGTCCAGTGGCCGCCGGCCTTCATGCTCATCAGCTTCTTGCCGGGGGTGGTGATCTTCGTCGTCCCAGGGGCGAAGGGGTAGGCATAGACCGCGTCGCTGGCGCCGACATAAAGCGTGTCGCCCAGGTTCACGATGCCGAAGGGCTGGCGCACGTTCTCGATCAGCGTGTGGCGCTCCTCGGCCACCCCATCGCCATCGGCATCGCGCAACAGCGAGACGCGGTTGGCGCTCTCCCCCGAGGCGTGGGCGCGTTCGAGTGTCGCGCGCATCGCATGGTCGAAAATGGTCTTCGGCGCGCCGCCGCTTTCACCCATCGATTCGGCGACAAGCACGTCGCCATTCGAGAGCACGTGCATGTTGCGCGGGTGAAGCAGGCCCTTCGCAAAGGCATTGACCTTCAGACCGGCGGCGGCGGTCGGCTTGTGATTGCCTTCCCAGCCCTTGGCGGTCGGCATCTTCAGCGTCGGGATCTTGCCCTGCGGCTTGGGGGCGGGGATAGACGGCTTGGTACCGAACACGGGCGGCCGCGGGCCATCACCCGAATGCCGGACGGCGACGGCGACGCCACCCACGAGTGCGACGAAGCGGGCGAATAGCGGATTGGACGGCATGAATATCTCGGCTCGGCTGGGGAATTTGCGCCAACCTAATGGCATTGGACGATGACGGCCAGTGGGTGGCTACCACAATTGCGCATGATGGAACGGGCTTACAGAAGGTTTTAACTACCACCTCATACTTAAGTTTAGGAAATTTCTGGCAAACGCGGGTCATGACGCAGAATCACGCACACAATGTCCGTCTCGCCGAAGTCGTTGGGGCGCTCAGCTACGCCCTTGATTTGACCGAAGGCCAGCCCGACGGCCATGCGCTGCGCTGCTGCTGGATCGGCATGCATATCGGGCGCGTACTCGGTCTCGATGACGCTGCGCTGTCCGATCTGCACTACACGCTGCTGCTCAAGGATGTCGGCTGCTCCAGCAACGCGGCGCGGCTGTGCCAGCTCTACCTGGCAGATGACCTGTGTATGAAGCGCGACTACAAGTTCGTCGACAACACACTGCCCCAGTTGCTGGGGTTCATCCTCTCCCACACTGGGGTCAAGCAGACCCTGTCGGAGCGCTTCCGGGCGCTCATCGACGTGGTGCGCAATGGCGGAGAGTATAGTCGCGAGCTGATTGAAACGCGCTGTAATCGCGGGGCACAGATCGCGCGGCAGATGCGTTTTTCCGAAAGCGTCGCCAATGGCATTCTCGATCTCGACGAGCACTGGAATGGCAAGGGCCTGCCGCTGGGGCGGGCCGGCGGCGAGATCGCGCTGGCCGCGCGGATCGCTCTGCTCAGCCAGGTCGTCGACGTCTTCTTCATGGCCGACGGACCGAAGGGCGCCATGCGCGAGGTGCGCCAGCGCAGCGGCAGCTGGTTCGATCCGGCTCTGGTCGCCGTCTTCGAACAGGTCGCCGCCGATCCCTGGTTCTGGGAAGGGCTGGGCGCCGGCGATATCGAGGCGCGCGTGGTGGCGCTCGAACCGGTGCAGCATAGCGTGCTGGTCGATGAGGACTATCTCGACGATCTTGCGGCCGGGTTCGCGCAGGTGGTCGATTCCAAGTCCCCCTATACGGCCGGTCATTCTGATCGGGTGGGCATGTTTACAGACATGATCGCCGAGGAACTGTCCCTGGGAGACGACAAGCGCCGCTGGTTGCGGCGCGCAGCGCTGCTGCACGATATCGGCAAGCTCGGCATTTCCAACCAGGTGCTCGACAAGCCCGGCAAGCTCGACGACGACGAATGGGCCGATATCAAGCGTCATCCCATTCTCGGCGAAACCATCCTGATGCGGATCACGGCGTTCTCGGACATGGCGGTCATTGCCGCCACCCATCACGAAAAGCTCGATGGCACGGGATATCCGCGTGGTCTCGATGCAGCGGACTTGTCGCTGGATACCCGCATCATTGCTGTCGCCGACATTTTCGACGCGCTCACCGCGGAGCGGCCCTATCGGGCGGCGCTGCCGGTGGGTCATGCCTTGGAAGTGATGCGTGAGATGGCCGGGTCGGCCATCGACCCGGATTGTCTGGCGGCACTCGAGCGTGCGGTCGCGCGGCTCGACGCGCAGGCGGCGTAAGCGGCCTCAGCCCTTGAGCCCGGCGCCGGCCAGCCCCTGCACATAATAGCGCTGCAACGGCAGCAGCAGGGCAATGGGGATCAGCGCGGTCACCACCGACACGGCGAACAGTTGGTTCCAGATCGTCTGGTACTGCTGCTGGAAGGCGGCCATTCCCACCTGGATCACCTTGAACTGCTGGCTCGGCATGGCGAGCAGCGGCCACAGGAAGGATTCCCACTGGAAGATGAACAGCAGCAGCCCGGCGCTGATGCAGGTGGGAATGGAGAGCGGGATATAGACGTGAATGATCACGTCGAACCAGTTTGCCCCATCGAGCCGCGCCGCTTCGAGATAGTCCTTCGGCACCTGCTTGAAGAACTGGTAGAACAGGAACACCGCTAGCCCGTTGGCCACCGAGGGGACGATCAGCGCCGCGATATTATCGAGCCAGCCCAGTTGCCGGGTCACCGTATACAGCGGCAGGGCGATCGCCTCGAAGGGCAGCATGAAGCTGACGATCACAAGGGTGAGGATCAGGTTCTTGCCCTTGAAGTCGAAGACCGCGAAGGCGAAGCCTGCCGCGCCGTTGATC
>NZ_JBLXGA010000022.1:0-35970 GCF_048261455.1 Devosia sp.
GGCGTCAGGATCTGACAGATCGAACGGATGATCGTATCCACCTTGCCGCCGAAATAGGCGGAGGTGAAGCCCAGCACCACGCCGACGCCCGTACCGATGCCACCGGCCAGCACGCCGATGAAAGCGGTCTGCCACAGCCCCACGACCATGGCCGCATAGAGATCGCGACCGAAGAAATCGGTGCCGAACGGGTATTTCAGGCTGGGCGGCTGCCTGGGTATCGCCGACAGGGGATAGGCATGCTTGGGATTGATTGTCAGCAGTCCGATGACCGTGAACAGGATCAGCCCCAGCAGGATGGCCACGCCGAAGGCGAGGCCCTTGTTGCGATTGAGATAGCGCAGCAGCAGCGTGAAGTTGCCCGGCTGGCGCGCGGCCTCCTCCGTATTGGAAGCCAGTGTCGTCGTCGTCACCTTCTTGCTCCTACTCGTTCCGGATCCGCGGATCCAACAGCGGATAGACGAACTCCAGAATGGTCATCAGCACCGCGATGGCGATGGTGATGAAGATCACCACGCCGTAGATGGTCGGGAAGTCGTTTGATCGGATAGCCAGGTTCAGCAAGGTGCCAATGCCGGGCAGGCCGAACAGCTGTTCGACCACCACGGCCGAGGTCACCACCGTGCCCAGCGCCAGCGCGAGCCCGGTGACCTGCGGCAGCAGCGCGTTCCGCAAATAGTAGTCGCGGAAGATGCGGCCGCCGGTCAGACCCTTGTGCTCGGCGAAGTTCACATAGTCCTCGCCCTGGATCGTGATGCCCATGCCGCGCATCGACAGTACCCAGGCACCGACCGATCCGAGGATCAGCGACAAGGCCGGTAGCAGCTGGTGAACGAACATGTCCCAAAGGAAACCGGGATCCAGCGACGGGACGACACCCACAGAATAGGCACCGCCCAGCGGCAGCCACTTGAGACGGAACCCGATGAAGAAGACCAGCAGGATGCCCATGATCACGGGCGGGACGCCGGTCAGCAGGATGAAGGGTGTTGCAATGGTCCTGAGCCAGCGCGGAGCGCGCGGCCACGCCGCAACCGCACCCAGCAATGTGCCCATGACAAAACTGATGACGGTCGTGACCAGCAGCAGACCGATGGTCCAGGGCAGCGCCTGGGCGATCAGCTCGGTGACCGTGGACGGGTATTTGTAGAGCGAATAGCCGAAATCGAGATGGATGATGTTGTTCAGGTACTGCAGGTACTGCTCCCAGATGGGCTTATCGAGCCCGAACTGCTGTTCCATCGAGGCGACCAGCTTTTCGATGTCACCGGGCGAGAACCCGCCGGTGCGCGCCAGTTCGCCGAAGCGTTCGCGGATGGCGTTGCGCGAGCTCAGTCGCGGAACGAAGAAAACAATGGTCGACGCGGCCCAGATAACCAGGACGAGAAAGGCCAGTCGCTTGAAGACAATTCTGAGATTCAATGGAGTAAATCCTGGTGTCGTGTGGCGAGAGGTGGGTGCGCGCTGAACGCGCGCACCCTGTCCGCATCACAGGACTTATTCGGCCCCGGAAGGCTCGAGACCGGTGATCACCAGCATGCCGGTGTGGGCCCAGAAGGCACCGTTCACGCCCATGCCAACGTTCGTGCTGGACGGCCAATTGGTCCAGTAGTGATTGTTGTACGGGATACGGTGCAGCCACTGGATGATCGGCACATCGATCGTGTCGCGCCAGTAGATGCCCAGAGCTTCGGCAGCACCCTTGATGAACTCGGGATCCTGCGAGTCGAGCGGCGAAATCCGGTCGAGGATCTCGTCATATTCCGGGTTGGAATAGCGCGAGAACCGGTTGTTGCCAGCGGCCGTGCCGATGACGTTCGAGAACCGGCCGTGATACAGGTTCAGCGCCTCGAACGGGTCGTACAGGCTGGCGCCGTGACCGAAGAGGTACAGACCCGGCACACCGTCGACCATGTTCTGGTAGGCATCGGTACCGAAGTTCACATTCGCATCGAAGCCGGCATTGATGAGCATCTGGGCGAGGATCGGAGCGATGTCGCCGTGGATGTTCTCAAAGGCCTGGATGGTGGCATCGAACGTCTCGCCGTCCTTCTCCCACAGACCGGCACCATTCATGGTCCAGCCTGCTTCTTCCATCAGGCGTGCGCTCTCTTCCGGATCGAACTTGCCCGGCTCGTACTCTGCCTGCAGCGCCTTCACTTCCGGCGTGTCGGCAAATGCCTGCAGGTTCGGATACAGCGGGAACGGATAGATCGTGGCGATCTCGGCACCCTCGTAGAGGATCTCGTTGATCAGGTCACGATTGACCGCCAGGCTGATGGCCTTGCGGATGTTCGGATCGCTGTAGGGCTCGAGCTGGGTGTTCATCCACAGCGAGTTCGGCCACCAATCGAGATAGCCATAAGGCGACTCGTTGCCGGTCCAGGACTGCACTTCGGAGTTCTGAGCCAGGATGTTGCCGATGATCTGCGCGCGCATGTCGACCGAAGAGTCGAACTCGTTGTTCACGATGCGCTGGGCAACCGTATCGATCGGCTGCTGCAGAATGTTGGCGATGACGACGCGCTTGACGGCAGGCGTATCGATCAGGCCGGCTTCGACAGCCCACCAGTTGTCCCGCAGATCGAAGATCTTCTGGTTGGCGTTCCAGGCGACGATGTCATACGGACCCGAATGCGGGATCTCGTCACGGCCCGGGGCAACAGTCGGATTGTCCTGTTCCGACAGATAGTGCTCCGGAACGATCGGAATACCGGTGTCGAACTTCTCGGTCAGGATCTCGAACTTGAAGCGCGGCGACGGCTGGTTGAAGGTCACGACGACAGTGGTGTCGTCGGTGGCTTCGATGCCCGCGACCTGCTGCTCGAACTGCGTGTGGTAAGGCAGGTTGTCGTTATCGATCTGACCCTGGAACGTGTAGACCACGTCACCCGAATCGACCGGCTCGCCGTCGCTCCACTTCGCTGCCGGATTCAGCTTGATCGTCAGCTCGGTGAAATCGTCATTGGTGTATTCCATCGACTCGGCGAGCCACGGAATGAACTCGTTCTTGTAGATGCCGAAGTACATCAGCGGCTCCCACATCAGGTTGTTACCTTCCTGATGGGTGTAGCCGGGCAATGCCCACGGGTTGGTGGTGCCGACCGACGAACCGCCAGCCACGCCCCAGCCGAGAACGACGGTCTCGTTGCGCGGAATGTCGGGCAGCGGCGACGACGGCACAATCTCCGTCGCAGAAACCGGCGCCGCGTCCTGCGCAAAAACCGCAGTGGGCGCAACTGCCACGACCGTCGCCATGACGGCCGCCGCAGCAAACTTCATTTTCAGCATCGAACAGATCTCCCTATTGCTGTCGACTGTGAGAGCCTTCGGCTCTCCGGTGTTTTTTGTAGTCCTCGTCGAACGGCCCTTGGCTTGACGGGCCGGTGGCGCTCCTCCTGATCTCGCCTTCCTCCACGCACCGCAGTGTATGCGGCACCACCACGGCGCCGGCAGCCCGAAGGCAGCCCAGCCGCGAATTCGTTCCCGACGGCACACGCAAGCATACGCATGCACCGTCGCTCAAAATCGGTGTGACCGAGGCGTCACGTGCCCCGACCCGACAAAGCGATACTGCTGCGGGAGCAATCCCGCGCAACAACCAACAATGTTTTGTAATGAGCAGCAGATCCGTTTCAGATCGTGCCGTGCATTACCTCCCTAGACCATATTTCTGTATCGTTCTTGTGCCGGACAACAAAATCCTGGCGACGACTTGCAGATGTGGTCGCATCAACGGTTAAACGGCGAAAAAGCCCCTGTCAACAGAGCTTTGGGCGCCTATCATCAACTCTGACACGCCGTCGGGCCATTTCATTGAAAACGTTTGCGTAAAAAATCGGGCGGCCCGCGAAGATTCCGCGGACCGCCCGACTGACATCGCCGGCGAGCGCCTCAGCGCGGCTGAATGGTCATCTTTTCGAGCTGCGCCATATCGGTGGGCAACTCGACATCGCCCTCAACCTGCCCGTTCACCCGCAGGATATAGGCAACCAGATCGGCATAGCTCTGATCCCCGAGCGCACCCGGCCGCGACGGCGGCATCCGATCGTGGGTATGCGTGTAGAGCGCGGCAACCGACTGGCCCGGCCATTTGCGCGCAAAATAGGGACCGGCAAGCGGCGGCCCGTAATTGGCACTGACCAGGTTCGGCCCGTGGCAAGCAACGCAATTGGCATCATAGTCCGTCTTGCCGCGGGCCACCTGCGCTTCGGTGATGGTCGGCGCCATGCCCGAGGCCGAAGTCGTCTCGGCCGCATCGCGAATATCGCTGGTCTCAGCCGGCGCATCCATCGCGGCACTGTCGTCGCCCTGGCCCGTGTAGGTGTAGACGAGGATCGCGCCGGGATTCTCCATGCTCGTCGTCACCCCACCATCAAGCGCTTCGGCGAGACCACCGGGATCGGTCGCAACATAAATGGTCTTGTTGTCGGGGCCGACTGCCGTATCGCGGAACCGGTTCTCCGACTGAAAGAACCTCTCGATGGGACCGGCGGCCGCAGTCCCTTCGGCATTCAGCGGCACGCGATAGAGCGAGCCGCGCTTCAGCGTCGTCACCAGCAGCGAATCCGACCAGCCTGGGATGCCCTCGCCATCAGCCGAATAGACCTCGATCGAGGAGGCGGCGACGGTGGGCCAGCAGATGAAATCGATGCCGCCGCAGTCGGGATCGGTGAAGCTGTAATCGCTCGGCACGGTGAACATGGTCGCCAGCGGTGCCTGCATCTCATCGGGCCAGGACGTTTCGTCCTCGACCGGCACCGAGGGATCGATGGTGATGTCGGAAAAAGTCAGCTGATCGCACGGTGTCGTGGCGTCAGCCCAGCGCGCGTATTGATAGGCCTTGTCGTCCTTGAAGCCGGCAACATGCGGCCAGCCGTAATTGCCGCCGGCAACGAGAATGTTGATTTCGTCATCGGTCTTCGGCCCCTGCTCGGAAGCATAGAGCGTGCCATCCGGTCCAAAATCGATGCCCTGCATATTGCGGTGGCCATAGGTGAAGATGTGGCTGCGCAACCCGTCGATGACCGGGTTGTCGCTGGGGATCGAGCCGTCGAGATTCATCCGCAGCGACTTGCCCTGATAGGCGATGAAATCATTGTCCGCGAGTTCGTCGGCCGTCGGCAGGCGCTGCGCCTCGATCGGGATGCACCAGTTGCCGAGTTGGTTCTTGCCCCCATCGCCGATGGTCTCGTAGAGCTTGCCATCCGGCCCGATCTTCAGCCGCCCCGAATTGTGGTCATTGCTGGCCGGCAACCCCGCGATCAGCTCTTTCGGATCGGACAGTTCGCCGGTTTCGGCGTCGTAACTGAGCCTGATGATCTTGGTGTATAAATAGCGGTACGGACTGTACTCATCCGTCACCACCGTGTCGGGGCCACGCGGCCGATCCTCATAGGTATAGACGGTGTAGACGAAGTCATTGCCCGTCCCCTGCCCCAGCTCCGGATGAAGCGCCAGACCGAGCAGTCCATCCTGACCACCCGGGGCCTGGACTTCATCGATGGTGATCGCTTCATGGACACTGCCATCGGCAGGATCGACCCGAACGATACGGCCAGCCGTGCGCTCGGTAACCCATAGGAAGTCGTCGGGCCCATAGGTCAGTTCCCAAGGGCCGGACAGGCCCTGGGTCAGCACCTTCATTTCAAATTGTTCCTGCCCGGGCACCACGGAATCGGGCGCGTCCTGGGCCATTGCGGTCCCGCTCAACAAAAGACCAGCGCAAAGCGCAGCGAAAATTCTCATAATATCCTCCTCGACGGCAAACGCCTGCCGCTCCGACGATAGCCTACATCGGGATGGCAGAAGGTGCGAGATAGTCGGGAGATTTCGTGCGGTATGGCCTAGCCCAGCGGTGAAAGTGCCTCGGCATCGAATGGTGGCAAACTACCACCCATCACACCGGTGATGCGGCTGGCGGCGGCATGCAGCAGCACCGCGGCATCGCGAAACTCCATCGGCGCGTCGGGGCTGGCGAGATAGGGCATGGTGAGCGCCGCAAGGGCGGATCCGCCCGCGTTGAGGATCGGAAAGCTGAGGTCTGTGATGCCGCGCAGCACCTCGCCATCGATCTGCTCATAGCCCCGCTCGGCAATGGCGGCGACCCGCGCCTTGGCGTTTGCTAGAACCGTCGAGCTGTTGTTGGCTTCGGCCTCGCGAAAGATCCATTCGCGCACCGCCGGTGTCTGGAAAGCGAGGATGGTCCGCCCCGAGGTGGCGCGCACGGCCGGGCTGGCCGCGCCGACACGAACGCGCACGGCGATCGCTGCCGGGCTGTCGACCTGGGCGATGATCCGTTGGTTGAGCCCGTCGAGCACCGCCATATGTATGGCCTGAGAGGTTTCGAGCGCCAGAGCATTCATGATCGGCTGCGCGGCATCGACGACGCGGCGAAAAGGCGGAAACATCGTCGCCAGATTGAACAGCTGGGTCGACAGCACCAGCGCTTCTTCGCCGGGCGGGCGCACGATATAGCCACGCCGCTCCAGCGCCAGCACGACGCGATAGACTTCCTGCAAGGACCGGCCGAGCAATTGCGCGATCTGGCTCGGTGTCAGGGCATCGGAACGGCTGGCCAGCAGTTCGAGGATATCGAGACCCTTTTCGAGGGCAGGCGCGGAATAGCTGGGTTTGGCGGCCGGTTTCGTGCCGGACTTGGGCGCAGCGCTGCTGGACGCTCTGGTTTTGGCGGCGCGCTTGGGCGCCACTTCGCTGTCACTCGCTGTGCCTCGTGGCGCCATAGGCCAGTGCGTCCCCGTTTCCAACGAGGCCTCCGATTGCCTCGGGCCCCGAATATCAGATGTGGCCCTCTTCCGCGAGACGCCCGCGGGCTAGCGCGCCGGCAGCAGAGTGACCCACGCGGCGCCACTGCACTGCAGCAGCTTTTCGGCAGGTCCCGGCACGCCATCAGTCAGCGGCAGGCACACAACCTCCGAACTGTCCCAGCCGGCGACCAGCAGATGCGTATCGAGCACCAGCATGTGCTGGGCCCAGGCAACGGTGGCATCCTGCTCGGCGACCAGTCTTGGCTCGCCCGTGCTCACATCGAAGCAGGCGATCGTGTCGTAGCCACGGTTGGCGAAATAGACGTGCCGGCCATCCTTCGAGCGCTGAATGTCGCCCGGATAGTTACGGGTGTGGCGGGTCTTGGCTGGTCCGGTGCGGGTGGTCGAATGCACGTTGGACCAGTTGTCGACCGGCTCGCCCAACCGGCCGACGAGCAGGTTGGACCCGAGTTCGCCGCTGATTGCGAGCCGGCCGTCCGCAAGCGCCACGCCATGCCGCGGGCCACTGCCTGCCGGCATTGCCGTCTCGCGCAGGGCCACCAGCATATCCGCGCCGGACTGGCCAAAATCGAGCCGGAACTCGCGCACCAGATCCGCGCCGAGATCGATCACCACCAGCGTATCACCGATGAAGAAGGCCTGGTGCGGATGGGCATCGTCCTGACGATCGGCTTCCGGCCCGCCGCCGCTGAGTTTTTTCAGCGCTATCTCGCCGCTGAATGCGCCGTCGCTATCAAGTGGCTGCAACCCCAGCGTGCTGGTGGTGTAATTGGTGACGATCAGGAGACGGCCCGACGGGTCGACGGTCAGATGACACGGTTCCGCGCCCGAGCTGGACTTTTCGCTGAGCATACCGCTACCGGTGAGCGAGAAGGCATGGATCTCCCCATCGGCGCCGACTTTGGAGGTCGCATAGCCGACAGGCAATGTCGGATGCAGCGCCATGGCGGAGAGATCGGTGATGGCCACCATCTGCTCGCCAGTCCACTTGCCGTCGTCCTCCAAAAAGCGCCAGGGCCCATGTTCCGGCCCCGTGCCGCGCGACGCGACCATCAGGGCTTCACCCGCTTTAAGCATCCCACTCATTCTCAATCCCCCACGTGCTACTCCGAAGCGCCCGGCCCGAAACCATCCCAGTGGTCGCGGATTTCACCATCCTGCACGATGGCGGCGCGGCGCAGCATGGCAAACGCCATGCAGACATGATTTGGCACGATTTCGACGCGCGTGCCCACCGGCAATGGCGTGGGTTCGCCGTCTCCGTGCCAGCGCAACCAGCCATGCTCCTCGGACATCTTTTCGATAACCCAGCCGGGCGCATTCACCAGCAGCCCATGGCCAGGATACTCGTCGCGATGCGCCGCGGCAGGAACGAGATCGGTACTCAGCGACTTCGAGCCTGCGTCAATACAGGCGCGATCCGGATCCGGATGGCTGACGACCGTGCCGATCACCCGGATTGCGGTGGTCTCGAGCGTGGCATTGCCCAACGCGATCTGACCGACATCGTTGAATGCAAAAATGCCGGGGCGGATCTGCGTCACGCCCGGCACATGCGCCACGGCCCGCGCCGAGGCAGACGCACCGAGCGACACGATGGGCAGCGGCACCCCGACTGCGCGAATGGCTTCGGCCACCGCGACCATGCTCTCGCCGGCGGCGACCGCGCGTCGCTCGAGGTCGGCGCGATCGGTCGCACTATAGGTCGTGCCCTCATGGGTGTAGATGCCGACCAGCTCGATCCCGTCGAGGGCATGGATGGCGGCAGCCACAGCGGGCGCCTTGTCCGGCGACACCCCCTCGCGCCCCAGCCCGCTGTCGATGGCCAGCATCAACTGCGCGGTCTGCCCCGCAGCGGCAAACGCATCGCCAACCGTCATTGCAGCAGCGACGGAATCGGTCGCCAGGAGCAGATCGACCCGCCGTGACAGCGCGAGGGCCCGTCCCGCGTTCACGGCACCGAAGATCGGATTGGCGACAAACAGGTTGCGGATACCCGCGTCGGCAAAGAGCTCGGCCTCGCCGAGCTTGGCGACGCACAACCCATCGGCGCCCCGCGCGATCTGCAGCTGACCGGCCTTCGCCATACGATGGGTTTTCGCATGGGGGTAGAAGGACACCCCCGCATCGCGCGCAATAGCAGCCATTTCATCGAGATTGTGCGTCAGCACATCGAGATCGATCACCAGTCCCGGCGTAGCGACCGGCAGATCGGCCCAATTGGGTGTGGGAGCGCTCATGCCGAGACCTCGTTCATACGGATCACCCGGCCGGCACGCTGGCCGGTAATGGTACCGTCTTCAACAGCGAAGACGCCATTGACCAGCACATGAGCGATGCCGCTGGCGGCCTGACGCGGCACGTCATAGGTCGCCTTGGCGCTGACCGTCATCTCGTTGAAAACGACGATGTCGGCTTTGGCTCCGGCCACGAGCCGCCCGCGGTCTTCTTGACGCAAACGATCAGCTGCGGCGCTTGTCATGTGCCGCACACATTCGGCCAGCGTCAGCACGCCTTCCTCGCGCACATAGGTTTCGAGCAGACGCGGGAAACTGCCCCAGGAGCGGGGATGCGGACGATCGCCCACCAGAATGCCATCGCTGCCGACAGTGTGCTCATCGCGCTGCATCAGCGCCCGGACGTGTTCTTCGATGCCGATGAACATCACGCAACTGGCGCTGCGCTCGGTTGCAAGCAGCACATCGAGCGCCAGTTCCGAAGCACCAACACCGAGCTTGTCGGCGGCCGCCTGCATGTTGGTTTCCAGCAGCCACTCGTAGTGCGGCGCCCCTGGCACACCCACGATATGAACGCTCTTCCAGTCGACCGTCAGTCCCTGGTGCCCGTCGGAGCCAATGACATCCAGCGCCTCGATGATCTTCTCACGCGTTGCGGGATCCCTCAGCCGCGCCATCTGCTCATCGCCGGTGCCGGCGAGGGCCCAGCTGGGGAGTTGCGACAGCAGCGTCGTCATTCCTGCAAGATAGGGATAGCTGTCGAAGGAAAAATCGAGCCCCTCGGCCACCGCCGCGTCCATCATCGCGAGCAGCTCGGGAAGCTTGCCGCGATTGCACTCGAAACTCAGATGCGTATGCGCGAGGTGCAATGCGACCCCGGAGCGCCGCGCGATCTCGAAACACTCGCGATAGCCGCCGAGCGCGTCTGCGCCATAGTTGCGGTGATGCGGGCAGTAAAAGCCACCGTATTCGGCGACAACCTTGCACAGCTCGACCAGTTCGTCGGTGTCGGAATACATCGCCGGCACATAGGTGAGCCCGGTCGACAGGCCCACACCGCCCTCCTCCAGCGCGACGCGCAGCAGCGCCTTCATCTGCTCCAGTTCGTCAGCCGTTGCGAGCCGTGGCGCATTGCCCATGACCAGCATGCGCAGATTGCCATGCGGCACCAGATAGGCGGTGTTGGTTGCTGTATTGCCGTCCAGCCTGGCGAGATATTCCGCAACGCTGCGCCAATTCCAGTCGAAGCCTTCCGGGTCGTCGTTCCAGCCCTTGATCTGGGCCCGCATCTCGGCGAGCACGCTATCGTCGACCGGGGCGTAGCTCAGCCCGTCCTGTCCAAGCACTTCACTGGTGACACCCTGGCTGAGGCGCGATGTGTGGTCCGGGTTGACGAGGATCTGCAGATCCGAATGCGTGTGCATGTCGATGAAGCCGGGCGCGATGATCAACCCGGATATGTCGACGACCCGCTCGCCCGTGACCGCGACGCCGCCATCTGTGACCTCGGCGATGCGGTCACCCTCGACCACGACATCCCCCCGACGCGGTGGATTGCCGAGACCATCGACGATGGTTCCGCCCCTGAATACTGTGCGCATGTCTAGTCGGCCTCGACCTTCATCGTTTGTCCCGTTTGGGCGCTTTCGTAGATCGCATCCGTCACGGCGACAACATGTGCCGCGAGGTCTGCGGCAAGGCCGGTTGGTGCCGCAGCGCCCCGGGCGCAGGCGATAAGCGCCTTTGTTGGCGCGCCGGGATCATATTCGCCCGACGCGTCAGCCCCGTCATAGACGACAACCTCGCCATTGGCGCGCACCAGACGCACGTGATCGGCAACCGAGTCGAGCCACAACTGCCCCTGTTGGCCATAAAGCGCCATGTGCCATTGCGGTCGCGCGATATAGGTGTGGGTGGAAGCGGCGCTGATCGCAGCCGAGCCGCCGCCGGCAAACGTGGCGTTGACACTCGTGTGCAGATCGATCTCGCTTTTTGGCGGGTAGGTGCTGGCACCAACGGCGGTTATCGGCTCGCCGACCAGCCATTCGACCATCCCCAGCTCATGCGACATGGTAACAGCCGCCGAACCGCCCCCGGAAATCTTGCGGTCCGTATAGGTCGCCGTGCCAGAGCTGATCTTGCCGCCCCAGCCCCCGTCATTGCCGCCTTCGAGCAGTGCTCGCGTGTTGACCGCCAGATGCATTGTCAGATGTTCGATCCTGCCGATTTCGCCAGCATCGATCAGCGCTTTTGCGCGTGAAAAACACGGCGCTGCGGGCCAGCCAAAACCGACGAGCAGGACCTTGCCGCACCGGATTGCGGCATCGCGCATCCTCGCCGCGGCGGCGCCATCAAGCGCGAAGGGCTTTTCGACCAGTACATGCGCACCAGCTTCCAGCGCGGCAACGACCTGCTCTTCATGCGCGACGGGCGGGCTGGAGACCACAACGATATCCGGCTCCAGCGCCAGTAGCTCCCGGAAGTCGGCAGAAACGAATGGTGCCGAGAACTCATCGGCCAGAGCACGCGCCATGCGTTCATCGGGGCTCGAGATGCCCATGATCTCGACATCGGCGTCCGCTTGGAGCGCCGGCAGATGACTCGACTGCGACCAGGCACCGGCACTGACCACGGCCGCACGAATGGGCGCAGTCATTTGCCGACACCTGCCGTCAGGGCGCCCACGACGTGGCGCTGGAACAGCATGACCAACAGCACCGGCGGGATCATCGACATCACCGTGGCAGCCGCAAGCGCGTTCCAGTTGAACTGCTGGACCGACTGGAATCCGGCCAGCAGCGGCGGCACCGTCAGCTGATTGGTGAGCACCAGCGAATAGAAGAACTCGCTCCACGCCTCGAGGAAGATCAGCACGCCCGCCGCGACGAGGCCGGGTCTGGCGATCGGCACGATGATGATCCACAGCGTCTGCAGCCGGGTGGCGCCATCAATCTTTGCGGCTTCCTCGATCTCGCGCGGCAACTGATCGAAATAGTTTTTCAAGATCATGATCGCCAACGGAAGCGTGAAGACGTTGTAGCTGATGATCAGCGCCCACGGTGAGTTCAGAACCCCGATGATCCGGAACGCCACAAAGAACGGTCCGATGATCGCGATGGCGGGCACGACGCGCGTCGCGATCACGCTGAGTTCGAACAGTCGCCCGCCGCGGAACGGATATCGCGACAGCCCATAGGCCGCGGCACCCGCGAGCAGCAGGTTGATCACCACCAGCACCGAGGACACGAATAGGCTTTGCCCGATTGCCGGGACCAGGCGCGCGCCCATGTCGGTGGAACCGATGCCCTTGCCACCGGTCGAGCCGAACAGCACGTTGACGAAATTATCGAAGGTGATGCTGGACGGCAGCATCGGGAAGGGTTTGACCCCCAGCTGTGCCGGAGTGATTAGGCTGGAGACCACGAGGTACCACACAGGCAACAGAATCCAGATCGCGAAGATCACGAGACCCAGATAGATCGCCGCGGTCGCCCACGGGCTCCGCTTTCGGCCACTGCCGGTTTCGTCCGATGTGCCGAGGCCGAAAAGAGAGAGCAAGCGCGCCATCAGTTGGTCTCCCGCTTGTAGAACAGCTGCACCGTCACGAGCCCACCAACCAGCGCGGCGACACCGAGAATAACTGCGAGCGCCGAGCCAAGCCCGATATTGGTGACGCCGAACAGCTGGCGATAGATGAGAATGCTCAGCACCTGTGTCGCGTCGCCCGGACCGCCCTGGGTCATCGCAAAGATCACGTCGAACTGCAGGAAGGCATAGATGATATTGAGCACCGTGACGGTGATCAGCACCGGCCTGAGCCATGGAACGGTGATGTAGCGAAACCTGTGCCAGGTGTTGGCGCCATCGAGCTGAGCCGCTTCGTTGAGCTCGTGCGGCAGCGTCTGCAGGCCAGCAAGAAACAGGATGCCGGCAAAGCTCGCCTGGCGCCACACAGCGGCGACCACGGTGATGGCCAGCGCGCTGTTAGGGTCTGAGAGAAAATCGAAATAGTCGGAGGTCAGCCCCGTCATCAGCAAGACGGCGTTGAGACCGCCAACGCTGCCATCGGCAAACCACTTCCACAAAATGCCGATCACCAGCCAGGGCGTCGCCCACGGCACGATCAACAGGGCCCGCGCCAGCCAGCGCCCGATGAACTGCTGGTTCAGCAGCAGCGCCATTGCGAGACCGATGACGGTCGAAAGCACAACGAAGCCGATCGAGAAGATCGCCGTGACCTGCGCCGAACGCCAGAACACCGGGCTCGACAACACGATCTCGTAGTTTTCGAGCCCGACGAAGGGCCCGAAGGTGAGCCCGTTGGCCGGCACGTCATGCAGGCTGTAGATGATGGTGAGAACAGTCGGCACCGCCAGCAGCAGCGCCAGAATGATCATGGCCGGTGCAGTGAGCCGCAATCCGAAGGCCCGGTCGGCTTTCGGAGGCAATCCGTCGAGATGCGATGTCGCCGCCAAATCTGACCCTCTACTTATGCTTGATACTCAGGTGGCAGACAAAGGTTGGAGCGCGAAGGCGGGAGATGGTGCAAACCCTCGCGCTCCCTTTTCCGGGTGGAAACGCCTGTCCTAGAGCGTCCGGCCACCCTGGGCGCCCTTGGCGGCGGCGGTCAGGGCCTCCACCGTTTGTGCGGGCGTCGCCTGGCCAAGCAGCAGGGCGTGAACAATGTCACCGACCTTTGCCTGGAAGTCCGGGTACCAGGGCAGCGTACGTGCCGGCACCACGTCTGAACCGTTCTCGAACGTGTCGGAGATCAGGTCCAGATCGTAGTAGTCGGGGAAGGACGCGATAACTTCGGGATCGGTGAAGAAGCCTGCATAAGGGGCTGCAAGGCCGGCGGCCTTGGCCCACTGGTTGAACACCGCGAACTTGCCGTCGGAATCCTTCCAGCCATAGTACTTCATCAGCTCCCAGGCCGCGTTGCGCTCTTCGTCGCTGTCGGACTGACCAAGCTGCAGCACTTCGCCGATCTGCAGGGTCTTCTCGCCGGTCGCCGCCGAGGTCACATTGGCCGATTCCGGGCCTTCGAGGCTGCGGACCGAGGTCAGGAAGTAGTGGTGCAGCACGTAAAAGGCCGCATTGCCCTGCGCCATCTCATTGCTGAGCTTGCCCGGATCGTCGTTGAGCAGGGACTTGGGCGCGAGGCCTTCCTGATACATGGTCTGCCACCACTCAAAGACGCCTTCTGTCTTCGGGTCATCGGCAAACACCGGCTGGCCGGCATCGTCAAAGGCAGTGACGCCTTCGTTGAGCAGATAGGTGTGCAGGTATTCCTCGCAGAATTCCTTCACCCAGTAGGCGACGTAGGGGGACTCGACGGTCGACGTCAGCGACTTGGAGGCGTCGTAGATTTCCTGCAGTGTCTTGGGCACGGCAAGGCCGTTATCGGCCAGCATCTTCTCGTTGTAGTGCAGCATGTGCACGGCCGAAAAATAGGGCGCGCTGATGATGTCACCGGCGGCATTGACGTGCCGGCCACGGGCGCTTTCGAACATGTCGGCGATCATGCCGTCGACACCCGGAAGACCGTTCAGCTTGGCGGCCCAGCCTTCGTCGATGAACTTCTGCGAGTTGTAGGCGAAGTTGTAATAGAGGTCGATCTTGTCGCCACCGCGCAGGCGCGTCTGCAGCGCCGGGGTGTAGCCGAGGTTCGGAATCACCGCGACGTCGACCGCAGGATTGCCTTCGGCGGTCCAGCCGGAAACCAGCGACTTGATCGTGTCGGGCTGGAAGTCCCAGGCCAGCATGTCCAGCGTGCCCTCATAGGCAGCGCGGGCCGTACCGGTCATCAGGCCGGGCGCGAAGGCCAGACCGAGTGCGCCGGCACTGCCGGCCTTCAGGAATGTGCGTCGATCCATGCCGGAGCGGCGAGTTGTCTTCGAATGTGTCATTGCATGACCCTCCATCGATGAGCGTGAACTACCGGAGCGGGCGCCGTGGCGCCCCACCCCCGTCGTGACAGTCCGGCACGGGGACTGGTCCCACCCACGCAACCGCGCGCCGCCTGTTTCGTGTGATCCGGACAAGTCCAGGCAGTGGCTCCTGGGATCGTCCCAGCCGGTTCTGCCATCGCTGCACTTGCCCCGATCAGTCTCGTTTTCCGCCGTTCGCCCCTATCGGGATATGCCCACGCTAGGATAGCGAATATCAAATATCAACGCCTATTATCGCTAATGATAATCATCGCACTATCGCCTTGAGGGCTTCAGCCGTGGTCAGCCCGGATATCCCCCGTGCCACCAGTGTTCGAGCGGGTTCGAATAAAGGATCGCATCGATCGTCTCCTGGCTCACCCGAGGCAGCGAGGTACCTTCGGTGAACTGGTTGACGTTTTTCAGAGCGGCGATGGATTCATCGACTTCCGAGAACGGAAAATCCGTGCCCCAGAAGATCTTGTTGCGCTCCGTGATGCGGTATTCCTGGGCGCTGACGAGGCCGTTGTAGAACTGCCAGGGCCGATAAAAGATGGCCGAGATCTCGGTGTAGACATTGGCGTTGCGCCGGCAGATCGTGATGCACTCATCGATCCACGGATGCGCCAGATGCGCCATGATCAGCTTGAGATCAGGGTAGCGCTGCGCCACCGTTTCGACATCGTCGGGCTTGCCATAGCGGTTAGGCGTGCCTTCCGCGAAGGTGGTGCCCATATGCATGGTCACCGGCAGATTGTTCTTCTGGCAATAGGCCCAGACGGGGTCCATGCGCGGATCGAGTACCGATACGCCGTTGTAGATCGGCCCGAATTTCACGCCGGTCAGTCTGAGGTCTTCAACAGCGTGAACCAGCAGATCCATCGCGTCCTCGCGCCGCGGATCGACCGCAGCGAAACCGATGAACTTGTCGGGGTATTTGGCGACGGCCCGGGCCGTGGTTTCGTCCGAACCATCAATGCCGGCGGAATCCGGATACTTCGGCGAAAACAGGATCGCCTTGTCCACCTTTTCCAGCGCTTTGTGGATGGTATCGCCGTCGGACACCGTGCCGATGGTGCCGTGGCGGGCCATGGCAGTGCCGGTAGCAAAACGGTCCTTGAGCTGGTTTGCGTCCCAGATATTGACGTGACAATCGACTAGCATATCAGGCGGCCATTTCCTTGAGTTACGGGGTGCGGATCAACCGAGCGCGCGGACCACGTCCGCGGTGATCTCGATCGTCTGATCGATATCGTCATCGGTATGCGCCAAAGAGATGCTTGACTGCTTGGTCGCGGCTGGGAAGTGGAACACTCCGGCCTCGATCATCGCCCGGCGATAGGCGAGGTCCCGCTCATTGTCGTTGTTGAGCGCGATGTCCTGCCAGTTCACCGGCGCATGATCCATGAAGTACAGGGTGAATGCCGAGCCCTGGCGCGCGAAGGTGGTCGCGTAATTGCGCTCGGCAAAGATAGCCTCGAAGCCGGCCTGCAGCCGCGCGCCAAGCCGCTCCAGCTCGCCATAGACCTCTTCGCGGCGGTTCATCAGACGCGAAATGCTGGCCTTGGCCGCTGCGACATTGACCGGATGACCATTGTAGGTGCCGGCGATGACGACGCGGCGCTTCGGATCCGGATCATTGCACAGCGCCATGATCTCCTGCTTGCCGCCGACAACCCCCAGCGGATAGCCGTTGGCCACCGCCTTGCCGAAGGTGCATAGGTCCGGTGTCACCCCGGCGATTTCCTGATAACCGCCCAGGGCATGACGGAAACCGGTTTTGACCTCGTCAAAGATCAGTACGGTGCCGGTGCGATCGCAGATCTCGCGCAGCCCTTCGAGATAGCCGGGCTGCGGCTTGACGATGCCTACGTTCTGCAAAACGGGCTCGAGGATAATGGCCGCGATGTCACCCTTCGACAGCACGGCCTCGGCTGCCGCGAGATCGTTGTATTCGATGACCTTGACGGTTTCGTCGATAACCTTCGGGATGCCCGCAGTCGTGACCCGCGGCGCATATTCGGTGCCCGGCTCATGCGATCCGACCACCGCTGCAGGATCCATCAGATTGTAGGAGACGTAGTCCGCCCAGCCATTGTAGCCGCCCTGCATGATGACGACCTTGTCGCGCCCCGTATGGGCCCGCGCGAGGCGCAATGCGTAGGACACGGCCTCCGAGCCGGTGCTGGTCAACTGCAGCTGTTCGATTCCGGGAACCGCCTCCACCAGCATTTCGGCGAGGTCGGCTTCCCATGGCATGGTTCCCGCCCCGATCAGTGAGGCGCCGCTGCGGATCGCCGCGATCACGGCGTCATCGACCTCCTTGTCGGCGTGGCCGAACAGATAGGGCGCGAACCCGGCGTGATAATCGAAATAGCGGCGGCCCGAGTCGTCCCAAAGATAGGCGCCTTCGGCCCGCACGAACAGTTTGGGCGGCGTGATCGCGCGATTGATCGACATGGTGCCGCCGGCAATATATTGCCGCTGCCGCGCGACCGCTTCCGCCACTGACTCAGACATCGAATTCCCGTCCCGCCGGACCCCTGCCCGGCGCTTGTGTTACGTTAAACCTGTTTGGTCGCAGGACTGTGCCAAATGCCTGTGAACCCCAGGGGTCGCGGGCCTCCAGCGGCAGCTCCTGCCACCATTCCGGACCGCTTCCCCGCTCCGGAACAGGTGAAGGATAGGAACGGATTTAACGTTAAGTCAATCCCGCCTGTATGCATTCTGCATTCTCGTGGCTCTTCTCGCCCCATCGCCCGCGCCGGCATGGACAGGCCATGAACGGCTTCTCCTATGGGGCGCGGGCCGCCTCATCTTGTCCGGATCAGAGATTTGCTTTAACGCAACAGCCCTAGCTACAGCCCGCGACAGAGAACCCGTGACGATGCCTGACCAGCCGCGCCGCCGCCGTCCGTCTGCTCAGCCGCTTCGCCGCAAGCGTCAGGCAACGCTCAAAGACGTGGCGCAACTGGCAGGCGTGTCGCCGATGACCGTGTCGAACGTCGTCAACGGCACAATGCGAGGCTATAATGAGCAAACTCGCGACCGGGTTTTGAAGGCCATCGAGGCAGCGGGCTATCGCCCTCATCTTGCAGCCCGCTCGCTGCGGTCGGACAAGCGGCTCGCCGTCGGCATGCTGGTCGTCCAGACCGGGAGGCGCTTTCTCGCAGATCCCTACATCACGACACTCATCGACGGCCTGTGTGCTGGACTGAACCAGCGCGGCTACTCTCTCGTCCTGCAGGGGCTGCAGCCAGAGGAGGTTGGCACCTCCTCACTGGTCCAGCATTTGCAGACCGACGGGCTGTGCATCCTGACGCCAGGCGATTTCGCCAATAGTCAGCCGCTGCGCCGCTTGGTGGAAGCCATGCATCAGCCGGTCGCGCTGTTCCAGCAACCGCCGCACGACAGGCTCGCAGACATCTGCTTCCTGCGTCAGGACGATTTTGACGGCGGTCGGGCGCTCTGTTCGCATCTGATGGCACGGGGCGCCAAGAAAATCGTCGCTCTGGTACCAGAGCTCGATTGGCCGGCCATGCAGGCCCGGGTCGCCGGCGCTCGACAGCATGTTGACGATGCCAAGGGCGCTGCGGCGCTCACCGTCGTCACCTCCACCGACGAATCCGCGGCTGCGACCCAGCGCGCGCTGGACGCCTATCTGCGGGAAGGCGGCACGCTCGACGCCGTGCTCGCCGGCAATGACCAGATGGCGATCGCCGCCTACCGGCTGCTCAGCCAGCGCGGCCTGAGGATCCCGGAGGACGTGCGGCTGTCAGGATTCAACGGCCTCGACTTCCTCGACTATTTCGATGCCGAACTGACAACCGTGCGCTCACCGGCCTTCGAGCTGGGCCAACTGGGCGCGGACCATATGGTGCGGCGCATCGAAAGCGGCAGTTTCGACAGCCCGGTGGTGACACTGCCCACCGCGCTGCAGATCGGCGAGACGAGCTAGATCGCCTCGCGCAGCAGCCGCGCCGGACGCAGCGACAGCACGCGGAAGATCGTCCCGGCGCCAAGGACACCGGTGATCACCACCGCCCCCAGTACTACTGCCGCGACGGTGCCGACATTGATGGCGAAATCGACATCGAGCAGCACCATGGTCAGGATCCAGGCCAGCCCGATGCCGAGCGGCGCCGCGAAGACCGCAGCGAAGGCGGCGAGCAGGCTGTAGTGCAACAGTGCTTCCCCCAGAACCTCGAAGCGCCGCGACCCCAGCACCTTGTTAATCACCGCATCCATCTGCCGTTGCCGACGGCCTGTCGCAAGGCTGCCGATCAGGACCAGCAGGCCATTGCCGACTGCGAGCCCACCAACGAGAGAGGCGGCCAGCGACAGCTGCCCCAGCGCCGCAGTGATCAGCTCCAGCGTCGCCCCGATTGCGATGAAGCGGATATCCGGGAAGTCCTCGGCCAGTTGCAACTCGAGCGCCTCTTCACGCCCCTTGGCGGCAGTGACCGCACCGAGCAGTGTCGCCGGATAGTCCTCGAGCACGCCCGGCGAGAAAGTGGCGATAAAGTCGATGCCACCCTGCCAGGAATAATCGCGGAAATTGGCGACTTCCGCGGTCACCTGGTCACCGAAAATGTCGAAGGTCAGCGTGTCGCCGAGCGCGATCCCAAGGCCCGACTGCAGGCTCTGGTGCAGCGAGACCAGCGGCGGACCGTCGTAATCATCAGGCCACCAGTCGCCGGCGACGATCTTCGAACTCTGCGGCAGGACCTGACGATAGGTGAGCGGAATTTCGCCCGACAGCAGGAACAGTGCCTCCGGCCCGCTGGGCCTGAGATCATCGACCGTCGTGTCGTTGAGGGCCGCGAAGGCGCCACGCAACATCGGCGTCGAGGTGAACAAGACGATATCGCTACCATCGGCCTGCATCTGCTCGAGCGACTCCACCTCGTCATCGAACAGATCCGAGGCGACCAGCGTGGGCGCGTCGAAGACCGAAGCGCCCAGATATTCGTTGCGCAGATTGACCTGCAGCACCAGCACGACCACCAGCATGGCCAGTGCCATGCCGACGGAAACCACGACGGCAGGCGCGTTCGAACCGGACCCACCGATGCCGCGCAGCGCGTAGCGCAGCAGGCGGTTTCTGGGCTCGGGCAGCCGCGCAACAATGACGCCGGCGAGCCAGATGGCGACGCGGAACAGCACGACGGCCAGAGCGCTGACCACGGCAAAGGCGGCGACAAGCGCCGGATCATTGGTCATCAGAACGGCCAGCCAGAAGAACAGCACACCGGCGACGAGCAGCGGCACGATCTGCAATGAGCCGAGCAATGCCCGCCAATCCATCGGCGGTGCCGCGAGGCCGCGCGAACGGAACAGATGCACCGGCTTGATGCTCTGCGCCTGCTGCAACGGCAGGTAGGAAAAGGCGAAAGCCGTGGTGAGGCCCACACCCGCCGCCACCAGCAGTGGCTGCAGGTGAATGGTGGATTGCAGGGACACGCCGACCGCCGCGCCGACGGCCGGGAGCGCCAGCAAGGCGATGGCGGCGCCGATCAGCACCCCGATGCCAACGCCGACTACGGCGAGTGCCGCCACCTGCGAAAAGAAATGCACGAAGACCCGAGTGCGCGTCGCGCCCATGGCCCGCATCACCGCGATCGTATTCGAGCGCTCGGTGATATAGGCCGAAATGCTGGTCCACACGCTGACGCCACCGATCAGCAGCGACGCGAGCCCGACGATCACCAGAAAGCGCATGAACAGGTCGTAGTAGCGCACCATGGGACCGAGCCCCTCGCGCGCGGAACGCACCGTGAAACCGGCTGGGCCGAGATCGGCTTCGAGCGCACTGCGACCCGCTTCAGGGTCGGAGCGGTCCGCCAGCAACACCTTGTAGCGATAATAGGTGCCGAGGCCGGGCAGCGGCGAAGTCATGTCGCTGAGGGTCGCGAGGCCATCGATATTGATCAACACCGGCAGACCGAGTCGGAAGCCGCGGACGGCGCTGTCGGGTATGCTGAGCAGCGACCCGCGCACATCGAAATCTGTCCCGCCCAGCGTGAACCGGTCGCCGACAGAAATCCCGAGCTGTTCGAGCATGAGCGGCGCCACCAGCGCCCCATAGGCGTCGTCTTGCATGCCCAGAAGATCGTAGACCGGTTGTGCCGCGCCAACGGCATCGGTCCCCACCTCGCCGAGCAGCGGATAGCCCTCGCCGACCGTGATGAGATCGACAAAGGCATCGGCATCGCCATTTTCGGCGCGCACATTGGTGTCGATGACATTGGTGAGCTGACCATAGCCCCGCATCACCGCCAGTTCGTCGGCCGTTGCAGCCCGATCGGTCCGGGAGAGTTCAACGTCGCCGCCCATCAGCAGCGCCGCATCCTGCTCCACCGCCTGGCGGATGCTGGCCCCGACCGAACTGACGCCGGCAATCAGCGCCGTGCCGACCGCCAGACAGATGATCAGCAGCGTGAAACGCCGCAGATCATTGCGCATGTCGAGCAGCCCGATACGGGCCGCAGCGAGAAGTCGCCGCATCATTTGCTCTCGCTCGTCGTGTCCACCAGTTCGCCCTGGGTCATGGTGAACACCCGGTCGGCCCGCGCCGCAAGCCCCGGATCATGCGTCACCAGCACCACGGCCGTGCCATTCTTGCGCGCCAGATCGAACATCAGATCGATCACCACGGCACCTGTGGCCTGATCGAGATTGCCGGTCGGCTCGTCCGCCAGCAGGAGCCGCGGATTGGCAACCATGGCGCGCGCCAGGCCAACGCGCTGCTGTTCGCCACCCGACAGTGCCGCCGGACGATGATCCAGCCGGCCACCGAGCCCGACCGATTCGAGCGCTGCCGCCGCGCGTGCCCGCACATCCTTCAGCGACAGGTCCGGTTCGGCGATCTCGAGCGCCAGACTGACATTGTCGAGCGCCGACAGCGACGGAATAAGATGAAAGCTCTGAAACACGATCCCCAGCGAGCGGCGGCGGAACAGCGCCAGCTCATCCTCGCCCAGCCGCGAAATATCCTGACCGTTGACGACGATCCGCCCCTCGGTGGGCTGTTCCAGCCCTGCCAGCAGCATCAGCATAGATGTCTTTCCGCTCCCCGACGGGCCGACAATGGCCACGACTTCGGCTGATTCGGCGCGCAGGCTCACATCCTTGAGAATGTGCAGCGGACGCCCCGCAACATCGATGGAGTAGTGCACATTCGCCACATCTATGATGGCGCGAGCAGCTTCGCTCGCGGAACTGTGCTCGAAAACTTGACTTCGTGCCATGCTATGACTTGCATTAAGGTAGGGAAAGGAATGGCCTGAGTGGCGCGCACAAACTTGCATTCGCTCGCGGCCAAGTCAAAACGCTACGAGAGCTTTTCTACCGACTCAGCTTCCGGCGCACAAACGACGCATGAGGAACCAGACCATGACCAAGAGACAGACGACTGCCTTCCGCGTTGCGGCGGCGGTCGCAGTGGCCGCATTGATGGTTCAGCCAACCGTCGCCGGACAGGCCCAGGCCGACAAGCTGAACAGCTACGTCGGCAACTGGAAGGGTGAGGGCGCCCTTGTGGGCGGCTCGAATCCGGAGCCATTCCGCTGCCGCCTCTCGATCAAGCGTGGTAACAAAGACAAGATCAACTATGCCGGCCGCTGCACGCTGGTGTCGATGAACCTGTCCGTCAGCGGCACGATCTCTTATGAAGATGACGTCCGCCGCTACCAGGCCCTGATGAGCTCCAATGCCGGTTTCACCGGCGTTGCGATGGGTCGGGAAGAAGGCAATGCGATCACCTTCGATCTGGCAGAGCGCGAAAAGGACCGGGGCGGCAACGATATCCGCATCGGCTCGAAACTGTGGCTGCAGGATGAAACGATCCGCGTCGATTTCGAGGTCGAGTTCAACAATTCCGGGCAGGTGTTGACGGCGCAGGTGCCGTTCTCCCGCTAGGCCGGGGCGAACAGCACCAGGCCGCTGCGCACCAGCATATAGGCCGCAACGAGCATCACCAGCACGGCGAACGCAATGTTGAGCGCGCCCTTGCGCGTCGACAGCGCCGTGCTGATTCTGGTGCCGAGAAGTCCACCCAGGCTGCCACCGCCGATGAAGACCGCGGCGAGGCCCCAGTCGACCCAACCCGCAGCGGCATAGTTCACTGCCGTGGTGAGGCCGAAGGCGGTAACGGCGACCAGCGACGACCCCACCGCAACGACGATCGGCATGCCGGTGGCGGCGATCAGCCCTGGTACGATCAGAAACCCGCCGCCAATTCCGAAGAAGCCGGAAAGGACGCCCGTCGCCGCGCCATAGCTGGCGGTGCGCGGCGCATTGGCGATGGTGCACACGGCTGCCGGATCACCCACAGCATGGCGGCGGCGCAGCATGAGCACGCTGATGCCGATCATCAGCAGCGCGAACAGGAACAGCAATTGCTGGCCGCCGATGAGCTTGCCCAGACTGGACCCCAGAAAGGCCCCGGCGACGCCTGCGGCGGAATAGACACCGGCGCAGCGCCAGTTGACATTGCCGAGCCGCGAATGCGCGACGAGATTGGCCGCGGCATTTGCCGCGACGGCCAGCGCCGCCGTCCCCAGCGCCAGATGCGCATCGGTGACGCCGACGACATAGACCATGAGCGGCACGGCGAGAATCGACCCGCCGCCGCCAAATATCCCGAGCGTCAGGCCCACGAGCCCGCCCGCACCGGCGCCGATGAGATACTGCAGCGGCTCGAGCGCGAACATACCGTGGTCTCCGCTGCAGCCTGTTTAGCGGGTCACGGCGCCATAGAGCGAGCCGGCGCGGCCACCCGACTTGCAATAGCCGAACATCGGCTTGGGCAGGGTCTTCATCGCTTCTTCCATGCGGATCAACTGACCTTCGCCGATCATGCCCGACACCGGGATATGCACAGCGCTGAGCCCAACGCGTTCGGCCTCGGCCGCGATCTCCGCAAAGCTCGGCTGGCTCGCATCCTCATTGTCCGGACGGGCACAAACGATGGTCTTGAAGCCGGCATCGGCGACCTTTTGCACCTCTTCGGGCGTGATCTGGCCGGCAACGGCGAATTCGTCATTCAGGCGGCGGAATTTCAGGGCATCAGATTTCATTGTGAAGGGCCACACGTTGGTTTTCTCGACTGTTAGAGGGCGTTGACCGGGACCTTGAGAAAGGTCCGGCCGGACTCGTCCTTGGGCGGCAGTTCACCGCCCCGGATATTGACCTGCAGCGACGGAATGATCAGCCGCGGCATGTCGAGCGTTTCGTCACGCGCCGTGCGCATGGCGACGAACTCGGCTTCCGAAATGCCGTCGCGCACATGCACATTATGCGCCCGCTCCTCGGCCACCGTGGTTTCCCACTGGATGTCGCGGCCATTCGGACCGTAGTCGTGGCACATGAAGAGCCGCGTCGCCTCGGGCAGGGTCAGGACGCGCCGGATCGAGCGATAGAGCGTTGTCGCATCGCCGCCGGGAAAATCGGCACGGGCCGAGCCGCCATCGGGCATGAACAGCGTATCGCCGACGAAGGCCGCGTCGCCCATGACATGCGTCGTGCACGCCGGCGTATGGCCGGGTGTGTAGAGCACATGCACGTCCATCGTGCCGATGCGATAGCTGTCGCCGTCGGCGAACAGCCGGTCGAACTGACTGCCATCCCGCTGGAACTCGGTACCTTCGTTGAACACCTTGCCGAAGGTCTCCTGCACGACGCGGATATTCTCGCCAATGCCCAGCTTGCCGCCGAGCTTGCCCTGGATATAGGGCGCAGCGGACAGGTGATCGGCATGCGCATGGGTCTCGATCAGCCACTCAAGCGTCCAGCCCTTGTCGCGGATATGCGCGATCATCGCATCGGCGTGCCTAAAGCTGATCCGGCCCGAGGCGTAATCGAAATCCATGACGGAATCGATCACGGCGCAGGACGTGGAATTGGGATCCCGAACGATATAGCTGATCGTATTGGTGACCGGATCAAAGAAGGGCACCACTTCGGGGGACAGCGACGGGTCGGGCGTAAAGGTCAAAGGGGTGATGGCGGTCATTTCGCCTCTCCTTTAGAATGTGCTGTGGGCAGTGGCAGCGCGTCGAAGGACAGACCGATGATGCGATCGAGTCTTCCCGCATTGGGGAGCACGAACGTGGCGCAGCACTGCATTGCTTCGTTGACCAACATATTCGAATGTTCTAATATGTCAAGATGAATATCGCAGAGCTTGAACCCCGGGCCGACGAGGCCGCCGAACTGCTCGCCGCCATGGCCAACCCCAAGCGGCTGCTGATCCTGTGCAATCTGCTCGATGAAGAGCTGAGCGTGGGAGAATTGGCCGATCGCGTCGGGCTGGGGCAATCGCCCCTGTCCCAGCACCTGTCCAAACTCCGGGCGCTGAAACTGGTCAGCACGCGACGGGAAGGTCAGATGATCCTCTATCGCCTGGCTTCGGACAGTGTGAGCAGTGTGCTGACGACATTGCATGGCATCTATTGCGCACCGCACAGGAACCCGAAATGACCGACCAGCGCATCGTCTGCGCCAATTGCGGCGCCATCAACCGCCTGCCCGACGCACGCCCGGCGAGCGAAGCCAAATGCGGCAGCTGCCACACGGCTCTGTTCGGCGAAGCGCCACCCGACATCGATGCGGCCATGCTGCAGCGCCAGATCCACAAGGGCACCCTGCCGGTGGTGGTCGACATCTGGGCGCCGTGGTGCGGCCCGTGCCGCGCCATGGCTCCGAACTATGAACAGGCAGCGAAATCCCTGGCCCCGCGCGCCCGGCTGGTGAAGCTCAACTCCGACGAGAACCAGTCGTTTTCGGCAAGCCTCAACATCCGCGGCATTCCCACCATGGTGCTGTTCCGCGACGGCAGGGAGGCCGACCGCATCTCCGGCGCGCTCGGCACCCAGCAGATCATCGACTGGGTCGGGTCGCGGCTGGGCTGACCGGACGCCGGCTGGCCTTCGGTGCGCCGAGCAGCGATACTGGATGCAGCCTTGGAGCGCAGCCTGCTGCTGCCCCTGCCCTGCCCCAACCGATGGAGCCTCCACTTGTATTACGAAGACCCGCGCGACCATGGGCTCGGTTTTGACCCGTTCAAGGCCATCATCGCGCCGCGGCCGATCGGTTGGATTTCAACCATCGATACCGAAGGGCGCGACAATCTCGCCCCCTATTCATTCTTCACCGCTTTCGGCTCGCACCCGCACACCATCGGCTTTTCATCGGATGGCATGAAGGACAGCGCCGCAAATGCGGTCGCGACCGGTGAGTTCGTCTACAATCTGGTCACGCGGCCGCTGGTCGATGCGATGAACCGAACCTCGGTCAGCCTGCCGCCGGGCCACAGCGAAAGCCTGCATGCCGGGCTCGATATGCTGCCATCGAACCAAGTGAGGCCGCTGCGCGTCGCCCACACGCCGGCGGCGCTTGAATGCCGTGTGGTGCACCATTTCGAAGTTCCCGACCTCGACGGCAAGGGCACCGGCAATCACGTCGTCATCGGCCAGGTGGTCGGCATTCATATCGACGAGGCCTATGTCACCGACGGCCGCTTCGACATGGTGAAGGCGCAGACCGTCGCCCGCTCAGGCTATCGCGACTATGTCGAGGTCACCGAACTGTTCGAACTGCAGCGCCCGGATTCGCCCCCAACCGTCTGAGACAAGCTCCGCCGTGCTTTCGGCCGTTAGGTTTCGAGATCGACCTCGTAAGCGGCCTCATCGAACGCACCGACCATGGGGGCGTGATCCGATTCCGGGTACTTATCGTCTGTCGCGAACGCGACACTTTCGTCGTGGACCATTTCGTTGTGGATTTCGGCGCCTCTGAAACTGGCCATCAGTCGGCGCGACACGACCATGTGGTCGAGGAGATTGCGCGCGCCGTGGTGATAGAGGGTAAAACGTCGGCTATCCGCGATGGATAGCGCAACCGGATGCATGACCCGCCGGTTCAGCTCGGGATTGCCGGTTTCTTCAGTTCGGCCTCGAATTGCCATGACTGGCACCTCGTCCGGTTCCGCATTGAAGTCCCCACAGACCAGTATTTTCGGATCAGTCTCCGCGTCAAAAATGCCGTCGATGAACAAACGCGTTTCGAGCGCTGCGCCGACTCGCTTCATCGAGGACAGAAAATATCCCTCAGCCCATCCCGATGGCGAACGCCATTGGTAGTTTTCCGGCCCCTGGCCGGCCACCGGCGTGGGATTCTTTGACTTGAAGTGGACATTCAGCACGTGCAGGGCGTCATTCTGGCCAAGCCGCAGACGCACATACAAGCTAGGACGCTCCCACTTGACGTCGATCAGCGGATCATCCCGGTTCGATGTCACGAGAGAGTATCGCGGCGGGTTGACCAGCGTGTTCTGGAGCTCTCGAACCTCCTCGACCACATATTCGGGGTGCGACGCCACGACCAGATTGCGGTACCGCTCCACATCGGCGCGCCCCTTCAGCGTGGTGCTTGACAGCACGAAATCGGCATAGCGCGTTTCTCGCAAGAGCACCCGAAGGGCGCGAAGGGATCTCGCGCCAATCTGACCCTCGGGCGCGGCCTGTCCATGCACTTCCTGGAAGCATATTATGTCCGCACGCAGCCGCTCAAGCATCGGCCTAAGTATGCGCACGCGCTCCTGAAATGCCGAGTCCGACTCATCTCCCTCCGGCCCCGAAAAATCCAGGTTTTCAACGTTGAATGTAGCAACACGCATTCGCTTCTCCCGAGAACGATTGCACATCGATTGCCTGTACAAGCATCCAGTGTAAGTTCAACTCTCAGGAAATGCTAGACGACGATTTGGATGCAGACGCAACACAAAAAGCCCCGCTTTCGCGGGGCTCTTTTGTTCGAAAGATTGGTTGCGGGGACAGGATTTGAACCTGTGACCTTCAGGTTATGAGCCTGACGAGCTACCGGGCTGCTCCACCCCGCGCCAATGTAGAACCGAAGTCCTTGGGCTGTTTGCGTCTTTCGTGCGGGCCATAACCCCGCGACGCAACGGGTATATAGGAGGTCGGCACGCCGGCCTCAAGGCCTAAAGTGGACTGCGTGACACTTTTTTGACCAGCGCGCTCGTCAGCCGCGAACGCCCTGGCCCGAAGCCCCCGGTTTGCGGGCGTCTGGCGTGTCTGGTGCCGGTGCGGTGTCTTCAGCGGCGGCAGCTTCGGCGTCGCATTTAGCGCCAAACTGCTGCTGCAGGGCCTGGACGGCGCGCGTCAGCTGACTGCGCAATTGCTGCAGGCGCGAGCGGCTGGCCCGCGGCCCCATGGCCTGCGGGCGCTCGGACAGAATAATCGACATTTCGTCGAGATAGGGGAGAAACAGGGCGATCGACTGCGCCGCCCCCCGCACCGGCCCGCACTTTTCGGAAACACCTGCCGCCACCGCCGAGGCGAGATTGACCTCGCCCGCCTCGACCAGATCGATCGCGGCCTGGGTATATTCGGCGGTCGCCAGCGGCGCCGGCCTGGCATAACGCGGATCACTCGCCTGCCCCTCCGGCACGCTGAAGCGCGAACAGGCCCGCAACTGGTCCAGGCTGCGATAGCGCAGCGAGAAGGCCAGCACGCGCGCCTGCACGGCCTTGGCGCGCATCACATAGGCTTCCTGCAGCGCCTGCTCCGCCAGAACCGTATCGGCCTCGCCCAGCATTTCGTGGCCGAGCCCCACCGAATTGGCAACGCGGATCAGGTCGAGGCAGTCGCGCTGCGCCTTCGCTACGCTCCAGCGCCGCTGTTCCTGCGCGATGGTGACAATGATGAGATCGATGACGCCATCGAGCGTCGGCAGATCGAGCTCGCGGATCGGCAGACGTTCGAGCGACGGCGCACTGTCTGCCTTGGCCACACTGTCGTCGGCAACTTGCGCTCCGGCCTCCTGGGCAGCAGCCGGAAAGGCCATCGCGATGCTCAGTACCACGACGCCGAAAAGCTTGGATAATGCAGACACGGCAGAACACTCCTGTTGTCGGCAGTTATCGCGATTGACGCGGATCGGGCAACCGCACTTGTCTCAACTGTGTACGGACCATAGGGTGCGCCGGTTTTGAACGGGGGGTTTTGCAATGAAAATGAACACGCTCGGACGCACTGGCGTCGAGGTATCGGAAATCTGCCTCGGCACCATGACCTGGGGCCTGCAGAACACCGAGGCCGAGGGCCACGCGCAGATGGACTATGCGCTCGATGCCGGCATCAACTTCTTCGATACCGCGGAAATGTATGCCGTGCCGCCGTCCGCCGAGACCTACGGCAAGACCGAGGAGATCATCGGCACCTGGTTCAAGAAAACCGGCAATCGCGACAAGATCGTGCTTGCCTCCAAGGTCGCCGGCGGCGGTCGCCCCTGGGTCCGCGAAGGCCGCGGCGTCGACGGGCCCGGTGTGCGTGAAGCGGTCGAGAACAGCCTGCGGCGCCTGCAGACCGACCGCATCGATCTCTATCAGGTGCACTGGCCCCGGCGCGGCCATTATCACTTCGAAGGAGCCTGGGACTATAATCCCTATACCCAGGACAAGGCCGCCGTTTTGCCCAATATCGAGGAGGTCCTCGAGGTCATGGGCGAACTGGTGACCGAGGGCAAGATCCTGCATTTCGGCCTCTCCAACGAGACCGCCTGGGGCACCATGCAATATCTGCGGATCGCCGAGCAGCGCGGCCTGCCCCGCGTGCAGTCGATCCAGAACGAATACAACTTCCTGCGCCGCTACTACGACCTCGACCTGGCCGAGTTGGCCTTTCACGAGGATGTCGGGTTGCTGGCCTATTCGCCGCTCGCAGCCGGCGCGCTGACCGGCAAATATCTCGGCGGCGCTCTGCCCGAAGGCACCCGCGGCGCCATTGCCGGCGGCATGTATCGCAACAACGAGAATACCGAACCGGCGATCCGCGCCTATATGGCGCTTGCCGAGGAGCACGGGCTCGACGTCAACCAGATGGCCATTGCCTTTTGCCTCACCAAGCCCTTCATGACCTCGGTCATCATCGGCGCCACCTCGATGGAGCAGCTGAAGACCGATATCGGGGCCGCCGATATAACCCTGTCCGACGCTGTGCTCGACGGCATCCAGCAGATTTTTCAGCGGCACGCGCGGACCATCTAGTTTCCGCTTCGGGCGATCAGAATCGATTCACCGTTTCAAGGACGCGGTGACTTGATTTACACCGGTCTGGCGGCACAGCGACGCTGCCGCCAGCCGGAGAACGCGCAATGATCCTGATCGCAACCCTGTTTCCGCTGGCCTGCTGGCTGGGCTACAATCTGGCTGTGCCGCTGCTGGAACGGGTGCGCCCCTCGCTGTCAGTGATCATGTCCATGCAGCGCCGCCGCTGGGTCGAGAACATCACCGGCCGCGTCAGCCCGCTGGATGCCGTCCTGTCGGGCAATCTGATGCAGTCGGTGAGCTTTCTTGCCTCCACCTCGGTGCTGCTGGTGCTGGCCATTTTCGCGGCCTTCGGCAATCTCACCCCACTCATGGCCTCGTTGCGCGACATCGGCTTCGGCGTGGAACTGACAAGTCATGACGTACAATTGCATCTGCTCACACTGCTCGTGATCTTCGTGTGGAGCTTCTTCAGTTTCACGCTGGCGCTGCGCCAGTTCAACCATTTCTGCATCATGGTGGGCGCCATCGACCATACCGGACACACCCCGCCCGAAGAAGTCACGGCCATCGCGCGGCTCAACAGCCTGGGCGCCAAGAATTTCAACAACGGCATCCGCGCCTATTATTTCTCGGTCGCCGGCGTCGCCTGGTTCGCCAGTCCCTGGCTGGCGATCGCCGCCAGCGTCATGACCGTGATCTTCCTGATCCACCGCGAGTTCTTTTCGTCGGCACATCGCGTGGCCGCATCAGTCGCCGTCATTGCCAGCCGCCGCGAGCGCGATCTCGGCTGAATTCGGTGGCGCCAGCCGCTGGCGCAGGAACGCCGCCACATCGGAAAACACCGTGTCCCGCCCCGACAGCAGACTGCCCAGTTCGAGCAGCGTGCCGGCGTGATCGAGCTTTGCGTAATGCCGCTCCGTCACCGCGACGCCGTTCTCGCGCAGCCGCGCCGACAGGGCGACCGTGTTGCGCGGATAGACCAGCGTGTCGCGCTCCCCTGTCGCCAGGAACATCGGCGGTGCCGACGGGGTCACCAGATTGACCGGCTGCGTGGTTTCGGGCGCCGCGACCTGCCCGAACGTGCGGCGGGTCACATCCACATCGAAGGGATAAAAGTCGTACGGCCCCGACAGCCCCACGACCGCGCTGAGCCGCCCGGCGAGATCGTAGCCGGGGTGCAGCCCCAGCATCACCGCGTTATAGGCGCCGGCCGAGTGCCCCATCAGCGCCAGGCGGTTGGCGTCACCGCCGTGTTCGGCCGCAACGTCGCGGACCAGATGCACCGCAGCCGCGCAATCTTCCAGAAAACGGGGATATTCGATCTCCGGCACCAGCCGGTAGTCAGGCACGGCGACGAGATAGCCGAGCGCCGCCAGCGCACGGCCGACGAAACGATAGTCCCGCCGGTCTCCCTCGTTCCAGGATCCACCATAGATGAAGACGATCACCGGCAGCGGTCCACTCGCGTCGCGCGGCGCGAACAGATCGAGGCACTGCCGGCTTCCGGGGCCATAGCGCAGGCCCGAGGCAATGCGCCGGGACTGGCGCGTCTTGGGCGAAATGGCATTCAACAGCCCCAGCAGGGAAAACGACATGGGCACGGCTTCCAGAATACATAGGCTCAGTAGCTACGTGTCAGGCTGCGGAATGTTTCACCCCCCGCGGCAATGCGCTGCGCGGCGTCCAGCTAATCTGACATTGACATTCATGTTTGGGCGGCGTTCTAGTGCCTCCACTTTCTGCTTGTATCTCGTTCAGCCCATGCTTGTCTGTCAGTGCAATGTCATCACCGACCGGGAAATCCGGGGGATCATTCTCGGATTCCTGCGTGAGGACCCCTGGCAGATCATCGTGCCGGCCAAGGTCTACCGTGAACTCGGCAAGCGCTCGAAATGCGCTGGCTGTGTCCCCAACGTTGTGGACTTGATTATTGAGGTCACAGAAGAGTACCACCTGCAGATGGCCGACCGACCTGCCGACGCACGCCCCCCTGTGCCCGCGCGGTTGAAGGCCATGCGTCGTAAGCGCCAAGGAGGTTCCAATGAAAGGCGAAGCACAGGTCATCGAGCGGCTTAACGAGGCTCTGTTCCTCGAACTCGGTGCCGTCAACCAGTACTGGGTGCATTTCCGCATCCTGCAGGACTGGGGATACACCCGCCTTGCCGCCAAGGAGCGTGACGAGTCGATCGAAGAGATGCATCACGCCGACAAGCTGATCGAGCGGATCATCTTCCTCGAGGGTCATCCCAATCTGCAGCGTGTCGCACCCCTGCGGATCGGCCAGTCGATCAAGGAAGTGCTCGAATGCGATCTCGCCGGCGAGCACGATGCCCGCAAGGCCTACAAGGCCAGCCGCGAGCTCTGCGAGTCGCTGGGTGACTATGTCACCAAGAACCTGTTCGAGGAGCTGCTGGCGGACGAGGAAGGTCACATCGATTTCCTCGAGAGCCAGCTGGAGCTGCTCAACCGGATCGGGCCGGAAAAATACGGTCAGCTCAATTCCGACAGCGCCGACAAGGCGGACTAGGACTGGGCGTACCGGCCGCGCAACCGGCCACTGACCATGACAAAGCCGCCGACCGGCAAGGTCGGCGGCTTTGTCGCATTCTGGTCTGGGCCCGGTGGGTTCAGCGGAACCCGGCAACCTCGGTCGGCCGGTAAGGCGCCTCCAGCTTGGCCACCTCGTCTTCGCTCAGCGTGATCTCCACCGCCGCGATTGCATCCTCGAGATGGCCCATCTTCGTCGCGCCGACGATGGGTGCGGTAACGCCAGGCTTCTGCAGCACCCAGGCGAGCGCCACCTGCGCCATCGAGGCGCCGCGCGCCTCAGCGACCTCGGCCACTGCCTCGTTGATCGCCCGGTTCACCTCTTCGGCGCCATAAAGCGTCTTGCCGAATTCGTCGGTCTCGGTACGGCCCGTCTGTTCGCCCCACGGCCGCGCCACCCGCCCGCGCGCCAGCGGCGACCAGGGAATGACCCCGATCCCCTGATCGCGGCAGAGCGGCAGCATTTCACGCTCTTCCTCGCGATAGATCAGGTTCAGATGATCCTGCATCGACACGAACTTGGTGAGCCCGTTCGCCTCGGAATAGGCCAGCATCTTCATGAACTGCCACGCATACATCGAGGAAGCGCCGATATAGCGCGCCTTGCCGCTGCGCACGACCTCGTCGAGCGCATCCAGCGTTTCCTCGATCGGCGTTTCCGCATCGAAGCGGTGGATCTGGTAGAGGTCGACATAGTCCATGTTGAGCCGCGTCAGCGAGGCATCGATCTCGGCGAGAATCGCCTTGCGGCTCAGGCCGTGACCGTTTGGCCCCTTGCGCATTTCGCCATGCACCTTGGTGGCAACCACCAGCTCCTCGCGCGGCGCCAGCTCGGCCAGGACCTTGCCGACGATCTCCTCGCTCGAGCCGGCCGAATAGACATTGGCGGTATCGAAGAAGTTGATCCCTGCCTCCCAGGCGGCGGTGAGCAGCGGGCGGCTGTCGGCTTCGCTCAGGGTCCAGGCGTGCGAGCCGGAATTGGCATTGCCGAAGGACATGCAGCCCAGGCAGATCCGGCTGACCTCGAGGCCGGTGCGGCCCAATCGCGTGTATTTCATCATTCCCTCCCAGACCGGTAAACATTCGGCGACGGCCAGTGTCGCCGCAACGGCGGCGGCCGCACAAGCCACGATGGGCGCTGTTGGTCTCTCCCCAGCCGAGCCACTGGCCCAGACCTATCACAACTTGCCCGATGCCGCATCGCGCCCTCGCATCCGGCCCGCCGCGGCGCTAGGCTGGGGCAGGACCATGGGAGGAGTCATCATGCTGTTGCGCGCACTTGCGACGTCGCTGCTGCTGGGCGCAGCGGCTGTCAGCCCCGTGGTGCCGGTCACCATCGCGCAGACAGTGCAGACGTCACCGGCCGCGCCGGTATCCGAACTCGTCCATGCCACCGGGCTCGATGCCGTCTTCACGCAGTTCGGCCCCAGCCTGATGGCGTCGGCCCGCGAGGAGCGCCTGACCCGGGATCCGATCTTTCTCGAGCATTGGGACGCCGCCACACGCGAGGTCTTTGACCCGGTGCTATTGCAGCGTGAGCTGGAGCGGCAGCTGTTAGGCGCCATCAGCACCGAGGACATTGACGAGCTGCTGGTCTTTTGTGATAGCCCGTTCGGCCAGCGGATCACGGCGCTCGAACGCGCCGTCAGTCAGTTGCCGCCGGGCGAGCAAGGCCGGGTCATCGGCATGGGCCAGATCAAGCTGCGCAATGCCACCGCGCTACGCCGCGCCCATCTCGACGAGATGATGGATTTGACGAGCGCCGAGACCTTCGTCTCCCTCGTCGGCCAGTCCGTGCGGGCCATGCTGCTCGGCATGTCCCTTTTCAACCAGAACGGCGACATCGACATCCCCTGGGCCGATATCGACGCCCAGGTCGACGCCATGATGCCGACGCTGATGACGGACCTGCTGGACGTCCAGAAGGCGATGCTCGCCTATACCTATGCCGACCTCGACGCAGACAACCTCGAGCGCTACCTGCGCTTCCTGCGCACCCCGGCCGCCCAGACATTCTACGCGCGCGCCAACACCGCCCTCGCCACCATCACCGCCTCGGCGATGCATCGCTTCGGGGCCGCTCTGGCGCGGCGCCTCGCCCGGGTCGACGTCTGACGCTATTCGGCGATCGGCTTCAGCACGTCGTCCATCTCCTTGATGACGGCCGTCATCTTGTCCTCGGGCGGCTCCGGCGTGAACACCGGCTGCGGCGTCGCCGAGGGGAAGGCGCCGAAAGTCTGGAAGAAATCCAGAATGTCCTGCAGGATCGGCATGCGAAAGCGCATCATCGCGCCCATCGCCATCACCGGCTCGAGATGGCCGAACCCGTCATAGTATTTCTCGGTCACCCAGATGCCCTGGTCGCGCAGTTTGGCGGCGAGCGCCTCGGAATTCTGCTTGCGCACGATCGGATCGGAGGTGCCGCTGCCCACAAAGATCGGCGGCGCGTCGGAGGTGACGAGATTGATCGGCTGCGTGCCCTCGGGGTTCGGAGCCGCACCGAAGACGGTGCGGACCTGGTCATATTCGAAGGGATAGAAATTATACGGGCCGGAGATCCCGGCGATCGCGCGGATCGGCATGGTGACGCCCTGATCGCGCAGGAACGACTTGTCGAGCCCAAGCATCACCGCGTTATAGGCCCCGGCCGAATGGCCGGAGACGAAGAAGCGCTGCGGATCGCCGCCATACTGCTCGATATTGTCCTGAATCCAGCGGGCCGCCCGGGCATTGTCCTCGAGGAAATCCGGATACTGAACCTCGGGATAGACCCGGTAGTCCGGCAGCACGGCAATATAGCCATTGGCCGCGAAGGCCCGGCCGACGAACTCATACTCGAACTTGTCGCCGGCGGCCCAGCCGCCGCCATAGATGAACATCACCACCGGCGCCGGCCCCTCGTGCTTTTCGGGCAGATAGATGTCGAGCTTCATCCGCGCCCCGTCGTCATAGGGGATGTCGGCATATTTGACCGCGTTCTGGTCCACCGCCTCGGCGATGTTGAACGGCGAAAAGATCGTCACCTGCGCTGCCGCGGGAAAAGCGAAACCCCAAGTGAGGAAAAGGCCGAAGGCGAGCGCCAGCGAACGACGCGCCAGAGCGCTGAAAGTGCGTATGGAAATCATGATGTCAGTAACGCGCCGCGTTGGAGATGGTTACGAGCTGAGGCGCGCCTTGTCGATCATGATCCTGTAGAATTTATGGCCGCCGGTTGCGGCAGGAGTTCGTGGGTCGGGAAACGCCAATAGCTCCTCCCCATCGCATTGCACACAAAAAAACCCCGCTTGCTTTCGCAGGCGGGGTTTTATGTATCGGTATTCGTTTTAAGACGCGCGTGTTTTTGGCAGACCCGGCAGCGACCTACTCTCCCAAGCCTTAAGACTTAGTACCATCGG
>NZ_JBLXGA010000023.1:0-32805 GCF_048261455.1 Devosia sp.
TACAGGCGCTGAGGCTCAGCGCCGCCACTCCGGCGAGCAAAATCTTGGATTTCATCGACGAACGTCCTTCAAGGCTGTTTCGGTCTGTTGTCATGACCGATTGCGGCAGCAAGGTGATAGCCCCACCCTATACAGACATCTCAGCCGTGGGCCCAGCCGCCATCCACCACGAAATCCTGGGCCGAGATCATCTTTGAGTCATCGGCAGCCAAGAACAGCGCCATCCGGGCGATATCGTCGGGATAAAGCCTGCCCGCCATGGCCTGGCTTTCGGCAATCAGCTTTTCGGCCGCGGCGTCGACCCACTTGGTCAACTGGCGCTCGGTCATGATCCAGCCCGGAACCAATGTGTTGACCCGGATGCCATGCTGGCCAATCTCCTTGGCCAGGGACCGTGACATGCCATGCATCGCTGCTTTCGAGGCAGTGTAGGCGCTCAGGTTCGGGACCATGATCATCCAGCTGATCGAGCCGAAATTGATGATCGAGCCCTTCTTGGCCGTGATCATGCCCGGAATGACCGCCTGCGCGGCAAAGAACGCCTGCTTGAGATTGACTGCGATACGCGCGTCCCAGCTCTCGGGGGTCAGTTCGTCCCAACTGTGCCGCTGGTCATTGGCCGCATTGTTGACGAGGGCGAGAGCCGCACCATGCTTGGCCTCGAAATCGCGGATCGCACTCTGGTAGGCCGCGATCTCGGTGATATCGCAGCGCGTGAAACGGACGGTGTGCCCAGCCTCCCGCAATTCTGCCTCGAGCTCCTGCCCGGCCTCGTCCGCAATGTCGACAAAGCCGACTTTACTCCCCTGCGCTGCAAAAGCGCGGACGATGCCCTCGCCGATCCCGCTCGCACCGCCGGAAATGACGACGGGCATATCCTTCAGGCTCGGATAGCTGGCGAATTCCGACATGGCTCCCCCCTTATCGAATTGCTGCGACAGAGGTTTAGCCCGCGCCCCGCATGCCAGCAAGCCGCCATACGTAAACAGTCAGGCCGAATGCCTCAGTTCAGGGCTTTTACGGTCTTCGCCGCGGGCGGGATATCCATGGCCTCGACCTTGGCCAGCAGCTTTTCGATCTTGCCGACATTGTCGATATGCCGGGTCTCCATCGAGAAGTTCAGTGTGACGTACTCACGCCCCGGACAGAAGGTGATGATATTTGCCGCCGAATGCCAGGCGCCACAATAGATCGGCTCCATCATGCCGTGCGTCATCGGCCCGTAGGTACGATGCGGCGGCACCAGCGTCAGCACCACGTCGATCCCACCGTTGAAACGCCAGAACCGCCGGCCCGGCAGGAAGGGCGCGATCTGGTTGAGACTGCGCAAAGCCTGGAACATCGAGTTCATCATCACCTGGAACTTGGTGATGTCCTTGCGCTCGATCTGGTCGACGGTCGCATCGACCTCGCGCACATAGGTGACGAAATCGTCGGTTACCTTGAACTTGGCTTCGAGCGCCCGCACACGGAAGAAGTCATCGTCAGCGTCGTGTCGCTTGCCATCGAGCATGGTGTATGCAGCACCGATGACCTTCTTGGACATATGCTTGTCGGCGCCCTCGCCATTGAGGGCATGCGTGACCAGCGCGAACATCAAGGAGCGCTGCCGCACGCCCAGCTTGTTGGCCAGCAGCCGCAGGCGATGGCGCTTCAGCGCAAGGGTCTTGAAGCCCCAGGGCTTTTCTGCCGGCGCCAGAATGTTGGCGATGACGATGTAGAGGAACGTCGTGGTCCAGCCACGCAGCTTCCCCTTGACGCGCGACACCAGCCCGACCTTGTTGCTCTTGTCGCTCATGATGCCGTGGCCAGCCGAGGCCGAGCGCGTCAGCAGAGCAGAGTCCGAACCCTCAAGGACCGCATGGCTGGAGCGCACCTGAATCAGCGATGCGCGGCCATCGGCATCGGGACCGCCGCGTCGGGTCAGAACGTCGACCCGGAACAGGGGCAGATCCTCACGCTCGAAGATGTCGGTGGACTTGCTCAGCCACTTGTCCGGGTAGCCGTCGAAATCGTCGACCTCGACGACAGAAGTGATGGCATCGAGCAAATGCTTGGGGAACGGTTGGCCGGGCCGGGCGCCGACGAAACCGTGGCTCAGCTGCGGGGCCAGCGCCACCATGTCGGCGACAAGGTTGCCGAGCGAATCCTTGTCGAAGCTCGAACGTGAGAACGCCGTAAAGAACACCGTGTCGCGTCCCTCGTAGAGGAACCACTGGAAGTTCGTGAACAGCGCCTGCGGATGCTTGTTGACGGCGGCCAGAGCGAGGTCGAGGACTTCAGCATGATCGCTTGCAAAACTCGATGACGAAAAGCTCTTCAACTCTGCTGCCTCCCCCTAGCGGAATTCTTGATGGTAACTGATCGGTAAAGCGGCGCAATAAAGACCTAAAAACGTGGTTTCCGCCAGCCCCTGAGGGACGCTTCTGCCCCGGCGTGGCTGAATGGACACTGAACAGACTACGCGTGCGCCCTATCCGTACCGCTCCGCAGAGGCCAGGCCCACATTGGCAAAGCCGTACTCGAGGTTTAGAATGGATCGAAACTGTCCCCGATACGGCTTGGGGATCATGAACTTGCCGCCGTCGCGCGGCGAATTGACATATGTCAATGGACTGCCGGGGCCATTAGCTAGTCCTTGCGTCAACGTCGCCTCAGGAACGGGACTGGATCATGGACTATCGTGGACTATTCGAAGACGCCGTTGACGCGCTGCGCCAGGAAAAGCGCTATCGGGTCTTTGCCGATCTCGAGCGCGTAGCCGGCAGCTTTCCCCGCGCCATTTACCGCGACAGCTCTGATAACGCACACGAAATTTCGATCTGGTGCTCGAACGACTATCTCGGCATGGGTCAGCACGAGTCGGTTATTTCGGCCATGCAGGAAACCGCTGGGCGGCTTGGCGCCGGCGCCGGTGGTACCCGGAACATCGCCGGCACCAACCGGCCGCTGGTCGAGCTGGAGCGTTCGCTCGCCGACCTGCACCGCAAGGAATCGGCGCTGGTGTTCACCTCGGGCTTCGTCTCGAACGAAGCAGCGATTTCCACCATCGCGCGACTGTTGCCGGACTGCGTGATCTTTTCGGATCAGCTGAACCACGCCTCGATGATTCAGGGCGTGCGCCAGTCGGGCATGGAAAAGAAGATTTTTCGCCACAACGACGTCGCGCACCTGCGCGAACTGCTGGCGGCGGTCGATCGCAAGCGCCCCAAGCTGATCGTCTTCGAATCAGTCTATTCGATGGATGGCGATGTCGCGCCGATCGAGGAGATCTGCGACCTCGCTGCCGAATTCGGTGCTCTCACCTATATCGATGAGGTGCATGCCGTGGGCATGTACGGTCCGCGCGGCGGCGGTATGGCCGAACGCGATGGATTGATGGAGCGCATCGATATCATCGAGGGCACGCTCGCCAAGGCCTTTGGCGTGATGGGCGGCTACATCACCGCGAACCGCGCCATCATCGATGCCGTGCGCTCCTATGCACCCGAGTTCATCTTCACCACGGCCCTGCCGCCGGCGCTGTGCGCTGCCGCCCGTGCTTCGATCGAGCATCTGAAGGCGTCGAACCACGAGCGTAACATGCAGCAGCGCCAGGCGCGGCTGACCAAGGCGATCCTGGCCGATGCCGGTCTACCGGTGATGGATACCAATACCCATATCGTGCCGCTGCTGGTCGGCGACGCCCGGGCGGTAAAGGCTGCGAGCGACATGCTGCTCGAAAAGCACAATATCTACATTCAGCCGATCAACTATCCCACCGTACCGCGCGGCACAGAGCGCCTGCGCATTACGCCGACGCCGCTCCATACCGACGAGATGATCTTCGAACTCCGCCACGCACTGGTCAGCGTTTGGACCAGTCTTGAGCTGCCGCGCGAAGCTGCCGATGCCAAGATCACGGCCAGCAAGCTGACGTCAGGCGATCTCACGCTGCCGAACCTCGGCGGCTAGCACGCGTAGGCCGTCAAGCGCTCCCTGCCTTCGGTGATTATCGATCGCAGTGCTACCGGCCTGCCGCCTCGCGAGGCTAGCTTGTCAGGACGATACGCATCAGGTCTGCGGTGTTTCGCGCACCGAGCTTTTCCATCACGCGCGCCCGATGCACTTCGATGGTACGCGGCGAGATGCCGAGTTCGCGCCCGGCTTCCTTGTTGGACTGACCATTGGTGATGAGCTGCAGCACCTGCCGCTCACGCGGCGTGAGCTGGGCAAAGCCCCGCACCTCGACGGGGCGCCGACCATCCTGATCGGCCCCAACCAGCACCTCATCGTTCAGCGACTCTCGCACAGCGTGCAGCAGACGCTCGGTATCGATCGGTTTGGTGATGACATCGGTCGCGCCAGCCTTCACCGCCTGAACGGCCCCTTCGACCTCCGGCTCATCTTCCAGCATGAACACCGGCGTGCCGACCCGCAGCGCCTTCACCCGGCGCAGCACCGCAAGCCCGTCCTCCTGACCCAGCCGCATGTTGATCAGCGCCACGTCGGGACGGCGCCGCTCCAGGGCTGCAAGAAAGCCGCTCGCATCCATTGAGAACGTGGTCTGGAAGCCCTCGAGCCGGAACAGCACGCTGAGTGCCTCACAATTGGCCGCATCGGCGTCGGCGATATGCACAAGCCGGTCCCGATTCAAATAAGTTGGATAATACAACGTGTCGCTCATCATGCCCCCCGAGCATTCGACTGCGTCATTTCACGAGTATCGTACGGACTATTTTCAGCATCACTTGTCGCCCGCGCCATGTATTGTCGCGCCATATGAACGGCTGACGCTGACGGACAGCAACAATGCCTTAGGTGTTCTATCGAACCGATAGAGTGTTCCCGTAAGGCAAACTACCTAAGTCTCTCAGAGTGACACGCAACATCAGCGACACCCAAGGACCAATTTCCTATCATATGAAAACATGCCGGTCAATATAGGCCGAAATTCAGGCGTGAGATTTCGGTATCAAGAGCAAGTCTAGCCATGACGCGCCGCTGTATCGCGGCGCGTCAAAGTGTTCATCAAGTTCAGCTGACAGACTGGGCCTTGATCGCGTCACGGATTTCCATGAGCAGCGCTTCCTCGGCAGTCGGCGCCGGCGGCGCGGCAGGCTCTGGCTTTTCAACCTCCTTGCGCCGCACGCGGTTGATACCCTTGACCACGACGAACAGCACGAAGGCGATGATGAGGAACTTCACAACCGCATTGATGAACAACCCATAGTTCAGGGTCGCGATGCCATTCTCCTGGGCAAAGGCCACGGAGGGCACAGCGACGTTATCGGGATTGCTCAACACGATGAACAGGTTCGAAAAGTCGATACCGCCCAGGATCAACCCGATGATCGGCATGAAGACGTCATCCACCATTGATGACACGATCGCACCGAAAGCAGCACCGATGATGACACCGATCGCCAGATCGACCACATTGCCCTTGAGGGCGAAATCTCGGAATTCCTTGAGCATCTTGAACCTCCTGTTTGGCAGCACGGGACGGTTGCCGGGCCATCAACCGCAGAAAAGCCCGACACTGGAATTAAATCAAATGGCAATCGCCGACTTGCACCGGTGAAAGCGAGGGGAATACTGGCACGATGATCGAGCTCGCGAGTGATATTCTGGATGGAGAAGCGGACCAGTCGGTACTGCGACGCGCGCTCGACCATATTCCGCAGGGCGTCGCACTGTTCGATCCGGATCTGCGGCTGGTGATTTCCAATCGGCGTTATCGCGAATTGCTGGAATTGCCGGAAACACTGCTCGCCCCGGGCGCTCTTCTTTACGAGATCGCGCTGTTCCTCGGTAGACGTGGGGATCTCGGCACTGGCGATCCCATGGCGCTCGCAGAGCAGCGCGTACAGACGCTGACCGAATCCCGCTCGACCGTCACCCAGCGGCTTGGCACCAATGGTCAGACGCTGGAATTCCACTCGTCCCGGCTTGAGGACGGGGCATTGGTGATCAGCTTTGCCGACGTGACCGCCCGCGTCGCCGCCGAATGCGAACTGGCAAGGGTCAACCAGACACTCGAGAAGCGGGTCGCCGAGCGGACAGCGGCGCTGACTCGCGTCAATGCGGAGCTGGAAATCGCCCGCACGAAGGCCGACGCCGCCAACCGCGACAAGACCCGGTTTCTCGCCGCCGCCAGCCACGACCTGCTGCAGCCGCTCAATGCAGCGCGGCTCTACACCTCATCGCTGGTAGAGCGTGCCGGCGGCAGCAACCTCGCGGAACTGGCCCAGGCCATTGAAGCATCGCTGAGCGCCGTCGAGGAGATCATGTCGGCGCTGCTCGACATTTCCCGGCTCGATGCGGGAGCGTTGAAGCCGCAATCCGCGCCGTTCGAACTGCGCGACCTGTTGCGCAAGATCGAGGTCGAATTCGGCCCCATGGCGCGCGAGCGCGGGATTGGCCTGCAGCTGGTCGACACCTCGGCGGTGGTGCTCACCGACCGCGCGCTCTGCGCCCGCGTGGTGCAAAACCTCGTATCCAACGCGATCAAATATACGCGCCCCGGCGGGCGCATTCTCGTTGGGGCCCGCCGCCGCGGCAATCGTGTGCGCTTCGACGTGATCGACACCGGCATCGGGTTCAACAAGGATCAGCATGCGCTGATCTTCGCCGAGTTTTCGCGCCTCGAGCATGGCGCCCGCATGGCGCAGGGGCTGGGGTTGGGGCTGTCGATCGTCGGACGTCTCGTCACCGCGCTCGACGTCCCGCTCGATGTGCAAAGCACGGAGGGGGCCGGATCGCGTTTCTCGCTCAGCCTGCCGCCGGCCCGGACCATGCGCCCGGTGCCGGAAGTCGACACTCAGCCACGCGAACGCGCCGCCAGTCTGGCCGGTCTCCGCATCCTCTGCGTCGACAATGAGCGCGCCATTCTCGACGCGATGGAGGGCCTGCTGGGCGGCTGGGGCTGCGACGTCCGCTCGGCCCGCTCCCTGCGCGACATCGACCGGGACCGGCTGCTGGTCGGCTGGATGCCGGATCTGGTGCTGATGGATTACCACCTCGACCAGACCTCGGGGCTCGATGCGGTGGAATGGCTGCGCCACAATGTCGGCGGTCACCTGCCCGCGGCACTTGTGACGGCCGACCGGTCACCCGGGGTGCGGACACTTGCCGGCGATCGCGGCATTCCGGTCATCACCAAGCCGGTGAAACCTGCCGCCTTGCGCGCCACGATCAGCGGTCTCGCCGGCCACCGCACGCGACGACCCGCAATCGAACCGCCTTCAGGCGCCTAGCGCCCGCTCAGCAGTTCCTCGAACTGACCTTCCTCGATCCGCGCCGCGGCAATCACCGCCTGCGTACGGCTGTCGACGTCGAGTTTTTGCAAAATGGCCGAAACGTGGGCTTTCACGGTCGCTTCCGAGATCGACAGCTCGTAGGCGATCTGCTTGTTCATCAAGCCGTCGCTGAGCATCATCAACACCCGGATCTGCTGCGGAGTCAGGGTGCCGAGCCGCTGCATCAGTTCGGACTGCGTATCGACCGTCGTAAGCTCGGTGCCTTCGGGCACATAGATTTCGCCCGACAGCACCGTCTCGATTGCCCGGCGGATATCGATCGGCCCGACGGACTTGTGCAGATATCCCGCTGCCCCGAGTTCGAAGGCACGCCGGATCACCGTACCATCCTGGACCGCCGAACAGATCATGACCGGCACATCGGGATATTGCGCCCGCAGCAGCAGCAGACCGGAGAAGCCGCGCGTGCCCGGCATGTTGAGATCGAGCAGGACCAGGTCGCAGTCGCGATCGGCATCGAGCGCGGCGCTCAGCGCCGGCAGATCGCCGGCCTCCTCGACCATCATCGAGGGATCACCTCCGCTCAGCGTCTGCTTCAGCGCCGCCCGAAACAGCGGATGATCGTCTACGATGATGATGCGACGTCTGCTCATGAGCCCCTACCCTCTGCGTCATTTCTAGCAAGCTGCGGCCGCCGAGAACATCCCACTTAAGGCGGCATGGCCCGCGCCCGCTTGCATTGACGCCCCGCTGCCCCACATACTCGCACAAATCGGGAACACGCCGTGCCGCTCCATCCCCAGATCGAAGACTGGTTCGCTGGCCGCGGCTGGTCGCCCCGGCAGCATCAGCGCGACGTGCTCGCGGCAACGCAGGCGGGCCAGTCGGTCCTGCTGATCGCCCCCACCGGTGCCGGCAAGACGCTGGCCGGTTTCCTGCCGACCATCGATGATCTGATCACCAACCCGGTCAAGGGCCTGCATACGCTCTACCTGTCGCCGCTGAAGGCGCTGGCTGTCGACGTGCAGCGCAACCTGATGACGCCGATCGAGGAGATGGGGCTGCCGATCCGTGTCGAGGCGCGCACCGGCGATACGCCGGCCTCGCGACGCCAGCGCCAGCGCGTCGATCCGCCCGGGATTCTGTTGACGACGCCGGAGCAGCTGGCCCTCCTGCTCAGCCACCCCGAGGCGAAGACACTCTTCGGATCGCTCCGCCGCATCGTGCTGGACGAATTGCATGCCCTCGTCACCAGCAAGCGCGGCGAACTGCTGTCGCTCGGTCTGGCACGATTGACGACGCTCGCCCCCGACCTGCGGATCACCGCGCTCAGCGCCACGGTTGCCCGCCCCGACCTGCTGCGCGACTGGATCGCCGCGCCGCAGCCCGATGCGAAGGCCGTGTTGCTGCAGGCACCCGGTGGCGCCAAACCCGAGCTCTCGATCCTGCGCAGTGAGGCGCGAGTGCCATGGTCGGGACATTCGTCGCTCTATGCCATTCCCGAGCTTTACGAAGTCATCAAGCAGCACCGGACCACCCTCCTCTTCGTCAACACCCGCTCGCAGGCGGAAATGCTGTTTCAGGAGCTGTGGCAGGCCAACGACGAGATGATTCCCATCGCCATGCATCACGGCTCGCTCGCCGTGGAGCAGCGCCGCAAGGTGGAGGCGGCGATGGCAGATGGGCGGCTGCGTGCCGTGGTCTGCACCTCGACGCTCGATCTCGGCATCGACTGGGGCGATGTCGATCTCGTCGTCCAGATCGGGGCGCCCAAGGGCGCGAGCCGCATGCTGCAGCGCATCGGCCGCGCCAACCATCGGCTCGACGATCCCTCGAAGGCGCTCTTCGTGCCGTCCAACCGCTTCGAGGTGCTGGAATGCGAGGCCGCCCTGGAGGCCGTGGAACGCGGCGCGCAGGACAGCGAGGATCCGGTGTCTGGCGGGCTCGACGTCTTGGCCCAGCATGTTCTCGGCACTGCCTGTGCGGCGCCGTTCGATCCGGTGGCGCTGCACGCGGAAGTGCTGCGCGCCTGGCCCTATCGCGAGCTCAGCTGGGAGCAGTTCGAGCGCGTGGTGGATTTCGTCGCCACCGGTGGCTACGCGCTGCGCGCCTATGAGCGCTACGCCAAGCTCAAGAAGACGACCGAAGGCCTGTTCCGGGTCGCCAATCCGCAAATCGCCCAGCAGTATCGGCTGAACATCGGCACCATCATCGAGGAGCCGATGGTCAAGGTGCGGCTGGTGCGGGGGCGCGGTTTCACCAAAGGTGCCAACACCGGGCCCATCGGCCGCGGCGGTCGGGTGCTGGGCGAGATGGAGGAGTATTTCTTCAATACGCTCACCCGGGGAGACACGTTTCTCTTCGGCTCAGAGATCGTCGCCTATGAGGGGATGCACGAGACCGAGGCCTATGTCAGCCGCTCCCAGGGCAAGGATCCGAAGATCCCGTCCTACATGGGCGGCAAATTTCCATTGTCGACCTATCTCGCCGATGGTGTGCGGCACCTGTTGGCCCACCCGGAGGACTGGGACCAACTGCCCGACCAGGTGGCCGACTGGCTGCGCCTGCAACGCGATGCCTCGATGCTGCCGCAACAGGATTCGCTGCTGGTCGAGACCTTTCCGCGTGGCACCCAGAACTATCTGGTCTGCTATCCCTTCGAAGGCCGGCTGGCGCATCAGACGCTCGGCATGCTGGTGACCCGCCGGCTGGAGCGCGCCCGCGCGCGGCCGCTCGGCTTCGTTGCCTCGGACTACGCGCTGGCGATCTGGGGGCTGGGCGACATGTCCGCGCTGATCCGCACCGGCAGGCTGTCGCTGGATGATCTCTTCGACGAAGACATGCTGGGCGACGATCTCGAAGCCTGGCTCGACGAGAGCCAGTTGATGCGACGCACCTTTCGCAACTGCGCCATCATCGCCGGCCTGATCGAACGACGGCACCCGGGCAAGGAAAAGACCGGGCGGCAGATCACCGTTTCATCTGACATCATCTATGACGTGCTCTACCAGCACGAGCCCGACCATATCCTGATCCAGGCGACCCGACGCGATGCGGCACGCGGCCTGCTCGATATCGGCCGGCTGGGACAGATGCTGGCCCGCATCCGCCAGCATATCGTGCACAAACCGCTCGACCGAATCTCGCCTTTGGCAGTACCTATCCTGCTCGATATCGGAAAGGTCCCGGTGCCCGGCGAAGCGCGCGAGAGCGCCATGGCCGACGCCGCCGAGGAACTGATCCGCGAAGCGATGGGCACAAAAGAGGACGCAAGACGGACGTGACCTGGGGCCAGGCGGCAGTGGCCGCGACCGAGACCGACGCGGCCGAACCGGTGGTGCTGCACTTTGCCGACCATGCCTTCGAGGCCCTGCCCTCTGGTGCCCTGTTCTGGCGCGCCGAGAACTGCCTGCTGGTCGCTGACCTGCATCTCGAAAAGCTCAGCTCCTTCGCGCGGCGTGGTCAGCTACTGCCGCCCTATGACACGGGTCTCACACTCAAGCGGCTCGAAGCCGATCTCAACGCCACGGGTGCAACCGAACTCATCGCGCTGGGCGACAGCTTCCATCGCGACGAAGGAACGGCGACCCTCGGGGAGACAGACCGGCTGCGCCTGGAGCGCATGATGCATCGCACCCGCTGGATCTGGATTTCCGGCAATCACGACCCGGCGCCGCACACGCTGGGAGGTTTATGTACCGCCGAAGTGAAGCGTGCGGGACTGACGCTGACGCATCACCCACGTCGCGGCGTGGCCGGCCTGGTTGCCGGACACCTGCACCCGGCCGCTCACCTGAGCATCAACGGTCGCTCGGTGCGCCGCCCCTGCTTCGTACACGACCACAACCTTCTGGTACTGCCCGCCTATGGCAGCGCCACCGGCACCCTCAACATCATGGCCCCGGATGCGGCCACGCTGTTCGACTGGGCGGGACTGTCGGTGGCCATGGTGGGCAAGGACCGTGTTTATGCGGTTCCACCCAAGCGGCTCGTCGCAGGTTACGAGGGCTGGTAACCAGGGATGAGCCCGAAGCCTGTCTTTGGGCAGATCAACGGCGGAAGACGATGCCGCCGAGCCAGCCGGTAAACAGCGCCAGCGCCACGCAGACCAAGCCATACAGCAGCGGTTGCTGGCGGGCAGCCTGACCGAGGAAGCGCTCGAAACCGATCTTGCGCACCGTGAACCCATCGGAGCGGTCGGCGATCAGTTCGCCGTCCTTGAACAGATAGGTGCGGACCAGATACGGCCCCGGCACGGCATCTGACGGCAGCACGACCTGGGCGAAATAGAACGTGCCGGAGCGAAACTGCACGCCCTGCTGGGCGAGCCGGAACTGGCCGTTCTCCTCCATCAGCCGCACCAGTTCGTTGCCGAAGGCAAAGCCATCCCACCAGCCGGCGTCGGTGGCCGAATAGCGGACCTGCCGTTCGAGCGGGATGTCGTTTTCTGCCAGCGTGATCGGATCGGTGATCTGGTCGAGCCAGGTGTCAGACAACACCTGATAGTTCGACGGGACATCCGTGAATTTCACCTGATCGGTATTGAGCCACACCCCGAAGATGTTCGACTTGCGCCGCGTCACGCGGTTCTGCAGTGGGCCTGTGACGGTGATAATCACATGGAATGGCCCCTGGGGCCGCGTGTTTTCACCCGCGTTGGGCTCGACAGCTCCAAAGACAGTCAGCGTCTCACCCTGGAAGCTGGAGGTGATGGCGACTTCAGCACGACTGACCTGAGATACAAGCTGCACCGCAGCTGCGTGCGACACGCAACTGACAAACGCCAGAATTGCCAGCAGGATCCGGTTCATCGCAGGCCACCAACGCCGAGCACGGCCGTGGAATAGGCATCGCCCGGAGTGAGAACAAGCGACAGACCGAAACGAATGGCGACGGCCAGAACGATCAGCGCCAACAGGGCGCGCAGCTGTTCTCCGCGCAGGTACTTGCCCGCCGAAGCGCCGAACTGCGCGCCCACCGTACCACCGATCATCAGACAGAAAGCCAGCAGGATATCGACGCTCTGGCTGGTGACGGCATGCAGGATCGTTGTCACCGCCATCATCGCCACGACCTGCAGCAGCGAAGTGCCGATGACCATGTTGCCCGGCACGCGCAGCAGGTAGACCAGCGCTGGCACGAGAATGAAGCCGCCGCCAATGCCGAGAAGTGAACCGACAAAGCCAATTGCCAGCCCGATGCCGATCACCGGCAGCACGCTGATGTAGAGCCGCGACTTCTTGAATCGCACCCGCCACGGCAATCTGTGGAACCAGTTATGCTGGTTCGGCAGCTTGTCGCGCGAGACGACGCCGGCCCGCCGCTTGAGAATGGCGCGCAAAGACTCGATCAGCATCAGCGTACCGACGGAGCCGAGCAGCAGCAGGAAGCCGATCGAAATCGCCAGATCGAGTTGCCCAAGCGCATTCAGCACCTGGAACATCGCGACGCCGGCAAAGGCGCCGAGCACACCCGACAACACCAGATACAGCGCCAGATGCAGGTCGATCTGCCCGCGCCTGTAGTAACTCAGGGCCCCGGACGTCGACGCCGCCACGACCTGCCCCGTCACCGACGCGACGGCCACGGGCGCACTGACGCCGGAAAAGATAAGCAGTGGTGTCAGCAGAAAGCCGCCACCCACCCCGAACAATCCCGACAGGAATCCCACTGCGCCCCCGATTCCGACAAGGAAAAACAGGTTCATCGAGATTTCGGCGATGGGCAGATAGACCTGCACCGGCGGGGGTCCAATAACTATGACATTTCCGGGCCATAGCGAGTGGAGGCGACGGAATTGCGACGATGGAAACGAACTTCAGCTTTAAGCCTTAGCAGCAAATTGCAAAGGGTCCGTTTAGGGATGGCGCGTCGCAGGCGACGCAAAACCACCGTTGCACGATCGCCACTGATTCGGTTCGCGACAGCCGACTTTCCACATCGAAACGGCCAGCTAGTCTGTCGCAGCTGACCTAAACGAAAAGGCGGAGCCAATGCCCCGCCCATCTCTCAATTTTCGTTGCAGCAATCCGAGGGCTGTGTAGGGCTCAGACCGGCTGGCTACCCAGCACCGCAAGCAGGCGCGGATTGATCGTCCCGCTCTCGCTCATGCCGGTAGCGCGCTCGAAGCTGCGGATCGCGTCGGCGGTCTTGGGACCGGCCATGCCATCGGGTGCCCCTATTTCGAAGCCGAGTTTCGACAGCGCCAACTGCACGCCCTTGACCACGTCGACATTGGAGATCGCCGCACCCGGATCGAACCCGGACATCCAGGTGCCGATCGGTGCGAAGTTCGCCGCGAGATCGATCTGCTCCGGCGTCCAGCTGCGCACCTCGTCGTTGAGCCGCTTGACGGTCGCAGCATCGAGCGACGCGGCGACATCGTCGCGGGCCTTGGCGGCATCGGCATCGCCATTGGCGGCGACCAGCGAGAACCAGCGATAGGATTCCTCGAGGTTCTGAGGCACGCCCAAGCCGCGGGCATAGAGCATGCCAAGATTGAACTGGCTGTCGGTCATGCCGCGGTTGGCGGCCCGCTCGAACCAGTTGGCAGCGGCGTCGAACTGCTGCTCGCCCAGATTGCCGCTGGCATACAAGGCCGCGAGATTGTGCATCGCCATGCGGTTCCCAGCTTCGGCGGCGCGTTGGTACCACAGCCGGGCCTGGGCCAGATCCTTCGGCACACCGCGACCGACTTCATACAGATTGCCGAGCCGATACTGCGCCGGTGCGAAGCCCTGGCTGGCGGCACGCTCGTACCACTTGAATGCGGTTTCAAGATCTTCCGGGATCGCCCGGCCCTCGGTGTAGATGGCGCCGACCTCAAACTGAGCACGCACATCGCCATTGGCAGCCGCTTCACGCAGCGCCAGCGGCCCGACGCCATCCGGCGGCATTTCGACATGCACTGGGCTGGCGAGGGTTTCGGACAGAGGCGCAACGTCGTCTGTCAGCGACGCAACCCTGTCACCCTTCGGAACTTCCGCGTCGATCGCATCGATGGCCGGCACCGAGACCGCCACCGGCGGCATCTTGGTGGCGGGAGCCACAAAGCCCTGAGCGGCAGAAGGATCGATCGATGCCGTGGAGAGCGTATCGACCATCGAGATGACACGTGGATCCGGGCCCTCGGCAGTATCGACAGGCGTCTCGGCCATGGGTGACGGCGACAGAGGCAGTGACCCGGTGGTCAGCTCTGCGCCGGCGCTTTCGGGCTGCACGGTCGCCGCCGCAGGCTCATCGGTCTCGCCAAGGCGTTGGGCAACGAAATTGATCGTCATGAAGGCCAGCGCGATGACGCTGAGGCCGAGCAGGATGGGACGGCGGTGGCGGCTGAGGAAGCTTTCGCTCTCGTTTTCGGCCTCGTCGTCACCACGCGGACTGGTCTCTTCCGCGCCCAGCGCGATGCTGGAGGGTTCCGGCGGCTCAGGCAGCTTGCGCTCTTCCGGCTCCGGATCAGGCGTCCACTTGGTCGGCGCCTCACGGTCGCCGGCGAGCTTGCGCCGACCGATGAAGCCCCACTTGCGTGGCGTCTTTTCCGTTTCGGCTTCAGCTTCAGTTTCCACGTTTTCTGGTGCCGGGGCCGCAGCGGGCTCAGGCGCAGCAGCGACGGCTGTGGTATTCCGGCTGGCGTTGAAGCGCGCAAAGGCGCGGCCGATCAGCGAGTCGCTCGCGACGTCATCGCCGCGCGATGCGCCTGCAGCCTGACGGGCAGCGCGCCGATGTGCCTCGATAAACGTGTTGCGGTTCGGCGCGGGCGCCGGGTCTGGCTCTTCCGCCGGGCCGCCGGCAGCATCGCTGGCCTCGAGGCTCGACACGGGACGCGGCGGCCGTTCGGCCTCTACCGGATCCACAGCTGGCGCAGCAGCCTCCAATGCACCGGTTGCGGTCGCGGTCGCAGGACCCGCAGACCGTTGGCGCGGACCATTCTTGGCATCGAGCGCGCGCTGCACCGGGTTGGGGTCGCCGTAGGGCTTGGCCACCAGCGGCGCTTCTTCCGACGGATTGGCCGGCATGCTGTCGCGCCCGCGACCTGCAGTGTGTGCAGCTTCCGCCTCAGCGATCAGCGGCGCAATCGGGTCATCATCGATGGGCTCGAGCGACAGCCTGGCTTTGCTGGTGGGCTTTTCGGCCTTGGACTCGGACGGTTGCGCCGGCTCGACGGGCAGGCGCAGGTCGGCAAGTTCGGCCTGCAGGTCGGCAAATGGCGCACCGTCGGCTTCGTCCGATGCTGCTTCCGGGGCGACTTTTGCCTGCGGCATCGGCGCCGTATGCGGCAGCTCGGACGTCGCTTCGACCGCCGCTTTGGCAGCGGTGTCGGCATTGCCCTCGCGCGGCGTCGCAGGCGTCAGCAGGGTCGTGTCCATACGACCAGCGAGCATGTCTTCGAGCCGCGACAGGCGATCGCCCACTTCGCGGATGGTCGAGGAAAGTTCCAGCATCCCGTCATTGGCCGGCGCCTCGTTGGCGGCACGAATGACATTGCCGATCCGCGTCTCGATCTCGGCCAGTTCGGTCTCGCCGAAACCGCTCGGCACCTCGCGCCGGTCCAGCGCCTCCGAAGTGCGTGCCGCGACCATGTCGGCGAGTTCGTCGAGATCCGGCCCGGCATCCTGCTTCGATGGCTCGCTGTAGAGCTTTGCCAGCCCGCTCAGCTGCTCGCCGGTCTGATCCATGCGGGCGACGAGCTGGCGCACCTGCGCCTCTATCTTGCTGACGCCGGTCTCCTCGGAGCGATCCTTGACCTGCTCGCTGAGCGAGCCGAGTTGCGTCTCGATCGCAGCAAAGCGCGGCTCGACGGCCTCGGCAACGGTCTGGCGCAGGGCCTCCATGTCGCTCTTCAGCCCGCCGACGGCACCGCTGCTCGACTCGACGTCGGAAATCCGCTCGTTCAGCGCGTCGATGAGCTCGATCAGCCCCTGTGGCTGCTCGGGCGCCTGCATGGCCGAAGTGACCTTGCCGAGCTGCTCGGTGATCTTTTCGAGTTCCGACGGCGGCAGGGAGACAGTGCGCTCAATCGTATCGATACGATCGTAGATATTGCGCAGCCCGTCCTCGATGGCGTGCATGGAGTGCTGCAGACCGCTGGCCGGCTCTTCCATGCGCGCGACGACTTCGATCTGCAGCTCCGCCAGCCGGCCGATGGTGGCCGACACATCGTCGAGCCGTTCGGTGACGGCACTGTTGTCGGTTTCACTGGATTTGGCAGCCAGCTCTTCCTGCCGCTCGTGCAGGCGGGCGATGGTCTGGGAGACCTCATCGAGCTTGGCATTGATACCGCTGGTATCGCTGCGCTCGGACTGCTGAACCTGCAGGTCGGCGAGCCGCCCGACGGTCGCGCTGACATCGTCCAGACGCTGGTTCAGCGAAGTGGCATCGATCTGCTGGGCATGCGCATGCTGCAGATCGGTGAGCCGGTTCAGCGTGGCCGACAGTTCCTCGAAGCGTTTGACCAGCGTTTCCGGCTCGGTCTGGGCGCCCTTGGCGACCATCTTGGCAAGCGTGCCGATCTGACCTTCGAGGCGCTTGACCTGCCCGGTTTCGCCGACGGCGCCGGCAAGCAGCTCGACCACCTGGCTGAGCTGGCCCAACTGGTCGGCGATTTCCTTGGTATTGGCGGTCTGCCCGCTGGTGTGGTTGCGCAGGTCCGCTTCCAGCCGTTCCATGCGGTCGGCGATCCCGTCGACGGCATGGGCCATCTCGTCGAATTGCGGTGCCGCGCGGCGCTCTGGATAAGGGGCGGAGGCATGGCCGTAGTGACGCGACCGGATCTGCTGGATCGCCGCTTCGAGCGAGTCCCGCGGATTGAACGGCGCTTGCTCGGGGCCTTCGTCGCGATCGGAGAAACGGTTGACGGCGCGCTGTACCGAACGCAGCGCTTCACGATGCCGGTTCTCGGGCACGTCATTGACCTGATCGCGCAACTCGCGGACGCGCTCGCCCAGATCGGCATAGGCCGGGTCCGGACGCTTGCTGCGCCCGACCTGGCTCTCGACTTCATCGAGCAGCGACACTAGTTCGTTGCGCAGATCCTGCCACTGGTCGGGGCTATTGGCACCGTATTCGGAGGACTGGAACTGCGGGAAAGCGCGGGCCATGAAAAATCCCAAGCACCTGAGGAGCCGAATCCATGTCCCCGAATGGGACACGTTCGTCGCCTCATACTTCGGAAATCATGGTAAACATCACGTTAAGCCAAGCGCCAGCGCGATTAAACTGGCGTCCGAGAGGGTGTAAAACCCTCCGGGACTACCGGAGACCAGCATGCAGACCCCGCAAACTCACCATCTGACGCCGGACGAAGCGGTCGCTCTGCTGGCTGACAGGAGCGAATCTCTGCTGGTAGATCACGCTGGACGGGTGCTGATCGGCCTCGCGGGCGGACCGGGAACCGGCAAATCAACGCTCGCCTCCGCCCTGGTGCGCCGCATCAACGAGGCCCGTCCTGACTGTGCCGCCCTGCTGCCGATGGATGGCTTTCACCTGCCCCATGCCGAACTGGAGCGCCGTGGTGATGTCGCCGACAAGGGCGCGCCGCACACGTTCGATGCGGCAGGCTTTGCCGCGCTGCTGAGCCGTATCAAACTGACACGGGACGACATGACGGCGCCCGGCTATGACCGGTCCATCGAGGACGTGGTCGCGGATGCCCAGACCATACCTGGCGCGGCGCGGCTGATCATCGTCGAGGGCAACTACCTGCTGCTCGACCATGATGACTGGGCGCGGGTGCGGCCGATGCTCGATCTGGCGGTGTTCCTGTCGATCCCGCGCGACCTGGCCCGGTCCCGGCTGCTGGCACGCCATGCCGAACATGGCCTGTTCACCGAGGCGCGGAATCGTGAACATGTAGAGCGTGTCGACCTTGCCAATTTCGACCTCGTGGCGGCGTCTCGGCCTGCCGCGGACCTCGCCATCGACCTCAAGACCGATCACTAGGACAATCCGATGCCCGTTATTTTCGTCACCGGTGCCACCTCCGGCTTTGGTGCTGCCACCGCCCGCCGCTTTGCCACAGAAGGCTGGAAGGTGATCGCCACCGGCCGGCGCGCCGACCGTCTCGATGCGCTCAAGGCGGAGTTCCCCGAGGGTGTGATCCATACCGCGCAGTTGGACCTGACCGACCGCGACAGCATCGTCGCTGCCGTCGCCGCCCTGCCCGAGGATTTCAAGCCAGTCGATTGCCTCTTCAACAATGGCGGCCTGGCGCTCGGCACCAAGGCCATTCCCGACGTCGACCTCGAAGACTGGGACCGGATGATCGACACCAATATCAAGGGGTTGGTGCATACGACGCTGGAGCTTCTGCCGCTGCTCGAGGCTGCCGGCAAGGGCGCTTCGATCGTCAATGTCGGCTCGGTCGCCTGGCGCTGGGCCTATCCCGGCGGCAATGTCTATGGCGGCACGAAGGCCTTCGTACATCAGTTCAGCCAGAACCTCAGGACCGATCTGGGCGGCAAGGACATACGGGTGACAACGCTGGAACCCGGCATGTCAAAGACCGAGTTCACCATGGTACGCACCCATGGCGACGCCGAGGCCAATGAGAGCTTCTATGACGGGGTCGACCCGATCCGTCCTGACGATATCGCCGATATCGTGTGGTACCTCGCGACCCTGCCGCCGCACCTCAACATTTCGGTGCTGGAAGTGACACCGGTGCAGCAGGTCGCCGGCCGCCCCGAAATCCACCGTCACTGAAGAACTGTCCGTAGGTAGACCAGGTCCGTGAGCCGCCCGTCCTTCCCCTTCGAGGTGCGCTCGCGCGACATCCTCGCGATCGCCATTCCCGCGTCCATCGCCTTCATCACCGAACCGCTGTCCGGCATGGTGGACATCACCGTGATCGGCCGGCAGGGCGATGCGGGGCTGCTGGGCGGAGTAGTGATCGGTGCGCTGATCTTCAGCTCGCTTTTCGCGCTCGCCTATTTTCTGCGGATCGGCACCGCCGGACTGACAGCGCAGGCGGTCGGGGCCCGCGACCCAGATGACGGCTTGCTGCATGCCGCCCGGGCAATCATCATCGCGGTTGTCGCCGGTCTCGCAATGATCGTCTTGCAGGCGCCGCTGCTGTGGTTGAGCACCTGGCTTATGGCGCCCGGCCCAGGCGTCGAGGCCGCCTTCGCGGCCTATTTCGGCGTGCGGATCTGGTCGGCACCCTTTTCGCTGATCAATTTCGCCCTGCTGGGCTGGTTCTATGGCCGAGCAGCGGCGCGCACCGGCATGGTGCTGCAGCTTCTGGTCAACGCCATCAATATCATCGGCTCGGTCTGGCTCGTTTACGGATTGGGCTGGGGCGTCGAAGGCGTGGCGTTCGCGACGCTGGCCGGACATGCGGTGGCCGCGATCATCGGCCTGATCCTGTTCCTGCGCCATTATGGCGGGCTCGGCGCCCTGTTGGCACGGATCGCGCCGGGGGCCCTGGGCGAGATCTCGGCGGTCAAGCGCATGTTCGCCTTGAGCCGGGACCTGATGATCCGCTCGATCGCCCTGTCGATCGCTTTTGGCTATTTCGCCGCCCAGGGCTCGCGGCTTGGCGAAGTGGCGCTGTCGGCAAATGCGATCCTGCTCAACTTCATGATGATCTCCGCGTTCTTTCTCGACGGCATCGCCCAGGCGGCCGAGCAGCTTTGCGGAAAGTCGGTCGGCGCCAACTGGCGCCCGGCCTTCGACCGCGCCTATCGGCTGAGCTTTGTCTGGGGCCTCGGCATCAGCCTCGCCATGACGGCATTCTGGTTCGTGGGCGGGGGCTTGCTGATCGACCTGATGACAACCAGCGAACCGGTGCGTGCCTATGCCCGGGACTATATGGCGATTGCCGCGCTCGCGCCGCTGACCGGCATGCCCGCCTTCGTCTTCGACGGCATCCTGATCGGCATCACGCTCAACGTCACCATGCGAAATGGCATGATCGTGGCGCTGGCGCTGTTTCTGGTGATGGCCCTGACGCTGCAACCCCTGTGGGGCAATGCCGGCCTCTGGGTGGCGATCCACACCTTCTTCCTCGCTCGCGCCGCCGTCTACTGGTGGGCGCTGGAGCGGCGGAAGGCGGGGCTGTTCGCTTGACTGACTAGTTGAAGCGGCCCGCGGCCCAGTCGTCGGTCGTGCGCCCGGTGAGATCGGCCACCGAGTTGAGGCCTTGCGCCCGCACCGAGGCAACGAGGCCGCGCTTGATGCGCTCGAGCAGTTCCAACCCGCCGAAGACCAGCGCCGAATAGAGCTGGATAGCGTCGGCCCCGGCTTCGAACTTCATCACCGCAGTCTCGGGCGAATGAATGCCACCCACCCCGATGATCGGTCGGGTGCCGACGCGCTGGCGCACCTGCGCCAGTCGCTGGGTAGAGAGCGCGAATAGCGGCTTGCCACTGAGCCCGCCGGTCTGGGTCGCGTTGTCCTCGCCGGCAACCGCATCGCGGCTCAGTGTGGTGTTCGACACGATCAGCCCGTCGAGGTCGGTCGGCTCGATCACCCGGGCGATGGCATCGAGCTGCGTCTCGTCGAGATCAGGCGCCAGCTTGAGCAGCATGGGGACGCGCACCGGCGCCTTTGAGCGCGCCTTGAGACAGGCATCGAGCAGCCGCGCCAGCGCCTCGTCGGCCTGCAGATTGCGCAGGCCGGGCGTGTTGGGCGAGGAGATGTTGATGGTGAGATAGTCGGCGACCTCCGAGAACCTGCCGATCCCTGTCACATAGTCGGCGACGAAATCCTCGCTGTCCTTGTTGGCCCCGATATTGACGCCGAGGATGGCGCCGACATGCGCGCCCTTGAGCCGCGCGAAGGCCGCCGCGTGGCCCTCGTTGTTGAAACCCATGCGATTGATGACCCCATCCGATCCGGGCAGGCGGAAGAGCCGCGGCTTGTCGTTACCGCTCTGTGGGCGCGGCGTCACCGTGCCGACTTCGACCATTCCGAACCCCATACGGGCCAGCGGCTTGGCGACTTCGGCATTCTTGTCGAACCCGGCAGCCATGCCGACCGGGTTGCTGAGCTCCAGACCGCACAGATGGGTGCGCAACTCGGGTGCATCCGGTTCGGTCTGCTCCGGACCAAGCCCCATGCGCAGCGCGCTGATGGTCGCGCCATGAGCGATCTCGGGATCCATCTGAAGCAGTGCATCGCGCGTCAGCGAACGGACCAGCGGCACATTGAGCAGCGGCGACAGGCGGGAAAGGATCATTGCGCCCACTCCGGCAGCTCAACCGAGCCGTCGGCCGCGACGGCAATCGGACTGGCCTCACCCACCGCGGTCATCGGCAACTCGCCGTAAAGATGCGGGAACAGCGCGCCGCCGCGCGAGGCTTCCCATTTGAGCGCCGCGCCCAGCGCGTCGGTATCGACCGCAAAGAGCACCAGATCGTCCGCACCGGCAAAGTGCAGCCGCAGGGTTTCGACCAGCTGGCTGGCGGTCGAAAAATGCACATAGCCATCTTCGAGATCGATCGGCATGCCGATAAACTGGCCCGACTCGCGCGACTGTTCGAAAACCGCACGGCGCGTCACTTTGAAGATTTTCTGGCTCTGGGGATCTTTCGCGTCGGTCATGATGCGCCTTGTGTTTCGGTCGTCGCGGCGGATGCACCGCTTTACAAGCGGAGGCAGCGCCGATAAATAGGACCAGTGTCCTTTTGAGGTAAATTTCCTCAAGGATGAGGAGACGTCCTCAATGCTGTCGCACGACGATATCTGGAATGCCATAGATTCGCTTGCCCAACGCCACGGCTTTTCAGCCTCCGGGCTGGCGCGCGAGGCGGGTCTCGACGCAACGGCCTTCAACAAGTCAAAGCGCGTCAGTAAGGACGGCCGGGCGCGCTGGCCCTCGACCGAGAGCATCGCCAAGGTGCTCGATGCGACGAGCGAAAGTTTCGATTCTTTCCTGTCGGGTGGCGGCGCCTATCTGCAGACGGCACCGGCCGGACCGCGCCCGCATGTGCCGCTGCTGGGTCTGGCCCAGGCCGGATCGGGCGGGTTCTTCGACAGCGCCGGCTTCCCTGCCGGACAAGGCTGGGACGAGATCCCGCTCCCCTCCCCGGCTGATGACGGCAGCTATGCGCTGGAAGTGTCCGGCGACTCCATGCTGCCGCTCTATCGCGACGGCGACATCATTGTGGTCTCGCCCACCGCACAGATGCGCCGCGGCGACCGCGTCGTGGTGCGCACCCGCGACGGCGAGGTGCTGGTGAAAATCCTCTTCCGCCAGACGGCACGCAGCGTGGAGTTGCATTCGCTCAACGCCGCCCATCCGCCCCGCACCATCGAGATCTCCGATGTCGAAGGCATGGGGCGTATCGTCTGGGCCAGCCAATGACCCGCGTCGTCCTCGCAACAGAGGCCGACGTACCGGACTGGCGCGCGATGCGCGACGCGCTCTGGCCAGATTCCGTCGACGACAATCCCGGTGAGATCGCCGCGCAACTCGACAATCCCGAAGCCATCGCCCTTCTGGCGCGCGACGAGAGCGGCAATGCGGTGGGCTTTGCCGAGGGCGCGCTGCGACACGACTACGTCAACGGCTGCGACACCTCGCCGGTCGGCTATCTCGAGGGGATTTATGTCGTGCCGGAAGCGCGCCGCACCGGTGTAGCACGCGCCCTGATTGCCGCGATCGCTACATGGGCTCGCGACCAGGGATGCCGTGAACTCGCTTCTGACGCGGCGCTCGACAATATCGGCAGCCAGCAAATGCATGAAGCGCTCGGCTTCAGCGAAACCGAGCGCACCATATTCTATCGTCAGGCACTGTAGTCAGCAGCCCGGTCAGGCCAACTTGATCAGCTTGCCCGCGAGGGCATCGTCGATGAGCCGGCGTGTGTTCTCGATGCCGTAGAGGGCGGCGAAGGAGCCGAAGCGCGGACCGCGCTGCTGGCCGATCAGCACCTGATAGAGCATCTGGAAGAACTCGCCCGACACGCCCGGTCCACCGTGCGGCCCCTTGCGCGTATTGTCCTGAAAGCGCTCGATGCCGCGCGCGACGTCGAGCGCCGCGTTCTGGATGGTTTCATTGTCCGCATCCGCCGGCAGTTCGGCAAAGGAGGCCGAGAGCGCTTCGAGTGCACCGCGCTCGACATCGTCGGGTGCCCGATAGCTCTTTTCCACGAAATCGCGGAAGTAGCGCATCGCATAGCCGACCAGCGCGTCCAGATGCGGATGCGTCTGTGCGGACACACCCGGCGCATAGGCCGAGATATAGCCCCACATGACCTCCGGGGTCTCCGGGTTCGACGCCGTTGCCAGATTGAGCAGCAGCGCGAAGGTGACCGGCATGTCGATCTTGGGCACATCGCCATAATGGACATGGAAGGCCGGGTTCTCGAGACGCGCAGCCGTGTCCTGCTTCTGGAACGACGCCACATGGGCGGCATACTCATCGACGGCGCGCGGGATCACATCGAAATAGAGGCGCTTTGCGGCTCGCGGCTTCTGGAACATGTACAGCCCCAGGCTTTCGGTGCCGGCATAGGTCAGCCACTCATCGATGGTGAGGCCATTGCCCTTCGACTTCGAGATCTTCTGTCCGCTGTCGTCGAGGAACAGCTCATAGACATAATGCTCGGGCGGCGTGCCGCCGAGGATCGCACAGATCTTGTCGTAGATCGGCGCATTGGTCTGGTGGTCCTTGCCGAACATCTCGAAATCGACGCCCAGTGCCGCCCAGCGCATGCCGAAATCCGGCTTCCACTGCATCTTCACATGGCCGCCGGTGACCTGCAGCGTCGTGTCGCTGCCGTCCTCGTCGGCGAAAGTGATCGTGCCGTCCTTGGCATTGACCTCCTTCATCGGCACGTAGAGCACACGCCCCGAAATCGGCGAGATCGGCAGGAAGGGCGAATAGGTCGCTTGACGCTCCGGCCCGAGCGTCGGCAGCATCACCTTCATGATGTCGTCATAGCGCTCGAGCGCGCGCAGCAGCACGTCATCGAACTTGCCGGACTTGTAATACTCGGTGGCGCTGGCGAACTCGTAGTCGAAGCCGAACGTATCGAGGAAGCGCCGCAGCATGGCGTTGTTATGCGCGCCGAAGCTGTCGAACTCATTGGTCCAGGGGTCCGGCACCGCGCTCAAAGGCTTTTGCAGATGCGGCTCCATCGCTTCGCGCGACGGGACATTTTCCGGAATCTTGCGCATCCCGTCCATGTCGTCGGAAAAGCAGATCAGCCGTGTCGGAATCTGGTCGCGCGTCAGCAGGCGAAACGCCGTGCGCACCATGGTGGTGCGGGCGACCTCGCCGAACGTGCCGATATGCGGCAGGCCCGACGGACCATAGCCGGTCTCGAACAGGGCCTCACTCTTGCCCGACGTCTCGATCCGTTTGACCAGCTTGCGGGCTTCTTCGAACGGCCAGGCACGCGCGGACTGCGCGGCATCGAAATAGGCGGGATCAAGCTCGGGAAGGGGCGCCGGCACTGTCGGTCTCTTCATCTCAGACATAGGGAAGGCCGCTTGATTGCACCCCACCGCGCGCGGCGTCAATGGCACGGCCATTGTCATTCGCCGACACGCTGCCTAGGTATGCGGGACTTTCAAGCCCCGGAGCCAATCGATGTCCCAATCCATCCATGATGCCCTCGTTACGATCATGGTCGTCACCGCATCATCAGCCGATGGCATTTCGGAGCACGAACTGGTGCAGATCGCCGGCCTGATCCGGCGCTCGCCGTCTCTCAAGGGCTTTGAGGAGAGCCGGCTGACCGAGGTAGCCAATGCCGCCATCGATCGCCTGAACGAGGGTGGGCTGGAAGCAGCGGTCGACGCCGCGGTTGCCGCCATTCCTGGCCGTCTGCATGACACAGCCTATGCCCTGGCCGTCGAAGTCGCCGTGGTCGATCGCGACCTGCCACAGGAAGAATTGCGCTTTCTCGAAATGCTGCGCGACCGGCTGCTCGGCACCGACCGGCTGGTCACCGCCGCCATCGAGGCCTCGGCCCGCGCCCGCATGCGCAAGCTCTGAACCTCAGTAAAAGCTCACCGGAAACCAGCGCAGGTAGAGTTCGTCATAAACGCCTGACGCCTTGATGCGGGTCAGCCCATAGGCGATGGCGCGGCGTACCGCGTCGTGGCCGATCGCTACGGCGACCGACATGCCATCTCCGAACAGATCCGCCCGGAAATAGGGCTCGCCCGAAAAGCTGCAGCAGCCGGCGTTCTCGTTGAGCCAGAACGAGGCGCGCATCGCATCGCCGAAATAGGCGTCGGCCGAGCCGTCTGAAACGGCCGCGAGCGCCAGGGGCTCACTGTCATATTCGGCCAGACTGGCATCGGGCAGATAGCGGCGGACGAATTCGGCATGCGTCGTGCCGCGGCGTACCGCAATGGTGCGCCCCGCCGCCTGCGTCGGATCGAAACTCGCGGCATCGTCGATGCGCGTCACGAAGCGTCCAGGCAACATGAGATAGGCCGGGGTGAAATCAAACAGCTCGCCGTTCTCCTGCGTCACCGCGAGCCCGGCGATCAGCGCGTCGCCCTGATTGTCCTCGAGTGCCTTGGCCGCCTGCTCCCAGGGCCAGGCCTGAACCGTGCAGGCGATCTTGAGCTCGTCGCAGATGGCACGCGCCAGATCGACATTGAAGCCGATCAGCTCGCCGCGCTCGTCACGGAAATTGAACGGCGGGAAATCGGCCGTGGTCAAAAAGCGGATGGTCGGCACCGCCTCGAGATTGGGGATCACCTCGCGAGCGGTCGGATTGACGTGATTGGGCAAGGCCTGCGCCAGCGCGGCCGCAGGCATCAGCAGCACTGCCAGCAGGAAAAGGAATGCGCGCATCTGGCTCCCGCAACTCTCCGTTCACCGGCTTATCGCGCAATTCGCCGCCAAAGGCGAGCCTGCCACCAGTTGACGATTGTGGGAGAAAGGCGGCTAATTCGACAGCGGCTGACGGCATGACCACAGCTAGGCGAGGGTCCGATGACGGAGGCGGGGGCGCTTCTTCGGGCAATATTGGGAGCGGCAGCGGGCAGCGAGGCGGATGCGCTCTTGCACCTCGAACTGGCGGCTGGCCTCAGGGTCGACCCGCTCGATTATTGCGCCCACCGCTTCGGCCTTACCGAGGCGCAGGTACTCGAACACGCTGCTGACTGGTGCGGGCTGGTGTTCGCCACCCATATCCCCACCACGCGGGACGGCAGCCCGCTCGTCGACCGGATTGAGCGGCTGGGCGAGACCCGCATGGTGCGCGCCCGGCTGTTCGACCGCGAGATTGTCTATTCCGCTCCGCGCTTTGCCGATCTACTGCAATTTGCCGACCATGTGCGCCGCCACCCCGAGTTTCGCCGGCAGATCTGCCTCGTGCCGCTCGGCGCCATCCAGAGCGAACTCGCACGTGCCAGCGCCACCGAGCTACTGGACGCTTCGCGACAACGGCTGGTACGGCGCTGGCCGCAGGCGACCGGTGGCATCGACGCGCCTTATGCGGCAAGGCGCGGGTTTGTCATCGGGCTGGTGGCCCTGCTCTGCTTCGCGACCATTGCACCGTGGGTCGCAACGCCCCTCTACCTGCCGGTTGCGGCAGCTCTGCTGCTTATGCCAGCCCTGCTCCGGCTGTGGGCCGCGCTGCGACCCGAACCGCGAGATCGCCCGCCACCCCGCCTTACCGATGCACAGCTGCCGGTTTATTCGCTGCTGGTGCCGCTGCATGACGAGGCGCGCGTCGTGCCACAACTGGTGGCGGCGCTGCGCGCCATCGATTATCCGCCGGAAAAGCTCGACGTGCACTTTGTCGTCGAAGCGGCGAGCGTCGCGACCGTGGCGGCGGTTGCCGCCGAGCTGCACGATCCGCGCTTTTCCATGGTGCTGGTGCCCGATGCGCTGCCACGCACCAAGCCCAAGGCACTGAACTTTGCCCTGCCACTGATCCGCGGCACCTATGTCGCGGTCTATGACGCCGAGGACATTCCCGATCCGCCGCAGTTGCGGCTGGCCGCCAGCCGTTTCGCGCAGCACCCCGAAATCGCCTGCCTGCAAGCCGAACTCGTCCTCGACAATGCCGACGAGAACTCGCTGACCGCCCTGTTCGCCGGTGAATATGCCGGCCAGTTCGGACTGCTGCTGCCACTGCTCGCCGACCTAGACCTGCCCATGCCGCTGGGTGGCACCAGCAACCACCTGCGGGTTTCGGCCCTGCGCCGGATTGGCGGCTGGGACCCGTTCAATGTCACTGAAGACGCCGATCTTGGCGTGCGGCTGGCGCGGCTCGGGCTGAAGACCGCAACGCTGGCCAGTCAAACCGGCGAGGAAGCGCCGATCGGTCTGCGAGCCTGGCTGCACCAGCGCACCCGCTGGATCAAAGGCTGGATGCAAACACTGATCGTCCACAACCGCCATCCGCAGGCGCTGCTGCGCGACCTCGGCTGGTGGCGCTTCATCGGCTTCGAGCTCTATGTCGGCAGCATGGTGCTGTCGGCACCGTTGCATTCGCTGTTTGCGCTATCGCTGGGCCTCGCCGCAGCTCTCGGAGCCTGGCGCAATCCGCAGTTCTGGGACTGGACCACGATCGCGATACTGACGATCGGCTATGCCGCGCCGCTGGTGCTGACCTTCGCCGGCCTGCGACGGCTGAAACGCAGGGATCTTTGGCGCGCCCAACTGCTGCTGCCTGCCTACTGGGTCTTGCATTCTCTCGCAGCCATCTTGGCCGTGCGCGAACTGCTGGCGCGCCCGCATTTCTGGGCCAAGACCGCGCATGGTCGGACCCGGCAAACCCGGTCGCTGGCCGCCGACAGTTCGGGTCAGGCGGAATAGCGGCTGACGTCGAGCCCTTCAAGATCGATCTCGGCCGGCCGGCCGGCGATGACATCCGCCATTGCGCGGGCCGACCCGGCAGCCATGGTCCAGCCCAGCGTGCCATGGCCGGTACTGAGAAAGAGATTGGACGTCTCCGTCCGGCCCAGGATCGGCGTGCCATCCGGTGTCATAGGACGCAGCCCGCACCAAAAGCTCGCCCTCGACGCATCGCCAGCCTCGGGGAAGAGATCGCGCAGCGACCGATCGAGCGGCCCGCGGCGCGCGGGGTGCAGCGTATCGTCATAGCCGGCGATTTCGGCGGTGCCTCCGACCCGAATCCGGTCGCCCAGCCGGGTCGTCGCGACCTTGAAGGTCTCGTCCATGATGGTCGAGACCGGTGCGACGCTTTCGTCGGTGATCGGCACGGTGAGCGAATAGCCCTTGATCGGGTAGATCGGTAGCTTCAGCCCGAGCGGCCGGACGAGCAGCGGCGAGTAGCTGCCCAGGGCCACGAGATAGGCATCGGCCTCGAGCACACCGGCGGAGGTTTCGACACCGCTGATCGCCCCGCCCTGCTTGACGATGCGGGTGATGGTGGTGCCGTAGCGGAAGGCGACGCCCGCCTCCGCAGCGAGGCTGGCCAGCCCCGCCGTGAACATCTGACAATCGCCTGTATCGTCATTGCCCAGCCGCAAGCCGCCGACAAAGGGCACCCTGGCCGTCGCCAGCCCTGGCTCGGCCGCGATACACCCCTTGGGGTCGAGTACCTCGTAGGGTACGCCGTATTTTTCGAGCACGGCGATATCCTCGCCGGCGTGGTCGAGCTGTTTCTGGTGCCGGAACAGTTGCACCGTGCCCTGCTGCCGCCCATCGAACGCGAGGCCCGGCAGGGCCCGCAACACCCCCATCTGTTCACGCGAATATTCTGCCAGACGGACCATGCGGCCCTTGTTCACCGCATAGGCTTTATGGGTGCAGTTTGCGAGCAGGCTCAGCCCCCACAGCCACATCTTGGGGTCAAACTTGGGCCGCAGGACCAGCGGCCCATCCTGCATCAACAGCCATTTGATGGCCTTGACCGGAATGCCCGGCCCCGCCCACGGCGACGCATAGCCATAGGAGAGCTCCCCAGCATTGCCGTAGCTCGTCTCAAGGCCAGCGCCAGGCTGGCGGTCCACGACGGTGACCTCATGCCCGGCCTGCGACAGATACCATGCGGTGGTGACACCGATGACGCCGGCGCCAAGGATCAAGACTTTCATGTCTCAGTCTTTTCCAGCCCAGCAGGAAAGGCAATATCCTCACGAACATGGCACCTCCTGCACTTCCACATGGCTAAACGCCGGATGCCGAGATGCTCCTGCAGACCGGCATCAGCCGTGGAAGGTGACCATCAGGCCGCGACGAATCTTGTATCGGCTACGGATCATCGCGTAGTTAGGCAGGGCTGGCGCGACAGTCGTTAGGGGCTGGTACGTAGCAGACGCCACGGCTATGGTCCCGCGCAGCGGCAGAGACAATGGCTTGAACGGGGAGTAGGCCTTGAAACTCGCGGCATTCTTGTGCGGTCTTGTTGCCGGTCTCTTCGCACTGGTTGCGCCATTCGTCGTTGGCGCAGACATGCAAGCGCAGTTTCTGGCGATGTGGCCGGGACCATCTGACACCCAGCAGACCGCAAGCCTCGTCTGGTACGGCATTTCAGGAGCCGCCATGCTCGGCGGACTGATCGCCCTGATCGTGCCCAGCATCGGCGCCATGCTGCTGCTCGCGGCAGCACTGGTCTGGCTTGGCCTTGGTTTCGTGCTCCCCGGCGCTTTCGACATCACCATCGTCGTGCCGCTGGCCGCTGCGGCGATTGGCGCTGGCCTCGCAATGATTGCCGGCGAATTGCGCGCCCGTCGCAGGGCGCGGGATGATGATGATGACGACTACGACTACGATGAACCGGAGGCCGCCCCGCCCGCGCGCCGGGAAAAGCGCCGGCGCACCATGCGCGGGCACGATGAGGAAGAGGCGCGCGAAGCCGCATTGCGCATGGATCCGCTGCTGGTCGACCGTGACGAAGCGCCGCCCGAGCCGGAGCGTGAAATTCCGCTGACACTCGACGAGCTTATGCCAGCCCGTAAACCTCGGCCCGAACCGCGGCAGGAAGCGCTGCGCGAACCGCCGGTGCGCAGCCCGAGCTATGCACCGACGAAAAAGCGCAGCGACAAGTGGCCGGAAACGCCGGTCATCCACTCGATCGTCGATCGGCCGGGCCCCGAGCCCGAGCAGCGGGCGACGCGTTGGCCGGTCTGGATCGCCACCGCCAGCGCCGCAGTCGTCGTCGCTCTGGGCCTGGGGCTGGTCTATATGGTTTACGAGGACGGCGGCTTTGGCGGGGGTGTGGCCAAGGCCGGCGCCGCGCAATCGGTAGGGACGGCTTCGATCAGGGCACCCGCCGTTGGCCCGGCCAAGGTTGCCGACAAGCTGCCGCCGATCAGCCTGGCGCCGGTGAGCCCCGGACAGGTCGATCCGCCGGGCACTGCAACCCTGCGGCTCGCCGATATCGCCTCGACCAGTGGCGTGTTTACCGACCCCTTCAGCTATTGCGCCGCCGTGAACACCATCGACTATGTCGATGCACGCTATGTCGGCCCGCAGTTCACCCCGGCGATCACCGATACGCTGCACATTCCGTCATCCAGTTCGCCCGACCGTGTCAGTTGGCGCTGCGTCGACGGTCAGGTCGTCGCCTGCACTTCGTTCGACTGGCCGGTATGCGACATGACGCCGACGGCGGCCGAGATGCTGGCCTTCTGCAAGCAGAACCCGTCGGTGCCGCGCCTGCTGGCCCCGAACGGGCTGTGGAGCTGCGAAGCCGGGCGCCCCAAGCTGCCCGACGACGCCAGCTGGCCCGTTGATGACCGCGGCTTCTTCCCCACGGCCTGGATCCCGGTGCCGCCGCCAGCGGGCGACACCGCCGACGCCGGCTAGCGAACGGCGACCTCGACGGCGCGAGGCGTATCCGCAAGCGCCCGGTGCGCCATCTCCAGCACCACTGCCCCGCGCTTGTGGCCCGCCTCGACATAGCGATGCGCGTCGACGATCTCCGACATCGGATAGGTGCGGTCGATATGGGTCCAGATGCTGCCCGCCTCGATCAGTGCCTTCACCTCCCCCAGCATGGTCGACAGCTGGTCGTGTGGCAGCAGACCGGTCGCTGCAAACCGCCCCTTGCGGCGGGAGAACCGGGACGTCCACAGCATCTGGATCAGCATCGGCAGGCCGAGCACCGGGCTGAGATAGACGCCATCGGGCGTAAGCACGCGCCGTGCTTTGGAAAAGCCGAGCTTGCCGACAGTATCGAAGATCAAATCGTAGCGCTCCGCCCCGCGGGTCACATCCGTCTTCGTGTAGTCGATGAAGTGGTCGGCCCCCATCTCGCGCACCAGATCGGCATTGCGGGTGCTGGCGACGCCCGTCACCTCGGCACCAAAGTGCCGGGCGTATTGCACCGCGAACGTGCCCAGACCACCGGCGGCACCATTGATCAGCACCTTCTGGCCCGGCTTGATGCTGGCGAGCCGTGTGAGGAAGTTGTGCACGGTCAGCGCCCCATCGGTCACCGGCGCGGCCTCGAGATAGGACATGTTGTGCGGCACGTGTTGGATGACGCCGGTTTCGGCCACGGCGACGAACTGGGCATGGGTCGAGAACCCCAGCGTCGTTTCACCGAACACGTCATCGCCGACCGCATAGCGCGTGACACCGGCGCCTTTGGCGACCACCTTGCCGGCAAAGCTGGTGCCGGGGATCTTCGCCTTCGGGCCACGAAGCCCGACGAAGAGCCGCGCAAAATGCGGTGTCCCCGTGCGCATCATCACATCGGCCTGGGTCACGGCCGAGGCATGGATCTTGACCAAAACCTCGTTGTCCTTGGGCGTCGGGGTCGGCACCGAGCCGATCTCCAGAACCTCGGGGCCGCCATAGCGTCGCGCAATCACTGCATCCATTTTCTATCTCCTTCACATCATCCTTGCGATGGCGACAGGGATAGAGCCGATGTCAGCTCAACAAAATTGACTGATTACGTTCGATTGATATGCATAAACGCATGGATGCCGCGTGTCAGGCGGGTGGAGCGGCATCGCGCGTGTCTGCGGCACCGCTGACATCGATGACCACGACGCCGGTCTTTTGCCCGCTGTCGACATAGCGATGTGCCTCGGCCAGCGCGGCCAGTGGAAAACGTCGGTCGATCACCATGTTTAGTTTGTTTTCAACCACTTGAGACTTCAGCCAGTCGAGGTCCTCGAGCGGTTCGCCGGCGAGTTTGAACAGCACCCTGACACGTTTCTTCCGGTTTTCGGCGATCCCGGCGACCACCTGGCCGGCCTTGGGATTACCGAGCATGAGCCGCCCGCCATCGTTCAGGATCGCCGCGGCGCCGGCGACGGGCACATTGCCGACGATGTCGATGATCGCGTCATAGCGCTGGTTGGTGACCCAGAAATCCTTGACAGTGTAGTCGAGCAGGTGATCGGCCCCGAGCTCGCGCAGCATGGCGTGCTTGTCGCCATGATCGACCGCCGTGACCAAGGCGCCGGCCTGTTTCGCAATCTGCACCGCGAACATGCCGATCGACCCGGCCGCGCCGTTGATCAGCACGTGTTCGCCCGGCTGCAGCGCGCATTGGCGCACGAAGTGCAGCCCGTTGAAGCCACCGGTCGGAATGCCGACGACCTCGGCATAGCTGAGTTCGGGCGGGATCGGGCTGATCGCTGCAGTCTCGGACAGCGCGACGAACTCCTGATAGGCGCCCATGGCGAAAGCCGACGACCCGGAAACCCGTTCGCCGACCTGAAACCG
>NZ_JBLXGA010000024.1:0-31707 GCF_048261455.1 Devosia sp.
ACCAACGAGATTCGCCTGATTTACAGGGGGGATGAATGGCCTTTCGGTGGAGCCGATGGTCGCCACAGCTTGCGCTGGTGCCGGCACTCATCATCACGCTCGTAGCCTTTATCGGCTCGATCGGGTGGACGATGTTCATGTCGCTCACCCGCTCCAAGCGCTTTCCCGAGTATTTCTTCGATCCGTCGGAATGGAGCCGCCAGTATGGGCGGCTGATGAAGGATGACGGCTGGGCGATTGCGCTGCAGAACATGCTCATTCTGGGCATCGGCAGCTTTCTGGCCATCGTTTTCGGCTTCGTGCTCGCGGCCATGATCGACCGCGAAAAGCGCGGCGAGGGCTTTTTCCGCACGATCTTTCTCTACCCGCTGGCGGTGTCGCTGATCGTGACCGGCGTCGCCTGGCGCTGGATGTTCAACCCGAGTTTTGGCGTCCAGGGGGCGCTGCATTCGATCGGGCTGACCTTCATCAATTTCGACTGGCTGTCGAACGCCGACACGGCGATGTACGGCATCATTCTCGCCACCGTCTGGCAGGGTGCCGGCTTCTACATGGCGCTGATGCTGTCGGGGCTGAAATCGATCAACACCGAGATCTGGAGCGCCGCCAAGCTGGATGGGGTCAGCTTCTGGCGGCTCTATATCGAGATCATCATTCCGATGATGAAGTTCACCTTTCTGACCTGCGCCATCCTGCTCTCGCTGGGCGTGGTGAAGGCCTATGACATCGTCGTGGCGATGACCAATGGCGGTCCAGGCCAGTCCACCTGGGTGCCCGCCTATTTCACCATCAACGCCTATTGGGTGAAGGCCAATCTCGGCTACGCCTCGGCCGCCGCCGTGGTGATGCTGGCGATCACCGGCCTGATCTTCCTGCCGCTGGTGCTGCTGACAGCCTGGCGCGAGCGGAGCCGGGAGGCACGCGTCTCATGAGCATGACCACTCAGACCGCAGACTCGACGGGCGAACGCGCGCCGCTTTACCCGCGCAAGCCGAAGGGCATCACGGGCCGGTCAATCGCGATCCTCGCGTTCCTGACGATCTGCGCGGCGTTCTTCTGCGTGCCGCTTTACATCATCATCACCACCTCGTTCAAAACCATGCCGCAGATCCGCGAAGGCGCGATCTTCTCGCTGCCGGCGCCCTTCACCTTCGATGCGTGGCTGAGCGCCTGGAACGACGCGTGCTCGGGCATTCGCTGCGACGGGCTGAAGGTCGGGTTCTGGAACTCGGTGGCGATCCTGTTTCCCAGCCTCGCGCTGTCGATCGCGCTGTCGTCGGTGACGGGCTATGCGCTGGCGCTGTGGAATGTGCGCTGGGCCGGGACCTTCCTGTTCATTCTGTTCATCTGCGCCTTTGTGCCGTTCCAGATCATCATGATCCCGCTGATCATCCTGAGCTCGGGGCTGAAGGTCTATGGCACGATCTGGGGCATCGCCATCGTTCATGCGGTGCTGTCGATGCCGTTCCTGACGCTGGTGTTCCGCAATTATTACAAGGGCATTCCGACCGAGATCATGAGCGCCGCGATGATGGACTCCGGGTCCTTCTGGCGGGTGTTCCTGGAGATCATCCTGCCGATGAGCGGCAACATCATGATCGTCGTGCTGATCCTGCAGATCACCTCGGTTTGGAACGACTTCTTGCTCGGGCTGACGTTCGGTGGACTGGGCACGCAGCCGATGAGCGTGGTGCTGGCCAATGTCGTGATCACCACCACGGGCGAGGCTGCATACAACGAGAATATGGCGGCGGCGCTTCTGACCGCGATCCCGCCGCTGCTCATCTATTTCGTGCTGGGAAAGTTCTTCGTGCAGGGCATCACCGCCGGCGCGATCAAGGGGTAAGATATGCCGCGCGTAGCATTCGAAGACATCATCAAGAGCTATGGACGGCTGACCGTCCTGAAACATCTCGACCTTGCCATCGACGACGGCGAATTCCTGGTGCTGCTGGGCCCATCCGGGTGCGGAAAGACCACGCTGCTCAACCTTTTGGCCGGTCTGCTCGATGTGACGGCGGGGCGGATCATGATCGGCGACCGCGATGTCACCGAGCTCGACCCCAAGGACCGGGGGCTGGCGATGGTGTTCCAGTCCTACGCGCTCTATCCGACCAAGACCGTGCGCGGCAATCTGAAGTTCGGGCTGGCGGCGCACAAGCTCGATGCGGCCGAGATCGACCAGCGCATCGCCTGGGCGGCGAAACTGCTGCAGATCGAGCCGCTGCTCGACCGCAAGCCGGCGCAGCTTTCGGGTGGCCAGCGGCAGCGCGTGGCGATTGGCCGGGCGCTGGTGAAAAAGGTCGGCGTGTTCCTGTTCGACGAGCCGCTGAGCAATCTCGACGCCAAGCTGCGCACCGAGATGCGGCTCGAGATCAAGCGGCTGCATGACGACCTGAAATCGACGATCGTTTACGTGACGCACGACCAGATCGAGGCCATGACCATGGCCACGCGGATTGCGGTGATGGACGCCGGGGTGATCCAGCAGTTCGGCACGCCGGACGAGATCTACTCGAGGCCCGCCAACCTGTTCGTCGCGGGTTTCATCGGCTCGCCGGCCATGAACCTGAGGCCCGCGACGCTGTCGGTGGCCGATGGCAAGGTGGCGGCGCAGGCCGCGGGTGTCGATCTCGACGTCAGCCAGTATGGCTTTGCCACCAAGCCGGTCGACGGCCAGAGCGTGGTGATCGGGCTGCGGCCGGAACACTTTGGCGAGCCGGATGCGGCGGTGGAGGTGCCGGCGGGCAAGTTCTCGCTGCCAGTGCAGTACAGCGAAAAGACCGGCAGCGACGCCACTGCCTATCTCAAGTTCGGCGACGGGCTGATCGCGACGCGCGTCAACCCCGAGCACATCGACCGCTACAAGCAGGGCGACACGGTCAGCATCTCGTTTCCGCAGGGCAAGCTGCACGTCTTCGACGCCGACAGCGGGCAACGGCTGTGACCGGAGCCGTGGCGGTGAGCCTGTGTGCCGCTGCCGCGCCCAAGGGTGGTTGTGAAGTTTATCGAATGCCGGAGGTCCGGCGAACCCTGCACCAAGACAGGGCCTGAAGCGACTGCTCGCCGGGTGGCGAGCCAATGGGAGAGAGAGAATGCGTAGAAAACTTCTGGCGACCGCAGCCGCGGCGCTGATGCTGAGTGCAGCTCCGGTCACATCCTTCGCCGAAGAGCTGATCGTTTATCATGGCTGGTCCTCGAACGCCGAGGTCGCGGCGCTGAACATCCTGCAGGACGCGCTCAACGAAAAGGGCCACACCTGGAAGGATCTGGCGATCCCGCACAATTCGGGCGTCAATGTTTCGCTGGTGAACATGGTGACGGGCGGCGAGCCGCCGAATGCCTTCGTCAACTCCGATCCCGGTGTCATCCGCGACATGGAGCAGCTCGGGCTGACCCGCGACCTGACCGAGTACTATGACGAGATCGGCGCGACCGAGAACTTCTTCCCCATCATCCGCGAGCTGTCGACGGTGGATGGCAAGATGCTCAAGGTGCCGCTGTTCATGCATATCGACGGCATGGTCTACTGGAACAAGGAAGTCGCCGCGGAAGCCGGTGTCGACCCGACCGCCTGGACCAGCGTCGACGACATGATCGCCGACTTCCCCAAGATCAAGGAAGCCGGTTTCGTGCCCGCCGCCGTCGGTGGACAGGCCTTCCAGGTGGGTTATCTGTTCCACGCCATGCTGGCCGCGACCGCCGGCCCGGAAATCTACAACCGGATGTATGGCGCCGAGGTCGACCCGACCGTGTTCGATACGCCGGAAGTGAAAAAGGCGATCGAGATCGTCCGGGTGTTCTCGGAAGAAGCAACGCCCGAGAGCGAGAACCGGCCGTGGAACGAGACCACCAATACGGTGATCTCGGGCAAGGCGCTGTTCCACATCATGGGCGACTGGATGAAGGGCGAATGGCTGGCGGCCGGCAAGGTGCCGGGCGTGGACTTCGGCTGTGAAGTGATCCCGGGCTCCAAGGCCGTTGCCGTGACCTCGGATGCCATGGGCATTCTAGGTGGGCAGCCGGCCGAAATCGATGCCGCCGAGCTCGACCTCGTCGCCGCCTTCGTCGACCCGGTGACGTCGGCCATGGCGAACCAGAAGAAGGGCTCGACCAGCCCGCGTGCCGACGCACCGACCGAATATCTCGACGAGTGCAACAAGGTTGCGATGGCCGCGCTGAGCGTGCCGGACGGACAGGTCGCCAACCCGTTCAACATCACCGACACCGACTGGCACAATGCCATCTGGACAGTGATGTACAATTTCTGGAGCGACGACAGCCAGACGACCGACGACGTCGTCGAAGCGCTGAAAGACAATTACGACCAGATCTTCAACTGATCATCGGGCCGGCGGGACCAGGGTTCCGCCGGTTCTTTCTCTCTGGCCGACGACTGGCCAAGCACATTCAGGCGACAGTTCTCATGACGAAAATCGAGTTCAATCGGCGCGGCCGGACCCTGTTGCCAGGTCAGGTCGCGCAACTCATCACCATCGACAGCGACGGGACCGGACGCACCGTGCTGTTCGAAACCGACTCGGTCATCGAGGCGCCCAACTGGACGCCGGATGGCCAGTCGCTGATCGTCAATGCCGGTGGGGAGCTGTGGCAGTTTCCGGCAGAGCCCGGTGGCGGCGACCCGCGGCGGATCGAGGTCGGGCCCGAGCGCGACTTCAACAATGACCATGTGCTGTCACCCGACGGCCAGACGATCTATGCCAGCGACAATGACGGCCATATCTATGCGGTGCCGATTGCCGGGGGCACGCCGCGGCGCGTTTCCAACGAACACGCGACGCCGCACCATTATTACCTGCATGGCATTTCGCCCGACGGATTGACGCTCTCCTATGTGGCGATCGAGAAGCCGGCCGGGGAGCGCCGGATCAACATGTTCACGATCCCCGCGGCCGGTGGGCCTGACACGCGGCTCAGCGATGTCGACTACCCCAATGACGGGCCGGAATATTCGCCGGACGGGCGGTGGATCTATTTCAGCTCGGAACGCGCCGCGAAGGTGCCGGGCCATGCCCAGTGCTTCCGGATGGCGACGGACGGCAGCGAAATCGAGCAGCTGACCTTCGACGACCGGGTCAACTGGTTCCCGCATGTGTCGCCGGACGGGCATGCGATCGTCTTCATCAGCTATCCGGCCGGGACCACCGGACACCCGCCGAACAAGGACGTGATCCTGCGCTTCATGCGGCCCGACGGCAGCGGCCAGCGCGACATTGTCTCGTTCTTCGGTGGTCAGGGCACGCTGAACGTCAACAGCTGGGCCCCCGACAGCCGTCGGTTTGCCTATGTCGCCTATCCGATGTCGGACCGCAGCGCGGACTGACCGCACCCTTGTTTGTGGAGATCACCATGCAAGCCTTTTCAAGCCTCGGGCATTTCAACCTCAAGGTGAACGACCTCGATGCCTCGATCAAATTCTACGGGGCGCTGGGGTTTCCGGAATTCCTGCGGCTCAACCAGAACGACGGCAGCCCCTGGATCGTCTATCTGCGGATCACCGACGAGCTCTATATCGAGCTCCTGCCGGGCGGCACGGGCGTCGCGGCCGACGAGCGGGCGACGGGGCTGAACCATCTTTGCCTGACGACGCCCGATATCGAGGCGACGGCGGCGCATCTCGAGGCTGTCGGCATTGCGCTGACCTCGCCGCTCAAGCCCGAGCATCGCGGGGTCGATGGCAATCGCGGCATGTGGATCACCGATCCCGACGGCAACCGGATCGAGATCATGGAAATGGCGTCGGACTGCATCCAGTATGAAGCCATCAAGGCGCTGAAGGCAACCGGACAGCCGACGGCGCTCACCCGCCCGCTGTAGCGGAGCCCCCTGCCCTGCGGGCTGCGCACAGTGGCGTGGCTTGAGTGCCGCGCATCCGATCAGAGCAGTGCTGTCGCGCGCTCAGCCAGAAGCTGGGCAGCCTGTTCGGCCTCGCGCTGCCGGGCGGACCAATCGTCCTGCCCACGACCCAGATAGGCGTCTCGCGCCTCGGCGAGGAGCGCGGCATGTTCGGCGGGAAGGCGGGCAATGGCCCAATGCGCTGCAGCGTCCTTTGAGGTGAATTTGCCCGTCGTCGCGGTGAACCACATGCGCGCCAGCGTCAGCAGGACATTGCGCTCGTCGCCGGCGAGCCCGTGCAGCAGTTCGGGCAGCGCGCCGAGGCTGGCGCGGCGGATATCCTCAGGCGACACGATGGGCAGGAGATCGGTCGGCGGAGGACCGAACAAGGCGACGGCGGTCTGCCGTGCCTGGGCGAGCAGAAGGGTAAAATCCGGATTGACCTCCGGCTCCGGCAGCGCGCCGGATTCGAACGCCGATCTCAGCCACTCGCCATAGACGAACTCGCCCCGGAGCGGATGGGTGAAGCTTGCGAGAGTTTCGGACAGAAAGACGGTCAGTTCCACGGGGCGCCGCCCCATAAAGTCGACGGGATAATGGCCCGATAGGCCGAGCAGTCCGCTCAGCAGGGTTTGCGTGGTCTCGGGTGTCAGCGGCGCATCGACAACGGCGATCAGGTCGACGTCGCTTCTGGGCTTCAGACCGCCATGGACGGCCGAACCGTAGAGATAGGCCGCCGCGAGATTTGTGCCGAGGGCGGAACGCAGCACCTCCATGGTGGCTTTGGCTTCGCCCGGGACGGTGACCTCGTGCGGCATAGGTGCGTGTGCCTTTGGCTGCAGGACCGGGCGCGACGCGCGGCGGCGACAGCCTATCACATGCGCGGCGTTACCGCTGTCCTCGCTGGCGATGGGGGTGCCTCAATGCCTCGATTGTGCACTTGCCGAATTGGCTTTCGGGCCCCACGTTGAGCCCGTGACGACAGGAGCCCGCCCGTGACCAACCCGTTTTTCTCCGACTGGACGACGCCCTACGAGACGCCGCCGTTCGAGCTGATCCGCACCGAGCATTTCAAGCCGGCGTTCGAGGAAGCGCTGGCGGCGCATCGCGCGGAGATTGCGGCCATCGGCGACGACCCGGCGGCACCGACATACGACAACACGATTGCCGCGCTGGAACGGTCGGGCGAATCGTTGCGGCGCGTCGACATGATCTTCGGGCAGTTGACCTCGGCCGCGACGAACGACGCCCTGCAAGCGGTCGAGCGCGACATTGCGGTGCTGGTGGCGCGGCACTGGAACGACGTCTTTCTCGACGCCAAGCTTTTCGCGCGGATCGACGCGCTTTATGCCCAGCGGGACACGCTGGGGCTCGACGCCGAGGCGTTGCGGGTGCTGGAGCGCTATCACCTCGATTTCGTGCGCTCCGGCGCGCGGCTGACGGCGGCGGAACGCGACCGTTTCGGCGCGATTGTCGAGCGGCTGGCGACGCTCGGCACGCAGTTCGGGCAGAATGTTCTGGCCGACGAGGAAGAGACGGTGTTCGCCTTTTCTGAAGCCGAGATGGCCGGGCTGCCGGATTTTGCGCGCGCCGCTGCGGCCGAGACGGCGCGCGATCGCAAGCTCAACGCGCCGTTCGGAGTGACGCCGTCGCGATCGAGCGTCGAGCCGGTGCTGCACTTTGCCGAGGACCGTGGCGTGCGCGAGAAGGTGTGGCGGGCCTTCGTCAAGCGTGGCGCGAATGGCAATGCCAACGACAATTCCGAGGTGATCGCCGAGATCGTCAAGCTGCGCGACGAGCAGGCGCAACTGCTCGGCTATGACAGCTATGCCGCCTACAAGTTGGCCGACACCATGGCCGGTACGCCGGAAGCGGCGCGCGGCCTTCTGGAGCAGGTCTGGGCCGGTGGCCGGGCGCGCGCCGAAGTGGACCGCGATGCGCTGCAGGACCTGGCGCGAGAAGAGGGGCAAACGGAGCTGCTGGAGGCCTGGGACTGGCGCTATTACGCCGAAAAGCTGCGGCTGGCCCGCTACGACTTCGACGAGAACGCGCTAAAACCCTACCTGCAGCTGGAAAAGGTGGTGGAAGCCGGGTTCTTCGTTGCGGAGAAGCTGTTCGGGCTGACATTCACGCCGCGCACCGACATCGCCGGCTATCATCCCGACGTCAAAGTCTGGGAGGTGTCGCGCGGCGGCAAGGTGATCGGGCTGTTCTATGGCGATTATTTCGCGCGGCCCGGCAAGCGCTCGGGGGCGTGGATGACCTCGTTCCGCAAGCAATCGAAGCTCGATGGCGAGCAGATCCCGCTCATCGTCAACACCTGCAATTTCTCGAAGCCACCGGAGGGCAAGCCCGCTTTGCTGTCGCTCGACGAGGCGCGCACGGTGTTTCACGAGATGGGACACGGGCTGCACGGGCTGTTGTCGGATGTCACCTATCCGCGCATTTCGGGCACCAGCGTGGTGCGCGATTTCGTCGAACTGCCGAGCCAGATTTACGAACACTGGCTGGAGCAGCCGCAGGTTCTGGAGCGGTTCACGCATCATGAGACCGGTGCGGCCATCCCGGATGAGCTGCTGGAGCGGATGCGGGCGGCGCGCACGGCCAACAGCGGGTTCGAGACCGTGGAGTTCGTCTCCTCGGCGATCCTCGACATGGATTACCATTCCGCGCCGATGGCGGGCTCGGTGGCCGAATTCGAGGCCTCGGTGCTCGCCGATATCGGCATGCCGCACGAGATTGCGCTGCGCCACGCGAGCACGCATTTCCTGCATCTGTTCGCCGGCGATGGCTATGCCGCAGGCTATTACAGCTATCTGTGGAGCGAGGTGCTGGACGCCGACGGGTTCGAGGCCTTTGTCGAGGCCGGCGACCCGTTCGACGCAGACACCGCCAAGCGCCTGTACGAGCATGTCTATTCGGCGGGCGGCAAACGCGATTTCGCCGAGGCCTATCGGGCCTTCCGCGGCCGCGACCCGGATGTCACGGCGCTGCTGAAGGGACGCGGGCTGATCACCGAGGATGCCGACGCTGCCTGAGGTCAGAGCGCGAAGGGCTTGAAGTGCTTTGAGAGCTTGAGCGTCTGGGCCTGATAGTTCGAGCCGAGCCCGGCGCCGTAGAGGCGGTCGGGTTCTTCCGACAGGCGCTCGTAGATCAGCCGGCCGATGGTCTGGCCGTGGCCGAGGAGGAAGGGCACCTCGCGGCTGCGCACTTCGAGCACGGCGCGCGAGCCCGTGCCGCCGGCGGCGGAATGGCCGAAGCCGGGGTCGAAAAAGCCGGCATAGTGTACGCGGAACTCGCCCACGAGCGGATCGAAGGGCACCATTTCGGCGGCGTAGGCGGGCGGAACGTGGACGCTCTCGCGGCTGACGAGGATGTAGAACTCGTCGGGGTCGAGGATGAACTGGTCCGAGCCGCGATTGACCAGCGGCTCCCAGTAATCGAGGACATCGAGCGTATCCTTGATGTCCATGTCGATGACCGGCGTGTGGCGGCGCGAGCGGAAGCCGATGAGACCGCCGCGGCCTTCGCCCTTGAGGTCGATCGACAGCAGGACGCCCTCGCCCACTTCGGCATTGTTGTCGAAGACCAGGGTTTCGACATTGTGCAGCGTGCGGTGCTCGGCGGTGGTCAGGCGGGAGTCGCCGATGCGGAAGCGCATCTGGCTGAGCCGCGAGCCGGTGCGGACGCGCACAGGGAAGGTGCGCGGGCTGATTTCGAGATAGAGCGGGCCCTCATAGCCATCGGGCACGACATCGAAGCCACGGGCGCGATCGGCGATGACGCGGGTGAAGACATCGAGCCGGCCGGTCGAGCTCTTGGGATTGGCGCTGGCGCTGACGCGCTCGGGCAGATTCAGGGATTCCTGCAAGGGCACGAGATAGACGCCGCCGCGTTCGAGCACCGCGCCCTGGGTCAGGTCGAGCTGGTGCAGTTGCAGCGCATCGATGCGATCGGAGACCTTGTGGTCCGGGCCCGGGAGGAAGCTGGCGCGCACGCGATAGGCGATGTCGCCAAGGCGCAGATCGAGGCTGGCCGGTTGCACCTGATCCTCATCGAACGGGCGATCGGCAATGATGGCGTTCCGCGCCGCCAGTTTCTCAATCTGGCGCGCCGAGAAAACGCCCTTGTTCCACAACTCGTCCATCGATACCTGCCCCTGATCGTCCTTTCCCGTAGCAACCCCTGCGATTGACGCCAAGCGGCAATGGGCTCTATATGCCCAGATGCTGCGCACTGAATGCATTTGTGCCGCATGGTGGTGATTTGGCCGGTCTGATTGCAGCCACCTAAAATAAATCGCTAAAGGGACCCTTGGAGCCGGCCGCAGGATGCGCGCCGGCTTTGTTGTTTTTCAGGATGGTCGTCATGTCGAAAGCCAAGAACCCTCTCAGTGATCCGAAAAAGCGGGCGGCTGCGACCATGCTGGTGCATGGCGGCACGCGGCGCAGCCAGTTCAACGAGACGTCCGAAGCGATCTTCATGACGTCGGGGTACAGCTACCCGGACTCGGCGCATGCCGAAGCGCTGTTCAAGGGCGAGATCGCCGGACACAACTATTCGCGCTTCGCCAACCCGACGATCGACATGTTCCAGGACCGCATTGCGCTGCTGGAAGGCGCCGAAGCGGCGCGCGGCTTGGCGACGGGCATGGCGGCGGTGACCTGCGCGGTGCAAAGCCAGGTGCGGGCCGGCGACCATATCGTTGCGAGCCGCGCGCTGTTCGGCGGCTGCCGGTTCGTGGTCGAGGATTTCATGCCGCGCTGGGGCGTGAGCTCGACGCTGGTCGACGGGCGCGACCCGCAGAATTTCGAAGCGGCGATGCAGCCAAATACCAAGCTGGTGTTCATCGAAACGCCGACGAACCCGACGCTGGAGCTGGTGGATATCGCTGCAGTGGCCGAGATCGCGCATGCGCATGGCGCCAAGCTGATCGTCGACAACGTGTTCGCGACTGCGCTGTACCAGAGCCCACTGAAGCTGGGGGCCGATCTCGTCACCTATTCGACGACCAAGCATATCGATGGTCAGGGCCGTGCGCTGGGCGGCGCGATCCTGGGCTCGAAAGAGCTGATCACCGGCGACATCCATACGTTCATCCGGCAGACCGGTCCGTCGATGAGCCCGTTCAATGCCTGGGTGATGCTGAAGGGCCTCGAAACGCTGCCGCTGCGGGTCAAGCAGATGACCGAGAACGCGACGCGGCTGGCGGATTTTCTGGCCGGCCATCCCAAGGTGAAGCGGGTGATCTACCCGCATCATCCCTCGCATCCGCAGTATGAACTGGCGAAGCGTCAGATGAAGGCGGGATCGACGCTGGTGGCTTTCGAGGTCGCCGGGCAGGACGAGGCGTTCCGGCTGGCGGATTCGCTCGCGCTGGTGCTGATCTCCAATAATCTGGGCGACGCGAAATCGATCATTACGCATCCGAGGACGACGACGCATCAGCGGTTGACCGAAGAGGTGCGACAGGAAAGCGGCATCACGCCGGGGCTGTTGCGGATCTCGGTGGGGCTGGAGGATGCCGACGATCTGATCGCCGATCTGGAGTACGGCCTGGCGCAGATGTAAGGCGCCGCCTCTTCGGAAGCGGTGTTGCATCTACTGCGCTAGGCGGGCTGCAGCAGGGTTTCGCGTGCTGTGACGAGGGCGGCTTCGATCAGGCCGGCCCAGCGGGCGATCTGGTCGTGTTCCAGGATTTCGTCGTTGCGGATCTCGAGCATGATCGAGTCTAGGCCGCGGCCGTCGCCGTGATGTTCGAGCGTGTAGGTTACGCCGCTGCGGCCCGAATAGGGTTCGTTCCAGCCGATGTTGAGGCTGGGATCGGCGGCGGCGAGGGCATCGCGGAAGGCTGCGGTGAAGCGCGGGTTTTCGCCGTGAATCAGGCCGATGGGCCAGGGGCGCGGCTTTTCCTTGAACACCGGGGTAAAGGAGTGGACCGTGACCAGAATGGTCGGCTCGCCCCTCGACCTGCGGGCCTCCAGAAGGCCGTCCAGCGCCTGGTGAAAGGGCTCGTGGTAGGCGGTGATACGGTGCTGCCGTTCGGCGTCGGTGATCGCGGCGTTGCCGGGGATCTCGGTGCGCTCGCTGAGCACCGGGATCAGATCGTGCGCGGCGGCATCGCGATTGCAGTCGACGACGAGGCGGCTGACGGTGGAAGCGACGAGCGGCGCGTCCAACGCCTCGGAGAGGCGCAGGGATACGGCAAAGGCGCCCGGGTCCCAGGCGATATGCATGAGACGCTGCCGCTCGGAGAGGCCAAGCCCCGCATAGCGGGCGGGCACGCGATTGCTGGCATGGTCGCAGGCCAGGACGAAGGGCGAGCGCCCACCGGCATTGATGGTCTGCACAGGCGCTATGCTACCCGCTTGTCCGGTCAATTCGTTCCGCCCATCGCTCGTGCCCCGAACACCGCGACGGTGCAGCCGGGGCGATAAGATCCCGAGTGCATTTGCGGCATGTTCGTTGCCGGGGTCAACCGAGCGCTACTTGTCGCCCTCACGCGCGAGGTAGCTCGCCGGATCGACCGCGATATTGAGATCGACCTCGCCGATCTGGCTTTCGTCCTTGCCCTCATAGTCGATGGCGTGGAGCACCGAGCGGATGATGGCGAGGCGGCCGCGCTTCTTGTCGTTGTTGTAGATTATGCGCCAGGGGGCCTGCGGCGTGTGGGTCGCCTTCAGCATCTCGTCGCGCGCCTCGGAATAGTCGTCGTAACGCTTGAGCGCCTCGAGGTCGATCGGCGACAGCTTCCAGTCCTTGAGCGGATTGTGACGCCGGTCGTGGAAGCGCTTGAGCTGCATCTCGCGGCCGATGGTGAGCCAGAACTTGAACAGGTGAATGCCGTCGTCGATCAGCATCTGTTCGAATTTCGGCGTGGCCTTGAGGAACTGCTCGACCTCTGCGGGCGTGGCGAAGCCCATGACGCGCTCGACGCCGGCGCGGTTGTACCAGGAGCGGTCGAACAGTACCTGCTCGCCGGCAGCCGGCAGGTGATCGACATAGCGCTGGAAATACCACTGGGTGCGTTCGCGATCGTTCGGCTTGGGGAGCGCGACGCTCGAATTGTAGCGGGGGTTCAGATAGTCGAGATAGGTGCCGATGGAGCCGCCCTTGCCGGCGGCGTCGCGGCCTTCGAAGACGATGACGACGCGCCGGCCGGTCTTGGCCTGATCGTGCTGCAGTTTGGCCAGCTGCAAATGCACCTCGTGCATCTGCTCTTCGTAATGCTTGCGCTTCAGCTTTTCGTCGTAGGGGTAACCGCCAGAGGCCAGCGCCTTGTGTTTTATCGACTTCGGCAGTTTGGGGTCGTCGATGTCGAAACCCGTGATCGGGTCAACCATTGCAGCACTCCAACGTCATGACAGTGTCACGACCGTGCTATGGAAAGCCTGCGCTGGCAAGGCATGGCGAATCGGATGGCTGATGAAACCCGACAGGACGGTGACGTAGCGGACTTCGGCAAGACCGTGCGCGACCGGCTGTATGGCCGCCTGCTGCTGATCGTCGGGATCGGCATCCTGTTGCTGGGCGTCGTCGGCTTCAACGGCCTTGCGATCGAAATCGCCATGTTGATCACCGCGGGAGCCGTGGTGCTGGCGGCGCTAGTGCCGGAAACCGGTGCGCCACCCGAAACGGCCGGTCCGAGCAGCGCCAAGGTCGATGCGGCCTTTGCCGATGCACTGCGGCTGTTCGCCGATGCCATGCCGGACCCGTGCATTCTGATCGACCGGCGCAGCGTGATCGTTCACTGCAACCCACCGGTCGCCGAGCATTTCCCCGGTGCGGTGACGGGCAACCCGATTTCCTACACGCTGCGTTACCCCGCGATGCTGAGCGCCATCGAGAAGGTGCGCAGCACCGGCAGGCCGGAGACCATCGAGCTGCAGCGCTCGACGCCGACGCAGACGTGGTACCGTGCGGTGATCTCGCCGCTCGAGCACGGGATGCTGGCTGACGATACGCTGGTTATCACGCTTTACAGCCTGACCGAGGCGCGGCGGCTCGAGTCCCTGCGCTCGGACTTTATCGCCAATGCGAGCCATGAATTGCGCACCCCCCTCACCTCGCTGGCGGGGTTCATCGACACGCTGCTGGGACCGGCTGCCAATGACAAGGCGGCACGGGAGCGCTTTCTGGGCCTGATGCGCAACCAGGCGACGCGCATGGCGAAACTGATCGAGGATCTGCTGTCGCTGAGCCGGATCGAGATGCGCCAGCACATGCGCCCGACCGCCGACGTCGAGATCGTCGGGGTGCTGCGCGAGGTCTCCGAAGGCCTGCGCCAGATGGCGGAGGATGCCGGGCTGCGGCTGGTGCTCGAACTGCCCGAAGCGCCGCTGATCGTCACCGGAGACCGGGACGAGCTGTATGAGGTGTTCGAGAACCTGATCGAGAACGCCATCAAGTACGGCACCGATGGCGAACAGATCGAAGTCACGGTGACGCCGGTGATGGGGCGGCAAGGGTTTGTGGCGCAAGTCAGCGTGACCGACCATGGGGCAGGCGTGGCGCCGGAGCATGTGCCGCGGCTGACCGAGCGCTTCTATCGCGTGGACGCAGAATCCTCGCGCAAGAAGAAGGGCACGGGGCTGGGCCTCGCCATCGTCAAGCACATCGTCAACCGGCATCAGGGCCAGTTGGCCATCCGCAGCGCCCCCGGCGAGGGGACTCGCGTGGAAATCCTGCTGAAGCGATAAACCTGTATGACGCTGCGGGTCGCAGCACCAGGTTGTTATACGTTTTTCGTATACTTTCCAAACACTTGCACTGTCATAAAACAGTCGTGCAGCTGTCATAAAACCATCAGCACACGCCCAATAGGTTCCCCCTCGTCACTGGCGGCCGGCACAACACCCGGCGCCAACGCGTGGGCCAAAAGCGCCCGCAAATATCGCTCCGAAAGGGAAGCTTCATGAAAATCGCTCTTTACGCCGGCGTTGCCGCCGTTGCCCTGACTGCTGGCGTTGCTGCCGCTCAGGCCCGCGACACCATCCAGATCGCTGGTTCGTCCACCGTCCTGCCCTTCGCCTCGATCGTTGCCGAGGAATTCGGCGCGGCGTTCCCCGAGTTCAACACGCCGGTCGTCGGCTCCGGCGGCACCGGTGGCGGCCTGAAGCAGTTCTGCGAAGGCGTCGGCGAGAACACCATCGACATCGCCAATGCATCGCGCGCCATCAAGGACAGCGAGCGCGAGGCCTGCACTGCAGCCGGCGTGACCGACATCCGCGAGATCCAGTTCGGCTTTGACGGCATCGTGTTCGCCACCTCGGTCGACAACGACGCTTTCGCGCTGACCCCCGAGTTCGTTTACAAGGCGATTGCCGCCCAGGTGCCGGTTGACGGCGAGCTGACCGACAACCCCTACACCAACTGGAGCGAGATCGACGCGTCGCTGCCGGATCAGGCGATCCGCCTGGCGATCCCCGCCTCGAACCACGGCACCCGTGAAGTGTTTGAGGAGAAGGTCGTTCTGCCGGGTTGTGAAACCGCCGGCGTGACCGACGAGGACTCCTGCCTGGTGCTGCGCCAGGACGTGGTCGTCGAGATCTCGGGTGACTACACCGAGACCCTGGCCCGCCTGCAGTCCAACCCCGAGACCGTCGGCGTGTTCGGCCTGAGCTTTTACGACCAGAACAGGGACACGCTGGAAGTCGCGACCATGGACGGCGTGACCCCGAGCCTCGATACCGTCGCCTCCGGCGAGTATCCGGTCTCGCGTCCGCTGTTCTTTTACGTGAAGGGCCAGCACATCGGTGTGATCCCGGGCATCGAAGAGTACGTCCAGTTCTTCCTGTCCGAGGGCATTTCGGGTCTGGGCGGCACGCTGGAAGGCTCCGGCCTGATCCCGCAGCCGGCCGACAAGACTGCCGAGGTTCTCGCTGCCTTCGAAGCAGGCGCGATGTAATCGACGACGACCGGGGCCATCCGCGCGGGTGGCCCCACCCCATTTCTGAGTATGGCTTGGGAAGGCGACGGCTTTGAACTCCTATATCTTCGCGGCAGTCCTGCTCGCGCTTCTCGCCATCGCCTACCAGGTCGGCTGGTCCCGCAGCCGTCAGCTTGCCACCGCCGGTGGCACCAAACTGCATTCGCGCAGCCAGTATCATGGCGCGCTGGCCGCCATCTGGGCGCTTGCCCCAGCCCTTGTGATCCTGGGCCTGTGGGCGCTGCTCGGTGACACCGTCAATTCCAGCTATATCCACAGTTTGCTGCCGCAGGACATCATGGCCGAGGGCGGCCCGGCGGTGACCGAAGCGAGCCAGCGGCTGCGCTCCATCGCCTCGGGCTTCGGCGTGGCCGGCGAACTGCGCCCCTATGAGGCGGAGGCCGCCGACGCCTTGCGCCAGTTCCAGTTCATCGTGCTGCTGGTGGTGATCGGCGCGGCAGCGGCGACCGGTATCGGCGCGCTGCTCTATGCGCGCAAGCGGATCAACCCGCGGCTTCGGGCCCGCAACGAAGTCGAACGGGTGATCGGGCTGCTGCTCCTCGCCAGCTCGGCGGTGGCGATCCTGACGACACTGGGTATCGTCGCGTCACTGCTGACCGAAGCGCTGCGCTTTTTCACCTATGTGAGCCCGATCGACTTCTTCTTCGGTACGGTGTGGAACCCGATTTTCTCGACGGAAGGCGGGCGCGGCGAGTATGGCCTGCTGCCGCTGTTGTGGGGCACGATCATGGTGAGCGTGATCGCCATGCTGGTCGCCGTGCCGGTCGGGCTGATGACGGCGATCTATCTCAATCAATATGCGCCGCGCCGCGTGCGTGCCGTGGTGAAGCCGGTGATCGAGATCCTCGCCGGCATTCCGACGATTGTTTACGGCTTTTTCGCGCTGGTCACCGTCGGGCCGTTCCTCGCCAACAGCGGCGATGCGGTGGGCCTCAACGTATCGGCCACCAGCGCGCTGACGGCGGGCAGCGTGATGGGGATCATGATCATCCCCTTCATCTCCTCGCTCAGCGACGACATTCTCAATCAGGTGCCGCGCGCCATGCGCGACGGCTCGTACGGGCTCGGCGCCACGCAATCGGAAACGATCATCCGCGTGCTGCTACCGGCCGCGTTGCCCGGTATCGTCGGCGCGTTCCTCCTGGCGATCAGCCGCGCCATCGGCGAGACGATGATCGTGGTGCTGGCCGCGGGCAACAGCCCGGTGCTGCGCGCCAATCCGTTCGAGCCGATCTCGACGGTCACCGTGTCGATCGTCAACCAGCTGACTGGTGATACCGATTTTGCGGGCCCGCAGTCGCTGGTGGCCTTTGCGCTCGGCCTGACGCTGTTCGTCATTACGCTGGGGCTCAATGTCGCCGCCCTTTATATCGTCCGCCGCTTCCGGGAGCAGTACGAGTGAGCACCGAAACCGCCGCTTCCAGCATCACATCGGAACCCGCAGCTGCGCGCCGCAAGCGCGTGCAGGCCGGACTGGGCCGCCGCCATCGCAACGAGATGATCTTCCGCGGGCTCGGGATCGCGGCCATCGTCCTCGCGCTGGGCTTTGTCGCGGTGCTGTTCACCACCATTCTGAGCAAGGGCCTGCCGGCGTTTACGCAGGCGACGATGCATCTCGACGTCACCTATGACCCGGCGCTGATCAAGCTCGACCCCAAGCCAATCCAGCAACAAGGTCAGTCGGACGCCGACTTCCGTGGCGAGTCGCTGCGCTGGCAGCGGACCGTCGCCATGCTGAACTGGAACAAGATCACCGAGGCGGCCGTGCGCGACGCCCTGCCCCCGGGCTTCGAGATCGACACGCGCTCGGTCCTGTCGCTGGTCTCGACCAGTGAGCGCCTGAAACTGCGTGACCGGTTCGTCGAGGATCCCAACCTGCTGGGGCAGACCGTCAGCGTAAACCTGCTGGCCTCGGCGGACGCGGACAACTGGCTCAAGGGGACGATCGACCGGTCCCTGCCCGACAACCGCCAGCAGCTTTCGGCGCCGGCGCGTGAAGCAGCGGACCTGCTGCGCGAAGAGGGCGTCATCACCTTCGATTTCGCCTGGACGATCTTCACCAATGTGGACAGCCGCGCGGCACCGGCCTCGGCGGGTCTCGCCGGTGCGTTCATGGGGTCGCTGTACATGATGCTGATCGTCATCGTGCTGGCGGTGCCGATCGGGGTGGCGAGCGCCATCTATCTCGAGGAATTCGCGCCGAAGTCGCGGATCACAGACCTCATCGAAGTGAACATCAACAACCTGGCGGCCGTGCCCTCGATCGTCTTCGGTCTGCTCGGCGCCGCGGTGTTCATCAACTATTTCCACCTGCCGCTGTCGGCGCCGCTGGTGGGTGGCCTGGTGCTGACGCTGATGACGCTGCCGACGATCATCATCGCCACCCGTGGCGCGCTGCGCGGCGTGCCGCCGTCGCTGCGCCAGGCGGCGCTGGGGCTGGGTGCATCGAAGACGCAGACGGTGTTCCACCACATCCTGCCGGTGACCTTCCCCTCGATCCTGACCGCGACGATCATCGGCGTGGCGCAGGCGCTGGGCGAGACGGCACCGCTGCTGCTGATCGGCATGAACGCCTTTGTCGCCAATATCCCGGCCAGCCCGATGGATCAGGCGACGGCGCTGCCGGTGCAGGTCTTCCTGTGGCAGGGCAACGAGAACCGGAATTTCTTCGAGGCGCGGACGTCCGCCGCGATCATCGTGCTGCTGGGGCTGATGATCATGCTGAACGCCATCGCCATTTTCCTCAGGTCGCGCCTTGAGCGCCGGGCCTGACAGGTCATAGTGCGGAGAACGCAAATGGATATGATGGCAGGCAAAGTTAAGATGACCCAGGCTCCCGAAGTGGCAGCGACTGCCGACGACGCGACGAACCATCCGATCCGCGTGCAGACCAAGGACGTCACGGTGCACTACGGCGCCAAGCAGGCGCTGTTCGGTGTGTCGATCGATATCCCCGACCGCGCGGTGACGGCGTTCATCGGCCCGTCGGGCTGCGGCAAGTCGACCTTCCTGCGGTGCATCAACCGCATGAACGACACGATCGAGGGCTGCCGGGTCGGCGGCAATATCACGCTGGACGGGGACGATATCTACAACCCGGCGCTCGACGTGGTGGAACTGCGCGCGCGGATCGGCATGGTCTTTCAAAAGCCCAACCCGTTCCCCAAGTCGATCTTCGAGAACGTGGCCTATGGCCCGCGGATTCACGGCATTGCCAAGTCGAAGACCGATATCGAAGAGATCGTCGTCTCGTCGCTGCGGCGGGCCGGGCTGTTCGACGAGGTCAAGGATCGTCTGCACGAGCCGGGTACGGGGCTTTCGGGTGGCCAGCAGCAGCGGTTGTGCATCGCGCGCGCCATGGCCGTTGGGCCCGAAGTGATCCTGATGGACGAGCCCTGCTCGGCGCTCGATCCGATCGCGACTGCGATCATCGAGGAGCTGATCGATGAATTGCGGGCGAACTACACGATCGTCATCGTCACCCATTCGATGCAGCAGGCGGCCCGCGTGAGCCAGAAGACGGCGTTCTTCCACCTCGGCAATCTGATCGAGGTCGGCAAGACCGAGGACATCTTCACCAACCCCGCGCACAAGCAGACGCAGGACTACATCACCGGCCGCATCGGCTGACGGACCCCGAGGAGGCCGTAATGCCCACCAGTCTGAATGAACATATCGTCTCGTCATTCGAAGACGAGCTGATCAACCTGCACAAGGCCATCTCGGAGATGGGCGGCATGGTGGAGCAGGCCATCATCGACAGCGCCAATGCGCTGCTGCGGCTGGATCATGTCCAGGCCAAGGAAGTCAGGCTCGCCGACCGGGCGATCGACGACAAGCAGCAGGCGATCAACGACATGGCCGTGTCGATCATCGCGCGGCGCCAGCCGATGGCGAGCGACCTGCGCATGGTGTTCACTGCCATTCAGGTGGCCAACGACCTGGAGCGCACCGGCGATATGGCCAAGCAGCTCGCCAAGCGGGCGCTGCAGATCGAGTCCCTTGGCCTCGCGCCGATGTTCTACAATGGCGTCAAGCACATGACGGACCTTGTGGCGCATCAGCTGAAAGTTGCGCTGGACGCCTATTCGTCGCGCAATTCGGCAGAGGCCGTCGAAGTGTGCAACCGGGACGAGGAGGTGGACGCGATCCATAACTCGCTGTTCCGCGAACTGCTGACCTACATGATGGAAGATCCGCGCAACATCACGCAGTGCACGCATCTGCTGTTTTGCACCAAGAGCCTCGAGCGCATCGGGGACCATGCCACCAATATTGCCGAAGCTGCCTATTACCTCGAGACGGGACAGCACCTTTCGGCCGATGAATCCACCCGTCCGCCACGCTGAGTTCTAGACCATGGCTGCCACCATATTGATCGTTGAAGACGAAGAGGATGTCGTCGAGCTGCTGCGCTACAACCTGCAGGCCGAAGGTTTCAAGGTCGTGACCGCGTTGACGGGCGACGAAGCGGTCGAGCGGGTGCGCGACGGGGTTCCCGATCTGATCCTGCTCGACTGGATGCTGCCGGGCCTTTCGGGCATCGAGCTGTGCCGCCGCTGGCGCACGCGGGACGAGACCGCCCGCACGCCGATCATCATGATCACGGCGCGGGGCGAGGAAGAAGAACGCGTGCGCGGGCTGGCGACCGGGGCGGACGACTATGTCGTCAAGCCGTTCTCGATCCCCGAGCTGCTGGCGCGCGTCAATGCGCTGCTGCGCCGCTCGAGCCCGCAACTGGTGACGGCGCTGCTGAAGGCGGGCGATCTGGAACTCGACCGGACCAGCCACCGGGTGCGCCGGGGCGGCCGCGAGGTGCATCTGGGGCCCACGGAGTATCGGTTGCTGGAATATCTGATGCGGCATCCGGGGCGGGTCTATTCGCGCGAGCAGCTGCTCGACGGCGTTTGGGGCACCGATGTCTATGTCGACGAGCGCACCGTGGACGTGCATGTCGGCCGGCTGCGCAAGGCGATCAACCGCCACCGCAATCCCGACCCGATCCGCACGGTGCGCGGCGCCGGCTATTCCTTCGACGAACGGTTCGCCGTCGCCGGCTGAGGCAGGCGACAGCTCCCCTCACCGCCCCGTTGCACCTGACAGCACCGGCCCGATCCGCCTTGCCAAGGCGGGTCGCATCTGGTTGATCTTGCAAGCAATTGGGAGGTTGAGCGATGAAACGCGCACTTGTTGTCTGGGGTGGGCTGGAACTGCATGAGCCTGAAGCGGGGGCGCTGATCGTCCGCGACCTGCTGGCTGACGAGGGTTTCGATGTGACCGTCACCCCCGACTATGCCGCCTTTGGCGACAATCCCGGCCAGTATGACCTGATCGTGCCGCAGATTACCGGTGGCGCGCTGGACCGCGAGCCCTCGATCGCGCTGTGCGATGCGGTGGAAGCCGGCACCGGCGTTGCCGCGTTCCACCACGGGCTGGCGACGACGTTTCCGGGCAATGCGCGGTTCCGGTTTCTCGCCGGCTGCACCTTTGCCTCGCACCCGGGCAATATCATCGACTACCACGTCGACCCGGTGAAAACCGATGATCCGGTGATGTCGGGGATTTCGCGGTTCGCGCATCACTCGGAGCAGTATTTCCTGCATGTCGACCCGAGCGTCGAGGTGCTGGCGACCACAACCTTTTCGGGCGAGCACGCCTCATGGAAAAAGGATGTGGTGGTACCGGTGGTGTTCAAGAGCCGCTATGGCGCGGGGCGCGTGTTCTATACGGCGCTGGGGCATGTGGCGGCCGAGCTGGCGCAGCCGGAAGTGCGCACGATCCTCAAAAGGGGGCTGCTATGGGCGAGCCGTTGATCCCGACGCGGCCGATCGGCCAGACCGGGCTGGAGGTGACGCGGATCGGCTTCGGCGGTGCGCCAATCGGGTTCCTCGACAAGGCGCCATCGGATGCGGACGCCCAGGACCTGCTGCAGGCCGCATGGGACGCCGGCATCCGCTATTTCGATACAGCGCCGTTCTACGGCTCGGGCCTGTCGGAGCGGCGGATCGGCGACTTTCTGCGCGGCAAGGCGCGCGACAGCTATGTGCTGTCGTCCAAGGTGGGCCGGCTGCTGGTGCCCGACCGCGCCTGGGCCGTGGACAGGTTCGGCAGCGCCCGCGCCCTACCCTTCCGGCCGGAGTTCGACTTCACCTATGACGGGGTGATGCGCAGCTTCGAGCATTCGCTGCAGCGGCTGGGGCTGGAGCGGATCGACATCCTGTTCCTCCACGATATCGGCCGGTTCGCGCAAAACGATCAGCACGCGCAACGCTGGGACGAAGTGACGACCGGCGGTGGCATCCGTGCGCTGACCGCATTGCGCGACCAGGGCGTGGTGCGTGGCATCGGCGCCGGTGTCAACGAATGGCCGGTGATCAACGACCTGCTCGATGAAGCGGCGTTCGATGTGTTCCTGCTGGCCAATCGCTATACGCTGCTCGATCAGGAGGTGATCGATACGCTGCTGCCGCGCTGCGAGCGCGAGGGTGTGGCGATCATCGATGGGGCGCCGCTCAACAGTGGCATTCTGGCGACCGGCCCGATCCCCGACGCGCGGTTCGACTATGCGCCAGCGAGCGAGGCGATGCTGGAAAAGACCCGGCGGATCGAGGAAGCGTGCAAGCGGCATGGCACGACGCTGATCCACGCCGCGCTGAATTTTCCGCTCGGACACGCCGCAATCACGGCAATCATTCCGGGCTTCTCGACAATGACAGAATTCCGCGACAACCTTGCGGGCTATCGCAAACCGATTGCGCCGGAACTGTGGATCGAACTCAAGGCCGACGGGCTGATCCACCCCAAGGCGCCTGCACCGCAAACGCCGATCCTTGCTTGAGGATCCGATACGACGACCGAGGAGACCCTGTTCATGGGCGAACGCATCAAACTGACCGCATCGGACGGTTTTGAACTCAATGCCTATCGTGCCGAGCCCGAGGGCAAGGCGCGCGGTGCCGTTGTGGTGATCCAGGAGGTCTGGGGGCTGAGCGATTTCGTGCGCTCGGTCGTCGACCGGTATGCGCAGAACGGCTATCTCGCGGTGGCGCCGGCGATGTTCGACCGGATCGAGTACGGCTATGAGAGCAACGACTATTCGAACGAGCAGTTCGCGGTGATCGGCGCGCTGCTGAAGAAGTTCGATGCCTCGACGGCGATGCTCGATGTCGGCGCGGCGATCGAGGCGGTCAAGAGCGCCGGAAAGGTCGGGATCACCGGCTACTGCTTTGGCGGGCGCATTTCATGGGTCGCCGCCAGCCATGGCATGGGGCTGAGCGCGGCATCGGGATTTTATGGCGGCGGCGTGCCGAGCTATATCGATCTCGACCCGCAGGTGCCGACGCAGATGCATTTCGGCGACCAGGACCAGGGCATTCCGCTCGACCAGGTGGACGAGTTGCGCGGCCGGCATCCGGAAGCCGATATCTACGTCTATGAGGGGGACCACGGGTTCTGTAACCACGACCGGCCGGCGACGTTCAACGAGCAGGCGTGCAGGACGGCCTCGCAGCGGACGCTGGAGTTCTTCAATCAGCACCTCGGCTGAGGCGCTGGGGCCGCATTTCGCCTATCTGAGCGACGCTTTTGCCGCCGCGAGGGCTGCGCCGCTGTCGCGGCGAAAGGCCCTGCTGGTGGTGATGCTGGCCGACGGTTTTGCCGACCGGCTGTTCGAGGCAGCCCCAGAAGCCGGGGACCGGCTGGTGTTTCGTGACGGACTGGCAGCAGCCTCCCCGGCACTCGGCACGGTGTTCGCGCTGGCGGGCGGCGGGCCCGCAGCTCCGCATCTCGTGACCGAAGCGGTGGAGGTGCCGCTGGCAGACTATGGCCAGCTGTCGGTCGCCGATTTCATGGTGAGCCTTTACAACGGACACACGGTGCAGCGGGTTCTGATCGCCCTGCCCGACGGCACGCGCCAACCGGTGCACGATATGCTGGATGCGGCGATCGCGGCGCTGGACGAACAAATGCAAAAGGCCGGGTGAACCCCGGCCTTTTTGGTTTCTCAGCGCCGTGCGAGAGGCTCAGCGCTTTTTCTTGTCCATCTGGTGGAAGGCCCGGCGTGCGTGGAATTCGCAGTAGGGCTTGCCCTCTTCAGAGTGCTGACCGCAGAAATAGAAATCGGGCGTCAGCGGATCGCCGATGGGCCACTTGCAGGTCTCTTCGCTGAGCTGCAGCAGGCTGAGACGCTGGTCTTCGGGAATGAAGAGCTCCTGCATCTGCGGCGCCGTATCGAGCTCGGTCTCGAACTCTTCTTCCATCTTGAGCGCCGTGGCGCCCTGAACGGCACCGCCGCCACCACCGCCGCCGCCCATGGGGCGCGACTTCATCATGGTGGCGCCCATGCCGGCGCTTGCCGCACCACTGCTCGTGCCGCGTGCGGCCGGCGACGCGCTCGGCGTGCTGGGACGACGGGGCGCCTGCCGCGGCGTCGTGCGCACACGGGGCGCCGAACTGGCGGGCTTGGCCCGGCCACTCAGCTTCAAGCGATGCACCTTGCCGATTACGGCGTTGCGCGTGACTCCTTCGCCAAGCACGCCCGCAATCTGGCTAGCGCTGAGCCCTTCGAGCCACAGTTTCTTGAGCAGCTCGACGCGTTCCTCAGTCCAGCCCATAGATAGTCAGCTCCTAGTAGTTCAGGATTTTGGGCGGACTCGTACCCTATGCCATTGCGGGGTCCGCAACGGCACGACACACTACGCATCGTAGGTCTTATAGGTCCGCCACACGAGATATCGTGTCCTAACGCCTTGATACTACACGGGCGAGGAAATCGGGATCAAGTGACCGGCCGGTTTTACACGGGGAAAATGCGGCGGGTTTCAGGCGGCGTGTGAACCCTGAGTCAATTCAGTCACTTGGCGGCTCTCCGTTGACTTGCAACGGGCGGAAAGGCATATGGAAAAGCCTGCAACGCGCCGCTTCCGCAGCGCGTTTTTGGTTTTTGTGGGGGTTTTGCAACACCTCCATCCCGCCTGCCAAAAGAACCCATGAAAGGGATATCGACATGTCTGCGCTGTACGGCACGTATGCCCGGTCCGACCTTGCCTTCGAGCGGGGAGAAGGCGTGCGACTGTTCGACCAGCATGGCACCCGATATCTCGATTTCCACTCGGGCATTGCGGTGAATGCACTGGGCCATGCCCACCCGCATATGGTGGAAAGCCTGCAGGCGGCTGCGTGCAAGGTGTGGCACACCTCGAACGTCTTCACCATTCCCGAGCAGGAAAAGCTGGCCCAGCGGCTGGTGGACAATACGTTCGCCGATGCGGTGTTCTTCACCAACTCCGGCACCGAGGCGGTGGAATGCGCGATCAAGACCGCGCGGCACCACTATTGGGCCAAGGGCGAGACTGAGCGCAGCGACATCATTGCGTTCACCGGCGCCTTTCATGGCCGCACGATGGGTGCGATCGCCGCGGGCGGCAACCCGAGCTATCTCGAAGGGTTCGGCACGCCGCTGGCCGGGTTCAAGCACACCGCGCCTGGCGACCTCGCTGCGGTCGAAGCGCTGATCGACGACAAGACCTGCGCCATCCTGATCGAGCCGGTGCAGGGCGAAGGCGGGGTGACCGCCATGTCGGTCGAGTTCATGCGCGGGTTGCGGGCACTGTGCGACACGCATGGCCTGCTGCTGGTGCTGGACGAAGTGCAGTGCGGCTATGGCCGCTCGGGGCGCTTCTTTGCCTATGACTATGCCGAGATCGAGCCCGATATCATGGCCGTGGCCAAGGGTATCGGCGGCGGCTTTCCGCTCGGCGCCTGCCTCGCCAAGGGCGAAGCGGCGAAATCCATGGTGCCGGGCACGCATGGCTCGACCTACGGCGGCAACCCGCTGGCCTGTGCCATGGGCAATGCGGTGCTCGACGTGATGCTGGAGCCCGGCTTCTTCGCGCATGTTGAGGAGATGGGCAACAAGCTCGCCTGGCACATGCAGCAGCTGCAGCAGCGGTTTCCGCAATATGTGCTGGATGTGCGCGGCAAGGGCCTGCTGGCCGGTATAAAGATCACCCCGCCGGTGCGCGATTTCGTGGCTCGGTTGCGCGACGACCATCACATGCTGGCCCAGGGCGCGGGCGAGAACGTGCTGCGCCTGTTGCCGCCGCTGATCGTCACCGAAGCCGAGATCGCTGAGGCTGCCGAGACACTGGCGGCCGCGTTCGAGGCGATCGACCGCGAGACAGCCACAGCCTGAATTCCCTATTTCCGCCGTGCGCCAGGACTGACGGCGCGCAGAACAGGAGTCCTCATGACCGCCCCACGGCATTTCATCAATCTCGACGACTTCGAAGCTGACACCCTGCGGGGCATGCTGAACCTTGCCAGCGAGTTGAAGGCCGGCATCGCCAAAGGCGAGCGCCCGCTGCTGCTGAAGGACAAGGTGCTGGCGATGATCTTCGAGCGCCAGTCGACCCGGACCCGCGTCAGCTTTGACGTCGGCATGCGGCAGCTGGGCGGCGAGACGCTGTTTCTGAGCGGCGCCGAAATGCAGCTGAGCCGCGAGGAAACGCTGAGCGACACCGCCAAGGTGATGAGCCGCTATGTCGATGCGATCATGATCCGCATTCTGACCCATGCGGACCTGCTGGAACTGGCGGAATCGGCGACGGTGCCAGTGATCAACGGGCTGACCCGCCGGGCACACCCATGCCAGGTGATGGCCGATGTGCTGACCTATGAAGAGCACCGCGGCAACATCAAGAACGCCAAGGTGGCCTGGGTCGGCGACAGCAACAATGTGCTGGCCTCATGGGTAAACGCCGCCGTGCTGTTCGGCGCGGAGCTAACGATTGCCGTGCCCGAAGAATATGCGCCGGAAAAGGACCTTTTGACCGATATTCGCCGGGCGGGCAGTTCGGTGCGGCTGATCGAGGACCCCGAGGAAGCGGTGAAGGATGCCGATCTGGTGATCACCGACACCTGGGTGTCGATGGGCGATGCGGACGCGGCTGAGCGGCGCCGGGCCTTGAAACCCTACCAGGTGAACACCAGCTTGATGGGCTTGGCGGACAAGGATGCGCTCTTCATGCATTGCCTGCCCGCGCACCGCGGCGACGAGGTTACCGACGAGGTCATCGATGGCCCGCAGTCGGTGGTCTTCGACGAAGCCGAAAACCGTCTTCACGCACAAAAGGCGATCCTCTGCTGGAGCTTGGGGGTCGGAAACATCTGATGGCAGAAACGCAGCTGAGCACACTTGGTCTCGACCGCCCCGAAAGCGGCGACGACGTGGTGGTGCCGTTCACCCTCGATACTCTGGATGCGCGGGGGCGGATCGTCCGGCTCGGCGATGCACTCGACGCCATCCTGACCCGACACAATTATCCCGAACCGGTGGCACGCCTGTTGGGCGAAGCCGTCGTGCTCGCTGCACTGATGGGCTCGTCGCTGAAGTTTGCCGGCAAGTTCATCATGCAGACCCAGACCGATGGGCCGGTGAACCTGATGGTCGTCGATTTCGACGCGCCGGACGGGCTGCGCGGCTATGCGCGGTTCGACGCCGATGCTGTGCAGAAGCTCGTGGATGCGGGCCAGGCCCAATCCGGCAAGCTGCTGGGCAACGGCCATCTGGCGATGACGGTCGACCAGGGGGCGCATATGGAGCGCTACCAGGGCATCGTGGCGCTGGAGGGCGGCACGCTGGAAGACGTGGCGCATGGCTATTTCCAGCAGTCGGAGCAAATTCCGACGCTGGTGCGGCTCGCCGTGGCGCAGTTTTCGAAAAAGGGCGACAGCCGGGCGCATTGGCGGGCTGGCGGTTCGCTGGTGCAGTTCCTGCCCGCGCATGGCCAGTCGATGATGCCGGACCTGCCGGGCGACGGCAATTTCGACAACCCGGAAACCGCCGATCCCGATTTCGTCGAAGACGACAAGTGGACGACGACGCGGTCGCTGTTTTCGACCGTGGCCGATGACGAGCTGGCCGACCCCGACCTGTCGGCGGAACGGCTGCTGTACCGGCTGTTCCACGAGACGGGCGTGAGGATTTTCGATCCGATCGAGCTGGTCGAGCGCTGCTCGTGCTCGGCAGAGCGGATCGACGCCATGCTGCGTGACAACTTCACCGCCGAAGAACGGGCGGAAATGACGGTCGACGGCAAGATCGAGGTGGTGTGCGAATTCTGCTCGGCGGAATATCACTTCCACCCGCGCGAGTTTGGCGACGACGAGCCGGCAGCTGACACCAAGCACTAGGCTGCCAAGGCCCTGAAGATCGATCCCCGGGTCTTTGCCCGGGGATGACGACGGAGAAGCCGGCGCCCAGCCCTATCAGCCGACGGCGGTGGCGGTGACGCTGGCACCGGTGGCGTAGAGCGACTTGAGCGCGAGAATGACCGGGCCAGTGAAGGCCGGGTTTTCCGGCAGATCGGCGCCGAAAATCTCGGGCAGCGCCATCAGGCCAGTTGCGAGACGCTCGGGATCGCCACCGGCGGCGTCGGCAATCTCGCGCAGGCGGGAAGCCATCGGGTCCTTGACGTCGATCGCCTCACCCTTTTCGTCGCGGCCCGTGACATAGCGCATCCAGGCGGCAACGCCGAGCGCAAGCCTTTCAATTGATTGATCTTTTTCCAATCGCGCCCGTGCGGTTCCCAGCAGGCGCTGCGGCAGCTTCTGGCTGCCATCCATGGCGATCTGCCAGGTGCGATGCTGCAGAGCTGGGTTGGCAAAGCGGGCCAGCAGTTCGTCGCGATAGGGTGCGAGGACATCGGCGCCCATGGGCAGGGTCGGCATGGCCTCTTCGGTCATCAGATTGCGGATCAGCCGGTGAATGGCCGCATCGGAAATGGCCTCGGACACATACTGGTAGCCCGACAGATAGCCGACATAGGCCATGGTCGAGTGGCTGCCGTTGAGCATGCGCAGCTTCATCAGCTCGAAGGGCTCGACATCGTCCACCAGTTGCGCGCCGACGGTTTCGAAGGGCGGCCGGCCGGCGGGGAAATCATCCTCGATCACCCATTGGGTAAAGGGCTCGGTCATGATCGGCCAGGCGTCGTCGAGCCCGGTCTGTTCGGTGACCAGAGCGCGGTCCTCATCGGTGGTCGCCGGCACGATGCGATCGATCATCGTGGAGGGGAAACTTACGGAGTGAACGTATTTCGTCAGCTTCGTATCGCCCCGCAGTTCCGCCAGCCGCCGCACGATGCGCCGTGCCGTTTCGCCATTTGCCGGCAGATTATCGCAGCTCATTACGGTGAAGGGGACAAGTTCGGCCGCCTGGCGCCTGGCGAGGGCGGCGAGAATGATGCCGGGCGCGCTGATGGGGTCGTCGGGATGGGCGAGATCGTGGACGATATCGGGATGGTCTTCGTCGAGTTCGCCGGTCGCCGGATCGTGGCAATAGCCCTTTTCGGTCACGGTGAGCGAGACGATGCGGATTTTCGGATCCGCCATGGTTTCAATGAGTTCGCTGCGATCGGACGAGGCATCGAGCACATCGAGGACAGAACCGATGATGCGGCAGCGGGTGCCCTCGGCGTCGCGGATGGCAACGGTATAGAGGAAATCCTGCGGGGCGAGCGCATCGCGCGTATCGGGGCGGCGCAACGAGGCGCCGATTATGCCCCAGTCGGGGGCGTCCTTCAGCAGGCTATCGACATAGACGGCCATATGCGCGCGGTGAAAGGCGCCGATCCCCAGATGGACAATGCCCGGCGTGACACCGGAACGGTCGTATTCCATCACAGAAACGCCATCGCGATGAACGGCATCTGACTGGATCTCGGCAAGAGACAAACGCGGCATATACAGACTCCCCAATCTGTTGGCAGGCGGCCCTGAGTGGCGTGGGCAATATGCGCGCCTCCTTAGCCGAGATGCAGGCCAACGAGAACCCGGCTCGGTTGCCAGTCACCGGCAAGATCGGCATAAGCGTTGCCGAGGTCGAGGGAGAATTGAGCGTGACCAAGCGTTTTGCGAGCGTGGGCGAGTGCATGATCGAAATGTCGGGGGGCGAGAACCGCACCTATGGCATGGGCTTTGCGGGGGACACACTGAACACCGCCTGGTATGCGCGGGCGCTGCTGCCGGAGGGCTGGGAGGTCGACTATGTGACGGCACTGGGCGACGATATCTATTCGAGCCAGATGCATGAGTTCCTGAGCGCGGCCGGGATCGGCACCGCGCATATCCAGACCATCGCCGGGCGACGGCCGGGCCTCTACATGATCCATCAGGACAAGGGCGACCGGCACTTCACCTATTGGCGCGGACAATCGGCGGCAAAGCTGATTGCCGAGGATTTTGAAGCACTTGCAGCCGGATTGATGGGCGCCGAGACGGTGTATTTTTCCGGAATTTCGATGGCGATCCTGTCGCCGCGGGCGCGCGGCCGGCTGCTGAAGGCGATCGTCAAGGCGCGGGACGCGGGCGCGCAGGTGGTGTTCGACACGAACCTTCGACCGGCGCTATGGACCTCCGAGGCGGTGATGGCCTCGACCCTGACGGTGGCGGCGACTGTGGCCGATATCGTACTCCCGACGCACCCGGACGAGGCGCCGGTATTCGGCGATGCGAGCCCCGAGGCGACGGCAGAGCGCTATCTGGAGATCGGCGCCAGCGAGGTGGTGGTGAAGAATGGCAGCGAACCGGCCTTCATCGCGACGCGCGACGGGGTGCGCGAATATGTTGCAGCCACAGAGGCCGAAAAGGTTGTGGACGCGACCGGCGCGGGCGACTCGTTCAACGGCGGCTACCTGAGCGCACGGGCGCGCGGAGCCGACCCGGTGGCGGCGGTGAAGGAAGCGCATCGGGTGGCGGGGATCGTCATCGGGCACAAGGGCGCGCTGGTGCAGCCGGAACTGGTGCGGGCGGGCTGAGCTAGCCAGCGGCGATGGCTTTGCGCAGGGCGTCATGCTGGGCGCGGACATTGCGCCGCGACATGATGGCGATGAGCGGCGCCATGAGTGTCATCAGCAGGCCCCTCGGCTGCCAATGGGTGCGATAGACGAGATGGCTGCCGGTGGCCGTCGGGGTGATGCGGTATGAAATCGTCATCGGCGTTTCGCCGAGATTGCCACCCGACAACACCATGGTGAGGCGCTCGTTGACGTCATAGTCGATGAGTTCGCTGCGATAGACATTCACCTTGCCGCCATCGCGCATGGTCATGTCGGAGACGTAACCGGGACCGACAGGACCGTCAGACACGGGCTCGTCGCTGACGATGTTGTCGTTCCACAGCTTGAACCTCTCGAATTCGGTCAGCCAGGCCCAGAGTTCAGCGGGCGTGATGTCGAAGTCGGCTTCACTGGTGATGTCCATTTCGTCCGCTCCCTGTCGCGAAAATACTCGCATGGCGGGATGGCACGGACAAGTTGTTGGGACGCCCGGATCGGGCGGCACTGTACGGTGGGATATTGACGGCAGGCTGAGCAATTACTAGACAAGCGGACCGCCCGGAGGCCCTGCGCACTCAGATGATCTAGACAGCTGCCAGAAACGCCAGAGGTTCGTCTTACAATCCGTGAGTGATCGCACGGGTTTGGACGAAGGCCACGCGCTTGTTCCGATGACGACGTCATTGGACGTGATGCGCGTCGCGATCCTGACCCAGCTCGACAGCTCTCGTTCGACAGCCCTCTGCGTTGGCATCTGAAACCGCCCGATGCGTTCTCTCGGCCGGGATCTGGACCACACCCTACAAAAACCAGCGGCCACTTGCTGAGCGGGCGCGCGACCACGTCGATCCCTTATCGAGGGGTCATCGCGCGATCTGTTCCGACATGTGCCGCAAGAGAAGCGCTCCGACACTGTTCGGGGCGAGAAGGACATTGCGTGCAACCATTGATCTATCACATCGCCACGACGCTCGACGGCTATATCGCCAAAGCTGATGGCAGCGTGCCCGGCTTTGCCATGACGGGCGCACACGCCGACGCATATGTCGCCCAGCTTGAAGAATA
>NZ_JBLXGA010000025.1:0-30164 GCF_048261455.1 Devosia sp.
GAGGCAGCGGGGATGTCCAAGCCCAATCTGCTCTATTACTTTCCGCGCAAGGAAGAGATCTACAAGCGCCTGATGACCGAGATGCTGGACATCTGGCTCACCCCGCTGCGCGAGATCGATTCAGACGGCGACCCGGTTCCGGAGATCCGCTCCTATATCCGTCGCAAGCTCGAGATGAGCCGCGACTTTCCGCGCCAGAGCCGCCTCTTTGCCAACGAGATGCTGCAGGGCGCTCCACGTGTCATCGACGTGCTCGAGACCGATCTCAAGCAACTGGTCGACGAAAAGGCCAAGGTGCTGGAAGCCTGGATGCGAGCCGGCAAGATCGTTCAGACTGATCCCTACCACCTGATCTTTTCCATCTGGGCGACCACGCAGCACTACGCCGATTTCGACGTTCAGGTCCGCGCCGTCCTCGGCCGCGACCGCGGCGGCGACGGACGCTTCGAAGACGCCGCCCGCTTTTTGGAAAACCTGTTTATGCACGGCGTGTTACCGGGCAAAGATTGACGCGCCTGGGTCCCGGCAGAGCGGTGGGCTAGCAGCCGGAGGCGAAACGGTATTGTCGCCGGCTCTTTCTGAGTATTAATGCCTAAGCCGTGCTGACCACGACCAGCTTGGGTCTGGCGTTTGTCGCAAAGGCGATCCGGCCCTCTGGCATGGCCTTGGCGCGGTAGAGTGCCTCGTCTGCGGAGGCCACGAGATCTGGTGTGGCGCAGGCCTCGGTCATCATGGCGATGCCGATGCTGGCACCAATGCACACTGGTGTCCCCTTGACCGTCACCGGTGCGCTTAGCGCGATCTGGATGTCCTTTGCGACCTCGTAGAGGGTTTCCTGATCGGCAACCCCACGCCGGATCATCGCAAACTCGTCACCGCCGACCCGCGTGACCGCGTCGCCCTCGCCCGCCAGTGCCCGTAATCGGGCGCCCACCGTGCACAGCATCTTGTCGCCCGCGCCATGGCCCAACCGGTCATTGACCGCCTTGAAGCCGTCGAGGTCGATATAGAGCAGGCCGAAGCTCTCTTTCGCCTCGCTGAGCGCGGCAAGCGTGGTGTCGAATGTCATGCGGTTGCCGAGCCCTGTCAGAGGGTCCCGTCCCGCAAGATCGGCAGCCGCGCTGCGTTGGCGCTCGAGTTCCCGTGCTGTCCGGAACAAACGCACCAGCGTGAACGCAATGAGACTGAAAAAGCAGACGGCGATGGCAATCCGAATGGGGGCAACGGCGGCGAATGCCGCGGAGCCGGGCCGTGCTGGTGTCCAGGCGAGCGCCAGACCGCCGCCACCCGGCACCGCAACGTGAGCTTCGCCCTGGGGTACCGGACCAAACCGCACGAAATGTGCACCTTTGAGCCCGATTTCTGTGTCGAACCGCCGGGCCATCGCACGATCCAGCGGCTCTCCCGCGGCAATTCGCCCATTCAGCGCCGCAAGGGCACGCTGCTGTTCGGCCTCCAGCGCGCCCGCATCCACACTACCGGCCGCCATCATCAGCGCGGCGACAACCGTCACAGTCATCAGCACCATGAGCGCGATGGCCGCAACGACGAGCTTGAATGGTTCGGAAAGCAGATTGCGAACCGGCGACACTTTGCCGGCTGCTGCTGTTTTGTGCGCCCCCGCGCCCGACAGCATTGTCGAGTAGATCTTGTTCATTACGCCCCCACGTCATAGTCGACGCTCACCGTAGCGGAGGCATTCTTTTCCAATCCTTGCCCTCGGCAAGGCAGTTGCGCGCATGGTTTATGCTTCGCAACGCCTTTTCCCCCTGCGCCAGGCTGCCGCAGGGTCGAAATTAATTGGAATCAGGATAAGTTTTGCTAAGGCGCTGAATCCGAAGTAAAAACAACAACGTCTTGCCCAAAAATGCTGCGACTTCTGGGCAACACTCGCATGAGGCGGGGGCGTGATTCATTTTCGGTTCATATTCTCGCCACAACGACAGGCCTTTTGCCGCTCGTCGTAATCAAGCGTGAGTAATGCAAGGTTGAGTAAGAAAATCGTAGTGGCCGCCGCCATGCTGGCCGCCCTTTGTATCCCGGTCTCGACGTCTGCGATGGCCGCTCAATGTGGTGGCGCGTCGTGGTACGGCCCCGGTTTCAACGGCAAGAAGACGGCTTCTGGGCAGCGTTTCAATCAGAACGCGATGACCGCAGCCCACAAGACCCTTCCCTTCGGCACTGTCGTGAAGGTCACTGATCAGCGTACCGGTAAGTCCATCAAGGTAACGATCAATGACCGCGGTCCGTTCCATAAGGGCCGTATCATCGATCTGTCCGCCGCCGCCGCCGCCAAGCTTGGCACCAAGCAGGCCGGTGTGGGCAGCGTCTGCGTCGCCACTCTCTGAGCGTCGCAGCACGATTAATCACCCTTACAGGGCCGCCCCCGCAACGGGCGGCCCTGGCCATTTCAAAGACTAAAGATCATTAGCGGCGTTGATTTCGTCAGACTCCAATCCGTCGCCTTCGGGGTCAATCGGGTTTGCCGCGACCGGACGGCCCAAAGCTGCGACGATCTCGGTCGCTATGACCCTTAGATCGAGGTTTTCAGGGCTGTCCGCGGCCTGAAGTGCAATAGCGTCCGACAGCACTTTTTCAACCGTATCTATCCTGTTGTCAGCCATTGCCATCCACCGAAAGTCCGTTCTCGTCGACGCGAATTTCGAGCTTCGGTTCCTGCGCCTGTTGCGTCGCGACATAGATGCCCGCGACGACGATGACGACCACCAAAGCAGCGATGATCAGATACAGTGAATTTCGAGACATTGCCGGGCCTTGTTTAGTGACGCTTCAGCCTAAACGGTCCACCGACAAAAAGGTTCACGCTTTCGTCAACGCGCGGATAGCCCGCCGGCGCCGTCGGCGATCGCTTCGAGTGCACTGACAAAGCGCGCAATCCCCTCTTCCAAAGCATCGGAATTGTCGATCACTCTGGCGGGAACATCCTCGGGGACTGCCGCACCTTCGCGCGCGAGACGCCGCGCAATCTCGTCGGAGCTTTCGCGGCCCCTGGCGGCCAGGCGTTCCGCCCGCACCTCCGGGCGCGCATTCACCACCAGCACATGGCAGTGGGGAAATCGCGCCATGGCATCGGCGACGATCCGGCGCGAGCAGTTTACAATGACGGTCTTTCCGGCCCGCATGTGCTGGGTGATGCTGGCCGGGATGCCATAGCTCAACCCATGCGCCTCCCAGTCGAGGGCATAGGCACCGGCCAATTTTTCCTCGACAAAACGCTGCGGGCTGACGCTCTCGTGGTCTTCGAGTTCGGCGACCGCCTCGCGGGTGACCGTCCGCCGAGGAAAGCAGAAGCGTGGGTCCGGACCGATCCTCCGCACCGCCGCCCCGATCAGGGTATCCTTGCCCGCTCCGGACGGGCCGACAACCAGCACCAGAGCCCCGTCCGCCATCAGCTGACCCGCTGCCCCTGCCGCCACACGCCGCGCACCACCGGCACTGGGTCGGTTCGCCGTACCCGTACAAGGTCGGCGCGCTTGCCGATCGCGATCTCGCCGCGGTCATCGAGCTTGGCGGCATGGGCGGGATGGCGTGTCACCATCGCAACCGCTTCGGGCAACAGGATCGACGACGCAAGTTCCGGTAGCAGAAACGCTGCCTGCATCAGCGAGAATGGCACATAGTCCGAACTCAGCACGTCCAGCACGCCAGCATCTGCCAGCTCCACTGCCGAGACATTGCCAGTGTGCGAGCCGCCGCGCACGACGTTGGGACCGCCCATCAACACCGCCATCCCGGCAGCGTGCGACGCTCTTGCCGCGGCCAGTGTGGTCGGAAATTCCGCAATCGCCATGCCGCCAAGCACGGCTTCATCGACATGTGCCGCTGTCGCATCGTCGTGGCTGGCAAACGCCAGTCCGATCTGCTGTCCCAATGCGAGAATTGCCGCGCGGTTGGCGTCTGCGTAGCGATCGTGCTCGGCCTGACGGTCGGCAATGAACTGCGCCATCTCCGCGTCGTTGAGCTTCAGACGCGTCTGGTAGAAGGCGCAGTAGTGGCTCAGTGTGGTGAACTGCCGCTGCCCGGGCGTATGGTCCATCAATGACGCCAGTCCGACCAGCGGATTGGCGAAATGTGCCTCAAAATGCGCCACCACGTCCTCGGTCGGCAACTCACAGCGCAGGTGAATGCGGTGTTCGGCCCGCAGGCGTCCTGCCGCGTCTGCCGCCGAAACCGCCGAGATCATCGCATTCACGTCATCGGTCAGGTCGCCGTCGCCCGGCGCCGAGCCGATGCGCACGGCGTCGAACACCGTGGTGATACCCGCGCCGGCAATCTGGGCGTCATGGCTCTGCAGCGCGGCCATCGCGTTCCACACCACGCCCGGGCGCGGGTGGTAGTGGTTCTCGAAGTGGTCGGTATGCAGCTCCACCAGACCGGGAATGATAAAGTCGCCCTCGACATCCTCGGCAATGGCTGCGGCGCCTTCGGATATGTCGGCAATTACACCGTCCCGCACCAGCACGCTGCCGGTGATCACTTCATCGGCGAGAACGATGCGCGCATTGCCGAGGGCGAGTTCTGTCATGTCGGCGTGCCGGTCAACTCGAAATCTGCGACCCGCATGAAGGGCGCGCCGGGCTCGGCCTCATGATAGAGGGCAATGCGGTCCAGCATTCGCGGCGTGCCCATCTCGCCCGAAAAGACATGGCGCGCCAGCTGAATCATTTCCGGCTCGTCTTCCGGCACCAGCCGGTCGGTGAGGGTCATGTGAAACTGGAACTGCTCCAGCACATAGGGATAGCCGAAGCGCTCGAGCAGCTCGAGCTGTCGCGCCGTCAGGCGTCCGCCGGCGGTGCGCCGGATCTTGTCCTCGACGCTCATCGGCGCGCGGAACGGCTCGAGGCTTTCCACCAGATCGGCCGCCAACACCGTCAGCGGCACCTGCTGGGGCTGCGGCACCAGGGCAATGAAGCCATCAAGCGAGGCGACCTCGAGCATGCCGATCGCCTCTGGCTTGCGGCGCGCCGCAAACGCGGCCAGCGCCGCTTCCAGGTCCTCGCGGCTCTGGCCGTCGCTGAGGCGCATCGGTGCGCGCAGCGTTGCATGAAACCCATAGCGCCTTGCGGATTCTGTGAGGCTGTCGAGCCGCTCGCGACTGATTCCGTCCACGGTGCCGACGGGACCAGCGTTGGAAGGATCACGCCCCAGCCAGCTATTGGCATGCTGCCACAGCGGGTCGTCCACGGCGGGCGCGTAGTAGATGGCGAAGCGTTCAGTCATGCGCAAAAACAGCCTTGATCGTCAGGGGGCAGATATCGGCGTTCGATGTCAGTTTTTTCTCGCTCAGTCCAGACGGCCAGCGCTAGAGGCTGCGCGCCGAACAGCTCTCGGAGCCGTCGACCGGCTCCGACAGGATATCGTCGGCCAAGAGGCTTTCCATCGGCTTGAGGTCACCGATCAGCGCGAAATAGCCCCGCTGGCCGGTGTCCGCGACCTGCCAGCGAATCCGGGTGCCGGAAGGGACGGTGTCGAGTCCGTCGTTGGTAATCACCAGGTCGCCCGCCGATCCCGCCGGCGTACAGGTCAGGTCATATCGCGTACCGAAATAGCGCGTTTGAATGCCGGGGCCGTCGTCGTTGTCGCGCGAGCGCTTGCTCGATTGCGATCGTTTCGGCGCCGAAACCCGATCGGTAATGCGCGGTCCCGCGCCATCCGGACTGACGAGCTGCAGATTGACCTGTCCTTGGCTGGGTGCCGCACTGGCCAGCCCCAGCACCGCGGTCAACACCGCGAGGCTGGCATGTCTGACGAGTGGCAAATGGGTCATGCTCAGGTCCTCGGTCGCGCTGCCGGCAAGCGCTCGACACACCAACAGGCGAGCGCGGAGATGGTTTCCCATTTTGCCCGGCCCGGGTTGAACGCACGCTGGCCAGTTTGTTCAGAAAGCGTTCACCTTGCTGGCAATGGTCGGAAATGCCCGTGGCTGGCTTGCGGCGCCCGCGCAGCGATTCCATGATGCAGGTCCAACCGGAACACACACCACGTCATGGATCGCGACCTTCTCGAACGGCTGTTTCACCGCGCGGTGGATGCGGCCCTGCCGACCCACGCCATCGCCGCAAATCTGCCCGAACGTCCGTCCGGCCGCACGATCGTCGTCGGCGCCGGCAAGGCGTCGGCCCAGATGGCACAGGCCTTCGAGACGGCCTGGGACGCACCGATCGATGATTCCCTGGTCGTCACCCGCTATGGCTATGGCGCCCAGTGCGAGCGCATCGAGATCGTCGAAGCGGCCCATCCTGTGCCCGATATGGCGGGCTTTCTTGCCGCCCGCCGCATGCTCGAAAAACTCTCCGGCCTCTCGCCCGATGATCTCGTTGTCGCGTTGATCTCCGGCGGCGGGTCGGCCCTCCTGCCGCAGCCGGCACCCGGCTTGAGCTTCGAGGACGAACAGGCGGTCAACGAACAGCTGCTGGCCTCCGGCGCGCCGATTTCGGCCATGAACATCATCCGCAACGAACTCAGTGCCATCAAGGGTGGCCGCCTCGCGGCTCAGGCCGCGCCGGCCCGCGTCGCCACGCTCATCGTCTCCGACGTGCCGGGCGATGATCCGGCGCTTGTCGCTTCGGGCCCAACAGTGCCCATGAGCGCCGGTCGCAGCGAAGCGCGTCAGCTCGTAGCGCACTATCGTCTCGAGCTGCCAGCCCCGGCCAGCGCCGTGCTCGCGTCAGAAGACAATCCCTCGCCGCTGCCCAACGATCCGCGCCTTGCTCGCAACACCCATCGCATCATTGCGTCAGCGGCCCTGTCGCTCGATGCGGCTGCCGAAGAGGGGCAGAAGGCTGGGCTGAATGCCCATATTCTGTCGGATGCAATCGAGGGTGAGGCGCGCGACGTTGGCGCCGTTCATGCCGCGATCGCCCGCGAGATAAAAGCCCGCAACCGCCCCTTTGCCATGCCCGCGCTGGTGCTGTCGGGCGGCGAAACCACCGTCACCATTCGGGGCGACGGCCGCGGGGGCCGCAATGTCGAGTTCCTGCTCGCCTTCGCCATGGCCATCGAGGGGACCGAGGGCATTACCGCGCTGGCCGCCGATACCGACGGGATCGATGGGGCAGGCGATGCCGGCGCCATTGCCGATGGCAGCAGCGCCACCCGCATGCGCGCTGCCGGCATCGACCCGCGGGTCGCGCTTGCCAACAATGATGCCTACAACGCCTTCAAGGCGATCGGTGGGCTGGTGGTGACCGGCCCGACCGGCACAAACGTCAACGACTTCCGAGCGATCATCATTCGCTAGACAACCAAAAATCTCCGGCAAGCCTGCTTCCATTCACTGCAGCCTTGCCCTTAAGTGAGCCGCCGCAGGAGGGCAGCGCATGGCCAAGAAGAAAAAGATCGCCGTTATCGGTATTGGTAAGATCTCGCAGGATCAGCACCTGCCGGTGATCGACAAAAGTCCCGATTTCGAGCTCGCGGCCTGCGTGTCCACCCGTGGCTTGGGTCATGGCGATGTTCCGGTCTTCAAGACCCCGGCTGAGCTGTACGAGAAGATGCGCGAGGTCGAACTCGTCGCCATCTGTACCCCGCCTGGCGTACGCCACGCGTTCGTCCGCGAGGCCGTCGCCGCCGGCAAGGACGTGCTGCTGGAAAAGCCGCCGACGCCCACCATCACCGAATTCGAGGATCTGGTCGCCTATGGGGAAAAGAAGGGCCGCGTGCTCTTTCAGACCTGGCATTCGCGTTACAATGCCGCCGTGGACGCGGCCAAGCTGATCCTCAAGGACGAGGGCGTGGCGTCGGTTCGCATCGACTGGCGCGAGAGCGTCCGCAAATGGCATCCGGGGCAGGACTGGGTCTGGGAGCCGGGCGGCTTCGGCGTCTGCGATCCCGGCATCAACGCGCTGTCGATCTACACCAAGATCATGCCATTCCCTGTCTTCGTCGAAAGCGCCGTGCTGCGCTTCCCCGGCAACCGGCAGACCCCGATCGATGTCGATATCACGTTCAAATCGGGCGAGAACCACCAGCCGAAAATGACGGCCGGCTTCAACTGGCTGGAGGAATCCGGAGAGATCTGGACCATTGCCATCGAAACCCGCAAGGGCACCCAGCTCAAGCTCGAAAAGGGTGGCACCGTGCTGGCGGTCGATGGCACCGAAACGGTCGCCAACCCGTCGGAAGAGTACGAAGCGATCTACGAGCGCTTCGCCAGCCTGCTCAAGAAGGGCAAATCCGAAATGGATGGCTCGCCGCTGCGTCTGATGGGCGATGCCTTCCTGCTGGGCGCCCGCGAGAACGTCGATGATTTCCACTGGTAGGAAGAAAACATGTACGGATTGATTGGCAGCTTCACCGCGCATCCGGGCAAGGCAGATGAGTTGATCGCGCTGATGACCGGATCGGTGAGAGAAATGCCCGGCTGCCTGAGCTATGTCGTGGCACGGGACACTGCGGATCCGGACAAGCTCTGGATCACGGAAGTCTGGGACTCGGAAGAAAGCCACAAGGGGTCGCTGAAAATCCCGGCTGTCTCCGAGACCATCAAACAGGCGATGCCGCTGATTGCCGGATTCGGCGATCACATCATCACCACCCCCGTAGGAGGACACGGGATCTGATGTACAAGGTTCTAGATGGCTCGGCCCATCCCCTGGCGCCGAAGGAAATCGCCATTCCCGCCATGCCCGAGGATGAGCGGATCTGGGTACCCCAGGCCGAGGGCGTGTGGTTTCGGCCCATGATGCTCAACACCTTGCAGGGCCAGTGGTGCAACCTGCTGCGCGTCCGCCGTGCCGGCATCCTGTCGAAGCACCTCCATCCCCAGCCGGTCCACGGCTATGTTATCAAGGGCCGATGGCACTATCTCGAGCACGACTGGGTCGCCGAGACCGGCTCTTATGTCTTCGAGCCGCCGGGCGAAATCCATACACTGACGGTGCCGGAGGATTGCGAGGAGATGATCACCTTCTTCAACATCTCCGGCTGCATGGTCTATCTCGACGAGAACAACGAGCAGATCGGCTTCGAGGACGTCTTCACCAAGATCGACATGTGCCGCCAGCACTACATCGACGTCGGCCTCGGTGCGGACTATGTCGACCAGTTCGTGCGCTGACCGGAAGAGCACCATCGCCGAACAGGCAGCACCTCTCCCTTTGGGGGACAGGTCACCGCGTAGCGGCGGGTGAGGGGGCCTCCAGCAGGCTCGAGGGAGAAAACACGAATGACCTGGGCAACTGAATTCTACACCGGCAAGTCCGTGGTCATCACCGGCGCGACCTCGGGGATCGGGCAGGGCATCGGCAGGGCCTTCGCCGATGCCGGCGCGACCGTGTATGCCACCGGCGCCACCCAGGCCGAAGTCGAGGCCGCCACGGCGGTCGAGCCACGCTTCCGCTACACCCAGCTTGATGTCCGCAGTGATGACGCAGTGGCCGAATATGCCGCCGCCGTCGGCCCCGTCGCCGTCCTCGTCAACTGCGCCGGGGTCAACCTGCGTGCTGCCGAGCTGACCCCTACCGGCTTCCAGAGTGTCATCGACATCAATCTCAACGGGTCGATGCGCACCGCCTACGCTTTTCGTGAGCATCTCAAGGGCGGCGCCATTCTCAACATCGGCTCGATGTTCTCCTTTTTCGGCGCCCCGCACGCTCCGGCCTATGCGGCCAGCAAGCACGCCGTCGCCGGGCTTACCAAGTCGCTCGCTGTCGCCTTCGCTTCAGAAGGCGTTCGCGTCAACGCTCTGGCACCGGGCTGGATCGAAACCGCAATGACCGCCGCGCCGCGCGCCAATGAGGCCCGGAATGCCGAGCTGATGGGCCGCACGCCGCTCGGCCGATGGGGCACGCCAGCGGACCTGGCACCGGCGGCCCTGTTCCTGTGTTCACCGCTCGCCGGTTACATCACCGGCGCTGTCCTGCCGATCGACGGTGGCTATCTGGCCAGCTAGCGCCGGGTGGCGGTCGGGCCCATGCTGCCTCAGCGCCGCCGCGCCGGGCCCATCGCGATGAAGAACACCCAGGCGATGCCGCACAACATTGCGGTGAACAGGCTGATGACGCCGGCATGCAGAGGGCCGAACCAGCCAGCATCGGAGGCATAGGGCTGGTCCTGCCACACGCGTACATCAACCACTGTATTCACGGGATACCGCCCCACCACGGCCTCAGCCGACCCCATACCATAGTGGAAGAAGCCCGGCGTGAGCGCCCCGAGCTCCGCCGTGCCGTCACTGCCGGGCGGCCACCTGACCACCACGACCGGGATGTGCCGGGTATTGCCGTTGACCCGTTGCTGCCGCACCTCGGTATCCACCACCACCGTCTCGGTGCGCGGCTGGAAAATCGTCCAGGTCGGCGGATCGGAATAGGTCCAGCTGGTATAGCTGATAAAGATGAAGACCAGCGCGATCACCGCCGGCCCGAAGCGCAGCAACACCCCGCCCATTCCGATCCCCCTCGATACCGCCTGAGGTTATTTGCCCGCTTCGGTCAGCATCTTCAGGTCGTCGTCGCTCAGGCTCAGACGCACGCCCTTGGCGAGGCTCTTCACCTGCTCGACGGAGGTCGCCGAGGCGATCGGCGCGGCAATGCCCGGCTGTGCCGCCAGCCAGGCCAATGCGACCTCGCCGAGTTCTGCGCCCGCCTGCGCGGCGACGGCATCCAGCGCGGCGAGGATATTGCGGCCCTTGTCGTTGAGATACTTGTCGACCACGCCCTTGCCGCGCGGGCTTTTCGAGGCATGCTCTTCGAGCCGGTATTTTCCGGTCAGGAAGCCGGCCGCCAGCCCGAAATACGGAATGCCCGACACTTCGTTCTCGACGCAGAAATCCTGCGTCTCGCCTTCATATCTCTCGCGCGTGTAGAGGTTGTATTCGTTCTGCAGCGTCTCGTAGCGCGGCAGCCCCTCGGATTCCGATATCCCCTGCGCCTCGCCCAGTTGCCCGGCGTCGAAGTTCGAGGCGCCGATCACCCGCACCTTGCCGGCCTCCACCAATCGGCCGTAGGCGGCGAGCGTCTCCGCCTGCGGCGTGCCGTCATCGAAGATGTGGCTCTGGTAGAGATCGATATAGTCGGTCTGCAGCCGTGCCAGCGACGCCTCCACAGCCTCCTCGATATGCTTGGCGCCGAGCCCCTTGCCGCCCGGTCCCATATCGCCGCCGACCTTGGTGAAAATCAGCACCTTGTCGCGATTGCCGCGCGCCTTCATCCAGCGCCCGATGATCTTCTCACTCTCGCTGTCATTGCCGTCGATCCAGCGCGAATAGACATCCGCCGTATCGATTGCGGTAAAGCCCTCGTCCACAAAGGCGTCGAGGACGGCGAACGAGGTGGCTTCATCTGCGGTCCAACCCACAACATTGGTGCCGAGCACCAGCGGATCGATCATCAGGTCCGAGCGGCCGAGGCGGCGCTGCGTCATGGCAGTCTCCAATATGCTTTGGTGTCAATCAGGTGGGAATTGAAGCCTAGACCCGTGGACCCGGCTTGCCAAGGCGCTGCTAATCGCCGGTCTTTGGCTGCAGCAGGTCCCAGCGATTGCCGTAAAGATCCTCGAACACCGCCACCGTCCCATAGGCCTCATGTCGCGGCGCTTCCACAAAGGTGACGCCGGCAGCGCTGTAGCGCGCGTGGTCCCGGGCAAAATCGTCCGTCTCGAGGAAGAACCCGACGCGTCCCCCGGTCTGGTCGCCGATCCTGGCCTGCTGCTCGGGGCCATCGGCCTTGGCCAGCAGCAGCCGCGCACCACCACCGGGCGGCGCCACAAGCACCCAGCGCTTGCCGCCGCCCAGATCGGTATCTGCGATGAGCTCGAAGCCCATCGTATCACGATAGAACCCGATCGCCGCGTCATAGTCGGCGACAACCAATGCGATGGTGGCAATGCTCTGTGTCATGCGCCAGCTCTGCCGCCGCGGGATGCTGCGGTCAAGTCCATGCTGTTGTCGGCCGATGAGATGACAGAGACCTGTCACCGCTTGATCGGCGATGCTAGGAAACTCTCAAAGGAGAGCCCGATGCGCCGCCCCACGATCACCGATCTCGCCCGCGAAGCCGGGGTCAGCGTTGCCACTGTCGACCGGGTGCTGAACGGCCGCGCCAGGGTGCGCGAGGATACGGCGCTGAAGGTCCGGGACGCGGCCAATCGGGTCGGCTATCATGGCGCCACCGCCATTGGTCAGCGCGTTCTGGCGCATCAGCCGCAACTGCGACTCGGCATAATACTGCAAAAGCAGCGACACGATTTTTACCGCGAGCTCGCCGACAATTTGCGCGCGCAACTGGCCGCGACCACCAGTCACCGCGTCCAGGCCAGCGTCGTGTTTGCCGAAACGACCCTGCCTAGCGAGCTGACTGAACTGCTGCATTCCTTTGCCGGCAAAGTCGACGCCGTGGCCGCTACCGGCCTCGACAACCAGCAGGTGACAGCTGCCGTCAGTGCCTTGCGGGCACAGGGTATTCCGGTCTTCTCCCTGCTGTCCGATTTTGCGCAAGGCGTGCGCGAAAGCTATGTCGGACTGAACAATCTGAAGGCGGGGAGAACCGCAGGCTGGCTGATGGCGGGCCTTTGCCGCCAGCCAGGCAAGGTCGGCATCTTCATCGGTGGACATCGCTTTCACGGCCATGAACTGCGCGAAACCGGCTTTAGAAGTTCACTGCGCGAGTATGGTGCGGCGTTCGAGCTTCTCAACCCGCAGGTCAATCTCGAGTCGCGTCAACTCACCTATGAGGCGACGCTAGAAGTGCTGGAATCGACCCCCGATCTCGTCGGCATCTACTGCGCCGGTGGCGGCATGGAGGGGGCGATTGCGGCGCTTCGGGAAACCCGTCAACCCGGACAGATCTGCCTCATGGTGCACGAGCTGACCGCCGAAACGCAGCGCGCGCTTCAGGACGGTTTCGTATCCATCGTCATCTCGACGCCGCTGCGGGAGCTGTGCGCCGAACTGACCGGCCTGATGATCCATGCCGTGGACAACGGCATGGCCGATACGCCCGGCCAGCGCTTCTTGCCATTTCAGATATGGACACCGGAGTCGCTGTGATCAGCAATGATAGAAGTCTATCATTCTGGCGTCAGATTCTCTCACGAATGATGGTGCTGCCACGCCTTGATCGTTGACCCTGCCGGGTCCCGCCACGAATAGTCCGTCCCGTCGGCACGAAGACCGACCGCCTGGGAGGGCTTTCTGACGTGACTATTCGAGTTGGCGTGATCGGCACCGGTGCCATCGGTCGCGATCATGCACGGCGCATCAACCAGGTGCTGAGCGGTGCCCAGGTCACCGCGCTCACCGACGTCAATGCCGCGGCAGCAGAGGCGGTGAAGGCCGAGATCGCCCCGGATGCGCAGGTCTTCGAAACCGGCGCCGAGCTCATCCAGTCCGATGCGGTCGATGCCGTGCTGGTAACCTCCTCCGGCTTTACCCACGAGGACTATGTGCTGGCGGCCATCGCCGCCGGCAAGCCCTGTTTCTGCGAGAAGCCGCTGGCCACGACGGCCGATGCGGCCAAACGAATCGTCGATGCCGAAGCTGCGACGGGCAAGCGCCTGGTGCAGGTCGGCTTCATGCGTCGCTACGATACCGGCTACCGCATGCTGAAGCGCGTCGTCGACACCGAGATCGGTCGTCCGCTGATGGTGCATGCGGCGCATCGCAACCAGTCGGTGGCCCTCAGCTACAGCACACAGATGGCGATCCACGACACGCTGATCCACGAACTGGATATCTTCCGCTGGCTGCTGGAAGACGACTACGTCTCCGCGCAGGTCGTCTTTCCCCGCGCCACGCCGCACGCCCACGAGGGCCTGCGCGACCCGCAGATGGTCTTGCTCGAAACGGCTGGCGGCGTCCGCATCGACGTCGAGATCTTCGTCAATTGCCGCTACGGCTACGACATTCAATGCCAGATCGTCGGCGAGGAGGGACTCGCCAATCTCCCCGATCCCATGGCCATCGCCATGCGCAAGGACGCGCGGCTGCAGACGGCGCTGCTGACCGACTGGAAGGACCGCTTCATCGACAGCTACGATGTCGAACTGGCCGATTTCATCAAGGCTGCGGCGAACGGCACCGCGGCCGGCCCGACATCCTGGGACGGCTATGTGGCGGCAGTCTCCGCCGATGCCTGCGTGGCGGCGCAGGAGGCCCCGGGCAGCATCGTCCCCATCAGCCTGCCGGCGCGCCCGGCGCTCTACGGTTGAGCGCCGCCGATGCCCGCAACCCCCAGCCAGTCTGAGACCCGTCCGCTCGATGTCATCACCATCGGGCGCAGCTCGGTCGATCTCTACGGCGCGCAGGTGGGTGGCAGGCTCGAGGACATGGGCTCGTTCGAAAAATACATCGGCGGCTCACCCACCAACATTGCCTGCGGCGCGGCGCGGCTCGGGCTGAAATCCGGTCTCATCACCCGCGTCGGCGATGAACACATGGGCCGCTTCATCCGCGAACAGCTGATCCGCGAAGGCGTCGATACGCAGGGCGTCATCACCGATCCCGAACGGCTAACCGCGCTGGTGCTGCTTGGCATTCGTGACGAGGATCAGTTCCCGCTGATCTTTTATCGCGAGAACTGCGCCGACATGGCGCTATGCGAAGACGATATCGACGAAGCCTATATCGCCTCGGCCCGCGCGCTGGTCGTCACCGGCACCCATCTGAGCAATCCCAAAACCGAAGCGGCGGTGCTAAAGGCGCTGCGCCTCGCCCGCCAGCACGGCCTCGCCACCGCGCTCGACATCGACTACCGGCCAAATCTCTGGGGCGTTGCCGGCCATGGCGACGGCGAAAGCCGCTTCGTCGAAAGCCAGGCCGTCACTGCCAAACTGCAATCGACGCTGCACCTCTTCGACCTCATCGTCGGCACCGAGGAGGAGTTCCACATCGCCGGCGGCAGCACCGATTCGCTGGCCGCGCTGACAGCGGTCCGCACCCACACTGACGCGACCCTCGTCTGCAAGCGTGGCGCCAGCGGCGCGTCGGCTTTCGACGGCCCGATCCCGGCCAGTCTCGACGTTGGCGAAACCGGTGAGGGCTTTCCCATCGAGGTCTTCAATGTCCTCGGCGCCGGAGACGGCTTCTTTTCGGGCCTGCTCAAAGGCTGGATGGCTGGTGCCGACTGGCCGACCGCGCTGAAATACGCCAACGCCTGCGGCGCCTTCGCCGTCAGTCGCCACGGCTGTACCCCGGCCTATCCATCGGAAGCCGAACTGGCCTTCTTCCTCGAGCGCGGTGTGGTCACCCCCGCGCTGCGGCACGACGCCGAACTCGAACAGATCCACTGGTCGACCAATCGCCCCGGCGACTGGCAGGACCTGCGCGTCTTCGCTTTCGACCATCGCAAGCAGCTGGAAGTGATGGACGGCGCCACCCCGGCGCGGATTGACGCCTTCAAACAGCTTTGCCTCTCCGCGGCCCTCGCCGTCCAGGACGGCCGCCACGGCTACGGCATTCTCTGCGACAACCGGCTCGGCCGGAAAGCTCTGCACGCCGCGTCCGGCTCCGGACTTTGGATCGGCCGCCCCACCGAGCTTCCCAGCTCGCGGCCACTCCGGTTCGAACCCGAAATCGGCGAGGACTGCGGGCAGCTTGTCGAATGGGCCCGCGAGAATGTCGTCAAGACACTGTGCTTCTGCCATCCCGACGACTCCGCCGAAATGCGCGCCGAGCAGGAGGCCACGGTGCGTCGCCTGTTTACCGCAGCGCGGCGCAACCGGCTCGAATTCCTGCTCGAGATCATTCCCAGCAAGGTTGGCGCGGTCACCGGTGACACCGTCGCCACGCTCATCGACCAGTTCTATGCGGCGGGCGTCTACCCCGATTGGTGGAAGCTCGAACCAATGACCACCAGCGCAGGCTGGACCAATGCCATCGCGGCCATCGAGCGCCACGACAGGCAGACGCGCGGCATCGTGGTTCTCGGGCTCGACGCGCCGGAGGCCGAACTCGCGGACTCGTTCCGCGTTGCCGCAGGGTTTCCGCTGGTCAAGGGTTTCGCCGTGGGCCGCACGATCTTCGGCGCGGTGGCCCGCGACTGGCTACGCGGCGAAACCAGCGACGCCGATGCCATCGCCGAAATGACACGACGCTATGCCCGGCTCTGCGAGATCTGGGACACGGCCCGCGCAGATGCGCGAGGGAGGACGAAATGACGAAAACGGTGCGCCTGACGGCGTCGCAGGCCATGATGCGCTGGCTGAGCGTGCAGATGACGGAAGACGGCGAACGCTTCATCGAAGGCGTCTGGGCCATCTTCGGTCACGGCAATGTGGCGGGCATCGGTGAGGCGCTGCACGGCATCGGCGATGCGCTGCCTACCTGGCGTGGGCAGAACGAGCAGACCATGGCGCATGCCGCCATTGCCTACGCCAAGACCAAGCGTCGCCGGCGCGCCATGGCCGTCACATCCTCCATCGGCCCCGGCGCCACCAACATGGTGACCGCGGCCGCACTGGCCCATGTGAACCGTCTGCCGGTGCTCTTCATCCCAGGCGACGTTTTTGCCAATCGCCGGCCCGATCCGGTGCTGCAGCAGATCGAGGATTTCGACGACGGCACCATGACCGTCAACGACTGCTTCCGCCCGGTCAGCCGCTATTTCGACCGTATCGCGCGGCCGGAACACTTGCTGACAGCGCTGCCGCGCGCCATGCGCACGATGACCGACCCGGCCAATTGCGGCCCGGTCACGCTGGCCTTCTGCCAGGATGTGCAGGCCGAGGCCTTCGACTACCCCGAGAGCTTTTTCGAGCCGCAGGTCTGGCGCATCCGCCGGCCCGAACCCGATCCGCGTGAGATCGATGACGTCGTCGCGCTGCTCAAGACTGCAAAGAACCCGGTGATCATTTCTGGTGGCGGCGTACTCTATTCCGGCGCTGAAGCCGCGCTGGCCGATTTCGCCACCCGGCACAACATCCCGCTCGCGGAGACCCAGGCCGGCAAGGGCGCGCTCGACTGGAAGCACGAGCTCAACTACGGCTCGCCCGGCGTCACCGGCTCGGCCTGCGCCAATGAGATCTGCGAAACCGCTGACGTGGTGATCGGCGTCGGCACCCGCTTTCAGGATTTCACCACCGCCAGTTGGAGCTTGTTCAAGCATCCCGGCCGCAAGCTGGTCTCCATCAACCTCCATCCCTACGACGCGCAAAAGCATGGCGCCATCGGCGTCGTCGCCGATGCAAAAGTGGCGATCGAAAAACTCGACGCCGCGCTCGGCGACACGCGGTTCGACGCGATTTCCCCCGCCGCCCGCACCCGCTGGCATGATGCGGTGCGCGGCGCAACTGCTGCGCCCGAAGCCACCAATGCGCTGCCGACCGACAATCAGGTCATCGGCGCGGTCCAGCGGTCCGCGACCGACAACACCATCGCCATGTGCGCCGCAGGCACCATGCCAGGTTCGCTGCACGTGCTGTGGCAGAGCGCACCGGGCGGCTACCACATGGAATATGGCTATTCCTGCATGGGCTATGAGATCGCCGGCGCCATGGGCATCAAGCTCGCCGCACCGCAAAAGGACGTCGTCTGCTTCGTCGGCGATGGCTCCTACATGATGGCCAATTCCGAGCTGGCCACCGCTGTGATGCGCCGCATCCCCTTCGCCGTCGTCCTCACCGACAACCGCGGCTATGGCTGCATCAACCGCCTGCAGCAGGAGCGCGGCGGCGCCCCGTTCAACAATCTCTACAAGAACGCCAATGTCGAGGCGCAGCCCGAGATCGATTTCGTCGCCCACGCCGCAGCGATGGGCGCCCACGCCATCAAGGTGGGCTCGATCGCCGAACTGGAAGCCGGCCTTGTCGAGGCGCGCAGCCGGAATATTCCGACGGTGCTGGTGATCGATACCGACCCTGTGCCCGGTACCGGCATTGGCGGGGCCTGGTGGGATGTGGCGGTGCCGCAGGCGGGCGGCCCGGAGCGGCTCGAAAGCGCCCGCGACAGCTACAACACCCGGATGGCCGACCAGCGCGTCTTCGACTGAGCGACAGCCGCCGCATCCGCGCCGGCACCCCACACATTCGGGACGGGAGGTCCTGTGAATGATCTTATTCGGCACCAACCCCATCGCCTGGTCGAATGACGACGATCACGCCATCGGCGCTCATCTCACGCTGGATGACTGCCTGAGCGATTGCCGCACCATCGGCTTCGACGGCATCGAGAAGGGCCACAAGATGCCCAATGACGGCGTGGCACTGAAGGCCCGGCTCGGCGAATACGGCCTGCGCTTTGCCGCCGGCTGGCACTCGACCAACATTCTCACCAACGACATCGCAACCGAAAAGCGTCACCTCCAGGTCTTCATAGATATGGTGAAAGCCGCCGGCGGCAGCCACATCAACGCCTGCGAATGCTCCAACACCGTGCACGGCAGCGACGGTACCCCGGTCAACAACCGGCCCATCATGACCGACGCGGAATGGCAGCGCTTTTCCGCCGGCTACGAGGAGCTCTCGGCCTATGCTGCAGAGCAGGGCGTGCCGATGGGCTACCACCATCACATGGGCACCATCATCGAATCCGAAGCCGATATCGATCGCTTCATGCAGATGGCCGGGCCGCACACCCGTCTGCTGCTGGACACCGGCCACGCCTATTTCGGTGGGGCCGATCCCGCTGCCCTCGCCAGCCGCTACATGGATCGCGTGACGCATATCCATTGCAAGAACATCCGGCCCGACATCATGCGCCAGGTGCGCGAGCGGGACCTGTCCTTCCTCGAGGGGGTCCGCCGCGGTGCCTTCACCGTGCCGGGCGATGATGCCGGCTGCGTGGAGTTCGCGCCCGTCCTGAAGATTGCTGCCGAGCATGGCTACGACGGCTGGCTCGTCATCGAGGCCGAGCAGGACAGCCTCGTCTACAACCCGCTCGAGTATCAGGGGCTGGGCCTTGCCACTCTCAAGCAGATCGCTGCCGAGGTCGGGCTCGTCTAGAGCCACCGCAGGAGGAGACACCAATGCCAGACTTGTTGCGCAAGCCGTTCGGAAACCACGGCAAGGTTCATGACATCACGCCCGAAGGCGCAGGCTGGCGCTACGTCGGCTTTGCGCTGCATCGCCTGCGGCCCGGCGAGACCATCGCCGAGGCGACTGGCGACCGCGAGGTCATCATCGTCATGGTCGAGGGCAAGGCGAAGTTCACCGCCGCCGGCACCGACTGGGGCGAGCTCGGCGACCGTATGGACGTCTTCGAAAAGACCCCGCCGCACAGCCTTTATGTGCCCAACGGCGCTGACTGGCGCGCCGAAGCCACCACCGAGTGCACCATCGCGGTCTGCTCGGCGCCCGGCAAGGGCGGCCACGAAGCGCGCCGCATCGGCCCCGATGGCATCACGCTCACGCCGCGCGGCAAGGATCAGAACACCCGCTACATCAACAACATCGCGATGGAAGGCGAAGACTTCTGCGACAGCCTGCTGGTGACCGAGGTGTTCACGCCATCGGGCAACTGGTCGTCCTATCCCTCGCACCGCCACGACGAGGACGACTTCCCGCGCATCACCTATCTCGAAGAGAGTTATTATCACCGGCTGAACCCGGCCAAGGGCTTCGGCGTCCAGCGCGTCTATACCGACGACGGCGGCCTCGACGAGACCATGGCCGTCGCCAATCATGACGTCGTCCTCGTGCCCCGCGGCCACCATCCCTGCGGCGCGCCTTATGGCTTCGAGATGTACTATCTCAACGTCATGGCCGGCCCGCTGCGCAAATGGCGTTTCGTCTCTGACCCCAACGTCGAGTGGCTCGTTGCGCGCGACAGTGCCTGAGACCGCAGCAGATGGGGCGGCCCGCGTTCAGACCGCCCAGCCGCATCCGGCTGCGCGATCCTTGCAGACAGCAAAGGCGCGGCTCGCCACGCACATAGTATTTGGCTCGCTATGAATGGGCTCGAAAAATCGGATTGATCATGCGTATTGAAAAACTGGACCATCTGCTGTCGCGCCTGCGCGAGAGAATTTTCACCCGCCTCGATCTCGATCTGCCCCTGCGCTTCCGGCGTGGCGGGCAGGAGCAGCGCAAGGAGATTCTCGGCGAGGACCCGTCGCTATGGCAGGCCGTCGAGCCGGAACTCGTCTGGGGCGAGACCGAAGCGTTCTTCTGGTTTGCGACAACCCTGGTGCTGCCGGAAGACGCCGCCGGAGAGCGGCTGTTTCTCGCCATCGATACGCAGTTTGGTACCACCCACGGCCGCACCGATCCGCAATGTCTGGTGCGCATCAATGGCAAGATCGTCCAGGGCGCAGATGGCAATCACCGCGAAGTGCTGCTGACGGCGAACGGCAAGCCCGGTGATCGCTTCGATATCCTGATCGAGGCGGGAACGATCGAGGATCGCCGTCAGCACGGCATTAAGCTGTCGCTGATGCGGCACGATCCGCTGGTCGAAAAGCTGTTCTACGATCTCAGCGTGCCGCTGGACGTCGCCCGCCTGCTGCAAGAGGACGATCCGCGCCGGCACTTTATCCTCAACCACGTCAACGACGCGTTGAAGCAGGTCGACTATCGCCCCGGCGATGCCGAGCGCTTTGTCGCCTCGCTGCACCGTGCAGAAGAGATTGGCGACGCCATCTATGCTGCTGCCGACTTCGAGGACAAACCGGTGATCACCGTCACCGGCCATACCCATATCGACGTCGCCTGGCTGTGGCGCATTCGCGAAACGCGGCAGAAAATGGCGCGCTCCATGGCGACGGCGCTGGCGCTGATGGACGAGTATCCGGACTACCGGTTCATGTACAATCAGGGCGTGCTGCTCGACTGGCTGTCCGAGGATTACCCCGAAATCTTCTCACGCCTTCAGGATCAGGTGCAGGCCGGCCGCTTCGAGATCGAAGGCGCGCTCTGGCTCGAGCCCGACGCCAATATCACCAGCGGCGAGTCCTTCGTCCGCCACATCCTGCATGGCGTGCGCTACCACGAAGAGACCTTTTCGGTCACGCCGCGGATCTTCTGGCTGCCCGACACCTTCGGCTATTCCGCCGCCCTGCCGCAGCTGATGAAGCTGTCCGGCGTCGATGTCTTCGTCACCCACAAGCTGAGCTGGAACGACACCAACCGCATGCCCAACGAGACCTTCCACTGGGAAGGCATCGATGGCAGCACGGTGGCCGCCTATTTCCTGACGACCCAGGCCTACACCTCACAGGGCATCGGCACGACCTACTGCCCCGATCTCAAGCCCACCGATGTCATGGGCACCTGGCGCCGGCACGGCCAGCAGGATCTCAATAAGGAACTCTTCCTCGTCTACGGCCATGGCGATGGCGGCGGCGGTCCGACCCGCGAAATGCTGGAAAACATCCGCCGCATGGAAAAGGGCATCCCCGGCTGCCCGGCCATTCGCCACGAGCCGATGCGCCCCTTCTTCGACCGGCTGCTGCAGCGCATGGCCGACCGGCCTGCCGATTACCCCACCTGGGTCGGCGAACTTTATCTGGAATATCATCGCGGCACACTCACGTCGGTCGCCAAGAACAAGCGCAGCAATCGCTATTCCGAGCAATTGCTGCGCGAGCTCGAAGCGCTTGCCGTCGCCGCCGAGCTGCGGGCCGGTCTCGCCTATCCTGCGGAAGAGCTGCACGCCCTGTGGCGCATCGTGCTGCTCAACCAGTTCCACGATATCCTCCCCGGCTCCTCGATCGAAGGCGTCTTCATCGACAGCGACCGCGACTATGCCGAGTTCTTCGCGCGCGCCGACGCGCTGCGGGCGAAGCTCGGCGGCACGCTGCTCCCGGCGGGGGAGACGGGGGTCTTCAACATCCTCGGTCGTCCGCGGGATGGCCTGATGGAGATTTCCGCCGAGTCCCCGCAGTCGATAAGCATCGATGGCGCGGCGCTCGCGACGCAGACCGTCCACCACGCCGACGGCACCCAGGCCGAGGCCGTGCCGCTGCGCGCCATTGCCCCGACGGCTCTGACCCCACTCGCCATCGCCCCCGCCGATCCGGCGTCGGGCAGTGCCGACCTGCGCGTCACCGAGCAATCGCTGGAAAACGACCGTCTCAGCCTGCGCTTCAACGCCAAGGGTCAGCTCGTCTCGGTTCTCGACAAGCAGCTTGGGCGTGAACTGTTGCGCGATGGTGAGCCGGCAAACCGCCTCCAAGCCTATCGCGACATGCCGGTCGCCTATGATGCGTGGGATATCGACGACAGCTTCGAAGATCAGATCTGGGAGATCGACGAACTGATTTCCGCCGAAGTGGTCGAAACCGGGCCTTACCGGGCCGCCATCCGCTTCGAGTGGCGCTATGAATCCTCGCGCATCGTGCAGGTCATCGCGCTCGAAGCCGGCATCGCGCGTGTCGATATCGACAGCTTCATCGACTGGCACGAGCACGACACGCTGATCAAATCGGCCTTCCCGCTGGCCATCCAGACGCGCGAGAGCACTGCCGAAATCCAGTTCGGCCACGTGCGCCGCCCGACCCATCGCAACACCTCATGGGATGAGGCGCGGTTCGAAACGGTGATGCACCGCTGGATGGATCTGTCGGAGCCCGACTTCGGCGTCGCCTTCTTCAACGACAGCAAGTACGGCTACGATGTGCGCGGCAATACGGTGCGCCTCACGCTGCTGAAATCGCCCACCTATCCATGGCCCGAAGCCGACCAGGGCGAGCATCGCTTCAGCTATGCGCTGCGCCTGCACCACGGGCTGCAGAACACCGACATTCCGGCCGAGGCCGAGGTCTATAACCTGCCGCTCCGGCTTGTCGCCGGCACGGGGCAGGGGAATGCTGCAGACGTGCAGTCCCCTCTGGTCACGGTCGATGGCGAGGGCGTCACGCTCGAAACGGTCAAGAAAGCGGAGAACGGCGACGGCATGATCCTGCGCCTGTGGGAAACCCGCGGGCGCAATGCAGAGGTGAAGGTGGTCTTGCCGCCGGGAACGCACGGTGTCGAACGGGTCAATCTGCTCGAGCGCGAGCCGAAAGCTCTCGACATCAAAGACGGCGGCGTGCGCTTGCGTTTCGCCCCCTTCGAGATCGTGACGCTGAAAGTCGCGATGCCGGAACACTAGGCTCAGCGGCGACCTGATCTGGCCGTCCCATAGGTGGCCATCCACGCGCCCGCCGACCCCGCGAATGGGTCGGCGGGCGCTGTCGTTTCCGCGACATCCATTCCCGCCCTTGCCCTCGCCGCCACCCCATGCGATGGATTGAACCGTGTTGGTTCCCCGAGTCCGAAAGGGCGAGGGGATCAAAAGGGAACACGGTGAGGCGTACCCATCAGGGACCTAATCCGTGGCTGCCCCCGCAACTGTGAACGATGAGGATTGGTCACACACCCACTGGGCAACCGGGAAGGGGACCATTCCGCCAAAGACATCGTGAGCCAGGAGACCTGCCAACATCCCGTTCAATGCTCAACTGTCGGTGGGACAGGCGGAGGTGTGCATGACCAGACCATCAGGCTGAGTCCGCTTTGCGGGCCATGAAGCGCCCGTGCTGCCCGTCGCCAACTGCGCCGGCCGGCCCATCACGCTTTTTCTCTGACACCTGTGACAGGACCCAATTTCATGCACATCGAACCCGGCCTCATCTCGCCCGAAAAAATGCTCCTCGCCTATGCTGCCGCCACGACCGCCGGTGCCACCACCGTCAAGTTTGCGCTCGACGCCATCAAGGAGCGCGGCGCCCTGTCGCTCGTCGCCCGCTCGGCCATGACCACGGCCGCCGTCTTCGCCTTTTTCGAGGTGCTGCCGCACTACCCGGTGGGCGTCAGCGAGGTGCATCTGATCCTCGGCACCACCCTGCTGCTGATCTTCGGCGCGGTTCCCGCCGCCATCGGCCTGATCCTCGGCCTCCTGGCGCAGGGCCTGTTCTTTGCACACTTCGACCTGCCGCAATATGCCGCCAACATAACCACCCTGCTGGTGCCGCTGTTCGCCATCAAGCTGGTCGCCGACCGGATCATTCCGCGCGACACCGCCTATGTCGACATCTCCTACGTGCAGGCGCTGAAACTGTCGGCCACCTATCAGGGCGGCGTCGTGCTGTGGGTCGCCTTCTGGGCGCTTTACGGTCAGGGCTTCGGCGCGGAGAACATGGCGTCGGTCGCCAGCTTCGGCGGCGCCTATATGCTGGTCGTTCTGGCCGAGCCGCTGATCGATCTGGCCGTGCTCGCCGGCGCCAAGACCATGCGCGGCCTGGGCAAGACCGGCCTCGTCACGCCGCGCCTCTTCGCCTGATCGCGATCTGCTGTCGCTGACCTCTGCGCGCCCGGAACGTCCGGGCGCGCCTCCCTTTTCGTGAAGGAGCTCGTCCGATGAGCAAGATTCCCGTCACCGTCATCACCGGCTTCCTCGGATCCGGCAAGACCACCCTCGTGCGGCACCTGTTGGCCCACGCCCAAGGCAAGCGCATCGCGCTGATCATCAACGAGTTCGGCGAACTCGGCATCGACAAGGACATCCTCGCCGGTTGCGGCGACGAGACCTGTCGCGAAGAGGACATGGTCGAACTCGCCAATGGCTGCATCTGCTGCACCGTGGCCGACGAGTTCATCCCCACCATGCAGGCGTTGCTGGAGCGCGACGAGCGGCCCGATCACATCGTCATCGAAACTTCCGGCCTTGCCCTGCCGCAGCCCTTGATCCGCGCCTTCAACTGGCCCGAGATCAAGTCGGAAGTGACCATCGACGGCGTCATCACCGTCGCCGATGCGGCCGCGCTCGCGGAAGGCCGCTTCGCCAATGACGAAGCCGCGGTCGACGCACTGCGCTCCGCCGACGATATGCTCGATCACGAGACCCCGCTGGGCGAGCTGTTCGAGGACCAGTTGGTCGCCGCCGACATGATCGTCCTCAACAAGGCCGATCTGGTTTCGGAGGCCGCGCTCGACACCATCGAGACGCACCTGCGCGCCGAAATGCGCCCCGGCACCGGCATCGTCCGCGCCCACAACGCCCATGTCGATGTCGCGGCGCTGCTCGGCCTCGGTCTCGCCACGGAGGACAATCTCGAGGGTCGCGACAGCCATCATGAGCTCGAGCACAATGGCAAACCGCATGAGCACGACGATTTCGACAGCTTCACACTGACGCTCGACGGCGTGCACAACCGCGACCAGCTGCTCAAATCCATCGAGCAGACGATCCGTGAGCATGACGTGCTGCGTTTGAAGGGCTTCGCCGCCCTGCCGGGCAGCGCGGCCCGTCTCGCCATCCAGGCCGTCGGGCCGCGTGTCACGGCCTATTTCGACCGGCCCTGGGGCGAGGGCGAGACCCGCGCCACCAGCCTCGTCGTCATCGGCGAGAGCCCGCTCGATCGTGCGGCGATCACCGCCAGCCTCGAAGGTGCCGTCGCCGCGGCGGCGTGAGATGACCGAAACGAACGGCGAACGGGCACCCAGCAGCCGCAGCCTGGCGCTGTTTCTGGTGACATTGGCGTTGGGGCCGTTCTTCGCGGGTGTGAGTTTCGTGCTGATTCTTGCGGCATTTGCCGTGATGTCGGGCGAGGATTCCTTTGCTGCATTTGGTATCCTCGGTGGCCTGCCAGTGTTCGTCTGGGTGAGTTACACGTTCGGCCTGGTGCCGGCAGCACTCGTCGGACTTGCCCTCGCGCTGATGGTGCGTAGCGTGTCGTCGCGGCGGGTGAAGCTGCCTTTCGCGGCTGTCATTGGCGGTGGTGTCACGCTCGTCGTCATGCCGATCGTGGTGCTGGTGACGACCGGGCGCCTGGATATCGCCGACTCGCTCTGGCTGATAGTCATGTCCGCGGTGGCGGGTGGCTTGGCGGCACTCGCCTCTACAGCGCTCGTAACCTTCTGGCCGCTGGACCCCGTTACCGAGCCGTCCGACCCGCCAGCGGGGTCTGGACTCTGATGCACCTTCTCGCCGCCCAGGCCGGCGCCCTGCAGCAGGAGGGCGAGGCGATCGATCTGGGGCAGACCCCGGGTGCGATCGTCTTTGCCTCCGCCGCGGACAGCGAGCTGATGATGCTCGCTGCCGCCGCCGATCGCGCCGTCTATGACGACCTGCGCCTCGCCAACCTGCTGCGGCTCGGCCACAACCTGTCGGTCGACATGTGGCTCGACCGGACGGTGCGGCACGCCAGGCTGGTGGTCGTCCGTCTGCTCGGCGGGGCCGCCTACTGGCCCTATGGCGTCGATGAACTGACCGGCCTCGCGGCACAGGGCGTGCCTGTCGCCTTCCTGCCCGGCGACGCGACCCCCGACCCCATCCTGCGCGAGCGCTCCACCGTCGATCCGGCTGCGTGGGACCGGCTGCACGCCCTGTTCGTCGCTGGTGGGCCGCAGAACGCCGAAGCGCTGCTGACGGCATTTCGGCAGATGGCCGGAGACGGCGCCGCGCCGCCCCTGGCAGACCCAGAGCCTAAACCCTTCCCCCGCTTCGGCCATTGGCACCCGAAGACCGGCATTGCCGATGCGGGGCCGGATGGGGCCGGCGCCAGGATCCCGATCCTCTTTTACCGCGCCGCGCTCGAAGGCGCCGGCACCGCAACGCTCGAAGCGCTGGTTGCCGAACTCGAGGGCAGGGGGCTCACCCCCGTGCCACTGGTCGTCTCCTCGCTCAAGCAGGCCGACTGCGTCGCCTTCGTGCGCGCCGCCTTCGCCGCGCATCCGCCGGCGGCCATCCTCAATCTCACCGGTTTCGCCATCGGCCTCGACGGGCTCGATCCCACGCGCAATCCCTTCGCCGATACCGACGCTCCGGTGATCCAGCTCATCCAGGGCGGGCGCCCCGAGGCGCAGTGGCGCGATGATATCCAGGGCCTCACCGCGAAGGATCTGGCGATGCAGATCGTGCTGCCCGAAATGGACGGCCGGCACGGCATGATCCTCGTCGGCCACAAGCAGGACGCGGTCTGGCATGCCCGCACCCAATGCCCGCTCTCGGCCTATGCGCCCGATGCCGAGGGCATCGCCCGCGCCGTCACCCTCGCTGAAAACTGGGCGCGGCTGCGCGCCACATCCCGCGCCGAGCGCCGCGTCGCCATCGTCCTCGCCAACTACCCCATTCGCGACGGCCGCCTCGCCAACGGCGTCGGCTACGACGCCCCGCAATCGACCGTCGAGATTCTCGAGACATTGGCGGGCGCTGGCTATGCCCTCGACGGCCTTGCCCCTGGGGATAAGACGATCTCAGGCAACGCGCTCATCGAGATGCTGCAGGCGGGGCCGACCAATGCGCATCCGGAGCGGGGTGAGGGCATCGCCTTTCCCATAGCGCGTTATCACGAGCTGTTCGGGGCCTTGCCGAAAAAACTGCGCGATGAGGTCACCGCGCGCTGGGGCGCGGCCGAAACCGATCCCTTCTGCCGCGGCGACAGCTTCCACCTGCCGGCCATCCGTTTCGGCAATGTCGCCGTGCTTCTGCAGCCGGCGCGCGGCTATCACCTCGACGAGACCGCAAGCTATCACGATCCCGATCTCGTGCCGCCGCATGGCTATCTCGCGGCTTATCTTTGGCTCCGTCACGCGTTCGCCGCCCACGTCATGATCCACAATGGCAAGCACGGCAATCTCGAATGGCTGCCCGGCAAGGCGACAGCGCTGGATATAACGAGCTATCCCGCCGCGCTCTGGGCCGAGCTGCCGCAGCTCTATCCCTTCATCGTCAACGACCCCGGCGAGGGCACGCAGGCCAAGCGCCGCACCGGCGCGGTGATCATCGACCATCTTGTGCCGCCGCTGACGCGCGCCGAAACCTATGGCCCGCTCAAGGACCTCGAAGCGCTGCTCGACGAGTACTATGCCGCCTCCGGCATGGACCGCCGCCGCCTTGCGGGGCTCAGGAAGCGCATCCTCGACTTCGCCCGCGATGCGCGGCTCGATCGCGATATCGGGCTCGGTGCCGACGACACCGAGAATCTGACCCGCATTGACACCTTCCTCTGCGATCTGAAGGAAGCCCAGATCCGCGACGGGCTCCACATCTTTGGCCAGTCGCCAAACGGACGCCTCGAACGCGACCTCGCCATCGCGCTGGCCCGCGTCCCCCGCGGCGACGCGGCCGGCGACGCCTCGATCATTCGCGCCCTCGCCGACGACCTGAAACTCGGCGTCGATCCTCTGACAGCGGACCTTGGCAAGCCCTATAGGGGCCCATCGCCAGGGAAAGCGGAGGGGATACGCACCATCGGCCAACTCGTCGAACAGCTCGAAGCCCTCGCCGCCGAACTCGTTGATGGCACCAACCCGCCGCCCGGGCCCGCCAGCACGGCCGTGCTCGATACGATAGAACGGGTTATCAAACCTCGCCTCGCGGCCTCGGGTCCGGCGGAACTGCAGGCCCTGCTCGATGGGCTGGACGGCAAGTTCATCGCGCCCGGGCCATCGGGCGCTCCGAGCCGCGGCCGGCTCGACGTGCTGCCGACCGGGCGCAATTTCTACTCCGTCGACAACCGCGCCATTCCGACACCCACCGCCTGGGAACTCGGCCAGAAGTCGGCCGAAAACCTGCTGGTGCGCCACTTCCAGGATCATGGTGCGCCGCTGCGGTCGCTGGCGCTCTCGGTCTGGGGTACGGCAAACATGCGCACCGGCGGCGACGACATCGCCCAGGCCCTGGCCTTCCTCGGCGCCCGGCCGAGCTGGGATCCCGGTTCGCTGCGGATAACGGGTTATGAGATCATCCCGCTGGCGAAGCTCGGGCGGCCGCGTGTCGATGTCACGCTGCGAATCTCCGGCTTTTTCCGCGACGCCTTTCCGGCTCAGATCGCGCTGTTCGACAAAGCGATCCGCGCCATCGGGGCGCTCGATGAACCCGAGGAGATGAACCCGATCGCCGCCCGCATGCGCACCGATGCGCTGGGCCTGATGCAGGCAGGGGCGGACGAGGCCGAAGCCGCGCTGCGCGCCGGGCACCGCGTCTTCGGCTCGAAGCCCGGTGCCTATGGCGCGGGGCTGCAGGGGCTGATGGACGACGGGCATTGGGCGAAGAAGTCCGACCTCGCCGAGGCCTTCCTCAACTGGGGCCAATACGCCTATGGCGCACACGCCAGCGGCACACCCGACCGCGACCGCTTCGCCGCCCGCCTCTCAGATATCGAGGCGGTGGTGCACAACCAGGACAATCGCGAGCACGACCTGCTCGATTCCGACGATTATTACCAGTTCGAGGGTGGCCTCGCGGTCACTGCGGAAACGCTGAGCGGGCAAGCGCCGGCGACCTATCACAATGATCATTCGCGCCCCGAGCGGCCCGTCGCGCGCACGCTGGACGAAGAGATTTCCCGCGTCATGCGCAGCCGCGTCGTCAATCCCAAATGGATCGACGGGGTGAAGCGCCACGGCTACAAGGGCGCCTTCGAGATCATCGCCACGGTCGATTACATGTTCGCCTTCGCCGCCACCACCGGGGCGGTGAAGACCCACCATTTCGACCTCGCCTTCGAAGCCTTCGTCGAGGACGAGGCGACCCGCGACTTCATCCAGCAGAACAACCGCTATGGCTGGGACGAACTCCTCGCCAAGTTCCGCGACGCCCGCGACCGCGGCTTCTGGACGCCCCGCTCCAACTCCGCCTACGCTTGGCTGGAGGGGGAACAATGAACAACACGATCATCTATCTGATTGGTCACTACGGCGTCGGCAAGCTCACAGTCGCCAAGGCCATTTGCGCCGCCAGCGATGCAAGGTTGTTCGACAATCATCTAGCCAACAACGTCGTCTTTTCGCTGATTCGTGCCGACGGCAAGACACCCCTTCCCGAGCGCGTTTGGGACATGATCGGCGTCATCCGCAGCCAGGCTCTGGCGGCGATTGAGGAGTTGACGCCGCCTTCGGCAAGCTTCGTGCTGACCAACTGCCTGATTGAGGGCAATCCGCGGGACCACGCCGCCTACGGCAGAATCGCGGATCTGGCTGCTCGACGCCAAAGCACCTTTATCCCAGTCCTTTTGCGAGCGTCAGATGCCGCTCACGCTGCACGCATTCCGTCGGCTGACCGCGTCGAACGGATCAAACACACTGACGTCGCTAGTGCTGCTGAGAAGCGGCACACGAGCGAACTGCTGCGGATCATCCATCCCAACCGGCTAGACCTCGACACTACCGACCTACCGCCTGCAGAAGCAGCACGTATCATCATCGAACACGCGGAGCATCTCGCATGACCGAACGCGCCCCCAAAAAAACCGACCTCATGACCGAGGCCGAGCGGGATGCCTATCACGCTGAAAAGATGCGCAAAAAGAAGGAGGCGCGGAACAAGATCCTCGCCACCAAGACCGAGG
>NZ_JBLXGA010000026.1:0-30006 GCF_048261455.1 Devosia sp.
TGTTCGCTGCGGCGCGGGGCAGCGTCTGGTCGCGCCTGCATGTCGAGATGAGCCGCATTGCCGTCGTGGCGCTGATGCTGTCGGCGCTGACGGGGCTCTACATGGCCCTGGTCAGTTTCGGCCTAGTGACGGATGGTGCACCGGGATTTGGCAGTTTTCCGCCTGCGGGGAGCGGCGACACACCGGCGGCCATCGCCCAGTTGGCGGGGCTGCAGGGCATACCTGTCAGTGACCTCAGGGAGTTGATCTTCCCGATCGCCGGCGACCCCACGGATGTCTTCAGCGTCACCACCGCCAATGGTGTCGGCTATGTCGATGCGGCCAGCGGCGAGATGATCTCGTTCACCGCGAACAACCTGGCGCAGAGCATCTACGAGACGGTCTACATGCTGCACACCGGCAACGGCTCGTGGAGTCTGGGGCTGATCCTCGGAATCGCGGCATTGCTGGTGCCGGTGCTGGCACTGAGTGGCACCGTGACCTGGTGGCGCCGGTCGCGCAGCCGGCCGCAGATTGCCTCGAATGTCGGGGCGCGCCATGCCGAAGCGGTCATTATGGTCGGCAGCGAAAGCAACGCCACCTGGGGCTTTGCCGCCGAGTTGCACAGGGCCCTGACCGCGGCCGGCAGGACGGTCCATACCGGGCCGATGAACGGGCTGGCATCCGGCTATCCGCGCGCCAAGCAGATGTTCATTCTCACCTCGACGCATGGCGACGGCAAAGCGCCGGAAAGCGCCAGCCGTTTCCTTTCGCGGCTCGCCAGATGGCATCAGACTCCGAGGTTCAGCTATGCCGTGCTCGGCTTCGGCGACCACAGTTTCCAGCACTTTTCGGCCTTCGGCGCGCTGGTCGACGAAACGCTCGCGCAGAAGGGCTGGGACCGACTGTTGCCCGCCACCCATATCGACCGGCAATCGGCACACGCCTTTGCCAGCTGGGGGCAGAGGCTGGGCGAGATGCTCGACCTGCCGCTGACGCTGCACCACGTGCCCGAACGGCCGCAGACCAGCCCGCTCGAGGTGGTGGGACGGGTGGACTATGGCGTCGAGATCCAGGCACCGACAAGCGTGTTGCGTCTTCAGGCGCCGGAGGGTGCGCGGCTGCCGAAATATGCCGCCGGCGACCTGCTGGGCATCGTGCCGCCGGGCAGCCTGGTGCCGCGCTACTATTCGCTGGCATCGGGCAGCCGCGACGGTTTCCTCGAAATCTGCGTGCGCAAGCAGAGCGGCGGCGTCTGTTCGGAGTTCCTGCACGCCCTCGAGCCTGGGGACGTTGTGGACGGTTTCGTGCGGGCCAATCCCGACTTCCGCCCGGCGCGTGGCCGCAGGCCCGTCGTGATGATCGGCAATGGCACCGGTATCGCGCCCTTCGTCGGCTTCATCTGGTCGAACCGCAAGCGCCGGCCGATGCACCTTTATTGGGGCGGGCGGAACCCGGATTCCGATTTCCTCTATGGCAATACGCTGGCCACCTGTCTCGAAGATCACCGGCTGGCGACACGCAGTCTGGCGTTCTCGCGCAGCCAGGGCCCCACCTATGTACAGGACCGGGTGCGTGAGGATGGTGACAGGCTGCGGGCGCTGGCGGCTGCCGGGGCGCAGTTCTTGATCTGCGGCAGCCGCGAGATGGCGGAGGGCGTGAAGGACGCGCTGGATTTGGTGCTGGGTCCGGCGGGCGGCAGCGTCGACGGCCTGAAAGCGAAGGGGCGGTATCTTGAAGACGTCTATTGAGGCCCGTTTCGACACGATGCCGGTTGCGGTGACCCCGCAAGTCTCGGCGACGGTTACGCCACCCGAGGCGCCTCTGCGCAAGCTGGTGTTCAGCGGCGCGACCATGGGCACGCGCTACGCCGCGACCTGCTTTGCACCAGAGGGTACCGACACGACGAAGATCGCGGCGGCGCTCGACGCTGTGGTGACCAGCGTCGACCGGCAGATGTCGAACTGGAAACCGGAATCCGATCTCAACCGGCTCAACGCCGCTGCGCCCGGCACCGCTGTCGCCCTGCCGCAGGATCTGCTGCATGTGCTGGCGCTCGGGCAGGAGATATCGGCTGCCTCAGGAGGTGCCTTCTCGCTGGAGACGGGTGATCTGGTGGAGGCCTGGGGGTTCGGCCCCGCTCAGGGCGTTGTCGATCAGGCCGCCGCGCAGCGTCTGGCCGCATCGGACGATCCCGGTGGGTTAGAGCTGGATCCCACCCGGGGCACCGCGACCCGACAGGGTGCTTGCCGCATTGACCTCAGTGGCATCGCCAAGGGCTTCGGGGTCGACCGGATGGCGGCAGCGCTCGAGCAGTTCGGCATAACCCGCTATCTCGTTTCCATCGATGGCGAGTTGCGCAGCCGCGGGCTGAAACCCGGTGGCGCCCCATGGCAGGTGGCGATCGAACGCCCCGATTTCGAGGTGCGCGACGTGGCGCGCGTAGTGGCGTTGCGCGATGGGGGAATCGCCACCTCGGGAGACTACCGCCACCGGATGCGGGTCGGCGACAGAACCGTCTCGCACACCATGGATCCGCGGACCCGCCGACCTGTCGACAACCGCATTGCTTCGGTCACCGTGGCCGCGCCGACCTGCGCCACAGCCGATGCCTGGGCCACCGCGCTGCTCGTCCTCGGTGAGGTCGAGGGCCCGAAGCTCGCCGACCGGCTGGGGCTCGACGCCCTGTTTATCCTGCGCGGGGCGGAGGGGCTCGAAGCGATCGAGGTGGGGGAGATATAGAGCTTGGCCGAGCCGTCGGGGCGCGCGGTGTGGGGCGTTTGGACGCGGTTCAATTCGCAGCGCGAGCGGCTTTGCGTGTCGGTGGCGCGACAGGCGTGGACAGGCGATGAAATAAGGCTCATGGCTTTGGGGCCCGTTTGATCGGGTCCAGGGGATGATGCGATGAGTGCGAACAGCAGCACCACCGAATACGTAACCTTTCATCATCCCTTCCTGCTCGAGGGGCTCGAGACGCCGCACAAGCCCGGCCGCTTCGAGGTGCGGACGGATCGCGAGGCGCTGGACCTCTCTTGGCCGGCCTTTCGACTCACCGTGACGATCATGCTGACCGGGGGCGGCCGGACAGAAGCGCTGGAAGTGAAGCGAGACGCTCTCGACGCGGCGCTCGCGCGCGACGCGCAAATCGCGGATTGAGCTAGAGCCGCACTTCGACCGGGGTGCCGACGCGGACGCGGCTCATCAGATCGATGATGTCGGCATTGTACATCCGGATGCAGCCATAGGAGACGAAGCCGCCGATCGAGCCGGGGCTATTGGTGCCGTGTATGGCGTAATTCCCGCCGGCCAGTGTCATCGCCGCCGCACCCATGGGATTGCCTGGCGCTCCGCCTGCGATCAATGCCGGCAGTTCGGGCTGTGCGGCCCGGATGGCTGCCGGTGGCGCCCAAGCGGGCAGAGAATAGCGCCCGGCGATCCGCGAGGTGCCAGCCCATTGCCGACCGGCGCGGCCGACTCCCACCGGATAGCGCAGGGCCTGGCCATTGCCGAGCACCAGATAGAGTTGGCGAGCCGAGGTATCCACGATAATGACCCCTGCCCGCGCGCTGGCCGCATAGGCCACCAGCGTTCCGGCGGATGCGGGCGGCATCGCCAAGCCGAGGCCGATGCAGGCGGTAAAGCAGAAGAGGAGGGTTCTGATGGATGTCATGACCCATCAGGTGCGCCCTTCTGCCTTAGCGGCTTGGCCGAATAGTCGGTAAGATTGGTCCTATCTCGGTATTGGCTGTGGGTGTGCCACTGTTTGGCTCACCAACTGTAGTTGACGCCGCCGGTTGCGCCGTAGCTGACGGCGTTGCTGGACAGACCCGCTTCGATGGTACCCGTCAATGCCAGGCCAGTGGTGAGCAACACTTCCGCACCGGCTTCGACCAGGATGCTGTCGGCCGCGGGCGTTGCGCCCGCGATCGTGAAGGGCGCTCCGGGCATGGCCTGGAAGGTTGCCGTGACGTCGTCTCCCGTACGGACCTCGTGGGCCCAGGCGGCGCTGGCGTAGAGAGTCACGGTGTCGCCCGACTGCAGATCGGTCGACCAGTCGACACGCGTGCCGATCTCGGTCCTGAGGTTCGCCGCGAGATTTGCCTCATAGTCCAGTGCGAAAATGGAGGAACCGGATTCGGTGACCTCGGAATAGGCCGGGGTCGACACGACATGGCCGCGCAGTGCGACGAAGGGCGTCAAGGCGCCGACGTGGTAGCCCGCTTCCACTTCGCCGGCGAAGTTGATGGTGTTGAACTCGGCGATGAAGTGATCCTCCCCAGCAATGGTCAGGTACCGATCAAGCGACACGCGGTGCACGCCGGCAGCGATGGCGCCCGACAGATAGGCTTGATCGAAGTCGTTGCGCGCAAAGAGCGCCGCCTGGAGCATGGCGCTGCGGCCACTGCCGAGGCTGTCATCAAGATTGAAATCCGCGCCGCCGCCGGAGACGGCCAGGCCAACCATGGTCGCGGCGTTGATCTGGCGCTCGAAACCCAGCGCAACGCCAAAATCGGTGATCGTGCGGCCATTCGCACCGCTCGTTGCGTCGCCCTCGACGTGACTGACGCTGCCGTAGCTATCAATCCACGCGGTCCAGTCGGACGCCGGGGCCTGGCGCATCGGGGCATCGAAAGCGGCGAAGACGTCACTGCGCGCCTGAGGCGCGCTGGCGGCATAGCCCATGACGCTGACCGTGCCACCCGATTGGGGCTGGTCATAGCCGTTGACCAAGGCAACGCTGGAACCATGGCTGCGCCCCAGCAGATCGAGGAAGTTGTCCATGGTCTGCGTGCTGACCGGCGCCACTTCGGTGCCGAGCTCGCCTGACAGCTGTTCCAGAGCGGCAGCCAGTTCGGTCGGCGACAAGAGCGCCAGCAGTTCGAAGCTGAGCGGCAGCGTGCCGCCATCTGCGACGAAGTCGTCGATGGCATCGACGATCGAACCGCCATTGCGGGTGATGTCGTCGCCGAGGATATCGGCGATCTCGTCCGCGTTGGTGGTGAAGGTACAGATATTGATGACGTTGGTATCGAGCGTCACGGCGCCGGTTTGTGCGAGCGCTGCACCGCAGTCGATACTCGCGGTCGTGTTGAGCGTGATGCTGGTCTGGGCGAGGATCTGGCCGACAAACGCGCTGCTCGAGCCCAGTGTGGCAGACGACCCAACGACGAAAAAGACGTTACTTGGATCAACAGTGCCCGTCAGGACGATCGACGAGGCACTAGCCGTCGTGAGGCTGCTGCCGATCTGGAAAATGAAGATATCGTCGGGGCCGCCGTCGAGAGTCAGCGTGCCGGTCAGTGTTGCAGCGTTGGAAATAGAATAGGTGCCGCCGCTCAGGATCTGGCCGCCCAGTTCCTCTGCCAGCGTTGCGTCGGCTGGCCGCCCCATCAAGGTTGTGAACGCGGTGCTCAGGTCGTTCTTGGCCTGGACCGCAACGCCATCGGCGATGTGGATGGTGCCATTGGTCAGGACAACGTCCGACGAACCGGGGAAGTCTGTGCCCGGGCTGAGCCCGATGTTGCCGCTGATGGTGGTCGGGCCGGTATTGGTGATCGTCTGGCCCGCGAGCACGGCGAAACTGGACAGATCCTGGCTCATCGCGGCAGGCGCGAGGGTGAGGCTGGTCAGGCCCATGGCCCACAGCGCCAAGAGGCGGCGGGTCACCTGGCAGATGCCCGTGGAGGGCAATTTCTTTGTCGCAGACATAACTTTCCCTCGTACTTTCAAAAATATTCGGAAAGTTATGTCGCCAATATCGTGCAACAGTGCGTTTTAATCGTCACTTTGACAGCCATTACTGCTCGGCGCGTTAACTGGTTGTTACACACGGAACGCGAATGGCTATTTTTTCGCGTGACTTTTAATACAAGTCTCCCTTGTACGGATTGCGCCGGTACCAAAATTTTTTCGGACAGAAGACGCTTGGCAAATGCACGCGTTAACCCAGCGGATGGCGACGCGCCGACGGTTCAGTGATCGAAGCTGCGGCTAAGCTGAGACAGGTACAACCCGATACTGCCTGCATCTGGTGCGGCATTGGCCTTGTCTGAAACCTGTGGCGGTCGCAGATGACACGAACTGGCCGACAGGCGGAACGTCGGCCCTGCATTGAGCGCGGTCAGCCCGCCTGCTCTTCCCGCGCCAACCTGGCAAAATGATCGGCGAGATGGTGGGTGCCGTGCTGCTCGCCCACCATCTCCATGGCGAGGCCGGTGAGGAAGAACTTCAGCGGGCCGGAAATGGATTGCGGGGTGACGGCCGGCACGACGGCGAGGACGAGCTTGCGGAGCCAATCGGGGAGCTCGGTGATCTTTGCCGGCCTGTTCAGCGCGGCAAAGGCCAGTTCGCCGATCTGGCGCTGGCTCAGAATGTCGGGGCCACCGATGTCGAGCCAGTCGCGCCCGGCCTCGGTGGCGGCGACGGTCGCCTCGGCGAGATCGGCGCCATGAATGGGGTTGAGCCGCAGGTGGCCATCGCCGAACTGCCAGACGCGGCCGGACTTCGCCATGGCGAAGAAATCGCCCATGTCGGAGAAATAGCCTGAGGGCGCGATGACGGTGGAGGCGATCGGCGCCTTCTGGAGACCGGCGACGAAAGCCTGTTTGGCATCGACCAGCGGCACGCCCTGCATCTTGTCGGCGCCGAGCACGTGCACATAGGCGAAGCGGGCGATGTTGGCGACTAGCGCTTCGTCGAGCAGGTTGCGATTGGCCTGGTAGTCGACATCGCGATAACTCAGCCCGTCGCGCTGGCGGGTGATGCCGAGAGCGGAGACGATCAGATCAGCGCCTGCGAACCGGCCAGCGAAACTGGCGGGACGCGTCGCTTCAGCCTCGATCAGTTCATCGGCACCGAGATCGGCAGCGCGGGCGGCGGAGCGGACCAGCGCACGCACGTGATAGCCATGGCTCTTGTAGGCCGTGACGAGATGGCGCCCTAGATATCCGGTGGCGCCGGCAATGATGACCGATGACAAGTTGGTCCTCCTGAACGACAGAGACTTTCAGACTGGAGAGGTTGGGCGGCGCCCGGGACCGGCACCGCGTTGGGTGTGCAGGCCTTTGAAATATCGTTGCACTTCTCGACCGTCTATCAAAGACGCTGCCTGGTAACACCCCCCAAATGACGACCGGATCTGGCGAACCACGACGGGAATCTCATCGCGTAACGGATGCTGTTTGCCCGCCGTGCGCTGCGAGCGGGCCCCCGGGTGCTCAATTCGTTTCGACGAGTTCGGGGCGTGCCATAAAGGCGGCCAGGGATTCGGGGTTAGCGAGTGCGGTGTCGTTGCCGATCGGGCGGCCGTGGACGGCTTCGCGGACAGCGACCTCGGAAATCTTACCCGAGCGGGTGCGCGGGATGGCGGGAACCGCGATGATCTTAGCGGGCACGTGCCGCGGCGTCGCGCCGGCACGTATGGCGCGGCGCACCCGTTGCTGCAACTCTTCGGTCAGCGTGGCCCCGTCGCGCAGCTTGAGAAAGAGCACGATGCGTTGGTCACCCTGCCAGTCCTGACCCACGGCGATCGACTCCTCTACCGCTTCGATGGCTTCGACGATCCGATAAATCTCGGCCGTGCCAATCCGCACACCGCCTGGATTGAGCGTGGTGTCCGAGCGGCCATGCACGACATAGCCACCGCTGGGCCGCAGCTCGACATAGTCGCCATGCGTCCAGACGCCGGAGAAGCGCTCGAAATAGGCGGACTGATACCGGCTGCCGTCGGCGTCGCCCCAAAAACCCAGAGGCATCGACGGATGCGCATTGCGGCAGACCAGTTCACCGGGTTCGCCTGCCAGTGGTCGCCCGTCGCTGCCAACGGCGGCAACGTCCATGCCGAGCATGGCCCCCTGCAGCTCGCCGCGCCGCACCGGCAAGGTTGGCATGCCGCCGAGAAAGCAGCCGCAGATATCTGTGCCGCCCGAGATCGAGGCGAGGTGCACGTCGCGTTTCCAGCTGTCGTAGACGTAGTCGAAACTTTGGGGCAAGAGCGGCGAGCCAGTCGAGAGAATGGTCCTGAGGGTGCCAAGATCATGCGTCCCGGCCGGTCGCAGGCCAGCACGGCTGCAAGCATCGAGATACTTGGCCGAGGTGCCAAAGACAGTGATCGCCTCGGCATCGATCAGATCCGGCAACCGCCGCGCCTCGGGCCATGACGGATTTCCGTCGTAGGTGACGAGTGTGGCGCCGGACGCAAGGCCGGAGACCTGCCAGTTCCACATCATCCATCCGCATGTCGTATAGTAGAAGAGCCGATCCCCCGCCCGCAGGTCGCAATGTAGCTGATGCTCCTTGAGGTGCTGCAACAGCAGCCCCCCTGCCCGATGCACGATGCCCTTGGGACGTCCGGTCGTCCCCGAGGAATACAGGATCGCCAGGGGCGCGTCGAAGGCCCCACGATGATACTCCAGCGGCCCGGCGGCATGTGGCGCCAGCCAGTCCTCGATCCGTGCAACGCTGCCTGCATAGTCGCGTTCTGTCGACGGCTCGCCGATCAGCACGATGCGCGAGAGGCGGCTCGCCGCGGCCACGGCATTGATGCTGGCTGCGCTGTCGATCCACTTGCCGGCATAACTGTAGCCGGCCACGGCGACGAGCACTTTCGGGTCGACCTGCCCTAGGCGATCGGCAGCGCCAGCCGGGCCGAAATCGGGCGAGCACGAGGTCCATACGGCGCCAATCGCCGCAGTGGCGAGATAGAAGGCGATCGCCTCGATGTCGTTGGTGACAATGCCGGCCACGCGGTCTGCGGGCCCTACACCATCGGCCCGCAGCGCGGCAGCGCAACGCGATACGAGCGCCAGGAGCTCCCGGCGCGACAGCTGCCGGCGGGTGCCGTCGTCGCGATGCGCGATGATCGCGGTGCGGTCGTCGGCGTCCTGAAGCAGGTTCTCGGCGTAGTTGAGGCGGGCGCCGGGAAAGAAGCGGGTCGCAGCGAGGGTGTCGCCGGTTTCGACCGTTCGGTCGCCCCTGCTGCCGATAACCCCGAACGCGTCCCATAACGCCGAGTAGTAGGCCTCCGGCTCTGTGACCGACCAGGCATGCAGGCCTGCATAGTCGGTCGTCGCGAAGCCTTGGGCAACGGCGAACTGCGCCAAGCGGGAGGCGGCGATGCGCTCGGGCGAAGGCTGCCACAGGATATCGCCGATATCCCGGTCCGTCATTGCGGTCGCTCCAGGGCCATCGCGATGCCCATCCCGCCGCCGATGCAGAGCGTGGCAACGCCACGCCGCGCCCGGCGACGCGCCATCTCGTGCAACAGGGTCACGAGGACACGGGCACCCGAGGCGCCGATCGGATGGCCGAGTGCAATCGCCCCGCCATTGACGTTGACCCGCTCGGGCTCGATCCCGAGTTCCCGGATGACGGCCAGGCTCTGCGCTGCAAAGGCTTCATTGATCTCCCATAGATCGACCGAATGCAGGTCCCAGCCGGCGCGCCGGAGCGCCAGTCGACTGGCCGGAATGGGCCCCAGACCCATGACCTGCGGGTCGATGCCGGCATGCCCCCAGGCGACGATCCGGGCGAGCGGCGCGAGGTGGCGCCGCTCGGCCTCGTCTGCATCCATCAGCACGAGCGCTGCCGCCCCGTCATTGATCCCTGAACTGTTGCCGGCGGTGACCGACCCCGCCTCGGCGAATGCAGGCTTCAGCCGCGCCAGGGCCTCGAGGCTGCTGTCGGGGCGCATATGCTCGTCGACACGCACCTCGACCGCCCCCTTGCGACCGGGGACCTCAATGGGGACGATCTCTGCGGCAAAGCGACCCGCCTGGCTGGCGTCCGCAGCTTTGCGCTGCGAGCATAAGGCAAAGCCGTCCTGTCCCTCCCGATCGATGCCGTGGCGGTTGGCGATGGTCTCGGCAGTCATGCCCATCGGATAGCCGTAGAAGGCATCAGTCAGGCCGTCGCTCATGACGCTGTCGCGCAGCGCGATGTCGCCGAGTCTCCCGGCGCGGCGCACGGCGGCCGTATGCGGCGCATTGCTCATGCTCTCCTGACCGCCGGCGACGACGATGCGGGCGCTGCCGGTCTGGATCTGCTGAGCCGCAAGCGCCACAGCGCGCAGCCCCGAACCGCAGACCTGGTTGACCAGCGCTGCCGGCGTGCTGTCGGTGAACCCGGCCATCCGGCCCGCCTGCCGTGCCGGGTTCATGCCGTGCCCAGCGGTCAGCACCTGACCGAGGATCACTTCGTCGACTTCGCCGGTCGAAATTCTGGCGTCGGTTACCGCAGCAGCAATGGCCGCAGCGCCCAGTTCATGCGCCAGGAGCGGCGAGAGTGCGCCGCCCAGGGCACCGATCGGTGTCCGTCTAGCCGCCACGACGACCACTTCGGGAAGGCTGCCCATCACAGTTCTCCCTGAATGTAGGTGGCCTTGAGATAGAAATCCTTGGGCCGCCCGATATGGGTACGGATGATGCCGGCCAACTTCCCTGCCTCACCTGCCTCGATCGCCTCGATCATTGCAAAATGCTCGCTGATCGCGAGTTCGCGCAGTTCTTCATTGGGGAAGGCGCGGCTGCGGATCGGGTGGGTGGCGAAAGTGTAGTGAATTATGGCGTCGGCCAGCGTCTGATTGCCGGCGGCCCGATAGAGCAATTCGTGAAAGCTGTTGTTGAGCGAAAAGACCTCGGCATAGCGCTGCGCGCGGCTAGCATCGCGGTGGCGGCTGGCAACGTCAGTCAGCGCCGCGAGCAATTCGTCCCCTGCTGGCCGCACGAAGCGCGCCGCAGCCGTCAACTCCAGGCATTCGCGCACTTCGTAGAGTTCTTCGATCTCGGCGATCGAATAGTCGCGCACCTGCACACCTTTGTTGGGTTGCCGGATGGCCAGCCCCAGCCGCTCGAGTTCATCGAAGGCACGCCGCACAGCGTGGCGGGTGGCCCCGGTGCGCGCCATGATCTCGTCCTCGACCAGCCGCTCCCTGGGACGGAGCTGGCCGGCAATGATCGCCTTTTGAAGTTCCCCCAGCACCATGTCCCATTTCTTGGGCTGATCCATCACGGACTTGTCGGTCATCGGCCGCCGGACTCCACTTCGCATCCTATTGTGTGGATACATCACCGTCTTCATCGTCACAATCATCGTTGACATTATCGATAATGAAAATGATGTTCGTGGCGACAGAGGAGGATGGTTTGTATCGGATTGGCAGCGGGGCAGGATTCTCGGGCGACCGCGTCGACGCACCGCAGGCCGTCGTCGCCGAAATTGCAGCCGCCGGTGCTGGTGGCGCCATCATTTTCGAGACGCTGGGCGAGCGCACGTTGGCCATGCGCCAGACGGCGCGGCACGAAGACTCTACCAAGGGCTACGAACCGCTGCTCGAAGACCTGCTTGAGCCAATCCTTGCCCAATGTCTTGCTGATGGCATCGTCATCGTCGGGAATTTCGGTGCGGCCAATCCGCCTGGCGCTGCGACAGCCATTAGGCAACTGGCGCTGCAACTTGGTCTCCCAGATCCACGTATTGCCGTGGTCGAGGGCGATGACCTGCTCGGCAAGATCTCACTCGAAGACACAGCGCGATGGGACGGCGACGGGCGCCTCCCCGACCTCGAAGGTGAGGTCATCGCCATCAACGTTTATATGGGCGCCCGCGCAATCGCCGATGCGATCAGCGCCGGAGCGCAGGTCGTTGTCACCGGACGGGTCGCCGATCCGGCTTTAGCGCTCGGGCCGCTGGTCGCGCATTTTGACTGGGACTGGTCCGATCTCGATCGCATCGCAGCCGGCACGCTGGTCGGCCACCTGCTCGAATGCGGGGCGCAGGTCAGCGGGGGCTATTTCGCCGACCCAGGTTTCAAGGACGTGCCGGGCATGGCCGACCTGGGCTTTCCGATCGCCGAGGTCGAAGCCGATGGCAGCTTCGTCATCACCAAGCCCGCCGGCACCGGAGGGCTTGTCGACCGCCGTACAGTTACCGAGCAGATGCTCTATGAAATTCATGACCCCGCCGCTTATCTCACGCCCGACGTCACCCTCGACATTACCGGCGTCACACTCGAGCCGGTGGGCCGCGACCGGATCCGCGTCCGCGGCGCCCGCGGCCATGCAGCGCCCACGACGCTCAAGGCGACCGTAAACGTCCACGGTGACTGGCTGGGCGAGGCGGAGATCTCCTATGCCGGCCCCAATGCCCTGGCGCGGGCGAGGCTGGCCGTCGACACCATTGCGGAGCGCCTCAAGCGCCGTGGTCTGGCCGTGCGCCATCGCGCCGACGTCATTGGAACGGTGAGTGCCTTCGATGCCGATGCGGGGAGCATGCTGGCAGAACTGCCGGCACCAGACGGCGGTGACTACCGCGTCCGTTTTGCCTTCGGTGGTTCCGAGGCCCGCGACGTCCAGCGCGCTGTCGAAGAGGTGAATGCCCTTTATTGCTGCGGTCCCGCCGGAGGTGGCGGGGTGCGCACCAGTGTCCGCCCACGCGTCCGCACGCTGTCGCATCTGGTTTCCCGCGAGGCGGTCACCCCGTCCTTCTACTTCGTCGGGGCGGCGGCATGAGCGTGGTGCATGAGATGGTCAAGTTGCATGCCATTGCCCATGGCCGCTCGGGCGACAAGGGCAACCGGCTCAATGTCAACGTCATCGCTTACGACCGACGGCATTGGCCGGTGCTGCTCGCTGAAGTCACTGCCGCGCGGGTCGCGGCCCTGTTTGCTCATCGCGGCGTCACCGAGGTTCGGCGCTACGAGCTGCCGCTGCTCCATGCCCTCAACTTCGTCATCGAGGATGCGCTCGAAGGCGGGGTCAATTCCAGCCTCGCAATCGACACACACGGAAAGTGCCTGTCCTATCTGGTGCTCGGAATGGACATCCGGGTACCCAAGGAAACCGCAGACGGGCGCCTGCCGTAGCCCGAGCCACAATCGGTCCGCTAGCCAGACCAGCCTGTTGAAACGGACACATGACTGCGCGCTGTGGCGCGGCTTCGGTCATTCGCGGATCTGACGAAGGAGAAGTGGTGCCCGGGACCGGAATCGAACCAGTGACACGCGGATTTTCAATCCGCTGCTCTACCAACTGAGCTACCCGGGCATCACAGGCGCCCGGTGGGCGCGCTGGAAGTCGGGCGGTTTATAGGGGCCAATTTCGCCATGTGCAAGCGCCAATCCATGGTTTGTCTGCTGTTTGCAACGTGCGGTGAAACCGGGAGGGATTGTTATTGCTCCGCAGGGCGCTAGGCTGTGGCCAACAAAGGCATGGGAGGAACAAATGCTGAGCGATCTCAAGGGAAAACGCGCGCTGGTGACAGGCTCGTCGACGGGTATCGGAGCGGCCGTGGCCAAGGAGCTGAGCCGGCTGGGTGTCGCCGTTGCGGTGCATGGCAACAAGAATGCCGAGGCGGCGGAAGCCATGGCGCAGGAGATCCGCGATGGCGGCGGCACAGCGGTGGTGGTGCTTGGTGATGTCGGGGACGGCACGGTGGCGGCGCGGATCGTCGAGGAGGCCGTGGCGGGGCTCGGCGGGCTCGATATCCTGATCAACAATGCCGGGGCGATTCACACCCGCGTCACCAATGCCGGTTTCGACGAAGCCATGTATGAGCGGATCTACGACACCAATGTGCGCTCGGTGCTGGCGGTGACCAAGGCGGCGCATCCGCATCTCAAGGCCGCGGGCGGCGGATCGATCATCAATACCGGGTCGGTGGCCGGACGATTCGGCGGCTTCGGCGGTTCGACGATCTATGCCTCGGCCAAAGCAGCGGTGCATTCGATCTCGCGTAATGCGGCACGGGAATTCGCCGAGGACGGCATCAGGGTGAACGTCGTGGCGCCGGGCTTCATCATCACGCCGTTCCACGACGAAACGCCTGAGTCGGTGAAAGAGACCGCAGCGGCGCAGATTCCGATGAAGCGGCTGGGCACGGCCGAGGATTGCGTCGGCGCCTATGTGTTCCTCTGCTCGGACGCGATGAGCGGCTATGTCACCGGGCAGATCATCGACGTGAACGGCGGGCAGCTGATGCCGTAAGGCGCCAGGCTCGGGCAGGTCGCGATCTGGCGGTGCATACATCTTTCCGGCTCCCTTCTGACGCGCAGTATGGGGCAAGTCGGACCCTGCGGGGATAAGTCGGAAATGCCTTTTAAATCAGCGGCATATTAAGCCGCGGCGAGACACCCACTGGGAGGCGGGGCGGTGATTGCCGCTTTTTCGCCGCGCTCTCGCCTGCTCGATGAACGGCGATGAACGAAATGGGCAGCGGTTTGCGCAACGGCGTGCCCTGCCCTGCCGGCCGGCGCCTAGACCTCGTCGTCGTCCGGGTCGGTTTCGGCGTCGGTCTCCGCCGGGCCGGCGGGAATGACATAGGCGCCGCTGAGCCAGCGATTGAGATCGATATCGGCGCAGCGGCCCGAGCAGAACGGATGGTGCTGCTGCGAAGACGGCTTGCCGCAGATCGGACAGGGGCGCGTGGGTTTGAGGCGGACGACGTTGTCGGCCATCAGACCGCCGCGAGGCTCGACTGGTTGAGCCAGTTGAAGTGGACGGGGTAGCCTTCGCCGGCGAGCAGAGCGACCGTTTCGTTGAGCGGCAGGCCGACGACGCCGGTGTAGGAGCCCTGCAGCTTGATCACGAAGGCGCCGGCAATACCCTGGATGGCGTAACCGCCAGCCTTGTCGCGCCATTCGGCGCTGGCGAGGTAGGATTCGACTTCACGGTTAGACAGGCGCTTGAAGCGCAGGCGGGTTTCCACCAGCCGCTTGCGCATGGCCCCCGAGGGCGTGAGCATGGTGACACCGGTGAAGACGCGGTGCGAACGCCCCGAAAGCAGGCGCAGGCATTCGCTGGCCTCTTCCATGGTCTCGGCCTTGGGCAGAATGCGCCGGCCAACCGCGACGACGGTATCGGCAGCGAGCACCAGCGCGTTGTCGGCAATGCCGGTCGTGCGGGCTTTGAGCTGAGTGGCGAGCGCCTTCTGGTCAGCGAGGCGCTGGGCCAGCTTGCGCGGCAGCTCGTTCTTTTCCGGGGTCTCGTCGATATGCGCCGGCACCAGATGTTCGGGCTCAATGCCGATCTGGTTCAACAGCGCAAGACGCCTGGGCGAAGCCGAAGCGAGGATCAGTTCGGGACGGCTGGCCATCGCGTGAACGCTGCTCCTTAAAGCCTCAATGGGGCCGCAGCCCCCTGCCCTGCCGACGGCAACGCGCCGCCGGAGACAAACGCGCTACTTGAACCGGTAGGTGATGCGACCCTTGGTCAGGTCGTATGGCGTCATTTCGCACAGAACCTTGTCGCCAGCGAGCACGCGAATGCGGTTCTTGCGCATGCGGCCTGCCGTGTGTGCGATGATTTCGTGCTCGTTCTCCAGCTTAACGCGGAAGGTTGCGTTGGGCAGCAGTTCGGTCACGACGCCCGGAAATTCGAGCACTTCTTCCTTGGCCATTCTCTCTCCTGAGACAGCCCCGCAGATCGATACTTACAACGATGTCGGGGCGAGATTGGGCGGCACCTATAATAGATGCCATGGGGTTTGTGAACACCTGCAAGCAGGCGAGTTGGCTTCGATATAGCTATTGTGGGCGCAAATTGCCAGTCGGCACGTCAGGCTGCTGCGCCTGCGCCCTTTCGCGCCCGCTTGCCGCTCGCCTGGGTGAGCTGCTCGAGCCGTTCGCGCACGCGGCGCTGCAGATCATCGCGCAGGGCCCGATAGGCCGCGACGCGTGAGTCGCGATTGCCTTCGACCTCGGTCGGGTCGGGCATGGGCCAGTGCTCGATGGCGCCGGCCTCGAGGTCGCGACGCGCCACGGCCTCCGGCGCATCGGGCGACAGCGTGATGACCAGATCGAAATGGTTGGCGACCAGTTCGTCCATGGTGTGCGGGGTGTGCACCGACATGTCGATGCCGATCTCTTCCATCACCTCGTGCACGAAACCATCGGCCTTGCCCGAGCGCACGCCGGCGGAGCGGACGATCAGACGCCCCGGGAAGGCGCGACGGGCCAGCGCCGCGGCCATGGGCGAGCGCACCGAATTCATCGAACAGACGAAGAGCACCGAGGGCAGATCGGATTCGCGTTCATCGATGCGGCTGGCGAAAGGCTGCACGGCACAGATGAGGGTGAACAGCCGCCGGGCGGTGTTGAGATCCATTTCGAGCTTGTTGTGCAGCCGTGTGCGCAGCAGCTCGGCGGCCTCGTTGTGGAGGCCACGGCGCGCCATGTCGACGGTCTCGATCTGATGGCTCGAGGCGGTCTTGATGGCGTCGTAGTAGCTGTCGCGGATGCGGAAATAGTCGCGGATCAGCTGGCGGAACGGGGTGAGCGAGAGATAGTGCGCTGCAATGGGCTCGTAGGTCTCGGGGTGGCGGACATCGAGCAGGATGTAATTGCCGATGATAGATACGTGCAGCGCATAGGGGCCGCTCGCCTTGACCCGCGCCGGCGCGAAAGCGTTGCCCTCGACGAGATCATAAATGGCGATGCGCCACTCATGCACCTCGTCGGGATTGATCGAGGTGATGGTGTTGGGATCAAGCGTGACGGCGACGATACGGTCCTTGTCGGGATCGAACTGTCGCTGGGTGTTCACCATGGGTCAGGAGTTTAGCCTGATCGCGACCGATCTGCCATGGGCATCGAGACCCTCTGTATCAGCCAGTATGCGCGCGGCGGGCGCCAGGGTCGCGAGCGAGGCCGGCGTGCAGCCGAGCAGCGAGGTGCGCTTCATGAAATCGAGTACGCCCAGGCCAGAGGCGAACCGCGCCGAGCGGGCCGTGGGCAGGACGTGGTTCGAGCCACCCACATAGTCGCCGATGGCTTCGGGCGTGTGGTGACCGAGGAAGATGGCGCCGGCATTGCGGATTTTCGGCAGGAGGCTCTGCGGCTCATCGATTGCCAGTTCGACATGTTCGGAGGCGATGCGATTGGCGAGCTCCACCGCCTGATCGAGCGAGGCGACCGTGATGACAGCGCCAAACTCGTCCCAGCCCTCACGGGCGATCTGTTCGCGCGGCAGGAGGGCCAGTTGCCGGTCGACTTCGGCGGTGACGGCATCGGCCAGATCCGGGTCGGTGGTGACCAGAATCGACTGGGCGCCACCGCCATGCTCGGCCTGCGCCAGGAGGTCAGCCGCCACCCAGGCGGGATTGGCGGAGCGGTCGGCGATGACCAGCACCTCGGAGGGGCCGGCGATCATGTCGATGCCGACGGTGCCGAACACCTGACGCTTGGCGGCCGCGACGAAGGCATTGCCGGGCCCGACGATCTTGGAAACAGCAGGGATCGACTCGGTGCCGAAGGCCAGCGCGGCGATCGCCTGTGCGCCACCGGCGCGATAGATTTCGGTGATGCCGGCGATCTGCGCGGCGGCAAGCACAGCATCGTTGACCACGCCATCGGGCGTCGGCACGGTCATGGCGATGCGGGTGGCACCGGCAACGCTGGCCGGAATGGCGTTCATCAGCACCGAGGACGGATAGGCCGCGAGGCCGCCCGGGACATAGAGCCCGACGGTTTCGACTGGGGTCCAGAGCGTGCCAAGGGTTACGCCCTCGGCATCCTCATAGACATGGTCGGCGGGCTTCTGTTTTTCGTGATGGGCACGGATGCGATCATGCGCGAACTGCAGCGCCTCACGAATGTCGGCGGGCACGCGGGCCGCGGCCTCGGCAATGTCGTCGGCGGAAAACCGCAGCGTCTCTGCCGTCAGCTCCAGCCGATCGAACTTCGCGGTATATTCGAGCAGTGCCGCGTCGCCGCGGGCGCGCACATCGGCGATGATGGCCGCAACGATAGTGCCGACCTCATCGGAGCTTTCGCGCTTCGAGGCCAGCAGATCGTCAAAGGCGCGGGCAAAATCAGGCGCGGCACTATCGAGGCGAACCGGCATCAGGCGGCGTGCCCCGGCTTGGCCCGGGCGGCCCATGCGGCGCCCAAATCCTGCATGCGGGCCTCAAGCGCCTCGACCTCGAGGCGGACGGTCGCGCCACCGGCGAAGGTCAGCGCGATGGTGCCGCTGGGGCTGTCGGTTTCGGTGAAGGTGATGGAGAGCAGTTCGAGCACGCCATCGGTGGCATTGGCATCGAACCCCTGGGTCCGGGCGGCAGAGACGTGATCGAAATGCAGGGCCGCGCGCTTGCGAATGCCGGTCTTGCTGCGAGCGCCGGCAGTGTCGCCTTCCCAGGCGAAGCGGTTCATCAACAGGGCAAAGCGCCGGTCAGCGCGGGCATAGCCCATGTCACCGACGCGGACCACCGCATCCTGGGTGGTGGCGGAAATGACTTCGAGGTCTTCGCTGTCGAGCGCAAGCAGCTTGAGATCGGTCATGGTGCGGTCAGTCATGGCGTCCTGATCTGTCGTGGCTGGGAAACCTGCAGGTGGGGGCCCGCCGGTCGATCTACAAGCTCAAGGTAGGGTGGGCAATGGGTTTGGGGACAGAATGCCGCGCGCCGGACGCCCGGCGCGCCTGCAGCCTGCCTGACCAGCCGATCAGCCGGTGACGCGCTCGATCTCGGCACCGACGGCGCTGAGCTTGTCCTCGAGGCGCTCAAAGCCGCGATCCAGATGATAGATCCGGTTGACGGTGGTTTCGCCGCTGGCGACGAGCCCGGCAATGACCAGCGACACCGAGGCTCGGAGGTCCGTTGCCATCACCTGGGCGCCCTTGAGCTGCGGCACGCCGGTCACCGTCGCGACCTGGCCATCGACCTTGATGTCGGCGCCGAAGCGGGCGAGCTCGGCCACGTGCATGTAGCGGTTCTCGAAGATGGTCTCGCGGATGTGCGAGACGCCCGTCGAGCGCGTCATCAGCGCCATAAACTGGGCCTGAAGATCGGTAGGGAAGCCGGGGAAGGGTTCGGTGTCGACGTCCACCGGCTGAATGCCGTTGCCATTGCGATGAATGCGGACGCCCGAGGCTTCCTCGGTGACGTCGGCGCCGGTGCGGGCCAGAACATCGAGCGCGGCGCGCAGGTGTTCGGCGCGGGCATCGCGCAGCAGCACATCGCCGCCAGTCATGGCCGCGGCCATGGCATAGGTGCCGGTCTCGATGCGATCGGGCACGACCGAATGGGTGGCGCCGTGCAGTTCGTCGACGCCCTCGATGGTGAGGGTGCGCGTGCCGATGCCGTCAATTTTCGCGCCCATCTTGACGAGGCACTCGGCGAGATCGGTGACTTCGGGCTCCATGGCGGCGTTTTCGATGACCGTGGTGCCCTTGGCGAGGGTGGCGGCCATCATTACCACGTGGGTTGCGCCGACGGTGACCTTGGGAAAGACCACGCGGCCACCGCGCAGCCCGCCCGGCGCGCGGGCGACGGCATAGCCTTCGTCGATCTCGATTTCGGCGCCGAGCTGGCGCAGCCCATCAAGGAAAAGATCGACCGGACGCGTGCCGATGGCGCAGCCGCCCGGCAGCGAGACCCGCGCCTCGTGCGCCCGGGCCAGCAGCGGACCGATGACCCAGAAACTGGCGCGCATGGTGGATACGAGCTCATAGGGCGCGGTGGTGTCGACGATCTCGGCGGCCTCGAGCGTCATGCGCTGGCCTTCGAGCTGGATGGGTTTGCGGCCGTGCACGGCGATATCGACGCCGTGGTTCTCGAGGATTTTTTCGAGCTGATTGACGTCGGCCAGCCGCGGCACGTTTTCGAGCACCAGCGGCTCGCGCGTCAGCAAGGAGGCGATCATCAGCGGCAGCGCGGCGTTCTTGGCGCCAGAGATGGGGATTTCTCCCCGCAGCGTGTTGCCGCCAACCAACCGAATGCGATCCATGCTCAATTGTCCCCATGTGGTGGGGACGCAGCCCCGGTGAATGCCTAGCTATCCGAACCGGAGTCCGGCTTCAACTCGTCCCCTGCCCGGGTCCGAGGCTCTGGTTCCATGTCGGTGGGATCAGACGCCGCCGCACGCGCCCGCGCCTGATCCTTCCGGCGGCGCAGGTTCTCCCGCAGCTTTGCGGCCAATCTTTGCTCGCGCGCTTGATCGGATTTCGATCCGGGCATCAGTTCTTGTTCCTCGGGTTCTGCAACCAGCATGCGGGCGATGCTCTGCAACCGCCCGTTAGCAGCGCTCTTGTAGAGCACAAGTTGGCCCGGTGCGAAGACTTGACCATCAGGTGATCTGGGACGACCCTCGACCGAGGTCGCGGCCCGGTGACCGTGACAGCCGCACAACAGGGCGTTTCCCGCCCGACCTGCGCGCATCAAAATGCTTGAGCCCCGACCAAGCAATCGTCAACCGTGTGCACGGCGGCAAACGACGTTAGCGATATTCGCAATCGGTTGTGGAGGCATGCACGTTCCCGAACCGTCTGGTGCAACCGTCAATCGAGCTTGCCACGACGGTTGCGCCCGGGCCAGCATCATGGACTAAGAATTTGGCCTTGCACCCGTCGGCACCCTATGGCAGTAACCGCCTCGTTCGCGGGCAAGGCCCTGCGCCGGATGCTGCAGTAGCTCAGTGGTAGAGCACTCCCTTGGTAAGGGAGAGGTCGGGAGTTCAATCCTCCCTTGCAGCACCATTTGCCCCCCGCTCTTTGGAACTCTTGATTTTAAGGGTCCACCCCGTTTTGCCCCTACAATACGAGCCTGCAATTGGCCGGTAGGATTCGTTATTTCCTCAACGTCGGTGGCCGCTACTCCGCCCGCCGCGTAGTGTCAGCGGCGCTCCGAAACGCCTGGCGAAGCGAGCTGCAAGCTCCCTTTGGTGCCGATAACGCAGGGCACTCGAGATGCTGTCCATGGGGCTGGTTGGCATTGACGCGACGTTCGATCTTGCCGGGCTGTCTTGGCATCCGGCGATAAGCAACTGAACGCAGAGCGAAGCGCGAAGTCGGCGCCAATCTGATCCGCAATGCCGCGTCACTGGTCGAGCTGCGCGGCACCGATCGCGACAGGCTCGGCGCCGTGACGACGGAAACCTTCTATCGACTGTTCGACAAAATCTCGCGCCGCTGAGGCCAGTGCCAAATCGCCTCAGCGTTCGCTTTTCGGCGAACGGCGGCACGGCCAGGTGCCTGTTGCCTTCCTGCGACAGTGCATACGCAATCTCACTTACAATTAACTTCTGACATTGCAGCCACACAATAGAACTCGGACTATTGGCGCCGATTTGAAGGTTGAGCAATGTATTTGAAGTCTTTCTCCGGAAATTATCCGGCTCGCAGGGACCGCAATTATTTTCGGGATTTTCATTTAAGCTGGGCGAGCGCCCTCCTGATACTGGTATTAGGCGCCACAGCGGCGATGCTGAGCCCAATACCTGCAGTGGCGCAGAACGAGGGCTGCGCCACTGATGCTCCGTTTGGTTTGCATATCGAGTGCGTCGATGTGCCGACGGACGGCATTCGCTACCCGAGTGACGCGCACCCGATTGTCATCGAGCTCGAGGTCGGCGACGAGACGCCGGGCGAAACGATCGTGACGTCGGGGAAGGTGGGAATCAGCGTATCGCTCTCGGGCGTCGATGCGAGCGACGGGGCTCAGGATGTCGAGGTCACCTATGTCACCGTCTCTTATGACGACGATGACGATCCCGCCACGCCGGAGGTCGACGTTCTCGCCGCCGAGGGTGGCACGCCCATCCGGGTCGGCGATCCGCCTCAGCTGATCTATCAGACCGGCGAGAACGACGCGCCTGTCTATGTTGTCGGCACTGATGGGCCCACCTATACGGCCACGGAACTGGCCGCGCTGCTGACCACCGCGCCGAGTGACGGCGGGGATGTCGAAGGCACGCTCAACGTCAGGAACGCCGCAGATTTCACGACGGCGAAGGCGCACGGGATCCTGGTCGTCTCAAGCGGCGGCGACGGCGAGGAAGGCTCCTGTACGACGGTGCTGGTCGCCACGTGGTGCCGTGATGGCGCCGATGGCGGGGATGCGGCGTCCGTCTCGGTCAGCAATTACGGCGAAATCACCGTCGATGGCCGTGGCAGCTTTCTGGGCTTGCCGATGCACGGCATTGCGGCGCTCAGCAGTGGTGGCGACGGCGGCGAAGGCGGCGGTGCGTTCGGCCTGGTCTACTCGGAAGCGGAGGCCGGCGGCGACGGCGGCAATGGCGGCGATGTCGGCGTCACCCTTTCGACCGGATCGAAAATCACCGTTCACGGCGATGGCGGACATGGTGTTTACGCCAGAAGCCAGGGCGGCGACGGCGGGCCCGGCGGAGACGATACCGGCGGATTGATCGCGATCGGCGACGAAGGCGGAAATGGTGGCGACGCGGGCCTGGTGGTGGTGACCAATCGGGGTCTGATCACCACGCATGGCGACCACGGGCACGGCATTTACGCCGAGAGCACCGGGGCCGGTGCCGGGTCCGGCAGCGGCACCGGCGGCTTCGTCGCGGTCGGCGGCAATGGCGGCGGCGAATCCAGCGGCGGCAAGGTGGTCGTCAACAATCTCGGTGAAATCACCACCGATGGCAGCGAGTCCTTCGGCGTGCTGGCGCAATCCATCGGCGGCGGTGGCGGCGACGGTGGCGGCTCGGGCGGCGCATTTGCAGTCGGTGGCAGGGCCGGGTCGGGTGGCAATTCCGACCTGGTGACGATCTCCAATTCGGGGACAATCTCGACGGCCGGGGACGGCTCGGTCGGCGTGCTGATGCAGTCGATCGGTGGTGGCGGGGGCAATGGCGGCGACGCCTACGCCTTCGCCCCGGTGGTGGCGGTCGCAATCGGCGGCTCGGGCGGCCTGGGTGGCGATGGCGCCGGGGTCATCTACAACGAGACGGACGACGTGACGAGGCTGACGGGTGCCGTCATCGCCACCACGGGCGACACGGCGCATGGCTTGCAGGCGCAGTCGATCGGCGGCGGTGGCGGTGCTGGCGGCTTCGCATTGGCGGGCGCGGTGCCGGTCAGTGGACTGTCGGTGGTCTTCGGCCTGGGCGGCACAGGCGGCCCCGGGGGCGACGGCGACGACGTGACGGTCAATGCCAAGGGATTGGTGAGCACAGAGGGCAATAGCGCCATCGGCATTCTCGCCCAATCGGTCGGCGGCGGTGGCGGCAGCGGCGGCGGCAGTATAGCGGCCTCCGGTGGCGGAACAATCAGCGTGTCGATGACGGCGGGCGGAAGCGGTGGCACCGGAGGCGATGCGGGGATCGTCGCCGTCAATACGGCAGGGACCATAGCGACCGATGGGGCCCTCGCCCACGCCATTCTGGCACAAAGCGTCGGCGGTGGCGGCGGCAATGGCGGCACTGCCGTGAGTGCCGCCCTCGGGCTGATATCGGCCAGCGCGTCGCTGGGCGGTGACGGCGACAAGGGCGGTGACGGCGATGCGGTGTCGGTCGATACCTATGCCACTGACGAATCCGACGCCATTCTCACCATTGGCGATGGCGCCATAGCCATCCTCGCCCAGTCTATCGGTGGCGGCGGCGGCAATGGCGGCACCGCCGGCAGCGGCAGTTTCAACGGCCTGAGCCTGGCTCTCGGCGGCAGCGGTGAAGGTGGCGGCACGGCAGGCGAGGTCGCCGTGAAAAACCGCGTTGCGGTGTCGACGTCCGGGCTGAACGCGGCCGGCATCCTGGCCCAGAGCGTCGGCGGCGGTGGTGGCAATGGCGGCATGTCCGTGGGCGGCTCGGTCGGTGTCGCGGCGAGCAGCGTTTCACTCGGCGGTGCCGCGGGCGGCGGTAACGATTCCGCCGGCGTCAGCATCGACAATCTCGGCACGATCTTCACCCAGGGGCACATGTCCGCCGGGATCTTCGCGCAGAGCGTCGGTGGTGGCGGCGGTAATGGCGGCTCAGCCTACGCGCTCAGCGGCGCCTTCACCGGCGAGGTGCCGGCAGTGGCGGTCAGCGTGGCGCTTGGCGGCAGTGGTGGTAGCGGCGGTGATGCCGGGATCGTGCGCATCGGTAACGCCGGCTATATCGAAACCCACGGCATATCGGCGCATGGCGTGCTGGCGCAGTCGATCGGTGGCGGCGGCGGGAATGGCGGCCTCGTAGGTTCCGGCGTGATCGCCATCGGCATGAACGCGGCCTCGTTCAACGTGGCTGTCGGCGGCAGCGGTGGCGAGGGTGGCGAGGGCGGCAAGGTCGTCGTCGGGCGCGACAACTCGGGCGAGGGCATCACCGGCGACGCGATCGTCACCACTGGCGAGAGCGCCTCGGGCATCAGGGCGCAATCGATTGGTGGGGGTGGCGGCAATGGCGGGCTGGCGGTGGCCGCCAACCTCAATGGCGTCGTGGAAGGCACCTCGCTCAGTGTCGGCGTTTCCGTCGGTGGATCGGGCGGCGACGGCGGCAATGGCGGCGACGTGGACGTTTTCTCCGACCAGTACATCCTGACGCTGTCCGACAATGCGGAGGGCATTTTCGCGCAGTCGATCGGCGGCGGCGGTGGCGACGGCGGCAATTCGGTGACCGGACTGGTGACCGTGATCGATACGACAAGCACGGCCCGCGCGATCAACCTTGCGACCACGATCGGTGGCTCGGGCGGCGTTGCCGGCGATGGCGCCGGCGTGACGGTGGTCAATCGCGGGACGATCGAAACCGGCCGCGTCGTGATGGACGGCGACAATCCACTACTGGATGCCGAAGGCAATCAGGTGATTGCGGGCGCCAGCTCGCATGGCGTATCGGCGCAGTCGATCGGTGGGGGTGGCGGCGTCGGCGGCCGCGGCAACGCCATCAATCTGGTGCTCGGCAAGTCCTGCGGCGACGAGTGCCCGGCCGATCCGCCCACCAGTGTCGCGCTGAGCGTCTCGGTCGGCGGCGATGGTGGCGCGTCTGGCGACGGCGGGGTGGTCGAGGTCGACAATGAAGGCACCATCGTCACCCATGGCGCTACCGCCAACGGCATTTTCGCGCAGAGCGTGGGTGGCGGCGGCGGTGCCGGCGGCAATGGCATCATCGGCTCGGGCGAATTGCTGCCGACGCCGGTGCCGGTGGACGCGGTGATCGGCCTGACCTTCGACAAGACCAAGAAATATTCGAACCTGTCGGTTGCGGTCGGCGGGTCGGGCGGCAGCAGCGGCGACGGCGGGACCGTGTCGGTCGCCAATAGCGGCGGCATCCGGACCGAAGGGTCGAACTCGACCGCCATTTTCGCGCAAAGCGTCGGCGGCGGCGGCGGTATCGGAGGCCTCGCCGGTATCGGGGCGCTGGGCAAGGTCGGCATCGGCGGCGAAGGCGGCAGCGCCGGAGATGGCGGCACGGTGAGCGTCGCGCTGACCGATGAGGGCGTGATCGAAACGCTGGGCACGGCGTCGCACGGGGTATTCGCGCAGAGCGTCGGTGGTGGCGGTGGCGTTGCCGGCAATATCGACCGGTTCTTGAAGAATGGCTTCGATGACGTACCGGCCCTGAATGTCGGCATCGGCCTCGCCTTCCAGCGTGAGGGCGGTGACGGTGGCGATGGCGGCGACGTCACTGTCACGGCCGACACCGGCACGGCGATCGTCACCCATGGCCAATCGGCGACCGGCATCTTCGCGCAAAGCGTTGGCGGCGGCGGCGGGCTGTTGGGCAATGCGGGCTATGGCGCATTCGGCGAAGCCTCCAATTTCGCCGTCGGCAGTGCCGGCGATGTCGGCGACGCCGGACGGGTGATGATCGACTACACCGGAACGATCCATACATTCGGCGAGAATGCCGCCGGCATCTTCGCGCAAAGCGATGGCGGCGCGACGGATGGGCTGGAGGGCGGCAAGGCCGGCGACGTGATGATCACCCTCGATGGCGTCGTTGTGGCCGAAGGCCTCGGCGCCCATGGTATCGTCGCCACCAGCCGGGCCGACCAAACCAATGGCATCGTCACCATCGCGCTTGCCGAGGACGGCGCTATTGTCGGCGGCGAAAGCAATGATGAACAGACAGCGGTCGGCATCAACCTGACCCATGGCCGCGACAACAGCATCGTCAATAACGGATTGATCACTACGCTCGGCGGTGTCGAGAGCGGATATGCGGTGTTCTCGGGCGATGCGGACGAGACGGTCGATAATGCGGGAACCGTCACCGGCTCGCTGGATCTCGGCGGGGGTCGCAACCGCTTCAACAATACCGGCACGCTGAATTCGGGTGAGCTGGCGCTGCTCGGCTCGTCCGGCAGCTTTGTCAGCGCTGGGCGCCTGTCACCCGGTGGCGATGGTGTGGTGATGGCGACGCAATTCGACAGCGCCCTCATGCAGACCGGCACCTTTGCGATCGACCTCGACTTCCAGTTGCGCCCGCTCGAGCAAGCCGACCCGTTGCAGGCCGCGGAAGCGGATGCGGTCTTCAGTACCCAGGCGATGAACTTCGGCGGCGTGGTCGAACTCTCAATCCTCAACGGTGGCGCTATCGTTTCCGGCGAGCGCCGGGCGCTTCTGGCGCGGTCGGACCTGTCGCTGACGGCGGACGCGCTGGAACTGGACGCCCCGGAATCGGCCATCGCCCGCTATGAACTGGAGACGACGGATACCGAGCTCATACTGAGCTACGGTGTCGATTTCACGCCGGAGGGGCTGAACGCAAACCAGGCCAGTGTCGGGGACCATATCGACGCCATGCAGACCGCCTTCAGTCGGGGCGAGGGCGACACCGAGCAGATGCGGCCGATCACCGATGCGCTGTTCGGGCTGCCCGACCTATTGGCCTATTCGGCGGCGCTGGATTCGCTATCGGCGGAGCTCTACGCGGCGAACCAGGTGACGACGCTGCTGGGTGCGCTCGATTTCGAGAACGCCATGCTCAGTTGCCGGGTGTTCGATGGCGCCTACAAGTTCAACCGCGAAGGGGAATGCCTGTGGGTGGCCGTGGGTGGCGCTTCGACCGAACAGCAGGACAGCGCGACCAGCGGGGGCTTTGCGACGACGACAAGCAAGGTGCGAGTGGGCGCCCAGTTCTCGCCTTCGGTCGACCTCGCCGGCAATTTCGGCATGTCCTACGAGCGCACCAGCACCAGCATCGGCGCCTCCAGCCAGAGCAGCGGCGAACGGCTGCAGCTGGGCGCGGCGCTGAAACAGACCATCGGCGGCACCACGCTCGCCGGGATCGTCTCCGGCGGCATGGACTGGAACCAGGTGACGCGCGCGGTCGCGCTGCCGGGTGACGTTGGCTACCTGCTCGAAGGACAGCAGGAGCTGATGTATGTGGGCGCCCATGCGCGCGTGTCGCACACGTTCGGTCAGGACAGCGCCTATCTGCGGCCCTATGTCGATCTGGGCGTCATGCAGGTGCACAGCGAAGGCTTTACCGAAGACGGCGGGCCGGTGGCGCTCGAGGTCGCGCCGTCGACCCATACCTTCGTCACTGCAACGGCGGCGGTGGAGGTGGGCGGCGAAATCGCACTCGGTGACACGTCCTCGTTGCGGCCGTTCGGCTCGGTGGGAGTTGTCACCACCCATGGTGATGTCAATCCTTGGGTGACGGCCAGATTCGTGGGGGCGCCGGATTCTGTCGACGGGTTCGAAAGCCGCGCGGCAATGGACCCGACCATGCTGGACGTAAACCTGGGGTTCGACCTGCTGTCCAATCAGGGCGTGGTGTTCCGCGCCTCGGCCGGCGCCCTGATCGGGGAAACCACCCTAAGCTATGGCGGCAATCTGAAGTTCTCGCTGCCGTTCTGAGTTGGCCAGAAAGATGCGCCATGGGGGGACCGTCCGGCGGTCCCTCCCCCCATGGCCTGCTGCGTCAGTTCAGGCGCCGGGGACGTATTTGCGCCAGTTGTGCTCTTCCTTGAAGCCGAGGACTTCGCGGATCTTGCGGTTGGAGAGCGGGGCTTCGTATTCGCCCATTTCGCGGGTGATCGGGGTGTTGGGCGCGTAGGTGGCGAGGATTTCGGCGGTCGGCTGGTTGGCGACAATGGTGTCGTTGACCGCGTTGAAGACCTCGAAGCCGAGCCCGTCCTTCTTTATGCACAGGTCAACGATCTGGCCGAGATCGCGGGCGTCGATATAGCTCCAGGCGTTGCGCCGGCGGGAGCCAGGCTCGGCGAGATATTTCGGGAAGTTGGCATAGTCGCCGGGCGACATGACGTTGCCGATCCGTAGCGCATAGATATCGGCGCCGGTGCGCATGGCGAAGGCCCGCGCGGTCTTTTCATTGACCAGCTTCGACAGTCCGTAGCTGTCCATCGGGTCGATGTCGTAATCCTCTTCCAGCGGGAAGCTGTGGTAGTCCTTTTCGCCGTCGGCGAAGCACACGCCATAGGTGGTTTCGCTGGAGGCGATGATGATCTTGCGGATGCCGAGCTTCGTCGCCGCCTCGATGACATTGTAGGTCGAGACCACATTGTCGGAGAAGGTGGCGTCGTCGGGCTTGAGCAGGATGCGCGGCACGGCGCCGAAATGCACCACGGCGTCGAGGGGCGCCGGGCCATCGCCGCTTTTCAGACCGTCGAAATCGAAATGCATCGAGAGCGCATTGAACACCTGGCCGCTGTCGCGCAGGTCGGTTTTGAGCGTGTTGACGCCCGCGTAGTCGAGCGGCGCGAGATCGAGGTTGAGGACGTCATAGCCGTGCTCGACCAGATAGGGGACGACCTCGCGGCCGGCCTTGCCACTGCCGCCGGTGAAGACGATGCGCTTGTTCATGTTCTCTCTCCTCTGGGTCGGCGGTTTGCGCCGAGCGATTTCAGCGGCAGCAGGGTCAGGTGCTTTCGCGGATGATGAGTTCGGGGTCGATGAGGGTGACGCGGGGCGCGGGCAGCACGTCGCCGGCACCGATCAGATCCATCAGCCGGTCGACGGCGAGCCGCGAGACCGCATCGACATCATAGTTGATCGTCGACAGCGGCGGCTCGCCGAATTCGGTGAAGGCGATGTTGTCATAGCCCATGATGGCGAGATCGTCGGGGACGCGCACGCCGTGCTTGTGGCACCAGCGCAGCGCGCCGAGCGCCAGAGAATCATTGTCGGTGAAGATCGCCGTGGGCGGGCCGGGCCGGTTCATCATCTCGTCGAGTGCGAAATAGCCGTGGCGGGCGTAGTGGCCGGTGGTCGGCACGACGAGATCGGGGTCGAACGCCATGCCGGCTTCGGCGAGCGCCTGCTGGTAGCCCTCGAGTTTTTCGTCGTTGCCATTGCGGTGCGAAGCATCGAGGAAGCCGATGCGGCGGTGGCCGCGACCGATGAGATAGCGGGTGGCGCGAAAGCCGCCACTGCGATCGTCGACGCTGACGCCGTCAATGCCGGCATCGGGATCGGCAATCAGCAGCACGAGCGGAAAATTGGCCTTGCGCAGCGGGCGCAGGTGGGCGAGCTCGCGGTGCCGGGTCGGATAGATCAGGATGCCATCGACCTGGCGGGAGCGGAACATGTCGACCACCCGGATTTCTTCCTCGAGCGTGTTGTTCGAGGTCGCAAACAGGGTGCCATAGCCCTTTTCGGCCAGGGCCTTTTCGACGGCCTGGGCGGTGTGGGTCAGGGTGGGATTGAGGATGTCGGTGAGCACCAGGCCGATGGTCCGCGTTTCGCGGCTGACCAGCGACTTGGCGACATGGTTGGGGACGTAGCGCAGTTCGGCGGCGGCCGAGCGGATCTTGTCGCGTGTCTCCGGCGTGATGCGGGGACTGTCCCGCAAGGCCAGAGACACGGTATTCATGGAGAATCCGGTTCTGGTGGCAATATCCCTGAGCGTTACGATCCCTTTGCCCAAGATGTCCACCCAGACCCATTTTCGGCCCTGAAACCACGATCAGCAAATGGCGTCAAGTGCGGTCGCAACTGCCGCCCTGCCCCAGTGGACGTCAAGAAATCGCGCCCTCGGATCTGAGCCGTTCGATGGCCGCATACTGCAGGCTGTTTTCCGCCATCTCCATCAATTCGATGCGATTGCCGTCGGGGTCTTCCAGCCAGGCCTGGCGATTGCCGTCGATCGCCGTTTTGAGCGGCAGGAGCAGTTCGAGCCCGGCCGCTTCGACCTGCGCGAGGACGGAGTCGATGTCATCCACGGTCAGGCACATGTGGTTCATGCCATTGGCGTTCCAGCCGGGCGCGCGATCGTTTTCCGCACCGGGGAAAATCTCGAGGTACTGGTGATCGGTGATGCGCAGGTAGACGAGCCAGACGCTGCCGTCGTCCTTGGTCAGCCGGAGCATTTCCGGAAAGCCGAGCTTGTTGACGTAATAGTCGAGCGAGCGGTCG
>NZ_JBLXGA010000027.1:0-26855 GCF_048261455.1 Devosia sp.
GATCAAGCTGCGCGACCGGCCGTCGACCAAAAAGAAGATCGTCCGCCAGACCAAGGAAATGCAGGAGCTGCGCGAAAAGATTGCCCGCCGGCTGGGGGAGATCGCCGCAGAGTGAGGCGGCAGCCGACGGCAGAGCAACAGGCCTGGGCCGACCGGATTGCCGCGGGCCTGAGCCCGGACGAGCTGGAAATCCTCATGCGCGACTGGGGGTTCTGGTCGCACCCGGCGCAACGTCCACCGAACGGCGACTGGACCACCTGGCTGCTGCTGGGCGGCCGCGGCGCCGGCAAGACCCGGGCCGGTGCGGAATGGGTGAAAGGGCTGGCGCTGGCAGAGGTCTCACCGATCGCCATCGTCGGCGCCTCGATGATCGAAGCGCGTCAGGTGATGGTCGACGGGCCGAGCGGCATCATGATGGTGCACGAGGACGACGAGCGTCCGATCGTGACCGGCCAGCGGCTGCGATGGCCCAATGGCGTCGAGGGCATCATTCTCGGCGCCGGCCAGCCGGAGCGCTTTCGCGGGCCGCAGTTTGCAGCTGCCTGGTGTGACGAACTGGGCAAGTGGCCCAGGGCCATCACCACCTGGGACATGCTGCAGTTCGGCCTCAGGCTGGGGAAGAGGCCACGGCAGCTGGTGACAACGACGCCCCGCGCCATCCCGCTCTTGAAACGGCTGATGACCGAAGACGGCACGGTGGTGACGCGGATGCCGACCGAGGAAAACCGCAACAATCTCGCCCATGCCTTCATGGCGGCGATTGTCGCGCGCTACCAGGACACCGTGCTCGGCCGGCAGGAATTGCAGGGCGAGCTGATCGAGGATCTGCCCGACGCGCTGTGGCGGCGGGACCTGTTGCGCCGGGCAGAGGCCGGCGGGGATCGCGGCCGCTGCGTTGTGGCCGTGGACCCGCCGGCAACCGCGCGCAAGACATCGGACGCCTGCGGCATTGTCGTTGCGGCGCGTGAGGGCGCGGACAATGCCGTGGTGCTCGCCGATTTCAGTTTTGCACCGGCGCGGCCCGAGGCCTGGGCGGCACGGGCCGTGGCGGCGTTTCATGAATTTTCTGCCGATTGCATCGTCGCCGAAACCAACCAGGGCGGCGACATGGTGCGATCGATCATCGCGCAGGTCGACCCCGATGTGCCGGTGCGTGCTGTGACGGCGCGGCACGGCAAATGGCTGCGGGCCGAACCGGTGGCGGCACTCTACGCCAATGGCCGGGTGACCCATGTCGCCGGGCTGACCGCGCTGGAAGATGAAATGTGCGCCTTCGGGCCCGACGGACTGGCCGAAGGCCACTCGCCGGATCGGGTGGATGCGCTGGTCTGGGCACTGACCGAACTGCTGCTGGGCCGGGCCGAGCCAAGGGTGCGGGTGGTCTGACCGATGAACAAGGAACAAACAATGCCGAACTGGTTCAGCCGGATGATGGGGGCGCCGCAAGAGACCAAGGCGGCGCCGCAGACGCTGATGGCGCTGACGGCGATGGCCGATCCGAGCTGGAGCCGGCGCGGCTTCGTCAGCCTCGCGAGCCAGGGCTTCATGCGCAACCCGGTGGTCTATCGCTGCGTGCGGATGATCGCCGAGGCGGCCAACCGCGTGCCGCTGGTGGTTGATGAAGGTGGGCGCCGGCTGAGTGAGCACCCGCTGCTGACGCTTTTGGCGCGGCCAAATGCGCGCCTTGCGGGTTCGGAACTGCTGGAACAGGTTTATGCCTATCTGCAGACGGCCGGGAACGCCTATCTCGAGGCCGGCATGGTCGATGGCGAGGTGAAGGCTATCTATGGTCTCAGGCCCGACCGGCTGCGGGTCAACCTCGGCCGCGATGGCTATCCGCTCGGCTATGGCTATACCGCGGGCGGGCGCACCCGGCAGTTGCGGCTAGATACCGCGCCAGTCGCCGAGCTGCTGCACCTGACGCTTTTCCACCCGCTCGACGATCACTATGGCATGGCGCCGCTCGAGGCGGCGGCACAGAGCCTCGACATCCACAACGCCGCGGCCGAGTGGAACAAGGCGCTGCTCGACAATGCCGCGCGGCCCTCCGGCGCGCTGGTCTATTCCGCCGAGGGGCAATTGACCGAGGCACAGTTCACCCGGCTGAAGGCGGAACTCGAGAGCGGCTTTTCCGGTGCCCGCAATGCCGGGCGGCCGATGGTGCTGGAAGGCGGGCTCGACTGGAGGGCCATGGCGCTGAGCCCCGCCGAGATGGATTTCATCGAACTCAAGCACACGGCGGCGCGCGAGATTGCGCTGGCCTTCGGCGTGCCGCCCATGCTGCTGGGGATCCCCGGCGACAACACCTATTCGAACCTCGTCGAAGCCAATCGCGCCTTCTGGCGGACGACGGTGATGCCGCTGGTGCGCCGCGTCGCCGACGATCTTGGCGGCTGGCTCGGACCGGGCTTCGGCGATGTGGCGCTCGTGCCCGATTTCGACGGCATCGAGGCGCTGGCCGAGGAACGCGGCCAGCTCTGGGCCCGCGTCGGCGCAGCGGAGTTTTTGTCGGACGACGAAAAGCGCCGGATGCTGGGTATCGGCAGCTAGGCCGCGCGGCGGCGGCACACTCTTCAAGGACATCACCATGGATGAACTCACGCGCACTTTCGTGACGCGGGGCGATCTCGCGCATCTGACTCTGTTTCTGTGGGCGGCGGGGTCGACGGCGCTGCTTGGCTGGGCGTTGCGCGAGCTGGTCGCCGCCAACCGCCGCTTCAACGACTTCGTGCGCGAGATCGCGGCGCTCAATCAGCTGTTTCGCATGCAGGGAGGCCAGGATGGCGGCAGTGACAAGGACCGATCGTGACCAGGCGCGGCAGGTGTTCAGGCAGTTCGCCTGGCACCTGGCGGGCGCCATGGCAAAGCCGGCGGCCAAGGCGGGCGGCAAGCCGGAGCGGAACCCGGTGGTCCGCCGCTCCGCACGGAGCGCCGGGCGGAGGGCCCAGCGCTGATGCTGCCCATTCCCATCGACGCCGACGGCCGCTTTGCCGGCTATGCCAGCGTTTTCGACCGGCTCGACGAAAGCGGTGACCGGGTGCTGCCTGGCGCCTTTGCCAAGAGTCTGGCGCGCCGCGGCGCTGGCCGATTGCGCATGCTGTTCCAGCACGACCCGAAAGAGCCGATCGGGGTGTGGGAGCGTGTGGCCGAGGACGGGTTCGGGCTGTGGGCCGAAGGCCGGCTGATCCCCGGCGTCGGACGCGCCGACGGGCTGCGCCGGCTGATCGAGAGCCGCGCCGTCGACGGGCTGTCGATCGGCTTTCGCACCGTGCGGGCCAGCCGCGAGGCCGGTGGCCGCCGCCGGCGGCTGAGCGAGATCGACCTGTGGGAGATCTCCGTCGTCACCTTCCCGATGCTGGCCGAGGCCCGCATCGCGCCGCGCCCCGATGCGGGCGCCAAACGGTCGCTGCGCGCGGCCATCGACATGTTGAGGACCTGAAAGGACCGATGATGACCGACACGACCAAGGGGCTGGAGATCAAGGCCGAGGCCGGCGGCAGCGAGGCGCTGTTTGCCGAGTTCATGACCGCCTTCGACGACTTCAAGCAGACCAATGATGCTCGGCTCGACGAGCTGGAGCGGCGCGGCAGTGCCGACCCGCTGACGCTCGACAAGCTCGACCGGCTGAACGGCGCGCTCGATGGCGCCAAGGCGGCGATGGACCGGCTGAGCCTCGAACGCAGCCGCCCGCCGCTGGAAGCGGGGCGCCCGGACCTCGGCGACGAGTACAAGGACGCCTTTTCCGCCTATGTGAAGCACGGCGAGGAAAAGGCGCTATCGATCGGCTCCAACCCCGATGGCGGCTATCTGGTGCCGGCCGAGACCGAGACCCAGATCCTGACCCGGCTGGCGGCGCTGTCGCCGATCCGCGCCATTGCCTCGGTGCGCACGGTGTCGAGTGCGGTCTATCGCAAGCCGGTGACGCTGAGCGGCCCGCAGGTCGGCTGGGTGGCGGAAACCGCGGCGCGCCCGGAAACCAGCAGCCAGACCATCGACCAGCTCGATTTCCCCACGGCCGAGCTCTACGCCATGCCGGCGGCGACCGCGGCCTTTCTCGATGATGCGGCGGTCGATGTCGGCGCCTGGATCGCCGAGGAGGTGAACGCCGCCTTCGCCGAGCAGGAGACGACGGCCTTCGTCACCGGCAATGGCATCAACAAGCCCAAGGGCTTCATGGCCGTGCCGCAGGTGGCCGAAAGCGCCTGGGCCTGGGACAGTCTCGGCTTCATCGCGACGGGCGTCACCGGCGACTGGCCGGCGGGCGAACCGGCCGATCCGCTGATCGACCTCGTCTATACGCTGAAGGCCGGCTATCGCCAGAACGCCAACTGGGTGATGAACCGGCGCAGCCAGGCCGCGGTGCGCAAGCTGAAGGATGCCGACGGCAATTACCTGTGGCAGCCGGCCAACAGCGTCGGCGGCAAGGCGACGCTGCTCGGCTTCGAGCTCGTCGAGGCCGAGGACATGCCGGACATCGACGACGACGCGACCCCGATCGCCTTCGGAGATTTCCGCCGCGGCTATCTGGTGGTCGACCGGACCGGCGTCAACGTGCTGCGCGACCCCTATTCGGCCAAGCCCTATGTGCTGTTCTACACGACCAAGCGGGTCGGCGGCGGCGTGCAGGACTTCGACGCAATCAAGCTGCTGAAGTTCTCAGCGTAAGGAAGGGGCAAATGGCTCGGTCCGGAGCCCCGCATGGCGGGGCCACACAGGTGCCAAGCCCTCGTGGTTCGACAAGCTCACCATGAGGGCAGCGGCGTCCGTGCAATGAGTTGGTGAGCCTCACCCTGAGCCTGTCGAAGGGCGAGGCGGCTTCTCCCAACACTCCAGGAAAATTTCATGATCTCCTATCTCCTCGCGGGCCCCGCGGTGGAGCCGTTGGCGCTGGCTGAGGCCAGGGCCTGGTTGCGGCTCGATACCGAGGCTGAAGACTCGCTGGTGACGACGCTGATCGCGGCGGCGCGGCTGCATGTCGAGAGCCTGACCGGGCGGGCGCTGTTGACCCAGAGCTGGCGCCTGGTGCTCGACCAGTGGCCGGCGGACCGCGTCGTGACGCTGCCCGTCGCGCCGCTGATCAGTCTGACGGCGATCCGCGCCTTCGACGATGACGACGACGAACATATGGTGCCGCTGGCCCAGTTCACCCCCGAAACCGGGGTGCATCCGGCGCGGCTGCTGCTGCCGGCGACGGTGGCGGGCATGCCGGCGCTGCGCCAACGGCTGGGGCTCGAGATCGACTATGTCGCGGGCTTCGGGGCGGAACCGGAGGCGGTGCCGGCCGACATCAAGGCCGCCATGCTGCAGCTGGTCGCCTATTGGTTCGAGAACCGCGACGCGGTGCTGGTGGCGGGCTCGGGCGCGGTGGTGCCGGCGGGCTTCGACCGGGCGCTGACACCCTACCGGCGGGCCCGGCTGTGAAGCCGCCGATGGTCGGGACGCTGCGCGACCGCGTGCAGCTGCAGCGGCGCGAGGCCACCGAGGACGGGGCCGGCGGCACGCAATATCTCTATGTGACGGTGACGGCGCTCTGGGCCCGGGTATCGGCGCTCTCGGCGCGGCAGGCGGCTTTTGGTGACGGGCGTGGCGCGGTGGCGAGCCACAGTGTCGTGATGCGGCACCGCAGCGATGTGCGGCCGGGCGACCGGTTCATCTATCGCGGGCGGCGGCTGGAGGTGCTGGCGGCCGCGGATCTCGAGGGGAGGGGCGCCTGGCTTGTCTGCCCGTGCAGCGAACGGGAGTTCTTGGGATGACGCACCCGATCACCATGCTGCAGGCGGGACTGGTCGCGGCGCTGCAGGCCGATGCGGCGCTGGCCGGGGTCGGGGTGCTTGATGCGCCGACCCGCGATACCGCTGCGCCCTTTCTGGCCATTGCCCGGCATGATCTCGTGCCGCGCGACGGCGATGCCGCGCCGGGCTGGGAGCACCGGCTGGCGATGCACGCCTGGGCCAAGAGCCCGAGCCGTGCCGAGGCCCTCGCGCTGGCAGACCGGGTGCTGGAAGTCGCCGAGAGCTTTGAGATCGGCGGGCTGGTGGTGACGCATTGGCGGCACGAGCGCACGGAAACGGCGATCGACGCCGAGACCGGGCGGGCCCGCGCGCTGGTGGCGCTCAGGTTCTTCACCGAGGCGGTCTAGCAGCGGGCATTCCGCTCCCGCCGGATGGGCAGTCGTCATGCCCGGGCGAAGACCCGGGCACCCTCGCGATGCCGAACAGGGTCCACGGGTCTTCGCCCGGGGATGACGGTGGATAGGGCCGCGCGCTTCGGTCAACGCCACCCCGGAAGTCTTTATCCAGATGGAGGTGCCGATGGCGGCGCAGAGTGGCAGGGACATGCTGCTGAAGCTCGACGAGACGGGCGCGGGCAGTTTCGTGACGGTGGCGGGGCTGCGCACGCGCGCGCTAGCCTTCAACGCGGCGGCGATCGACGTGACCGATGCCGAAAGCGCTGGGCGCTGGCGGGAGCTGCTGGCCGGCGGCGGCATCAAGCGTGCGGCGGTTTCGGGGGCGGGGATCTTCAAGGACCAGGCCTCGGACGCCGCGATCCGCGCGCTGTTCTTTGCCGGGACGATCCGCACCTGGCAGCTGATCCTGCCCGATTTCGGCACGGTGGAGGGTCCTTTCCAGATCGTCGCGCTCGAGTTTTCCGCCGACCATGCCGGCGAGGTGACCTTCGAGATCGCGCTCGAAAGTGCCGGGGCGCTCGGCTTTGCGGCGAGCTAGGGAGGCCGAGGTGGCGAATGCTCATCGCGGCGAGATCGCCGCTGTGATCGATGGCGAGGAGCGCGTGCTGTGCCTGACGCTCGGCGCACTGGCCGAGCTCGAGGACCGGCTGGTGGCCGGCGACCTCGTGGGGCTTTCGGAGCGCTTTGCGGCGGGACGCGTCTCGGCGCGCGACCTGACAGCGATCCTCGGGGCCGGGCTGCGTGGCGGGGGCAACGCCATCAGCGACGATGACCTGGCGCGCATGCGGGTCGAGGGCGGGCTGCAGGGCGCTGCCGAGATCGCGGCGCGGCTGCTGCGCGCGACTTTCGGGGAGGCGGCATGAGGGCGGCGGTGCAGGGCTTTCCCTGGGCAGCGGCGATGCGCTTCGGCTTCGGCACGCTGCGTCTGTCGAGCCGGGACTTCTGGGCGCTGACCCCGCGTGAACTGGCGGCGGCGATGGGCACGGCCAGGCCGGGTGCCGCGCCCGGGCGGGAGCGCTTTGCCGATCTGATGCAGGCTTTTCCCGATGAGGTGAAACATGGCTGATCCATTTGACGACCGGCTTGGCGCCGAGCTGAGCGATATCGGCGTCGAGCTCGACCGGATTTCGGACCTCGCTGACGGCGTCGGCAAATCGCTGAGCCGCGCCTTTCGCGGCGCGGTACTCGATGGGCGTTCGCTGCAATCGGTGCTGGGCGACGTGGCGCGGAGCTTTTCCGACATTGCGTTGAAAGCCGCGTTCAAGCCGTTGGAGCTGTTGGCCTCCAGTGCCATCGAGAGCCTCTTCACCGCCACCAATCCGGCGCTCGGCGGCGTGACTCCCTTCGCCAAGGGCGGTGTCGTGGCGGCACCGAGCTATTTCGCGACCTCGGGCGGCCTGGGTGTCGCCGGGGAGGCGGGGCCGGAAGCGATCTTGCCGCTGCGGCGCGGCAGCGATGGCCGTCTCGGCGTCGCGGCAGGCTCGGGCGGCGGCGCGATCAATGTGACGATGCATGTCACGGCCCAGGACGCGCGCAGCTTTGCGGCGAGCGAGGCCGAGGTTGGCGCCATGTTGCTGCGCGCGGTCAAGCGCGGGACGCGGGGGAGCTAGCTGGCCGGAAGCAGGCGTTCAAGCCTGGCGCGCCCGTCGCGATCGAGGCGGGCCGGCAGTCGCGAAATCAGCGTCAGTCGCACCGGTGGCGGTCGATGCACGAGAGTGAGGTCGCCGTGGTGCTGCCGCATCAACCGTCGGAACCGTTGCGCGTTCCGCTGGCCCCAGACCCCAGGAAAAGCCGCAGCGCTGGGTGGCCAACCGAAAACCATGTGCCCGCCGAAATAGGCCGAGAAGCGCTCGAGGTCGCCGAAAGCGGCAAGGACGTCGTCGCCTGACGCAGCGCTACAGACAGCGCCGGACGGACTGCGAAACACGTACACCAGAGGATTTTCATGGCTTTCCATGCCGTACGTTTCCCTCTCGATGTGGCGCTCGGTGCGCGGGGCGGACCGGAGCGGGCGACCGATATCGTCACGCTGGCATCGGGGCGCGAGGAGCGCAATAGCCGCTGGGCAGGGTCGCGCCGGCGCTACAATGCCGGCTATGGCGTGAAATCGCGCGCCGACATGCTGGCAGTGCTCGACTTTTTCGAGGAGCGGCGCGGGCGGTTTCACAGCTTCCTGTGGCGCGATGCGCTGGATTTTTCCTCGAACGGCGCTGGGGCGCCGACGCCGCTTGACCAGGTGATCGGTATGGGCGACGGCGTTAACGTTTCATTTGCCTTAACAAAGCGTTACGGCGCGGATTTCGACCCGTATCTGAGGCCGATTACCAGGCCGGTCAACAGTTCGGTGCGCGTTGCGGTGGCCGGTGTCGAGCTCGATATGGCCGATGTCGCGGTGGATGCGACGACGGGCGTGGTGACGCTGGGGACGGCACCGGCAGAAGGGGCGGCGGTGAGCGCTGGCTTTGTCTTCGACGTGCCGGTGCGCTTCGACACCGACCGGCTCGACATCGAATTGAGCGGCTTCGACGCCGCCGAGGCGCCGGTGATCCCGGTGATCGAGGTGCGCGAATGAGGACCCTCGATCCGGGCTTTGCCGCCCATATCGCGAGTGGCGCGACGACGCTCGCCACCTGCTGGCGCATTGCGCGGACCGATGGCGTGGTGCTGGGCTTCACCGATCACGACCGGCAGCTGGAATTCGGTGGCACCGACTATCTGCCGGCGCATGGGCTCGACGGGTCCGAGACTCCGGCGCGCCTCGGGGCGGCGACGGCCACGGCGGAGGTGGCGGGTGTGCTGACCTCGGAGGCGATCAGCGCGGCCGATATCGAACTCGGCCGCTATGACGGCGCCGCGGTGGAGACCTGGCGGGTCAACTGGCGGGCGCCGGAGCAGCGGCTGCTGCTGAGCCGCGCGACGATCGGCGAGATCATCAGCGAGGATGGCATGTTTCGCGCCGAACTGCGCTCGGGCCAGCACCGGCTGAACCAGCCCAAAGGACGGCTCTATCAGGCGCTCTGCGATGCCGAGCTCGGCGATGCGCGCTGCGGCGTCGATCTCTTGGCGCCGGAGCGGCGGGCAGAGGCGACGGTGGCGGCGGTGCGCGACCGCTTCCGGCTGGCCGTCACCGGACTGGAGAGTTTTGCGGCGGGCGACTTCGGCTTTGGCGTGGCAAGCTGGAGCGATGGCCAGCGAGCTGGGCTGAAGGACCGGATCGTCGGGCATGACCGGCTGGGCGGTGTCGATCTCCTGCGCTTCGCCGCGCCGGTGGGCGACTGGGTGACGGTGGGAGCGGCGCTGGTGGCGACGGTGGGATGCGACCGGCGCTTCGCCACCTGCCGCAGCCGCTTCGCCAATGCCGAGAACTTCCGCGGCTTTCCGCACATCCCCGGCAGCGATTTCGTCTTGCGCTATCCGCGCGACGGCATGGTGCTCGACGGGCGGAAGCTGGTCGGATGAACGAGATCGCGGACCTCGCGCGCGGCTGGATCGGGACGCCCTATCGTCACCGCGCGGCGACCCGTCGTGCGGGCTGCGATTGCCTCGGGCTGCTGGTCGGCGTCTGGCGCGAGGCGGGCGGCACGGTGCCGGATCTGCCCGCCTACCGGGCCGACTGGCGCGACATGTCTCACGCGGAAGAGCTGCAGGCGCTGGCGGCGCGTTGGCTGGTGCCGGCTGCGGAGATCGCGCCGGGGCGGATCCTGCTGTTCCGCATCGGTATGAGCCCACTGCCGCGTCACTGCGGCATTGCGCTCGGGGGCGGGCGGTTCGTCCATGCCCAGGAGCGGCTGGGGGTGGTCGAGGGAAATTTGACCCTCGGCTGGCTGCGCCGCGTGAGTGGAATTTTCGGGTTTCCGGCGGGGGATTGAACCATGGCCACTCTTGCACTTTCGGTCGCCGGCCAGGTGGTGGGCGGCGCGGTCGGCGGGCCGATCGGCGCGACCATCGGGCGGGCGCTGGGGGCGATGGCGGGGAGCGCGGTGGATGCGGCGCTGTTTGCCGAAAAGCCCGAACCCGCGCCCGGCGCGGACATCCGGCTGACCGGCTCGGCCGAAGGCGGCGCGATCCCGCGGCTTTATGGCTGGGGGCGGCTGGGCGGCAATATCATCTGGGCGACCGAACTCGAGGAACTGGCGGCGGAAACCTCGGGCGCCAAGGGGACGAGCGAGGCCGAGCCGCGCGAGATCGTCGCGAGCTTTGCGGTGGGCTTCTGCATGGGCGAGGTGGCGCGGCTGGGGCGGATCTGGGCGGACGGGCAAGTGCTGGAAACGGCAGGGCTGAACCTCAGGTTCTATACCGGCAGCGAGACGCAGGATGTCGACAGCCTGATCGAGGCGCGGCAGGACCCGGACGCGGCACCGGCTTATCGGGGGCTCTGTTACCTTGTGTTCGAGCGGCTGCCGCTTGGCCTCTTCGGCAACCGCATTCCGGCCATTTCGGCCGAACTCTGTCGCCCGGTGGGGGAGCTGGAACAGCAGATCCGCTCGGTGACTTTGATCCCCGGCGCGACCGAGTTCGGCTATGACCCGGTGCCACGGGTGCGCTTGGTCGGGCCGGGCGCGGCGGCGGCCGAGAACGCGCATCTGAGCGCGCTCGAGAGCGACTGGACCCTGTCGCTCGACGAGTTGCAGGCGCTCTGCCCCAATCTCGGACACGTGTCGCTGGTGACCGCCTGGTTCGGCGACGATCTGCGCTGCGGCCACTGCAGCATTCGCCCCAAGGTCGAGGCGGCGAGCCGTAGCGTCAAGGGCACGACCTGGTCGGTGGCCGGGCTGAGCCGGGGGGCGGCTCAGGTGGTGAGCCAGCATGGCGGCGGCCCGGCCTATGGCGGCACGCCATCGGACGCGGCGCTGAAGGCGGCGATTGCCGATCTGCGGGCGCGGGGACTGGCGGTGACGCTGTACCCGATGATTTTGATGGATATCCCCGAAGCCAATGCCATGGGGCAGCCCGCCTATCCCTGGCGCGGGCGGATTGCCGGGGATGCAGACAACATCGGGGGTTTCGTCGGCAGCGCCGGGGACTGGGGCTTCCGGCGCTTCGTGCGCCACCACGCGGCACTGGCGGCCCAGACCGGCTGCGACGCGCTGGTGCTCGGCTCGGAACTCGTCGGGCTGACGACATTGCAGGACGCAGTCGGCGGCTTTCCCTTCGTCGACGCTCTGGTCGGGCTGGCGGCGGAGGCGCGGGCGCTGGCGCCGGAGGTGAAGCTCACCTATGCGGCGGACTGGAGCGAATATCACGGCTACCAGCCGCCCGAGGCGCCGGGCGACAAGCTGTTCCACCTCGATCCGCTCTGGGCCGATGCCAATATCGACGCCGTCGGGATCGACAACTACCTGCCGCTCGCCGACTGGCGGGATGGCGAGGATCACCCCGATGCGGCGCTGTGGGATGGGCCGCATCAACTGGCCTATCTGAGCGCCAATATCGCCGGCGGCGAGGGCTTCGACTGGTTCTATGCGAGCGCGGCGGACCGGCTGTCGGCAACGCGCACGGCGATCGTCGACGGCGCCCATGGCGAGGACTGGATCTGGCGGGTCAAGGACATCGCCGGCTGGTGGAGCCATGCCCATCACGACCGGGTCGAGGGCGTGCGGGCGAGCCTGCCGACCGCCTGGGTCCCGGGGATGAAGCCGGTCTGGTTCACCGAACTCGGTTGTGGCGCCGTCGACAAGGGCGCGAACCAGCCCAATGCCTTCCCCGATGCGAAAAGCAGCGAAGACACGCGCCCGTATTTTTCGGCCGGCACGCCCGACGCGCTGGCGCAGCGGCAGTTCCTGCGCGCCCATCTGGCGCACTGGGCCGGGCCGGAGAATCCCGTGTCGGAGGTCTATGCCGGGCCGATGGTGGACCCCGGCCGGATCTCGCTCTGGACCTGGGATGCACGGCCGTTTCCGGCCTTTCCCGGCGACGCAGCGACCTGGGCGGATGCCGAAAACCACGCGACCGGGCACTGGCTGAACGGCCGGCTGGGCGGGGCGGCGAGCGACGAACTGCTGGCGGCGATCGCCGCGGATTTCGGCGTGCCGCTCGCCGCGGCGGATGCGGCAGCGCCGCTGATCGAGGGATTGACCGTCGAGCGGCTGGGCCCGGCGCGCGACGCCATGGCCGGGCCGCTGGGCGTGACCGGTCTCGCGCCCGCGAACAGCCCGGGCGGTCTGGTGTTCGGTGCAGCGCCAAGGCGCGACGCGGTGAGTGTGGCCGCAGACGATCTGGTGGCGGATGACGCGCCGCGGCTGGCGCGGCGACGGCCCGACCCGGCGGAGCAGCTGGCGCAGCTGATGCTGAGCTATGCGGCACGCGACCGGGACTATCTGACCGCGACGGCGACAGCTTTGCGGCTGAGCGGGGCGGGGCAGGCGAGCGAAAGCGCCGGGATGGTGCTCGACGGGGCCGGCGCGCGGCTGGCGACAGAGCGGCTGCTGCTGGCCCGTGCGGCGGGGGAGACGCTGGACCTCAGCCTGCCGCCGAGCTGGCTGGCGCTGGAGCCCGGTGATGTGCTGGCGCTGCCGGGGGAGGGCGGTGGGCCCTTCGTCGTCAGCGAAATCCGTGATGGGCTGGCCCGGAAGCTGTCGCTGAACCCCCTGCCGCCGCCGGGACCGGTGACGACATCGGGTGATGCGCCGCGCGGCCCACAGGCCCCGGCATCCGCTGCCGCGCCGCTGCTGCTGGCAGCACAGGTGCCGCCCGACCCGGCGACGTCGGACCGGACCCGGCTGCTGCTCGCCGCCTATGCGACGCCCTGGCCCGGCAGCGTCGATGTGACGAATTCTGCCACCGGAACCCGGCTGGCGCGTCTGACACGGGCAGCGGCAATGGGCGAACTGCTGACGCCGCTCGCTGCCGGGCCAATCCATCTCTGGGACGGGCGCGCAGTGGAGATCCGGCTTTATGGCGGTCATGTCGCCGACAGTGACGATCTGGCGGCACTGGCCGGCGGCAACCGGCTGCTGGTGGTAACCGATGCCGGCGGCTGGGAAGCGATCGGCTTTGCGGGCGCTGAACTGCTGGCACCCGGGCACTATCGCCTGCGGCGACTGTTGCGCGGATTGGACGGGACGGACCCGGCGATGGGACCGGCGGCGCCGGGTAATCGCGTGCTGGTGCTGGACGACGCCGTCGCGACGGTGGAGGTCGACCCCGAATGGCTCGGTGCGCCGCTGGAGCTGCGCGGCTTTGCCGGGCGGCACGACGCGACAGGGACCGGATTTGCCGCAGCGCTCGATACAGCGCCGTTGCTGCCGCTGCCGCCGGCGCATCTGCGCTGCGCGCGGGCGCCAGATGGGGCGATCGCCGTCACCTGGCAGCGCCGCAGCCGGGCCGACGCGGGCGGCTGGGCGGCGGCCGAGGTGCCGCTGGAGGTGACGCCCGAAGCCTATCTCGTCTCGATCTTCGATGGCGCCGAGCTGGTGCGCAGCCGCGAGGTGTCAACGTCCGCCGCGAGCTATTCCGCCGCCGAGCAACTCGCCGATTTCGGCGGCCCGGCCAGCGGCTTCGACGTCAGCGTGGCGCAACTGAGCCCGGTCTATGGCCCCGGCCATGCGGCGCGGGTGACCTGCAATGTCTGACCGCCTGGGCGACCGGCTGCGTCAGGCCATGGCCGACGCGCAGGCGCGACTGGTTTTTAAACTGATCACATCCAACCTGAGGAGATTATTGATGACACTCGGCTTTCTCGACGGCTTCAAGACCTACATCGTCGCCGCAGCCATGGTGCTGGCGGCCCTCAGCCAGCTGGTCGGCGTCGACCTGCCCAGCTTCGAAGGCCAGGCGGCGGGCCAGCTGCTGATGGAAGGCCTCGCGATCCTGTTCCTGAGGAAGGGGATGAAGGGGTAGGCATATTGCAAATCTGTAGCGGATGAGCTGCATCTCAGCCTGAGCCATAGCCTGTAAAGGTCTGGCAGACCGATGTCTTTTCTCGCAGCACCACGCAGATTGCGATCGCTAGAAACGCCCAGTGAACCAATGGACGAGCCTCACCACTGGCGCGGGTTTATGGCTGTCGGTCGTGCCGGATGCAAAAACGGAAGACATGGCGAACGCTGGCACCTAGTATCGCCTGGTTCTTTTGCGTGTTTGCCCCAGCCGATCGTTCATCCCCCATTCAGCCCGTCCCCGTCATAAGCGCCACATGAAACAGATCCTGACCATATTTGCGACGGCCGGACTGGCGCTTGCGCTGGGTTTTGGCGCGTCTGGGCCGGTTGCGGCGCAGGAGTGCCTGGACAAGCGCCAGGCGCAGCAGATGACCAATTCCGGCCGGGCGATGCAGCTGTCGGACGCGCTGGCGGCCGCAGGTGAAACCGGCAAGCCGATCAGCTCGGTGCCGGAACTGTGTAAGGTCAACGGTCGATGGGTCTGGCGCGTCAGCATCCTCAAGGGATATGGCGCCGAACAGGTTACCTTGCCCGCCGAGTAGGCGAGGGGGTATGACACCAACAGAACCGGCCTGACTACGGGGGCCGCGCGGAGAGGGCTTCTGCGCGCCGGGCCGGCAAACAGAGGGATGGGTCGATGCGGATTCTCGTGGTCGAGGATGACGAAAACCTCAATCGCCAGCTCAAGGACGCGCTGACGGAAGCCGGCTATGTCGTGGACGTGGCCTTCGATGGCGAGGAAGGACATTTCCTCGGCGATACCGAACCCTATGACGCGGTGGTGCTGGATATCGGCCTGCCGCAGATGGACGGTCTGTCGGTGCTCGAGGAATGGCGCCGCGCCGGCAAGAAGACGCCGGTGCTGCTGCTGACCGCCCGCGACCGCTGGAGCGACAAGGTGCAGGGCATCGACGCGGGTGCCGACGACTATGTCGCCAAGCCCTTCCACATGGAGGAAGTGCTGGCCCGGGTCCGCGCCCTGGTGCGCCGCGCCGCCGGCCAGGCCAGCAACGAGATCACCGCCGGTCCGGTGCGGCTCGACGTCAAGGCCGGCAAGGTGACGGTCGACGGTCAGTCGATCAAGATGACCAGCCACGAGCTGCGGCTGTTGAGCTATCTGATGCACCACAAGGGCAAGGTGGTGAGCCGCACCGAACTGACCGAGCATCTGTACGACCAGGATTTCGACCGCGATTCCAACACGATCGAAGTGTTCGTCGGCCGGCTGCGCAAGAAACTGCCCGAGGACGTGATCCAGACCGTGCGCGGCATGGGTTACCAGATTCCGGAAGACTGAGCGGCGTGCGCCACGCATCGGCGGCGGAAGACCCGGGGCCATGAAGCTGCCGTCGATCACATGGCCGAAACGCCTGATGCCGCTGCCGCAGTTCGTGCAGCGGCAACGCAATTCAATTGCCGCCTCGCTGGCCTGGCTGTCGGCCATCTGGCTGGTGGTGGCCCTGGGTGCGACCTGGTTTCTGCTCACCGAACTCTATTCGCGCGCGCTCGACACCAGCCTGATGGAGACGCTGGAATTTCATGTCGAAACGCTGACCGACCTGGCGCTGATCTCTGATCCGTCGGGGCCGGGCGTGCGGATTGCCGACCCGCGCTTCGACCGCACCGGTTCCGGCTGGTACTGGCTGATCCGGGGCGAAAACGGCGGGCTGCTGAACTTTTCCAATTCCTATGTCGGGACGGTGCTGCCGACCATCGAAGGCGGTTTCGACGACACCAATACGCGCACGACTGTGATGACCGATCCCTTCGGCACCCGCATCCGGGTGGTCGAGCGGGCCCTGACGGTCGACGGCGTGCCGCTCGACATCATGGTGACCGGAAGCCTCGACGAGATCCTGAAGCTGGTCGAGGATTTCCGCGGCCAGACGCTTATCGTTCTGGCCGCGGTGGCGCTGATGCTGGCGGTGATGCTGACCATCGTCTCGCGCATTGCGCTGCGGCCGATCGGCCGGCTGCGCAACGAGGTGGAGCGGGTGCGCGAGGGCGAACAGGCGGCGCTCGATGGCAGCTACCCGGCCGAGCTGGCGCCGCTCTCCGACGAGATCAACGAGTTGCTGCGCTCCAACACCCAGATCATCGAGCGGGCCCGCAGCCAGGTGGGCAATCTGGCGCATGGGCTGAAAACGCCACTTGCCGTGCTGCGCAACGAGGCGGCCGCCAACACCAAGAACCCGCTGTCGCGCGTCGTGCAGTCGGAAGCCGACAAGATGGGGCAACTGGTCACCACCTATCTCGACCGGGCGCGGATTTCGGCGCGCTCGGCGATGGTGGGCAAAAAGGCCGACGCCACGCATCTGATGCTGCGGCTGGTGCGGGTGATGCAAAAGCTCAACCCCACGACCACGATCGCCATGGTGCGCCCAGACGCCTCGCTGCCCTGGTTCCGCGGCGACGAGGGCGATCTCGAGGAAATGGCCGGCAACCTGCTCGACAATGCCTGCAAGTGGAGCAAGGGCCAGGTCGGCGTCTCGCTGCTGGCGGAACGGCAGGGGGGGACGGCCAACCTGCTGATCAAGATCGAGGACGACGGCCCGGGCCTGAGCGAGGAAGAGGCGCAGAAAGTGTTGCGCCGCGGTGTCCGTCTCGACGAAAAAACGCCCGGTTCGGGGCTCGGGCTGGACATCGTCAAGGAACTGGTCGATGTCTATGGCGGCTCGCTGCAGCTCAAGCGCTCGGTGCTTGGCGGCGTGCTCGCGGAGCTCCGCTTGCCCGCTGCAAAGCTGGGTGGCCTCCGCACTTTCGCCTCATTACGCAAGGAATAAGGCGGGCAACCGCCGTCGGGACCAGCTATGCAGATTCTTCGTGCCGCCCCTCTTGTCGCCATGCTCGTACTGGCCGGGTGCAGTACGTCGCGAACCACTGCCGATCTGGGGCCGACGCTGCCCCAGCCGACGGCTCTGGGCTCGCTGCAGGCGCCCACCGCCACGCTGGCGCCGGCCTCTGTGCCGACCACCACAGCGAGCGTGAATACCGAGGTGGCGATCACTGATCCCTCGTCGTTCCTCGATGCCGCTGCGCTCTCCCAGCTCAGCCCCAAGGAGCGGACAGAGGCCGCCAGCGCGCAGTACAACGCGCTGACCTTCGGCCGTCCTGGCGCGCCGCGTGCCTGGGCCGGCGATCGTGGCGCCTCCGGCGATGTTGTTGTCGGCCCCTATGTGCGGGTGAACACTACCGACTGCCGCGACTTCACCCATACCGTGAAGGTAGGTGGCCAGACCTATGCCAAAAAGGGCACGGCCTGCCGGCTCGCCGACGGCACCTGGAGCGTCGCCAGCTGAGCTTCTGCGCCCAGCCGCGTTCAGGGGTAAACCCCTAAAACGAAAAGCTTTGTTTACCGTGAGCCACTAGGGTTTGCGGTGACATGGCCAGCCCCGCGCACAGTGTACCGACAGACGAGTCGACGGCCGCATCCGGCCGTCGGGCACCGCTCGCGCCAGCGCCTGGATTTGCCGGCCAACCCTTTCTCGGCCTTATCGATTCGGTCCTTGTGCCCGACCCTGCTGCGCATGACTTCGACGGCGCGGTGACGCTCAGGCACGCCCAGTTCATCTGGACCTGGATGGGCCGTGACCTTGCGCCCGACCTCATCGATCTGACGACGATCGACACCCGGCCCGGTGCGCGCGAGGCGCTGGAACTGCAATTGCCCGAGCTGGTGCAGCGCGCCCGCGACGCGGTGGCCGCAACCGAAGACAATTCTGAGCTGGCCCGCCGCCTGCGCGTCCAGATCGGTGGCGAAGAGGTGCTGCCGCGTCTGCCGATCGTGCTGACGGCGCTCCGCTGCCGGACGGCGCTCGAGAAAGCCCAAGCTTTTGGCCGCGCTGCTGCCTCGATCACCGACGAGGCGGCGCTGATGCAGGCGCTGCAGTCCTTCCCGCGCGACAATCCCAAGGTGGCTGCGCTGCTGATGCAGGCAGCGATCGGCCAGGTCAACCACCCCGGTCGGCTGGTCGCGGCGGCCGTGCGCAATGCCGGCGAAGACAGCGAAGCGCGGCTACAGCGGGCCGGGTTTGCGCCGCTGATCGATGCGATCTATTCGCACGCACAGGCAGTGATCCCGACGCTGACGCAGCTCGGCCCCTTTGCCGACATCGATCTCACCTGCCGGGCCGTCGAACGGTTCCACCGGCTGATCCATGCCGTTTCGACCTATATCGAACTGGAACGCGGCAGCCGCTGGTCGACCCTGTCGGCCGCGCTGATCAAGCAGGTGTCCGAATTGCTGGCGCCGAAGCTGCGCGACCTGGTGCCGGATGTGAACCGGGCGCTGCGCAAGTCGCGTGAGGGCGCTGACCGGCTCGACGCCGATTCGGTGCTCAATGCCCTCAATGGCTGTTACGTGCTCGCGACCGTGCGCGAGTGCCGCAACTCGCTGGCCCTCAACTCGCTGTTCGAAGAGACCTGGGCCCATGTCGGTCAGGCGCTTGAGATGCATGTGCAGCGCAATCTCGATTTCCTGCGCGCCGATCCGCAGGATCGGATCATCGCCGCGCGGCTGGACGGAGCGATCAAGATGGTCGGACTGCGCTTCAACCACGAATATGCCGAGACCCTGCGCCGGGCCAAGGATACCATCGAGCGCCGCGGCGCCTGAACGCCGGCCCAAACTTCAGCCCCAGATCAGCGCTTCGGTGCTTTCAGCCGCTCGGCCACGCTGGCACGGATCATCCCGCCGGCATCGCGCACGAACAGCGGCATGTCGGCGCCCTCGGGCAGATGCGAAGTAACGGCAATACCGCCGCCGCCGGGCCGCGCCGCATAGATGACACCGATCGCCGCAGCCGGATCACCTGCATCTGATGTCTGATAGACCAGACAGCCGATCCCGAAGGCGCGCGCGTCACCGGCCTTCAGCACGGCGACGTTCGGTTTGTCGCCAAAGCGGCCCGTCAGCCAGACGGGGAAGGGCGGCGGATCGGTTTCAGGCGCGGTGGGACCGGTTGGCACGGTCCAGCCGGTGTTGGTGATCTCGATCCCGGTCATGCAGCGCTCTTCGGCCACTGCGCCGGCGCTGTCCGCGGCGATCAACCCCAGAGAGACTGCTGCGGCGACGTCACCCAGGCTGAGCGGCCGGGCGTGGATGGAGAGGGTCTGCGCGCCATTGCGCTCGCTTGCGGTATCGCGCCGCGTCGCCAATGTGCGGCCGTGATCGAGATAGGTAGCGCCGCGAACATCGGCCCTGTAGGGGGCGACAGACGTCGGGGCATCGGGCGTCTCATAAAGCTCCGAGATCAGCTTCTCCTCGATCTTGGCAGCCTTGCCGCGCGCGACCCCGCTGGCGACACGCCCGCTGGCTTCGACGGCGTGTGTGCTGAGCCAGCCCGCCGCGCTGCCGGCGAGCGTGACATGCTCCAGCGTGCCGTCTGCGGCGACCCAGTTCATCTTGGCGTCCCAGTGCGCACTGCCGCCTGCCGCCAGCCACAGCGACAGGTCGGGCTGCCAGCTGCCGGCAGCGATCAACTGGTCGGTCTCTATCGCAGCACTGTCCTGCTCAATTTCCGCGATCGCCACGGCAAAAGACACCGACAGGCCGGGCTTGTTGCGGGCCAGCGGACGGGCGCCGCTCGGCACCAGACCCGAGGCCAGGGTGATGCCGGTCGCCTTGCAGAAATCCACATAGCGCGAGTGCGGGTGGATACGGCTGTCGACAATGCGTTGCACCTCGACACCGGCATCGGCCGCACGCAGCGCCAGCCGGTAGGCGACGCTATAGGGCGTGGCGATCACCGCGCGGCGGCCGGCCCAGATGCCATAGCGCTCGGCACGCCGCCAGGCCGCATGGGCCCCGACGACGCCCGGCGTGCGATTGCCGGGGAAGAGGGGCAGCCGTTCGCGCGCCCCGGTAGCGATGACAATGCGTTTGCCGGTAATCGACAGCACGGCGCCGGTCGGCACGGGGCCATCTATGCGCACCTGATGCGCGATGACCGTGCTGCCGATGAGCCGCAGCGCATCGGTGCCAAGCAGAAACTGCACGCCGGCGGCGCGCGCGGCCTCGTGCAAACGCTGGATCCTGGCCCGCGGCCGCTCTTCATCGTCGGTTGCGCCGAAATAGACGGCCATACCGCCCACGTCCGGCGTGCGTTCGACGACAATGACCGAGCGCCCCGCTTCTGCCGCCGCGACCGCGGCGGCGAGGCCCGCAACACCTGCGCCAATGACGACGAGATCGGCGCTGAGTTCGGTATCGGGGTCCGCGTCGAGCCAGGGCGCAAGAATGCCGGCGGCATCATCGAAGCGCAGGTTCAGGGTGCGGGCCGGACCGAGCAGCAGATGACGCAGATGGCCGAGCATGCCGCGCGAGGCGATCGGGTCGCGCCGCAGCCCCAGCGTCTGGTAATCGACGCCATCCTGCGCCGGGGTCCGGTCCATCGGCAGGGCGGACTTGCCGTGCAGCGGTACGACGGGTGGTGCGAAGTCTTCGTCGAGCGCAATCGGCTCGTCGCCATGCCGGCCCGAAATGAACAGCCCGGCTGCCAGCGCCGCCGACAGAACGGTATCGCCCTGATAGCCTTCGAGCAGCCGGCCATTGAGCCGGAAACGCAGAGACTTGCCGCGATCGAGTGCGCCACCGCCGAAGCCGTGCGCCGCGTTGGCTGGCAGACGATTGGGCTGGGTCACGCGGTCACCATCGAAATATCGGTCACGCTGGAACGCGGGCGGCCGCGCGAGGCGCCCCGGGCGGTAAACCAGGCGGCTTCGTCACTGCGCGCGGCGCCAGCAATGTACCGGGCGATGGCCGGTGCGAAGAAGGCGGCCGTGGGACCGAAGCCGGCGAGGACGGTCGCCCGGCTATTGCGCGCCGTGCCGAGATAGGGCGCCCCGTCGGCGGTCCTCAGCGCCGGCACCAGCGCCTCGCCGGCGCGTTTCAACGCCCCGTGCCGGGCCGCGCTGGCACCGATGCGCTGCGCCGCCGTCGCGGGATCGCCGCCGGCGACGACAGCGATGCCGGCGCGGCCGGCCTGATTGACGCTGACGCCGCGATCGAGCCAGCAGAGCAATGGCCCCGGGACCGCGCGGTCGGGTTCGGCGAGCAACAGCAGCCGGCTCTCGCTCACGAGCATCTTGTCGCGCTGGTCCTCGGGGACGTGGGTCGTGACGGCCGCATCGTCGGCGAGGACGGCATTGGCGCCGGTCAGCTCGCTATCGTTATGGGTTAGGCGCACCGTGCCGTCGCGGCGCAACCAGATCTCGGTGGTGCTGCGCGCCAGGCGCCGCACACCCAGCCCGTCGAGCCAGGCTTCGAGCGCCGGTTCGATCCGCCCAGGGGGCAGCATGGCGACATCGCGGACCCGGCAGATGGCATGCGCCGAAAGCTGTGGATCAACGATCGGCTCGACCCCATAGCCGAATGCCAGAGCGAGATGCCGGAAGTGATCGAGCCCGGCGCTGCTCTGCGCGGTTTCGGAAATGAACAGCGGATCGATTCGCTCGACCAGCCCCTTGCCGAGCCCATTGATCAGTTTCAGCGTTTCTTCGGTCAGCCCCTGCAGCAGCGTCAGCGTTTCGGGTCGCGCCATGACGTCGATGGCGAGGTCGAACCCGTGATGCAGGCGGAATGCCGTATGCGGATCGCCGACGAGGCAGACCCGCCGGCCATGCGCGCTGGCCAATAGCCCCGCCAGCAGGGCACACAGCGGGGTCGAGCCGAACACGACATGCTCGAAATCGGGCGTATCGACCATCAGGCGAACCGGCGCCCGAACGGGCCTGCGACGATGCGCCCGGCACACAAGGCTGTGGGGGCCTGCAAGTCGAAGTAAAAAGCCTCTATAGAACGGCGGGTGCGTATTGCCGTGTGATGAGGCTGCCGACTGTCCATGATGTTCTGGTCACTTGCTTTGGTGGTTACCGCGGTCGCCACCGCTGCGCTGTATTATGCGGGGGTGGGGCGGACGGTCAACGCAGGCGTGTCTGCGCCCGAGCGCGAGCACTTGCGCAAACAACTTGCAGAGATCGAAGCCGACATCGCGCAGGGCCGGCTGGGCGAAGCCGAAGGCGTGGCCGCCAAGGCCGAACTGGCGCGTGAGGCGATGCGGCTGAAGGACAAAGCCGAGACGGCGTCCGCACCGGCACGAAGTTCGGGTGGCCGCGGGCTCGTGGCTGTTGCCGCGCTGGCGACCGCCATCCTGGCGCTCGGCACCTATTCGCTCCTCGGGCACCCGGAGCTGCCATCGGAGCCTTTGGCGCAGCGCGAACTGCCGCCGGCCGAACTGAGTCTCGACGACGCGATAGCCCAGATCGAGAAGCGGCTGGCGACCGACCCCGACGACCTGCGCGGCTGGACGGTGATCACGCCGGTCTACATGCAGACGGGCCGCTACGAGGAAGCCGCGGCGGCGATTCGACGGATCATCGCGCTCGATGGCGCGACGGCGGACCGCGAGACCGACCTCGGCGAGGCGCTGATGATGGCCAATGGCGGCACGCCCACCGATGACGCGCTGGCGCTGTTCGAAAGCGCTGCGGCGCGTGACCCCGCGCACGTGCGTTCGCGCTACTATCTGGCCAGCAACGCCATGCGTACCGGCGACTATGCCGACGCCAGGAGCCGTTGGCAGGCGATGATCGATATGGCCCCAGAAGGCGCCGAGTGGCTTGAAGCGGCCAGGGCCGGGCTCGCCGCCGCCGAAGACGGGCTCGCCGGTATCGACAGCGGGACCGACGCGCCGGCGATCCGCAACATGGTCGAAGGGCTCTCCGAACGGCTGGCGGCCGAGGGGGGGACGATCGAGGAATGGACCCGGCTGGTGCGCTCGCGCCTGGTGCTGGGTGAGACCGACAAGGCGCAGGCGGCCTATGAAGCGGCCCGTGCGGCCTATCCCGATGCCGGCGAGCGGATCGAGCTCGACGTGCTCGCGGCTGACAATGGACTGATGGCGAAATGACCCGGAAGCAGAAGCGACTTGCAGTGATTGGTGGACTTGGCGCGGTGCTGGTGCTCGCCGCCGGGCTGATCTTTTTCGCGCTGCGCGATCAGATCGTCTTTTTCTATTCGCCCTCCGAACTGCGCGAAAAGCAGATTGCCGCCGGAGAACCGGTGCGCCTCGGCGGGCTGGTGAAAGACGGTAGCTGGGTGCGTGACGGCGAAACCAGCGATTTCGTCGTGACCGATGGCGAAAGCGAAATGACCGCGCATTATGTCGGCCTGCTGCCCGACCTGTTCCGCGAAGGGCAGGGCGTCGTGGTCGAGGGCAGCCTGACGCCGCAGGGGACCTTTGCCGCGACCAATGTGCTGGCCAAGCACGACGAGAATTATATGCCCCGCGAAGTGGTCAAGGCGCTCAAGGAGCGCGGCGAGTGGCAGCGTGAGGGTGCGCCGCAATGAGCATCGAACTCGGCCATTTCACCTTCGTGCTGGCCTTCGCGATTGCCGCGGTGTCGGCGATCACCGGCCTGATGTTCTGGCGCCGCCCGGCCATATCGGCCTATCTGCAGCAGGGCGCCCTGCTGCAGTTCCTGCTCGTCACCACGGCATTTGCGGCGCTGATTCAGGCCTTTGTGGTCTCCGATTTCTCGCTGGCGCTCGCCTATGAGCATTCGACGGCGGCCCAGCCGTTGCTGTTCAAGATCACCGCAGTCTGGGGCAACCACGAAGGCTCGATGGTGCTGTGGGTGCTCATTCTGGTGGTGATGGGCGCCGCAGTGGCCGCGTTCGGCCGTAACCTGCCGCGCGACCTGCTGGCGCTGGTGCTGGCCATGCAGAGCCTGTTGGCCGCCGCCTTCATCGGTTTTACGCTGTTTACCTCTAACCCGTTCCTGCGCCTGTCGCCCGCGCCCTTTGCCGGCAAGGACCTCAATCCGGTGTTGCAGGACATCGGGCTCGCCGTGCATCCGCCGCTGCTCTACGCGGGCTATGTCGGCTTTTCGATCTGCTTTTCCTTCGCCATCGCGGCGCTGATCTCGGGCCGGCTCGACGCGGCCTGGGCGCGCTGGGTGCGGCCGTGGACGCTTCTGAGCTGGTGCTTTCTGACCCTCGGCATCGCCATGGGCTCCTACTGGGCCTATTACGAGCTCGGCTGGGGTGGCTGGTGGTTCTGGGATCCGGTGGAGAACGCCAGCTTCATGCCCTGGCTGGCCGGAACTGCGCTGCTGCACTCGGCGCTGGTGATGGAAAAGCGCAATGCGCTGAAGATCTGGACCGTCTTCCTCGCGATAATCACCTTTTCGCTCAGCCTGCTCGGCACCTTCATGGTGCGCTCGGGCATCCTGACGTCGGTCCATTCCTTCGCCTCCGATCCGACGCGCGGCATGGTGATCCTCGCGATCCTTGCGGCCTTCATCGGCGGGGCCTTTGCGCTGTTCGCCATGCGCGCCGCGTCGTTGCGGGTGGGGGGGCTCTTTGCGCCGATCAGCCGCGAGGGCGCGCTGATCCTCAATAACCTGTTCCTGTCGAGCGCCACCGTGGCGGTGCTGGTGGGGACGCTCTACCCGCTGCTGCTCGAAGCACTGACGGGCGAGACCATCTCGGTGGGTGCGCCGTTCTTCAACCTGACCTTTGGGGCGATCATGGCGCCGCTGCTGGTGATCCTGCCCTTCGGGCCGCTGCTCGCCTGGAAGCGGGGCGATCTGGTTGCCGCGACGCAGCGGCTGGCCGGTGCCGCCGGACTGGCGCTGTTCTTCGCCATCCTCTGCTTCGCTCTTGCGGGGGCACAGATCTCGCTCGCCCCGATCGGACTTTTGCTCGGCTTCTGGGTCGCATTCGGGGCGCTCGCCGAACTGGCCGAACGCAGCAAACTGTTCCGCACCGATATCCGCAATTCTGCCCGCCGCCTCGTCGGCCTGCCGCGCAGCACCTGGGCGACGGCGCTGGCGCATTTCGGCCTGGGCATCAGCGTCATCGGTGTCGTCGCGGCCAGCGCCTGGCAGATCGAACAGGTGACCACCATGGCGCCCGGCGAGAGCATTACGCTGGCGGATTACGACCTGCGCTTTGACGGCATCACCCATGTTGAAGGGCCGAACTTCGTCTCCGATACCGGGCGTTTCGAGATCACCGACGCCTCCGGCGGCACCCGCACGACCGCGGCCGAACGGCGCGTCTATACGGCGTCCGGCATGCCGACGACGGAGGCGGCGATCGAGACCTACGGCTTCTCCCAGCTCTATGTGCAGCTCGGCGAGCCGACGGCCAATGGCAGCTCCATTCTGAGGGTCTGGTACAAACCATATGTCACGCTGATCTGGCTCGGCGCGGTGTTGATGGCCCTGGCCGGCTTCCTGTCGCTGAGTGACCGGCGGCTGCGGGTGGGGGCGCCACGCCCGGCGCGGGCGCGCGGCATGGGCGCTGCAACATCATGAGGGCGCTGCTGGCCCTACTGATGGTGTTGTCGCTGGTGATGCCGGCGCTCGCCGTGCGGCCCGACGAGGTGCTGGATGATCCGGTGCTTGAGGCGCGAGCCCGCACGATATCGGCCGAGCTGCGCTGTCTCGTCTGCCAGAACCAGTCTATCGATGATTCCGATGCCGACCTGGCGCACGACCTCAGGGTGCTCGTGCGCGAACGGCTGGTGGCGGGCGACAGCAATCCCGAGGTGCTCGACTATATCGTCGCCCGCTACGGCGAATATGTGCTGCTACGCCCCGTCCTGGCGCCCCATACGCTGCTGTTGTGGATCGCCGGGCCGGCCGCGCTACTGATCGGTATCGTGGTCGTCGCCATCGGTGTCCGGCGCAAGCGCCGCCTGGGGACAGAAGAAACCGCGGCGCTCACCGCAGAAGAGTCCGCGGCACTGGACGATCTGCGCAGCTAGCCTGGGACGCGAGGACCGCGCTCGGCTTTTCAGCAGCTCGCATCCACGCTAGAGCAGGGACCTGACTGGACCCGCGCCCTGTGACCCTTGCCGATTTCCTGCCCGCCGGACTGGACCCGCTGCTTGCCATCGGGCTGGTGGCGTTCAGCCTGTTCACCTCGTTCGTGACCGCGACGCTCAGTCTCGGCGGTGGCATGCTGATGGTTGCGGTCCTGGCGCTGGTCTTTCCGCCGATGGCGATCGTGCCGCTGCACGCCGCGATACAATTCGGCTCCAATGCCGGCCGGGCTCTCGTGCAGCGCGCCCATATCCAGTGGTCCTACTTCCTGTGGATGTCGAGCGGCGCCGTGGTCGGCACGCTGGTTGGCGGACAACTGGTCAGCATCATCCCGGGAGAAGGCCTGCTGTTTGCGATCGGCGTCTTTGTGCTGGTCTCGACCTGGATACCCAGTCCCAAGGTCATCGCCAGGACAGGCCCGGCTCGCCTGCTCGGCGGCGCGGTAATTGCCGCGCTCGGGATGATCGTCGGTCCGACTGGGCCGCTGGTGGCGCTTTACCTTAAGGGCCTGCCCGATCGCCATCAGCTGGTCGCGACCCACGCCGTGCTGATGACCGCACAGAACGGGCTGAAACTGGCCATGTTCGTCGCGCTGGGATTCGCCTTCGCCGACTATCTGCCGCTGATAATTGCCATGGTGGGGTCAGGCCTGATGGGCACGCTCATCGGTAGCCGCCTGCTTGTTCACGTACCCGAGCGGGCGTTCCGGCTGGGCTTTCGCATTGTTCTCAGCGTTGTAGCGGTGGGCATCCTGCTGGAGGCACTGGCCTGATCGCGGCGCCGTGAAATCCCGTGATTGCAGGACATTACGAAGATTTAAGGTGGAGGCCACCCTGCAGAAAGGCGACGCAATTCATACCTTGGTTCATCGACGACAAATGTCCGACTGAGGAGACACACATGCGTTCGACTTTCTCTGCCCGCGCTCGGCGTCTGCTGGGCGCTTCGGCCCTCGC
>NZ_JBLXGA010000028.1:0-26323 GCF_048261455.1 Devosia sp.
TGATGGCATCGACAAGCCGCGTGACGTCGAAGTCGAGTTCTGGCGCGAACAGGGTTCCGCCAAGCCGCGCCGTCACCTCGCCCGAAGCGGATCCTGAACTGGCGGTTGGCGTCAGCACATAGCTGCCGCCCAAGCCCAGATCATCGAGTCGCAATTGCCCATTGCCGAACAGCCGTCCGTCCTGACCGGCAATCGCCAGGTTCGGGCTGCGCAACACCCCGCCGGCAATGGTGAAGCCGCCGGTCGCACTGGCGCCGGTGAAATCGGCATCATCGAGCCGGTCGACGATGGCACTGCTCACCTCGGCGGGCTGCAACTCGACCAGGTCATCCCGTTCGTTCAGCGCCACGATGGCCGTGGGGTCGATCCGCGCGATCTCGAAACCGCTGACGTCGAACGTGCCCTCGCCAGTCAGCGCATCGAACACCGCGGCGATGCTGCCGCCAGTCCCGTCGAAGCGGACCGAGGCATCAAGGGTCCCGTCGAGCGAGTCTGCGGCAGGCGCCGGCAGGATATCGTCGAGCAGCACGCCGGCCATGGTGGCGCGGCCCGTGACCTGTTTGTCGGACAGCGTGCCGGCGCAGCAAAGGCTCAGATCGAGCGTCACCTTGCCCTGACCCAGCTCCGCCGAAAAGGCGCGAAGCCGGTTTGTCGTCTGATCCCAGTCGAGATCGAAGCTTGCTGCGCTGAGTTCGGCAGGCCCGGCGGAAAGCGTTGGCGTGGTGACCCGAATCCGGCCTGTGCTGTTGCGCGCCGACTGGCCGAGCGCCAGCGGTCCGTCCGGCCAGACCCCATCACCCGGGACCAGCGCGGCCGGCCCGGCAAGCGTTGCGATGAGCCCGGTGAGATCCATGCTTTCGGCGTCCAGTGCGCCGGTGACCCGCGGCGTACCGCTGACGGCGTCGAGGGCCAGATTGCCGGTGAACGGCACGTCGCCGGAGCTGCCCTTGATGCCGCTCAACCGCACCGACTGCATGCCGTCGGCAAAGCTGATGCTCGCCGTGCCACTGATGGCCGGCGGGGTCAGCCCCTCGAGCCCCAGATGCGCCACCAGAGCGGCAGGTTCGGTAAGCTCGACCTTGAGGTTGCCGCGCCCCGAATTGGCCTCGCGGCCGCTGACGACGAAGTCGCCGGCAAAGCCCAGCGAGTCCGCGCCGCCCTCGAGCAGAACCGTGGCCGTGAAGCTGCTGGCGATATCACCCTCGATCTCTCCGATCAGATGCAGCGGCACCTCGCCGCCAGCGAGCGGCAGTTCCGGCAGACCCAGTTGCGCCATCATCGCCGATTGGTTGCCCGACTTCACATCGAACTTCACGCCCAGATGGCCGTTCAGCGCGCGCAGGAAGCCCGCCTCGAGTTCGGCATCGGCTTCGACGTCGGACGTGCCGAGCCGGCCCGACAGCGCCAGTGTCTGCGCGCCGGTGCCGGTCGGAGCGGCGAGGCGTAGCGCGATATCGGCCGGCAGCGAGCGTCGCGCGAAATCGGCAAAATCATCGGGCGCACCGAGCAGGCCGAAGAACCGGTCAATGGCGGGGGCGTCGGGCGCATCGATGGTGAGGGTCGCGGTCCCAGAAAGCTCGGGGGTTTCGAGCGAACCGAAGGCCGTGAACTGTGCCTTGAACCCTGCCCCGCCGAAATCACCAGCCGACAACTCGTCGACGACGACCACGCCGCCGTCCCAGGAGCCGTTCGCGGTCAGCGCCCGTGCCGGCAGATCCTCGAGCGTGATCTGGTCGGCATAAATCTCGAACCGCCCTGCCGGGAAACTTGCTGCAAAGCGTCCGTCACCCGGCTCGGGCAGTAGCGCGAACAGCGCAGCGCTCTGGCCGTCATCCATACTGCCCAGATCAGCGGAAAAGTGGATGTCGCGGATCGTGCCGAAACCGACCTGCGCGGAAAAGCTGCGGCCGAGGCCGTCGATCATGAGGCTGCCATCGCTCAGCGACAGGGTTTCGCCGACGAGATCGACCCGCGCCGCGATCTGTCCCGGCATGCCGAACAGCGGGTTGCCCACAGGCGGCTTGCGCCACAGCGTCGACAGCACATCGAGCCGCTCGGACTTCACGGCGAGTTGCCCCGAAAATTCCGGATGATCGCCGACACGCATCACCTCGCCGCGCAGCGTGACGGTGGTGTCGCCGGGCAATTGCCCTTCGAAACGGGTGATGGTCCAGCCGCCCTGATGCGCTCGCGCATCGAGCCGCACATCGCGCAGCGACACGGCGCGAAGGTCAAGTTCTGCAATATCGACGCCGATCGTCCCCGGCAGCCCGGGCGCCGCCGGCAGCGGCAGTTCGCGCAGCAGCCGGATCAGCTCGTAGGGCTCGACCGTCTGCTCCGCCGTGGCATCGCGGGGTGGCAGCGCCAGCAGCCCGCCCGAAATCACCGCGTTGAATCGCTGCGCCGCGCCCAGCGTGATTTCGGCGGCGCCCTGCAGCCGCGTCGCGGCCCGGTTCTCGTCGGGCGTGACGATATAGTCGGTAAGAACGACACGCTCTGAATCGGCGCGGATCTGCGCCGTCATCACCAGATCGCCGCGACCGATGTCGTCTGCCGCACCGTCATCCCCCGATGGCGGCGCCTGTCGATAGGTAACGGCACCGGCAAATACCGGATGCGACGCGGTTTCCAGCGCGCCTTCGACCGACAGCGAAAATCCCTCGTCGATTGGACGCAGGGACGCCGAAAGTGTCGTGACCCCATCCGCATCCACCGCGCCGGAACTGATGCGCACGCCATACTCGGCGCCGTCGACCATGCCGCGGCCCTGGAACGAGAACGGCCCGCGCAGCGCTTCAAGCCGCACATCGCCGGATATCGCATCGGCGACAAGCGTCTCGTCGCTGCGCTGATCCTCGACACGCAAAGTCCCGTCCCGAATCTGCGCGTCGGCCACGAAGACATTTTGCGCACTGACCCGCTCGGGCGGCGCGACGCCGGCCTCGACTGCGCCGGTCTCGGTCACCCGAACGAAAAACGCCGGCTGCGCCAGTTCCAGCCGGGTGATGACATAACGATCGCGGATGAAATCAATGAGCGAGAAATCCGCCTCGACCGCCGCGACCTGCAGGTTCGGTGCATCGACCGGCCCGGCGCTGACATCGGTCAGCTTGAGCTGCGGCTGCGGCAGCAGGCTGAACTCGATCTCGCCACCGATGCGCACGTCGGTGCCCAGCACCTCGCCGGCAATCGCCTCCATCCGGTCGCGGTAGTCGGACCAGGGAATGAATGACGGCACGACGAATGCTGCTGCCAATGCGAGAATGGCCAGCACGCCGATGATGATATAGAGCCGGTTCAGCACGGGGTTTGAAGAATCTCCGCGTTCTCAGACCAGTCTAGGCAAAAGCTCAACAGCCGTCACGCGATGCATGGGAGACCCATGCACGCAGCGGGGGATATGTGGCGCGTTAGATACGCCGTCTGCCCGGCTGGCGTGCGCGCTAACGAATGGAGCCGGCCCCGAAGGACCGGCCCCAGCCGCACAAGCAGGCGGCTATTCGCGATGGACCCGACGATCAGTCGAGGGTGCCGATCGAAAAGAGATGCGTCTCGCCCGAGCTGTCGTCGACCCCGTCATTGTCGGTGATGACATAGCCGGTGCCGTCCGCATCGATGGCGAGGCTCTCAACCTTGTCGAGCACATAGCCATTGTAGGCCTGGAGATCGGGCAGCAGGTCTCTAACCTCTTCCTTGCTCACCACCGGCAGGTCGCCGCCGATTTCGGCGCCGGTGAGGTCGGCGACGGGCACGCGGTAGATCTTCTTGACCACGGCCTTGCCACCGAGCTGGTTGTCGCGCTCGATGAGATACACATGGTCGCCATGCGCGGTGATCTCGCTCAGCCCGACCCAGGCGCCTTCCGGCTTCTCATCGAGCGGATAGCGCACGGCGCTCCAGCTCTTGTCGGCCGTGTTGTAGCCGACGAGCTTCACCTGCCCCTTGGGGTCGTCCTTCCATTCGCGCTGGATCGCCACCCACAGCGTGTCACCGACCATGGTGATGCCCTCGGAACCGAAGCGAAGCTCGCTGGCCAGCAGCGCCTCGGGGAAGGCCACTTCCTGCTGGATTTCGCCGTCTGCATCGACATGGAACAGCGCATGCGGCGTCAGCCGGTCGGTGCGGCCTTCCGATGCCAGCCAGAAGCCACCCTCGCCATCCAGCGTGATCCCTTCGAGATCGAGCTTCTGCGCCGTGGCACCGTCGCGGGTGATGATGGTCTTGGCCGTGATGCGGGCCGGCGTGGCCGTGGCATCAATGGTGTAGATGGCCGGTGCCGCGCCGAGGAAGCTGTCGCTGACGGCATAGAGCTTGCCGGGCACCTCGGCGTGCGCAACGGCGCCGGAGAGGGCCGCCCAGCCGATCGGATGACCGTCGGCATCGAGATCGGAGATGATCTGTGGGAAGACGGCGTCGCCTTCGGCCCGCTCATAGATCATCACATGCGAGCCGACACCGCCTTCGGAGCGCAGGTCCGCTTCGTTCGCCGTAACGAACAGGTTACGCGACGGGATCGCCACCGAACCCTCCGGAGCAATGCCGGACGGCAGGGTCTGCAGATGCTCGGGCGCTGCGCCGGGGCCATTGTCCTTGTATACTGCAACCAGCGATGCGCGTTCCTCGGAAACGAAGATCAGCGTGTCGTCGCCGTAGGTCGCGGCCTCGAGGCCTTCGGGCTCGACACCCTTGGCGTCAGAGCGCTTATCCGGATAGTGGCCGAGGCGCGCGGCATCGACATCCAGCGCATTGCCGGAGTCGAATTCCAGCGTGCCGTCCTTGTTGAAGATCGAAAAGCTGCGCGAGCCGCCGTTCCAGTCGCCTTCGTTGGCGACGGCGAAACGGTTGTCGTCGATCCACTTGATCGCATCGGGTTCGCGCAAGCGGCCCGGCTGGCTGTCGGTAAAGGCGATTTCGCCATTGTCCTGGGTGTCGATCCCCTCGAGATCGACCGTGCCGGCGGAGAAGTGGTTGATCACCTCGCCGGTCGTGCCGTTGATGACGACGATCTCGTTGTTTTCCTGCAGCGTCACCGCGACCTCGTCGAGGCCGTTGATCGTCACGTACTCGACTTCGGCATCGTCCCCGGCAATCTCGGCCAGACCGTCGAGATCGACCCTGGTGACGCTGTCGGCGGTCGGCGCCCCATCGGCGAGCGAAACGAGAACGACATAGCCCGACGGCATCTGCGGCAGGCCGCCATCACCGGCATCTTCGTCGCGCTCGTTCTCGATGGCGATGGCGAGCAGCGTGCCGGCGACGTTGCGGGCGATGGAATCGGGTTGGCCACCGAGATCAATCGCGCTCTCGATTTCCTTGCTGGCAAGGTCAATGACCAGCAGCTGCCCCGACGGATTGGTGTAGCCCTCGGAGGTGTTGATCGCCGCATAGACTTTGTCGCCGATCACGGTGACCGAGGTCGGCTCGCCGTCGAGCACCGTGTAGCCGGCCGGCTTGGGTGCAGCAGGGTCAGTGATGTCCACATAGCCGATGCCGCCGCCGGGGCTGTCGGAGTAGACCACCATCATGCCGTCGTCAGTGGCGGCGATGATTTCCGACGAGGTCTCTTCGGCCTCGCTGTGGTTCTGCGCGACGGCAAAACTGGCGATGCGGTTGAAGACCGGCGCGGCATTTGCCGTGCTGACGAGCAGACCGGCCGTGAGAGCCAGCAGAATGGACTTGCGCATTGAATCGCCCCCTTGGTGTGTATCTTTGCCTGGGCGGTTCGCTTAGGCAGCGCGGGCGACGCAGCCATGACACTTTGGTGACGCCTGTGTGACAATGGCCGCCCCGCATATACTTCGCGGCCTGGCGTCCCTATATTCACATGAGAACGAAACAGGATTCGTCTGCCCCTCATGCCAGCTGCTCCCCAGCGCCCTGAACGGCCTACTGCCGGGCCGATCACCAGCCAGTTTGGCCGCCGCCCGCCCGATTATCTCGCTGGCCTCAACGAGGAGCAGCGCGACGCCGTGCTGTCGACCGACGGTCCGCTGCTGGTTCTGGCCGGCGCCGGCACCGGCAAGACCCGCGTGCTGACGACCCGCATCGCCCATATCCTCACCACCAAGCAGGCTTGGCCTTCGGAAATCCTGTCGGTGACCTTCACCAACAAGGCGGCCCGCGAAATGAAGGAGCGGATCGGCCATCTGGTGGGCTCCGGCATCGAGGGCATGCCTTGGCTCGGCACCTTCCACTCGATCGGCGCGCGGATTCTACGCCGCCACGCTGAGTTGGTCGGGCTGCGCTCCGATTTCACCATTCTCGATACCGACGACCAGATCCGCGTCAGCAAGCAATTGCTGGCCGCCGCCAATATCGACGAGAAGCGCTGGCCCCCGAAACAGTTCGCCGCCATGCTCGATGGCTGGAAGAATCGTGGCGTGCTGCCCGGCAAGGTCACCCAGTCGGAGTCGGGCCACTTCGCCAATGGCAAGGCGCACGATCTCTACCAGCAGTATCAGGACCGCCTGCAGGCGCTGAACGCCGCCGATTTCGGCGACCTGCTGTTGCTGTGCATCAAGATCTTCCGCGACCACCCGGACGTGCTGGCCGAGTACCACCGCCGTTTCAAATACATGCTGGTCGACGAATATCAGGATTCGAACACGGCCCAGTACATGTGGCTGCGGCTGCTGGCCCAGGGCAAGCCGGCCTCCGAGGCCAATATCTGCGTCGTCGGTGATGACGACCAGTCGATCTATGGCTGGCGCGGCGCCGAGGTCGACAACATCCTGCGCTTCGAAAAGGACTTTCCTGGCGCCAAGGTGGTGCGGCTGGAGCGCAACTACCGCTCGACCTCGAACATCCTCGCTGCCGCGAGCCATCTGATCGCGCACAACGAAGACCGCCTCGGCAAGACCCTGCAGACCGATGTCGGCGAGACCGGCGAGATGGTCTCGGTCACCTCGGTGTGGGATTCCGAAGAGGAAGCCCGCCAGGTCGGCGAAGAGATCGAGCAGCTGCAGCGCCAGGGCGAAGCGCTCAATTCCATGGCGATCCTGGTGCGCGCCAGCCATCAGATGCGTGAGTTCGAAGAGCGCTTCATCACGCTCGGGCTCAGCTATCGCGTGATCGGCGGCCCGCGCTTTTATGAGCGCAAGGAAATCCGCGACGCCCTTGCCTATCTGCGGCTGGTCAGCAATCCGAACGACGACCTCGCCTTCGAGCGCATCGTCAACGTACCCAAGCGCGGTATCGGCGACACGACGTTCAAGACCCTATTCGACGCGGCGCGGCACCAGGGGGACTCGCTGGTCACCACGGTGCGGGTGCTCGCGGAAACCGAAGAACTGAAGCCCCGCCAGCGCGCCACCCTGCGCGATCTCGTCCATCAGTTTGACGACTGGGCTGAACGCAGCCGCAAGATCAGCCACACAGAACTGGCGCAGCAGGTGCTGGACGAGTCCGGCTATACCGAGATGTGGCAGAACGACAAATCGCCGGATTCGCCGGGCCGGCTCGAGAACCTCAAGGAGCTGGTGCGCTCCATGGAGGGGTTCGAGAACCTCGGCGGCTTCCTCGAGCACGTCTCGCTGGTGATGGAGCGCGATACCGGCGAAGCCGATGACGCGGTCTCGATCATGACCATGCACTCGGCCAAGGGGCTGGAGTTCAACACCGTGTTTCTGCCCGGCTGGGAAGAAGGGGTATTTCCCAGCCAGCGCACGATGGACGAGAGCGGCCGCGCCGGTCTCGAAGAGGAACGCCGCCTCGCTTATGTTGCGCTGACCCGCGCCCGCAAGCGCCTGAAGGTGCTGCTGGCGCAGAACCGGCGCATCCACGGACTGTGGCAGTCGGCCCTGCCCTCGCGCTTCCTCGATGAACTGCCGCCCGAGGTCGTCGAGGTCAACGACACCGGCTCGTCCTATGGCGGCTATGGCTATGGCGGGCGCGCCAGCAACCGCTTCGACACCTCCGACCCTTTCGACTCGCTCTATGAGACGCCCGGCTGGCAGCGCGCCCGCGCCCAGCAGAGCCAGCGCCGCTCCGCGGGCCCGATGACCATCGATGGCGAACTGGTGGCGCGCTCTGTCGACGACGGCCGCGGCTCGCCCTATGCGCTGGGCGAGCGGGTCTTCCACCTGAAGTTCGGCTATGGCGCCATCGAGCAGATCGAGGGCAACAAGCTGACAGTCGAGTTCGAAAAAGCCGGCAGGAAGAAAGTGCTCGAAAGCTTCGTGCAGAAGACCTGAGCGCAAACGGATTCGCAATCAACCGGTTACGAATTCCGACTGCAGTTCTCGCAGAAGGTTAAGTGGGTCAATGCGATAGGCGCTATCACCTATTGCGTCGCCACTTCCTTCTGCTTGCGTCGCTCCAACCCCAGCTGGCGTTCGCGCAGGATGATGAAGATGCCGGCGCCGACCAGAATGGCGCCGCCGACCAGTGTCGGCACGGTCGGGATGTCCGCGAAGAACACATAGCCCACGATGATCGAAAAGATCAGCGAGGTGTATTCGAACGGCGCCACCAGCGACACATCGGCATGGCGAAAGCTCTCGGTGAGCAGGATCTGCCCGATGCCGCCGGCAATGCCCGCTCCGATCAGCATCGCCAGTTGCGCCGGCGTCGGCGCCACCCAGCCGAACGGGATGGTAAGCAGCGCCATCAGCGAACAGCCGATGGAGAAATAGAGCACGATCGTCGCCGAGCGTTCGGTCTGCAGCAGCGAGCGCACCGTCAGCATGGCGGACGCGGCGAACACGCAGCCGGCCAGCGCCACGATGGCGCCCAGTGCCGTCTCGTCCATGCCGCCCGAGGCAAAGACTGTCAGCCGCGGCCAGACGATGATGCTCACGCCGATCAGCCCGGCAAATACCGCGCTCCAGCGATAGAGCCGCACCTTCTCACTGAGAAAAAGCGCCCCGAAGACGACGATCAGCAGCGGGGTGGTGTAGTTGATGGAAATCGCTTCGGGCAGCGGCAGCTTGGTCAGCGCATAAAACCCGCACCCCATGCCGCCGACCCCGATCAGACTGCGCCCCACATGCGCCAGCGGCCGCCTGGTCTTGAACCCGTCGACCAGTTCGCGCCTGTAGGCGAGAAACAGCACGATCGGCAGGATGGCGAACACCGAGCGGAAAAACGCCAACTGCCCCGGCGGGATGTTCTCCGTGGCCTTGAGCAGGCTCGACATCAGCAGCATCACCGTCACGGACGCGACTTTCAGGCCGATCCCCAGCATGGGGTTGCTGGGCGAATCGACAGGCTGGCTCGGAGGCGGCGACACGGGCAGAGTTCCGGGAAGGAGAGGCAAGGTGAGACATTGTGTCTAGCACTGGAGCCCATTGGGCCGAAACCCCGTTATGCCCCGTGCATATCGTTGGACCGGCACGCCAAGTGACGTAACGTGCCGCCCGACAGGAAGTCAGGATGCTGCTTGTATGACCTCAACGCTGATCGCGATCGCCGAAGCCATCCCCTGGATCGCGGCACTGCTTTTCGCCAACTATGTTCTCGCCGCAGTCTGTGCCATCCGCGAAGTCATCGCCTCTCGCACGGCGCAGGGCTCAATCGCCTGGCTGCTGTCGCTGGCCTTTCTGCCCTTCCCCACGGCGCTGATCTATCTGGTCTTCGGCTGGAAGCACTTTGACAGCTACGCCAACACCAGGCTCGAGGTGCGCCATGCGCGGTTGTTACGCAGCGAGGAGCTGGCCGTCATCGATCGCGACACCGGCCGCGAATGGCCGGTGCTGGTGCGCGCCGCCAGCATGCCGTTCACCGACGGTAATCAGATGGACCTGCTGATCAATGGTGAGGCGACCTTCGATTCGCTCCTTGCCGGCATCGCCGAGGCGAGAAGTTCGATCTTCGTGCAGTTCTATATCATCCATGACGACGAGATCGGCCGACGCTTCGCCGATGCGCTGATCGAGCGGGCCAAGGCTGGCGTCGATGTTTTTCTGCTTTACGACGATGTCGGCAGCAACGACCTGCCAAAAGCTTACAAGGATCGCCTGCAGGACGCCGGCATTCAGGTTTTCAGCTTCAACCAACGCCACCGCTCGCTGCGTCTGTTCGGCCCCATGCGGATCAACTATCGCAATCATCGCAAGAACGTCGTGGTCGATGGCCGCGTGGCCTGGACCGGTGGGCTCAACGTCGGCGACGAGTATCTCGGCAAGTCGGAACGCTTCGGCAAATGGCGGGACACTCATGTCCGCATCGAGGGGCCTGCGGTGTCGGCGCTCTCGCTGGTATTCCAGGAGGACTGGCTGTGGGCGACCGGCGAGACGCTGGGCATTGAAACGCCCAGCCCGGTCGAGACCCCCGGCGAAAGTTCGGTGCTCGTCATGGCGACCGGCCCGGCCGACAAGGTGGAAGCCTGCGCCATCGCCTATTCCGACATCATTCACGAGGCGCGCGAGCGGCTGTGGGTGGTGAGCCCCTATTTCGTGCCCGACACCGACATGCGCACCGCGCTCTATGCCGCTGCGATGCGCGGCGTCGACGTGCGCATCATGCTGCCCGAAAAGCCCGATCATCTGATGGTCTGGCTGGCGAGCAACGCCCATGCTGACGCCATGGTGCTGCACAATATTTCGGTCTATCGCTACACGGCGGGCTTCCTGCACCAAAAGGTGCTGCTGATGGACGACAGGATCGTCTCTGTGGGCAGCGTCAACTTCGACAACCGCTCCTTCGCAATCAATTTCGAGATGACCGCCTGGACCCCCGATCCCAAGATGGTGGGTGAGGTGGAGGCCATGCTGGTCGAAGACTTCAAGGATTGCCGCAAGGTCACCCGCGACGAAGTCAACGACCGCGGGCACATCGAGCGTTTCATCCCCCAGGCCGCCCGGCTTCTGTCCCCAATCCTCTGAGTTCCATGATCAAATTCGCCTCCTACAATATCCGCAAGAGCCTCGGAACCGATCGTCGCCGCCAGCCCGAGCGGATCATGAAGATCCTCGGCGAGATCGAAGCCGATGTTATCGCCTTGCAGGAGGTCGACCTGAGGTTCGGCAAGCGCACCACGACCCTGTCACCCGAACTGATCGTCGATCACACCGACTATTTCCCGGTGCGCTACGGCATCCGTCAGGAAAGCCTTGGCTGGCACGGCAACGCCATCCTGGTACGCAAGGGCATCGCGGTGCTCGACCAGCGCCGCATCGATCTGCCGAGCTTCGAGCCGCGCGGCGCCGTGCTCGCAGATCTCGAAGTTGAGGGCAAGCTGGTGCGCGTCGTCGGCATGCATCTGGGGCTGATCGGCAATTGGCGGTTGAAACAGGCCCGCGCCGTTGTCGGCTATCTCGAAGAACTGGAAGGCAATGTGCCTACCGTCATCATGGGCGATCTCAACCAGTGGAACCGCGACGGCGGTTGCCTTGCCCAGTTCGCGACCCATCATCAGGTGATTGCGCCGGGCCCGAGCTTTCATTCGCGCCGTCCCATGCTGCAACTCGACCGCATCATCACCAGCCGCGAATTCAAGCTCGAGGCGACCGGCGTCCATCGCAGTGCCCTGTCACGCATGGGCTCGGACCACCTGCCCGTCTGGGCGCAACTGTCGCTGCCCGCTTAACCCCTTGCGCGACCGGCAGTTGACGGCGGGCCGCTCCGATGCGCAAACAGCGCACAGACAAGGACCGCCAGCATGACCCTCTCCCAGCTTTCCGTGCCGCTCACCAAGGATCAGGCCTATGCCCTGGTCGACGCCGTGATGGAGCGCGACGACATCGCCATCACCGCCTCGGCCCATGAGGATGCCGACACCGGCGAATGGGTGTTCGAGGCGACCTGCATGGAAGAGCCTGATGTGGACGCCTTCAACGAAGTCGCGCGGGCCACGCTGGGCGGCGATGTCGGATTTACCGTCGAGACCATCGACCCGGAAGTGAACTGGGTCGCCAAATCGCTGGAAGGCCTCAAGCCGGTGCGCGCCGGCGGCTTCTACGTCCATGGCAGCCATGGCGACAGCAAGCCCCCCGCCGGCATGACCGCCATCCGCATCGACGCCGCGCAGGCCTTCGGCACGGGTCATCACGAAACCACCACCGGCTGCCTCGAAGCCATCGACCGGGCGCTCAAGCAGCGCCGCTTCGGCGCCATGCTGGATGTCGGCACCGGCACCGGCGTCCTGGCCATCGCGCTCGCCATGCGCACCCGCCAGCCGGTCATGGCCACCGATATCGATCCGATCGCTGTTGAAACGACGGTCGAGAATGCCCGCGACAATGGTGTGGGCCGCTATGTCATCGGGCTCGAAGCCACAGGGCTTTCACATCCGCAGATCACCGCTGGCGGCCCCTATGACCTGATCGTCGCCAACATCCTGGCATTGCCCCTGGTGGCGCTGGCACCGGCGATGCGCCGGGCCGCTGCCCCGGGCGCCATGATCATCCTGTCGGGCATTCTGAACACCCAGTCCTCGCGGGTCATTTCGGCTTATGCCCGGGCCGGCATGGTGCTGCGCCGCAAGCTGATCAAGAAGGAATGGTCGACCCTGGTGCTCGAGCGGCGCTAGAAACGCAAAACGCCCGGCTCAACACCGGGCGTTCACATGGCTTTCGTCGACGCGTGTCGAGAAATCAGTTGGGGCGCTTGGTCAGCGCGCCGAGCAACAGGTGCTGGCGGTGATGTGCGCCGGTCCGCGCCACTTCGCGACCGCGCGCTTCAATCACCGAGCCTAGTGCCTTGCGGAATGTGTTTTCGTTCTCGGGCATCTGCCGAAGTCCTCTAGAATCTGTCCTGCCTTGCAGCACGCTATCTAGATAAGCAGAACCGTCGGGTTCGGTAAGGTGAGATTGCGAAGAGCAGCCATGCCGAAATGGCAGGGCCAGCTAACGGAACATGAATCAGCGGCTGCCGATTCCCCCTGCCCCCGGTCGCGAAGTTCAGTGCAACCCGAGCGCTGCCTGGGGACGCATCCGGCTATTCTGGTCTTGCGCCGCCTCTGATAGGGTCCGCCGCGCAACCTGAAGCACTTTTGAAGTGAGCCTATGACCGACACCCCAGCCTTCGCCCCCACCGTGTTCCAGACCTTCGACGTGCGCACCGACCCGCGCATGGTGGCGCCGCGCCTTGCCGCGCTGCGTGCCGAAATGACGGCAGCCGGGCTCGACGGCTTTCTGGTGCCGCGCACCGATGCGCATCGCGGCGAGTCGGTGCCCGATAGCGAGGCGCGCCTTGCCTATATGACCGGCTTCACCGGCTCGGCCGGCCTCGCAGTGATCGGCCGCGACAAGGCGGCGCTGTTCATCGATGGCCGCTATACGCTGCAGGCGCCGAGCCAGACCGATACCACGCTGGTCGACGTCATCGAGACCTCCCAGGGTGGCGTCCCCGACCAGATAGCCGATTTCGTGCCCGAAGGCGGCAAGCTCGGTTTCGACCCCTGGCTGCATACCCCGAGCGAAGTCGAACAGCTCAGGACCAAGTTCGGTGACCGGCTGACACTTGTCGCGGTGAGCGGCAATCTCGTCGACACCATCTGGTCCGACCGCCCGCAGCCGCCCGCGACCCAGATCGAGTTTCTCGGCAACAACCGCGCCGGACGCACCGCCGCCGAAAAGCTCGCAGATCTGCGCGCAACCCTGAGCGCGGCCAAGGCCGATGCCCTGGTGCTGACGGTGCCGGAATCGATCAACTGGCTGTTCAACATGCGCGGCCGCGATGTGCCAAACGTACCGGTCGTGTTGTGCTTTGCGCTGGTCCCCACCGACGGCACGGCGGTTGTCTATCTCACCGCCGAGCGCATCACCGATGATATCCGCAAGGCGCTCGACGGCGTGGCCGAGATCCGCGACACCGGCGCAATGATAGGCGATCTGCGTCGCCTCGGTGCTGCCGACGCCCGCGTCATGGTCGATCCCGCTAGCGTGCCGCAGGCAGTGGCCACCGCCATCGAAGGTGTCAGCGAGGGTACGCTGATCAAGAAGCGCGACCCGGTGGTCGACGCGAAAGCCAAAAAGAACGACGCCGAACTCTCGGGCATGCGCGAGGCGCACCGGCTCGACGGCATCGCGCTGGCCAAGTTCCTGCACTGGTTCGACACTGAAGCGCCCAAGGGCGGGTTGGACGAGATCGGCATCGTCACCGCGCTCGAAGCCCTCCGCCGCGAGGAGGAAACGCTCGTCGACATCAGTTTCGAGACCATCTCCGGCGCCGGCGCCAATGGCGCCATCGTCCACTACCGGGTCGACGAGAACAGCAACCGCGGCCTGCAGCCCGGCGAATTGATGCTGGTCGATTCCGGCGCACAATATCTCGCAGGCACGACGGACATCACCCGTACGCTATTTACCGGCAGCGCCACGGCTGAGATGAAGGACCGCTTCACCCGTGTGCTCAAGGGCATGATCGCCCTCACCATGGCGCGCTACCCCAAAGGCACCACCGGCGCGCAGCTCGACGTCCTGGCGCGCCAGTTCCTCTGGCAGGATGGCGTCACCTATAGTCACGGCACCGGCCATGGCGTCGGCGCCTTCCTCGGCGTGCATGAGGGTCCGGCGGGCTTCGCGCCGCGCTATACCCTGCCGATCGAGGCGGGCATGATAATTTCCAACGAGCCGGGCTACTACAAGGCCGGCGAATACGGCATCCGCATCGAAAATCTCGTGCATATCACCGAGAGCGCCGACTACCCCGGCTATCTCGAGCACGAGACGCTGACCTTGGCCCCAATCGACCTGCGGCTAATCGATGAGACGCTGCTGACGGGCGCAGAACGCGACTGGCTGAACGCCTTCCACGCGCGGGTTTATGACGAGATCGGACCCTCGCTCACCGGCGCGGTCAAGGACTGGCTGCAACAGTCAACGCGCGCCATCTGATCGGCGGCAATGCCTGAAGCGACTACGTAATCGCAGTCGCTAGCGGGCACCCGTTCTCGGAGCTAGGCAGGGTCAAGGAGACCCTGCCTGTGCTCAAACGTGCCGTACCGGATAAAGCTCTGTTTGCGATAGCCTTTGTCGGCCGGCAAGGCGCCAGCTACCTGCAGGCGATGCTTGATTCGCATCCCGACGCCGTGTGCCAGGGCGAGCTGTTCGCACCCTCTGCAGGCCGCCCGGGCTATCTGCGCGACACCGATACGGCTTTCGAACAGACTTCCCACAAGAACATCGAGCTCTATCTCAGCCAGCACGTGCAGCCCAAGGGCACCCGGGCCTCTGGCTTCAAGCTGCCCCTGGTGGCGCTGCAGCACTATCCGCACTTGCTCGAGACGGCGCGGGCGGAGCGCTATCGCATCATCCAGCTCAGCCGCGAGAACCTCGTCGATCAGTACATCTCGCTGAAGCTCGCGACGATCAACGGCGCATGGCGCTCGGATGCCGGCAGCTATCGCGTGCGGCGCTTTCGCATCGAGCCGGCCGAAATGACCACGCAGCTGCTGCGCTGGACCGAACAGAACCTGAAACTCGCCCAGGCCATCGATGGCATTCCGTCGATCCACCTGACCTATGAGGATCTGCTGACCGGCAGCGGCATCCTGCAGGCCATGGCCTTCCTCGGCCTGCCGGCGGCAAGCCTGACGAGCCGCTTTCAGCGCCAGCGACAGGGCCGGCAGCGCGACATCATCGAGAATTTCGATCAGGTGAAGTACGCGTTCCGCGGCACGGCCTGGGAGCGGCATTTCGATTGATGCCGCCCCGCGAACCCGTCGCCTGAAGTCTAGTCCTGAGCGGGCTTGGCCTTGCCCTTATACTTCGGCTTGCCCTTGTCCTTGCCGGCAAACAGGCTCTTGCCAGCCGGCTTGGACGCGGTCCGCGGCTTGTCGCCCGGCCCACCCTTGTAGGCGGGCTTACCGCCCGGCTTCATCGGATCATAGGCAGGCTTGCCACCCGGCTTGAAGCCGCCCTTGGCTCGAGGCTTGAAATCGCCCTTGCCGCCGGGCTTGAAATCACCCTTCGACCGCGGCTTGAAATCACCGGCCGGCTTGCTGCGGGCCGGCCGCGGCGCACCCGACGGCGCGCCATCGGCGCGGGTGATGTAGATGCCCTTTTCGACACTGCCCGGCTGGCTCATGTGCGCGGCGAAATCGCCCGCCATATCCGCGGAAATCTCGAACCGGGTCTCGGTATCCTCGATACGGATTGAACCGACATCGCGCTTGGTGACACCGCCGGCCTTGCAGATCATCGGCAGCAGCCACTTCGGGTCGGCCCGCTGCTTGCGCCCCACAGACACCGTGAACCACACGCCATCGACCATGTCGGGACCGCGCGGCGGACGCACGAACCCGTCGCGATGCGCGCCACCGGCTGCCGGCTTGTCGAACTCACGCTCGCGCCGCGGCTTCTTGCCCAGCGCCGCCGACTTGAGATCGATCGGCGTGATTTCCTCGGGCACCGGACGCGTAGCGAGCTGCCCGCGCACCAGCGCCACGGCCAGTTGTTCGGGTGTCAGCTCATTGACGAGAGCCGAGATGAACTCGGCCTCGACCTCGGTCGGCGGTTTTTCCGCCAGCGCGGCTTCGCGAATCTGGTCGCGGTAACGCGCCTCGATCTCGAGGATGTCGGGCGCCTGGCGCAGGGTAGCGCTGAGATTGGCGAGCGACAGCACGCGATTGGCGGCGCCGCGACGGTGCTCGGGGACGACCAGCACGCAGATGCCCTTGCGCCCGGCGCGACCGGTGCGGCCCGAGCGATGCAGCAGCGTTGCCGGATTGCTCGGCAGATCGGCGTGGATCACCAGATCCAGATTGGGCAGATCGATGCCACGCGCCGCCACGTCGGTCGCGACGCAGACATGCGCCCGCCCGTCGCGCATCGCCTGCAGCGCGCTGGTGCGCTCGGATTGTGCGAGTTCGCCCGACAGCGCCACGACCGAAAAGCCGCGATTGGCCAGCCGTGCGGTGAGATGCCGGACGGCTTCGCGCGTGTGGCAGAACACCAGTGCACTGCGGCTGTCGGAGCCGAGCAGCGTGTTGATGATCGCGTGCTCGCGCTCGTCGCGCTTCACCAGCATCAGCTGATATTCGATGTCGGCATGCGGCTCGCGCAGCGCCCCGGCGGTGATCCGCTGGGCATCGCGCTGGAAGGTGCTGGCCAGCTCGGCGATCGCCTTGGGCACCGTCGCCGAAAACAGCAGCGTACGGCGGCTCTCGGGCGCGGCATCGAGGATGAACTCGAGATCTTCGCGGAAACCCAGATCGAGCATCTCGTCGGCTTCGTCGAGCACCACGGCGCGCAGGCCGCCCAGATCCAGGGCACGGCGGGTGATGTGATCGCGCAGCCGTCCGGGCGTGCCGACAACGATATGCACGCCACGCTCCAGCACCCGGCGCTCGTCGCGCGCATCCATGCCGCCGACACAGGTGGCGATGCGGACGCCGGCGGGAGCATAGAGCCACTCGAGCTCGCGCTGCACCTGCATGGCGAGTTCACGGGTCGGGGCGATGATCAGACCAAGCGGCAGCGCGGCAGCGCCAAACGCCGGTTCGTCACCAAGCAGCGTCTGCGCGATTGCGAGGCCAAAGGCCACGGTCTTGCCCGAGCCGGTCTGCGCCGAAACCAGCAGGTCGGCTTCGTCGCGTTCGTCTTCGAGCACGGCCAGCTGCACCGGCGTCAGCTGGGCATAGCCATGCGCCTCGAGCGCCTCGGCCAGAGCAGGATGAATGGATGCCGGCAAAGCTGCCGGCGCGTCTTCGGATTGGGGGGTCATGTAAACGGGAAACCTTGTGAAGACGCCGCATACCAGCTTAGGGGGGCATCCGACAACCGCGTGTCGGCACGACGGACACCAGAACCTTGCGATTTGGCGCCGTTTTCAGCCCGTCAGCACAAAACGGCGTTGCGGGGCGTCCGACCCCGCTCAGTTCACGCTGAACGGATCATACTGCAACAGCCAGCTGAGCAGCCAGTTCTCGCCCTGCCCCATCGCCGCGATGTCATCGATCTTCCACCCGTCCGCCTCACGCACGGCCGAGATCGCCAGCAGGCTGGTGTGATCGAAATTGTGGAAGGTCACGGGCACCATGGCCTTCTCACCGGTAACAATTGGCTCACCGATATTGAGGTCGAGCAGCAGCGCATTGTCCCCTTCGATGAACGGATTGAAGTCCAGCATCGACGGTGCATTCGGGTCGAGCGGCGCGCCGTCCGGCGACGCGGTGTGGCGCTCGAGATTGCCGGCCAGCAAGCCGCGCAGATGGCTCGAATAGAACTGCTCGACACCTTCGGTGTGACGTTGCCCCGCCTGATAAGGCGCATAGATCGCTTCGATCAGCGCCTTGGGATCATCATAGGCCGCGGCCGGGCCCGCCAGCCCCAGGGTGAACAGCACAATGGCAATGAAAGACCGCATCTGAAAATCCCGGTTCGTCGCAAAGTCATAGCCTAGCAACGGCACCGGGCAGCTTGTGGGCCGCAACGCGACAGGAATGCGGCAATGGCGCGCCACCCTGGGAGAGTTCAGAGTCAGTTGAACCAGATCGCGTAGGGAAACAGCGCGTCGCCAAACACATCATTGGCCGGCGCAAAATCATCCGCGTCGGCGATGGGGCCATCGCGCAGATAGGCCAGAGCGTCGAATCCTGACAGCAACATCACCAGATCGGTCTCCGATGCCGTCTCGAAATAGGCTTTGAGATCGACACCCTGCTTGAAACGCCAGTGTGGCAGCAGCAATGCGCCATCGAGCACCTTGTCGACCGAGTCCAGCGTTTGCAGCCAGGCTTCGAAATGCGCCTGCGTGACGACGGCCTCGGGGAATAGCGGCGTCTGTCGCGGGCTCGGCAGCAATTCGCGCGTATCATCGGTTTCTTCCAGGATGGCGGCCCAGTTGGCCCGGCTGTATCCCGTCACCGCCTTGAGCCGGGTCCGCACCCCGGCCAGCCGCGCCGCGTCGACCACCGGCCAGTCGAGCGTATGCAGCCCCGCGATCATGTCCGCAATGGCAGGCGCGGTATTGGCGTCGAGAAAATCCTCCGGCTCGGATGGCTCCGGACTTGTGACGAAATCCTGCATCGGCAAGCCGGCGCGCGGAAAGACACGATGCAGGTAGGCGTTGAAAAAGCTCGAGAAATCATGCGCCAGCACGAAGTCCACCGGGCTCGCAACAACCTGCGAATAGCCCGCGAGCCAGAAGGCATCGGCACGATCGAACCCGATGACGAAATCCGGCGCACCAGCGGCAGCAGGTGGGTTGGCGCTGTCGCCGAACAGTGTCCAGAACAATGGCGCCAGCGTTTCGCCGGTCGCGATCTCGCCATTGCCGTCAAGATCGAACGGCACCTGCAGCGGATCAAGCCGCAGCACATAATCGCCATCGGCACCGGCCTGTTCGAAACGGTCGCGCGCCGCGTCGAGACCCGTGACGAAACCATTCAGAATATCCCGCAACTCAGCGTAGCTGAGAGGTTCTGGTGTCGGATTTGCCGGTACGGGTTCCGTGAGACCATCGCTGAACCCCAGCAGCATGGCCGCGCCACTCGTCCCCGGCACGACGGCACCATGACGGTAAACGCCCTGCGCCAGTCCTTCGTAGGCACCAATCAGTTCCGCCAGCCCAGCGCCAAAACAGGCCTCGGCATCGTCGGCATCACATTGATTGCCCAGTGCCGCGCTCTGCGACGTCAACGTGCCCTCATAGGCAGCACTGCGAATTGCTTCGCCGGTGCCGCTGGCCAGCGCCGGCCCCGCCAGACTTGCCAGCCCCGCCGCCATCGCAAGTAACCGCATCTGTTCGCCTCCCAATAGCACCTAGCGGCCGACAAGCGTGAACCAGTCGTCCTCGCTTATGACATCCACGCCGAGCTCTTCGGCCTTCTTCAGTTTGGAGCCCGCGCCGGGTCCGGCGACCAGAATGTCGGTCTGACTGGACACCGAGCCTGCGACCTTGGCACCCAACTGCTCGGCCATGGACTTGGCCTCCGACCGTGTCATCCGTTCAAGCGACCCGGTGAACACCACCGTCTTGCCGGCAACCGCGCTGTCCTGGGCCACTGGCGCCGCTTCGGGTGTGACGCTGAGATGCGAGACGAGACGGTCGATCGAACTGCGCTCGGCACTTTGCGCGAAGGCGGCGACCAGCGCGACGCCGACGATGGCACCAATACCGTCGATGCCGATCAGGTCATCCCACGCGGCGCGCGACTCTTGGGGCACCGCCGGTTCAGCGACCCAGGTCGCATCGCGCACTCGGGTGATCTGTGCGCGCCTGCCCGCGTCCGCGGCCTCTCGGCGTTCAGCCGCTATGGCAGCCTCCGCAGCGAGGTGACGCTCCATGGCAGGATAAGCCGCATCCATCGCCGCCGTCAGCCGCACCCACTCACCGTAGTGCTTGGCGAGATCGGCAGAGACGACCTCCCCGACATGCCGGATGCCCAGCGCAAACAGCAGCCGGCGAAAAGCGATGGTTCGGCGCTCATCGATGGCGCTGAACAGTCTGCCGGCCGAGGTTCCGCCCCAACCCTTGAGCTTGGCGAGCGGCAGCTGGCCCAGCTTCCGGATCGCCTCAGCTATCTGTGCCGGCGCGCGTCCCTCGGGCACGACGCCCGCTGTTTCCAGCATCTCGTACAGCTCGTCGAGCGTCGTCGCCGCGCCGTCCTCGTCGTCCGTCAGATACTGCAGGACGGCCTCGGGATCACGGACGAGCCGCTCTCCCGAGGAGTCGCGATCTGTCAGCGTAAAAATGTCGGCGGGCTCCGCCATCCAGCACATGGCATAGAAGAACTCGACCTGCTTGGCCCCAAGCCCGTCGATGTCGACGGCGGCACGGGAAACGAAATGGCGAAGCTTTTCGACCGCCTGGGCCGGGCAGATCAGTCCGCCCGTGCAGCGGCGGACGCTGTCCCCCTCCTCACGAACCGCCTCTGAACGGCATTCCGGGCAGAGCGTCGGGAACGCGTAGGGCACCGCCGTATCGGGGCGCTTGCTCAGATCGACATCGGCCACCTTGGGGATGACGTCGCCCGCCCGATAGACCTGCACCCAGTCGCCGATACGGATGTCCTTGCCGTCACGGATGGTGTCCCCACGGCTGTCGCGGCCGGCGATGTAATCCTCGTTGTGCAGCGTCGCATTGGACACGACGACGCCGCCCACTGTCACCGGCATCAACCGCGCGACGGGGCTGAGCGCGCCGGTACGGCCCACCTGGATATCGATGGCTTCGAGCCGGGTCCAGGCCAGCTCGGCCGGAAACTTGTGGGCGATCGCCCAGCGCGGCGCCCGCGCCACGAAGCCCCAGCGCTGCTGCAGATCCAGCCGGTTGAGCTTATAGACCACACCGTCGATATCGTAGCCGAGGCTCGCACGCTGGCTTTCGATCTTGCGGTACTGGTCGAGCAGCCCTTTTGCGCTCTCGGCGCGGATCATGAGCGGATTGGTCTTGAACCCCCACGACTTGAACTTTTCGACCATCTCCCACTGCGTTTCGGCCGGCGGCATGGGGTTGCCATCGGCGTCCTCGGCCACGCCCCAGGCATAGGCGAAAAAGTTCAGCTTGCGGCTGGCGGTGATCTCGGAATTCTTCTGGCGCAGGGAGCCGGCAGCGGTATTGCGCGGATTGACGAAGTCCTGTCCGCCGAACCTGGCCGAATGATCCTTGAGCCGCTGAAACTCGGCATGGCTCATGTAGACTTCGCCGCGCACCTCGATGACGGCGGGCCAGCCCGAGCCTTCCAGCTGCTTGGGGATGTCATCGATGGTTTTTAGGTTCGCGGTGATGTCCTCACCCACGACGCCATCGCCGCGCGTCGCCCCGCGCACGAAAACGCCATCCTCATAGCGTAGCGAGGCCGACAGCCCGTCGATCTTCGGCTCGGCAACGAAATCGAGCATGAATTCGGGGTCACGCAGCGAGTCGGGCATGAAGAACTTTTTCGCCCGCGCGACAAAATCGCTGACCTCTTCGTCTTCAAAGGCATTGCCGAGGCTGAGCATCGGCACGCCATGCTGCACCTTGGCAAAGCCCTCTGCCGGCGCCGCGCCGACCTTCGTGCTCAGGCTGTCCGGCTGGCCGAGCTGCGGGAACGCGGCTTCGATCTCTAGGTAGCGCTTTTTGGCCGCGTCATATGCGGCGTCAGTGATCTCGGGTGCGTCGTTCTGGTGGTAGGCGATGTCGGCCTTGCTGAGCACCTCGTGCAGCCGTTCGAGCTCGCCGCGCGCCGCATCCTCCGTCAGATCCTCGACCTTGCTCTCAGACGCGCTCACAATATCTCCGAAATCAGCTTGCCCGCTGCCGCACGAGCCTCGTCCGTCACCGTGGCGCCGGCCAGCATGCGGGCCACCTCTTCCTGCCGCGCCGCGCCATCGAGCTGACGGACATGGGTGCGCATGAATGCGCCCTCCTCGACCGCCTGTTTCTCGATCAGCAGATGGCTCTGCGCCCGGGCCGCCACCTGCGGCGCATGGGTCACCGACAGCACCTGCACCTTGTGCGACAGCTGCCCTAGGCGCCGCCCGATGGCATCAGCCACCGCGCCGCCGACCCCGGTATCGATTTCGTCGAAGATCAGCACCGGCACAGAGCCGCGATCGGCCAGCACCACCTTGAGCGCCAGCAGGAACCGGCTGAGTTCACCGCCCGAAGCCACCTTGAGCAGTGGCCCCGGCTGGGTGCCCGGATTGGTCTGCACCAGAAAGGCGATCTGATCGTAGCCGCTGGCCGCGACACGCGTGGCGTCGACCTGCTGGTCAACAATGAAGCGCGCCGAACCGAGCTTGAGATCGGGCAGTTCGCCCTCGACGGCAGCGCTGAGCGCCTTGGCCGCCTTCGTGCGCGCCGCGCTGAGCTGTTCTGCGCGCTTGGTGTAGGTCGCACGGGCCTTTGCGGCCGTCTCTTCAAGCGCCTTGAGATTGGTCTCGCCGCTGGCCAGCATCTCGAGATCCGCCCGGTACTTTTCCAACACCTCACCCAACCCGTCGGCGGTGGTCTGATGCTTGCGCGCCAGGGCGCGCAGCGCAAACAGCCGCTCCTCGGTGGCATTCAGCTCGCCGGGGTCGAAAGCCATCTCGCGCTTCAGGTCTTCCAGCGCATCGGACACCGCATCGAGCGACACGAGCGCGGCGTCCAGCGCGTCGACTGTTGGCTGGAAGACGTCTGCACCGCCCTCGGCCTTGCGCAGCATGCGGCGCATCAGCCCGGCGAGCGCGGCGGAGGGCGCTGAAGGGCCGTTGAGGACATCGTCCGCATCGCGCACTTCCTCGGCGGCCTTTTCGAGACTCATCAGATGCTGGCGCCGCTCGGCGAGATCGTTCTCCTCGCCGGCGACGGGCGCAAAGGCATCGAGCTCCTCGACCACGTGACGCGCATATTCCTCGCGCGCCGTCGCCTCGGCGATGATGGCGCGTTGCTCGGCAACCGCCGCATCGGCCTCGACCAGATCGTGATGCGCGGCCCGCACCGCAGCGACCATCGGCTCGTGCCCGCCGAACGCATCGAGCGAGGCCCGGTGAGTCGCGACATCGATCAGCGCACGATCGTCATGCTGGCCGTGAATCTCGACAATCAGCCGCCCTATCGTCTGCAGCAGCCCCGCCGACACCGGCTGGTCGTTGATGAAGGCCCGCGTGCGGCCATCGGCAAACTGCACGCGGCGCAGAATCACATCGGCATCGTCGGCAATGGCATTGTCGCGCAACGCGACACGCGCCGGATGATCCTCGGGCAATTGCAGAACCGCGACCACCTGGCCGTTCTCGGCCCCGGTACGCACCAGCGATGCATCGCCCCTGCCCCCCAGCGCCAGCGTCAGCGCATCGAGCAGGATCGACTTGCCCGCACCGGTCTCGCCGGTGAGGACAGTCAGGCCCTCGTCCAGCGCGAGGTCGAGCTGGTCGATGAGAACAATGTTGCGAACGGAAAGCGCGCTGAGCATTTCCCGGAATATCCCTGTTCAGCCGAAGCCGTGTGCAGCAGGGCGGAAACTAAGCCAGCAAGAACAAACAAGCAACGCGTTCGTTTGCTGTCAGCTCCGCTTGAGGCTGGCGAGCGGGCTGCTGGCGTTGATCGAAGGGTTCAACCCCTCCTTCTGCAGCAGTTCGAACGCCCGCTTGTACCAGTCGCTCGCCGGATAGTTATGGCCAAGAACCGCAGCCGCTGTCTGGGCTTCGGAATTGAGCCCAAGAGCGAGATTGGCCTCGGTGAGTCGATAGAGCGCTTCCTCGATATGGGTCGAGGTCTGATACTTCTCGGCCACGGTGCGGAAACGGTTGATCGCCGCAGCATACTGGCCATTGCCGAGATAATAGCGGCCAACCGACATTTCCTTGCCCGCCAGCTGATCGACGCCGATCACCAGCTTCTCGCGGGCGTCATTGGCATATTTGCTCTTGGGGTAATTGGCGATGATCAGGTTGTAGGTGTCGATCGCTTCGCGCGAAATCTGCTGGTCGCGCGTGGTGTCCTTGATCTGCCCGAAGTAGGAATTCCCCTTGAGGTAGAGAACGTAAGGGACTTCCTTCGAGCTCGGATAGAGCGCGATATAGCGGTCAGCAGCAAGAATCGTCTCGGGGAACTGCCCGATCCGGTAATGTGCATAGACCGTCATCAGCTTGGCCTTCTCGTTGAAATCGGAGAAGGGATGCTGGCGCTCCAGCTTTTCGAGCGTCTCGATGGCGCCACGGTAGCGGTTGCCATCCATGTCGTCGAGCGCTTCCTGATAGAGCTGCGCCGCCGGCACGATCGGCTCTTCCTTGATCTTGGGCGAACTGAAAAAGCCGCAGCCGGCGAGAACCAGCACGACACCGGCCACACCCGCAAAACGCAGCACCTTGCCGCCAACACCGAAAAGCCGATTGATCGTCACGATCGCCCCGTCCCTGTACGCCCCACCTCAACTGGCAGGCGGGGTACTTTCAAAAAAGATCAAAACTGTGGCGGGTAGTGCTTAGCCCACAGACCGCAGATACGGCTGAGCGTCCATGCCCTGAGGCGTGTCGTCCAGCGCGTCGAACGTATCGGGCAGATTGTCCGCTGTCACGATCTCATAATTCGCCTCGGAGGCGAAAAGTCCGTGAAGAACCAGCGCATTCAGCGCATGGCCACCCTTGTAGGAACGGAACCGGCCATAGATCGGCAGCCCGCACAGCGCCAGATCGCCGATGGCGTCCAGAAGTTTGTGGCGCACGAACTCGTCTTCGTAGCGCAATCCACCCGGATTGAGGATGCCCTCGTCGTTGACCGCGATGGAGTTGTCCATCGAAGAGCCCAGCGCGTAGCCGGCCTGACGCAGAATCTTGGCGTCGCGTACGAAACCGAAGGTACGGGCCCGGCTGACGTCGTCATAATACTTGCGCGGCGACCAATCGAAGATCATCCGCTGGCGGCCGATCACCTTGCTGTCAAAATCAATCTCGAGATCCAGCGAGCGGCCCGCGTAAGGCTCGAGCGCGGCTGACGCCTCGTTATTGCGCACCAGCACCTGACGCATGATTTTGATGAAGCGGCGCGAGGCCGGCTGAATCTGCAGGCCCGTCTCCATGATGGCCTCGACGAACGGCCAGGAGCTGCCATCGAGAATCGGACATTCCGACCCGCTGAGCACCAGATGCGCATTGTCGACCCCAAGGCCGGACAGGGCCGAGATCACGTGCTCGACGGTCGCCACAGAGACGCTGTCGCCCAGATCAATCGTGGTGCACAGCGTGGTGCGGGTCACACGGGAGAAATGCACGGGCACCGGGCCGACCTTGCGGCGCTCATCGATCATCCGGGTGACGGTATACCCGGTGTCGGGCGCGGCGGGCTCAATGATCAGGGTGACGGGACTGCCCGTATGCACACCGATGCCGTTGAATTCGACAGCTTCCGCTACCGTCCGTTGCCGCGCCGCAAGTTTGTGCATCCTGATGGACCTCACACTCGTAAAAAGTCGCAGAACTCATAGACAAATAAATCCCGACGCGGAAGCCGCGCCGGGACATCTATCTATCAGCAGGTTCACGTATTTCAGCCGTGCTTGCGCAGGAAGGCCGGAATTTCGATGTGTTCTTTCTGAGCAGGCTGCGCAGGCGCCCGACCGTGTGGGTCGAGATTACCGCGCGCACCCTCCGAAGCCCCGGAATTGCGGGAGTTTCTGGACGGACCAGCCTCGATTGCACTGCGCGCATCGGCGTCATCCACGCTCGGCTCGACGTCCGATTCGGGGCGTTCCTGCTCGTTCTGGCGCAGGTTCAGACCGACATTTGAGGCCAGACGCTTGAACAGTGCGCGGGCATTCCGCGGCTCGCCGTCCTGCTTTTCTTGCTCGGGGAGTGACCGCCTTACAACAGGCGGCAGCTCCTCAGTACGTGGCATCCTGCGTCCACCCTCGGGACGTTCTGCGCTCGACGGCACATAAACGCTCGGCATCGGCGTTTCGATCAGCCGCGGCGCCTCTTCCAGCTGCCCGTGATTCGCGGTCGGGATGTAAGGCTCGACGGTCACACCGTCG
>NZ_JBLXGA010000029.1:0-24155 GCF_048261455.1 Devosia sp.
GTCGAGCCCGTCTCGACCCAGGTCATCCCGCGCGACCGGCACGCCATGTTCTTTGCGACGCTCGGCGTCATCGCCTCATCGGTCGAGCGCGTCGCCACCGAGATCCGCCACCTGCAGCGTACCGAGGTGCTCGAGGTCGAAGAGTTCTTTTCGCCTGGCCAGAAAGGCTCGTCGGCCATGCCGCATAAGCGCAATCCGGTTCTGAGCGAGAACCTCACCGGCCTCGCCCGCATCGTGCGCGGCATGGTCACCCCGGCGCTCGAGAACGTCGCGCTGTGGCACGAGCGGGACATTTCGCATTCCTCGGTCGAGCGGATGATCGGGCCGGACGCCACGGTGACGCTGGATTTTGCCCTCAACCGGCTGGTCGGGCTGATCGACAACCTGCTGGTCTATCCCGAGAACATGAAGCGCAATCTCGACCTGCTGGGCGGGCTGCACAATTCGCAGCGCGTGCTGCTGGCGCTCACCCAGGCTGGCATGAGCCGCGAGGATGCCTATGCGGCCGTGCAGCGCAACGCTATGCAGGTCTGGCAGGCCCGAGGCGACCGCACTGGCATGTTCGCCCAACTGCTCAAGGACGACGCCGACGTGGCCGAAAAGCTCGGCGCCAGCAAGATCGACGACATGTTCGATGATTTTTATCACCTGAAGCATGTCGACGCGATCTTTGCCCGGGTGTTCGGGCCCGAGGCCTGAGGCTCAGCGACAGATCGACTCGCAGGGCGTGCCGTCGCGGTCGCGATCGAGCGAGGTGACGCCGCACTGAGTGAGATAGGCCCGCGCCTCGGCGCAGCTGACCATCTGCCCGCAGGTACGTTTCGCGCCGCAGGTGACCGTCTGGGCAGGCGCCGGCGACAGCAGACCGGCGCCACCGGACGTCTGGGCGGCGCCGATCTCGCGGCGCTGCAGATAGAGTGCCATGGTGTCTCCGCACAGCGCTTCGCAGGGAATGCCGTCCCCGTCGCCGTCGCGCGCCACATGGCCGCACTGACGCAGATAGAAGTCGGCTTCGGCGCAGCTGCGCATCTGGGTACAATAGGGCTCTGACGCACAATTCAGCGCCTGCGCCATGCTCTGGCCCGGAGCGAAAATCATCGCTATGACGACAACCAAAACCCTCATGAGGTCAGCAGAATGCGGATCGCCGACGCAGATATTCTCGTCGTTCCCGGACTGGGAAACGCCGGACCGGACCATTGGCAGAGCCGCTGGGCGGAGCGGTTCTCGACCGGGCGCATGGTCGAACAGGACGAGTGGAAGAACCCGGACCTGCGCGACTGGACCGCGGCGCTGGTGGAAGCTGTGGAGATGGCCGAACGGCCCGTCGTGCTGGTCGCCCACTCGCTCGGCGTCTCGGCGCTGGTCCATGCCGCGCCGCGCTTTCCCGAAGGAAAGGTGGTCGGCGCGTTTCTCGTGTCGCCGCCCGACCATGAAGGCAAGGCGGTGCCACGTGCCGCGCTGAGTTTCGGTGATGTGCCGCGCAATCCCCTGCCCTTTCCCTCGATGCTGGTCGCCTCGACCAATGACGACCTTGTCTCGGCCGAGCGCGCAGCGGACATGGCAGCGTCGTGGGGCTCGGACATGCATCTTGCCGTTAATGCCGGCCATATCAACCCGGCGTCCGGGCATGGCCCGTGGCCGGAAGGTCTGATGATGTTCACACGATTGATGCAGCGACTATGAGCGACACCTATACACTCGATCCCCAGACGCCCTCGGTCGACGATTACATGCGTCTGCGTGCCGAGGCCGGAATGCACGCGCGCTCCGCCGAAGGCGCCGCCCTGGGCCTGCCAAACACCTGGTTCGGCGTCACCATCCAGCATGCCGGACGGGCGGTGGGCATGGGTCGGATCATCGGCGACGGCGGCACCGCCTTTCAGATCGTCGATATTGCGGTCGAGCCGGCGCACCAGAAAAAGGGCCTCGGCAAGCGCATCATGGCGGCGCTGATGGAGCATCTGACCGCCGAGGCGCCGCCGCGCGCCTATGTCAGCCTGATCGCCGATGGCGACGCGCAGCATCTTTACGCCAAATACGGATTCGCCCCGACGGCCCCGGAATCGGTGGGCATGTACTGGCGCGCGCCAGACAACGGAGCATGAAAAAGGCCGGCGCAGGGCCGGCCTTTTCCAAAAGTGATGTGAGCCGTTGGCTCAGCCCTCGGCCAGAACCTGCTGCTGCGCCACGGCGACGAACTCGGCCATCTTCTGGCGAATCATCTCGTCGGTGACATTGGCGTTCTTGGCCTTCATGTCGGCGGACACCTTGCGGAACACGTCTTCCTCGCCCGCTTCCTCGAAATCGGCAGAAACGACTTCGGCCGCATATTCCTTGGCATGGGTCTCGTTGAGCCCCATCTGTTCAGCCGCCCAGAGCCCGAGCAGTCGGTTACGCCGGGCTTCGGCCTTGAAGCGCAGCTCGGAATCATGCGCGAACTTGGCTTCCTGACCCTTTTGGCGGTCTTCGAATGTGGCCATCGATCTCTCCAATCACAGCCCGCAATCCGGGCACCCTCGATAGGACTGGACATAAGCTGCGCCAACGCCCAAATCAACGGCAGGCAGACGCGGTATTTGGTCCGGGTCTCCGCGCCACGCGCCACAGACGGGCGCCGCACCCCGAAACAACTTGCATTGGGTCGCGCTTCTGGCGCATGAACGCGCCGAAATCACCCGACATTGTCCATGAGGCAGAGCTCATATGAACCGTCGCCGGAAGATCTATGACGGCAAGGCCAAGACCCTTTACGAAGGGCCCGAGCCGGGCACGCTGATCCAGTATTTCAAAGACGATGCCACCGCCGGCAATGGCGCCAAGCATGAGATCGTTGACGGCAAGGGTGTGCTGAACAACCGGATTTCCGAGTATATCTTCACCAAGCTCAACGGCCTCGGCATCCCGACGCACTTCATCCGCCGGCTCAACATGCGTGAGCAGCTGATCAAGGAAGTCGAGATCATTCCGCTCGAGGTAGTGGTGCGCAATGTCGCTGCCGGCTCGCTGACCAAGCGGCTGGGCCTCGAGCCCGGCACCCAGCTGCCCCGCTCGATCATCGAATTCTACTACAAGGACGATGCGCTCAACGACCCGATGGTGTCGGAAGAGCATATCACTGCCTTCGGCTGGGCGACGCCCCAGGAGCTGGACGACATCATGTCGCTGGCCATCCGGGTCAACGATTTCCTTACCGGCCTGTTCATGGGCGTCGGCATCCAGCTCGTCGATTTCAAGATCGAGTGCGGCCGGCTCTATGATGGCGATCTGATGCGGATCGTCCTCGCCGATGAGATCAGCCCCGACAATTGCCGGCTGTGGGACATCAAGACCCGCAACAAGCTGGACAAGGATCGCTTCCGCGAAAGCCTGGGCGGCCTGCTCGATGCCTATCGCGAAGTCGCGCAGCGGCTGGGCATTCTGGTGGAAACCGACAATGCGTTGACCACCGGTCCGCGACTCGTGCAATGACCGCGCGGCGGGCGCCCGACGCCCGCCCCAGCAATCGGATTTTGCGATGAAAGCCCGTGTCACCGTCACTCTGAAAAATGGTGTGCTCGACCCGCAGGGTCAGGCCATTCAGGGATCGTTGAAGAGCCTCGGCTTCGACGATGTCGGACTGGTGCGCCAGGGCAAGGTGTTCGACATCGAATTTACTGGGACCGATGTGCAACAGGCAGAGGCCAATGTTCGTGCCATGTGCGACAAGCTCTTGGCGAACACGGTGATCGAAAACTACACGATAGAAATCACGCCTTAAGATTCGCCGCCTAGTGTTCTGGTTGCGCTGCGTACCGCGCCAGTTTCCCAGTAAAGATCATCCGATGCTCAAGACCTTCTCGCTGTCCGTCGCCTTCTTTTTGACCCTCGGCTTGCTGTTCGCGGCATACGCGTCGGTCCCCGTCTAACCGGTTTCAAACGCCACCATCAGAGCAGTTCGACCGGCAGGCCGCCGGGTCTGTGGTGTTGCCGAAACACTGGCAAGGCCGCCTGCGCGCGATGGTTGCTGCGTGGCGGCGTTCGCCTAGTCGACCGGCATGCCCGCATCGGGATCACTCGCGCGGCGCAGGGAGATTCTCCTGATCATCGCTTCGAGCTTGCCACCCGGATCGGCAGGCGGACGACCGAATGATGCGCCAAGCGGCAAGGTTACGAGGCGGCCGCGGCGATAGCGCACCATCTTCTTGATCTGGCGCCGGGGCGCCAGATAGGCACCAAGCCTGCCGCGTTCCAGCCCGAGCAGCTTCAGCAGTCCGAAAATCGGGCGGCGCACGACGTTGCGGAAGCTCTTGTCGGTGATGTTGCGTCGCACCTCGACCTCTTCGTCGTGCCCTGAGCGCGGGAAAAAGCACAGGTGCAGGCAGCGGAAGTCGCAGTCGTTCCAGCTGCCCGAGTCGTGGAGATCAGCGGTCGATTCCGGTTCGAACCCGGGCAGAAACTGCGGCCGTCCGTGCAGACGCTGCGTGTTGACGTGCCAGCTGGCGAGCTGGGAGAAATTATAGAGTTTCGTCGGCGAGGCCGCCTCGGGCGAAGCGTAGCCGGTCCCCTCGCCCGCCGCGAAATCGACCTGGGTGGCGTTCAGCGTATGTCCGACGATGCGCCAGTGGTTGGCGAACTCGCCGGCGAGCAGCCGCGCCCTGAGGCGCAGCAGCCCATCGCGGTCGTAGATCTCGTCGCCATCGATGCCGAATACCCAGACGTCCTGGCCGAGATAGGGCTGCAGGTGCGCGTTCGAGCGCAGCGCATTCGGCTCACGCTGCAAGCGGATTTTCGGGTTGGCCGCGGCCAGTTGCTCCAGCGCCGGCCAGGTGCCGTCGCGGCTGCGGTTGTCGAGAACCAGCAACTCATCGCAGAAATCGATCACATTGCCCAATGCCCAGCTGACGAAATTCTCTTCGTTCTGGACGAGGGCAATTCCGACGATCCGGGTGGTCATTCGGCCTCCGCGCGCAGATGTGCGCGTCTAAATTCCATAAAATGCGAGACGTTAACGGCACCGATTAACGGTTTCCAAAGAGTTAATCCAAGGCGCGCCGATGATCCGGTAGGATCGCGCGCAAGGAATTGGAAACCATATGCTGTCCGGATCAACAGAACGCCTCGATTGGGTCGATGCCGCAAAAGGGCTGTCTATCATCCTCGTCGTGATGATGCACTCAGCCTATGGCGTGGGAGAACAGCTCGGCGATGTCGGCATCTGGCACTGGGTCATCGCCTGGGCGACGCCGTTCCGCATGCCGGAGTTCTTCCTGATCTCGGGGCTGTTCCTTGGCCATGTGATCGCGCGCCCGTGGTTGCGCTTCACTGATCGGCGGATCGTGCACTACCTGTACTTTTACGCGCTGTGGGTCGTGCTGCAAGTCGCCTTCAAGGTGGGGCTTGGCACCGGCGACGTGATGTCCGCGCTCGAAGATATCGTGATCGCGACGGTCGTGCCTTATGGCGTCCTGTGGTTCATCTACATGCTGGCCTTTTACGGCCTGACCGCCAAGCTGCTGTTCGAACTGAAGGTGCCGCATTGGGCGACGTTGCCCATCGCCGCCGCGCTGCAGATGCTGGACCTCAAGACCGGCAACTCCCTTGTCGATCACTACGCGGCCTATTTCGTCTATTTCTACGCCGGCTACGCCCTGGCCCCAGTGATCTTCCGCCTCGTCGCGGCGGCCCAGCACCGCGCCGGGCTCGCGATCGCCGTGCTGCTGGGCTATGCCCTGATCGAGGGCCTGCTGGTGTTCGCGGGCGGCTTCGAGTTCAGGCTGCGGGGCGTTCAGATGGGCTATGCCGCCCTGCCCGGCATTCACCTGATGCTGGCCATCGCCGGAGCACTGGGCGTCTGCGTCACCGCCGCCCTGCTGATCCGCCTGCCGCACACCAGCTGGCTGCGCTGGCTCGGTGCCAACTCGATCGTCATCTATGTGAGCTTTTCGATTCCCATGGCGGCGCTGCGCACCCTGCTGCTGCGCTACGATGTCAGCGACAATGTCAGCCTCGTCAGCACCATCGTGATGGTGGTCTCGCTGCTGGCACCGCTTGTGGTCTACGCCGTGGTGCGCCGCACGGGCTGGGGTCGCTTCCTGTTCGAGCGGCCAGATTGGGCCCATCTGCCAGGGGCGCGTGCTACGGATACGCGCCGCCGCGAAACCATCATAGCAGCGGAATAATCGCCCGGGGCGGCAGCCCGCTCTTGCATTTGGCGCCCAGACTCAACAAAGGATCGGGCGAACCTGCTGGAGCTGCCGATGCGAGCCGCCGTCATCGTTTTTCCTGGATTGAACCGCGAGCGCGACATGATCGCCGCGCTGACCAAGGTCGGCGGCGAAGCGCCGGCCGTGGTGTGGCACCAGGATGCCGATATCCCCGAAACCGACCTGATCGTCATACCCGGCGGCTTTTCCTACGGCGACTACCTGCGCTGCGGCGCCATCGCGGCACGCTCGCCGATCATGGACAAGGTGCGCGAACGCGCCGCCCGCGGCGTCAAGGTGCTGGGCGTCTGCAACGGTTTCCAGATCCTCATCGAGGCGGGCCTGCTGCCAGGCGCATTGATGCGCAACACATCGCTGCGCTTTGTCTGCCGTGAGGTGAAGCTGGAAGTGACCAACGCCAATACTGCCTTCACCGGCGCCTATACCCAGGGCCAGATCATCCGCTGCCCGGTGGCCCATCACGACGGCAATTACTTCACCGACCCCGAAACGCTGGCCCGGCTCGAGGGCGAGGGCCGCGTGGTTTTCCGCTATGCCGAAGGCACCAACCCCAACGGCTCGCTCAACGACATCGCCGGCATCATCAATGCCGAAGGCAATGTGCTGGGGCTGATGCCGCACCCCGAGAACCTGATCGAGGCCGCGCATGGTGGCGATGACGGGCGCGGGCTGTTTTCGAGCCTTTATCAGCGTGTCGCCTGATCGCATCGTTATCGTCTTCCCTGTTAATCCCGGCACGTCTTGTGCCGGGCGGCGCTGAGCCCGTACAAGAAGCGCCAGGCGATCGGCAGGAGCGGACATGGGATATCGATGGAGCGCCAAAGACCGTTCGATTGCCGACGGTTTTCTGCGCATCGCACGCGAACAGGCTGCCAAGGCTGAGACGGCTGCGCGCGATGAAGCCGGGGCGCCGGCCGAACGCGTGCACGAATGCCGCCGCCGTATCAAGAAACTGCGCGCCCTGATCCGCCTGGTCCGTCCGGACTTTCCCGACTTTGCCATGGAGAATCGCCGGCTGCGCGATATCGCGCGCAAGATGGCGGGACCGCGCGACGCCGAAGTTGCCGGCAATGCACTGAAAGCGCTGCTCGAATGGGCCGAACTGCCGCCAGCTGAACCGGTCGCCGCAGCGCGCGACGACGCCCCCGATCGCCAGGCCCTCGCCGGCTTTGCCGATGAAATGCGCGCCCTGATCGTGCGGCTCGACTTCTGGCCGGTGGCCGACATCACCGAGAAAACGCTGGCCAAAGGCGTGGCCCGCACCTATCGCGCTGCTCGGCGTGGCGCGCGGGAGGCAGCTAAGGATGACGACGGCGAGCTGATGCACGAGTGGCGCAAGGACGCCAAGTACCATGCTCTTCACCTGCGCCTGCTGGAGAATTTCGCGGCCGATTTGCTCGCCTCGGAAATTGCCGTTGCCAGCGAACTGGCAGAACTTCTGGGCCAGCACCACGATCTGGTCATGCTACGCGAAGCGCTGCTCGCCGACCCGGAGTCGCTGGCGATCGATCTTGCAACGGCGCCGGTTCTGACCGCTGCCCGACGGCGACAGCGCGAACTGGAGCCGCGCATAGACTCGCTCGGTGGACAGGTGTTTGCGGAAAAGCCAAAAGCCCTGCGCGGCCGTTTCGGCGCCTATCTCGCCGCCAGAAAGCCAGCGCAGGTCGAGGTCTGATGGCGACCGAGATCGAGCGCAAGTTTCTGGTCGCCAATGACAGCTGGCGCGCCGCGGTGATCCGCAGCGAGCGCATGACCCAGGGCTATATTGCCCGTGGCCCGACCGCGACGGTGCGCATCCGGCTGATCGACGGCGATGATGCCATGCTGACCCTCAAGGGGAAGACCGTCGGCGTCTCACGGCCCGAGTTCGAATATGCCATCCCGCGCGACGAGGCCGAGGACCTGCTCGTGCTGTGCGGCGAGGCGCGGCTGAGCAAGACGCGACATTTCATTGAGCATGTCGGCCATGAGTGGACCATCGACGTATTCGAAGACAGGTTGTCCGGACTGATCGTCGCCGAGATCGAACTCGGTGACGAAGCCGAAAGCTTCGCCACACCTTCCTGGCTCGGCGAAGAGGTGAGCCAGGACAAGCGCTATGCCAATGCGTTGCTTGTTGACGCCACTGCGCCGCCAATTCGCAATTGAACGCGATTCATCGGTGATTTGCGGGCTTCGCCTCTGGAAGTTTGCGCGCAACCACCCTACTCCGGCACGCAGTTGGACTGAACCCCGAGACCTGCTCGTTGCGGCACGCGATCGCCACCGCCGGATTGACCATCGGACTATGTGCGCTCGTGCTGCAGTTCGGCATGACCGTCGCCGCCGGGCCGACGCTTGGGGCCGCGGCCGCGCAATTTTTTGGTTCATTCAACAATCTGGCCAGCATTCTGACCGTGCTGATCTTTGCCGCAGACATCTTCGCCCGTTCCCGCTGGCTTCGTGGTTTTCGGCAACCCTGGGTCTACGCGACCATGGCTGCAGCCGGCACGCTGACCATCGGCATCTATTTGCTGGTGCTGGCCCCGCAATGGCAGGCGCACGGCGGTCAACTCGTGGCGGACATCACGTTGCATCTCGTTCTGCCGCCGCTGCTTATCGTGTGGTCCGTGGGCTTCAATCGCAGCGGCACACTGACCTATGCCGAATTGCCACTAATGCTCGCCCCATCCGTGCTCTTTGTCATCTACACGATGGGCCGTGGCCTGATGTTTGGCCAATACCCCTATGCCTTCGCCGACATTCCCATGCTCGGGCCGGCTCAGGTGACCATCAACATGACCGCTTTGCTGGTCGTTCAAACCGTGCTCAATGCCTTTGCCGTCACCATCGACAAGTCCATCCTCGCAAGCAAGATCCAGCATGACCCCGAACGCTCCCCAGATCGCTGAACCCGAGATCAATGCCGAGCTGATCGCCGCGCACAACATCAAGCCCGAGGAATATCTGAAGATCCTCAACCTGATCGGCCGCACGCCGACCTATACCGAGCTCGGCATCTTCTCGGCGATGTGGAACGAGCACTGCTCGTACAAGAGCTCGAAGAAGTGGCTGCGCACGCTGCCGACGACGGGTGAACGGGTGATTCAGGGGCCGGGCGAGAATGCCGGCGTGGTCGACATCGGCGACGGCCAGACCGTGGTCTTCAAGATGGAAAGCCACAACCACCCCAGCTTCATCGAGCCGCATCAGGGGGCCGCGACCGGGGTCGGCGGCATTCTGCGCGACGTCTTCACCATGGGCGCCCGCCCGATCGCGGCGATGAACGCCCTGCGTTTCGGCGCTCCCGAGCACGAAAAGACCCGGCATCTTATGGCCGGCGTCGTCTCCGGCGTGGGTGGCTATGGCAATTCCTTCGGCGTGCCGACGGTCGGTGGCGAGGTCGAGTTCGACGCCCGCTACAACGGCAATATCCTCGTCAACGCCTTCGCGGCCGGCCTCGCCGATGCCGACAAGATTTTCTATTCCGAGGCTAAGGGCGTGGGCCTGCCGGTGGTTTATCTCGGCGCCAAGACCGGACGCGATGGCGTCGGCGGCGCCAATATGGCCTCGGCCGAATTCGGCGATGATATCGAGGAAAAACGCCCCACGGTGCAGGTCGGCGACCCCTTCACCGAAAAGCGCCTGCTGGAAGCCTGTATCGAACTCATGGCGACCGGCGCTGTCATCGCCATTCAGGACATGGGCGCGGCGGGCCTCACCTGCTCGGCCGTTGAAATGGGCGCCAAGGGCGATCTCGGCATCGAGCTCGATCTCGACAAGGTGCCGGTCCGCGAAGATGCGATGACCGCCTATGAGATGATGCTGAGCGAAAGCCAGGAACGCATGCTCATGGTGCTGCATCCTGATAAGGAGACTGCAGCCCGCCAGGTCTTCGAAAAGTGGGAACTGGACTTCGCGACCGTCGGCAAGACCACCGATGACCTCAGGTTCCGGGTGCTGTGGCGCGGCGTCGAAGTGGCCAACCTGCCGATCAAGGACCTGGGCGACGAAGCCCCCGAATACGACCGGCCCTGGACCGAGCCAGTGGTGCCCGCCGCGCTCGCTGCCGATGACATCCCGCAAATGGATATCGCCGACGCGCTGCTGAAGCTGCTCAACTCGGCCAACTCGAGCTCCCGCCGCTGGGTCTGGGAGCAGTATGACACGATGATCCAGGGCAATACGTTGCAGCGCCCGGGCGGCGACGCCGGCGTGGTGCGGGTCGACGGCCACCCGACGAAGGCGCTGGCCTTTTCGTCCGACGTGACGCCACGCTATTGCGAGGCCGACCCTTTCGAGGGCGGCAAGCAGGCGGTCGCCGAATGCTGGCGCAACCTGACGGCTACCGGCGCCGAGCCGCTGGCCGCCACTGACAATCTCAACTTCGGCAACCCCGAGCGTCCCGAGAACATGGGCCAGATGGTCAAGGCCATCCTCGGCATCGGCGAGGCCTGCCGGGCGCTCGATTTCCCGATCGTTTCGGGCAATGTGTCGCTCTACAACGAAACCAATGGCGAGGGCATTCTGCCGACACCGACCATGGGCGGCGTCGGGCTGATCCCCGATACGGCGCGCATGGCGACCGCCGGTTTCGCGGCTGAGGACGAGGCCATCCTGCTGTTCGGCGCGCCCGAATGGTGGGGCACGCACCTCGGTCAGTCGATCTACCTGCGCGACCTGTTCGACCGTCGCGATGGCACGCCGCCGCCCGTCGACCTGGCGCATGAAAAGCGCGTCGGTGATCTGGTCCGCATCCTGATCCGCGATGGCGTCGCGACGGCCGTGCATGACCTCTCCGATGGCGGGCTCGCCATGGGCCTGGCCGAAATGGCGCTGGCCTCCGGCATCGGCGCGACGGTAAACCAGCTCGACGGCGGCGATCCCATTCCGCTGTTCTTCGGCGAAGACCAGGGCCGCTATCTCGTCACCATGAAGCGCGACCGGCTCGATAAGTTCTTCGAGGAGGTCTACCCCTTCGCCGGCGTCTTCGCGCCGTGGATCGGCACGACCGGTGGCACCAGCCTGACGCTGGGCGAAGCCCGGCCGATCGCGCTGAGCGAGCTACGGACCGCGCACGAAAGCTGGTTCCCGGACTACATGCAGGGCGAGATTGGCTGACGCCAAGTCACTGATATGAAATGTCTTGTGGGCGCCTGCACAGTTTCGCTGCGAAATCGCCACGCCAGCGCCGTGCCGATGAACGGCATCTGAGCGGGCGCCCGGGGAAATGCCGATCTCGTGAGCGGCTATAACAATTCGCCGCGGCGCGCCCTATATTGGGTCATCACATTAGAGGAGCCCGCATCATGACGGACAAGACCGAGCGCGCAGTTCTGGCTGGTGGCTGTTTCTGGGGCATGCAGGAGCTGATCCGGCACAAGGACGGCGTGATCTCGACCCGCGTCGGCTATTCCGGCGGCGACGTGCCCAACGCCACCTATCGCAACCACGGCACCCATGCCGAGGCTGTCGAGATCATCTTCGATCCCGACCGCATCAGCTATCGCGACATCCTCGAGTTCTTCTTCCAGATCCACGACCCCTCGACCAAGGATCGCCAGGGCAATGACCGTGGCAAGAGCTATCGCTCAGCGATCTACTACGAGAACGACGACCAGAAGGCTGTCGCCATCGACACCATCAAGGACGTCGACGCCTCGGGCCTGTGGCCCGGCAAGGTGGTGACCGAGCTCGAGCCAGTCGGCGATTTCTGGGAAGCCGAGCCCGAGCATCAGGACTACCTGCAGCGCATCCCCCATGGTTACACGTGCCATTTCCCACGGCCGAACTGGAAGCTGCCGCGGCGCGAGGCGGCCTGAGCTGCAACCCGGCACATGACCGGGCTGGCGCCGAAGCGCGCCAGCTCGGCACGAGTCGGGGGCCACCTGCTCCTCCGGTTGATGCGACTCTAGGCCCATGCCATACCTTAGGTCTGACCAAGCCCAAGGAGCCGCCCCATGCCGATGACTGCCAGCGAGATCGAGAAGCGCATCGTTGCGGCCATTCCCGATGCGCAGGTGGAAATCCGCGACCTCGCGGGCGACGGGGACCATTACGCGGCAACAGTGACTTCCGAGCAGTTCCGCGGCAAGTCGCGCGTGCAGCAGCACCAGATGGTCAACGCCGCCTTTGGCGAGGACATGGGCACGACGCTGCATTCGCTGTCGGTCCAGACCCGCGCGCCAGACTGAGGTGCGCGTCCTCAGCTTCCTGCTGCTGATTGCGGCTATCGCCTGCACCGTTGCCGGCGGTGTGGCTGTGGTCTTCGGGCTCGTTGAGAGCGAACAGGGCATTCTGGTGCCGGGCGTGCTGGTGATGGTCATGCCCTGGCTGGCCTATCTCGCCGCACGCCGGTCCGCCAAAGGCGCCGGCCGCCGGGGCTTCGAAGCGGCTCTCGCCGACGGCTTCACGCCCGACCATCAGGCCTGGTTCAACGGCTCCGGCCTCGCCATCGACAAGTCGGCTGGTCGCGTGCTGCTGGCCGACACCAAGGGCGCCGCGGTGTATCCCCTGGCCGACCTCGAGAAACTGCGCTTTGTGCCCGAACAGGTCGGTGCCGTGGTGCCGGGGGCCGGCATCAGCATCCTGAGCTTCCTGCTGACGATCTTTGCCTTCTTCTCTGCGACCGCCGGGCATCTGAGAGCCGGGCTCTTCATCACCACGACCGGCGAGGGCGCGCGCACCTGGCACATGTACGGCATCGGCAAGCGCCATGCCCGCGCCTGGATCGCGCATCTGATCGCCGTGGCCCCGCATGTGAAAGACGAGACCGAGAAATGAGCCGTGTTGTCCTGTTCGACGTCGATGGCGTGCTGGTGCACGGCTATCACGCCAAGGCAGAAAAGCAGGTGCGCTGGGATGACAAGCTGCAGGCTGACCTGGGCGTCGACCCCGAACGGTTCCGCACCGAGTTCATCCACGACATCTTCATGAAGCAGGTGATCGTGGGCCGCATGTCGCTGCTGACGGCACTGGATCGCACGCTGCCCGGCCTCGGTTATCGCGGCCCGTCCATGGCCTTCGCCGGCTATTGGCTGAAGAATGACGCCAATCTCAACCAGCCATTGCTGGATGTCGTCGGCCGGCTGAAGGGAGCCGGCGTCCCGCTGTACGTTGCGACCAACCAGGAGCACATGCGGGCCCAGTACCTGTGGCAGCAGCTCGGCTTCGGCGAGCTGTTCGAGGACATGTTCCATTCCGCCCGCGTCGGCCACATCAAACCAACCAAACCGTACTTCGACTGGATCGATGCCCGTCTCGGACGGCAATCCGAACCGCCGCTGTTTTTCGACGACCGCGAAGACGTGGTGAAAGGTGCGCGCGCCCATGGCTGGGAGGCGGTACAGTTCGACGCGCTTGAGGACGTCACCGAGCACCCGTGGATCAAGGCCCGGCTCGGCGGCTAGACGGCGGCCCTAGGACCGGCAGTGACGAGATGAGGACCAGCGACCAGACACCCGAGCCAGTCCTCTATTTCGCCTATGGGTCAAACATCGCGACGGCCCGACTGCGTCAGCGCACACCCAGTTGTCTGCCGCTCGGTATTGCCACCCTGCCCGGCCACGTCCTGCGCTTTCATAAGCGTAGTGCCGACGGCTCCGGCAAATGCAATGCCTTGGCGACCAGCGCCGACAGTCAGGTGATCGGCGTTCTTTACCACCTGGAGCCGGCCGAACTGCCGCGCCTCGATGCCGCGGAAGGCGTCGGCAAGGGCTATACGCGCGACACGGTGACGGTGGTCGATGCCGCCGGCCAGCATCGCGAAGCGCTCACCTATCGCGCCATGCCGGGCCACATCGATGACAGCCTCGAGCCCTATGGCTGGTACAAGGCCTACGTCCTTGCCGGCGCCCGCGAACACGGCTTGCCGCAGGATTATGTCGAGACGTTCATCCTGCCGGTCGTGGCGACAGATGACCCCGACAGGGCACGTGATGCGCGAGAGCGGGCGACGCTCGAATCGGCGGCGCGATAAGCGGCCCCTTCTCACGCTCAGTCGTTCGCGGGTACTGCCACTGCTTACGCCCGGCGCTTGTCGGCTATATGCCCTTCTGCCGGATCGGCGACTGACCAATCCGCGTCCGAAGCGGCAATGCGCGCGATGGTCAGCGGCACCTGATCTTTGGGGACGGGCCGCGAGAAGTAGTAGCCCTGGACATAGTCGCAGCCGAGACGGGCGAGGAATTGCACCTCTTCGCGGGTTTCCGCCCCTTCGGCAATGATCGACAGGCCCAAGCCCTCGCCCAGCGCGACGATACCGCCGAGCACCTGCTGCTTGCGCGCGTCGCGATCAACTTTCGCCACGAAACTGCGATCGATCTTGAGTTCGTCGAGCGGCATGCGGTTGAGATAGGACAGCGACGAATAGCCCGACCCGAAATCATCTAGCGACACGCGAATGCCCAGAATGCGCAACGCGTTGAAGACCTCGACCGAGCGCCCCTTGGCGTCGTGGGCGAACAGCGTTTCGGTGACTTCGATACACAGCCGCTCGGCCGGAAACTCATGGCGGCCGAGCGCCGCGATGACGGTTTCGATGAAGTCGGGCTGCCACAGTTGGGCCGCCGAGACATTGACCGAAATCCACTCGAACGCGAGCCCCTCGTCGAGCCACTGACGGCCGATCCGGCTGACCTCGTTCAGCACCCACTTGCCCAGCTCGACGATCAGCCCATTGGTCTCGGCGACGGGGATGAAGGTGCCGGGCGAAATGAAGCCATGCACCGGATGCTGCCAGCGCGCCAGCGCCTCCAGACCATGCACGCGTTGCGGATGCAGCCGGACCTGCGGCTGAAAGTGCAGCGAGAGCTCGCCGTTTCCGATTGCCTCGCGCAGCATCGATGCGAGTTCCATGGTCTGCTGCGCCGTCTCGAGCAGGTGCGTCGCGTACATGGTGGTACGGTTGCGGCCATCCGCCTTGGCGCCGCGCAGCGCCAGATCGGCATGCAGGTAAGCATCCTGCGCCGTGTCGGCATGCTGGGGGATCAGCGCCACGCCGATGCTGGCCTGCGTATGCACCTGCCCTTCCGCGATAGTTATTGGCTGCGCCACAACCTGCAGCAGCCGGCCGCACAGCGCGTGGATCTTGTCAGGTGCAATGGCATCGACGACCATGGCAAATTCGTCGCCGCCGATCCGCGCAGCCCTGGCGCCGGATGGCAGCTCGGCCAGAATACGCCGACCGATGGCCTGCAGGATGGCATCGCCGGCGTGGTGGCCATGCGCGTCGTTGACCTCCTTGAAGTGGTCGAGATCGAGCATCAGCACGGCCGAGGTCATGCCGCGCGACAGAGCGCCGGCCGCCGCGACGGTGCGATCGAGATCAGCCAGAAACTGCGGCCGGTTGCCAAGCCCGGTGACGGTGTCGGTATAGGCCAGCGTTTCGAGCCGATGCTGCAGGTCGACAACGCGACCGAGGCCCAGTGCGAGCTGGCCGACCTCGTCATTCCGCTCGGAGAAGGGTACCGGATTGGCGGTCTGCCCTTCGGCCAACCGATGCGCAAAGCGTGCCAGTTCACGCAAGGGTTGCAGATTGCACCGCAGCAGGTGGGCGCCAAGCGCCGCCACCACCACCAGAATGAGCCCGGTCGACCACAGCAGCGTGCTGCGCAACTCGTTGCGCGCCCGCACCAGATCGTCGGCAAAGCCCACGTCGATCGCCAGAATGCCGGCAACCGAGCCGGCCGGCGAAAGGATCGGCGTCAGGTAGGCCAGCCGCATGCGGCCCATGACAGGCACATTGCCCTTGAAGACTTCGCCGGCGGCGAGGCTGGCATAGGCCGGGTGACCGGCGGCGATCGACATCGGCGGCGGCATCGAGCCGTCCGGCTTCCTGAACGTGGTCGCGAAGCGGTCGAACGCCTGGGTCTCAGCGTTCCAGACGAACAGATTGGCCGCCCCCTGATTGGTCATGCCGATATCGGCCAGCAAGCCGTCAAATGTCGCGTCGTCGGCGATCTCGTCCGGCCGCTGTGCGACATTGAGCTGGAGTGCGCTGGGGAGCCCGGCCGCGTCCCGCTCGACCGTCAGGTCGCTGTCGAAAGTGAGGGATGCGATTTCCGACGCAGCACGCGCTGCCCGGTCGATCCGGATCTGCGCATTCTCCTGCGTGTAGGCATTGAGCTGGTAATAGGCCAGTCCGGCGACGACAAGAATGCCTGCGGCCACAAAGACCAGCAGCAGTAGCGTCGCCTTTCCGGTCAAGGTGCGAAATTGCGCAAACATCTCGAAAAACCCGGGCCAAACATTCGGCACGGGCCACAGCTACATCACTTGTCTGCAAACGCCATTAATGTGCACCGCGCAATGCGGCGGGTTTTCGTAAAGTTCTCATGACGTGTCATGCTGACTCACCCGACCGGACGCGCCAGATAGCGCGTCCCATTCAGGTGTTGCTTGGTCGACGCGCGGTAGTCAGTTCCGCTCGAACGTCAGGCCCGAGATGGCACATCCCTCGGCGTCGCCGACGGTGAAGCCACTGTCATCGCGCGACACCGGGCAGGTCATCGGGAATGTGGCATTGCCCAGATCGCCCGTGGCATCGTTCAAAGCCAGCGAGTCATCGTCGAGGGTATAGCTGCCCGAAACCGAGCGGCCCTCGCGGCTTTGCAGGATGAAGCTGCCATCCTCGTTCAGCGTCATGCTGAGCCCCTGCCCGTTGCCTTCAGCCGACACCACAAACTCTCCTGTGTCGCTATTGGCATCGGATGTCGCAACCGTATCGGCGAGGCGCGCTTCGACGTCCGCCAGTTCCTGGCTGCGATTAGCAAGCGTCGTGGTCAATTGTTCGACCTGTGGCTGCAATTCGTCGAGCTGTTCCTGATAGCTCTCGACCTCCGACGACAAGCGGTCACGAAGGGTCTGCAGGTCGCCCGCCTGGCTTTGCAGCTCCGTGAGCGTTTGCTGGCTGGTCTCGGTCTGCGACGCAAGATCGGCAAGCTGCGTCTGCGTCCTGGTCAGTTGCTCCCGAGCCTGCTGCAACTGGCTCTGCGTCCGCGACAGGCTTGCGGCGGCATTTGCCGCGGCCTCGGTATACTCGGCGACATTTGCAGTGGTTGTGGCTTCGAGTTCACGGGATTTCTCGAGACGCGAGCCGATGTCGATCAACTGGCTTTCGGCGTCGTTGACCTGAGATTCAAGCTGCTGCTGACGGTCTTCGAGTTCGCTCACCTGCTGCTTGGCGCTTTCGACCCGTGCTTCGACATCGCTCGCCTCGGCGCGCTGCGCCTCCACCTGCTGGGTAACGGTATCCAGTTCCTCGTTGCGGGCGGCCAGCTCTGTCTGGGTTGTTTCGAGTTCGCCTTTGGCAGCGTCCATATCGGACTGGCTGCTCGCCAGTTGCGTCTGCAGATCCTCAAGCGCGCCGCTGGTCGCGGTCTGCTCGTCGATCTGGGCGACGGCGGCATCGCGCTCCGCCGTGAGTTCGGCGATGGTTTCCTGCTGGGCGCCGGACTCCGACGAAGAATTGATCCACATGGCGAGCCATGCGACCCACCCGACAACCGCAATGACCAGTAGCGTCAAAACCAGTGGTTCGCGCAAACGTTTAGACAAACTGGCCATGTGATCCCCCAAAAAACTGACGCTTCATCGCATCTAACGCTGATTTGGAGCCTCGGTTGCAGCCAGAGTCAATCGCCGGCGCCATATTCGCACCCACGCGACCCGCCGCGACTTCTGCGCATGCCCACAATCTCACACCGCAAGCAACGCTTCATCGTCAAATACCGATGGGCTGATCTCGACATCGAGGGGGGCGAGGACTATCTGTTGGGCAAACGACCGGCGCCTCCCGGCCGGAAAACGAAAGGCAATGACATGAGCGACATCAACGCGGTGATCGACGAGCAGGTGAAGAACAACGACGTGTTCCTGTATATGAAGGGCACGCCCGACTTCCCCATGTGCGGCTTCTCTGGCCGCGTCGTGCAGATCCTCAACTATCTGGGCGTCGACTTCGAGAGCGCCAATGTTCTGGAGAACCAGGACCTGCGCGAGGGCGTCAAGGCCTACACCAACTGGCCGACAATCCCCCAGCTCTACGTCAAGGGCGAGTTCGTCGGCGGCGCCGACATCCTCACCGAGATGTTCCAGGCCGGTGAGCTGCAGACGCATTTCGCCGACAAGGGCATTGCGGTCAAGCAGACCGCCTGATCGCCTCCGGCTCAGCCGCCGCGAAATCGGCCGCAAAGCGCAATTCGCGCAGCGGCCGGACGCGGCGGGTCGCCTCCGCATAGGTCGGATGCGCCTTATAGGCGGCGAGCGCCGCTTCATCAGCAAACTCCGCATAGACCACGACATCGATCTCGTTGGCGATCTGATCGACGCGGGCGTTGCGCGATACCTCGAAATGGCTGGAATGCGGGATCTGGCCGAGCAGCTGCAGCCCCTCGACGATGGCATCTACATTGTCGGCCGCAGCGGCGGTAAAGAATACGATATGGCGGATCACGGCGGGCCTCACTTTTTGTCTGCCGTCTAGATAGTCATTCTGGCCGCGCCGCCAATGCGGCAAAGCGCCGGGCCGGCATGCCGCACCTGCATGGCAGGTGGCAAATCCATCAGCATGGCTGATAACGCCTATTCCAAGATTGCGTTTCCCCGACAACCATTGGTACGCTAATGGCAATGGATAACCTTGGGGTCTTTCGCCCATGTCCATGCTGTCGTCGCTCTCCGCACGGCGCCACGCCGCGCCGCCGCTGATCCTGCTGCTGATCGCCGGCTGCGTCATCGCGGCTGTGACCAATGGCATCCGCACCAGCTTCGGCCTCTTCACCCTGCCCGTTACCACCGACCTAGCGATGAGCCGCGAGGCCTGGGGCATGGCGCTGGCGATCCAGAACCTGGCCTGGGGACTCGCGCAGCCGCTCGCCGGCGGCTTTGCCGACCGCTACGGCACCGGTCGCGTCGTCTTCGGCGGGCTGGTGATCTATGCGGCCGGACTGTTGCTGATGACCATCTCGCCAGACGGCAGCGCCATGAACCTCACCGCCGGGGTGATCGTCGGCGTCGGCATCGCCGCCTCGTCCTTTTCCGTGGTGATGGCCGCCTTCGGGCGGCACGTGCCCCAGGAAAAGCGCGCCATGATCTTCGGCATCGCGACGGCGGCCTCCTCATTCGGCCAGTTCGTGTTCGCGCCGATCGGTCAGGCGTTCATCACCAGTGCCGGGTGGTCGAGCGCCCTGCTCTATCTCGCGGTGATCCTGGCGCTGACCATTCCGCTGAGCTTCACCCTGCGCGGCCGGGCGGCGACCGGCATCGGCGAAGCCGACATGCCGTTCATGCAGGCACTGGCCCGCGCCTGGGGGCACGGCTCCTATCGGCTGCTGGTGATCGGCTTTTTCGTCTGCGGCTTCCACCTTGCCTTCATCAACGTGCATATGCCGGCCTATCTCGTCCAATGCGGCCTGTCGCCCGATGTCGGCAGCTGGGCCATCGCCGTGATCGGGCTTTTCAATATCGTCGGCTCGCTGCTCTCCGGCTGGCTCGGCAGCCGGCTACCCAAGCAATTGCTGCTGGCGACGATCTATTTCTCGCGCGCCGTAGCGATCGGGCTCTTCGTGCTGCTGCCGGTGACCGAGGTGACGACCTATATCTTTGCCGCAGCAATGGGGGTCTTGTGGCTGTCGACCGTGCCGCTGACGGCCGGGCTGGTCAGCCTGTTCTTCGGACCGCGCTACATGGGCATGCTCTACGGGCTGGCGTTCCTCAGCCACCAGCTGGGATCGTTCATGGGCGTCTGGCTGGGCGGCTATGTCTTTGACCAGACGGCGTCCTACAGCCTCGTTTGGTATCTCGGCATCCTGCTCGGCCTCGGCTCGGCGGCGCTGCATCTGCCCATCCGCGAGACCGCTTCGAGCCAGTTCCGCCTGCACACCGCTTAGCGCAGGCTTCTATCGCCATTTGACGATTTATCGGTCAGGCCGGGTTGCAATCTGTGGCCTCGGAGCGCATGGTCCGGCCAACTTTCCTGGCCGCTTAGCGCGGCCGTTCGAGCTCATGATCATGTCTGCGACGTCCTCCATCTCCGCCGCGCGGGGCCCGTCCCGTGTTGAATTCATCATTCTCATTGCCGCCCTCATGGCGCTCAACGCATTGGCCATCGACGTCATGCTGCCGGCGCTGCCCTATATGGGCGAGGCCCTGGGTGTCGCCAACGAAAACGAGCGCCAGCTCGTGGTCGGCGTCTACATGCTGGGCTTCGGCATTGCGCAGCTGTTCTTCGGGCCGCTGACCGACCGCTTCGGTCGACGGGCGCCACTGTTGGCCGGCTTAGCCGTCTATCTGATCTGCGCCTTCGCGGCGACCTTCGCGCCCTCCTTTGGAGCGCTGCTGGCACTGCGCTTCGTGCAGGGCCTGGGCGCCGCCGGCACCCGCGTCATCGCCGTCGCCGTCGTCCGCGACCGCTTCTCGGGGCGCGAGATGGCCGAGGTGATGTCACTCACCTTCATGATCTTCATGGCGATCCCCATTCTCGCGCCGGGCATCGGCCAGGTGATCCTGCTGACGGGGCCATGGCACTATATCTTCATCTTCATGGCCGGGCTGGCGCTGGCGATCAGCATCTGGGCCTTCCTGCGCCTGCCGGAGACGCTGAGCGAGGAAAACCGCCGGCCGCTAAGCCTCAAGAGCATCGCCGATGGTTTCCGCATCGTCGTCACCAATCGCCAGGCGCTGTTCTACGGCCTCGGCGGCACCTTCCTGTTCGGCGCCATGTTCGGCTTCATTTCGGCCAGCCAGCAGATCTTCGTCGAGCTCTACGGACTTGGACCATGGTTCCCGGTGGCCTTCGCGGGCATGGCCGGTGCCATTGCGGTCGCCCAGTTCATCAACTCGCGCATCGTCAAGACCTTCGGCATGCGCCGCATCAGCCATGCGGCGATACTGATCTACATCTCGGCGGCAGCGATCCTGCTGGTGTTGGCTCTGATGGGGCCCGTACCCTTCGTAGTGTTCTTCGGCCTGCTGGTGATCGTGCAGTGGATGTTCGGCTGGGCCGCGTCGAACATGAATTCGCTGTCGATGGAGCCACTGGGCAAGGTCGCCGGCACCGCCGCATCCGTGTTCGGCTTTACCCAGACCGTGGGCGGCGCGCTAATCGGCACCTATATCGGCCAGCACTATGACGGCACGCTCGTGCCCAATGCCGCCGGCTATACGGTAATGGGCGTTCTGGTGCTGTGCTGCATCCTGATTGCCGAAAAAGGCAGGCTCTTCGGCGTCAGCCCCGAATACCAGACGGCAGCAAAGCCTGCCGGGCGCTGACGCCCGGCACCCCCGGCCGCGGGCTCAGTCGAGCTTGCGGCCGACGAACACGGTCCAGCCGAACATCGCGCGGATCGTCTGCTGATAATAGGTCCAGTCCTCGCGGCTCTTTTTCAGCACCGCTTCCTGTGCCGCATCATCGGGGTTCTCGCGCGCCCAGCGCAGCGTAGCGTGCCGGTGATGGCTGGCATAGCGCTCGAAATCGGCGTCCGAAGCACTGATCGTAGCAGAGACCTCGGTGCCGTGCCGCTCGACGATATGCATCATTTCGATGGAATCGGGCGGCAGCACCTCGCCGCGATTGAGGTCCGGCCGGTGGCGCAGCGTGATGTCGCCCAGCACCACGGAGCCGCCGGGACGGGTCGCCTTGACCATCCAGTCCAGCGCCTGCGGCGCTCCCCCGAAGGCCGCCGCGGCACCCAGGCACAGAACGACGTCGAAGCTCTCGGGCTCGACGGCATAGTCCTCGATGGCCGATTGCACGAAGGTGATCTTGCCACGAGCCGGCGTCGCGGCACGGGCGACGTCCAGAAAGGCCGGATTCACGTCGACACCAGTCGCCTCGATCGCATGCGCATCGGCCCAGCGCCGCAAAAGCCAGGCCTTGCCGCACCCGATATCGAGCACGCGCAAGCCGTCACGGATGTCGCAGTAGCCTGACAGCAGGTCCAGCTTGTCGGCGGTGATCGGGTTCTGGATCTCGATATCGCGATCCGCGATCGCCCAGTATTGCAGTACGTCCATTCTCGTCTCCTGAAACCACGTCACACCGTGAAGATGTCGCGCCGCAGCAGGTCCCAGGTGTCAGTATCGGTGGCAACCAGCAGCCCGCCTTCGCGGTGCTGAGGGAGATAGGGTGAGCCGTCGAAGCGCGCAACATGGCCGCCGGCTTCCTGGGCGATCAGCGTGCCGGCGAGGTGATCCCACGGCATCAGCTTGTTGAAAGCGAGGAAATGCGAATGGCCGCCCGCGAACAGCCGGTAGTCGTGCCCCGCCACGCGATAGTTCGCAGCGACCCGCACTTGGGCGAGATTGGCCATCACCCGCGCCTTGCTCTCGGGCGGCAACCAGGCGATCGAGACATTGCCGACCATCTGCTCGAGCGCCGGTGCGGTGTCGACCGTCAGCCGCTCCTGACCGCCATCGGGACGGATCATGAAGGCGCCCTGCCCCTTCATTGCCAGCACCCAGTCGTCGCCCATCGGGTCATAGATGACGCCGGCGATGGTCTCGCCGTTCTGCACCACCGCCGCCATCGTGGCGAACAGCGGCAACCCGGCGGCGAAGTTCGACGTGCCGTCCACCGGATCGACGACGATCGAGAACTCTGATTCATCGAAGCGGTCGAGCAGACTGGCATCTGCGGCAACGGATTCCTCGCCGACAAACAGCGCCTCGGGCCAGCGCTCGGCCACCGCGGTGCCAATGAGCCGCTCGGCTTCCGTATCGGCCTCGGTCACCAGATCGATCGCCTCTGACTTCTGCTTGATCTGCCCCGCGTCGAGGCGTCGGAAGCGCGGCCGGATCTCGGCGATGGCCACGTCCCGCAAGATCGTTGCGAGGGTCAGAATGTCGAAGTCAGGCATATGAGGAAGCATCCAGCAGAGAAAAGGAAAGGCGAAGCTAGCACGTAGCGTATTGGACTGAACAACATCCGGACCGCTTTTGTTGCAGCCGGACGGCCGGACCCTAACAGGCCCATGGCGTCAGTCACGTGAACATCGGCCTCAAACCGTCCCAACCGGTTGGAAGACCGGGCTAGTTCGCCTCTTGTGCCGCCGGCTGCAGGGCGGCAAAATCGAAAATCTTCGGATCGAGCAAATGGCTCGGGCGAACATTGCCCAGCGCGCGGATCATCACATCCTTGCGGCCCGGCATGCGCTTTTCCAGATCGTCGAGCATGGCCTTCATCGCGTTGCGCTCGAGCCCGTCCTGCGATCCGCACAGGTCACACGGAATGATCGGGAACTGCATGTGCTCGGCGAATTTCGCGAGGTCCGGTTCGCCGCAATAGATCATCGGGCGAAACACCTGCAGGTCGCCCTCGTCGTTCAGCAGGTTCGCCGGCATGGCCGCAAGGCGCCCGCCGTGGAACATGTTCATGAAGAAGGTTTCGAGGCTGTCCTCGCGATGATGGCCGAGCACCAGCGCCGAGCACCCCTCCTCCCGCGCAATGCGATAAAGATGTCCGCGCCGCAGCCGGGAGCACAAGGAGCAATAGGTCGCGCCGGCCGGCAGCTTGTCGGTGACGATCGAATAGGTGTCCTGATACTCGATGCGATGGGCGATGCCATTGGCATTCAGCCAGTCGGGCAGGATGTGCTTGGGAAAATTCGGCTGGCCCTGGTCTAGATTGCAAGCGACCAGCTCGACCGGCAGCAGGCCGCGCCATTTGAGATCGAGCAACAGCGCCAGCATGCCGTAGCTATCCTTGCCGCCGGAAATGGCAACCAGCCACTTTTCGCCCGGCCGCACCATGCCGAAGGTTTCGATCGCCTCGCGCATGTTGCGGATGAGGCGCTTGCGCAGCTTGTTGAAGGCGACCGAGCGCGGCGCGTGAGCAAACAGCGGATGCGCGCCGGAGACGTCTTCGGCGTCGGCTTCGAACTGGGCGGTGGCGGTGATCTCGTTCATCGGGCCAGATAGCCTGCGCATGCGCCCCAATGCAACGGGCATCGCAGCCGGCAGGCGACCAACGCG
>NZ_JBLXGA010000030.1:0-21226 GCF_048261455.1 Devosia sp.
CTTGTACTGTTGCAACGTTGTCTTCCTGATCAAAGAACATGCGAATGTGCTGAGCAACAATTGGTCCAACGTCTTCCACTTCAATCAAGTCTTCTTCCGTTGCCGTCATCAGTTTTTCAAGAGTGCCGAAATACTGTGTGACGGTGCGTGCCGTTGCTTCACCTACTTCGCGAATACCAAGGGAATAGACAAAGCGATTAAACAAGGTTTGTTTTGAAGCTTCGATGGCATCAAGTAGCTTCTCAACCGACTTGTCCCCCATACGCTCCATAGCTAATAGACGCGCAGGCTTATCTTTGAGCAAATAGATATCCACGGGCGTTGCCACCAACTTTGCTTCGACCAACTGTTCAATCAGCTTATCACCCAGACCGTCTATATCCATGGCCTTACGCGATACGAAGTGCTTTAGACGCTCCTTCAACTGAGCACCACACACTAAGCCGCCGGTACAGCGCTGAACAGCTTCGCCTGTGACACGTTCAATGTCTGATTCACATACCGGGCATTGGGTTGGGAACTGAATCTCTTGCGCATCATCAGGACGACGCTCTTCAATCACTTGCACGACTTGTGGGATAACATCACCAGCACGACGAATGACCACCCAATCATTCACCTTAACACCTAGACGGTCCATCTCATCTTGATTATGCAGTGTTGCATTAGACACCGTAACACCACCCACAAAAATAGGCTGTAAGCGCGCGACTGGCGTAATTGCCGAGTGTAACATCAGTAAGAAAGCGTCATATAGTGAATGCCCCGAACTTATTGACCTTCAGGCTATCATAACCTAGCTTTACCTAATTGACTAATTCAAAAAGGTGCAAAGATGGAAGCTCATGATCGATTAAGCTTTCTTTCTGAAGAGATAGGTACATCAATACACTCCAAGATTATTGATCATGTTGTTAATGTTCCTGTTAGCAGTCAAAAGCTATTAATTAGTGAAATCATTTTCTACAGTGATACATTATGTGAAATAATAAAATCTAAATCTATTGAAAGAAACAATAAATCCATAAACTCTATATTAATACACATAAGTAAAAACTATAAATTCAGAACAGCTAAAAAAAAGCATAAAGTAATAGTAAATTTAATAAAAAACCTAATTGACAAAAAAATAATAGAAAGCAGCATTGAAGTTGAACAAAGCCTAAATGAAACAAAATACAAAGAACTAAGACTAGAACATGAAAACTTAATTCTTGAATCAAAAAGAAGCGATTATGGAATTTTTCTAAAAAAAATAGATATAAGATTAAGTGGAGACATATCTAAAATATTAAAGGAATATATCACAAAAAAACAGAACTCTTTAGATGTAGAAAGCAGACACACAATTCTAAACTTTATAGTAAAAATTCAATCACAAAATAAAAACTGGATGATTGATGCCAATGCAATATCTATAAAATTAATAGAAGAAAACATAGAAATATTAGACACCCAAAACAAAAGCATTAGAAATGCAAATAAATCAAAATATAACTCCATAAGAAAATTTTTAGAATCATTAAGAAACAATTGTTATATACCAATTGAAACACACCTACCAAAATTCAAAAACACCAAAGAAGAAACAAAGATAAAAAACAGAGATTTCAACGACCTAACAACAGAAAGAATAAAAACAATAAAGAAAGAAATAAACAAAAAAGCCCGCGTGGCCTTAGATACAATAATAACAGAATCTAGCAGAGTCGAAAGACTAATAAAAACTATAGATGAGCACATAGAAATTTTAAAAGGAATACTTAACAATTTCGAGGATGAATTAATAAAGTTAGATGCCATATACATAAGCATCTGCGAAAAAAACACATATAACACAGCAAGAGAATTAACTACATCAATAAATAAGTTAATATTACTTATATACGGAGAATTTGATCAAAGAGTAAAAAAACCAATTAGAAACTTAGACGAATACAATAGTGCAAAGACCAAAAAAATCCCAAAGAAAATAAACAAAAAAATAAAAATAACAAGAACACTTGACAGCGATCTAACTGATAGCTTGAGAAATCTTCCAAGCGACATAAGGAATAGAATAAATGAACATATAAATTCATATAAAACAACAAAAGTAATTAAAAGACAAACTACTATTTTTATAAACCACTTATTAGATAAAAATAAAGAGTGGTACAAAGATCCTGACTTAATATATCAAGAAATGGAGATCTACAAATCAAAACTAATTAAAGATGGTTGTAAAAGCACCGCCTATAAAAACATTTATGAGTTAATAAATTTATTCAAAGTTTTAAGACGACATGAACTAATACCCAAGAACACACACTTATCAAACAATATAAAAAGAGACAAACCACTAGAAAACAAGGAAATAGAAAACCCTTTAATTATTTCAAAAAACATATACCAAAATAGAAAAGAAAGAATCACAGACACCAATATATTTCTAGACAGAATAAAGAAAGAGCTACATAAAAATTTAGAAAAATTAAAATCCGAGGCTCAATCAATAATTTTTGACCATTATAAAAAATTCAAATCCACAGATAAAATAGTTTCAGATAATTTAAAAAACATACCAAGTAAACTAAGAAATATAGAATCATCTCAAGTAAAAATACATTATGATAAAAATAAAAACCCATTCTTAGAAAATGAAAATCTAAATACCAACAATAGAATAGCCTATTTTCACATCCACTTTAACAAACTAATAAGGGCACAAAGACCATTTATACTTAATCAACTAAGGTTCGACTATGATATTCTAGAGCATTTCACTATAACTCCCTTACTTGCTTCAGCCATGCAATTGATAATTATTGAAGAAACTGGAGTAAACCCGCACTCACTTTACTTTTCTGAAGTAGTAAAAAACCATAGTAATTTAAACTATATTACAATCAATAAAGAAGGAGAGATAAGCATACAGCTTACTAAACCAAGAGCAAGAAAGGTCAGAAAAATAGTATTAAAAAGCGACAAAAAATCTTTATCTGAAATTAATAAAAGTGAGATTGATGCGTCAGCCTGCATTAGAATGGCACTAGAAATTGGAAAAAGATCTAGAGACTCTCTTGGCTCTAATCATCTTTGGATTTGCTCTAGAAATAACGGCGCCTCTTGCCTACCAAACACATCAACTTTTCAATGTAATTTTAAAAAAATCTCTAATCGAGTTTTTGAAGAAAGCAGCTCTACATATGCAACTTTGAAGAAAGTTAGATCATCAAAAGGTGTTTATATATATTTAGAATCTCAAGGTGACACTTTACAAGTATGCAACTATTTCGGTAACAATGTAGACACCGCATTAAAACATTACATTCCAGAATATTTATCTGAATTAATGTACCGGCATAAAATACGAAACTTTCAAGATATATTTCTATATACGTCGATAGAAAAACTCAATCAGCCCGAAGACATATTAAAAATAAAAAAAACAGAATTTAAGGAAAGATTAGAAGAGTCATTTAAAAATATCGATATGGGTGGTCAGCTATTCAATAAATTAAAAGTTAAAAACCAAAATACTATTAACACATCCCCGTTATATTTCTGTGTTTCATTAAGTAACATTCACTTAGCTTTAAAATACTTAAAAAACGGAAATGATGATGAATTATCAAAAAAGTGTAAATCTGTAATTAAAAAAATTTCCGATGGACCAGTTTACATGAAAAAACTACTTCGAGAAGCAAGTATGCTGGAGATGTAAAATGCCTTTAAAAATAGAAATGAATAGTCATGACACTATTTTTAAAAGAGATAATTTTATAGAAGATAAAAAAGTCTCTCCTAGATGGATGATAAATCACTCTCTAGATGATGATGTCTGGATTGTAGCAAAAACTGGTTTCGATAAAGATCATAATAAATCAGTAAAACTATACTTCAAAAAGCTGTTATCTAAAAATGAACTGCTAACTCAAAATGAAAATTTCGAGATTTTAAATGACATAAAATTAAGCTTAATATATTTAATTGATCATGAAAATATAAATAGACCATCTAGACTTAATGATATTTTAATAGCAACAATACACTTGATAAAAAATGCAAATGAAGAAAGAGAAAAGAAAAACAAACCATTAATAAGAAATCTTTCTATGATTAGCTTCGAAGATATAACTGATTATTTAAGAGGATTCCAAATAGATAAAGAAAAATTTAACTCTGCATACGAATTAATAAGAAAACAAAATTTTCATGAAATTAAATGGAAAGAAGTAACGAAAATATTTTTTTATAAAACAAGATATCAATTAACTCTTGAAAACAAATTAAAGTCCTTATTGCGAAGAGAGCAAAAATTAAAAAACAAAGCTTCACACTATAATTCAGAATATGAAAATGCCAATATATCTGACTTTGATATTGATGAAGACTTAAGCCCGAATGAAAAAACTATTAGCAATGAAATATCTAAAATTTCATGCTTATGGAGATCACGTCCAGTTCAAAAATATCAATTCCAACATAATATTTATGAACTAATATCCGATGGAAAAATGATTTTCCTACAGACTACACCTTCCAAAAAAACAAGAACTATTCCATTAAATGTTGCCATACACAATATCAGTCATTCCATTGAATTCATCAGAAAATATGCAGAAGGTTTAAGAACCTTGCTTAATAACTACAAACGACAAGAAAAGAAAACAATAAAAGAATTAGAAATATATCCATCAGAGTCGGTAAAAAATACAACTCTAATTAAGGAAACCACATTCAAAAATATAGCAATACCTGAATCCCTAAAAGAACTAAATATAACATCGTGGGGGCATGAAGGAGTTTTTGAAAACCTGACGCCTAAACATCACAGAGAAGAACTATCATTTGGCAGTTGTATTTTACTTTATACTGCTTCAATTTGGATATTAATTTCCAGTTTCACTGCATTAAGATCTCTATCATTAGAAACATTAAAAAGAAACTGCTTTCAAATATCACCAATTGATGGCCTGTTTGATATAGTTGCAAAGCTTCCAAAAAGATCAGAGCTATTTGAACTAGAGGAAGTATATAGACCTATACCAGATCTAATTTTTGATTATGGAATTGATTTCAGTTGTTTTGTTTCAGATTTAGAAGAAAGACATAATTTATACTTTGATGAGAACAAAGCTTTTTTATTTGGAAAAGTTTTAGCTTTAAGTCATTATGATTCTTTTTGGCAATCTAGTAACTTTAACAAGTCAAAATCAACTTATTTATCACCTCTTAGTTATGAATCTTTGTACAAAGCTTTATGTTTTTTCCAAGATTGGAGTGAATCTCCTCTTATTGAAGGAAAACGTTGGTATCTATCTAAGCATCAACCAAGAAAACTATTCGCAGTGTTGTATTTTAACTTCTCTAATGATACAGGGCTAGAAGAACTAAGTTGGTTTATGGGGCACTCTTCTATAGAGCAAACATTTCATTATGCAGAGATACATCCGTCAAGTGAATGGATTGAAGAAGCAGAACTAACAATTTCAAAAATTGGAGCTTCTTTGAATATGAAGATTAATTCAGACAATACAATAAAAAAAATTATAAATCAGGCAAGAAGCCAGTCTACTGTTGAGTTAGTAATAGAGTCTTTAGTTACAAAAATGATAGAAAACCATAAAAAAACAACAGGTGAGGAAGTTAGGTTTTATAGAATAGAAAACAAAGAAATATTCTTTTATTTCTCTAATGATAAGGAAAAACAAAATGTCGAAATTTAAAAAAGGTGAAACCTCCACTGCTATTAGATTAAAAAAAGAAAATATATCAAATTCCCTAGACAAAAAAAATGAAATACTTTCTAAACTAAATAATATTGATGACATAAAAGTCACCATACCTTTAGAAAGAGTTTATTTATCTGAAAAATCAGTATTAGAATGGGAAGACGAAAGCTTAGGAATAATTAAATGCTCCAGAAACACTGCACATCAGGCCCACAACAAAACAATACTTAATTCAATATCATTAGAAATAAAGAGGATAAACAAAATAATTTCATCATCACATAATAATAAAATCACAGATATTAAAAAAAACCAAAAAAATAGAATCTTAAAAGAGGAAAATGAAGAATTAAAGAATGTACTTGCAGAAGTTTATAGAGCATACATTCAATTAGTAGAAATGATTAACAAAAGTGATAATATAGATTTTTCTATAAGAAAAAAGATATCCAATCAAAAAAACATATTAAATCATAGAAATATTAGAGGAGTAAATTGATGTCTAAACTTGTCATAGCTAAGAATCCAGATCTTTCATTCTTGACTACTAACGTTAGTAAAACGACATCTAAAGAATATACTTTACCCATCATAATTACTGATGGATCACTAGACTGGGATGCAAATGGATTTATTACATTTTATTCAGGAGGACCAAATGTTTACAATATAAAACCATCATTTGAAACCGTTCAAAAAAAATCTTATAAGCTTAATTTATTCTGTAGCTTTCTATATAAAAACAATACACGTTATCATCAAATAAATGATAGCACTCTATATCAATTTACACTTGAACTAAAGAAAAGAAAAGTTAATGACTCAACAATAAAATCATACATCGTGACAGCTCTTGAGTTCGTGGTTTATTTAAATAAAGAATACCCTAGTTGGAACCTGGCAACATCTGATGAAGTAACAGACAAATCATATAAAGTTCATTATGAAGTAAAAAAAGTCATAAGAGGATACAGAAATAAAGAATATTTATCTCACTCATGCTTGAATGGTTTAATTAATATCTCTACAGAAATTCATTTTCTACATGATGATGAGTTTGAAAAATGGTTAGATGCTATCAATGTCACTTCGCTTCACCCGATCAAAGATGATTTTATTGTTGAACGATGGTACGCATTTGGAACTTTATTAGAGGTAACAGGATCAAGGATATCTGAAGTCGATCAGATAACTAGATCAATGATAAAAGAAGCCTCCAAAGATTTATTTAACCCAAATTCAATTCACTATATTAAAAACATCCCTATAAAAAAAGGAAAATATAAGGGAAACAAAAGAACTATAAAAATAACTAAGGAAGACTTACAGATAATACTTAACTACATTTTAAAAGTAGAAGAAAAGTTTAAAGATATAACTCATGATTTTATTTTTGTAGACTTAATGAATGGTAAAAAATTAACTCTTTCATACTTAAAAAACTACGCCCGAAAAGTTATAAACAACTCTCCTTATGAAAAAGTATTAAAACACATTAACAATCATTCATTTAGACATAGATTTATAACATTACAAATCGCAAGAGAAATTAAACGACTTTCAAAATATGGAAGCTTTGCTAACATTATATCCGTAGCATCTGAAGCATGTAGAAAAATAACGATGCATGCTTCTACAAACTCTCTTTCTTCTTATGTTCATTTGGCCACTACATTAAATGAAAAAAACTCTTACAATGATGAGTGTTTTAGTGAGCTATCTAGCCAAACAAGAATTAGAATCCTAAATTTAAAAGATATTTCAACAAGTTTTAAAAATAACTTAATAAATGAAAAAGAAGCTCTTGATAGAATAATTAGTGAAATTGATCTAATAAAAACGCCTAATGTTATTTAAAACAATAGATTTAAAATTCAATTAATGATCCATATAAATCAATAGAACTTTCTTCTAAAAACTTTATACATCCATTCTATATTTTTTTAGTCTCTCCTAATTCAGTATTACTAATAGCCGTAGAAAATTCTACTTCAATATGGAATAAGGTATAACTATTAGCTTCCTAGCTGCTTTACCTCTTTGTTGTACGGCGACATTATAGTTTGATAAAAGACATTATAGTTTGATATTTTACAATAATGTTTGATATTTTTAGCCTCCTGCTATGCTCAAAAAGTAAGCAGGAGGCTAGATATGTTAGATGCAGATAAACCGCTTGATCCTAAAGATGAAAAGAAATTAAAAACCAGAGGTGTTGGCTCAGGTGAAAGCTATGAACCCTTTATAAAAGTTCATGAAATAAGTATCCAAAAGATGAAAAGACCTGTCGACTGGCGGCGGTTCCGTTACCAATCAAAGGTCCAACCAACTAACTAGCAGCTCTTCTGCAGGCATGGGCTTTGCGAACAAAAAGCCTTGTAAGCGGCCAACGCTGAGCGCTTTACATGCCTCTTTCTGCTCTTCAGTCTCAATTCCCTCTGCAACAGTTTCATAGCCAAGGGAGTGGGCAAAGGCACATATAGCAGGAAGCAAGCCAGAGTCTAGCTCGCCAGAAGCTTGAACAAAGTACTTATCGATCTTCAAGATTTCAAATGGGAATCTCTTAAGTTGAGAAAGCGAAGAGTAACCCATACCAAAATCATCTAGCGCTAGCCTTACCCCAGTCTTAGATAGTTCATTAAGCATTTCAATAGCTTCAACACTATCTTCTAGACTGCTTTCGGTAAGCTCCAGTTCGATAAACTTTCCTGCCAGCCCATAGGTTGCCATACAGTCAGTAAGATAACTCGACAAGCCATAATCTTTGAGCTGCTTTGCAGAAAGATTTATCGCTATCGTGAAAGTCACATTTTCTGATTGAGGTAATCTGCTCCAGTCGCTGAACTGCTCACAGGCCTTACTAATGACCCATCGGCCGATATCTATTATTAAGTGTGACTCTTCCGCTAGTGGAATAAAATCATCAGGAGAAACCAACCCACGTTGCTCATTCTCCCAGCGGATAAGTGCTTCCACTCCTACTAAACATTCAGTCTTTGTATCGACCTGGGGTTGATAAAATAGCCTAAATTCATCTCGCTCAATGGCCAGCTTCAGATCGTTCTCAAGTTCTATACGCTTCTGCATTTTAGCGTGGAAGTCATGGGAGTAATATTGCACCTGATTTTTGCCTAGCTCTTTTGAGCGGTACATGGCTACATCGGCGCACTTCATCAGCTCCATCGGACTGCTGGCACAATGGGGGTAGGAAGCAATACCCACGCTGACAGTAATTGAAAGAGATTGCCCCATCAGAGAAATGGGAGGTCTCATCGCTTCAAGGACTCGATCGGACAGCACCCTGACTTTTTCTAGATGTTCCAGATCACTTACTAAAATCGCAAACTCATCGCCGCCTAATCGGCATAACGTATCACTGCTACGTATCACGCCCTCTAGTCGTCGAGCGATATCTTTCAGAAAGTCATCACCCGCTTGATGACCCAGCACATCGTTGATACGTTTAAAATTGTCGACATCTAAGAATAGTAAAGCGAGTTGGCTGCTGTTACGCTTTGCTCTTTCAAGTTCACTGCTTAATGTCGTGTCAAATACATACCTATTTCGTAGCCCTGTAAGTGTGTCTCGTTCAGCAAGTTCTCTTAGTTGACTGTTGCTCTTTTCCACCTGTTTTTCGAGAGTGTTACGTTCAGACGCAATCAATATTGATCGCTTCAAGCGGGTAACTGATACTTCGCTTTTCATGATGAAGTCTTGTGCACCCGCTTCGATACATGAGAGCGCTAAAGCCTCATCATTACTATGACTTAACATAATAATGGCTGTGGAGTTGCCAAGACTTCCTCGGATTTCTCTTAGTACTTCAATTCCGTTGGAAGGTGGGATCTGATAATCAAGCAGGATTGCGTCATACTGTTTAGACAGTGCTTTCTGAAGGCCTTCTGTGCCCGTGTCCGCCTGATCTATCTCACCAGTATTCAGCCCCGCATTTTTTAATGTTCTGATGGCTGACATCCGGTCGACAGCGTCATCATCGATGATAAGAATATCCATACTTCTCCAAAGCTATGATGGGACTTCCACCAATCGCCAATAATGATCTAAAAACTCTAATACTTGACTGAAATCTTGGCTTAACGAGGACTTCACAATATAGCCAGCTACGTTCAAACGGTAGGCAGAGCAGATTTCCTCTTCGGTTTTAGACGTTGTAAGCACAAAAACAATCGCATCTTTTAGAGAGTCATCTTCCCTGATAGTTTTCAAAAGGTCTAGCCCCCCCATCCTGGGTAAATTAAGGTCCAATAGAATGATATATGGGCGGTTTATCTCTGCTCGTTTTAGCAGCTCCAGCGCCTCGACACCATCAACGGCCCTGATTAATGGGTTCGCCATTCTCATTTTACGAATGGCTCTTTCGATTCCCATGGCATCAACATCATCATCTTCTACCAGTAGAATATTTACTGGTTTATAATCGATACTACTCATTTTTATCCTCCTTGATCACTAACTCAACGGGCCAGGTGAAAAAGAAACTAAGGCCACCTTCATCATTCTTCTGCATTCTGTAATCACACCCAAACCTTTCTAGTACTTTCTTAATCAGAGAAAGCCCTAGCCCACTTCCTTCAACTTTATCCCGTGGCTTCAATGTATGGAAAAGTTCAAACACTTTCTCTTGGTGCTCTTCTGAAATACCAGGGCCATCATCTGATACTTCTACCGAAGCCCAATTTGAGTCAACGGATATGGATACCTTAATATGCCCTGTTTCTTTGTCGTGATGTTTTATTGAGTTGCTAATTAAATTACGCATCACCAGCTCGAACGGAGTAGAGAAAATTTTAATCTCACTATTATCCATATCTCCAGACAGCTCGAATTTGCCTTCGTGATTCAGAAGATTGAAAACATCGATTGTTAAATCCTTAGGCTTAATAATCTCTTGTTCCCCATCTTTTCTACCGACTCTAGAGTAGGCTAACAAATCATCCAACAAGCGCTCTAAACGCGCTATTCGACCCTTCATCAATGTAAGATGACCCTTTGTATCCTCAGGTAGGAGCTCGCCACTGTCTTCTTCTACCCAGGTGGCAAGTTGCTGGATTCCTCTCAAAGGCGCTTTCAAATCATGGGATGCCACAAAAGCAAACTGATCCAGCTCTGAGTTAGCTTCTTCTAAGTTCTGATTTTTCTCTTTTAGCGAATCACTCATAAACTCAAGCTCGTCGTTACGTTGCTTAAGCTTGTCAGTCACACGATGAGCATACGCAACTGCATTGCGATTAGAGCGAGCCAAAATAAGGAATATTGCCAATAACAACGAATCAATGATCAGTCCCCCCGCTAAAATCGTGTAAGGCTGAGCATGGTTTTGCTGTTCACGGAATACTGTTGTGGTCTGCAGGTTAAAACGCCATGGTCGACCATAAAGCTCAAGAGTTTCAGTGCGCGTAAATAGTGGATTAGGGTCTAAGTCACTAGAGCTAGAATTTAGCTCCGTATAAAGTAATGTATCTTCATCATGGATACTGAAGTTAATGAGTCGATTCGCATTTTCCAATGTACCATCCATTAACTTATTCATAATGAAGGGTGCGTACACAAGCCCCATGAAATCATTCTCATCCGAACCATATTCAGGGGAGTGCGTTGTGTCATACCAAGGCACATAAAATAGAAAACCAGGCGTTCTTTGGTCATCTTGGACTAAAGTGATGGGGGCGGTGATGCTGGCTTCTCCAGTATCTCTTGCTTTTTTCGCTGCAGTATATCGGTTGTTCTCATGGGCCATATCTAACCCAACGGCTTTTAAGTTGGCATCTTGAGGCTCAATGTAAGTAATCGGCCAATATTCATTTACGCTATGCTCTGGATGAGTCCGATATTCCGGCATGGTTTCTCTTTGCCATGCAAGATATGTAGGAAGCTTGTCGGGTGGAACATAGTGAATGACGCCAATACCGTTGATGCCTGGAAAGCGCTCATCAATTTCAAGGTTTTGTTCAAACTTTCTCCAGTCCTCTCTTGTAGCTGAATTGGGTAGCATTTTTAATGCAGCGGTGCCTGCTCGCAAAGCTTCTTCGTACCGCACCATGCGCTCTTTTACTAGCTCTATTATTTGCTGTGATTGGAATTCAAACTGGCTTTCCATCTTGAGCTGGACTTGTTTTTCGGAGATGTAAAAAGCGCCAAACGTTAGCATCAATGATAAAAAAATGACTGCCCAGTGATACCAGTGTAGCCCTTTAGGGGAGCTTAATTCTTTATCTACATCTTGATCGAAAACACTCATAAGAATTCCTTTATCCTTTTGATATAAGTAAAAATGTAGTCGTAGTCCTGTTTCATGACAAGTGGCTGAATCAGAGATATGCAGAAGTAATAATGAGTGCTTTAGATACCCACAGTAGGCTGAGAATTCATAAGTACTTGAATCACGCGTTCTCTTATTCCATCAATTGATAGTACCGTAGATACAAGGGTAGGGGGTAAACCAAAGGGGTCTTCATCTATAGGTAACAAGCCCTTTCCATCAATTACTGAGTCATCTCCAAACAATACAGAGATATTATCGCGTTCTTTTGGTTTGCTTGGTCTTCCTACAGTTGGTGGAGCAACGACTTTTTCTTCTGTCAGACTCTCTTTAATGTAAGATCCTGAGACTTCTTGTTCTAATCGCTGCGCATAGCTTATTAAATTCTCTTCTGCCAATGTATAGAAGAAACACTCATCTGTTTGGTCTTTCGTCACTCGAATAATGCGGCCCAGCACCTGTCGAAAGTAAAGCTCTGTTTTCGTTGCAGACAAGTGACAACAGACCTGTAGTCTAGGGATATCAACCCCTTCACTTACCATAGCGATGCTCACTATCCAGTGGTCTGCTCCTTGTCGAAACTCTTCGATCTGCCTGATTGAGTTCTCATCTTTATAGGACACAAGAACAACTTCCTGAGAGAAGTAATCCTCTAGCATTTGCTTAATAAATAGAGCATGAGAGTAGGAAGCGGCTACAACCAAACCACCGGCAGCTGGCGATGTTTTTCTCAATTTTGCCAAACGATCTACACCGCGCTTTAGTACCTCCAATGTCAGCGATTCATTGGATAAAAGATCCAAATAACTGTTTTCATTGTCTTTTAAGAACTCTGCAATAGACGAGTAGGAGCTGTGAGAGCCATCAGCATTCTTAGTAATCTTAATAGCATCTAAAGCGATTACTTTTGGCAAGCGGCAAACCTTGTCTTTTACAGCATCACTTAAACCATACTCCCATTGATAAACCAACCTTGAGTCTGGACGATCATAAGAAGCAAATGTAATTGGATCCCCATCCGTTCTCCAAGGCGTACCAGAAAGCGATAGAGTAAAGGTTGCTAATGACGAAATTTGTCGCAATAGCTGAATCCCCCACGCATTGCCCTGAACAAATTCGGAACCAGAACAATGATGAATTTCATCAAGAACAACAAAAACTCGACTGTTCACCAAATCCGCTAATACTGAATGATCCCCATTAAGTAAGGACTGATATGTTAAGGACACACCTACAGAGCCTATACGTCCTGAAAAAGGCCTGCCAAGCAGATTTTTGAAAGTAGAACTGACTGACTCACATATTGTGCGAGAGGGAGACAAGCATACGATGTAGTCAATTTTCCCAGTTTCAAGAAGCGTTTTCGCCACCGTTGCCGCCATCACCGTCTTACCTGCTCCAGGGGTGGCTAAGCAAAAGTAATGCTTGTGATGATTAAAATGATCAATCACGCTAGTCACACAATCTCTTTGCCAATTTCTCAGCATTGCTTTGCCTCTAACTTTTCTGCGGAAACCTTTAGCTTTCTGACTGCGCTTAACTTGCCATACAAGCTAGTAATGCGACTGCGTTCATTGGAGATCATTCCGTCGGCATCAGCAGATAAAATTGGGAATCGCACTGACAATGCCCGCATCTCTTCTAACTCAGATAAAGCCAGAGAAATCTCGTTCTCAAGCCTAGCCTCATCCATCACTAACTCATCCAGTATCGCCTTTTTATTTAAAGGTTCCTCTATAGAAAAATCTGAAACTAGTTTCGCAAGATCTTCTGAAGGTTCGTACCAACGAGAGTTTCTTGATCCGTGAGATACCAGTAAGCCTAATTTTGTAAGGCGATGAACTTGTCTAGCAACAAATTTTTCTGCTTTCTCTTTATCGCCGTAAGTTTCAAATGACATTGATTTTGCAATCAAATCCGCTCTTTGAAGGCGCTTAGGAAGAATGGATCGAATGACCGTCAGCATCGTAGGATGCACATGAATTTTAGAGGGCACAGCATGAGTCTCAAAATACTAAGGATTGTTTAGTATACAGACTTGAGAGAAACTAAGAAAATCTTAGTCGCTATAGGCAATGAAAAATGAGAACAGAGTGCAACCTAATCCCATACCTATTCGGCTCAAAGAAGCAAGGAAACGTAAAGGCATCAGCCAACGCGAACTCGGAATACGCGCTGGAATGGATGAAAGCGTGGCGAGTGCTCGTATGAATCAGTATGAGAAGGGAAAACATGCTCCCGATATTGAGATTCTTCGAAAGATAGCGAAAGAGCTAGATGTCCCATTAAGCTATTTCTTCTGTGATGATAAAACATCGGCAGAAATTGTGAGGTATCTTGAGAAGCTATCTGAAGATGAGAGATTGAATATTTTAAAAACTATTATGGAGATATCTGCTAGAAACTAGCAGTTGATTGGGTGGAAATGAAACACCCATAATATAAAAACGCTAATTCTACTTGGAATTAGGAAGTAACTAAAAAGAAAAGTCTAGTATAAAGTGGCACGCTAATTCCTCATCGCCCCTAAAATACAATAATGGAAAGTAGTATACGTATATACTGATTCCTCATGACAATATCTGAATCATTGTTGATTCAAGTCGGCAAGATCTTTTCATTTCTCCAAATGAATCGCACTTCCCTAAAATCCAAGAAAAATAACCAAAAGAGTTGCTTGGCTAAATAACAAGAAGATTCAGAATTAAAATTATTGGCAAAGTGTTATTAAGAATAGAATTGGAGCTCTCTATTTGTCATTTAATAGCTCCTATCTCTTTGAAAACCAAATTAATCTTAGCAACAACAGTTTCAATAGATAGAAAATGCCCTTTAATAAACCTTTCAAATAATTCATAAAGCAACTTCAGTTTATCAGGATTAACTTGATTAACTTTTAAAATAACTGAAGCCATAATAATTGCTAAGCCCTTATCAACGAAAATATCATCTTTATCAAACATCGAGCTAAAGCAACAGTTATTTACTAACCTTTCTAAATCTCTTTCCTCGCTGAGCCTAACTTCAGAAAGTGAATAGTAGCTTGAACCCAAAATTGAACACGAACAAATTTCAGATAGATCCATGATGGAAACTTTTTTTCGGTGCTTCATTAGAATATTAGAAACCGCCCAAATCCCGCAATCTCTATTATTTAAAAAAGTAACAAGATCCTCAAAATATATAATAGTTGGATAATCACAAACAGCATGATTCAAAATATAGACATAGTTTTTATCATCTAATTTTTTTAGGTTCTTTACCAAGTCATAAATATTAGCAACCTTCACCCCAATATTCTTGTAATATTCACAAATCTGAAAATCAACACATAAAACTTCTAATTTATGGGATAATGAAAGCTTTATAGACGCATAGTGTGATGGATCTAAATTATCTTTCAGACAATTAATTCCTTCAGGAACATTAACTATTTTATTTTCTAATACATTACAGCTATTAAAAATAATCTTAATATTTTTTAAAAAACAATCGTTAGATAAACTTTCAGATGTGTATTTTATTAAATCTTCACCAAAAACGCCTATTGAAAAATAATCAGACCTAGACTTATCTTTAATCCAATAATCAAGTATTGCTTTTGTTTCTTTCGAAATAAAGATTTTATAATTACTTTTAGAAAGTGCCTTCCCAAATCCTCCTAAAGCTAGATACACGATAGAAACAACATCTGCAACAAATGACTTTGGACACTCTAATTCATCATTATATAACTTAACGTATGAATTACTTTCCTTACTGGTAAGATATTGATGTGCTTGCTTTACATAATCGGAACCTTTAGCCACCCTAGCTAAAAGTGGAACTAACCTTTTATCTACTGTAGGTGGAAGTAATTCATGTTTTGGAAGTGATCCAATGGCATCTAAAAATGAACCTTTAACATCATCTTCGCTAACATAAAACTTATAGAAACAATCATCACCTAGGTTGTTATCATTTCTTAAATCAACTGCCATTCTATATACTGCAACAGATGCTGGAATCTTACTTTTCAATTTATAAGAGTTCCCACCAATTTTAAACTCTTCACCATCACTTGCTTTATCGATAGAATTACCTAGATGGGAATTCCTATCTATAAAGTAGGAACTTTTCTTACCACCATCAATAACTAACTTTGAAAACTCTCTACCATTCATTAAGTAGTTAACACCATAAAGACATCTAGAGTTTAAAACTTGCCCATCTGTAGCTTCATAATTCTCAAATAATCTTGAAAAGAGTATTTCTGTGACATCAATTGCTCTTTCTTCAGGGTCATCAATAAACCATTCAGTAGCAATTTCCTCACAAAACTTATGATTTACAGGTGCAATAAGGCGAACTATTTCTTTGGCTAGATTAGAGAACTGCAACAATTTATATTTTGGCACATCGGAGATAAAGTTATTTATTTTCTCTTTAGTCTCTTTACCTAAATTTGGATCTTCTCTATATAAAAGAAAAATTCTAAAATACCAACCTTCTAAGGAATCAGGGTATTTATCGATAAGAATCCCTGATATATCTTTCGCCAATGAAATATTATTAGATTCAATTTCAAAACGAATCTTTATATTTAATAATTTAAAGCTATTCTCAATCCCCTGAATACTATTAAGTAAATTATGTAGTACTTCCAATTGATCCGTACTAAACAATGCTTCTGCATATAGCTCAATTACAGGTGATGCCCAGGGGGTTTCAAAAACAATATCTTTTAGAATCATTATGGTGAAATGATATTTTTCTTTATGATTGAGATGTAAACAAATATAAAACAATATCATTGGATTAATAGTGCTTGCACTAGTTAAAAATAACGACAACTTTTTTCTAAAGTCATCATTAATAATTTCATCATTTGACTCTGAGCGCACAAGAGCTTTTAAAATATCTATTAAATTGCAATCACTTTCTGAAGAGGAGTCAAAGTGGATATCTCCTCCACCATCTAACCAACTTGAAATTTCTTTCAACTTCCCATTCAAAAGTGCATCAATATAAATTCTAATGAAATCTTCAAACGTTATATTTTCTATAGAACTTAACTTTAAATTTAAATCGTTACCAAGCTCTAAAATATTTGAGATTTCGGGCACTACTTTTTTAGCTTCATCAATATTATTTAAAACAATATTAATCAGCTTAGAGTTTTGAAAAAAGACTATAACTAGTAAGACTGCTGCAACCCTAGCATTTCGCCCATCTTTAAATTCATTATCAAATTCAATAGTAGATTTTATTAAGCCTTGTAATTCATCATTTAAATCAGCATTAACAGTCCAAAAATGCCCCCCCTTAATCTTTTCATTAAGGATAAAAACCTTTGAATAATTCTTTAAAAAAACACTATTTTCATTGGGATAATATTCAAATAATACATTACTCATCTCCAATGCTTTTTCAAAAATATTCAATCTAATATAAGCATATACCATTGCGCATAACTCACTTTCATTAAGTAGATATATGCTTTTTTTTGAAGCTACGCTTTCTAAATATTCTCCATCAGAAAACTTCTCTAGATATAAAAGCTCAGTAAAATATTTTCTTTCAGTTAATATTTTAAAATGAGCAATGGCTTTATCTTCTAATTCTTCAAAAAGACTCCTAATCAGTACGTATTGAGCAAAGTCTTTAATATCCTCATCAGATTCTACACTATTAAGAATAGATATTATTTCATCTCGACTTATTTCAAAGACTGGGTCTTTTATATTGGCTATATACTCTAATGCTCTTAAAAGATTTTTGCCATTTTCTGATATATTTTTAATTAATTTCAAAGTTTTAATTTCTTGAAGGCACTGTTCTCTTCTTCCCTTCAATATATTAAGAATAAAACTCTTCAAGGTCGAAGCAAGATGTATTGCAGAAACCCCACTAAAATTGATTACAGATACAGTTGCTTCATCTGTAGCCAATATATTCATACCGGAAGTATTATTCTGCTCATACTTTTCATCTTGCATAAATCAAACCTTCACTATTTTACTTCAATATTTCCAACTGTTACGTTTCCACTTCCACTATTGATAATATTATTACCAGTTTCAGTAATTTGAATCGTATTATTTGACCTTTGTATATCTTTAATCATATCAAGCATTTTCTGGGATTCATTTACTCTTCTCTCAATTGCTCTTTGATTAAGGTCTTCATTAACGCCATCAGTTTTCAATTGTTCTACTATAGACTCTATTCTTTCATCACTTACAATCCAGTCACTAAGTTTCTCTTTAAGGTTTTCAAATTTTACGCTAACTCCCTCTTTCACTATATCGTATACAATTCCAGATAAAATAGAAGCCGTCATAAAGTCAAACATAATATCTTCCCCTTTAGTATTTATAATATGCCTTTTAAAAATATTATCGAATCAGTTCGATATATTCATTTTCTGAAATTACTTTGACACCTTTTTCTCTAGCTGAAGAAATTTTAGCCTCTCCCACTTTATCTCCTGTAACTAGATAATCTGTTTTTCCAGATACTGATTTTGCAACCTTAGCTCCTAAAGACTTTGCTTGTTTTTCCATGTCTCCTCGTGATCCATGTCGCATAGTCCCTGTAAACACGATCACGGAACCAGTGATTGGAGAGATGCTAACTTTATTATCTTGCAACTTAGGAGTCTCTGACAAATTAAAGCCCAGCTCGTATACTTTAAAAAATTCGTCTTTTATGTTGTAGAGACCTTCAACTATCGATTCTGAACTTATTTGTGCAAAACCATCCAGCTTCATCAGATCTTCAGCCGACAACTCAAATAAGTCAGGAAGAGAATGATGCTGTAGCAACCTTTCACAATTCCCACCACCAAGTCTGCTTACACCAAATGCTGATAGAAAACGCCAATCCTCTATCTCTATTTCTCTACTAGCTGTTAATTGATCATATAAATTCTGTGATGTCTTTTCACCAAATCCATAATGAGCAAAATCAATTGGCTTCAAGCTATAAATTTCATGTATGTGCTTGTAGCCTTTAGCAGTTAATTTTTCTATGACTTTTGGACCAAATCCATCATTGTTACCTAAGGTTTTAAAAAAATGTATTAGTGTGTTTTCTGTTTGTGCAGGACAATCGGTCTTATTAGGACATATAAGATGATCAGCTTCCCAAAGTAAATGGGAGTTACAGCTAGGACAAGACTCTGGAAGCTTTGGCTCAGCCTCTTTAATTACTTCTTCAATTTTAGGTATGACCAACCCACTTCGTACAAGCCTTACTATCGCTCCAGGACCTATTCCCTTGGTCTTGACCATATTGTAATGATGAACAGTTACCCTACTAATAGTGGCACCGCTTAACTTTGTAGGAACTAACTCAGCCACAGGAGAGATTCGACCAGTTCTAGAGGTTTGAGGTATGATATCTAACACCTCAACTTCGGCAGAATCTTCATTCACTTTAAATGCAATCTGCCATCTATGATATTTCCTTGTAGCCCCCATATACTGCTTAAGAGGTTCATGAGTTATCTCAAGAATTACTCCATCAATATCAAAATCTACCGTACTCCACATTTCATCTACTATAGACTCAAAATTTGAAAGGACTTCTGTAAAATGTGAAGTATGGTTTTCTAAAGTTGAAAATGGATAAAAAACACAAGCACCGTCGTTTAAAGCTTCCTGAACTTTTTCATCAATATTTTTCTCAGCAATTATTGCAGCTTGGATATTACGAGAATTCTCAAATGTATCTCTCATATTTTTATTAAAGTAGCTTTTTTTGATCACTATCTCTCCAGCACCAAGCCCTCTTGGACCGTTATTAGCAACCTTTAAACCTCGATTAAAAGCTCTTGTAATATCCTGCCCTCTATATCCATCACCTCTTGTATATAAAGTTTCACCATCATCGTAAGCCGCATAACCATCTAACTTCGGTGTTACTCGGACATATATTTCCTCTTCTGGAACATTAATCTCTTCAGCAGCTTTAAGAACTCTATTAATCCACCTATTAATCTCTTCTTTTGAATAAGCTTTGTCTGTCGACAACATTCGTTGAGGTAATTCAACTGTTTTTGCACCAATTAAAAGTTCAGGCTCGACTGTATTTAAATAAGAATGACGCGGGTTAATATCTTTCAGCATCGAAATGTATAAATCATACTGTTCATTCGTAATAATAGGAATGCGAGCACGATAAAGGGCGTTAGATACTTTAAGAACTAAAACTAAGTCATCTTGAAGTAAGCTTGAAGATCCAAATAGCTGTTTTAAATATTCTTGCGTTAAATCAAAACCTAGATTTTCAATTATTTTCAATTGTTCGTTTGTAAAGTTAACTTCTATCATTTTCTTTTTACCTAAAGAGCCCATGCATGATTGGAATGTAGGCTGTGATCTACTCTTTTCAATCCACCTACCATTATAAGCTCATTACGCGCTACTTCTCTATTTGAAAGATCTTCAATCAAGGTGACACTCATGGCGCCCGTTCGACCGACTTGAAAATCAACGCCTAAGATCTGTGTCACTTCTTCTTGAGCAGGAAATTTACGAGCAATCGCCCAACGCGGCGCCCGCGCGACAAAACCAAGCTGTTTTTGTTGCGCAATGCTGTCGACCTTATAGACAATCCCATCAATATCATAACTTAGGCCATCACGTTGCTCTGAAAGCTGAGCAAAGTAATCCAAGCAACCTTGAACCCCTTCTACGCGAGACATTAAATCGTTCACTTTAAAGCCCCACTCCGATAACTGTAGCAGCCCGTCGTAATGACTGTCTGGCTGCGACCAGCCTTCCGCATAACCAATACTGTATGCACAGAGCACCAGAGGACGCGCAGCTGTCACTTTAGGATCTAGCTGACGTAAGCTACCAGCCGCCGCATTACGCGGATTAACAAACGCCTTCTCGCCTTTTTCAGCCGCTATTTGATTGAGCTTTTCAAAACCAGCTTTTGGCATGTAAATCTCACCACGAACCTCAAGTACAGGAGGGGGTGTTTCAGTCCGCAGTTTTAAAGGTACTGAATAGATCGTTTTAATATTCGAGGTGATATCTTCGCCCGTCAAGCCATCGCCACGGGTAAGGCCGCGTACCAAATGCCCATCTTCATAACGTAAACTGATGGCCAATCCGTCTAATTTAGGTTCACAGCAATAAGTAATCGATGCTTTGCCCGACAGCTTCTGAATACGCTCATCAAAGTCCACCATACTGTCATTATCAAAGGCATTGTCCAGCGATAACATAGGCACAGT
>NZ_JBLXGA010000031.1:0-20808 GCF_048261455.1 Devosia sp.
GGGCTTTGCGGACGTCTCGATGGACGGACGCGGCGAGCTGGCCTGCAGCGGCGCGCGGGCCGGATTGGCCTTCATCGGCTCCAGGGCCTGCACCATGGTTGCGTCGGTGCCGGTCGCGACGACCGAGACGCGGATCGTGCCATTCATGTCGGGATCGAAGGTCGCGCCCAGAATGATGTTCGCATCCGAATCGATTTCCTCGCGAATGCGGCTTGCCGCCTCATCGACTTCATACAGCGTCAGATCCGGACCACCGGTGATCGAGATCAGCAGACCGCGCGCGCCATGCATCGACACATCGTCGAGCAGCGGATTGGCGATGGCCGCCTCGGCAGCATGCCGGGCCCGATCGTCGCCGGAGGCTTCGCCCGTCCCCATCATCGCCTTGCCCATGCCGCGCATCACGGCACGCACGTCAGCGAAGTCGAGGTTGATCAGGCCTTCCTTGACCATCAGGTCGGTGATGCAGGCAACACCGGAATAGAGCACCTGATCGGCCATCTTGAACGCGTCGGAGAAGGTGGTCTTCTCGTTGGCGACGCGGAACAGGTTCTGGTTCGGGATGACGATCAGCGTATCGACATGGCGATGCAGCTCATCGATGCCATCATCGGCCAGACGCGCCCGGCGGTTGCCTTCGAAGCTGAACGGCTTGGTCACGACGCCGACGGTGAGAATGCCCTGCTCGCGCGCCGCACGGGCCACGACCGGTGCCGCACCCGTACCGGTGCCACCACCCATACCCGCGGTAATGAACACCATATGCGCGCCGCTCAGATGATCATTGAGCTCGTCGTAGCTCTCTTCGGCTGCTGCACGACCGACTTCAGGGTGCGAGCCGGCACCGAGGCCTTCTGTCACCGAGACACCGAGCTGCACGATCCGCTGCGCGCTAGAAAGCGCCAGCGCCTGCGCGTCGGTGTTGGCGACGACAAAATCTACTCCGCTCAGGCCGGACGCGATCATGTTGTTGACGGCATTGCCGCCCGCGCCGCCAACACCGAACACGGTGATGCGGGGTTTCAGTTCCTGAATATCCGGGATGGTGAGATTGATGGTCATGATGGCCCCGTCTGTGGCGTGTGAGGCTATTTTTAGTCGCCAATTCGTTAACCGGACCCTAACAATCGGGCCAATCCGGTTAACCAGTTTGCATTTTGCGACAAATCCACAGGCAAGGCTTACCAAGCGTTAAGCCTGTTGCCGACGCCTGCTCAGAGTGGCCTAAAGCCCGGAATTCCTGGAGGTTTGCGCCGTCGGCACCGGCGCCAAACCCGAAAAGCGACGCGAAAATGGGGTGGTAGAGACCGGGTCGCTGTAGTGACCAGAATGGCACAGTCGGCTTTAACCCCTTTATAGCACATGGGCTCACGGGACCGCATCTGCGAAACGAACCGTTCACCCGCACCTGCGTTCCTGCTATGTTCCAAGATCGCTCGATGGAGACTCGCGGACATGGCCAATAGATCCGGCAGCGCCGACCTGCCGCTGCACGGTGGACGGGTGCCCGCATGGCTTGCCGATCGCATGGCCAAGCTCGGCGGCGTCATCTGCCAGGCGATCATCGAGCAATACGGCCGCGACGAGCTGTTGAGTCGTCTATCGCACCCCTTCTGGTTTCAGAGTTTCGGTGCCGTCATGGGGATGGACTGGCACTCATCGGGCATCACCACCAGCGTCATCGGGGCGTTGAAGCGCGGCCTGCAGCCGCTGGAGCGCGAACTGGGCCTTTATGTCTGCGGCGGGCGCGGCCGGCACTCGCGCAAGACGCCCGACGAACTGGTCAGCATCGGCGATCGCGTCGGCTTTGACGGGGACGCGCTGGCCCGCGCCAGCCGGCTGGTCGCCAAGGTCGACAGCGCCGCCGTGCAGGACGGCTTCAATCTCTACCTGCACGGCTTCATCGTTGCCGCAGACGGCAGTTGGGTGGTGATCCAGCAGGGGATGCGCGACGCCACCAGCACGGCGCGCCGCTATCATTGGAAGTCCGACGGGTTGAGCGACTTCGTCGACGCCCCGCACGCCGCGATCGAGGGGGAGAACGCCGGAGAAATCGTCAACCTTGCCGATCACCGGGCAGGCCGCGCCCGCAGCGCCCAGGTCGACCTGCTTGCCGAACTCGGCCCCGACGGCATCGTCGACCAGCTGATCGACCTCATGCCGAAAAAGGACCTGCCGGAACCGGCGCAGATGACCCTGCCCCATCTGGTGATGCCAGCGCATCACGATATCCGCGAAAAGGATGTGATGATGCGGCGTCTGCATGGCGCGCTCGCCGCCGCCGAAACCCAGGCGCCCAAGGACTTCACTGAACTTCTGCTGGTCCCGGGCATCGGGGCGCGCACCGTCCAGTCGATCGCCCAGGTGGCCGAAGTGATTCACGGCGCGCCAAATCGCTTTGCCGATCCAGCCCGCTTCGCCATGGCGCATGGCGGCAAGGACGGAGCGCCCTTCCCTGTCCCGCTCAAGGTCTATGACGAGACGATCAACGTCCTCAGATATGCGGTGGTCAAGGCGCGCCTCGGGCAGACCGAGCAGATGGAAGCAATCCGGCGGCTGGACACCCAGTCGCGTCAGCTGGAAAAGACCGCCAAGGGCCCAGGCTTTCAGGACTATGTCGCGGAGGAGTGGCGCCGCTCACCCGAATATGGCGGCCGCACCGTTTTCGACGATGCCGCCGAACCCTTTGCGCGCGTGAAGAAGACGGCGCGATAGGACTCAGAACGCCGTCTTCAGCCAGTTGCCGACGCGGGCGAAATAGCCGTCGGTGCCGGTCAGCTTCACCGTGGCGCGCGGCTCGACATATTCCTGGCCGCAGATCTGCGGGTAGATCAGCATGCCGGCGACTGTCGCGAAACCCGGGCCCTTGGCCATCTCGGGCAAACCCGAAATCCCCATCGGCCGACCATTGCGCACATTGCGGGCGAGCACGCGGCGCGCCACTTCCGGCAGACCGGTGAGTTCGCTGCCCCCGCCGGTCAGCACGAAGCGCCGACCGCACACATCCATCATGCCCGTCGCCTGCATGCGGTCCTTGATCGCTTCGAGCACTTCCTCGATCCGCGGCCGGATGATGCGGGTGATGTGCGAGCGCGGGATCTGCCCCGGCGCCTCGTGGGCGCTGGCGCCGACCGGCGTGATCGGGATCATGTCGCGCTCATCCATCTGCCCGGGCAGCACCGAGCCATACATCGTCTTGATGCGTTCGGCGTCGGCAATGCCGACCGACAGCTGACGGGCGATGTCCAGCGTCAGGTGATGGCCGCCAATGGCGATCGCATCGGTATAGACCAGCTGTCCCTCGGCGAAGACCGACACGGTCGTCGTTGCGCCGCCGAAATCGATGCAGGCAACGCCGAGCTGCGATTCATCGTCTACCAGCGTCGCGAGACCCGAAGCATATGGCGTGGCAGTCAGACCTTCGATCTGCAGATGGCAACGGTTGAGCACCAGTTCGATATTGCGCATGGCCAGCGTTTCCGCCGAAACCACCGACACGTCCACCGACAGCTTCTCGCCGACCATGCCACGCGGATCGCGAATGCCCTTCTGGCCGTCGAGAGCATAGCCGATCGGCAGCGCGTGAATGATCGAGCGTTCCGGACGTACCGAGCGTTCGTTGACCGAGCGCAGCACGCGCTGGATATCGGAGCGCTCGACCTCCTGCCCCCCCAGATTGACGGTTGCCGAGAAGGTCTCGGAGCCCAACCGCCCGGCCGTGACATTGACCACCACCGACTGCACGGTCACGCCCGCCGCGCGCTCCGCCATGCCAACCACGGTGCGCACTGCCTGTTCGGCCTTGTCGATATCGGAGATCACGCCGCTCTTGACGCCGGCCGACGCGCCATAACCGAAGCCGATCACCTCGGCGACATGGGTACGGCCCTTCAACGCCTTGCCTTCGGGTCGTGGCGTCAGCCGCGCGATGACGCAGCAGATCTTGGTCGAACCGATATCGAGCACCGACACGAGGCTGGTGCGGCCGGGCTGCAAAGGCTTGAGACGCGCGGTCATGGCGTCGGTCATCATGCTGCTCATCGGGCGATTCACTCGTACTCGAAAAGGAAAGTTGAACTCAGGAGCGGGACTTGGATTTGGCCTTGCGGGCCGCTTCGATGGCTTCGGCTGCGGTTTCACCCGGCTTGAGGGTCACCAGACCGTCGACCCGCAGGTCGATCTCGGTGACGTCACGATCAAGCAGCGCGTAGTCACCCTGATACATTTCGAGCCGGTCCAGCGCCTGCGCCACGCCGTGCTCGGGCAGTTGCACGCGCAACCCGTTTCGATACAGCAGATCCCAGCGCCGATCACCGATACGGCTGAGGGCCGCCAGCCCTTCCTGCAGCATCGGATGCCGTTCAAGGATGCGAACCATGGCCACTGCATCGTCATTGGCGCCCTCGCCGATGACCAGCGGCAGCTCGGTGAAAGCCGCGATATCGGTGCCGATGCGCGTACCCTTCTCGTCGACCAGCCAGGTCGTGTCGCCAATACGCCAGCGCAGCAGCGGCGTCTTTTCGACAATCTCCACGACGATTCTGTTGGGATAGATTTTACGCACGGTGGCCGATTTGACGGCAGCGAGCCAGGTCAGCCGCGCCTGCGCCTGCTGTGCATCGAAGGTAAGGGTCGAATCCCCTGCTCCGACGGTCAGCAGAGAAATGATGTCGGCGTCATTAGTAAGCCGCTGTCCGGTGATTTCGATGCCGGTGACGCCGAAGCCGGCCTGGGCGAACTCGCCCTGCACCATCTTGATGGCTGTCGCGCCCGCCGAAGCAAGCACGTCGCGTGTCTGATAAAGCCCGACCAGTGTTGCGAGCGCCGCAACGACCAGCAAAATCCGGATGATCAGCTGGCGATGCAGCACCCAAACATGGTTGGCGGCGACCAGCGCATTGCGGCTGCGCCGGGCCAGTGGCGCCGGCAGATTGCGGGGATGGACAAGCTGGGCATTGGCGAAAAACTGCTTTTCCCCTACCTGTTGCAACTCGCATCCTCCACCATCCAGGCGACCAGATCCTCGAACGAATGGCCAGCATGTTGGGCCTGTTCGGGAACCAGCGACGTTTCGGTCATGCCTGGCTGGGTGTTGAGTTCGAGACAGACGAGTTCCCCGTCTTTCCCGGCCTGATCGTTGAAGCGGAAATCTGTCCGCGTCACGCCTCGGCATCCGAGCGCAGCATGAGCCTTGAGAGCCATATTCTGCACTTTGTCGTAAATTTTCGGTTCAAGTTGTGCCGGAATGATGTGGCTTGAGCCGCCTTTGGCGTATTTTGCTTCAAAATTGTAGAACCCGAGGTCGGTAATCATCTCGGTGACACCCAGTGCGACGTCGCCCATCACCGAGCAGGTAAGGTCGCGACCGCCGATGAACCGCTCCACCATCACCTCTTCGCCGGCGTTCCAGTCCTCGCGCAGGATTTCCTGCGGCGGATGGCTCTGGTCGGCCTTGACGATAAACACGCCGACGCTCGATCCGTCCGACACCGGCTTGATCACATAGGGCGGCTCCATCACGTGAGCCCGCGCCACTTCCGCACGGTCGACGACGGTATGATCGGTGACGGGGATACCCGCTGCCCGGAACATGATCTTGGCCTGGTGCTTGTTCATCGCCAACGACGAGGCGAGGACACCCGAATGCGTGTACGGAATGCGCAGGAACTCGAGGACGCCCTGTATCGTGCCGTCCTCGCCGTAGGGCCCGTGCAGTGCATTGAACACCACATCGGGCGCGATCTCGCGTAGGCGTTCGGCGACATCGAAGCCGACATCGACTTCGGTGACCCGATAGCCCGCATTGCGCAGCGCCACACCGCAGGCCTTGCCCGAAGCCAGCGACACTGAACGCTCGTTCGAAAGCCCACCCTGAAGCAGCGCGACATGTTTGGTCATGAGTTGGTCCTGCCGATCAGTTCGAGGGGGCAACCGACGCCGTCCGGACCGCGCCCTTCGACGGGCAGTCGATCGGATGGTGGCGAGGTGGAGATTGTGTCGAAACCGCTACACGGCGCCGTCGCATTCGGGACGGCGATGCCGCGGCGAAAGCACATCACACCGCTCCGGTGAAGGGCGCGCGGTCCATGAATTCGCGGACTTCCTTGCCGGGAGCGAAATGGCCCATGCGGCGGATTTCCCAGTTGAGCTCTATACCCTGGCTGTCGCGCACCTTCTGGCGCACCATCTCACCGAGTGTTTCGACCTCGAAGGCTGTGGCCTCGCCCAGGTTGAGCAGGAAATTCGCGTGCAATTCGCTCATCTGCGCGTCGCCGAACTTGAGGCCCCTGCCCCCGGCGGCATCGACGAGCTTCCAGCTCGAGTGCCCTTCAGGATTCTTGAAGGTCGACCCGCCGGTCTTGGATTTGGTCGGCTGCGAACTTTCGCGCTTTTCGGTGATCTCCCGCATGCGGGAGAGGATGTCGTCGCGATCGCCGGGCGTGCCCTGATAAACGGCCGAGGTGAACACCGCGCCGCGCGGGCCGTTCGACTTGCGATAGCGGTAGGCCATATCCGCGTTGGTCAGTGTCTGGACCTCGCCAGACCGCAGCACAGCGGTGAGCTCGACCATCCGGTCGCGCGTTTCGGTGCCGTAACATCCGGCATTCATATAGAGCGCGCCGCCGATACCGCCGGGAATACCGCGGTAAAAGGTCAACCCGTCGATACCGGCTTCCGCCGCCGCCGTCGCGACCTTGACGTCCGGCAGTGCCGTGCCGACGCGAATGCGATGGTCATCCAGCACTTCGATCTTGCCGAAGCCCCTGGCGGAGAGCCGTATCACCACGCCATCCAGTCCGCCATCGCGGATCAGCAGGTTCGAGCCGAGACCGATCACCGTGACGCGGATATCCTCGGGTAGATGCGCCAGGAAATAGCTCAGATCGGCTTCATCTGCCGGCTGAAAGAAAAGCTGTGCAGGCCCGCCGACGCGGAACCAGGTGATCTCGCTCAGCATCTGATTGGGGATCAGACGGCCGCGCACTTCGGAAATCCAGGGCTCGAACCCCGGCAGCAGATCGGGCCACATCACGCCGCCTCCGGTTCCTGACCGAGGAGCACGCCGAGTTCGGTCGGCAATGTCGCCGCCCACTGGGTGATATTGCCGGCGCCCAGGCACACGACATAATCGCCGTCGGCAGCGCGGCTGGCGATCAGCGGCGCCAGAGCTTCTGGCCGATCGATAACCCGTGCATCGCGATGCCCGCGCGCCCGGATACGCGCAACCAGTTCCTCATGCGTCACGCCCTCGATCGGCTGCTCGCCTGCGGCATAGATCGGCGCAACGATCACCGTATCGGCGTCGTTGAAGCAGGTGGCGAAATCATTGAACAGGTCCTGCACCCGGCTGTAGCGGTGCGGCTGTACCACGGCGATGACATCGCGCCGCGTCGACTGGCGTGCGGCCCGCAGCGCAGCGGTAATTTCCACCGGATGATGACCATAGTCGTCGATCACGGTGATGCCACTGACCCGGCCGGTCCGCGTGAAGCGGCGGCGCACCCCGGTAAAGTTCTTCAGCCCCTTGCGGATCGCCTCGGCCGGCACCTTGAGCTGGTCGGCAACGGCAATCGCCGCGGTGGCATTGAGCACATTGTGTTCCCCGGGCATCGGCATTTCGAGGCCCTCTATCCTGAGATGCGTCATGCGGATGCGGTCGCGGATCTCGACGGCGAAGCGGCTGATGCCGTCGGTAATCTCGAGATCGACCAGCCGCACATCGGCCTGCGGGTTGCGGCCATAGGTGATGACCCGGCGATCGCGGATCTGGCCGACCAGTGACTGCACTTCGGGATGATCGAGGCACATCACCGCAAAACCGTAGAACGGCACGTTCTCGACAAAGGTCAGGAAGGCCTGCTTGACGTGCTCGAAGTCGTGATAATGGTCGAGATGCTCGGGATCGACATTGGTAACCACCGCCACGTCGGCCGGCAGCTTGACGAATGTCCCGTCGGACTCGTCGGCCTCGACCACCATCCAATCGCCGTCGCCCAGCCGCGCATTGGTGCCATAGGCATTGATGATGCCGCCATTGATGACGGTGGGGTCCATGCTGGCCGCATCGAGCAGCGTCGCCACAAGCGTCGTCGTCGTCGTCTTGCCATGCGTGCCACCGATCGCGATGGCGTTCTTGAAACGCATGATCTCGGCCAGCATCTCGGCCCGGCGCACGATCGGCAGACCACGGGCCCGCGCCGCGGCGAGCTCCGGGTTGTTTTTCTTGATCGCCGACGAGATCACCACAACGGCTGCATCGCGCAGATTGTCGGCATGTTGACCGATGGCGACCTCGATCCCCATCTTGATCAGCCTCTGCACATTGGGGTTTTCGGCGCTGTCGGACCCGCGCACCTTGTAACCCTGATCGTGCAGGATTTCGGCGATACCACTCATGCCGATGCCGCCGATACCGACGAAATGCACCGGACCGATATTGCGCGGCATCTTCATGCAGATATTTCCTTCTGGGCGAGCCGCTCGACGTGATCGGCGAGCTTGGAGACGGCGTCCGGCTGACCCTGCGAGCGTGCCGCGGCGGCAGCCGCCGCAAGGCCCTCGGGGTCACCGAAAAGTGAGGTCAAGCGAGTGCCAAGCGATTGGGGCGTAAGCGTGGCCTGATCGGCGATCCAGCCACCCCCTGCCCGCTGCAGCACCAGCGCATTGTTCTTCTGGTCGGCGTCGAGCGCGCCCGGCAAAGGCACGAGAATGGCGGGGCGGCCGAGCGCGGCGAGTTCGGCGACCGTGGACGCACCGGATCGCGAGATAACGAGATGTGCTTCCGCCATGCGTTTGGGCAGGTCGTCGAAGAATGATGCCAGTTCGACGTTCACCTTGGCCTTGCGATAGACCTCGGCAACACGGTCGAGATCCTCCGGCCGGCATTGCTGGGTGATCCGCAGCCGCGCCCTCAGCGTGGCGGGAATGTCGGAAACCGCCGATGGCACAAGTTCGCCGAAAACCCGCGCGCCCTGGCTGCCGCCAAAAACCAGCAGATTGATCGTGCCAGTCGCAGGGTCGAGCGGCGGGTAGGCTGTATCGGAGACCTCGCGCACCCGGTCACGCACCGGATTGCCGACCAGCACGCACTTTTCGGCGAAATCCTCGGTCTTGGCTGTCGGCTCAAAACTCAGCGCGATCAGCTTGGCCATCCGCGCCAGCGCGCGGTTGGCCCGCCCCATCACCGCGTTCTGTTCGTGCAGGATGCCGGGAATGCCGAGCACGCTCGCCGCAACAAAGGGCGGGAACACCGGATAGCCACCAAATCCGACGACAACGGCGGGGCGGATCCGCCGCAGCATGCCCCATGCCACGGCAATACCGCCGCTTAAACGCATGCCTGCGGTGACGAACTTGATCGGGTTGCGCACCGACGGCGTCGCCGAGGGGACCACATGGGTGGCCGACGCCGGAAACCCGTCGCCATAGCTGGCCACGCGGTGGTCGGTCATCAGCTGGATGTCATGGCCGCGTCGGCGCAGCTCCTGTGCCAGCGCCATGGCTGGAAACAGGTGCCCGCCGGTTCCACCAGCCATGAGCACGATGGTGCTCATGATGTGCGCCTTTGCGTGATTCGGGTCATTCCGCGGGGGATAGCATCGGTGTGCGGTAGGCGGGAAGCCCGGTCGCGATCCGCTCTTCGGGCTTCTTGCGCGTCAGCGCCAGCATCAGGCCCATGCCGAAGGCCACCGCGAGCATCGACGTGCCGCCATAGGAAACGAACGGCAGCGTCATGCCCTTGGGTGGAATGAGGTTGAGGTTCACCGCTAGGTTGATGGCACACTGCATGCCGAACTGGATGGCCAGCGTCGAAGCGGCCAGCCGCGCAAACAGACTCGATTGCTGCTGCGCACCGATCAGTGCCCGCACGACGATATAGCCGATCAGCGCCACGAGGCAGAGGCAGAACAGGATACCGAACTCGCCTGCGGCGGCAGAGAACACATAGTCGGCATGCGCATCGGGGATGACCTTCTTGGCCAGCGACTCTCCCGGACCACGCCCGAACCAGCCGCCTTCACGCAGCGAGGCCAGCGCCTTTTCCACCTGATAGGTATTGCCGTCCTCGGAATTGATGAAGCCGTCGATACGCTTGGCGAAATGCGGAAAGAACATGTAGGCGCCGAACATCAGCCCGATCGCGCCCACCCCGAGACCGGCAATCACGATCCAGGAAATGCCGGAGAGGAACAGCAGCGCGCCCCAGGTGGCGAGCACCAGCGCCGTCTGCCCGATATCGGGCTGCAGCAGCAGCGCGCCGACGATCAGGAACATGATGCCGGTCGCCATCAACCGGCCGGGCACATTCTTGAGCTTCATCGACTCGGCGAACAGCCACGCCCCGATCACCGCATAGGCCGGCTTCACGAATTCGGATGGCTGTACCGTCTGCCCGAGAAATGAAATCCAGCGCCGCGCGCCCTTTACCTCGGTGCCGAAGCGCAACGTCGCCCAAAGCAACACGACGCTGCCGACCAGGACCGCCAGCGCCGCAAATCGCGCGGGACGATGCGGCAGGAAGGAGGTTGCGATCAGCACCGGCAGAGCCAGTGAGGCGAACATCGCCTGACGGATGATGAAGTGCCACTCGTTGAGCCCGAGCCGCTCGGCCACCGGCGGACTGGCCGCAAAGCTCAGCAGCACGCCCACCATCAGCAGCAGAATCAGCGCCATCAGAAGCGATTTGTCTATCGTCCACCACCATTCGGCGATGGGGGTCTTACGCTCGCGTGCGAACATACTCAGCGCCGTCCATGCCCGACGGCCTCCCACACTACTCAAGCCGGGAGACTAGCGCCGCGATGGTTACCAAGATCGCAACGGCTGTGGCATTTTGCGACGAATAGGCCAATGGGCGCAGGAACCGAAGTCCCCGCCCCCGTTGGTAGCGATTGGCTTACCGCATGACCGCAATATCGGTGATCATGCCGTCAACGCCCTCGATGGGGCCCCAGGCCTCTGCGGCGCCGGTCTCGAGGCTCACCGTGTGCAGCACATTGTCGACGACGAGGAAGGCCGTATTGCTCATGTCGTCGGCAGCCAGGATATCGAAGGCATAGCTGGACCCGCCGTCGACCCCGAGCTTGCCGATCGCAGCCAGCGTGCCGTCATTTGGCGAGATCTGCTGGATCAGCGCAACGATGGTTGTGTCGATATCGTACATCGCCGTTTTCTCGGGCGTGCCGATGGAATTGGTGTAGGCCGCAGCAGCGATTGCCGGCGCCTCGCCGGCATGCATGTCGGCACTTTCATAGGCCAGCGAACCGTCGACGGTGACCGTGCCATCATCGACATTGACCCGATGATTGGTACCATCGGTTCCCATCAGGCGCAGCTTGTCGGCGACCGGGTTGAAATCGACGATGGCGCCCTCGTAGCTGGCGAGCTTCTCGCTCAGCTCGGTCTGGACCGTGGCGGCGCCGGTGGCAGCATCGATTGTGACGACACGGCCATCAAGCGTCACGCCATACAGCATCTCATTGGACGGACGAACGTCGATACCGGCCAGGCTGTCGACGCCGGTGACCTCGACGGTTTCGGACACAGTGCGGCTCTCGGTATCGAACATCACCAGCGTGCTGCCGCCGACGAGGCCGATGGCAGGTGCTGCCTGGACGGCAGAGATTGCCAGACCGGGGGTTGCAACAACCAGTGCGGCACGAAGGACAGTTCGGGAAATGGCAGACATTTGACGTCTCCTTGTTGCGGCGCCACAGCGGCGCGTTGACAGAGGGGTTACCCGCGAGCGGAAGCGTCTGGATGCAGCACATCAAAATTTTTCTTTGGCGCGCATCCAGACCTGTGGCGTCGCGGGTAATCGACATGCAGAGGATTTCCCGACAAGAGTTGGTGCATGAGCACGCCGCAATCACCTGAAGACATGATTTTTGCCGTAGCGCGTGGTGACCGCACCGCGTTGGGAAGGCTGTTCGAGACCGAATCCGGCCGCCTGCTGGCGATCGCCAATCGTCTCCTGCGGCGGCGGGAGCTCGCTGAAGAGGTTGTCCAGGAGGTTTTCCTGACCGTCTGGCGAAGTGCCTCGACCTTCAGCCCGGACAAAGGCTCGGCGCGGGGCTGGATGACGGTCATGGTGCGCAACCGGGCGCTCAATCTTTTGCGGGACGGCGCGCGCATGGATTACGAGGATGGCGAAACGCTGGCTGATCTCGGCGATCGGCAAAGCGACGCTCATGCAGCTTTCGAAGCCCTGTCCGCGCGCGATGCGTTACGTCATTGCCTCAGCGCACTCGACGCGTCAAAGCGCGAGGCCATTCTGCTCTGCTACGTCACCGGGCTCAACCACGGCGAAGCTGCAGCGACGATGCAGGTGCCCCTCGGCACCGTGAAAGCCTGGGTCCGACGCGGCGTCAGCGCCCTGCAGGAGTGCCTGAAATGACCCACGACGATCTCGAACGCTGCGGCGAATATGTGCTCGGCTTGCTGGACGGGCACGACCGACAGGCCTTCGAGGCTCGCCTCGCAGCCGAACCGGACCTCGCGGCAGCCGTGGCACGGCTCGAACGGCAAATGCACGCCCTCGATGACACGGCAGGCGCCGCGCCCGTCGATCCGGCGCTCTGGGCGAAGATCGATGCGCAACTCGACAGCGCCCCGGCGGATTCCTCAACGCCGGCATTTCCTTCAGCGTCATCACAGCCGCCGCCAGCGGACAACGACAATGCCTGGCTACGCCGGACCGCGATGGCCGCAAGCGTGGTCGTCGCGCTGGGCTTGGGCTTTGCGGCAGGCAATCTTGTCGACACCCAGCCGCAACCACTGGTGATCGCGGTGCTGCTCAACGAAAGCGATGCGCAGCCTGGCGCCATCATCGAAGCCTTTGCGGACGACACCGTGCGGCTGGTGCCACTCGACACTTTCGTACCGCCGCAGAATGGCGTCTATCAGCTCTGGACCCTGCCCGACCAACAGACAGGTCCGGTGTCGCTCGGCACGCTTGATGACACTGGAACGATGCGCATTTCGGGCCCTGACCTGCCGCGACCGGAGGTCGGGCAGCTCTACGAGATCACCCTCGAACCGCCCGGCGGGTCGCCGACCGGAAAGCCGACGGGCCCGATCCTCGTAAAGGGTTTTGCCAAGTCGCCAGTTTAGGCAGATTTCGCGAAGGCCGTCCTCAGCGCAGCTTGAGCGAGCTCAACCCGACCAGCGCCAGTACCAGCGATATAATCCAGAACCGGATCACCACTTGGCTTTCCGTCCAGCCCATCATCTCGAAGTGATGATGGATCGGCGCCATCTTGAACACACGCTTGCCGGTGAGCTTGAACGATACGACCTGCACGATCACCGAAACCGCTTCGAGCACGAACAGCCCGCCAATGATGGCAAGAACGATCTCGTGCTTGATCGCGACGGCAATGGTGCCCAGTGCACCGCCCAGTGCCAGCGAGCCGGTATCGCCCATGAAGATCTGCGCCGGCGGCGCATTGAACCACAGGAAGCCCAGCCCCGCCCCGATCAGCGCGCCGCAGATCACCGACAGCTCGGCCGTGCCCGGCACGGGATTGATCAGCAGATAGTCGGCGAAGTTCGGCGTTCCCACCAGATAGGCGATGAGCCCGAACGAACCCGCGGCAACCATCACCGGGACGATCGCCAGGCCATCAAGTCCGTCGGTCAGGTTCACCGAATTGCCGGCCGCGACGACCACAAAGGCGCCGAACAGCACGAAGAACCAGCCGAGGTTGAGCGCCAGCCCTTTGACGAAGGGAAACAGCAGGGAGTTGGAAATCGAGGGGTCGGTCAGCACCGAGATGCAATAACAGGCAATGAGCCCGATAAAGGCCTCCAGCAGCAGCCGCTGACGCCCTGAAAACCCGCTGTGCGAGGCGCGCTTGACCTTGAGGTAATCGTCGTAAAATCCGATGCCACCAAAAGAAATGGTGACGAACAGCACCACCCATACGTAGCCGTTGGACAGGTCGGCCCACAGCAGAGTCGAACTGACTGCGCCGGCGAGGATCATCAGCCCGCCCATGGTGGGCGTGCCCTTCTTGGTCAGCAAATGTCCTGCCGGACCATCTTCGCGGATCGGCTGACCATGACCCTGTCGGATCCGGAGCCCGGAAATGATCGCGGGGCCGAACATGAAGACGAAAAACAGCGCCGTGACCACCGCGCCGGCGGTCCGAAACGTGATGTAGCGGAACACGTTGAATGCGGCGATGCTCTCGCCCAACTGCCCGAGGAAATACAGCATCTAACGCGTCCCACTCAACTCAGGCGCTCTCGAAGCGCTCGCGGATTTGCCCCACCAAGGATGCGAGCCGAACGCCTTTCGACCCTTTGACCATAACTGCATCGCCATAGGCAAGGTCCGCCAGCAGCGGCTCGGCGATCTCCTCGGCAAGTGCGGCATGGATCACACGCGGCGCATCTCGGTCCGCTTCGGCCTCCGCCAGCAGGACGTCCGCCAATGCCTTCATGGCATTGCCGACGAGATAAATCCGCGACGCTCCGGTGCGGCGGACGGCCCCCGCCAGGCCGGCATGCAGGGTCGGTCCCTGCGGGCCCAGTTCCAGCATATCGCCAAGCACCAGCACCTTGGCGCCCGATGGCGGTGTCACGGTCGCGTAAAGGTCCATCGCTGCCGTCATCGACGCGACGTTGGCATTATAGCTCTCGTCGACCAGCAAGAGCGGTGCCTTTTCCGGCCCGAGGCGCAACGTCAAGCCCCGGCCCTCCGGCGCGCCGAAGCCACGGAGCGCCTTGATCGGCAGTTCGGTCCCCTCGCCCGACAATTGCGCCACGGCCAGCGCCGCAACCGCATTGGCCACCATGTGATCGCCTTTCACGCCCAGCGACAGCTTCAGCGTCCGGCCCTCATGGCGCACCTCGACCTGGGTGCCGCTGGCGGAGGGCGTGTTTTTGGTGATCTGCCAGTCAGCATCGCCGTCATAGCCATAGGTGACGATGCGCCCCACCTTGGCGGCGCGGGCATGGGCGAACAGGATATGCAGCCAGTCATGGTCGCCATTGAGCACCGCCGTACCGCCAGGCTCGATCCCGAGGAATATCTCGGCCTTGGCGGCGGCGATCCCCGCGACAGAGTCGAAGAATTCGAGATGCGCCGCCGCGACCGTGGTGATGACCGCAATATGCGGGCGCACCAGCTTCACCAGTGGAGTGATCTCGCCGGCGTGGTTCATGCCGATTTCGAACACACCGAACTGGGCGTCGCGTGGCAGGCGCGCAAGCATCAGCGGCACGCCCCAGTGGTTGTTGAAACTCTTGATCGAGGCGTGGGTCGGGCCGGCCGCTTCCAGCACCGTGCGCAACGCTTCCTTGGTCGTTGTCTTTCCGGCGCTGCCGGTCACCGCAATGATCTGGCCGCGGTTGCGCAGCCTGGCGGCAACGGCAAGATGTTCGAGCGCCACCATCGGGTCGGGGACGACGATCAACTGCTCACCACCGTTCGCCGCGAACCAGGCCTCGGACACCAGCGCCGCGGAGGCCCCGGCCTCCAGCGCCTTGCCGACGAACTGATGCCCGTCATGGGTGTCGCCCTTGATCGCCACGAACAGCGCTTCGGGCGCGATCTCACGAGAGTCGATCGACACACTGCCGAGTGGGCCATCCGATATGCCCTCAGGCCGACCGCCGGTGGCTTTGACGACTTCGGCGACGGTCCACAGCGGTCTCATCAGCGCTTACATTCCCTTGAGCGTCTCCAGCACGACTTCGTGGTCGGAGAAATGGTGCTTCGTTGTGCCGATGATCTGATAGTCCTCATGGCCCTTGCCCGCAATCAGCAGCACGTCACCAGGTTCAAGTTCTCCAATGGCCGCTTCGATCGCCTGACGCCGATCGCCGATCTCGCGCGCCGAGGGCACGCCCGCCAGCACCTCAGCGCGGATCGCCGCCGCATCTTCGGTCCGCGGATTGTCGTCGGTCACGATCACGGCGTCCGCAAGGCGTTCGGCGATCTCCCCCATGATCGGGCGCTTGCCGGTATCCCTGTCGCCGCCGCAGCCGAAGACCAGGCTGAGTTCGTTCGTTGCATAGGGGCGCAGCGCCTCAAGCGCCGTTTCGAGCGCCACCGGCTTGTGCGAATAATCGACGAAAATCGCCGCGCCGTTGTGTTCGGCCACCTTCTCTAGCCGCCCGCGGGCGCCCTTGAGGCCCGATAGCGCCGCCAGCGCCTGCTGTGGCGGCGCTCCCGACTGAACCGCGAGCGCCAGCGCGACGACGGCATTGGAGACCTGGAAGGCTCCGGTCAACGGCAGGAAGAAGTCCGCCGGCTCGCCGACCATGCGCCCGGTTACCCGCTGGCCGTAGCCCTCGTTGCGGACCTCGGAGACCTCGTAGAACGCCCCCTCCTCGCCCACTGTCAGCAGCGTCGCGCCGCGGTCGAGCGCCGCAAACAGGAACGGCAGATGCTCGGGGTCGTCGCAATTGATGACTGCTGCACCCCCGTCATCCAACAGGACCTTGAACAGCCGCAGCTTGGCCTCACGATAGTCTTCCATCGTCTCGTGATAATCGAGATGATCGCGGCTGAGATTGGTGAAAGCTGCCACGGCAAAGCGAAGCCCGTCGACGCGGCGCTGATCCAGCCCCTGGCTCGACGCTTCCAGCGCCACATGATCGATGCCATCGGCCTTGAGCGCCGCAAGATCGCGATGCAGTGCCAGCGCGTCGGACGTCGTCAGCTCGCGCGGCGTCACGCCCTCTGCGGTTTCGATCCCCACGGTACCCATGCTAGCGCCGGCGATGTCGCAGGCCTGCCAGATCTGGCGTACGAAGGACACGACCGAGGATTTGCCATTGGTGCCGGTAACAGCGATCGAAACCTCTGGCTGCGGGGCAAACTGTTTTGCGGCTGCCACCGCGTAAGCGGCCCGTACATCATCCACCACGACCACGGGAATACCCGGATCGGCTTCAGGCGTGCGATCTGTCAGCATTACGACTGCCCCCCGTTCGGCCGCCTGGGCCGCAAACTGATTGCCATGTACGCGGGTACCAGGCACCGCGAAAAACGCCTCTCCGGCCGCAACCGCGCGGCTGTCAGCGCTGACGCCCGTTACCTCCACCGCCGGAATGAAATCGGCGGGGTAGTCTTCTAAAAGTACATGCAGCGGAAATGTCACGCTGGCTCCCCTTTCGCGCTGAGGCTAGCGGAGTTCGACCGGGACCAGGTCCGCGTCGATCATTGGGCTGAAATCTGGACTGATACCGAGCATGGGTGCCACCCGCTGGACGATCCGGCCCGTCACTTCACCCGCATTCCAGCCAGCGGTATGGCCCGACTGCGCGTTTTCGTTCTGTGGTTCGTCGACCAGAATGATCATTGCGTAGCGTGGATTGTCCAGCGGGAAGGCCGAGGCGAACACCGCCAGGGTCTTTTCGGAGGAGTAGCGACCATCGACCACCTTTTCCGCCGTGCCGGTCTTGCCGCCGGCGCGATAGCCGTCGGCTTCCCTGTTCATTCGCGATCCCGAACCTTCAAGCGCATTTAGGCGCATCAGATAGCGGATGTCGCGGCTGACCTCCGGCGAGATCACCTGCTTGGCCGTGGCATTGGCCTCGGCCTCGCTACGGCGATAGAGCGTCGGCACGAGCATCTTGCCATTGTTCACGAAGCCGCCGACGGCGCGCAGCATGTGCAGCGGCGAGATGGCGAGACCATGCCCGAAGCTGGCCGTGGCCGCGACGACTTCCGACAGCTTGTCCGGGACGCGCGGGTTGCGGCTCTCGGGCAGCTCGAACGGCGCCCGCTGGTCGAACTCGAGTCGGCTCAGGAACGCGCGGAAATTGTCCTTGCCCATTGCCTGCATGATTTTGATCGTGCCGATGTTGGACGAGTATTTGTAAACTTCCGGCAGGCTCAGCACGCGGTGCTTGCCGTGGAAATCGCCGATGGTGAAGCGCCCGAAGCGCACACCGAACCGCGCATCGAAACTGTCGGTCATGCGAACCGCACCCGCATCCAGCGCGCCAGCGAAGGTGACCGTCTTGAAGGTCGAACCGAGTTCGTAAATACCGGTGGTGATGCGGTTGAAGCGCTGGTCTTTCTTGCCGTTGTACAGGTCCGTCATCGACAACGGCGCATTCGGGTCATAGTCGGGCAGCGAGGCCAGCGCGAGGATTTCGCCGGTGCGGATGTCCATCATCGCACCCGCCGCAGCGATCGCCTGATAGCGTGTCATCGCATCGGTGAGCTGATCGTACATCGCATGCTGCACCCGCAGATCGATGGACAGGCTCACCGGCTCCAGCTCGTTGCCGCGCGCCAGACCGAGCGACTGCAGCAGCGCCACGGCCTCATCGTCCATGTGCTTTTCGATGCCGGCGGTGCCCTGGTTGTCGATATTGACTGCGCCGAGCACATGCGACAGCTCCTTGCCCGAAGGATAGAAGCGCTTGCTCTCGGTGACAAAATCCAGCCCCGGAATGCCGAGCTCGAAAATTCGTTCTTCGATCGCCGGGGTCAGCTCGCGCTTCACCCACACAAAGCCCTTGTCGCCGGTCAGGCGCTTGCGCAGCCAGTCCTCGTCGAGATCTGGGAGTACGGTCCTCAGCTTGGTGACGGCCTCTTCGACATCGATGATCGCCCGCGGCTCCGCAAACAGCGATGGCACGCGGATATCGACGGCCATTTCCAGCCCGTTCCGGTCGAGGATCGGCGGCCGCGTGGCGGTGATGATGTCACGCGCCTGGCCCTCGATGCTGGATTCGGTCACTGTCGCGCCAAACTCGATCAACCGCGCGCCGATCCAGCCGAACACCACGATGAGCACCAGAATGACCCAGCGGATGCGCGCGCGGGTGAGATTGCCGCGCGACTTGCGCGCACCATCGAGAGCAATCGGCGCCGTGCCTTCGGAAATGACAGCCATCTAGTTCGCCTCGATCAACTGTTCGATGGGGTCGATACCGTCATCGAGCATCTGCAGCAGGTCATCCAGCGCCGACGTGTCGGGAGCCGGCGGGCGCATCGGCAGGTTGAAGTCGCCGAACTGGCTCTGCATGATCGGCTGCAGGTTCAGCGCCGTCTGGTGCCGCGCCACGATCGGCGCCACATGCGCAGGCTGGTTCAGATAGGCCCAGTCCGCCTTGAGCAGCGACAGCCGCCCTTCCTGCTTTTCGATCTTGCGCTCGATGCCGACCTTCTCGCTGGCGAGATCGGCCACCGAGTATTTCAGCGCGTAAACGCCGATGAGCCCGAACAGGCTCGTGCACAGCATCACGGCATTGATGGTCTTGATCATGCCCGTCCCCTCGATCGCGGAACGCCGAGTCCGGCAAATGACAGCTCGCGCGCCGGTGCCGTCCCGCGGCAGGCCGCCCGCAGCGTCGCCGAGCGGGCGCGGACATTGCGGCTGGTTTCACTCGCCCCCGCCTTGCGCGACTTGGCAACGCTGGCCCAGGGCGAGACGATTTGCTCGGCGCTCGGCAGGTGCCGCGACTGCTGCGGTGCAGATTTCTCAGGCGCGAGGAAACGTTTGACGATGCGATCTTCCAGCGAATGGAAGGTGACCACGGCGAGCCGCCCCCCTTCGCTCAACAGGCGCTCGGAGGCGAACAGCGCCTCGACCAGCTCATCGAATTCGGCATTCACCGCAATCCGCAGCGCCTGAAAGCTCCGCGTCGCGGGATGATTGTCGCCGGGCTTGCGGCCAATGGTCTTTTCGATCAGCCGCGCCAGCTCCAGCGTTGTGCCGATGGGCTGCGTGGACCGTGCCGTGACGATGCCATGCGCGATGCGGCGCGATTTCTTTTCCTCGCCAAACGCGAAAAGCAGGTCGGCCAGTTCCGCCTCGTCCAGGGTATTGACCAGATCGGCGGCGCTCGGCCCTTCGGACGACATGCGCATGTCGAGTGGCCCGTCGCGCATGAAGGAGAATCCGCGCTCCGCCTGGTCGAGCTGCATGGAGCTGACGCCGATATCGAGCACGATCCCGTCGACCGGACCATCCGACAGCTCATCGAGATTGGCGAATGTGCCGGAAACGAAGGTGAAGCGGTCAGGGAAATCGGCCTTGAGCGCCGCGACGAAAGGGGCGACCGACGGATCGCGATCGATTGCGATCACCTCCGCGCCAGCCTCAAGCAGCGCGCGCGAATAGCCGCCGGCACCAAACGTACCATCGAGAATTCGGGCAGACTCGAGCGGCGCGAGCGCATCCAGCACCTCGTCGAGCAGTACCGGCACGTGCGGCACCTGCTCCGCGCTGGCCTTCTCGTCACTCATTCGCCTTACCCCATTCCGGCCATGCCGGTACGCACACTGGTTCCCCGTCAGGGGTCCGGCGCAGTTTGCGCGAGCAGGCTTAACATTCTGTTGAGCAAGGCCCCCGCGCTGCCACCAGCGCAGGGGTAAAAATTGATGCCAGTTGGCCTGTAAGCCGGGTTCTGTAGGGCCCGCACCCGAGGGTGCGGACGCGGCGACCATTCATCTTGAGGCGCCGTTACCGGCGACTTCATGCAACCAACCCGGACGACCGGCCTCGAAATCGGCTGGCGGAGCGCGAACGCCCTGCCCCGTCGTCCCTATTTGGTCTTGCTCCCGGTGGGGTTTACCATGCCGTTCCCGTTGCCGGGCCCGCGGTGCGCTCTTACCGCACCCTTTCATCCTTACCTCGCATGCGAGGCGGTTTGCTTTCTGTGGCACTTTCCCTGGGGTCGCCCCCGGCGGCCGTTAGCCGTCACCGTATTTCGATGGAGCCCGGACTTTCCTCTCCGCATGCGCGAAGCGGTCGCCCGGCCAACTGGCGAGCGGCATCTAGTTGGCTTGCACTCAGCCCGTCAAGCGCGGACCGCGAGCCGCTTCGGCCAAGAAGA
>NZ_JBLXGA010000032.1:0-20254 GCF_048261455.1 Devosia sp.
GTTTTTCCAGGCCGAGCTTTTTCTCCACCCGCGAGATGGCATCCTCGAACATGTCGAGGGACACCTCCGCTTGGGGCGGCGGGTTCAGGCTCAAGGAAAACAGGTACTGGCTGCATTTCGTGCCCGCGCTGATGGCTTCAACTTCAGCCATGGCCTCGCGCAGATCGTGGGACATGAACCCGCGAACTTCGTGCAGCCGGATATGATCGTTGTGTCCTTGGGCGAGAAGGTAATTGGCCATGGCCTCGCCACCGCCGCGCTGCGACGCCTTGAGGATCATGGTGACCGCTCCGACAGCGCACTCAGGAGCAGCAGCCGCATGGCTATGACAGCTTCACACGCCTCAGAAATGCGCCGGATCGTATCGGGATCATTATCGAGGCTGCTGCTTTCGGCAGCCCTGGCAAGCAGCTCCAGCTTGCGCATGACCTCCGCCTCGCCCAGCCTTGCGAGCACCTGCGCCAGTAATTCCGGGTTGGCAATCCATCCCTGCGATTTGAACAGGGAGCGCTTGATGTAGGTCGAAAGCGGCGTGGTGCCCGCTTTTCGGCGGAGCGTGCCCAGCTCGGCTTCATTGAACCTTATCGAGAGAGGGCTGGCGCGCTTCGAAGCCTCGGACTGGCGGCTCATGGCCGCAACTCCGGTGCAATCGCCTTTATTTCCTTATTCCACCGCGCCAGCTCTTCGAAGAGTGCTTCGGAGTTCGAAGTGAAACCCCGATTCTCCGCCATTCCCCAACCTCCCAGTTAATGTCGGCCGAGTATCTCGCCGAATGCCTTTCGGCGCGCCGAGGCGTCCGACAGCCTGGCGGCTTCGGAGGGGCGCGCGGTCGGTAGCGGGCCGGCGAGGCGCTTGCCCCGACGCGGTTGGTCCGCAGGTAAAATGAGGCTCGCGCCTCGCCGGCCGGCCGGGGTTTTGGGCGTATGGCACATGAGCCCGGGTGCATCCCGTGCCGCATCGCCGGAGAACCGGGTTTCCGCGATCCCCGGATTGCCCGGCCGATCGTTTCCACCCACCGCCCGATGCCGGGCGGCGCGTCCTCCCCGCATGTCCAGCATCCTGCCATGCGTGGCGTGATAGCGGCGTGTCCGGCGAACCGGACCATGCCGACGTGCTTTCGGCCTGATGCAAAGCGACCTTCGCACCACCCGGTCTCCGCGCGCCAACCACTCGTCATGATCTCGCTTCGGTGCGCGGACAGAACGAGTATCGCACGGGGTTTCAGTGCGGGGATAAGTGGAAGGTCTGGTCGGCTGGATCGCCGGGATGCGCCCGCCGATGAGGGGGAGAGAGCCGTCCTATCAGTGACGAGGTGAGCATGATCTCGGGGATCTGGGCCGCAAGGTTTCGCGAGCGCCGGCGTGCGCTTCGCCGTGAACGATGTTCGTGCCCCCGCGTTAGGACGTCTGTCGTTTACAGTCGGCGCGCCGCCGTGATGCGGGAGCAGCGCGCGGACCTGTCCGAAGGCACGGGAAGGGTCCCTTGACGCAATCTCAGCATATGGATGCCGGCCGCCGACCGATCCGGCCAGACGGCATGGCACCGGCCATGCAGTCCCAACCAGGACGAGCGGGCTCTGACACCTTGAGGGCACGCCGCACCCCGAGGGTGCGCCCATGATCCCGCCTCTCGTCACTGCCGCCGCCATCGGCCTTTTGCTGCTGGGCCTCGCGTGCGCCGTCTACATGGCCTGGCAGATGCTGCGCCATCCGCCCAAAATGGCGGTAATGCGCTTTGTCTGGCCGCTCTGTGCGCTGTTCGCCGGGCCGGTGCTGGTCTGGTTCTACCATCGCTATGCGGGCCCCGGTGCTGAAGACGTGCCCTTTGCCGCCAAGGTCGCCAAGGGCACGCTGCACTGCGGCGCGGGGTGTACGCTCGCCGATCTCGTCTGCGAAAACCTGGCGCATTACGTGCCTTCGGTGCTGACGTTCTTCGGCCTCGGCACGATCTTTTCGACCGAGATCTTTGCCGCCTGGACCATGGACTATGTCTTTGCGCTGCTGACCGGCATCGTCTTTCAGTATTTCGCCATCGCGCCGATGCGCAACCTGTCGGTCGGCGCGGGAATCAAGGCCGCGGCCAAGGCCGATATCCTGTCGCTCACCAGTTGGCAGGTCGGCATGTATGGCTTCATGGGCCTCGCCCACTTTGTGCTGTTCCCCGCCTTTTTCGGCACCACGGTGGACGCCGGAAGTCCCGTGTTCTGGGCGGCGATGCAACTGGCCATGCTGGCTGGCTTCGTGACGGCCTATAGCCCGAACTGGCTGTTGATCCGCTCGGGGCTGAAGGAAGAGATGTGACAGCGGCGCCGGCGTGATCGGAAGGCGCCGCGCATCGTCGGCTTCAGCGGTTATGCGCCAGCAGCCGACTTCCAGCGTACCGGGACCGCCGGCGCGCTTTGACGCCGTTAGGGGCGGAACCGTGCCGCCAAGGCGTCGGCATGGCCGACGAGCAGTGCGGCATCGGAACCGACAGCGACGAAATCGAAACCGCGGGCCAGCCAGCTATCCGCTGCCTCTGGCGTGAAATCCAGCAGCCCGGCCGCCTTGCCGCCGGCCTTTATTTCCTTCAGCGCGGCGCCAACCTGCTGCTGGACAGCATCCGAATTGGGTTGGCCCAGCATCCCCATGTTGGCCGCGAGGTCATTGGGGCCGATGAAGATCGCGTCCAGCTCGTCGATCTTTGCAAACTCGGGGATCGTGTCCAGCGCCAACGGCGATTCCACCTGGATGATGGCGCATTGTTCATCCGCATAGGTCTCGAGATAGGAGCGGTTGCGGGTGTACTGGTTGGCGCGGCTGTTGCCGCTCACGCCACGAATGCCGCGTGGCGGATAGAGCATGCTGGCGACGGCCAGTTCGGCCTCGGCGACACTTTGGACGAAGGGGAACATGATCGAGCGCACGCCAGCGTCGAGCAGCGTCTTGACCAGAATCGGGTCGACGCTCGGGACCCGGACCACCAGTTCCGCCGTGCCCCCGCGGGCCGCGTTCACATGCGCCGCCACCTGGCTCAGGCCGACCGGGCTATGCTCCATGTCGAGCAGCAGCCAGTCGAAGCCGGAATCGGCCACCATCTCCGTGGCCACGGGGCTTTCGAGAGAAAGCCACAGCCCGATCTGGCGGGTGCCGGAAGCGATATTGCGTTTGAAGCGGTTGGGCGGCAGGGCAGGCATGACGATCCTGATGGTGCGATGGTGCTGATCGCGATCTAGAACTGAAACCGCGCATAAGAAAAGCCGCGCTGCCGCCGAATGGGTTCGGCTGAGCGACGCGGCTCATTGCTGATCGTGCGACGGTATCTAGTCTTGTGGCTCAATGTCCCGCTTGTGCGGCGTCGGGGCAGGGGAACGCATCGGGTCGTGCGAAACCGGCATGCCCGGCAGCCCGCCTTCCGGCAGCCCGCCATCGGTCGGGCTTTCGGTCTCGGCAATATCGGGAATGACCTCGCCGGGTACCTTGTCGGCGGGCGGCAGCTTGTCATGTGGATCTGGCATCATGTCCTCCGGGTCTGTTGCAGACAAAACGGCTGCGCCGGGCAACCGTTCCCGATTGTCTCACGCGCCGAAGTGGAGGCCTAGGGGCTCAGATCAGGCGGCACGGGCGGTGCCACTTCATGGACCTTGATGGTCACGCGCTCGTTTGAACTCAGATATGGGTCGTTGGCAAAGATCGGGTCACTGGAACCGGCGCCCTCGACCGAGGTGAGGCGCGACGGCGACAGGCCGAACTCGCTCAGAATGCGCCGGGTCACATTGGCGCGGTCGGTCGACAGGTCCCACTCGTCATAGCTTTCGGAAGCAAATCGCGAGCCCGACGCCACATGGCCGGTGATCGACAGGGGGGCCGACAGCCGGTTGAGGATCGGGCCTAGCGCGGCAATGGCCTTTCGGGTCGTTTCCAGCGGGAATTTCGAGCCCTCGGGGAACATCCGCATGCCGTTGCGGTCCGAAATGATGATCTCCAGTCCATCTTCCGTCTCCTCGACCTGCAGATTGTCGGCAAACCGAGTGATGTCGGGCATGTCCTGCCAGGCCTGACGGATGCTGGCTGCCGCAAGCGCGTAGCGGTCTTCCGACTCGAGATCGTTTTCTTCGCTCTGGGTCTGGATTTCAGGCCCCTGAGCCTCCGCACGGTCATCATGGACGTCGCTGATGTGCGAGAGTTTTTCGGGGTCGATCAGTTCCGGGCTGACATTTTTCAGATAGTCGCGTTCGGGGTTGCCCTGGCGCTCGATCATGCCGTCTGCGGTGCGCTCCTTGACCACGCCGAAGGCATCACGCATCGAGCCGGCGACAACCTGCAGGCGCTCGGTGTCCTGAATCGAAAAGGAGATCAGCAGCACGAAAAAGCAGACCAGAATCGACATCAGGTCGGCAAAGGTGACCATCCACTCTGGTACGCCGCCAGGGGCGGGCTTTTTGGCCATCAGGCGGCCTCGGGCAGCTGCTTCTGGTGATCGGGGAGATAGGCATGCAGCCGCTCGCGCACCACAGCTGCGGATGAGCCGGCCTTCACCTGCATGATGCCGTCAATGATCAGCGTCTGGTTGACCTCTTCGACGTCGAGCTTGGCGCTGAGCTTGTCGGCGATGGGCAGGCAGATGACATTGGCAACCACGGCACCATAGAGCGTCGTCAACAGCGCGATCGCCATGGCGGGGCCGATCTTGGACGGGTCTTCCATGTTGCTCAGCATCTGTACCAGACCGACAATCGTGCCGATCATGCCGAATGCCGGCGCGGCGTCGCCAAGGGACTTGAACACGCGCTGCCCTTCGGCCAGACGGCCAAGATAGCGATCGCGTGCCAGCTCCATCGCGTCCTTGATGAACACGACGTCATAGCCATCGGCGATATACTGGGCGCCTCGGGCGAGATTCTGGTCGTCGAACGAGACGCCTTCGAGCGCGATCGGCCCGGACTTGCGCACCAGGTCGGCCATTTCGGAGAGCTTCAGGATCACGTCGCGCGGCTCGATGGTGCGCGCCATGAAGGCGACCTTGCCGCCCGTCGCGAGCGCCCGGCCGACGCCGGCCAGCGGAAACCGCATCAGCGTTGCGGCAAAGCCGCCGCCGATAACGATGAGAACGGACGGGATGTCGACAAAGCCGCCCAGATTGCCGCCGAGCAGGATCGCGATCAGCACCACGGTGGTGCCTGCGACGAGTCCGAGAATGGTCGCCAGATCCATTGGAGCTACCGGGTTCGAGAATTGGACCCCTCCTGAATATCGGTAAAACTGGTAAGCAACAGTTAATCGCCGCTTCGGGACACGCGCTCCGCTTCAGCTAAAAGGCTTTTATTAACCATGATCTGCAAGGATTGGTTAGGTTAAAAGTGGAGACATCCCGTGCGACAGCACAAGCCAGTTCGCAAGGCTGCCCGTGCCATCGCACTGACGGCACTGGGGGGCTTTTCGCCTGCAGTTTTCGCTGCGGGGGAGGGATCGTTCACCGATAATCCGGCTCTGCTGTCCGGGCCGCCTGTGCCCTGTGCCTCCTGCGCCCATCTGCCGTCTGAGCCAGTCGACCCCTGGCTCGATCTGGACTGGAGCATCGCCCTGCGCGGCGCGGTGACAGAGGAGTCCGGCAAAACGCGCAAAGAGCTGCAGATCGTGCCCGAGGCAAGCCTGACGCATCAGTCCCTGCGAGGTGGCTACGAGATTGGCGGTGATGCCGAACTGGCGATAACCGACGCGGGCAATGCCCGGATCTCGACCCTCAATTTCACGGCTGAGGGAACGCACGCTCTGGATGCAGTCACCGATATCACCGGATCTGCCGAGCTTTCCCTGAGCCAGGAAGATCCGAACGCTCCGGACCAGCCGGCCAATCTCAAGAGTACTCCGCTGGTTGTCGAGGCCAGTGCCGAAGCCGGGGTCACACGAACGATCGGGCTCGCCGAGATCGGTCTGCGCGGCAGCCTTGGGCGGGCCATGACCGGCGAAACCGTCTTCGACGACAACTCGACCGAAGACAACAGCTATCTCGATCGTACGCAGGTTGGCATTGGGGGGCGCTTCGGCTGGCGGCTCGCGCCGTTCGCCACCGTCTGGATCGACGGCGAGGCGAGCTACGAATTCTACGACAAGCTGTCACCCAGTCTGATGGTCAAGCTCGACAACTGGACCTATAGCGGCAAGCTGGGCGCGACCGCACAGCTGCGCAACACAACGGAACTCGAAGCGGCAGTCGGCGTCTCATGGCGCGACTATGACGATCCGACGCTCGATGACTTCTATGCAATGCTCTATGAGGCGAGTATCAGCCATAAGCCGGATGAAACCGTCACCCTGACGGCGGGGCTGACGACGACCCTGTCCTCGCCTCAGTCCGGCTCTTCCGCCACCGCCCGGCTCACCTATGCGGCGACGACGACGGCACAGATTGCCGTCAATCCGTGGCTCACCGCCCGCTCCAGCGCCGGCGCCAGCCTGACCAAGCCGATGGGTGCGGGCACCGAGGAGCAGAGCTGGAATGTCGGGGCCGGGCTCGACTGGCTGGTCAATCCCAACACCGACATCACCGCCGATTATCGCTTCACCCAGACGCTATCCGAACCGGATCCGCCCGAGGAGAGCCATCAGCTGACGCTGGGCGTCACTTTTCACCGGTAAGCCCGAGCTCACGGAGCTCTTCACGGAAGCCGTCGGCGAGATCCTCGCGGTCGAGCGCGAAGGCGACATTGGCGGTGAGAAAGCCCAGCTTCGACCCACAATCGAAGACCTTGCCGTCATATTTGACGCCGGTGAAGCTCTGCCGCCGCATCAGCGTCTGCATCGCGTCGGTCAGCTGGATTTCGCCGCCGGCACCCTTTTCCTGCTCGCTGAGGAGCGAGAAAATCTCGGGCTGCAGGATGTAGCGACCGGAAATGAACAGGTTGGAGGGCGCATCTTCGGGCTTGGGTTTTTCGACCATGCCGGTGATCGGGAAACCGCTGTCCGGGCCCTCGTCGCGGCTGACGATGCCGTAGCTGGCGGTGTCGGCCGGGTCGCATTCCTCGACGCCGACGATATTGCCGCCGCGCTCCTCATAGGCCTCGACCATCTGCTTCATGACGCCCGGGTTGGCGCGGAAGATCATGTCGGGCAGCAGCAGCGCGAAGGGCTTGTCGCCAACCAACTCGCGCGCGCACCACACGGCGTGGCCAAGTCCCAGCGGTTCCTGCTGGCGGGTGAAGCTGGTGTGCCCGGCCGAGGGCAGGTCGCGCTGCAGTTCCTTCAGGGCGCCAGTCTTGCCGCGCATTTCGAGCGTTTCCTCAAGCTCGAACTGTCGGTCGAAATGGTCCTCGATGACGGCCTTGTTGCGGCCGGTCACGAACACGAAGTGCTCGATGCCCGCCTCGCGGGCCTCGTCCACCGCGTACTGGATCAGTGGTCTGTCCACCACCGTGAGCATTTCCTTTGGCATGGCTTTCGTTGCCGGCAGGAACCGGGTACCTAGGCCCGCGACGGGGAAAACGGCAGTGCGTACACGCTTAGACAAGAGTTACTCCATTCTGTTTCGAGCTTAAGCTGCTCTTAGGCTCACACCGGATAGTTTACAGCTTCGCTGCGCATCGGATCCGGAGGGTATCAATGAGCATACTGGTAACCGGCGGTGCCGGCTACATCGGCAGTCACATGGTGCTTCGGCTCGCGGATGCGGGCGAAGCTGTCGTTGTGCTCGACAATCTGACCACGGGATTTGACTGGGCTATCGATCATCGTGCGACGGTGGTTGAAGGCAATGCAGGTGATATCGACCTGGTGGGGCGCCTGATTGAGGAACACGCCATCGAGGCAATCGTTCACTTTGCCGGCTCCATCGTCGTGCCCGAATCGGTCGTCGATCCGCTGAAGTATTATGCCAACAACACGGCAACATCGCGCAACCTCATCGAGGCCGCCGTCAAAGGCGGTGTGAAGCATTTCGTGTTTTCCTCGACGGCCGCGGTTTATGGCAATGCCAGCCTCGAACCGGTCGGCGAGGACATGCCGCTGCAGCCGGAATCGCCCTATGGGCGCTCCAAGCTGATGACCGAACTGATGCTGGCCGACGTCGCCGCGGCGCACCCCATCACCTATGGCGTGCTGCGCTATTTCAACGTCTCCGGCGCCGATCCGCAGCTGCGCTCGGGCCAGTCCTCGCCGCTCGCCACGCATCTGATCAAGGTCGCCTCGCAGGCCGCGCTCGGCCAGCGCGACGGGGTCGGCATTTTCGGAACGGACTTCCCGACGCCGGATGGCACCGGGGTGCGCGACTATATCCACGTCACCGACCTCATCGAGGCGCATGCCCTGCTGCTCGAGCACTTGCGCAGTGGCGGGGAGTCGGTGACGATGAACTGCGGCTACGGGCAGGGCTATTCGGTGCGTCAGGTGATCGACGTCGTCAAACGCATCTCGGGCGTCGAGTTCCCTGCGATCGAGGAACCGCGCCGCGCCGGTGATCCCGCCTCCATCGTCGCACGGGCCGAAAAGATCCGTTCGGTTCTGGGCTGGCAGCCGGCGCATGACGATCTGGACGAAATCATCTCCACCGCGCTCGCGTGGGAACGGCGGCTGCAAACCCGCAATCGTATGTGAGCCGCACAAGGACACTGCCGATGCTGCGACGTGCCATTCGCTCGATCCTCATGCTGCTGGCGCTCTCGGGCCCCGTGCTTGCGGCACCAGTTGAGTCCTTTGATGCCTTCATCGCCAATTTCGAGGCGACTGCGGTTAATGCCGGTGTCAGCCGGCAGACTTATCGCGCCGCGACCGCGGGCCTGACGCCCGACCCGAACATTCCCGATCTGGTCGTGACCCAGCCCGAGTTCACCACCCCGATGTGGGACTATATCGACGGTCGGGTGACCGCGTCGCGCATCGAGCGGGGCAGGGCGGCGATGAGGCGTAACAGCGCGCTGTTCGAACAGGTCGGCCGCCAGAGCGGCGTCGACCCCTATATCCTCGGCGCCATCTGGGGGATGGAGACCGACTATGGCGCCGTGCTCGGCAACAACCGGTTGATCCGCCCCATCATCCGTTCGCTGGCCACTCTCGTTCACCAGCGCCGTGGGCGCCTCGCCGGTGATCAGGCCGATTTCATCGCTGCGCTCCTGCTGCTGCAGCGCAATGGCAGGACGCGAGATCAATTGGTCGGCTCCTGGGCCGGAGCAATCGGTCACCTGCAGGTCAACCCGTCGAACGTACTGGCGCATGGCGTGGACGGCGACGGCGATGGCCGTATCGACCTGCATGGTTCACTTGCAGATGCCTTGCGGACCAGCGCGAAGTTCCTGCTCGACCTGGGCTATCAGCCCGGCATCGACTGGGGCTTCGAAGTCGATGTGCCCGATGATTTCGACTACCTGCTCGCCGATCGCGAGACCTTGCGCTCGGTGCGGTTCTTCGCCGATCGCGGCATCCGCCGGGTAAAGGGCCGCGAGTTCGCCGATCTCGAAACCCCGGTTTTTCTCTATGTGCCGACCGGCAAGAGCGGGCCGAAATTTCTGATGACCGCGAACTATCTGGTCCTCAAGGGCTACAATTTCTCGGACAGTTATGCGCTGTCCGTCGCCCACATGACCGACCGTCTGAAAGGGTCGGGGCCGTTCATCACCCCTTGGCCGCGCAGCACTCAGTTTCCCAATCTCGCCCAGCGCAAGGCTATCCAGCAGGCGCTGACACGGCTCGGTCTTTACGATGGCGAGGTGGATGGCCGCATCGGCCCGATCAGCCAGGCCGCCTATGCACGGTTTCAGGCGGCGCGGGGCGAGGTGGCAGACGGCTTTATCACCCGCAGGAGCTACGAGGAGCTGGCTGCCGCCACGCGCTAGGGCGCGCCGTCAGGCTGGGCGCCCGTCGTTGATCAGCATGCGCACCTCGGCCTCGACGGTATCGAGGCAGCGGTTGATGGCGTCCACCGCCGCAGGTGCGTCCTTTGCAAGGATCGCATCCGACAGGTCGCGATGGATCGGAAACGACTCCAGTCCGAACGCATCGAGGTTGAACGGGGACGAATCGTCGCGCTCCAGCGCATCGCCGAGATTGCTCAGGATCTGTCCGTACATCGGGTTTCCCGAGGCATCGTAGATTGCGGTGTGGAAGGCATGGTCGGCCTTGCGCCACGGTCGGCCGGAATAGACCTCCTCGAGCAGCAGGTCACACAACCGGGCGATTTCGATTCGCTGTTCCTGCGTAGCCTTCAACGTCGCCTTGCGCACCACATCGATCTCCAGCGCGCGGCGGATTTCGATCAGCCGCAGCAGGGCTTCGCCTTCGAGGCGCACCATGGTGGGCACCAAACCGCGCGACGTCTGCACCCGGGCGGACAGATAGGTGCCATCGCCGCGCCGCCGCTTGATGATGCCGAGGCCTTCCCAGCGATTGAGGGCTTCGCGGATCGTTGAACGCCCGACGCCGAGCGAGGCCGCCAGCGAGACCTCCGGAGGCAGGCGGTCGCCTATCGTCATGCCGGAGCGCTCGACCATTTCGGCAAGCGCATCCAGGACAGCCACATTGCGTGTGCGTCGCTCGAGCGGCTCAAGATAGGCCAGGGCAGATGCGTTCGTCACGATGCCCGATCCTCCAGGGTGATGGCAGGATTGCCTCTCACCACATCTTTGCTCTCTTGTCAGCTACCCAAAGCTGGCGGCACGCGGATTCAGGTTGAGCAACGCGCTGAGAGCTTCGATCAACTGGTCCATTTGCGGACGAGAATTGTATCCCTGCACCGACAGACGGGCGATACATCTGTCCTGCCATTTGAATACGGGAATCTCTATACCATAGTCGTCGAACAAGGTCTTGTGCACTTGTAGCGCATCACAGTCCGGGATCGGGATGGCGACCATCTGCGGCGCACAGAATTCCGATTCGCTGAGCGGTTCGAGGCCCGTCAGCTTGCCCATGCGCCGGGCCGTATCCTGGGCCAGCGCCTGGCAATGCTCCGCGATAGCCCACCAGTCATTGTCGGCGCGGTATTTCAGCGCCGCCGGGACCGTCAGCCAGGCGGACGGATCGCGGGTGCCCTGGATCTCGATCTCGTCGATGAACGGGGAATTGTCGAAAGCGCCCTTGGCGCCCGGCTTCTTGGAATCGATCGTCCAGCCATGGCTGATGACGAGCGGATTGAGCAGGGCCTGCACTTCCGGCCGGGCATAGAGAAAGGCCGAACCCTTGGGCGCCATCATCCACTTGTGGCAATTGCCGGCGTAAAAATCCGCGCCGAGCGCCGTGAGGTCGAGCTTGATATGGCCCGGCGTGTGCGCGCCGTCGATGACCGTCCAGATGCCGCGCTTGCGCGCCTCGGCAACCGCCCGCTCGATCGGGAACACCAGCGCCGTGGGCGAGGTGATGTGGCTGAGAAACAGCACCCGCGTGCGATCGGTCATGCCGGCGAGGATTGTGTCGGTGAACTGCTCCTCCGTCAGCAACGGCAGCGGCACGTTCACCACCACCACCTCGGCGCCGGTCTTGCGGCACACATAGGCCCAGGTCTTTTCGAGCGCGTTATACTCGTGGTCGGTCGTGAGAATCTGGTCGCCCGGCTTCAGATCAAGCGACTGCGCAACGATATTGAGCCCGTGGGTAGCGTTGACTACGCCGACAATATCCTCGGCGGGGCTGCCGAGTTCCGCCCCCAGCGCCTCACGGGGTGCCTTGAGGTTCTCGTTCAGCTTGCGGCCCAGGAACTCGACCGGCTCGCGCTCGAGTTCGAGCTGCCAGCCCTGATAGGCGGAGAACACCTCGCGCGGGCAGGCGCCGAAAGAGCCGTGATTGAGGAAGACGACATCCTCCCGCAAGAGAAACTGCCGGGCGAGGTTTTCGGACACGATCAGTTGCCTTTCAGGGTCGGATCGAACGCATCGCGCAATCCGTCGCCGAACAGCGAGGTGGCGAGCACGGTGATGGCGAGGGCCAGTGTCGGGAAGAGGGCGAGATGCCAGTAGTAGAACATGTAGTTGATGCCCTCGTTGATCATCTGGCCCCAGGTCGGCGTCGGCGGCGGCACGCCGATGCCCAGAAAGCTCAGTGAGGCTTCGAGCATCATGGCGAGCGGGATCGCCAGCACGAAGCCGACAATGATCGGGCTGATCGAGTTGGGAATCAGGTGTCGGCGAATGATGTACCAGTTCGAAGCGCCGAGCGCCTCCGAGGCGCGGACGAATTCCTTGGAGCGGAAGGCTTTGACCTGGGCGCGCACCAGCAGGCACACCTGCACCCAGCCGAACAGCGCGGCAATGGCGACGATCGTCAGATAGCCGCCACGCGTCAGAGCGCCGAGCAGCATGGCGGCGAGCAGCGGCGGCACCACCGAGAAAAGCTCGATGATCCGCATGATCAGCCAGTCGACCTTGCCGCCGAAAAAGCCGGCCAATGCGCCAAGCGGGATGCCGATCAGCACGGAGAACCCCGCTGCGATAAACCCGATCGAAAGCGACACGCGGGCGCCGTAGACGATGCGGGTGTAAAAGTCGCGGCCCAGATTATCGACGCCGAACCAGTGCTCGGGCGAGGGGAAGGCGAGCGCCTGGGTCAGAAACAGTTGCGCGTCGGGCGGCACCGGCGTGATCAGCGGTGCGAAGATCGCCATCAGGATCAGGATGCTGAGGACGATGCCGCCGCCCACTGCCGCCTTGTTGGAGAGGAAACGCTGCCAGGCAAACCACAGGGGACTGCGCTGGCGGGCGGCCGGAACATTTGCAGCGATGTCGGTCATTCGACTCCTCCACCAACGCGGATACGCGGGTTGATCAGCGCGTAGACTATGTCGGACAGCAGATAGGCGATGCAGTACATGAAGGTGATCATCAGCATCAGGGCCATTTCGAGCGGATAATCGCGGTTCTCGATCGAGGAGACGAAATAGGCGCCGAGCCCCGGAATGCGGAACATCGCCTCGACGAAGATGGAGCCCGTCGCGGTGCCGATGAACATCGGCAGGAAAACGGTGACCAGCGGAATGGCCGAGTTGCGCAGCACGTGCTGGAAGACGATCCGCCGCTCGTTGAGGCCCTTGGCGCGCAGCACCGTGACGAACTGCCGGCTCATCGTGTCGAGCATGGCGGAGCGGGTGTAGCGGGCGTATGTGGCGACGGGGATGGCCGCGTAGGCGATGATCGGCAGGATCCAGCGTTCGGGCTTGGGCCAGCCACTCGCCGGCAGCCAGTCCAGCCAGACCGCGAAGACCAGTATCAGCAGCATCGAGGTGACGAAAACCGGAATGGTGAGGCCGATGGTGGCGATCGCCGAGGCGAAGTAATCGATCCAGGTGTTGCGGTTGAGCGCTGCGGCCATGCCGAGCAGGATGCCGAGCGGCGCGCCCAGCACCACACCCAGCCCGCCGAGAATGAGACTCGGGACCCAGGCGCGGGACAGCAGCCCGAGCACGGTTTCACCGGGGCTTTGATAGGGTACGCCGAAATCGAGATGCAGCACCCCCCACATATATCGCAGGTATTGCACGTAAAGCGGCTGATCGAGCCCGAGCTGCGCCATCAGCTGTTCGCGCACCGCCGCGGAAACCGGCATGTCATTGGCATCGAACGGGCCGCCGGGCACCGCATGCATCATGAAAAAGATGATCAGCGAGACCACGATGAAGGTGAAGGCGACCGAGACCAGCCGGCGAAGGATGTAACCAAGCATCATCTGTCTCCTACGGCGTCACGTAAGCCTCGACCCGGTGGCCCGGGGCGATGCTGACAAGTTGGGGTTCATCGCGTGGCGCCGTGCCGGTCTGGATCACGGTGTAGCGCGGCGTCTGTGCAGCGATTTCATCGGCAGAAAGGAAGGTGCGCTGACGCTTGTCGCGCGGGTTGGTCGCGGGGACGGCGTCGAGCAGGGCGCGGGTATAGGGATGCTGCGGGTCCGAGAAGATGCGCTCGGTCGGCGCTTCTTCCACAACCCGCCCGCGATACATTACCACCACTGTGTCGGTCAGCGACTTCACCGTCGACAGGTCATGGCTGATGAACAGGATGGAGAGGCCCATCTCGGCCTGCAGCCGTTTGAGCAGGCCGATGATCTGGGCCTTCACTGTCACGTCGAGCGCCGAGGTCGGCTCGTCGGCGACCAGCACGGTCGGGCCGAGGATCAGTGCGCGGGCGATGGCGACGCGCTGGCGCTGGCCGCCGGAGAGCTCATGCGGATAGCGGTTGGCGAAGGAGCGGTCGAGACCGACGCGATCGAGCCATTCGAGGGCCTGTTCGGTGCGTTCGCGCGCCGTGCCCATGCCATGGATATGCAGCGGCTCGGAAATGATCTCGGTCAGCGTCATCATCGGGTCGAGCGCCGAATAGCTGTCCTGAAAGACGATCTGCATCTTGCGCCGCCACGGCTTCAGCTCTTCGTGCGACAGGGTGGAGATGTCGGTGCCATCGACCAGCACCTGACCCTTGCTGGCGCTGGTCAGCCGCATGGCCATCATGCCGGTGGTCGTCTTGCCGGAACCACTTTCGCCGACGATGGCGACGATCCGGTTGCGGGGCAGGGCGATGTTGACCTCCCGCACCGCATGAAAATCGCCGTAGTTCGAGGTGAGCAGACCGCGGCCACGCTTGATGCGATAGGCCTTGGCGAGGCCCTTGAGCTCCAGCGCCGGTGTGGCGACGTCGTCGCCGCGCGAGGGCTCGAAACTGGCATGCAGGCTGGCGAGCAGCTGCTTGGTATAGTCGTGCTGCGGCGCATCGAAGATCTGCTGGACCGGACCTTCTTCCTTCACCTCGCCGCCATACATCACCAGCACGCGGTCGACGGTTTCGGCGATCACCCCGAGGTCGTGGGTGATCATGATCAGCGCCATGCCGAACTCGACCTGTACCTTCTTGATCAGATAGAGGATTTGCGCCTGGATCGTGACGTCGAGCGCCGTGGTCGGCTCGTCGGCGATCAGCACCTTCGGCCGGCATGACAGCGCCATCGCGATCATCGCGCGCTGCAGCATGCCGCCGGACAATTGGTGGGGGTAGTAGTTGAGGACGTCGCGGGCGTTCTTGATCTCGACCCGCAACAGCAGATCTTCCGCTTCCTCCAGCGCCTTGGCCTTGGAGGTATTGCGATGCGCGCGAATGGTCTCGGCAATCTGGTGCCCGATGGTGAACACCGGGTCGAATGCCGTCATCGGGTCCTGAAAGATCATCGCCGCGGCGCGGCCACGCAGGCGCACCAGATCTTCCTTGTTGGCTTTCGTGACGTCGACGCCATCGAGCATCATCTTCGCCGCGCTGACATGCGCGGTGGCCGGCAGCAGGCGCAAAAGGGCGCTGCAACTGACGGACTTGCCTGATCCACTTTCGCCCACAATGCCGAGGCTTTCGCCTTCATTGAGGGTGAAGCTCACCCCCCTTACGGCGTCGACCGATCCACCATATTGGCGGAAGCTGACGCGCAGATCTTCGATTTCGACCAGGGACATGAAGCGGGCGGCCTTCTTGCGCGGAGCAGATGCTCCCCGGCGCGGGGCCGGGGAGCGCGTTCGGATCGCGGTCTAGTTCTTCGTCAGATGGGTGAAGAAGTAGTGGCCGAGGCGATCGAGCGGCGTGTAGCCCAGGGCGTTCGGCTCGGAAGCCTCACCACCCAGCGAATCCGAGATCACGGCAGTGGTGATCGGGTGGACCAGCGGCACGATCAGCCCCTTGTCGATCATCACCTGCTCGGCTTCGGCATAGAGGTCATAGCGGGTATCCCAGTCGCTCTCGGCATCCGCCTTGGCAACCAGCTCGTCATACTCCGGCACGAAGTAGTTGTGACGGCCGCCGTTGTAGAAAATGCCGTAAAAGTTCGACGGATCGAGGTAGTCGTACTCGTAGGGCGAGATGAAGATGTTGTTCTTGCCGCCACGCAGACCGTCCATCCACTCTGCGCCGGGCAGGGAACGGATGCTCATGTTGACGCCAAGCACTTCCTTGAACTCGGCCTGCAGATACTGCGCCATGGCCGGCACGATCGCGCCATTGTACCCGCCTTCATCGCGGATCCAGATCTCGATGTCCGGGAAGCCCTGGCCATCCGGGAAGCCGGCTTCAGCCATGTATTCCTGAGCGCGCTCCGGATCGAACACGGCCTGCGCGACGACATCGGGATTGTAGCCAGGATAGCCGGGCGGCAGGATGGAACCGGCCGGGATGGCGATATCCTTGAGCACTGTCGAGGTCAGCTCGTCACGGTCGACCGCGTAGTAGAAGGCGCGGCGAACGTTGACGTCGTTGAACGGCTCGGCTTCGAGATTGTACGAAATGTACGAGGTCGCAAACACCGCGTTGCGGCGGATGCCATCGGCGAACTGTGCCTCGGCAACCGGCACCTGTCCGGTGTTGAGGAACGAGTAGTCGTCGTCACCCGCCATGAAGGCCGGGAAGCCGACTTCCGGCGATGCGAGCGTGGGGTCGACTTCGAGCCGGTCGATCTGCGCCTGCCACGGACCGGTGTAGGTCTCGGATTTGACCAGTACGACTGAATTGTTGGACTTTTCCCAGCTCTCGAGCGTGAACGGTCCCGAGGACACGACTGTGTCGACGTTCAGCGCCCAGTCGTCGCCGAGCTCGTCCACCTTGTGCTTGGGCACCGGGTACCACAGGCTGGTGACCGACGGCAGATAGGGTTTCGGCGCATTGGTCGTGACTTCGATCGTGTGATCGTCCACGGCCTTGAGGCCCAGAGTCGACACGTCGGCCGTGCCTTCGGTGACTTCCTTCCAGCCCTTGATGCCGCCGGCAAAGTCCCAGTACCAGGCGAAGTCATAGCCGGTCGTCGCGGCACGCTCGAGCGCGAAGACATAGTCTTCGGCCGTCAGCGGCTCGCCATCGGACCAGACCAGGCCGTCGCGCAGCTTGAAGGTCCAGGTGAGGCCGTCTTCCGACTGCGACCAGCTTTCGGCTGCCATGGGGGTCAGCTCGAAGTCCTTGTCGAAGGTCGCGAGCGGGATCTGCTGCAGTTCTGCCAGCGTCGCCCGGTCATAAACGGTCTTCATGTAGTCCATGTAGGTGCCTGTGGTGGCCCCCGATGGTGCGACAATGGTCGATTGTGCCATTGCCGGCGCGGTCAGCGCCGTGGCGATGGCCAGCGTACCGGCCAGAATTCGCGTGATGTGCATGAGCTCCCTCCTTGTGTAGAGCTGGTTGACGGTCCCTAGTGCGTCGCAACCCGGTCAGGGATGGCTTTGACGCCGTCGTCTTGTCGCGCCATGCTTGGCGCGCGTGACAGAATGTTCCCCAAAATCTGCCAGATGACATATGTCTGACAAATAGAAATCGGCTTGGCAAGCCGTAGATGTGACAACGTGCACATATCTCCGGCGTTTGTCTGTTGTGCACATAATTTGAGCGAGTTTGGCATGTTAGCGGCCACCGAACAGGCTGCGGCTTGCCGTCGCGATGCTGGCGGCGTCGATGCCGAAATGCCGGTAGAGGTCGCTGACCGTGCCGGTCTGGCCGAAATGTTCGACGCCCAAGGCAATGGTGCGATGGCCGCGCACGCTGCCCAGCCACCCCAATGTGGCCGGGTGTCCGTCGATGGCCGTGACGATGCCGGCCCGATTGGGCACCTCGCTCAGCAATTTGTCGATATGACTCTCAGCGCCGCGCTCACCGCTCAGCCGCCCGCGCTGCGCCGCCTGCCAGCCGGCATTCAGCCGGTCCGCCGAAGTCACGGCGAGAACCGCCACGTTGCGCCTGTCGCCGCCAAGCTGCGCCGCCGCCTCGATTGCCTCGCTCGCCAGCACACCCTGATAGGCAATCACCACTTCGCATTGCGGGGAGGGCGGATTGAGCCAATAGGCGCCCCGGATGACGTCGTCGGCCAAGGCGCCGGCCATCTGCCGCGGCGGCTGTTCGAGGCTGCGGGTCGACAGCCGCAGATAGACCGAACCGCCCGTGACATCGCGCGGCCAGTCGGCGAGATCCGGTCGCGCGTCGCCACTGCGCTGCATGTAGTCGAAGGCCCAATCCATGATGACGGACAATTCGTCGGCAAAGGCCGGCTCGAAACTCGCCAGCCCGTCCTGCGCCATGCCGATCAGAGGCGAGGAGATCGACTGGTGCGCGCCCCCTTCGCCGGCCAGCGACACGCCGGAAGGCGTCGCGACCAGAAGGAACCGCGCATCCTGGTAGCAGGCGTAATTCAGCGCATCGAGCCCGCGCGCAATGAACGGGTCATAGAGCGTGCCGATGGGCAGTAGCCGTTCGCCGAACAGCGAATGGCTCAGCCCCGCCGCCCCCAGCATCAGGAACAGGTTCATTTCCGCAATGCCCAGTTCGATATGCTGTCCCTCGGGGGTGAAGCGCCACTTCTGTGTCGAGGGAATGGATTCCTTTTGAAAGAGGTCCGCCATTTCTTCGGAGGCGAACAGATTGCGCCGGTTCACCCAGGCACCGAGATTGGTGGAGACCGTCACATCGGGCGAGGTGCTGACGATGCGCTGCGCCAATGCACTGTCGGTCTTCGCGAGCGCGTCTAGAATCCGCCCGAACGCCGCCTGGGTCGATGTGGCGCCGGTACCGATGAACTGCGGGCCGGGTGTCTTCACCACCGGTGAACTGAGGCGGCGCGAGGTGCCTGCGTTGAACGGCACGGCGTCGATGAAGGCCTGCAACGCGTCGGGATTGTCGAGCCCCGCCAGCGGGTCCCATTCTTCGCCCGCATCAATCCCGTGTTCCGCTTGCAGTTGCGCCATCTGGGCGGCCGTCATCTGGCCCGCGTGATTGTCCTTGTGGCCGGCCAGCGGTGTGCCCCAACCCTTCACCGTATAAGCGATGAAAACCGTCGGCTGGTCACCCGAGGCGGCTTCGAACTGCTCCAGCAGGCTCTCGACGCAATGGCCACCGAGATTGGCCATCAGGGCCGCCAGCTCTGCATCGCTGCGCCGGTCGAGCAGCGCCGAGACGGGTCCCTGATCACCGATCTCGTCGCTCAGCCGCGCCCGCCAGGCCGCGCCGCCGCGGAACATCAGCGCCGAATAGAGATCGTTCGGACAGGCATCGATCCAGTCCTTGAGCCTGTCGCCGCCCGGTTCGGCAAAGGCGGCGCGCTGCAGGGCGCCATATTTCAGCGTCACCACCCGCCAGCCGAAGGCCGTGAACACGGCCTCGATGCGCTGGTAAAGCCCTTCGCGCACCACGCCATCGAGGCTTTGCCGGTTGTAGTCGATCACCCACCAGCAGTTGCGCAGCCCGTGCTTCCAGCCCTCCAGCAGGCATTCATAGATATTGCCCTCGTCGAGCTCGGCGTCGCCGGCGAGCGCAATCATCCGCCCCTCGGGCCTATCGTTCCGCGCCCAGTTTTTGGCGCGCACATAATCCTGCACCAGCGATGCAAAGGCGGTGAAAGCGACGCCCAGCCCGACCGACCCCGTCGAGATATCGACGTCTTCGGTGTCCTTGGTGCGGGACGGATAGGATTGCGCCCCGCCGAAGGCCCGGAAATCGACAAGCTTCTGCCGCGTCTGCCGGCCCATCAGATACTGGATGGCATGAAACAGCGGCGAGGCGTGCGGCTTGACGGCGACGCGGTCCTCCGGCTTCAGCACGCCGAAATAGAGCGTCGCCATCAGTGCCGCCATCGAGGCGGAGCTGGCCTGGTGACCGCCCACCTTCACGCCATCGACATTGGGGCGGATGTGGTTGGCGTGATGGATCATCCAGCTCGCCAGCCAGATCGATTTCCGCGTCAGCGCCGTGATCGCCGCGACCCGATCAATGCTCTTGTCCGCCATCTCCACCTCCAGCAGCAAATGTCTGACATTGCGCCTTGCCCGGAGGCGTTTTCCGCCTAATGTGTCCGCCTGGTGTATCTGTTGCGCAGGAAATGCACGGTCTGGAGGCAAAAATTGGTGGAACCTGCCATTTCGGAGATTGGTCCGCTTGACCGCCGGATTCTGCGCGCGCTGCAGGAGGATGGCCGCATGACGATCCAGGCGCTGGCCGAGACCGTCGGCCTGTCGCCATCGCCATGCCTGCGCCGCGTGCGCCAGCTCGAGCGGGCAGGGGTGATTGCCGGCTATAGCGCCAATGTCGATCAAAAGACTGTCGGCTTGCCGGTCTCGGTGTTCATCTCGATCAAGCTCGAGCGCCAGAGCGCCGGCAATCTCGACAGTTTTGGCGCCGCCATCAGCCGCTGGCCCGAGGTCATGGAGTGCTATCTGATGACCGGCCAGTTCGATTTTCTGCTGCGCGTCGTCTGCGCCGACCTCGAAACCTACGAGCAGTTCCTGCGCGCCAAACTCACCCAACTCGACGGCGTCGCCTCCATCGAAAGCAGCTTCTCCCTCGGCGCCGTGAAATTCAGCCGCG
>NZ_JBLXGA010000033.1:0-18064 GCF_048261455.1 Devosia sp.
AGCTATCTGATGCAGTCGCTCGATGAAGCCGGGCATGTGAGCCACCACGCCGGCGACGGCGAAACCGGCTACGCCATGGCCTCCAGCATGGACTATGACGTGCTGGTGGTGGACCGCATGCTGCCGCGCCGCGACGGGTTGTCGATCATCGAGAGCCTTCGCGCCGAGGACGACAATACCCCGGTGCTTATCCTGTCGGCGCTGGGTGAGGTCGATGACCGCGTGACCGGGCTGCGGGCCGGGGGCGACGATTATCTCGTCAAACCCTATGCCTTCACCGAACTGCTGGCCCGTATCGAAGTGCTGGCGCGCCGCTCCTCGCCCGCAGAAGCCGCAACGACCTTCGAGATTGGCGGGCTGAGGCTCGACCGGCTGAGCCGCAAGGTGGAGCGCGATGGCGAGCAGATCATCCTGCAGCCGCGCGAGTTTCGCTTGCTCGAGTATCTGATGAAGAATGCTGGCAAGGTCGTGACCCGTACCATGCTGCTCGAAAACGTCTGGGACTATCATTTTGACCCGCAGACCAATGTCATCGATGTGCACATGTCGCGCCTGCGCGCCAAGATCGACAAGGGCCATGCGAACCCCTTGCTGCACACCATCCGCGGTGCCGGCTACATGATCAGGGACTGACCTCTGTGTGGCAGCGCCTCTCCCAGCTCGGCCGGACAACCACGGTTCGCCTGACCGGGCTGTTCATCCTGCTGTTCGTGCTGTTCGCCGTGCTGCTGCTCGGGCTGATCACCTATCAGTCTTCGGTGGAACTGCAGCGCGTGCAGGGCAGGGCCATCGACCGCGAGACGAACGAGATCGTCGCGATCGACCGCCGGTCCGGTCTCGGTGCTGCGATTTTTGCCGTCGAGCGCCTGGCGCGCCAGCCAGGGCCCGGCATCTATTATCTCGCTGACGGCAATGGCCAGATGATCGTCGGCAATGTCTCGGACCTGCCGGCAGCCGTCTTGGTGGAGAACGGCACCTATAGCTTCAACTACGTCAAGCAGCGGCCCTTCGGCGCCCCCGACAGCCCTGATCGCGAAGGCAATGCCATCGTGCGCTCGGTGACGCTGGACAGTGGTCTGACGCTGGTTGTGGGTCGCGACGTGGTGGAGCGCCGCGGCTATACCGCGATGATCTTCCAGTGGTTTCTGATCGGCGTCATTGGCATCGTGATCTTCGCGCTGCTGGCGGGGGTCATCACCTCGGTGCGTGTCTTGCGGCGCATCGACTCGATCGCCTCGACCTCGCGCAAGATCATGTCGGGCAATCTGTCAGAGCGCGTTCCGGTCACCCGGCACGACGACGAGTTCGACGCTCTGGCGGGCAGCCTCAACCAGATGCTCGACCGTATCGAACAGCTGATGCAGGGGCTCAAGGAAGTGAGCGACAACGTCGCCCATGACCTGAAAACGCCGCTGACCCGGATGCGCAACCGCGCCGAATCGGCGCTGCGCGATGGCCGGGATGGCGCCGATCACCGTGCTGCGCTCGAACTGACGATTGCCGAGAGCGACCAGTTGATCAAGACGTTCAACGCGCTGCTGATGATCGCCCGGGCCGAAGCCGGCGCACCGTCGGGGGCATTGGCGGAAGTGGATCTGAGCGCGGTCGCGACCGATGTCGCGGAACTCTATAGTCCGCTCGCAGAGGACGAGGGGCTGACGCTCAGCGCCGAGATCGCGCCGGACGTCAAGCTGCGCGGCAACCGAGAACTGCTCGGCCAGGCGCTGGTCAATCTCATCGAGAATGCCCTGAAATATTACGAGCCGCAGGAAGGCACGGCGGGGCGTATCTCGGTCGGGGTGGCGCGGGCAGGGGGGCGTGTGCGGATCAGCGTTGCCGACAATGGGCCCGGCATTGCCGAGGCAGATCGTCAGCGCGTCATCGAGCGCTTCGTGCGGCTTGAAAAGAGCCGCACCGAGCCCGGCTCTGGCCTGGGCCTGTCGCTGGTGGGCGCCGTTGCACGCCTCCACGGCGGCGAGCTGCGGATCGAGGACAACGACCCGGGGGTGCGCGCGGTGATCGATCTGCCGACAACCTAGGGTGACGCACGGGATGTATTGCGGGCCTGCGCTTGTTCCGATGTCTCGCGACGGCTATCTCATCACCCATGAGTGCTCAGTCCCCCGTTACGCTTGAAGCGCTGTTCGCAGCCGCGCCCTATCTCGATGATCTCGCGACCCGCCACGCCGAATGGTTCGCGAGCGCCCGCGACGCCGCGCCGGATGACGTGCTCGCGGCCGAGCTGCAGGCCTTGGCAGAAGCCGGCAGCACGCTGAGTGCCGAGGACGAGATCGGTGAGGCGCTGCGCCTCGCCAAGGGCCGTCTGGCGCTATTGAGTGCCACGGCGGAAGTGACCGGTAGCTGGACCACCGAGCAGGCAACGGCGGCGTTGTCCGACCTCGCCGATGCTGCGCTCGACGCCGGTCTGGCGGTGCTGCTACGCCGCGCCGCGGCCAAGGGCCAGATGGCTGAGGCGCGCCCGGCGCAGTCGGGCTTGGCGCTGTTCGCGCTGGGCAAGCATGGCGGTCGCGAGCTCAACTATTCGAGCGATATCGACATTGTCGCCTTTTTCGATCCCGAGCGGACCGAGTTGGCCGATCCGATCGAAGCGACGCGCACCTATTCGCGCATCGTCCAGAAGCTCGCCAATCTGATGCAGGACCGCACGGCACATGGCTATGTGTTCCGCACCGACCTGCGGCTGCGTCCCGACCCGGGGGCCACGCCGGTGGCGCTGCATGTCGATGCGGCGCTGAACTATTACGAGAGCCGCGGCCAGAACTGGGAGCGCGCCGCCTGGATCAAGGCGCGGCCCTGCGCCGGCGACAAGCAGGTCGGAGAACGCTTCCTCGCCGATCTCGCCCCCTATGTGTGGCGCAAGCATCTCGATTTCGCGACCATTGCCGATATCCACGCCATGAAGCGCCAGATCAACATGGCCAAGCACGTCGGCGGCATGCGTGTCGAAGGACATAATGTCAAACTCGGCGTCGGCGGCATCCGCGAGATCGAGTTCTTTGCGCAGACCCAGCAGCTGATCGCCGGTGGCCGCGACAAGGACCTGCGGGTGCGGCCCACCTGTGCGGCGCTGGCGGCCTTGGGAGAGACGGGCTGGATCACGCCGGCAGCAGCGGCATCGCTGACCGAGACCTACTGGTTCCTGCGGGCGGTCGAGAACCGGCTGCAGATGCGGCGCGACGAGCAGACCCATGTGATGCCGGAGGACGCTGAGGACATTGCCACCGTGGCGGAAATGATGGGGCGGGATCCCCAGACCTTCTCGGCTGAGTACCTCGCAGCGCTGAAGGAGGTGACGGGCCACTATGCCTTGCTGTTCACCGAAGGCGAGAGCCTCGCCGGGCTGGACGGCAATCTGGTCTTCACTGGCTCGGACGACGACCCGGGCACGCTCGAAACCCTCTCCGGCATGGGCTTTGCCGACGCCAAGCGCGCCGTGGCGACGGTGAAGAAATGGCACTATGGCAGCTATGCCGCGACCCGCACCTCGGCGGCGCGGGCGCATCTGACCGAACTTGTGCCCAGCCTGCTGCTGACCCTGAGCCAGGCTGGCAACCCCGACGAAGCATTGCTGCGCTTCGATCGCTTCCTCGGCCGTTTGCCGGCCGGCGTGCAGCTGTTTGCGCTGCTGCGTAATCACGAGAGCCTGCGCGCACTGCTGGTGTCGCTGATGGCGGCGGCGCCGCGCATGGCAGAAGCAGTGATCCAGCGCGCCCATGTGATGGATGCCTTCATCGACCCCGCCTATGGCGAGGAGGTGCGCAGTCCGGAGTTTCTTCGGCAAAAGATCGATGACTTTTTTGGCGACGCGCTGGACTATCAGGACGTGATCGATCGGGCCCGTATCATCGGGCAGGAGCAGATGTTCCTGATCGCGGCGGGGCTGCTGTCCGGCACCATCGATGCCGACCGGGCAGGCGAGCAATATACGACGCTGGCCGAAGCACTGCTGGGTCGGATGTTCGACGCGGCCCGCGCCGAATTCGAGAAGCGGCACGGACAGGTGCCCGGGGCGCGGGTGGCGCTGCTGGCCTTCGGCAAGATGGCGAGCCGTGAGATGACGGTGCAGTCCGATCTCGATTTCATCCTGCTCTACGATGCGGCCGCGACCACCGAATCCGACGGCGACAAGCCGCTTGCCGCGAGCCAGTATTACGCGCGCCTGACCCAGCGTCTGCTGGCGGCCCTGTCCGCACCGACCTCGGAAGGCGTGCTCTATGAGGCGGACATGCGGCTCAGGCCCTCCGGCAATGCCGGACCGCTGGCGACGAGCCTGCGCGCCTTCGTGCAGTATCACAACGAGCAGAGCTGGACCTGGGAGCGGCTGGCTCTGAGCCGGGCGCGCGTGGCCTATGCGGAGGCTGGGTTCGGCAGCGAGATCGAGGCGCTGATCGCCGAGACGCTGGCTGACCACCGCGACCCCGCCAAGGTGATCGCCGATGTCGTCGAGATGCGCGCGCGCATGACCCGCGATCGTCCGCCGCGCCACGCCTTCGATCTGAAACTGGCGGCTGGCGGGCTCATCGACCTCGAGTTCCTGGCCCAGTCGGCGCAACTGGTTGCCGGCAAGACGCTCGACGTGCCGCAGGCGCCGGTCCGCCGGGTACTGGAGCGGCTTGGTGAAACCGGCCTGCTGCCCGAGGGCGCTCGGCTCGCCGAAATTCACGCGCTCTATACGACCGTACTTCAGGTGATGAGCGCGGCGCTGGCCGATCCGTTCAAGGATGCCGGCTGGACCGATGGCTTTCGCGAACTGCTGGCGCAGCGCACCAACCGGCCGACATTCGCGCGTCTGGACGAAGATCTGCGCGAGATGCAGGACGAAGCCAGCGCCGCGACAGCGAAATGGTATGAACTGGCGGCTGCCCTGTGACCGGGGTCAGGCGGCGCGCGCCGCGTCTGCTTCGGCCAGCGGCAGGCTGACGGCGACAGTCGTGCCGAGGCCCTGGCGGCTGTCGATAGCGAGATGCCCGCCGGACGCCTCGGCAATGGCGCGCGAAATGGCGATGCCGAGGCCCGAGCCCTCGCGGTCGCGGGTGAGCGCCGAGTCGCCAAAAACGAAGGGCTGCGACAGGGCCGCGAGCCGCTCTTCGGTCATGCCGATGCCGGTGTCGGTGATTTCCAGAACCACGCCGTCATTTGCGGCATAGGCGGCAAGCGTGACGCGGCCGCCGCGCGCAGTGAAGCGCAGGGCGTTGTCGACCAGATTGCCGACCATGCGCTCGAGCGCGAAACGATCGGCATTGAGCAGGCCGTGGCAGGCGCCGCCGAGCCCGAGCGTCAGTCCGGCGCGCTGCGCCTGGCTGGAAAACCGGCGCAGTACGGTGAGCAGCAGATCGTCGGCTGTAAATTGTTCGCTGCGCAGATCGCGCCGCCCGCCTTCGAGCTCCGCGAGCTCCAGAATCGAGGCAAAAAAGCCGAGCAGCCGTTCGCCCGACCCTTTCACCGCCTCGACATAGTTCAGATAGCGTGCGTCGCCCAACTCGCCATAGGGCTGCTCGTGCAGCATGTCGGCGAAGCCGATGATGTGATTGAGCGGCGTGCGGATGTCGTGGCTGAGATGGGCGAGGAACGAGGTTTTCGAGCGGCTGGCGGCTTCGGCCCGCAGCTTTTCCTCGTGGTAGCGCCGTGCCAGCTCGCGTTGCTCTTCACGGATCGAAGCCAGCATGGTCGTCGTGCGGCGGCTCTCGGTGACATCCATCACCAGCGTCACGAAGCCACCGGTTTCCAGCGGGCGTTCCTCGAACAGCAGGGTCGCGCCGTCGGGGCGGTGCAGTTCGAGGAGCCGGTCGTTCACGTCCTCATGGACAGGCGCCATGGTGCCGTTCTGGATCATGGCATGCACGACGTCGGAATAATGCATCCCCGGCGTGAGCGTTTTCCTTTCGCCGACGCGGGTGGCGAAGCGCGTATTGCAGGCGACCAGCTTGCCCTCGGCCGTCCAGCATGCGACGCCGAATGGCATTGCCGCAATGAGCGTTGAGGGGTCGGCCTTCGGCGTCGGTGCCGGCTCGGGCGCTTCCCGCCGGCGATAGGCAAGCCCGCTGACCAGCAGTGCGAGGCTGAAGGCGCCGCCGCTGCGCCAAGCGATCGCGGAGGTTGCATCGGTGCTGGGTCCTGGGGCGCCAGCCGAGGCCGTCATCTGCATGATGCCGGTGTCAGCTGACGCACCCAGAAGCTGGATCACGTCGGTGACGACGAACAGGCTCGCGGCTGAGAAAGCTGTGGCGGCGACGGCAATGCTGACGGGTGAGACCCTGGTGATGCGGCTCTTCAGCCAGCTCATGACCTGTCCCAATCTATCCTGCTCACCAACATGGGTGGCGGCGCTGAATCGCTCCGCACCGACGCCGGATTGCTCCGTCGACCGCATCCAGTTTTCTCCGCAACTCTTGAATTGGGGTGACCAAACACCCGCCCCGTGACCCGAATTTGAATCGGGTTTGCGCGCTGTGTCCAGAGGGCACCGAGCGCCCCCTATGGGGACGCCCGGATTTCATGAGTCTGCTGAGTCACTTAGCCGTCAAAAAAAATCTTGGACCCGTAACGATCCGTTAACCGGCCAGCGTCCGATCTAGGATTTCGGCGGTGTTTCGGCTCAGATCGCCTGATTCCTTAAGCGATTTCAGCGCGTTCTCGGCAGCCGCACGACGGGTGGGCTCGTACATCTTCCACACCCGGAAAGCCGTCAGCACCCGCGCCGCAACCTGCGGATTGCGCGTGTCGACATCGGCAACGAACTCCGAGACCAGCCGGAAGCCGGCGCCGTCGGCACGGGCGAACTGGGTCGGGTTGCGCATGGCGAACGTCCCCATCAGTGCCCGTAGCCGGTTGGGGTTGTTCCTGGGAAAGCTCGGGTCGGCGAGGATTGCCTTGATCCGGCCGATGACGCCCTCGTCCGGTGCGGCTGCATTGAGTGCGAGCCACTTGTCGAGCACGAGCGGGTCGGCCGTGTACATGGTGCGGAAATCACCGAGCAGTGCCTGCGCATCCGGGGTCCAGGCGGTGACAATGGGTGTCAATGCCGCGATCCGGTCGGTCATGTTCTGCGCCCGCTCGTATTGCTCGCGCGCCAGCCTGGGCCCATGCGCGGTGCCACCAGCGACCAGCAGCGAGAGTGCGGCATTCTTCATCGCCCGCCGGCCGGCCTGCTTGAAATCGGGCGAATAGCTGAGCCGGCTGTCATTGGTCAGGTAGAGCTTTTCGAGCGTCTCGGCGAGCCTGGATACGATCCCCGAAATCAGAGCGTCGCGCACGGCGTGAATGCGGGCTGGATCGATGTCCTGCCCGATGGCGCGTGCGATGGTCTGCTCCGCCGGCAGGGCTAGGGCATTGGCCTTGAACGCCGGATCGAGATCCTTGGACGCCAGTGTTTCCTCGAGCGCGCTGGCGATGCCGTCGAGGTCGGCGTCGCTCCAGTCCGTTCCGGCCACGGCTTCGGTCATGAGCCGGGTGGCAACGTCCTGCAGCGCCTGCCAGCGGTTGAACGGATCGCTGTCGTGCCGGGCGAGGAACAACTCGTCGTCCTGCTCCAGCGGCGTTTTCAGTTTCACCGGCGCCGAAAAGCCGCGCAGCAGCGACGGCACCGGCCGGTTGGGAATGCCCGTGAAGGTGAGCGCCAGGCTGGGCGTGTTCATGACGATCATGTCGTCGCGCACCTCTCCGCCCGATACCGTGTCCCAATTCATCTCCGAGCCGTTCGGGCCAATCAGGCCGAACTTGATCGGCAGCACCATCGGCTGCTTTTCGGACTGACCGGGGGTAGGGGGTGTCGACTGGGTCAGCTCCAGCACATAGGTTTGCGTCTCCGGATCGTACCGGTCCGTCACCTTGAGTTCGGGCGTTCCGGCTTGCAGATACCATTGCTGGAACTGCTGCAGATCGCTGCCCGTCGCCTCTTCGAAAGCGGCGATGAAGGCCTCGATCGTGGTCGCGTCGCCGTCATGGCGCTCGAAATAGAGGTCGAGCCCCTTGCGGAAATCCGCCTCGCCCAGGAGCGTCGCCAGCATGCGGACGATTTCGGCACCCTTCTCGTAAACGGTCGCGGTGTAGAAGTTGTTGATCTCGCGGTAGTTGTCCGGCCGCGCCGGATGGGCCAGCGGCCCGCCATCCTCGGGGAACTGAATCTGGCGCAACTGGCGCACGTCCTCGATGCGGTTCACCGGCCGGGACCGCTCGTCCATCGAGAATTCCTGATCGCGATAGACCGTGAGTCCTTCCTTGAGGCACAGCTGGAACCAATCACGACAAGTGACTCTGTTGCCGCTCCAATTGTGGAAATACTCGTGGCCGATGACGCTCTCGATCGACGCGTAGTCGGCGTCGGTTGCCGTCTCCGGCTGCGCGAACACCAGCTTGTCGTTGAAGATGTTGAGACCCTTGTTCTCCATCGCGCCGAAGTTGAAATCGGAGACGGCGACGACGTTGAAGATGTCGAGGTCGTACTCGCGGCCGAAGCGTTTTTCGTCCCAGGCCATGGAGCGCTTGAGCGAGTCCATCGCATAGGCGCAGCGGTCTTCCTTGCCGTGTTCGCAGTAGATGCCGAGGGCAACGTCCCGGCCGGACATCGTGGTGAAACTGTCGTGGATCGACCCGAGGTCGCCGGCAACCATGGCGAACAGATAGGCGGGCTTGGGGTGGGGGTCCTCCCAGACGGCGAAATGCATGCCGTCGTCCTTCTGACCCTGATCGACGAGATTGCCGTTCGACAGCAGCACCGGCGCGAGCTGGCGGTCGGCAGTCATCTTCACCTTGAACGGCGCCAGCACGTCCGGGCGGTCGAGGTAGTAGGTGATCCGCCGAAAGCCCTCGGGCTCGCATTGCGTGCACCAGGTGCCGCTGGAGCGATAGAGCCCCATCAGCTCGGTATTGTTCTCAGGTTCCAGCCAGACATTGGTTTCGAGGACGAAGCGCTTGTGCGGCGGCTCGATGAGGGTCAGCCCGGCTTCGGTTTCCTTGTAGGCCGTGAGCGCCAGCGGCAGCCCGTCGACGGCGATGGAATCGAGCGTCAGCGCGTCGCCGTCGAGCTCCAGCGGGGTGCCCGGTTCGGTCGTGTCGCGGGGCACCAGCGTCAGCAGTGCCCGCACGCGCGTCCGGTCGGGCTTGAACAGCACGTCCAGTTCGACTTTTTCCACGAGATAGGGGGTCGGCGCGTAATCCTTGAGGAAAATCGCTTCGTCGGTGTCACCGCGCATTGTTGCTCCGGGGCGTTCGTCGTGATGGCTTAAACGTAATGGGCGCAGACTGTATCCTGACCGCTACAGCCAGATTTTGCGCATTTCGATATTCTGTGCGGCTGATCGATCAGCTATGGGATGTCTGGCTGCCGATTCCGGCAGCATTACGGTACCCGGGCTGCATCGTCTGGCCGCACCTCTGTCACGCCATTGGCGTGTCCTGTGCGTAATCCAATTTCTTGCTGAGGGCAAAACCCTCGCACCGGCAGAGCGCTTGACCTCAACCATGCTTGAGGTCGTAGCGGTGTCGGCGTTTCTAGTCTGTGCACGGAGCGGCGCAATGATCGACAGAATGTTCAACTGGTTCGAGTCGCGGCTCAACCCATATCCCCGCGCCGAGCCGGAACAGCCGCCTCAGGGCATGCTGGCCTTTGCCTTGCACTACTCCAAAGGGGCAAAGCGCTGGCTGCTGGCCATGGCGGTACTCGGTGCGCTTATCGCGCTCGGCGAAGTCATGCTGTTCGGTTTTCTCGGCTCGGTCGTCGACTGGCTGAGCAATGCCGACCGCGCAACCTTCCTCGAAACCGAAGGCTGGAAGCTGTGGCTGATGGGCATCGTGCTCATCGGCGTGCTGCCGGCGCTGCAATTCGTCGACACCTTCATCATCCACCAGACGCTGCTGGGCAATTTCCCGCAGCGCATCCGCTGGCTGGCGCATCGCTACCTGATCCGGCAGTCGATGAGCTACTTCCAGGACGAGTTTGCCGGCCGCATCGGCGCCAAGCTGATGCAGACGGCGCTCGCGTTGCGCGAAGTGGTGATGAAACTGCTCGACGTCACCGTCTATGTGGTCGTCTACTTCGCCGGCGCGCTGCTCCTGGCACTGTTCTCGGACGCCTGGATGGCCGTACCCTTCGTCGTCTGGCTCGCGGCCTATTCCGTGCTGCTGTGGTACTACATCCCGCGGCTTGGCAAGATCTCCGAAATGCAGGCCGACGCGCGCTCGATGATGACCGGCCGGATCGTCGACAGCTACACCAATATCGCCACGGTAAAGCTGTTCTCGCATTCGCGTCGCGAGGAATCCTATGCGCACGAGGCCATGGATCAGTTCATGGGCACCGTGCACCGGCAGATGCGCATGGTCTCGATCCTGCAGATCACGATCAGCGCCATGAACTACCTGCTGCTCGCCGCGGTGGTCGGCATCGCCATCGCGCAGTGGCTGAACGGCAATGCGACAGCCGGCACGGTGGCGATCGGCGCCGGTCTGGTGCTGCGCCTGCAGGGCATGAGCCAGTGGGTGATGTGGGAAATGTCGGCGCTGTTCGAAAACCTCGGCGTCGTACGCGATGGCATCAACTCCATCTCGCTGCCGCGCGTGGTTGCCGACGTGCCCGATGCCAAGCCGCTCGGTGAGGTGCAGGGTGACGTGCGCTTCAACGACGTCAGCTTCCATTATGGCAAGGACAAGGGGGTGATCGACCACCTCGACTTGCACATCCGGCCTGGCGAGAAGATCGGTCTGGTCGGGCGCTCGGGTGCCGGCAAGTCGACCATCGTCAACCTGCTGCTGCGGTTCTACGACCGCGAGGGCGGGACGATCACCATCGACGGCAAGGACATCGCGCAGGTGCAGCAGGATACACTGCGCGCCCAGATCGGCGTTGTCACGCAGGATACCTCGCTGCTGCATCGCTCGGTGCGCGAGAACATCATGTATGGCCGTCCCGATGCGACGGAAGAGCAGATGCGCGAAGCGGCGCGGCTGGCCGAGGCTGACCTGTTCATCGATACGCTCGCCGACCGCGAAGGCCGGACGGGGTTCGATGCCCATGTGGGCGAGCGCGGCGTAAAGCTCTCCGGTGGCCAGCGCCAGCGTATCGCCATCGCCCGTGTGCTGCTGAAGGATGCGCCGATCCTGGTGCTCGACGAGGCCACCTCGGCCCTCGACAGCGAGGTCGAGGCGGCGATCCAGAGCCAGCTCGACCGGCTGATGCAGGGCAAGACGGTGATCGCCATCGCTCACCGGCTCTCGACCATCGCTGCGATGGACCGGCTGATCGTCCTCGACAAGGGGCAGATTATCGAGCAGGGCAGCCATGCCGAACTGCTCGAGCAGGGCGGCACCTATGCCAGCCTGTGGAACCGCCAGTCGGGCGGCTTTTTGCAGGACAACGTGGATGAAGCGGCGGAATAGCCGCTACAGGTCGCGCAACAGCGTGGCGAGGCCGCTCTCGAAGGCCTCGTCGACGCTGCCGCCAAGGTTGAAGGCGTTGCCGATTTCCATCAGCACGAAGCCGTGGAGGAACGCGGTGAAGGTGCGGGCCAGCGGCAGCACCCGCGCCTCCGCCACACCCGCCGCACGCAACGCCTCGAACAGGGGTTGCGCCGCGAACAGGCAGACCTCGCGGATCTCGGGGTCGGTGAAGGCTTCGCCGCTATAGATGGCGCGATAACGGTTCGGTGCCGCCTTGGCGAAACGCCGATAGGACGCCGCCAGGCTGGCGAGCCGCGCCGGCGGGGTTGGGCCCTCGTTTTCCCGTCGTAGCGTGCTTTCGAGGTCCTGCATGATCGCGATCTCTACCGCCTTGAGCAGCGCCGCACGATCAGCGAAATGCTTGTAGAGCGAGGGCGGTTTGACGCCAGCCTCGCTGGCGACGGCGCCCATGGTCAAAGCCTCGGGCCCCGACGTCTCGACGAGAGCGCGCGCGATGCCGACGATCCGGTCGGCCGATGTCTTAGCGGGGGTCGGCATTGCGCGCAGCCTTCGCCGACTTGCCGATGAGACCAAGATGGGTGTGGTCAAAGCCCTCGGGATATTTGAGGCCATAGCCGAGCGCCCGGTCCATGCCGATATGTGCGCCCCAGACACAGGCGAGCTGCAGGAGCAGCGGCAGGTTCGTGACAAGCCCGATGCCGGCGAGGCCAGCCGGGACGAGCCAGGTATGGGCGAGATTATAAATCTGGGCTCCGCGACGCGGGCCGGCCAACCCACCGAACATCGACAGGTCCGGCGCGAGGAGCAGGGCGGCGAACAGCCACCAGTTCCCGCCGAGCATCTGATAGGCGATGACGGTGGCCACCAGCGCGGCGAGGCCTTCAAGCCTCAGCAGCACCGTCACTGACCTCGGTGGAAATGCGCTGGACGTCGTCATCAATCAGACCTTAGCTAATACCATTAGCCTTGATGGCTACACCCGGTAGCCATGGCTGTCAAAGACTGTGTGAATCCGCCATTGGCAGCCGCGGGCGCCCTCGCTAGAACGCCGCATCGGCTGAAATCGATTTCACCCTAGGCACCAGCCGGACGACGAGGACCATCCATGACCCAGCCCGCCACCGAAACGCTTTCCGCGTCCAACAGCTATGGCGAACTGAACCTCGCCGGGCCGTTCCGGCTGACCTCGCCGAGCCGTGCGCTTGACCTGCCAATCACGCTGCCCGGCGATGTGCACACCGCGCTGCTCGACGCCGACGAAATCCCCGATCCCTATTTCGGCGAGAACGAGAAAGACGCGCTGTGGGTGCATCACACCCCCTGGACCATGGAGCGCAGCTTCACCGCGAGCGCCGAGGACATCGCCGGCTATCTGACGCTGACGCTCGAAAACATCGACACGATCGCCACGGTGTTTCTGAACGATGCGCCGATTGCCGAAACGCAGAACCAGTTCATCCGCTACGACATCGACGTTACCGGCAAGCTGCGCGAGGGCACCAATACGCTGCGCTTCGAATTTGCCGTCGCCAAGGATGTGGCCAAGGCGCGGGCCGACGCGCATCCCTTCCCGATCCCCTTCACCTACAACTACCTGTCGAACGGGCTCGACGGTGTGCACCTCAACTTCGTGCGCAAGACCGCCTGCCATGCCGGTTGGGACTGGGGCATCCGGCTGATGCCGACCGGCGTCTATGGCCGCATGGCGCTGCGCCGCCACCGGTTGGCGCGCCAGGAGAGCGTGCAGGTCGACCAGAAGCACGAGGCGGATAAGGTCGAGCTGACCATCACGACCCGGCTTTTTGCCTTTGCCGATGGCGAGGTGGCGCTGCGCCACGAGATCGATGGCCAGACCATCGCCGAGACGGTCGCCGTGCGGGCCGGCGAGAACAGCTTTACCCACACGATCACCATTGCCGAACCAGACCTGTGGTGGCCGAACGGGCAGGGCGCGCAGACGCTCTATCCTCTGGTCACCACCATGGATGGCGAGGTGACGACGCGCAGGATTGGCCTGCGCAAATTGGAGTGGATCGTCGAGCCCGACGACATCGACCACAATTTCAAGTGCCGTATCAACGGCCGCGATATCTTCGCCTTTGGCGCCAACTGGATCCCGGCCGACGCGATACCGTCACGCATCACCGAAGAGGTGGTTCGCGACCTGCTCGAGAGCGCCGCCGCGGTCAACATGAACATGATCCGCGTCTGGGGCGGCGGGCAATATGAGCCCGATTACTTCTACGAGCTGTGCGACGAACTGGGCCTGCTGGTCTGGCAGGATTTCATGTTCTCGTGCATGAGCTACCCCTCGAACCGCGAATTCCTGGACGACGTCGCGACCGAGATCACGCAGCAGGTGCGCCGGCTCAGCCACCATGCCTCGCTGGCGCTGTGGTGCGGCGACAACGAGGTCATCGGCTCGCTCGGCTGGTATCCCGAGACCAAGGCGCAGCCGGAGCGCTATGTGGCGAACTATGACCGGCTGAACTCGATGCTCCACCTGATCGTCGAGACCGAGGATCCGGCGCGCCGCTTCTGGCCGTCCTCGCCCTCGCTCGGCTATCTCGACTTCGCCGATGGCTGGCACCTCGATACCCGCGGCGATTCCCACTACTGGGACGTCTGGCACTCGGCCAAGGATTTTTCGGCCTATCGCGACATCAACCCGCGCTTTGCCTCCGAGTTCGGATTTCAGAGCTTCACCTCGATGAATGTCATCGAAAGCTTCACCGGGCCCGGCGACCGCAATCCCTCGGCTCCGGTGATGGAGGCGCATCAGCGCAACGTCGGCGGCAATACGCGCATCGTCGAAACCATGACGCGCTATTTCCGCTTCCCCAGGAACTTCGAGCAGATGGTGTTCCTGAGCCAGGTGCAGCAGGGCCTCGCCATCAAGACCGCCATCGAATACTGGCGTTCCACGCGGCCGCGCTGCATGGGCACGCTCTACTGGCAGATCAACGACACCTATCCCGTCGCAAGCTGGTCGAGCCTCGACTACGGCGGCCAGTGGAAGCTGCTGCACTATATGGCCAAGCGCTTCTTTGCCCCGATCAATGTCGTGGTCGTGCCCGAAGACGACAGCCTGCTGTTCCGCGCCATCAATGATACCGCCGCGGCTGCATCAATTACGCTGGAAGTGTTGGCCGTCGACGCGTTGACTGGCGCGACCCGCGTAGTGGCGTCTCCGAGTGGCGAAACCTCACCCGACGGCGCGGTGGAGCTGACGCGTCTGAAGATCGCCGATCTCCAAGCCAACGAGTTCCTCTATTTCAGCTGGACGGACGCCGAGGGCAGAGGGTTGGGTGCCAACGACTATTTCCCCAAAGCCTACAAGGCCTATGACCTTGCCGAGGCGGAAGTGACGGCGACGTGGTCGGGCACCGAGGAGGCACCTGTGCTCGTCCTCAGCGCCGACAAGCCGGCGCTGTTCGTCACCGCAACAGTCGATGTGCCGGGCTATTTCTCCGATAACGCGATCACCCTCTTGCCGGGCCGTGAGGTGGAGCTCAGCTTCACCCCGCGACTCGGCGCGGTCGTATCGCGCACCGCGCTGGCCGACAGTCTGAAGATTGGCCACTTGCGCCAGACGTACTGACCCCAGGGCTGGCTTTCGTCTGGGGTCACTTCAATGACCTGCCGAACGGATTGCGCCCGCGCTGCCATTGACAGCGCGGGCGCCGACCCGCTTGTCTGAGGTTCCCTCACTCGCCGCCCAAAGCGGCTTCGGATCCAGGTCATGGCCAGCACGATTGCGCCCGTCGAGGAGCGCAGGAACCTCGGTATCGGCATTCTGCTGTTCGCCCAGCTGTTCTTCGCCACGCTCGACAGCTCCGCCAAATACATGGCCGTCGCAGGCCTGCCGACGACCGAGATCGTCTTCGTGCGCTACGGCGTGCACGTGGCGCTGACCATCGCGCTCTTCCTGCCGATGCAGCGCGGCCTGTTCCGCTCCAACAACTGGAAGCTCGAAGTGCTGCGCGGCCTGTCGCTGCTGGCGGTGACATTGGCCAATTTCTTCGCCATGCGCTTTCTGCCTCTCACCGTGACAGGTGCGCTGCTCTTCACCATGCCGCTGATGGTCACCGCTTTGTCGGGGCCGATGCTCGGCGAAAAGGTCGGCTGGCGCCGCTGGGCCGCCGTTGGGACCGGGTTCATCGGCATCCTGATCATCATTCGCCCGGGCACCGAAGCCTTCCATCCCGCGTCGCTCCTCTGTCTGGCGGGGGCCCTTGCGGCAGCGCTCTACACGATCTTCACGCGCAAGCTGGCCGGTGTGGATTCCCCGGCGACGCAGCAGGTGTATGCCGGACTAATCGCCGTCACCTGCATTGCGCCTTTCGCCTTCAACGGCTGGGTCTGGCCCAGTGACGGCCCGACCTGGATCGCCTTCTGTCTTGCCGGCGTTGTCGGCATGATCGCGCATCAGCTCAATTCCATCGCGCTGCGCTATGCCTCGCCCTCGGTGCTCGCCCCCTTCAGCTATTCCGAGCTGCTGCTGCTCGCCATGGCGAGCTGGGTGGTGTTCAACGAACCGCCCGACATGTGGTTCTATCTTGGTGCGCCGATCATTATTGGCTCCGGGCTCTATATCTGGCTGCGCGAGCGCCAGCTGAAAAAGCCGGTGCAACTGGCCCAGGTGGTGGATTGAGATGGTGGCCGTGATCAAGCCGATCGAGGACAAGCGACTGCTCGGCATCGGGCTCGTGCTGTTCGGCTATTTCTGCTTTTCGGTGATCGACAGCTGCGCCAAGTGGCTGACCCTCAGCGGCCTGCCGACCATGGAAGTGGTGCTGGTGCGCTATACCGGCCAGTTCGTGCTGGTCATGGCCCTTTTCGCGCCGCGCGAGGGGCCTGTGGCGCTGGTCACCACGCGACGGCCGCTGCTGGAAATCCTGCGGGCGCTGTGCCTTCTCGGCTCGACCATCGCCAATTTCATCGCCATCACCTACATCCCGCTGACCGTGACGGCATCGATCAACTTCACCATGCCGTTGATCCTGTGCGCCCTGTCGATCCCGATCCTCGGCGAGAAGGTCGGCTGGCGGCGCTGGCTGGCGATCATTGTCGGCTTCGTCGGCGTCATCATCATCGTGCAGCCGGGCACGGCCGAGTTCCACCCGGCAGTGTTCATCTCGCTGCTCTGCGTGCTGTTCAACGCATTTTATCTGCTCTTGACCCGGATGCTGGCGGGTGTCGATGGCACGCTGACCCAGCAGTTCTACGCCGCTGGCGTTTCGACCCTGTTCATGGTGCCGATCGCCCTGGCCTTCGGTGGCTGGGTGTGGCCCGAGGGCCTGTCGCAGTGGATCCCGTTCTTCCTGATCGGGACCGCGGCACTGGTCGGCCACCAGGTGCTGACCGTGGCGCATCGGCTGGCGCCCGCCTCGGTGCTGGCGCCGTTCAACTATTCGCTGATCATCTATTTGTCGCTGTCGAGCTGGCTGATCTTCAACGAGCCACCCGACGTCTGGGTGTTCATCGGTGCGCCGATCGTCATCGGTTCCGGCCTCTACATCTGGCTGCGCGAACAGCAGCTGGCCAAGACCGTCGTCTCGAGCGCGCCAATCCGGAGCTAACCCTCGCGGCCGAGAGCCAGAGGCAGTTCCTCAGACGGCTTCTGACGGCGCTACTCGCCGCCGCAATATCCCGCGGCCGGGGGCGAAGAGCAGGGCCATCAGGAACACGGCAGCCTGGATCAGGACGATCGAGGGTCCGGTGCTGCCGTTGATCCAGTAGCTTATCACCGTGCCGAGCACGCCCGAGCTGATGGCGACGGAAACTGCGATCAACAGCATGGTGTCGAAGCGGCGCGACAGCAGGAATCCGATGGCCCCCGGGGCGATCAGCATGGCGACGACGAGGATGATCCCCACAGCCTGGAGCGACGCGACGATCGTGATCGACAGCATGGCGAGCAGCCCGTAGTGCAGCAGGCCAACCCGCAGCCCGATGGCGCGCGCATGTTGCGGATCGAACGCATAGAGCAGGAAGTCGCGCCGCTTGACGAGAACGATCGCCAGGGTACCCACCGCGATAATGGCGGTTTCGATGAGGTCGCCCCAGCTGATCCCCAGCACATCACCGAACAGGATGTGGTTGAGATGCTGCTCGGTCTCGATGCGGCTGAACAGCACGAGGCCCACAGCGAACATGCCGGTGAAGACGATTCCCATGGCGGTGTCTTCCTTGATCCGGCTGTTGTCCTTGAGATAGCCGGTGCTGACCGCGGCGAAGAGGCCCGCGACGAAGGCGCCGATGGCAATGGGCAGTCCCACCACATAGGCGAGGACGATGCCGGGCAGCACAGCATGCGAGATGGCGTCGCCCATCAGCGACCAGCCCTTGAGGACCAGCAGACAGCTCAACACGGCAGAGACGGCGCCGACGAGGATAGAAACGAGCACTGCGCGCTGCATGAACTCGTAGCTGAGGGGCTCGGCGAAAAAGGTGATGACGCTGTCCATCAGCTGAGACCACCTTCGCGCAGGGCCCGGCGTCGCGAGGCGATGCGCCCGTGTTTGGGAGCAAAGAAAAAGGCGAGCAGGAATACTGCCGTCTGTAGGGAGACGATGACCCCGCCGGTGGCGCCGTCTATGAAAAAGCTGAGGTAGGCGCCGACAGCCGAGGTGACCGAGCCCAATGC
>NZ_JBLXGA010000034.1:0-16784 GCF_048261455.1 Devosia sp.
TCCACGATCGGCACTAGCGGGCCGGGCCGGACAAACGTATAGCCGGTCGCCAACAGGCTCCCGTCCGCGAGCGCCAGCGGCTTGAAGCTTTCGGATTCCGGCGGGTCGCACTCGGCCGCATGCAACCTGTGCGGCACCGTCCAGCTGCGCCCGTCGTCAGCGCTCAGCGCCACATAGGCGCGCATGTCGGCGGCGTCGAACGCCTGGCCGATCGAGAATAGCGCGACGATCGTGCCGTCACTGCGCCGCGTTAGCCCTGGAAACACCGCCTGCCGGCTGACCAGCAGCGGATCGGGGTTGGCCCACAGCGTTCCGGTTTCGAGCAGACGCATTCCGGCCTCCCGCCGCTTGCGCGCCTAGGCGCGGTCAGTCGAGCGCGATCGTCTTGCCGCGCAGCTTGGTATAGGGCAGCCGGGTCAGGTCACTGGTGCACAGCCCTGGGCTGTCGACATTGAAACTCGCGCGCTGGATCGGGTCATAGGCGGCGCGGTGCGACACCGCCGCCTTGATCACCACATAGCTGGCGTCCTCGGGTCGCAGCCCCTGCGAATGATACTGGCCGAGGTCCATCGGCGCCGTCTTCCGCTCTGAAAGCAGGATTTTGGCCTGGGCGTTCTCCACCACCGCGCAGCGCCCCATGCGATAGGTCGTGCCGCCCATCGAGGCCATGTGCGAATGCTTGTTCTCGAGCTCGAACACCCCGTCGCTGAGCGACTTCACCACGCCCTCGAACGGCATCGGGGCGCCGTGATGCGCGTCCGTCTTGCCGCCGATGCTGAGGCGCACCGTTGCGCCGACCCCGACTTCGAAGCACGCCGCGACAGCCTCGCCATCGGCGATCGCCGCAAGGACGCCGGTCCGGCCCGCCGCCAGCAGTGGCGCCAACAGCCCCGTCGCATCGCCGGGCGTGCCGCCGCCGATATTGTCGGCCGCCTCGATCAGCAGCACCGGCCCTTTGCCCGGTGGCAGCGCGTCGGCCTTGCTGAGCGCCGCATCGAGGCTGTCCTCATGCGGATAGCCCGAGCCGATATCGGCTTCCAGAACCTTCACCAGATCGTCGAGATGCGCCGCCGCGGCATTGGTCGAACCGCGGGTGAGGCAATTGAGGCTGAAGCCGCAGATTGCGATGTCGGAATAGGCATAGCCCGCCATCACGCTGATCGAGAGGATATCGGGATCCTTCGCTTCGATCGCCCGCGCTGCCGCCAGAACGCTCTTCATCGGCTTGTCGGCGGTGCCGACTCCGGTCGGCGGCAGCACATACTGCGTCGCCCGGTGCACCTGCTTCAGCCCGGGCTCCTCGAGCGCCACGCCCAGCAGCTCCGCCGTCGCCACCGCCGCCTCATAGGCATCGGTATGCGGGTTCTCGCGATAGGCGCGCAGCACCGTGGCGTTCTCGACCATCTCCTCAGAGATATTGCCATGGAGGTCCAGCACCGCGGCGACAGGGAGGTCTCCGCGACCCGCCGCCACCAGCCGCTCGCGGATGGTCTTCAGCACCAGTCCCTCGACGTCGTCCGAACTCTCGCTCACCATCGCCCCGTGCAGCACCAGGTAGATGCCGTCGATCTCGGCCATATGGCGGTCGAGCCCGTCGAGGAAATGGCTGAGAAACAGCACCACCACCTCGTCCGTCACCTTGCCGGCCGGGTTGGCGCTGAGCTGGATCGTCGGGACGATGCGCCAGCCTTCCCGCTCCGCATGGTCAATGAACCCGGCGCTCGGCGAGCCATTGCCGCGGTTCTTCTCCACCACGTCGGCGCCGAGATTTATGCCGCTGACCTCGAACTGCTTGAGCCCGGTCTTCTGCGCCAGAAACGTGTGGGTCTCATGGTAGAGCCCGCCGAACAGAATGGTCTTGGTCATCGTCGTGGCGCCCGAACTCAGAAGAAGGTCATCATGCCGTCGATGACGGTGTAGTCGTCGTCGACCACCGGCAGCAGCCGCCATTTGTCGAAGGCGGTGCAGGGGTGCGAGACCGCGCTGCCCACGAGGTCGCCGATCTGCCAGTCGGCATCTTCGCCGAGCCGCACATAGCCATGCTGGTCGTTGGTCGCGAACACCTCGGCGGTCCCGACCGGCAGCATGCCGACCCCCGGCCGGTAGCGCTTGATCGGCTTGGGCAGCCCGGAGTCATAGGGCACGTCGCGCTTCCCCATCGACAAAAACGCCAGCCCCGGCTCGGGCAGCGACTGCACATAGGCCCAGGCCTCGAGCGCCGGCTCGAGGTCCGATTTCCACGAGCGCCGCGGGTCGGCCTTGGCCTGGTCCTGCGCCGCCTTGTACGACCCCTCGTCATTGGTCACATAGCAGCCCGAGCGCAGCACGACGCGCACCGGAATAGGAAGCTCCAGCGTCACGAACCGGTCGGCGATGATGTCGAAATGCGACGAGCCGCCACCGCTCAGGATGAACTCGTCGAGCCCGGCATAAAGCGTCTCTGGCAGCGCCGCCGCCGTCTCGACGATGAACTGCGCCAGCTCGTCGACCAGCATCGGGTTGTCGGCGAGCCCGGGGATCACGCCTTCGAAGGTCGCGAACCCTGCGAACTTCACCAGCGACGGGTCGGTCGCCGCCAGCTTTTCGGCGAGGTCCAACGCCTCTTCGCGCGTCCGCAACCCGGTCCGCCCACCCGCGACGCCGATCTCGATCAGCGCCTTCAGCGGTCGGGCAGGGCGGGTTTCACCCAGGTGCCGCACGATATTGTCGAGCTGCGCGGCGGAATCGAGAAAGAACATGAAGTCGAACGCCGGATCCGCATCCAGCATCTCGACGACGCTCGCCACATGCGCCTTGCCCAGCAGCTGGTTGGCCATCAGGATCCGCTCGACGCCATAGTGCCGCATCACCTGCACCTGGTTCACCGTCGCCGCGGTCATCCCCCAGGCGCCATTGTGCAGCTGTTCGTCGAAAATCTGCGGGCTCATCGTCGTCTTGCCATGCGGCGCAAACGACAGCCCGTGGCTGGTCAGATACTCCCCGAACACCCTGGCATTGTGGTCGAGCGCGCTGCGTCTGAGCACCATCAGTGGCAGCGGCAGATCTTCGGCGAGGACGTTCCAGCCCTTCTGTCCGATCTCGTGCAGCGGAAACGGCGCAGTCGTTCCAGGAATCCCCTTGGTCCGCCCATCGATCAGCGTGTGGCGCAGCGAATTTAGGTTGATCATCGGCTCAGCGCCCGATCTCGTCGAACGCCGACAGCGCATCATCGGCGTAGCTTGCGAGCGCAATCACGTCGGCGCCGATATTGAGCAGGTTGTAGCCCATCGACACATAGTCTTTCACATTCGCCTTGCCGGCCACCGTCGCGGCAATCTTGCCGTGCCGCCGCGCCACTTCGGCCACGCGCTCGCGCACCTTGACGATCTGCGGGTCCTGGATCTGGCCGGGAATGCCGAGCCGCATCGAATAGTCGCCCGGCCCGAAGAACAGCCCATCGACGCCCTCGATCTCGGCCATCGCCTCGATCTCGTCCAGCGCCTCGGGGTCCTCGATCTGGTGCAGCACAAACCGCTCGGTATTGGCCGCCGCGATATAGTCGAGCATCCCGACGCGGGTATACATCGCGTCATTATTGCCGCCGTCGATGGCGCGGCGCCCCAGCGGCATGAATTTGGTCATGTCGCGCACCGCCCGCGCGTCGGCCGCGCCCATCACATGCGGCACGATAAGTCCCGTCGCGTCTGCTTCGAGCGGCCGCACGTAATCCGAATAGCTGCCGCGCGCGACCCGCACCAGCGTATCGACATCCGACGCCTTGGCCGCGCGGATCTGATGCTCGATCGCCTCGAGGCTCGCCGTCGTGTGCTCCTGGCACAGCCACAGCGCATCGGGCTGCGCCTGGGCGAAAATCTCCGCCACCTTGGCGTCCGACGTATTGAGTTTCAGTACCCGCGCCACGCCCCCGGCGGCGATGGTGCGCAACACGCGGCTGGGCCGCATCTTGTACTGGGTGGCGGGTCCGGCGGCGTAAGGCTGTGCGTCTGGCATGATCTCAGTGCTCTGTTATTTTGCGGTGTAGCCGCCATCGACCGGGATGTTCGTGCCGGTCACATAGGCGGAGGCGTCCGAGGCGAGAAAGATGATGGCGCCCATCAGGTCGGTGTCATTGGCCATCCGGCCCAATTGCGTCCGGTCGGAATAATTCTGGACGAAACGCTCCGGCTGGCCGCTGTAAAGCCCTCCGGGCGACAGGCAGTTTACCCGCACATTGTCCTTGCCCAGAATGCTCGCGGCCCAGCGGGTGAAATTCAGCATCCCGCCCTTTTCATAGTGATAGATCGGCGAGGGATCCGGCATCATCTCGGTGCCGTCATAGTTGGCCATCTCCAGCCCCACCATGCCCATCATCGAGCCGATATTGATGATCGAGCCGCTCTTTTGCGCCGCCATGCTCTTGCCGAACAGCGACGTGATCTTGAACAGCGCCGAGGCATTGACCCTGAGGCTCCGGTCATAATCCTCGAGCTTGTGGTCCCAGCCCGAAATCGCCGAGCGCGTCACCGCATTGTTGACGAGGACGTCGCAGCGTCCGGCCGCTTCGATCACCGTCGCATGCAGCGCCTCGATGGAGGCGTCCGCATCGAGATCGAGCGCCAGCGCCGTCACGTCATGGCCCGCCGCGCGCTCCTCCGCCGCGACCGCTTCGAGCTTCGTCTGGTCGCGCGCCGCGATGAACACCTTGCCGCCGCCGCCCGCCACCGCCGCAACGATCTGCCGGCCGTAAAGCCCCGCGCCGCCGGTCACCACCACGACTTTCCCTGCCAGCGAAAAGCTGTCCAACACGCTCATAACTCAGTCTCCGAAGGTCGACAGCAGGATCTCCGTGCCGCCCGCCTCGCGGCTTTCGATTCCCGCGATCAGCAATTGCATCAGTTCTTTCGTCTGCGCGAAGGGCACCGGCGGCACCCCGGTGCGCAAAAACCCGACATAGCTTTCGAGTTGCGCCTTGAAGGCGGTGAACGTGTCGAGGCTGCGCAGCGTCGTCCCGCCATGCGTCCCCGCCAGCGTCACGAAACCCGAGCCGCCGATCTGGTCGGCAGTCGTCGTGATCACCACGTCGATCCCCTTGCTGTGCTTGAGATGCACCACATTGCGTTCGGAACTGCCGGTGTTGCGCACCGAAACGAAGCCCGGCCCGACGATCGGATAGATCGATTCGAGCGCATGGATGCCGTAGGTCTCCCACTTCTTCGCCATGGTGACGAACACGGTGCGCAGCGCGCCGAACTCGTGCGTTGCGCCGTGATAGGGCGCGAACTCCTTGGCAAAGCGCATCCCCGACGACGAAATGATCGGCCGCCGCGCTCCGATCCAGCGGGTGAAGGTCGCGAGGTCTTCGCGGTTGTCGCACAGCGGCTTGTCGACGAACACCGGCAGCCCCGCCTCGACGAAGGGCCGCGCCCGCTCGACATGCTCGAACCCCTTGTCGGTGGCGATCACCACCGCATCGACCTCGGAGATCACGTCCTCGGGCGCCGCCACCACATTGGCGATCTGTGCCACGGCGGCAACCTGCGGCGCCTCGGCCGGATCGTCAGTCCACACATGCGTCACCTCGACGCCGGGAATGCCCAGCGTGTCTGCCGGCTGCTTGCCGACATAGTCGATGATCGCGGGGTAGGGGCACTTCGCCAGCGCGTCGGCGTCATAGCGCCCGTTGATGATCATCGACCAGGAATAGGGATGTCCATTGCCCTCCACCATGCCCAGCATGGCGAGCTTGATCGGGCCGTCTCCAAGCGGAAATGTCATAGGGTCCTCACCATGCGGTCCACCCGCCGTCGACGCCCAGCAGCTGGCCGGTGATATAGCTCGCGGCATCTGAAATCAGGAACACGGCGGCGCCGGCGGTCTCGTCCTGCCGCCCGATCCGGCCGAGCATCGTTCGCTCGGCGAGCCCGGCCACGAACTCCGGAAATGACTTCTCTACCGCGGCGTGCGGAAACGGCCCGGGAAACAGCGCGTTGACCCGAATATTGCGGCGCCCGTAGTGCCCGGCCATGTAGCGCACCATCTGGTTCAGCCCGGCCTTGCCCACCCCATACTCGATGGCGTTCGGGGCCATGCCGTCGGGATAGTCGCCCGGATTGGGCGACACGACGCCATACATCGATGAGTAATAAACGATCGACCCGCCGCTCCCCATCGCCTCGGCCGCGGCGCGCCCGAGAATAAAGCTGCCGATCAGATTGATCTGGTTGGCGAAATCGAAGGTCTCCGCGTCGAGCGCATCGAAGCTCTTGCCGGAGTTGAACGCCGTCGCGACCACCAGCCCGTGCAACCCGCCGAACGCCGCCTCAGCCGCCGCAACGCACTGCAGGATCGAGCCCTCGTCCGCCATATCGAGCGGCAGGCTGGCCACGCTGCCAGCCCCCGGTGCCGCGGCAACGGCCTTCTGTGTTGCGTCCAGCCGGTCCGCATCGCGGTCGGCGATAATCACATTGGCGCCCTGCGCCTTCAGCAACAGGCACACTGGCGTGCCGAGATAGCCCGCACCTCCGGTCACCAGCACATTGCGTCCATTAAGGGCAAACATCGCTTGGCCTCACGCGTTCAGGGTGACGATTGTGCGCTCGGTCCAGCTGCGCTTGGCCGCCAGCGCGATGGCGAGATTCTGCCGCGCCTCCTCCAGCGTTGCCAGATGGCATAGCTTGCCCTCGAGGGCATCGAGCAGCGCATTGGCCTGGATCGCGAACCGCGCCTGATGCGCCTCCATCGGCACCAGGCCAGCCATATGGTCATGCGTCTGCCGGGGTGTGCCACTGTCGTCATCGGCAAGGCTCAACACCGAATGCTCGAGCACGAGGTTGCCGTCCGTGCCGATGAACTCGGCGCGGTTGGTATTGGGCTTTTGGAACTGGTTGATCGTCACATTGGCCATCGCCCCGCTTTCGAAGCGGATGTTCACGAGGCAGGTGTCCTCGGTCTCGGTGCCTTCGAGCACCAGCCGGTCATACATCGCGCCCACTTCCACCGGACGGCCCATCAGCCAGACCAGCAGGTCGAACCAGTGGCTTGCCGCGTCGAGGATCGCCCCGCCGCCCATTTCCGGCCGCGCATAATAGGTGCGCTGAAAGTCCGGCCGGTACTTGGGAAACTCCTGCGACGAGTTGATATAGCTCAGCCGCAACGCGCCGATATCGCCGGCCTGCACCTGAGCCCTCAGCGCCAGCACCTCGGGCGCGACGCGGCGGATATAGCCGACGCGCGCCAGAACGCCCGCTTGGCTCACGACCGCCAGCGCCGCATCGACGCCATCCATGGTCACCGCCAGCGGCTTTTCGACCATGAAACCAAGCCCCGCCTCGGCGCAAGCCAGCATCAGCGGCACATGCAGATGGGCCGGCGCACAGATCACCGCGAGATCGAAACTTCTGAGGTCGGCGTCCGAGAGCGCCGCATAGGCATCTTCGAGCGCGAAAGCTGCCGCGGCCTCGGCCCGACGCCCGTCATCGGGCTCGACGATCGAGACCGCAGCGCGTCCCGTCGCCAGGTATCCGCGCAGGTGCCGGCGGCCGATGCCACCACTCCCGATTACCAGTACCCGTTTCATCTTTTGCCCCACCCGGGTGTCCGCAAGGTCGCTTGACACCCCAAAAAACTATGTTGTTATGTTAATGAGATATCTTTAGCTGTCAACGAGGTGCCTGGGGCGGAGTGATGGGATTGCGGCAGATACACCCAAACCCTGGCATGAATTTCCGCAGCATGCGGAATTCCAGCCCTTTGGCGCAAGCCCATTCCAAAAATTTACGACATCTGCCGCGCGGGCCGCATCGGCGCAGCGCGAGCCCAAACAGCTTCAGTCACGCTTTGCACAGGTTTGGTCGACCAAAACATACAAGTTTGACACCAAATTGCGTTCTGTGGTTGCCTGTTCCGAGGAGAACGGTGAGGGAGATCGGTCTTTTGGGGTCGACGGATATCGCGAGCATCCTCGCGACAGAGGTACATGAAGGCGTTTATGGCGCAGGCGCCATGCTCCCGTCGGAGCGGGACCTGTGCGAGCGCTTCGGCGTTGGCCGCACCACCATCCGCGAGGCGGTGAAGCAGCTCGAGGCCATGCGGCTCGTCGATCTGCGCAAGGGGCATCGCCCCCGCGTCGTCTACCCCACGCTCACCCAGCTGCTCTCCAGCATTTCCGATGCGTCGCGTCTGTTCTTCCGCGGCACCGAGGGCGGTGCGCATATGGAGCAGGCCCGTCTGTTTCTCGAAACCAGTCTCGTGCGCTACGCCGCCGAAAGCGCCACGCCGGCGCAGATCGGCCGCATGGTGGCCGCCATCGAGCGGGCCGATCGCGCCATCGACGATCTGCCGCGCTTCCGCGATGCCGACGTCGAATTCCACCGCGCCCTGGCCGAAGTGCCGGGCAACCCGATCTTCATCGCGCTGCATGACGCCTTCGTTGGCGGGCTGATGCGCGCCCGGCCCAATCCGCGCAACGTCACCGCCCATAACCGGCGCTCCAACGACGAGCACAAGGGCGTGGTTCAGGCGCTCATGGCCCGCGATGCCGAGGCCGCCGTGGCCATTCTCACCACCCACCTGGCGCGCAACTACTCGATCTACGTCAACCAGGTTCTGACGCCGCCGGACCCGGCTGCACCGCACGCCGACACCAAGCTGCAGGCGGTCGACAACTGACGGAGCGCATTACGACGACCTGCCGGGTGGCCAAGTCGCCCGCGCAGCACTGCCAAGGACTTTCACAAAAGAGGGAAACGAACATGCTGATGAGAAATATGATGGCATTGGGCCTTGCCGGCCTGATGTCGACCACGGCGATCGGTGCCGCAACGGCGCAGGCGATCAACGAAAATCCGCTGTCCGATCCGCGGGTGCGTCAGGCCATCGCCTACGCCATCGACATGCAGACCATCGTCGAGACCATCTTCGAAGGGCAGGCCGTCCGCGCCGTCGGTCTGCTGCCCGATGGCCCCAACAAGCCCGACGATCTCAACCCTTATGCCTTCGATCCCGACAAGGCGCGTGAGCTGCTCGCCGAAGCCGGCTGGGACTCAAGCCAGACCCTCGACGTCGTCTACTACTATTCCGACCAGGCGACTGCCGATCTGATGGCCGCCATGCAGGCCTATCTGGGCGATGTCGGCATCAACATGAACTACCGCATCCTCGAGGGTGATGTCGGGGCGCAGATTGCCATTCCGCCCGAGGACCCGGTCAACGGCCCGTCCGTCGTCACTTGGGACATGCTCTATGGCGCCCGCGCCGCGCTCGCCATGCAGGAATATTTCAACCGCTTCGGCCCCGGCCTGATGCCGACCATCCCCAATATCCCGGAGATGAACGAGCTGGTCGCCAAGGTGAACAGCACCCCCGATCCGGAAATCCAGCGCGAAGGCTATTTCGCGATGGAGCGCATCATCAACGAGAACGCCTACATCATCCCGCTCTACTACCAGCAGCTGTACACCTACGACAGCGACCGGCTGGATCGCCATGGCGCCCCCTATGGCAACGAGCAGTACAACTACAACTGGGGTGTGGAGAACTGGACCATCGAGCCGGACGCGGACGGTAAGAAGGTCATGTACACGAACTCCGCCCCGGCCCAGTTCTTCGAAGTGCCGTGGCAGAACCTGGGCATCTGGGTGCACAACAAGTTCGCCTTCGACACAATTCTCGAAGCTGACGGTTCGCTCACCCCGATCGGTGGCGAAATGGCCGACACCTACGAGATCAGCGACGACGGGCTCACCTTCACCTTCACCTTGAAGGACGGCCTCAACTGGCACGATGGTGAGCCGATCACCGTGGACGACGTCACCTGGTCGATCGAGACCGCGATCAAGTTCCCGATCACCAATCCGGTCGTCGCCGCGACGCTGAAGAAGATCGAGGGCGCCGAAGCCTTCCTCGCCGGTGACGCCGAGCACGTCTCGGGCCTCAGCACCGAGGGCAGTACGGTCACCATCGACTTCGCCTCGGTCGACCCCAACGTCCTGCTGACCTTCTCGCAGTTCGCGCCGCTGCCGGCGAAATACTTCGAGGATGTCGACCCGATCAATCTGCAGCAAGCCACCTACTGGCAGAAGCCGATCGGCTCGGGCCCGTTCATGATCGATGAGGTCGTGATGAACGATTACACCACGCTGGTGCCGTTCGAGGGCTACCACAAGGGCACGCCGAAGATCGAACAGATCATCGCCCGTCCCTCCGGTGACGGCGACGGCAACCTGCTGGTCAACGCCACCGCCGGACGTGCCGACTTCGGCTACACCAAGATCGCCGGCGACGTGCCGGGCCTCGAGGCGCTGGACTTCATGAACGTCCACCCGATCGACATCCCCTATACCCGGATGCTGTGGATCAACCAGTTCCCCAAGCCGTCCAACTGATCTGACTGCAGCGGGGCGTGCGGCACACGCCGTTCGCCCCGCCCGATTTCCTGACGCGATAGGGATACGCCTGACGCCATGTTGACCTACATTATCAGGCGTACCCTGATCCTCATCCCGATGGCGTTCGTCATCTGCTTCCTCGTCTATTTGGGGCTCGAACTGACCCCGGGCGACGCCGTCTCCCACATGATCAGCCCCGATGCGATGGGCAGCATGGACCCCGCCCAGCTCGAGGCGCTGCGCGAGTCCCTGGGCCTCGGCCAGCCCTTCTACGTCCGCTTCTGGAACTGGTTCACCAATCTCATCCAGGGCAATTTCGGCTACTCGACCAATGGCGGCGTGCCGATCTCCTCGATCATCGCCACGCGCCTGCCGGCAACGCTCGAACTCGCGGGCGCCGCGCTGGTCATTTCCACCATCGTCGGCAGCCTCCTCGGCATCGTCAGCGCCCTGAAGCGCGGCAGCAAGACCGACAATGTCCTCACCGTCATCGGCATGCTGGGCGTCTCCATCCCCGAATTTTTCTTCGGCCTCGTCGCCATACTGATTTTCGGCCTCAATCTCGGCTGGCTGCCCGTCGGCGGCCGCTCGCTGCCCGGCTATGTCACCTTCTGGGACCGGCTGCCGCATCTGGTGATGCCGGCGCTGGTGCTGTCGATCATGCTCACCGCCGGCGTCATGCGCTACGCCCGCTCCTCGATGCTCGATGCGCTGAGCCGCGACTTCATCAAGACCGCGCGTTCGAAGGGCCTGCCCGAATGGCGCGTCAACCTGCTGCACGGCTTCCGCGTCGCGCTCACCCCGGTGGTCGTCCTCATCGGCTTCCGCCTGCCGGTGCTCATCGGCGGCTCGGTGATCATCGAGCAGGTCTTTCAATGGCCCGGCATCGGCAATGAATTCATCTCCTCGGTTCGCTCGCAGGACTATCCGGTGGTGATGACCATCGCGCTGCTCTCGGTCATGGCCGTGCTTATCGCCAGCCTGATCGTCGACATCCTCACCGCGCTAATCGATCCGCGCGTCCGGCTGGGAAGCTGACCATGAGCCTCAACACCTTGCCCCCCGCACGTCCCCTCCGCCGCACCGCCCGCGACGCGAAATTCGACCAGATCCGCGACCGCGAGGAAGCCGGCACGGCCCGCTCCCGCGGCGGCTCGCGCGCCGTCAACAAGTTCCTCAACAACCGCCTCGCGGTCATCGGCCTCACCATTTTCACGGTGATCGTCCTCGCTTCGATCTTTGCGCCGCTCCTCACCTCGTGGGATCCCAACAAGATCAACCTGCGCGCCATGCTGCAGCCGCCCTCGCTCGAACACTGGTTCGGCACCGACCGCACCGGGCGCGATCTTTTCTCCCGCGTCCTCTACGGCGGGCGCATCTCCATCCTCGTCGGCCTCGGCAGCGCCATCCTCGCCGCCATCGTCGGCGTCTTCATCGGTGTCTTCACCGGCTATGTCGGCGGCTGGCTCGATGCGCTCGCCATGCGCGTCTCCGAGATTTTCATGTCCTTCCCGCAGATCATTCTCGTGCTGCTCCTGGTCTCGATCCTCGGCCAGTCGCTGTTCAACCTGATGCTGATCTTCACCCTCACCGGCTGGGGCGGGCTCTACCGCATGTCCCGCGCCCGCATGCTCAGCCTGCGCGAGGAAGAATATGTGCTGGCGCTGCGCAGCTTCGGGCTCAGCCGCGCGCTGATCGCCTATAAGCACATGCTGCCTAATGCGCTCGGCCCCATCGTCGTCAACATCACGCTGTCGACCGCCGCCTTCATCCTGCAGGAGGCCGGCCTGAGCTTCCTCGGTCTCGGCGTGCCGCTCTCCATCCCGACCTGGGGCAATATCCTCAACGTCGCGCAGGACCTGCGGGTGCTGCAGAACAACTGGTGGATCTGGCTGCCCGTCGGCACGGTGATTTCGCTCTTCGTGCTCAGCGTCAATTTCATCGGCGACGGCCTGCGCGACGCCACCGACCCGAGCCAGCAGGGATGACCGTCATGACCGCAACAACTGAGACCACCCAGGATGTCGCGATCAGCGTGCGCGACCTGAAGACCTATTTTTACACCAACAATCGCTGCAACAAGGCGCTCAACGGCGTCAGCTTCGACATCAAGAAGGGCAAGACGCTCTGCATCGTCGGCGAAAGCGGCTGCGGCAAGTCCGTCACTGCCGCGACGATCATGCAGCTGCTGCCCGATCTGGCACGCATCGAAGCCGGCGAGGTCGTCTATCACGCCGAGCGCGGCGATATCCCGCTGCATAGCCTCGAGCGCAACGGCGCCGAAATGCGCCGCATCCGCGGGGCCGAGATCGCCATGATCTTCCAGGACCCGATGACCGCCCTCAACCCGGTCTATTCGGTCGGCTTCCAGATCAAGGAAAGTCTGAAATACCACGTCAAGATGACCGGTGCCGCCGCGCACCGGCGGGCGATCGAACTGCTCAGCGAAATGGGCATCGCCTTGCCCGAAAAGCGCGTCAACGACTTCCCGCACCACTATTCGGGCGGCATGCGCCAGCGCGCCATGATCGCCATGGCCATGGCCTGCAACCCCAAGGTGCTGATCGCCGACGAGCCCACCACCGCGCTCGACGTCACCATCCAGGCACAGATCTTCGAACTGATGGACAAGCTCAAGCGCGAGCACGGCACCGGCATCATGCTCATCACCCACGACATGGGCGTCGTCGCCGAACTCGCCGACGATGTCGCCGTCATGTACATGGGCAATATCGTCGAGGCCGGCACCGTCGATGAGGTGCTGCGCAACCCCTCGCACCCCTACACCAAGGCGCTGCTCGAATCCGTCCCGGTGCTCGGCAAGGGCAAGAACCAGGACATCACGGCGATCCGCGGCTCCACCCCCGATCCGCTGGATCGGCCCAAGGGCTGCCAGTTCGCCGATCGCTGCGACTTCGCCATCGACAAATGCCAGCAGATGCCACCTGAGGAATTCATGACGTCCACCCACCGGGTCCGCTGCTGGCGGCACGAGGAGCTGTCCAATGCAGCCAGCTGACGATGTCATCCTGCGCCTGCGCGGGGTCAAGGCACATTTCCCAGTCAAGGCCGGCGTCTTCAAGCGCACCGTCGGCCATGTGAAGGCCGTCGACGGCATCGATCTCGATGTCTACCGCGGCGAGGTACTCGGCCTCGTCGGCGAAAGCGGCTGCGGCAAGACCACGCTCGGCAAGGCCATCCTGCAACTGGTGCAGCCCACCGCCGGCGAGATCACCTATCGCTCCCCCGAAAGCGAGGAAACCGATCTCACGACGCTCGACAACGAGGGCCTGACGCCCTTCCGCAAGCGCTTGCAGATCGTCTTTCAGGATCCCCATTCCTCGCTCAATCCGGCCTTCACCATCTTCGGCTCGCTCGAGGATCCGCTGAAGAAATACGGCATCAAGTCGCGCGAGGAACGCCGCAAGATCATCGGCGACCTGCTCGAAGCGGTGAACATGCGCCGCGAGTATATGGATCGCTATCCGCACGAATTTTCCGGCGGCCAGCGCCAGCGCATCGGCATCGCTCGTGCGCTGAGCATCGAGCCCGAACTGATCGTCTGCGACGAAGCGGTCTCGGCCCTCGACGTCTCCATCCAGGCGCAGGTGCTGCAGCTGCTGATGAAGCTCAAGGATGAGCGCAATCTCACCTATGTCTTCATCACCCACGATCTCAGCGTCACCGAATATATCTGCGATCGCGTCGCGGTGATGTATCTGGGCCGCGTCGTCGAGCTCTGCCGCGCCGACGATCTCTTCGCCAATAATTTGCACCCCTATACCGAGGCACTGCTTTCGGCCATTCCGGTCGCCGATCTCGACAAGAAGACGGATCGCATCGTGCTCCAGGGCGACGTCCCGAGCCCGGTGAACCCGCCGTCCGGCTGCCCCTTCCATCCGCGGTGCCGCTACGCCAAGGACGTCTGCAAGTCCGTCGAGCCGCCGCTCAAGCGCTACCAAATCGGCGGCCACGATCATTTCGCTGCCTGCCATCTCATCGACGAGCCGGAGGTGGCGCCCGAACAGAGCGCCGCCACGGTCTGACTTTCAACCCTGGAGCCCAACCCCGTGTCCGCGCGCAAACTGTCTGAAATCGGGGGCGTCCTGCCCGCCCTCGTCACGCCCTTCGATCAGGACGAAGCCTTCGACGAGGGCCGCATGCGCTCTATCGTCGATTTCCTCGTCGGTCGCGGCGTCAATGGCCTCTACATTGCCGGCAGCACCGGCGAGGCCTTCATGATGTCGCCCGAAGAGCGCAAGCGCGTCCTCGAAGTGGTGGTGGACGAGGTAAAGGGGCGCATCCCGGTGATCGCCCATGTCGGCGCCATCAGCACCTATCATTCCGCCGATCTGGCGCGCCACGCCGAAAAGGTTGGCGCCGATGCGCTCTCCGCGGTGCCGCCTTTTTACTGGGGCTTCACCCACGACCAGATCGTCGGCTACTACCGCGACATCACGGCGGCCACGGGCCTGCCCATGTGCGCCTACAATGTGCCGCTCGCCGGCCTCTTCGGCTTCGACCTCATCAAGCGTCTCGCCGAAATTCCGGGCGTCGAGGGCATCAAGTACACGGCCCCCACCCATTCCGAGATCATGCGCATCAAGGCCGAGATCGGCTCCGATTTCGTCATCTACTCGGGTGCCGACGAAATGGCGATGTCGGGCATGGCTTTCGGTGCCGATGCGATCATCGGCAGCTTCTACAACACCATCCCCGAGGTCTATCTCGCCTTGCTGGAGGCCATGGCCGCCGGCGATCTGAAGCATGCTGAAGAGTTGCAGGCGACCGCCAACGCCATCATCTACTTCACCCTGGCGCGCAGCCCCAACGCCGCCATCAAGCGCACCATGGCCTGGCAGGGCGCCGACGCCGGCTATTGCCGCAAGCCGTTCACCAACTACTACGACGCGGCCGCCGAAGATCAGCTCAAGGCCGAATATGCGGCCCTCAAGTCCGAGCGCAAACTCACCGGCGTCAACTTCCTCGACGCCCTCTGATCCGAGGGCGCCGCAACCGCTCAACGCACGAGGGGAGTTTTCGATTGGCGACAGCACGACCCCACGGCAACTGGGCCTCGCTGCTGTTGCCGATTGCAGACGACGACAGCATCGATTTCTCCCGCCTCGCCGAAGCCATCGACAGCCTGATCGCAGCGGGCGTCGATGGCATCTATTCCAACGGCACCGCTTGCGAATTTTACGCCCAGACCGAAGCCGAGTTCGACGCCATCCAGGCGCTGCTCGCCGGAAAATGCAGCGCCGCCGGCATGGCATTCATGATCGGCGCCAGCCAGACCGACCCCATACTGCAACTGGCCCGCATCAGGCGGGCTGCGCAGCTGCGGCCGCGCGCCATCCAGGTCATCCTGCCCGATTGGTGGCCGGTCTCGAACGACGAGGCGCGCGCCTTCCTGCTCCGCGCCTCCGAAGCCGCTGCGGGCATCGATCTGGTGCTCTACAATCCGCCGCACGCCAAACGTGTTCTCGCACCCGCGGATCTCGCTATAGCGACAGATGGCACGGCCGTCGTTGCCACCAAGCTGACCATGCTGGGCGATGATTTCTTCGCCGAGGCACGGCAGCATCTCTCTCATCTGGCCGTCTTCGTGCCGGGTCATCACCTCGCAACCGGCCAGCGCGAGGGCGTCGCGGCGGGCGCCTTCTCCAATGTCGCCTGTCTGTCGCCGCGTGGTGCCCAGCGCTGGACCGATCTGATGGCGACCGATCTCGCGGCCGCGCTGGAGATCGAGACCCGTCTCCGCGCCTTCATCACCGGCCACATCATGCCTTTTGCCGAGGCTGGCTATTCCAACGCCGCGCTCGACAAGCTTCTCGCGGCCATCGGCGGCTGGGCCAATGTCGGCACCCGTCTCCGCGCCCCATACCGGTCGATCCCCGAAACCGAGGCCCTGGCCCTCCGCGCTGTCGCAATGGCCCAGATCCCCGAGATCATGCTCACCTAGTCACTGACACGACGGCTCTCTCCCCCTCATTGCCGGGCCTCTCCCGGCGATCCAGCCGACGTGACCTTCAACTTATCCCCGCCCGCAAACCCGGTGCGATACTCGTCCTGTCCGCGCACCGAAGCGAGATCATGACGAGTGGTTGGGGCGGGGAGACCGGGTGATGCGAGGGTCGCCTTGCATCAGGCCGAAAGCACGTCGGCATGGTCCGGTTCGCCGGACAAGCCGCTATCACGCCACGCATGGCAGGATGCTGGCCATGCGGGGAGGACGCGCCGCCCGGCATCGGGCGGTGGGGGAAAACGATCGGCCGGGCAATCCTGGGATCGCGGAAACCCGGTTCTCCGGCGATGCGGCACGGGATGCACCCGGGCTCACGTGCCATACGCCCAAAACCCCGGCCGGCCGGCGAGGCGCGAGCCTCATTTTACCTGCGGACCAACCGCGTCGGGGCA
>NZ_JBLXGA010000035.1:0-367 GCF_048261455.1 Devosia sp.
TAAAGAGGTACGTGAGCTGGGTTTAGAACGTCGTGAGACAGTTCGGTCCCTATCTGCCGTGGGTGTAGGATACTTGAGAGGAGTTGCCCCTAGTACGAGAGGACCGGGGTGAACGTTCCACTGGTGGACCAGTTGTCGTGCCAACGGCAGTGCTGGGTAGCTATGAACGGACAGGATAACCGCTGAAGGCATCTAAGCGGGAAGCCCCCCTCAAAACAAGGTATCCCTGAGGACCGTGGTAGACCACCACGTCGATAGGCCGGAGATGTAAGCGCAGCAATGCGTTCAGTTGACCGGTACTAATTGTCCGATAGGCTTGATTTGATCCAGTAACAGACAGGGTCTGATACTGATATCAAAAGCATAC
>NZ_JBLXGA010000035.1:377-13605 GCF_048261455.1 Devosia sp.
TAAAGAGGTACGTGAGCTGGGTTTAGAACGTCGTGAGACAGTTCGGTCCCTATCTGCCGTGGGTGTAGGATACTTGAGAGGAGTTGCCCCTAGTACGAGAGGACCGGGGTGAACGTTCCACTGGTGGACCAGTTGTCGTGCCAACGGCAGTGCTGGGTAGCTATGAACGGACAGGATAACCGCTGAAGGCATCTAAGCGGGAAGCCCCCCTCAAAACAAGGTATCCCTGAGGACCGTGGAAGACCACCACGTCGATAGGCCGGAGATGTAAGTGCAGCAATGCATTCAGTTGACCGGTACTAATGGTCCGATAGGCTTGATTTGATCCAGTAACAGCAAGGTTGGATACGCCTCCGCGCTCAAGTAGCAAAGCGGTAGCGCATCAAACCTATTACGGAAAACAAGCATACACAAAACGTGTACATGACCTAGACGACGATGTTGATTGTGCTGCGTATCAGCGCCCAGCTTGCTAGGGTGCGGGTTCCCGGGACATCTTGCTGCGCAAGATACCCTGACACCCGCTCACCATACCAAGCAAAAGCAAAATGCGCAGCATTTTGGTTTTTCCTTGGTTTGGTGGTCATAGCGAGAGCAAAACACCCGGCTCCATTCCGAACCCGGCCGTTAAGTGCCTCCGCGCCGATGGTACTGCGTCTCAAGACGTGGGAGAGTAGGTCGCCGCCAAACCTAGTAAAAACCAAATCTCTCTATACAAAAAACACCAGAACGCCCCGACTGATCCCATCAGTCGGGGCGTTCTTGCATCCAAAATCCAAAAAATCCAGCGAGAAAAACTGCTCCCCGTGGGGTCCGCGTTTATCGGCCAGCGCTGTTCAAGGGTGAATCGCGATCCGACGCGCCCTCGACCGTCCTTGAAGTATTCGTGCTTGCATCAGGCTCGCGGTCTGGTGTCGGTGAGCTGAATTGATCAGGTCTGCGGGGAACTTGTTCCCGATGGCCCCGTGCGGTCTTTCTTCCTTGTCGCCTCACCGCCAAGCCTCCTGATCCGGGCCTTGCGGGGGACCTGCAGGACAGGATGCCGTCTTCGGCCTGCCTGGTGATGGGGGCCTTCAGGCCCTTCCACTCCTTTCCCAGCCAGGGATTCCGTCGGGACAACTCTAAGCCGCAATCCAGACATTTGCGGGAATCGGATCATGGGCCCGCCAAGGCCGTCGCGCCGCCCATCAGGAGCTTCAGTCATGAGGGGCCTGTCCTTCACTTGGCAAACGAAGAGCGGTCTCTTGCGACCTGTGAGAGGCGGCTACGGGCTGCTAAGTCACGTCGGAGCGGGATTGATCGGACCTGGCTACGGTGGCATCTGCGGATGCGCTGCCGTTTATCGAGGGCGCAGTGAAGGGGCGCTCTTGCCGTACATTACATAAGACTGATTACCGGATTTATCTGTGTCGCCCCAAGGCGTCGATCTCCCCCATGAGCAATTCAGAAATGTCACTCTCCTCGCAGGACGATCTGCGGGTAAGCGGCTATGGGATGGGTTTTGATGCACAAGTGCGAGCCGAGCCGGGGCAAGGTGTAGAGCCAGCGCCCGCCGCAGCGCTTTTGACGCGCAGGACCGGCGGGGCCGGGCTGTCTTCCTGAATGGTTAAGCTGGGGCCGCTTGCCCTGATGCCCCGCCCTCTGGCCCAGCGGTTCACGCCGGTTTCGGGCCCGGGATTCGCGCCTATTGGTCTATTTGAACGGACCAGACCTGGAACCATCGGCCCATACACGGCCTTGTCAGACAGCCTGACGCGACGCGGCCGAAGCAACGCAATGGGATCTCCATCTTAGGGGGCATGGAAAGCAAGGCGCTGAAAAACAAGATCTAAAATCCGAAAACTCCCTGTCCCGCGCGTTCGAAAATTGTTCAAAACCATGCCCGCGCGGCAAAAAAATTTCCCCTCATGAAGAAAACTCTTTGGTCCACAAGCCTTCTTCCTGCATCATACCCGCGACCGAACAGGCCTAAGCGGTCCAAATTGGTCCAATATACACCAACAATGGTCTTTTGCAGGACCCCTGGCCCGCCTTCGCGTCGGCACGTGTCCCCAGAAGAACCAGAACCAAGAGGGATGACTTAATGTCACTGGATATTAGCACTATCTATGCCGAACAGGTGACGCTCAACCAGCTCGTGCAGAACCTGCTGTACGCGTCTGGGACCGTGGGCGCCATCTTCGTCGTGATCGGCCTGCTGTTGATCGACGCGGGCACCACCCGGCGGAAGAACCTGTTCAACTCGACCATCGAAAAGACCCTGGGCTTCTTCCTGGGCTTCACCACCTACTACGTGATCGGTTTCGGCTTCTGGGCCGCGCAGTACTATATCATGGTCGAAGGCACGCTGATGGATTCCATCAAGGACTGGTGGATCGGCGGAGCCATGACCAACAGCCTTGCGCACCGGGTCGATCCGGCGATCTTTCCCGGCCTGAACACCTTCCAGATCTTCGTCTTCTTCCTGGCGGTCTTTGCGGGGATCATCAACGTCCTGCTGCATTTCTCGGTTGCCGAGCGCATGAAGCCCGCGGCCTATTACATCACCTGCGTGGTTGCCGCCGTCGTCTCTTCGGCGCTCAGCCTTGTCACATGGGGGTCGGTCGGGCCGCTGACCAACCTGGGCTTTCATGACTTCTTCGGCGTGGGTTTCGTCTACATGTTCCCGGCGGGCATGCTGCTGGTCTTCACCCCCATGCTTGGCAAGCGCCCCGGCATGATGGAGCCGCATCCGCGCGTGTCGGCCTATCTGGCGCCCAGCATCGGCCTTTGCGCACCGGGCCTGCTGATGATTTTCGCGGGTCTGCCGCCGGTGATCCTGTCCTGCCTGTTCTTCTTCGATCCCGAAGCCATGGCGTTCAGCGTGACCATGGCCGAAACCAGCGTCGGCGTCGCGCTGAACAACTATGCGCTGGTCTGGGCCGGCGGCGCGGTCACCGGACTGATCCTCGCCTATGCCTCGAAGAACTATGCCTATACCCTGCTCGGGCCGCTTGCGGGCTATGTGGCCGGGGCCTCGGGCTTCGACGTCTACCTGCCGTGGCAGGCGCTGCTGCTGGGCCTCGTCGCGCCGCTTGCCGCCTACGCGGTCTACGAGTTCACGCTGAAGCGCGGCATCGACGAGCACAAGCTGTTCCCGCTGTTCCTTGGGTCGGGCACGCTGGGCCTGATCTTCCTTGGCATCTTCAAGGCGGGCACCCCGCGCGGCGGGTACCTGGGCATCGAGGAAGGCGCCTATGCCTTCCAGCACGGCGAGATTTCCCTGCTTATGCAGCTTGCCGGTATCGTGACCTGCGTCGGGACCGGCGTTGTCACCGCTCTGGTCCTGTCGGTGATCCTGAAGGCCACCGTCGGACTGCGTGTGGACGATGCCGACCAGGTCGACGGTCTGGACAAGCTGTACTGGGATCTTGAACCGGACGTCCACACCCATGCGGACAGCGTGCCGGGTGCGGGTTCGACCGGGCGGCCCCACGATGCCCCGGCGGCAGCCAGAACGCCCGACGGGCTGGCGCGCAGCTGACCGCAAAGCCTATTGGCAGGCCCCGGCATCGCGCCGGGGCCTTCTTGTATCCAGCGCCGCTTGTCGCGTAATACAAGGTTGGACGTCCTGCCACGGGGCGCAAGACGCGCCGGGATCGCCGTGACGGAAACACAGATGAACCAGACCAGACTCAACGCCTCTGCCGCCCCGAGCAGTATCGGGGAAACGGTCCGCATCGTGGTGGACCGGCTGCTTGTCCGCATCCAGTCCGGGGAGTATCCGCCCGATTCCCGCCTGCCGAGCGAGCGGGCGCTGGCCTCGGAGCTGGGGGTGTCGCGCAACACCGTTCGCGAGGCGCTGGATGTGCTCGAAAGCCGTGACATGGTCCGGCGGCGGCAGGGCAGCGGCAGCTTTGTCACCTACCATTCCCACCGGTCCGAGGCCCCGCAGCAGGGTTCCATCGGAGAGCGGACAAGCCCGTTGGACCACCTGATCGTGCGTTCGATCATCGAGCCCGAGATGACCCGCCTTGCGGTGATGAACATGACGCCCAAGGATCTTGAGGAACTGGCCCGGGTGGTGGTCCGGATAGAGGCGGTGCGCACCGACCTCAACGAGTTCATCAGGGGTGAGGAAGAGTTCTACCGGTCGATCGCGCGGGCCACGCGCAACCCCCTGCTCGAAGCCTGCTACGAGCTGACCATCGAGGTCTGCCGGCAGAGCTTCCGCACCGCGCTGATGCGCAAGCACCTGACGCCCGGACGCATTCAGGCCTATCAGGCCCGGTTCAACTCGCTGTTCAACGCGATTGCCACGCGGGACGTCGAGGCGGCGGTCGAGATCACCAAGCTGCATCTGGTCGAAGAGCAGATGCTGTTCCTGCACGAGCGTTAAACCTCCGGGCCGCCTGACACGGGGCGTCGCCTGCGATGACCGGGTTGCCCGCCACGCCCGGCCTCTGGCGCAGCGGTGACCGCAGGCCGCTGGTCGGCGGCGGCCCCATCCGTCAAGGCGCAGCGCGCGGGGCCTGTCAGTCTCCGGCTTCGCGGGTCAGAAGGCCGGTGGTCTGCACGGTGCCGGCCTCTGCGCGCTGCTGCCACAGCTGCCCCATCGACTGCAGGTGCCTGCGCAGCAAGGTCTCGTGCCGCTTCAGCCAGTCCGGGACCGACCGGAACTCGGCGATCTGCGCCTTGCCGTCCACCAGGCGCACCACCGGCCAGTCGCCGATCAGCGCATTGTCGATGCCGAAGACCTGCTCGCCCCACCAGCGCGCGGGGCCGAAGGCATGGGTCACCGGCTCCATCTGCTTCATGGTGGTCAGGACCGAAACCGGCGAGACCGAGGCGACCTTTTCCACTGCCGCGTGCCAGATTTCGAGAATCGCCACATACTCCCAGCTGACCGCGCTCCAGGTCTCGGGGTAGCGGGCGTTGTATTCCCGGTAGAACTCCTTGGGGCGGTTGAAGAAGAACGCCTTGCGCGCCAGCTTGGGGTCGTCGAAATCGGGGAACTGGAACAGCGTGCCCTCCATGAAGGCGCGCGACGTCCGCGCCACGCAGCGCGGGTAGTTGTCGAAGGTGCAGGACAGGATGCGCCCGTCGAAACCGGCCTGATAGGCGTATTCCGTCATGGCGTGCACCATCGGCGTGTAGCTGGTGCACCAGCACAGGACGTCCGGCTTCTGGGCCAGCATGGGGTCGACGATGGCGGCGACGTCGGTCTCTTCCGGGTCGTAGAGGATGTCCTTGACCACCGGCAGGCCCGCCGCCTCGAAGGCAGCGCGATAGGTGGCCGTCGACGGCAGCCCCAGCGCATCTCTCTGGCTGCACAGGGCGATCCGGCGGCGCTGCGGTTCGTTCTCGGCCAGCCAGTCGACCGCGGTGACGTTGAAGACCGGGTGCACCTCGGAGGGCGCGATCAGGTAGCGCGTGTCCGGCGACAGGTCGCTGGGCAACAGGGTCGAGGTCAGCACGCGCCTCTGGTTGAGGAAGGACCGAAGCGGCGTGTAGGTGTCGCCGCCCAGCATCATCAGCAGGCTGACCCCTTCGGTCAGCACCAGATGCCGGGCGCCTTCCATCGCGCGCTGTGGATCGTAGCCGCAGTCGAAGGGGATGATCCGCAGCGGATAGCGGCGGCCTCCGATCAGGATGCCCCCTGCCCTGTTCAGCCACTCGGCCCAAAGCTCGCAGCCGTAAAGGCCCGGAAGACCCCACGAGCTGACCGGGCCGCTCAGGGGGGCCAGAAAGCCGACATTGACCGGCTCTGTCATCCCGACGCGATCATTGGGAAACAGCGAGGTTACGGCGATGGTCTGTGCGAAACTTGATCCCAGCATACCAATCTCTACCATTCGAGTGCCTTTTTACAAGACGGCTAATATTCACCCGAGGGTAAATTTGTTTGCCTCCGTGAAAAAAGTATTTGACAGAACGGCGGCACAAGGGTGACATTTGGTGCAACCAATAAGTACCAATAAAGTCCTCTTCAGCATGGGAGACAGAAATGACCAAGAAACGGGTTGCCATCATCGGGGCGGGACCGTCCGGCCTTGCCCAACTTCGCGCGTTCCAGTCGGCGGCGGCAAAGGGCGAGGAAATCCCCGACATCGTCTGCTTCGAAAAGCAGGACAACTGGGGCGGGTTGTGGAACTACACCTGGCGCACGGGGCTGGATGAGAACGGCGAACCTGTTCACTGCTCGATGTACCGCTACCTGTGGTCCAACGGCCCGAAAGAGGGCCTGGAATTCGCCGATTACTCTTTCGAAGAGCATTTCGGCAAGCAGATCGCCTCTTACCCGCCGCGCGCCGTGCTGTTCGACTACATCGAAGGCCGCGTGCAGAAGGCCGGGGTCCGCGACCTGATCCGCTTCAATACCGCGGTGCGCTGGGTCAGCTTCGACGAGGCCACCGGCCAGTTCACGGTCACGGTGCACGATCACACCAAGGACCACGTCTACTCGGAAGACTTCGACCACGTGATCTGCGCATCCGGCCACTTCTCGACGCCGAACGTGCCCTATTACGAAGGCTTCGAATCGTTCAACGGCCGCCTCGTGCACGCGCATGACTTCCGCGACGCCCGCGAATTCTCGGGCAAGGACATCCTTGTCGTCGGCTCGTCCTACTCTGCCGAGGACATTGGCTCGCAGTGCTGGAAATACGGCGCCAAGTCGATCACCTCGTGCTACCGCTCGGCGCCCATGGGCTTCAAATGGCCCGACAACTGGGAAGAGAAGCCGGCGATGGAGAAGGTCAGCGGGAACACCGTCTACTTCTCGGACGGCACCACGAAGGACGTGCAGGCGATCATCCTGTGCACCGGCTACAAGCACTTCTTCAACTTCCTGCCCGACGACCTGCGCCTGAAGACGGCCAACCGCCTGGCGACGGCGGATCTCTACAAGGGCGTGGTCTTCGCCAACAACCCCAAGCTCTTCTACCTCGGCATGCAGGACCAGTGGTTCACCTTCAACATGTTCGACGCGCAGGCCTGGTGGGTGCGCGACGCGATCATGGGCAAGATCGACCTTTCGGGCGTCAGCAAGGAGCAGATGCTGGCCGATGTGAAGGAGCGCGAAGCGCGTGAGGAAGTGGACGACGACGTGAAATACGCGATCCGCTACCAGGCCGATTACATCCAGGAGCTGGTGGCCGAGACCGACTATCCCAGCTTCGACATCGACGGCGCCTGCGAGGCCTTCTTCCAGTGGAAGAAGCACAAGGCCGAGGACATCATGGGCTTCCGCAACAACCGCTACAAGTCGGTGATGACCGGAACCATGGCCCCGGTGCACCACACGCCGTGGAAGGACGCGCTGGACGACAGCATGGCGGCCTACCTCCAGAACGCCTGATCCGGCACCCGGGGCGCGAGACCGAAAGCGCGCCGGGTTCCCTTGCATCCGCGACGCCCCCGACACGCCTGTGTCGGGGGCGTCGTGCTCTGGGCCGATCCGCGCAGGACCGCGACCCGGCCCCTGCCCCCGCTGATGCGCGCAGGGACGAATCCCGCCGCGCTGTCCGGCGGATCGGTCGGCCTGTCATCGCGGGAATCGGCGGGAACAGCGATCCGGGACCGCGATTCTGCCGCCTGCGGCGGCGGATTTCGCTCATTTCACGAGAAAAATTATTTCAGGGAATCAACGGCTCGCGGCCTCGCGCGCTGCGATCTGAACCACTTCGAACCAATGGAAGCGGGGCGCAACCTGTTGTCCTGGCCCGTCTCTGCGGGGCCGCAGGCGGCGCTCTTGCACCGTGGCCGCCAAGCCCCTGACTGCGCATCGGCCCGCACCGGGATCGTCAGCGGGCTGCTGCCTGCGGCGCGAGGTCTTCCTTCAAGACCAAGGGTCAAGCCCGCCTTTCGGATGCATGAGCAAGAAACCTCCGCCCGTCGGCGAGGCGCCGCCAAAGGCAATTCCGCGGAAGCCTGCTCTGGCCGATTGCGCCGGTACGATCCGCCTAGGCCCGCCGGAGACGTCGCGAATTCGGTGCAAAGGCCGGTTCAGGCTCTTCGAGCTTCGGGCCAATAGAACCAATCAGACCAATTTTTTTAACCACAGGAAAACTTTTTTGCAATGCAGTGAAATTCCGCTAAAAGTAAGAAGCGTGGACGTTAGCCTATACAGTGATTTCATCGAGGGATATGCAGGCATGAAAATTGACACCCCCAAGGCCATGACCAAGCTCATCCAGGATCCCCACAGCATTCGCGAGGAACGCGAGAAGGTTCTAGAAGTCGCCATCGGCCGTGAAGTCCGCGCCTACCGGAAGAAGCAGAACATCACCGTGGCAGAGCTGTCTGCCCTGACCAATCTGTCGATCGGGATGCTGTCGAAGATCGAGAACGGCAATACCTCGCCCTCTCTGACCACGCTGCAGACCCTTGCGAATGCCCTGTCGGTGCCGATGACGGCCTTTTTCAAGGGCTTCGAGGAACGGCGCGAGGCGGTGCACACCAAGGCGGGCGAAGGGGTCGAGATCGAGCGGGCGGGCACCCGCGCCGGGCATCAGTACAATCTGCTGGGCCATATCGGCGCCAATTCCAGCGGCGTGATCGTCGAGCCCTACCTGATCGTGCTGAACAACGAATCCGACACCTTCAAGACCTTCCAGCACGACGGGATCGAGACGATCTACATGCTGGAGGGCTGTGTCGGCTACCGCCATGGCACGGAAACCTACCGGCTGGAGCCGGGCGACACGCTGTTCTTCGACGCCGACGCGCCGCACGGACCGGAAGAGCTGATCCGCTTCCCGATCCGTTACCTGTCGATCATCTGCTACCCGCAACGCACCTGAGGGGCGCCGGTTTCTTCGAAAGAAACCGGCCCGGAAACTTTGGAAGTTTCCGGGCCCCGTAGGGATGTCAGCGTTGCAGCGGCGGCTCGCTTTCCAGATCCGGCCAGATGCCTGGGCTGGTGGGCAAGCCGTCGTCGTATTGCGACAGGTAGTCCAGCATCATCGGACGGTTGTCGATGAAGCCCTTGTAGGTCGCCAGCTCGTCGGGCAGGTCGCTCAGGACGCGGTGCAGGCGGCGGCCCCATTTCGGCACCGTCACCACGTCCTGAAAGGCGATCAGGTAGCAGCGGATCGGGAAGAGCAGCGCGTTCGAGCGCGGCAGCCGGAAGAAGGTCTGCAACTCGACCCGCAGGTGCTGCTTGGCGCCGATGTTCTCGGGCGTCAGCGTGGTCTTCTGGATGCCCCATTTGTGGTAGTTCTCGGGGCTGGTATCCAGACGCGGGTTCACCGTCATGGTCCAGTTCAGCCGCCGCGCAGGGGCGCCTTGCTGGACGTTCAGCAGGAACTTCAGGGCGCGCTTGAAGATGCCCATCTCATGCGCCAGCGGCACCGGGGCGTGCCACTCGAAGAAGTTCATGCCGATGTCGAAATCGAGGCTCCAGTCGGCCTGTGTCGTCACCATGCCCGCGTCCATCCACAGCATCTCGTCGCGCTGGTCGAGCACGGCGAAATCGCCCTGTGTCTGGCGGGTGATGTATTCCAGCGGGCCACAGGGCAGCGTGGTCTCGTCGAGGAAGGTAAAGCTGTGGTCGATGCCCATGGGCTTGTTGACCCAGCGCCAGCGGTCACCGTCGCGGTGCAGCTCGAAGAGGTCCGGGTAGTCCTCGGACTTCGACACCATGATCAGTTCGAGCGTATCCCAGCCGGCCAGCGTCATATGCGGCAGCGACTGGCAGCGCAGCGGGTCCTCGGCCAGCACCAGCGCGCGGTCCTGCATCTCGGACAGGTAGTGCTCGTCGACGTCGAAACGTTTCTCGTAGATCGAGCCCTCGGGCCCGCCCTGGTGCTGTTCCATGTTGACCGAGTACATGTAACTGTCCTCGTGGAACGGGAAGGGGAAACGCTTGATTGCCCAGGCGGAATTGCGGAAAGAATAGTCGTCGCGGAAGGTCTCTTCGTTGAACTGGATCGTCATGTCGCTGCTCCTTACCGGTCCAGAACCAGCGTCTTGCCGACGAAGCGGCTGACGCAGGGCATGATCTTCTTGCCGGAGGCGTGGTCTTCCTCCTCCAGCCAGTGGTCGCGGTGGACAAATTCGCCGTCCGCCTCGACCACGTCGGTTTCGCATTGGCCGCAGGCCCCGCCCCGGCAGAGGAAGGGCGCGTCGACGCCGCAACGCTCCATCGCTTCCAGCAGGCTTTCGTGTTCGCCCACCTGGATGGTGATGTCCGAGCGGCAGAGCCGCACCTCGAAGGGCTTGCCGGGCTGGGGCGCGAGGAATTCCTCGGAGTGCACGGCCTCTTCGGGCCAGCCATGGGCGGTGGCGGTGCTGTGGACCCAGTCGATCATGCCCGCCGGGCCGCAGACATAGACATGGGTGCCCAGCGGTTGACCGTCGAGAAGATCCGCCAGCGGCAGCGCCTGCCCCTGATCGTCGTAATAGACATGCACGCGCGCCGGGAAGCGGGCGGTCAGCTCCTCGGCGTAAGAGGCCAGCGCGGCGCTGCGGGTGGCGTAATGCAGTTCCCACTGCCCGCCCATGCGGTCGAGCTGTGCGATCATCGCCATGAAGGGCGTGATGCCGATGCCGCCCGCCAGAAAGACGTGCTTGCGCGCCCGCATGTCCAGCGCGAACAGGTTAACCGGGTAGCTCAGCGTCATCGTATCGCCGACCTTGACGTTCCGGTGCATGAACAGCGACCCGCCCCGACCCGCGTCGTCGCGGCGCACCGAGATCGCGTAGGTCGTGGGATCGGCGGGGTCGGACATCAGCGAATAGGGATTCAGGCGGGTACGGTCGCCGTCTTTCATCTCGATGACGGTATGTGCACCCGCGGAGAAGGGCGGGAAGGCTTTGCCGTCGGCGCGGGTGAACTCGAACCGTGTCACAAGCTCGTTCAGCGGCACCACCGCAGAGACGGTGACGGCAATGCGCTCGGCACCGGCGCGGGCTTTCTGGGGCGCGGCGCTCATGAGTACAGCCTCACCGCTGCGGGGACATTGCCCGGGTCTTCGGCGTCGATGCAGACGCCCTGAAAGGCGGCGATGCGGCGCGAGTAGTGGTCGCGCACGAACAGGTTCAACCCGCAATGGGAACAGGTGAAGGGATCGGTCATGACGTCCTCGGTGATGCCCTTGCAATGCACGCATTGCATCCGACGCGCGACAGAGCCGCGGTGTTCGGTCTGGATGGCGGTATGCGGGATGCCTGCGGCGGTGGCCTCGTTCATGGCCTGCCCCATCAGTCCCTCGGTTCCGGCAAGGTAGACCTGCAGCCCCATATGCGCGTCCGACAGCACCCGGCGGATGCGCGGGACCGAGGCCTCGTAGCTGGGCCCCTCGTGGAACTGCGCGGGGTTCAGCGCACGCAGGCGGTCCGCGAAATCGGTGCCCTTGGGGATATAGATCACGTGGGCTTTGGTCATCAGGCCGGCGTCCTGCGCGGCGAGATCGAGAAGCGCCTCGGCGCCCTCGGCGTCGGCGATCATCAGGTGGCCCTTGCCCGGGCGCGGCGCGAGGGTGCCGTAGACCGGGCGGCTCTGGATGCTTTCTGGAAACTGGAACTTTGACATCGCGGTGGCTGCTCCATCTTGCTGCTGCGACTGCCCCCTGGGGGGCCGGACCATGGATATGGAAAGGGGCGCCCCGTGAAGGACGCCCCTGCCAACGATCAGCCCTTTGCGGTGCGGATCGACTTGTCCTTGTCGTAGAAGGGCATTTCCTCGGCGGTGCAGGCGATTTCGGTGCCGTCCTCGTTGCGCACGGTCAGCTTGGTCCCCGGCACGGCGCAGTCCACCGGCATCCGGGCGATGCCGACATTGTAGCCGTTGAGCTTCGAGTACATGCCGTAGGTCACGACGCCCACGGTCTCGCCGTCCTTCAGAATCGGTGCGCCCATGTCGGCGGGCGTCGTGCCATCCAGCATGACGCCGTAGATCTTGAAGCGCTCCTTGCCCTCGGCGGCATAGTGGTTTTCGGCGCCGCGGAAGCCGGTCTTGCCCGGCGAAACGGTGAACTCCAGCCCCAGTTCCCACAGGGTGTCGCCGCAGGGCTCGTCCTTGAACGGATAGGTTTCCGAGTTGTCGCCGGGATAGAACAGCAGGTAGCTTTCGGTCCGCAGCAGGTCGAGCGTCGAGAACTGCACCGGGCGGATGCCCTCGTCGGTGCCATCCTTCAGGATGCTGTCCCACAGCGCGATGGCGTGGCGCGCCTCGCAGAAGATCTCGTAGCCGCGTTCGCCGGTGTAGCCGGTGCGCGAGATCATCACCGGGTAGCCGAACAGCTTGGTCTGAACGATGCCGAAATAGGCCAGATCGCGGATGCCCGGCACATGCTTGGCAAGGAAGTCGACGGCGGTCGGGCCCTGCAGCGACATGTCGTGCAGGTCATCGTCGAAGATCACCGCGACGTTCTTGCCATGCGCCGCCAGGGCAATCGATTCATTGCCGGTGCCGGTGCCATGCACGACCATCCAGTGGTTGACCGAGATGCGGTAGATCACGCAGTCGTCGATGAACTTGCCGTCGTCGTTCAGCATGCAGGCATAGACCGCGCGGCCCGGCATCAGCTTGTCGACATTGCGCGTCGTGGCGCGATCGATCACGGCGGCCGCATGCGGGCCGGTCAGGTGGATCTTCTTCAGACCCGAGACATCCATCAGCCCGGCCTTGGTGCGCACGGCTTCATAGTCTGCCACGGCCCGCTCGTCCGTGTGGTCGTAGAACCACGCGGTGCCCATGCCGTTCCAGTCCTCAAGCTCTGCGCCAAGTTCCGCGTGGCGCGGAGCAAGCGCCGAAGTTCTGTAGATGATCGCCATAACGCGCCTCCCATTCGTGTTAGTTTGGCAAGCATTCAGACCCGAGTCGCCGCAAAAATCAATACTTTCGTTCAGATTTTTTTCCTAACGGGAAAACTCCCGCCCGGGCTGCCGGTTTATATGCGCTGCGGCGCGCGGCCCCCCTGACTGCCGCGCCATGGGGTCATGGCCGCCCTTTCGGGTGGCTTTGAAACGACTTTTTACCAATGCCAGGCGTCATCATCAGGCAGGAGCCGATGCATGGCAACCGAAAGACGCGCAGGCCCGCATTCACCGGGATCCATGCCCCGGGGCCGGTGATCTCTATGCGCTCGATGCATCCGGGCTCTGCCCGCCGCAGTTCGCGCCGGACGTTCCTCGCTGCTGCACACCCGCCTGCCCCGTGCCGCGCAGAGGGGGCGGGCCGGTGTTATGCGGGCCACAGGGCGGGGGCGCGGTTTGTCGATTTCTCATGTTTTCTGAGGAAACC
>NZ_JBLXGA010000036.1:0-13330 GCF_048261455.1 Devosia sp.
TGGCGGCGCCGGCGCGGGTGCCAGGGGCTTTGCCGATGGCCCAGAAGCTCAGCGCATAGGTCGCGCCGTCGGCCGCGAAATCCAGCGCATCGGCCTTCAGCGCCTGGCTGCCGCTGAGCTGACCCGCGGTCATTTCGACGACGAACATGACGATATTGACCACCATGACGATGATCAGCCGCCGCTTGTAGGTGTCGTTCAGCCCCTCGAAGGTCTCGGCATGCTGATGCCCGTCGCCCATCGGTTTTCTCCTTGGCAAACTCCGTTGGGCCCACCACATAATCCCTCTAGCGACTAGAGGTTCAAGAGCCATGCAGGATTATTCGATCGGCCAGCTGGCCACCCAGACCGGGGTCAAGGTGCCGACCATCCGCTATTATGAGAGCATCGGCATCCTGCCCGAGCCGGGGCGCACACAAGGCGGGCAGCGGCGCTATGATGCTGCGGCGCTGGAGCGGCTGCGCTTCATCGCCCATGCCCGCGAGATGGGCTTTCCCATGCCGCAGTTGCGCGCCATGCTGGATATCAGCACCGAGCGGGAGGCGCCCTGCGCCGAGCTCGACGCGCTGGTCGAGGCGCGGCTGGCGGACGTCGATACCCGCATCGAGCGCCTGACGCGGCTGCGCGCCGAACTTGCCGGCATGCTCAGCCATACCCACCACGGCACCGTGGGGGAATGCCGCGTGGTCGAGGTGCTGTCCGATCATGAGGAATGCGCCGGAGCGCACTGAGCCGTAGCGTCGACGCTCAGACGACGACAATACCGGAGTGTTTCGCCTTGTTTTCCGGCTCGACGTGAATGGTGATCTGCGCCTCGCTCACCGCTTCGCGCAGCTTGCCTTCGATCTGATCGCAGATCTCATGCGCGGCCTCGACGCTCATCGTGCCCGGCACCACCAGGTGAAAATCGATGAAGCTGATGCGGCCGGCCTGCCGGGTGCGGATGTCATGCGCTTCGATCGCCCCTTCGGCATTCTCGGCGATGATGGTGCGGACCCGGTCAAGCACTTCGGGCTTCAGCGCCACATCCATGAGGCCGACAACGCTCTGGCGGATCAGCCCCCAGCCCGACCACAGGATCGTAAGGCCGACAAGGGCCGCGAGGATCGCGTCGAGCTGCGCCCAGCCGCTCAGCGCTGCGAGGACGACACCGGCGAGAACGCCCAGTGTCGAGACCACGTCGGTGAACAGGTGCCGGCCGTCGGCGGCAAGGGCCGGCGAGCGCTCGGTGCGGCCCACGCGCACCAGCCAGAAGGCCCAGAACGCGTTGAGCGCCGTGGCGATGACGCTGACCGTCAGACCCAGCGGATCGAGCCGCAGATCGCGGGGATTGAAGAACCCCAGCCACGCCTCGCGAAAGATCATCAACGCCGCGACGGCAATGAACACCCCGATGACCACGGCCGAGAAATACTCGGCCTTGTGATAGCCATAGGGCAGGCTCGCATCGGCCGGCTTGGCGGCCAGCCGCACGGCCGTCAGCGCCACCAGCGCCGTCACCACATTCACCACGCTTTCGAGCGCGTCCGAAAACAGCGCGATCGAGCCGGTGGCCCAGGCGGCAAATGCCTTCAGCGCCAGAACGAGCAGACCCACCACCAGACTGCCGGCGGCGACTTTGACGGCGAGGGAGGGGGGCGTGCTGTTCATCTTCGGCGCAATAGCGGAGCCGGTCGGCGCTGGCAATCAATGTGTTTGCAAGTGATTTTCAGAAGCGTTCCGGACTGTGGACTGCGCTTCGTTGTCATTGGAAAGACAGCTTCGCTGTGGCTGCCGCGCGCTCTCTGTCGCACCCACCGACCGGCCGGAATCGTTTGACCCCGCATGGCCCCCTCACTACAAGCCGGACACAGCGCAGCGTTCCCCAAGGGACTGAAAGTCACGTCTGGTGCGGTCGACCCAAATCGGGGACCAATCCCAGAGCTGCTGGACAGGTCTTTGCGAACTCTGCCTTTCGAGACTGACCGAGAGGCGAGAATGACAGAACTTCCCATCCTGCCGGACGGTACCGGCATCATGTTGTGTGGCCATGGCAGCCGCAACCAGCGCGCCGTCGGCGAATTCGCCGTGCTGAGCGAGCGGCTGCGCGAGCGCCTGCCGGGCGTTCCGGTCGAATATGGCTATCTCGAATTCGCCAACCCGGTGCTGCACCACGGGCTCGACAAGCTGCGTGAGCAGGGCGTTACCCGCGTGCTGGCCGTGCCGGGCATGCTGTTCGCCGCCGGCCATGCCAAGAACGACATCCCCTCGGTGCTCAACACCTATGCCGCCGCGCATCCCGGGCTGACCATCACCTATGGCCGCGAACTCGGCGTCGACCTGAAGATGCTGCGCGCCGCCGGCGATCGCATCGCGGCGGCCGTCGATGCCGCGTCGCCGGATGTGCCGCGCAGCGAGACGCTGCTCGTCGTCGTCGGCCGCGGCGCTTCGGACCCCGACGCCAATTCCAACGTCGCCAAGGTCATGCGCATGCTGTGGGAAGGCATGGGCTTTGGCTGGGGCGAGGTCGCCTATTCCGGCGTCACCTTCCCGCTGGTCGCACCGGCGCTCGATCACGTCGCCCGCATGGGCTATCGCCGCGTCGTCGTCTTCCCCTATTTCCTGTTTACCGGCGTGCTGGTGAACCGCATCCGCGACGCGGTCGCCGAGGCGCGGGTCAAATACCCCTCGATCGAATTCCTCGACGCCTCCTATCTCAATGACCACCCGATGGTGATCGACACCTTCATCGACCGGGTGCGCGAGATCCTCGTCGGCGAGAACCTGATGAACTGCGCGCTGTGCAAATATCGCGAGCAGGTGCTGGGCTTCGAGGCCGAAGTCGGCATGGCGCAGGAGAGTCACCATCACCACGTCGAGGGCATCGGCGGCGGGCTGGAAAACTGCCCCTGCGGCGGCGATTGCGACAGCTCGTGCCGCGACGAGGCCTTCTGCAAGAAACATGGTCTGCCTTGGACGCCGATCCACAGCCACGCCCCGGCCGACGAGCCGGCGCACAGCCACGACCACGGTCACGATCATCACCACCACCATCACGGGCATGATCATGACCACGACCATCCCCATGATCACGATCATGCGCATGACCATGCCCATGGCGACGATCATCATCACCATCCCTATCCGCATGCCGACCACCCGCTGGGCCCGGTGACGCTGCCCAAGGTGCCGGGCCGTCTGGCCCGCGCCGAGCGCAAGAGCTGACCTTGCCCGGATACCTGCGCGATCCGGCCCTGATCTACGAAGAAAGCTTCGCCACCATCCGGGCCGAGGCCGATCTGTCGCGCCTGCCGCCCGAGCTCCACGATGTCGCCATCCGCATGATCCATGCCTGTGGCATGGTCGATCTGGTTGACGATATCGAAGGCGAGGCTGGCGTGGTCGCGGCAACGCGCGCGGCGCTCAAGGCCGGTGCGCCTGTGCTGTGCGATTGTGAAATGGTGCGTTCGGGCATCATTGCCCGCGAACTGCCCGACGGTGTCGAAACCGTGGTGACGCTCAACGCGCCCAACGTGGCGGAGCTGGCAAAACTGCTCGGTACCACCCGCTCGGCCGCCGCGGTCGAGCTGTGGCGGCCCAGGCTTGCCGGCGCCGTCGTCGTCATCGGCAATGCGCCGACGGCGCTGTTCCACCTGCTCGAACTGCTCGAGGCCAAGGGCCCGCAGCCGGCGGCGATCATCGCCGCGCCGGTCGGTTTCGTGGGGGCAGCCGAATCCAAGGCCTTGCTCGCCTCGATCGGTCTGCCTATTCCTTTCGTGACGGTGCGCGGTCGGCGCGGTGGCTCGGCCATCGCCAGCGCGGCGTTCAACGCCATCGCCAAGGGAGTGCGTGCATGAGTGCCTGGCTCCACATCATCGGCGTCGGAGAAGGTGGCGTGCACCAGCTGCCGGCTGTGCTGCGCGACAAGCTGGCAGAGGCGACGACCGTGCTCGGTCCGGCGCGCTTCATTGCCGAAATCGAACCCATGGTACGCCCGCGCCAGCGCACCACGCCTCTCAATCCCGATGTCGTTTCGGCGGCAGGTTTCGACGCCATCGCCCGCGCCCTGGCCGGCGAGGGCCCCGAACCGGTGGCGCCAGCGACCGGCGGCGACGTGCGCGCGCTGATCGAATGGGAATCGCCGCTCGAGGCGATGATCGAGCAGGTGCTGGAGCGGCGCGACACGCCCACCGCCATCCTCGCCTCCGGCGATCCCATGTGGTTCGGCATCGGCGCCACGCTGGCCCGCCATCTGATGGCGACCGAATTCGCCGTGCACCCCTATCCCAGCGCCTTCCAGCTCGCCGCCGCGCGACTGCGCTGGCCGCTGCAGTCGATCACCACGCTGTCTTTGCATGGCCGCCCGGTCGAGCTGCTGCATCCGCATCTGATGCCATCCAACCGCATTCTGGCGCTGACCAGCGATCGCACCACCATCGATCTGGTGATCGAGCTGCTGGTTGATCGCGGATATGGCTACAGCTACCTGACGGCGCTCGAAAACCTCGGTAGCCCGTCCGAGCGCATCACCACCGGCCAAGCCGCCGATTTCCTCTCCGAGCGCATCGGCGATTTCTACGTGCTGGGCATCGATTGCGTGCCCGAGGTCTCGGCCCCCATGCTGCCGCCGCTGCCGGGCCTGCCCGATGATGCCTTCACCTCCGATGGGCAGCTGACCAAGCGCGAGGTGCGCGCCGCGACACTCGCCAAGCTGGCGCCGTTTCCCGGCGCGCTGCTGTGGGATGTCGGGGCCGGCAGCGGCTCGGTCGGCATCGAATGGATGCGGGCCATGCGCGACGCCAAGGCCGTGGCCTTCGAAAAGCACAATGGCCGGCTGCAAACGATCGCCAGCAATGCCGCGGCGCTCGGGGTGCCGGGGCTGGAGATCGTTCCCGGCGAACTGCCCGAGACGCTCGAGGGACGTATTCCGCCCGATGCGGTGTTCCTGGGCGGCGCCGTCGATGACGACGACGTCTTCGATGCCTGCTGGCAGGCGCTGAAGCCGGGCGGCCGTCTGGTCGCCAATGCCGTGACCGTCGAAGGCGAGCAGGCGCTTTACGAACGCCACCAGCGGCTGGGCGGCGAACTGGCGCGCATCGAGGTGTCGGTGCTCGACCAGATCGGCCAGCATCGCGCCCTGCGCCCCCGCATGGCGGTGACCCAGTGGGATGTCACCAAGGCGCTGCACGGCGTTGCGCAAAACGGATGACCGGCACCCTGTTTCTCGTCGGGGTCGGCCCCGGCGATCCTGAGCTGCTGACGCTGAAGGCTGCGCGCACCATCGGCGCGGCGCCGGTCGTCGCCTTCCCACGTACCGAAAGCGGCGCCACCATGGCGCTCGATATTGCCCGCGCTCATGTCAGCGCCGAGGCAAAGCTCGAACCCGTTGGCATCGACATGACGGCGCGCACCGAAGCGGGCGGTTTCGCCAGCAAGGAGGCGGCCTATTCGGGCGCCGCGGCGACTTTGGCGGATCACCTTGCCGCCGGGCGCGACGTGGCCTTTCTGTGTGAAGGCGACCCGCTGTTTTACGGCAGCGCCATCTATCTCGGCGCCGAACTGCGCGACCGCTTCGACGTCCGCGTCGTTCCCGGCATCACCTCGATGCTGGCGGGTGCTGCGGCCGTGCCGCTGCCCTTGGTAGCGCGCGACGACAGCCTCACCGTGCTCACCGGCACCGCCGACGACGCCGTGCTGGAGCCGCGCCTTGCCGCGCCGGGCGCCGTCGCCGTACTCAAGGTCGGCCGGCATTTCGATCGTCTTGCGGCCCTGTTCGAACGCACCGGCCGGGCGCCGCGCACCCATCTGCTCGAACGGATCGGCGCGCCCGACCAGCGCATCGTGCCGCTGCGCGCAGCCGGCGCCGGCGCCAAACCCTATTTCTCGCTGCTGCTCTGCCCTGCGGGCGCCGAGCCCTGGCAGCCATGAGGTCCGCATGACCCCTGCAATCATCGTCATTTCCGGCGCCGGCCAGCCGACCGCCGCGCGCGCCGCCGCGGCCCTTGGAGGTGAGTTGATCACCTGCGGTCCCGAGGGCGCCGACGCGGGCCCGACGCTCGCCCGGCTGTTTGCCGAGGGCCGGCCGATCATCGGCGTCTGCGCCGCCGGCATTCTCGTAAGGCTTCTCGCGCCGGCGCTGGCCGACAAGCGCGACGAGCCGCCGGTGCTCGCCGTCTCGCTCGATGGGGCGTCGGTCGTGCCGCTGCTCGGTGGCCATCATGGCGCCAATGCGCTGGCCCGCCAACTGGCGGCGGCGCTGGATGGCCATGCCGCGATCACCACCGCGTCGGAAACGCAGTTCGCCCGCGCGCTGGACGAGCCGCCGCACGGCTGGGTCCTCGCCAATCCCGAGGCGGCGCGCCCCGCCATGATGGCGCTGCTCAAGGGCGCGGCGATCGCGCTGGACGGTGATGCACCCTGGCTGGCGGAAGCGGGCTATCCGCTCGCCGCCGATGGCGCGGTGCCGATCATTGTCAGCGATCGCGCCGCGGCGCCGAGCAGTGCACTGCTCTACCATCCGAAGACCCTCGTGGCCGGTGTCGGCTGCGAGCGGGGCGCCGACGCCGCCGAAGTCATCGCGCTGGTCGAAGCGAGCCTCGCCGAAGCGGGCCTTGCCCGGCAGAGCCTCGCGGCGCTGGCCAGTGTCGACATCAAGGGCGACGAGCCGGCGCTGCTGGCCGCCGCCAGTCATTTCGGCGTGCCGCTCCGCCTCTTCTCCGCCGCCGAGCTGGCGGAAGAACGCGCCCGGCTGAAGCACCCCTCCGAATATGTCGAGCGCACCATCGGCACCCCGGCGGTGGCCGAGGCGGCGGCGCTGAAGGCCGGGCCGCTGGCCGCCGGCAAGCGCAAGTCGCCGCGCGCCACCTGCGCCATCGGCCGCGCGGCCAAGCCGCTCGCCGTCGAACAGTTCGGACGCGCCCCGGGGCGCCTGCACCTCGTCGGCATCGGCCCCGGTGACGCGCCGACCCGCACCGGCGCCGTCATTGCTGCGCTGCGCGCCAGCAGCGACTGGGTCGGCTACGGGCTCTATCTCGACCTCGTTTCGGACCTGCGCACCAGCCAGATCGAGCACCGCTTCGATCTGGGCGACGAGGAGCCGCGGGTGCGCCACGCGCTGGAACTCGCCGCCGAGGGCCGGGAGGTGGCGCTGGTCTGTTCGGGCGACGCGCAGATCTACGCCATGGCGGCGCTCGCCTGCGAACTGCTCGACGCCGACGGTCCCCGGGCGCTCTCCGACGCTGCCCGCCGGGTCAATCTCGAGGTGCATCCCGGCGTCTCCGCCTTCCAGGCCGCCTCGGCGGCGGCCGGGGCGCTGATCGGCCACGACTTCTGCTGCATTTCCCTCAGCGATCTGCTGACCCCGCGCGAGGATATCCTCAAACGCCTCGAAGGCGCGGCGAAAGCCGACTTCGTCACGGCCTTCTACAACCCGCGCTCGCGCCGCCGGATTGATCTGCTGGATGCCGCGCGCGACCTGTTCACCGCCCACCGCCCGCCGACGACACCGGTGATCATCGCCTCGAGCCTCGGCCGTCCGGCGCAACAGGTGCGGGTGATCCAGCTCTCCGACTTCGATCCGGCCGAGGTCGACATGCTGACCATCGTGCTGATCGGCGCCAGCACCTCGCGGGTCTTTGCCGGGCCGAACGGGCCGCGCGCCTATACCCCGCGCGGCTATGAGAAAAAGGCCAGCGCCCTCGCCACGGAGCCTGCCGCATGACGGTCTATTTCATTGGTGCCGGGCCCGGCGCCGCCGATCTCATCACCCTGCGTGGCCAGCGCCTGATCGAGCGCTGCCCGGTCTGCCTGTTCGCCGGCTCGCTGGTCCCCGAGGAAATCGTCGCCTCCGCACCCGCCGATGCACTGGTGCGCGACACGGCACCGATGCACCTCGACGAGATCATGGACGAAATCAACAAAGCCCATGCCGAAGGCAAAGATGTGGCGCGCGTGCATTCCGGCGATCCCTCGATCTACGGGGCCGTCGCCGAACAGATGCGCCGGCTCGACGCGGTCGGCATTCCCTATGAGGTGGTGCCCGGCGTGCCGTCCTTCGCCGGGGCAGCGGCCCGCGTCGCGACTGAGCTGACCCTGCCGGAAATCAGCCAGACCATCATCCTCACCCGCACCGCGGGCAAGGCCTCGGCCATGCCAGAGCACGAGACACTGGAAGTCCTCGGCCAGTCGCGGGCGACGCTGTGCATTCACCTGTCGATCCGCAACCTCAGCTATGTCGAAACGGCTCTGACGCCCTACTACGGCGCCGATTGCCCGGTGGTCGTCGTCTATCGCGCCACCTGGCCGGACGAGCAGATCATCATCACGACGCTCGCCGGAATGCGGGCCGAGGTGCGCGAGCACAAGATCACCCGCACCGCGCTGATCCTTGTCGGTCACGTCTTCGGCGAAACCCGCTTCCGCGATTCCTCGCTCTATGATCCGGCCTATGCGCATGTGCTGCGCAATGCGGGGAAAAAGAAAAAGCGCGCCTGAGCGGCGGGGCGCTCAGACCAGCCGCAGCGCCGCGATGGCCTGACCGATGGTCGGCACGTCATGCGCCGGTGGCAGGACCGGGCGGTCGATCATGAACACCGGCAGGCCGAGCTGGTGCGCCGCTTGCAGCTTGGCCTCGGTCTGCGCGCCGCCCGAATTCTTGCTCACCAGATGCGTGATGCCCTGGCTTTCCAGCAACTCGGTTTCGCCGCCGAGATAAAAGGGCGGCCGCCCGGTGATCGAGGTCGCGTGGATCGGCAGCGGCTTTTCCGGCGGCTCTATCGAGCGCACGACGAAACTGCAGTCCTTGCGCGCCAGATAGGGCGCCAGCGTGCGGTGGCCGACGGTCAGGAACGCCCGCGCGCCCTTGGGCAGCGCCGCGGCCGCCGCCTCGGCCGTCGGGAAGTGCTTCCAGAACGCATATTGCGGCTCGGTCCATTCGGGGCGGACCAGCCGCACGAGCCGCAGCCCGGCCATCTGCGCGGCCTGCACCGCATTGGCGTGCATCTCCTCGGCATAGGGATGCGTGGCGTCGACCAATCGGTCGAACTCGGATTTGATGACGAATTTGCCGAGGCCCTCGCCGCCGCCGAAGCCGCCGATCCGAACCTCGCCGGCCGGCATCAGCGGTTCGCTCGTTCGCCCGGCAAGCGACGTGGTGACGGCGTGGCCCATCGCCACCAGCCGCTCGGCCAGTTGCCGCGCGTCCTCCGTGCCCCCCAAGATCAGGATCTTCATCCCGTCGCTTCCCCAATGATCGCACCCCTGCGATCGACAACCAGCACCGAAACCCTCACCGCAGCGCCCACCACGCCTTGCGCCGCCTCGCGCGAGGCGCCAGCAATCGCATCTGCCAGTGGCAGGCTTGCGCGCTGGGCCAGTAGCAGCACTTCATTGGCGCTGCCGGCACCAAGCGCTTCGGTGACGACATTAGCGGGCGCCCCGAGCATTTTCAAAGTGTTTGCAAGACTTTGTACGTCCACCTGGGAGCGGCCCGAGTGCAGGTCCATATGGCCCAGCGCCAGCTTGCTCAGCTTGCCGAAGCCGCCGGAGATGGTGACCTGCGGCACCGGATGGGCCCTCAGATATTTCAGCATGCCGCCGACGAAATCGCCCATATCGATATAGGCCTCGGTGGCGAGCCCCAGGCGCGCCATCGCCGCGCGCTCGCTGGCATCGCCGGTGGACCCTACGACATGCGTCAGGCCCATGGCCCGGGCGACGTCGATGCCACGGTGGATCGAGTGGATCCAGGCCGAGCACGAATAGGGGACGACGATGCCGGTGGTGCCCAGAATGGAGAGCCCGCCCACGATCCCGAGCCGCGGATTCCAGGTCTTTTCGGCGAGCGCTGCGCCATCGGCGACCGAGATGGTGACGGAGAAATCCGCTGCGACGCCGTGCCGTTCCGCGAGTTCGGCAATCGCCGCCTGCATCATCTGGCGCGGCACGGGGTTGATTGCGGGTTCGCCCACGGCGAGCGGCAGGCCGGGCTTGGTGACCGTGCCGACGCCGTCGCCGGCGTGAAAGGTCACTCCGCTGCCCGGAGCGCCCCGCGCGATCCGCGCCTTGACCAGCGCGCCATGCGTCACATCCGGATCGTCGCCGGCGTCCTTGATGATCCCGGCTTCGGCAAAGCCATCGCCCAGCGTTTCCGTCGCCAGCGCGAAGCCCGGTGTCTGTCCGCCGGGCAGGGTGATGGTCACCGGGTCGGCAAAGCCCTCACCCAAGAGCGCCCCGAGCGCCGCCTTGGTCGCCGCGGTGGCGCAGGCGCCCGTCGTCCAGCCGCGGCGCAACGCGCGGTCTTCGCTCCGGTCCTGTGGGTTGCTCTCGTCCATCACCATGCTCTATATCCGCTCGCCCGCGGCTTTGCATGATCGGCGTTGCATGAACGGCTTTGTCATCGCGGCTCCCCGCTCCGGTTCCGGCAAGACCACCCTCACGCTCGGCCTGCTCGCAGCGATGGCGGCCAAGGGCGTCGGCGTGGCCCCGGCCAAGACCGGCCCCGACTATATCGATACCGCGATCCTTGCCCGCGCCGCCGGGCATCCTGCCATCAATCTCGACCCCTGGGCCATGTCCGCTGCGCGGCTGACCGGGCTCGCGGCGACGCATGCCGCTGCCGCCGATCTGCTGGTCGTCGAAGGCGTCATGGGCCTGTTCGATGGCGCCGCCGACGGCACCGGCTCGACCGCCGATCTGGCGCAGACCCTCGGCCTGCCGGTGATTCTGGTGCTTGATGCCGAGCGCCAGAGCCAGTCGATCGCGGCCCTCGCCCATGGCTTCATGAGCTTCCGCCCGGGTCTCGAAGTCGCGGGGCTGATTGTCAATCGTGCCGCCTCGACCCGGCATGAGCAGATGCTGCGCGCCGCCCTTGCGCCGCTCGATATTCCACTGCTCGGTGTCATTCCGCGCCGCGACACGCTCGCCATGCCCGGGCGCCATCTCGGTCTGGTCCTGCCCGACGAGATCGCCCGCTTCGATGCCATTCTGGCCGCCGCGAGCGAGGCGATCACCGATTATGTCGATCTCGACGCCCTGCGTGCCCTTGCAAGGCCACTGGCGACGGTGGCGTATGGCGCCCCCGGCCTGCCGCCGCTCGGCCAGCGCATCGCCATCGCCCGCGACGACGCTTTCGCCTTTCTCTATCCGCATCTGCTCGAGGATTGGCGCCGCGCCGGCGCCGAACTGAGCTTTTTCTCGCCGCTGGCCGACGAGGCGCCCGAGGCGAGTGCCGACGCGGTCTTCCTCCCCGGTGGCTACCCGGAACTCCATGCACCGCGCCTCGCCGCCGCCGAGGTTTTCGCCAACGGCCTCCGCGCCGCAGCGGCCCGCGATGCGCTGATCTATGGCGAGTGCGGGGGCTTCATGGTGATGGGCGAAACCTTGACCGATGCGGCGGGCGCCTCCTGGCCGATGGTGGGCCTTTTGCCGCATGAAACCCGCATCGATCGGCCCCGCCGCCTGCTTGGCTATCGCCACCTGACCCACAAGAGCCCGCTGCCCTTTCCGGCGCGGCTCAACGGCCATGAGTTCCACTATTCCTCGGCGCGGCGGCTGCATGGCACGCCGCTGTTCACGGCGACGGATGCGCGGGGCGAGGCGCAGCCGGACATGGGGCTCGTCGCCGGCCGCGTCATGGGGAGCTATGCCCACATCATCGATGTCGCGTGAGCGCCGCCATCTCCCCCTTCGCGCCGCCGCCGAACCCCGCTAGAACAGCCCCATGACCGCAAAGTCCCTCATGTTCATGGGCACGGGTTCCGACGTCGGCAAGTCGCTGCTGGTTGCGGGGCTCTGCCGCGCGCTCGCCAATCGCGGCCATGCCGTGGCGCCGTTCAAGCCGCAGAACATGTCCAACAATGCTGCCGTCACCGCCGATGGCGGCGAGATCGGCCGCGCCCAGGCGCTGCAGGCACGCGCCTGCCGCCGCGAGCCCGTCACCGCCATGAACCCGGTGCTGCTGAAGCCCGAGCACGAGAGCGGCGCGCAGGTGATCGTCCGCGGCCAGCGCATCGGCTCCATGCCGGCGCGCGACTACTGGCGGCGGCGCGGCGAACTGCTGCCCGAGGTCGTTGCGGCGCATGCCGAACTCGCCGAGCGCGCCGATTACATCCTTGTCGAAGGCGCCGGCAGCGCCTCTGAGGTCAATCTGCGCCGCGGCGACATCGCCAATTTCGGCTTTGCCCGTGCCATTACAGCGCCGGTGGTGCTGATCGGCGATATCCAGCGCGGCGGCGTCATCGCCAGCCTCGTCGGCACTTTGGCGGTCATCGATCCGGACGACGCGGCGCTGATCGCGGCGACGCTGGTCAACAAGTTCCAGGGCGATCCGGCGCTGTTCGAGGATGGCCGCAGCTTCATCGCCGAGCGCACCGGATTGCCCTGTCTCGGCCCGGTGCCGTGGTTCGGGGCGGCAGCGAAACTGCCGGCCGAGGACGTGCTGGCGCTCGAAGCCGTCGAGGCGCGCGGGCAGGGGCCTTTCAGCATCGTCGTGCCGCGCCTGCCGCGCATCTCGAACTTCGACGATCTCGACCCGCTGCGGCTCGAACCCGGCGTCAGCCTGGAGATCGTCACGCCCGGCAATCCGTTGCCGCCGGCCGATCTCATCATCATCCCCGGCTCCAAGGCGACCCGCGCCGATCTCGCGGCGCTCCGCCACGAGGGCTGGGACGTCGACATTCTGGCCCATCACCGCCAGGGTGGCCGGGTGCTGGGCATCTGCGGCGGCTATCAGATGCTGGGGCGAACCATTGCCGATCCCGATGGCATCGAAGGCCCGCCGGGCACCAGCCCGGGACTAGGGATGCTCGCCGTCGACACTGTGCTTGCCCCGAAAAAGCAGCTGCGCCTCGAAGCCGCGACGGCGACCCTGACCGGCCAGCCGCTCGCCGGCTACCACATGCATATGGGGGTGAGTGAAGGTCCTGATACGGCGCGGCCCTTCGCCCATATCGCCGGCGTGCCCGAAGGCGCCACCAGTGCCGATGGCCGGGTGACGGGCACCTATCTGCACGGGCTGTTCGCCGCCGACGGCTTCCGCCACGGATTCATCGGCGCCGCCGCGACCGGCTCCACCCTTGCCTATGAAACCGAGATCGACACGACCCTCGACGCGCTTGCCGCCCATCTCGAGCGCCATCTCGATCTCGACGCGCTGCTCGCTCTGGCCCTCTGATGCTCGATATCGCCATCATCGCCGTCAGCCTGGTGCTGGCCATTGCGCTGGCGCAGCCGAAACTTGCGCGGTTCAAGGGCTGGCAGGCGACCATCACGCCGCTCGCCTCGATCATCGGCAGTGGCTTTCTGGTGCTGGGGCCGACGCTCAACGCGATCTATGGCGGCTATGCGCCGCTGG
>NZ_JBLXGA010000037.1:0-12757 GCF_048261455.1 Devosia sp.
TACGAGTCGCCCATGGGGCCCATTCGTCCGATTGATATTATGTTTGGTCACCAAGGTGCGGTCGAGCAGGGCGATACCTTTATGGCACACAAAACGGCATTTGATGCAAATTCACTGGCGCACGCTTTAAACAAAGTTGGTTTTAAAGAAGTGCGTGTAATGACAGACAAATACCATAACCTGTGGGGTTATGGGATTAAAAGTAATTTTTTAAATTCGATAGGCGAATAGGAATGAGTAGGGAAATAAATCTATCAAATCAAGATGCTTCATTTATTGAGAAATTGAAGGGGTCTTTTTTGGTTAACGAAAATTTTTATAAGAATAGAGGATATTCATCCGATATTGTAATTGATTATTTTTTTAATCCAAATAAAAATTCAATCAAGCCATCTTTTCTGTTCAATCCAGTTTATTATTTGAATAGTAACTCTGATGTAAGTGATAGTGGAGAAATTGCAATTCTTCACTATGTAATATTTGGAGAGGTGGAAGGAAGGAATCCATCTGAGTTTGTAGATTTAGATTACTTGAAGTCTCAGATAGGCGACCTAAAAAATGATACATATCTAGGTTTTTTTTATAAGAATGAAGTAGTTAAGAATATTTCTCCAAGCCCATACTTTGATGTTAAATATTACTTAGAAAGAAATGTAGACGTTAAAGATTCTGGCATTTCTCCATATGAGCATTTTATAACCCATGGTGTATTTGAGGGGAGGGAGCCTAAAAAAGGTTTAGATTTATCTAAGTATTTAAAAGATTATGATAAAGAAAACATAAACACACATCCATTCTTAAGTTATATAAAAGACTCTAAGAAAGATATTAAAAATAAATATTCAAATATTAAAAAGAAATATTCAAATGCCAAATCAGCTTCAAATTCTATTTTTATTGAATTGATTAAGCCATTCTTTAATGAAGAAGAATATTTGAATGCAAACTCTGATGTAAGAAATGCACTTTCAAATAATGTCTTCGAAAGTGGTTGGCAGCATTTTTGTTTTTATGGACTTTCAGGTTTCATAAAGGGAAAAAGAAAAATAAAGAAAAGCTGGGACTTTTTTTGTATTGATGAATCTAAGGGATTGGATAAAAATCATCTTCTTAGCTTTTTAGAAAAACAGAATGAACTAGATGAAACTAAATTAAATCTTCAAGCTATTGATAACGAAAGTAAATATGTTGATGTGTACATATCGTGCTGGTTGAGACAAAAAGAAGCGTTACATGAAATTGTTAGAAGCTTTGCTCGAAATCTTATGGAGAAGGGTAAAAGAGTACGGTTTGTTTCTCATTCTTCTCTTTTAATAGAAGATAGAGAATTAAGTACAATAGAGTGTGGATTTTCAATACTAGGGTCTAAGATATATAGAAATGAACCTCTTGTAGAGGTTCCTAAGGTATTATTGGAGGAGTTGTCCGAAGTTCTACGGGTTAGGGCAAGGGAGATTAATGACGAAAGTTTAGAGAAAGATAGTGCAAAAATCACGCGATTGATAAAAAAAGCTTATTCGTACTGGAAAAGATGTTTTATTAAATCTAAGCCAGAAATTGTGTTTGTTTGGGGTTCTACATGTGCAATGAGTAAGTTGCACATATTCTTATGTAAAGAACTTCAGATCAATTATCTTGTAATAGAGCGTGGGCACTTTCCACGAACAATATGCATAGAGAATAACGCTCAATTTGCATATGGTGGAAGCCAGATATTACCACAGAAAGTTGATTTTGATATAAACAAGTACAACGAGATTAAAAACTGGATAGAATCTATTAAAGATGTTGCTTACGAGCATAAAAATATTACTGCTAAGATCCCAGTTAAGATTTTAGAGGCAAAGAAAAATAAAAATAAAATAGTATTATTTATTGGCGTTAATGATATAGGTTCCGGCATAGCTTACTCGCACGCTTCCATACCTGAGCAGCATGGAAGTTTGTTTAATTATTCTAAAGATGCATGCAAAGAAGTAATTAGTGCTGTGAGTGTAGTTGAGCCTGAATCATTAATTATCATTAAGCCTCATCCAGCAGACAGGTTTGATTATAAAAAATACTCCGGTAATAATGTTGTTGTTCTTGAAGATAGTAATATTAACGAATTAATAAAATTATCTGATGTTTGTGTGACATTAAGTACTACAGCTATAGCACAATGCATTGTGGAAGAGAAGCCATTAGTAACTTTGGCTTATACAGATGTTAGTGGGAAAAATATTTCGTATGAGTGTAATAATGAAAGCTCAATTATTCATAAAATTAGAATGGCTATGCTGAGAGAATGTTTCGATGAAAAGGTTATCGAAGGAAAGAAATTCATTCAAGGGTTATTTGAAGATCGATTATATACAATTAATTCAGAAAGCGTCCATGTAAGAGATATTGAAGAGTTTTCAAATGCAATAAATAGTAGGATAGAAATGTTTTTTCCTAATCGAAGAAAAGAGCTATTTCCTGCTGAATTTGGAAATGTATTGGAAGGCTGCAGATATAGAAAATTTAATATCAATCATAGTTTTTCGCCAAGTTTTGATGATCTCGATGTTATTGTACCAATTTATAGCGATGCTGATGTTACCGAAAAATGCATTGATCGAGTTCTGATGCAAATGAAAAAAAGCCAAGATTTTCGATTGATTCTGATTAACGATGCTAGTCCAGATCCAAAGATTCATTTGTTAATGGATAAATATAGAGATATATCACCAAATGTTTTAGTTTTTAGTAATGAGAAGAATTTAGGTTTCTCTGGAACTGTAAACAAAGGTATAGAGATTTCTGGTGAGCGAGACGTGATCCTACTGAATAGCGACGCTTTTATTTCAGACGATTTCGCTCGAAATATGTATTGTGCAGCATATAGTAACCCTGATATCTCTACGGTGTCTGTTTTTTCCAACAATGCTGGTGTCTATTCTAATCCTTTAAGTACAGGTGAGTCTTTAGAGCTTTCTTTTGTAGATTCTTATGTAGAAAATAAGGCAAAAATAGCATGTAAAAATAAAGGTTTTTGTGTTGAGGTCCCTGTAGCTCATGGTTTTTGTTTGTTTATTAAGAGAAATTTAATTAATTCAATTGGACATTTTGATGAAAATAAATTTGGAAGAGGTTATTCTGAAGAAATAGATTTTTCATTAAGAGCGAGAATGTCTGGATTTATAAATGTGGTCGCACCAGGCATATTTGTAGGTCATATTGGTGGAGTTAGTTTTGATGAAGTAGAAGGTAATTTAAGAATAGAAAATAGAGAAATTATCAAAAGAAAGTATAAAAATTATTTCTCTGAAATGATTGCTTTCAGAAAAAATGACCCATTAAAAAAATACCGATTAATATAAGGAGGTTTTATGTATTTACTGGACTGTACATTAAGAGATGGTGGTTATTATAATAATTGGGATTTTCCTGTAGATGTAGTTAATGCTTATCTTGAAGCGGTTGCTTTGGCAAAAATTGAATTAATTGAACTTGGGTTAAGGAATTTCCCCAAATCCGGTTTTTTAGGCGCATACGCATATACAACTGAAGAGCATCTGAATAGCTTAGTTTTGCCAAGTGGACCATCATATGGTGTTATGATAGACGCTAAAACTATCTTGAGTTCAGGTTTAGATATAAAATCTGCAGTTAATAAATTGTTTGTTCATTGTTGTGAAAGTAAACTTGATTTTGTTCGAGTCGCTGCTCATTTCCATGAAGTAGAAGAATGCGAAGAAATTCTATCGGAACTCAAGTCGCTAGACTATAAAGTTGGTTTAAATCTAATGCAGTCGGCTGGAAAGAGTGAGCAACTTATCCAAGAAAAAGCAAAGCTTGCTCATTCTTGGCGTAGAAATATAGATGTTTTATATTTTGCAGACTCTTTAGGGAATATGGACTCTAATGAGGTTATGCGTGTTTTAGATGCGATTAAGTCTGAATGGTCAGGTGAAATAGGAATACATACCCATGATAATATGAGTAAGGGCCTAGAAAACTCGGTGCTAGCATATGATAATGGAGTAAAATGGTTAGATTCTACAATAACTGGAATGGGTCGAGGAGCAGGTAATACGCAGACTGAAAGACTTTTGCCAGTGATTAACGATAAAGAAAACAAATATAACGTTTCACCAATATACGATGTTGTGATAAGACATTTTGAAAAAATGCAAAAGAAATATTGCTGGGGAACTAGTTTATTATATTTTTTAGGTGCTAGAAATAATGTGCATCCTACATATATACAGAATTTACTTTCTAATTCACATTATGGTACAGAGGAAATTATTGGTGCTATTGAGTATTTAAGTCAGTTGGAAAGTACTACATCATTTAACGGTGATGTACTAAAGAATGCACTCGCATTTAACAAAGTGGTTAAGCCTGTTTCAGGTAGTTCGGAAATAAAATCAATCTTTTTAAATGAAGAGGTTTTGATTTTAACAAATGCTCCTAGTGTGGAGAAATACAAAGAACCTATAAAGCAGTATATTATCAATAAAAAACCAAAAGTATTGTCTATAAATATAAATAATATTATCGATCCAGATCTTATTGATTATTATATAGTTTCTCATAATGCTAAGTTTTTTTCAGACTCGAGTGCTTATAATAATTTAAACAAACCACTTATTTTGCCTTCTCATAGATTTACCGAATCTGAAATTGAGTCAATAAAAAACCTTAAATTAGTAGATTTTGGGTTTGATACTCCTTCTGAAGAAATTCAAGTGTTTGAGGAATATGTGCGTTCGCCTGTGGATCTTACAATTGTCTATGCACTAGGTCTGTCTTTAATAGCACAAGCTAAAAAAGTAAGTTTGGTAGGTTTTGATGGATATAATCAAGGTGACCAAAGACAGCTAGAAGTGGTAGAGGTGATGCACAGTTTTGTTGACTTAGGTTTAGCTATGGAGGCTCTAACACCAACAACTTATCCGGTAAAGCAAGGCTCAATATATGCGATTTAATTATAATGACTATTCGGCGATTATATTTGACTGTGATGGGGTGATATTTAATTCGAATAACTTGAAGATCTTAGCAATGGAAGAAACGCTAATTTCTTTAGGGGTTTCGGAGTTAGAAACAGAAAAGTGTATACACTATTTTGCTAACAACTTTGGAAAGTCGCGCTTCCATCATGTAAATGTATTTATAGAAAGATTCATTGATGGACTGTGTTCTACTGAGTTAAATTCTTTGAAAGATGAAATACTTCAAAATTATTCCTCAAAGTGCTTTGATTTATACATGAAGTCTGAGCTAACTCCAGGGTTTATAGATTTTATGGATGAAATTGTAGTGAAGTGTTTTATAGCTAGTGGTTCTGAAGAAATCGAACTTCGAAATGTAATAGAAGCAAGAGGATTAATGTCGTATTTTTGCGAAGTCTATGGATCACCTAAGTCAAAAAATGATATCGTTTCTGATATATTGGAAACTGTTGGAAATAATAATTGTCTGATGATTGGTGATGCTATTTCAGACTTAAATGCTGCTTTAGTCAATGAAATTGATTTCGTTGCATATACACCATATTCAAATGTCAAAGCTGAACTAATAGATAAAACTATTCAGCATAATTTTAAAGTTGTTTCGAGTTGGAATGAATTTAATGAGGTTTAGTAAATGAAATATGCCGTTGTAATACCTGCTAGATACCAGTCTAGTCGTTTTCCTGGTAAGCCATTAACTTTGATACATGGTAAAGTAATGATTCAGCTTGTATGGGAACAATGTTGCAAAGCTGTTGATTCTGATCTTGTTTATGTTGCTACTGATAATGAAATTATTGCTAAAGCTGTTGAAAGCTTTGGTGGAAAAGTAATTATGACTAGCTCAGATTGTTTAACTGGCACGGATAGACTAGCTGAAGCCAACGAGCAGCTTGATTGTGATTTTCTTATAAATGTTCAAGGTGACGAGCCAGTCATTGATCCTAAAAATATAATTAAAGTTATAGATCTATATAAAGAAAAGAAAACGATAGTTAATGCATACAGTCGTATTGATGAAGATGAATTTCGTTCACTTTCAGTTCCTAAGGTAATAGTTTCAAAAACTGGTAGATTGCTTTATATGAGTCGCTCTGCGATTCCTCTTACAAAAGAAAATAGTTTTTCAAGGGCACATAAACAAGTTTGCGTGTACGCATTTGGAAGGGAAGATCTTAAATTTTTCAGTTCCATAAAAACAAAAACACCTTTAGAAAAAATTGAGGATATTGAGATTTTAAGGTTTTTAGAAAATGATTATATTATCAATATGATTGAGGTAGAAGGCGGTTCTTTGGCAGTTGATTTTCCAGAAGATGTTGTTAAAGTTGAAAAATATATTGATAAAATAGGGGTTGATAATCTCTAGTTTGAAAAGGATTTTTTAATGAGAATTTTTAAAAATAGTAATGATAGGAATGTTAATTTAAAACAAAATTCTAAGCATTCTTTTTCTTTAAATCATACTATGATGCTATATAGAAGAAATGCGATATATACATTTATTCCTAAGAATGGTTGTTCAACGTTAAGGCTTAGTGTTGCTATTGATAATGGTGTCATTAATGATATTTCTGAAGGCGATTGGATTCATTCTAATAACCAAACATTCAACGCTACACTTGAAGAATCAATAAAAACAAAATACTCTTTTGTTATTTTGAGGTGCCCCTTCAGGAGGTTGGCTTCAGCTTTCTTAGATAAAATAGTGTCTAAGGAGGTTGAGGCGTGGTCATATCGAATTGCAAGGAATAGATCTATAAACCTAGATGATATCTCTTTTGAGGATTTTGTGTTTTCATTGAAGGAGCTTTCAATTCTCAATTCAAACATTCATTGGCGTAAGCAAGTTGATTTTTTATTGTATAAAAAGTACTCTGACTATTTTTGTTTGGAAAACTTCTCTTTGATTGAAAAGAGGCTTCGTAAAAGATTAGCTTTTCATGTCATTGATGCACGTGAGTTAACAGGTCATGGAACAGAAGGTTATACTAAACTTGTGGATGAGAATTATGCGTCTATGGACGCATTTGACATTTCTGTTTTAAAGAGGAAAGGCTTTTGCCCTTCATATTCATCTCTGTATACTGATGAATTGGTTGAAGTAGTGTCAAGAATCTATAGTGAAGATATTGAGCTTTACAAAAGTAAATTTGGATCTGAGAATTTACTTTTCAAAGTATAATTCTTGATTCCTATTGTTTTTCTTCTTATCTAAATGTTTTCTATAGTTTTAATTAGTTATCGATCTGAAATATGTTCTCTCGTGTTCATAGGTTGTTTTATATATACCCTAACAATAATTAATGCTTTGAATCACCTTGCCGTAAGCGTCCAGCTATCAACACCTTGAGTCTATTTTTTGATCTACAGCAACTTTATCATACTTAAGGGATGCAACTAAACACTGATATCTTTAAGATTTTTATAAGAAAGATAGCTATGGATAGCTGAAGCTCCCAAGATGGGAGCTCTGTCTTTCTTCGTGATGATTACCCATGGAGGCGGCGAGAATGTTTTTTAGGGTATCAGTTTGACGTTCCAAAGCAATAAATCATCTAGTTCCGCTCTTTTTCCCGCTTCTGCAGTTTTTCAAACAGCTTCACAAGATAATCATAGGCAATCCAGCCATTGGCTTTGGCAGTTTCGATCAGGATGTAAATGTTCCCAGTCGATTGCGCGCACTCCCAGCATTCGTACTTTGGTCGAACTGTTTCGATGACTTTTAGCTGAGCCGAGATAAACTCTTGTCGTTCCGCCTTGTCTTCGCCTATACGATGCAGCAGACCATTGCAGAATTTTGAGGTGATTACGGGTACGTTCACAGAAAAAAACAAACAGACGATCAAAGCAATGTTCCTGATCCAGCACATCAGCAACGATGGTGCATAATCCATAGATAAAAAGTGTTTTCGATATAGAGCTCATTTTAAGTTTACATCTTTGTTATGTAAAAGAGTTTTTTTAGGTGGTGTTCGTTTCTTGTCATCGCTAAAATAGATATTTTATGTAAAAATTACGGATTGGATGGATGAAGATGCTCATTAGGAGAGCCTGGCTAGATGAACAGTAAGCTAAAGTCAACTTGTGATAGTAAAACGGTGCCTGTACAGGCGGACCCTTTGAAATACTCATTTCAGGATTTATCATTGGGTATTTTTCAAGGCTGGTGCGATAAAGCTACGCACGCGCGTTTGATTATTGAAGGTCGTATTCTTGCCGATGAACTTAAAGTCAATGCTCTTTACAAAGGGCAAACCGAAGTGGAGGACAGTGCTTGTGCCTTTCGCTATACCCTAGATGCATCCACGTTAAAAAGCTATTGGTTCAAAAAGTCTGTGTTGGCAGGGGAAGTAGTATTCTTTAATGAGCAGACACAGATCGTTGCTCATACTATTAACATTGACAGTCGGAAGCTGCTTAACTCTGTCAAAAACTATAACCAAGTGCCGTTAACCGATATTGAACAAGTAATTTTAGAGTCGCAGCTTTGGGATGAAGCCTATTATTTACAGCAAGTTCCTGCTCACGAAATTTTGCATGAATCTAAAGTAATCGATTACATCATCAAGAGTGTGTACACGGGACGATCACCGTGTGAGCATTTCAACTCTCAATATTATGCGGCAAAAAACCCTGATGTTATTCAGAGTAGCGTTAACCCGTTTTATCATTATCTGATGTCTGGTGAGAAAGAAGGACGGAGGCCGTCTGCTTATTTTAATCCAAAACTATATTTGGATTACAATCCCGATCTTAGCAATTGGGATCTCTCTCTTCTTGCCCATCTTGTTTTGACAGGCTTGAACGAAGGCAGGGTGCATAATGAGTTTATTAAAATTCAACAGGCCGATGCTGCTATAGATCCATATCTAGCTTGGCGCCTTAATAATGAGCCAATACCTTATAGTGAAGTGGTCGAAAATTTACAAGGTTTCAAGAATAACCCCATAATTTCAATTGTTGTCCCTGTTTATAATCCGCCTATTGAGTTTTTAATACGCTGCATCGAGTCAGTAAGAAGTCAGTCTTATCCACACTGGGAGTTGTGTCTTGCTGACGATAAGTCCCCTAATGCCGAAGTTCGTAAAATTCTTAAAAAATACGCTAACTTAGACCGTCGCATTAAAGTTAAAAATCGCCGAAGCAATGGTCATATATCTGCAGCCAGTAATAGTGCTTTAGAGCTTGTTACAGGTGAGTGGGTCGCGTTACTTGATCACGATGACGAACTTAATAAACATGCGCTTTATCATGTGGTTAACGTATTAAACGAACAGCCAAAAACTCAATTTATTTACAGTGATGAAGACAAAATAACAGAAGATAACCAGCGCTTTGAACCGCATTTTAAATCAGATTGGAATCTAGACTTGCTTTACAGTCAAAATTATATTTCCCATCTAGGCGTATATCGTGCTGATATTGTAAAGCAGATTGGTGGTTTTAGAGAGGGGTTTGAAGGCAGTCAAGATTATGACCTTTTGTTAAGATACTCTCGTGAAATCGATCACAGTCATATCGCCCATATTCCTAAAGTGCTCTATCATTGGCGTGTGATAGACGGTTCAACTGCCATGGCAGCAGATGGTAAGACTTACACAACTGATGCGGGCATCAAGGCGTTAGAAGATCATTTTAAAGAATTAGGTCAATCAGTGAGTGTTGAACAAGGCAAGCACGCTAATATTTACAAGGTAAATTGGGATATAACGGATGAGCCATTAGTGTCATTGATTATTCCCACTTATAATGGTCAAGACATCACCAAACAAGCAATCGATTCAATTTTAGGCAAAACTATTTATCAAAATTACGAAATAATTTTGGTTGATAACAACTCTGATGACCCAGAGGCTTTAGCCTATTTTGATGAAATAGGTGTGCATCCAAAAGTTACCTTATTAAAATACCCGTTCCAATTTAACTACTCAGCCATCAATAACTTTGCAGTGAGTCACGCTAAAGGGTCAATTGTAGGTCTAATTAATAATGATATTGAAGTCATTAACCCAGAGTGGCTTACGGAAATGGTCAGTCATGCTAATCGTGACGATATTGGTTGTGTTGGTGCTATGCTTTACTATAGCAATGAAACTATTCAGCATGCGGGCGTTATTTTGGGTATTGGTGGTGTTGCTGGGCACTCTCATAAATATTTTGAGCGTAACGTAAATGGCTATTTTAGTCGTTTGAAAGTAGTTCAAAATCTATCAGCTGTAACAGCGGCGTGTTTACTTGTTCGAAAAGAAATTTTTGAATCCGTCAATGGTCTAAATGAAACAGATCTTAAGATTGCTTTTAATGATGTCGACTTTTGCTTAAAAGTACAGAAAGCAGGCTATCGTAACTTGTGGACCCCTTATGCGGAGCTTTACCACTACGAATCAATTAGTCGTGGTGCGGAAGATAATCCAGAGAAAGTTGCACGATTTAATAAAGAAGTAGAATATATGATTAATAATTGGGATGAAACCCTTAAAAAAGATTTATATTACAATAAAAATTTAACAATTGAAAAAGAAGATTTTAGTTATGTTTAAATTTCAATGTAATAAACATGAGTGGAGTGATGATTGTTATCGTTTTTTTCTTGATGAGTCTGATCAAGTTATTAAAGGCTGGTTTGTTAAGTTTAATGAAGAATGTAAGGATTTAGTGTGTAAGGTTTATAATCAAGACGGATCATTTTATTTTTTTGAAGTGAAGGTTTCGTTATATAGGCCGCAGCTTTCTTCAATCTTAAAAAATATTTCTAATGTAGAGTATTCTGGTTTTGAAGTAGATATTGATTTTTTGAATTTTAAAAAAATTGTTTTTTATATTAATGATGTGGTCCTGGCAACTGTTAGTAAAAATCTTCCTCTACTGTTTGTTCACGTTCCTAAAACTGCAGGCACAACAATCAATAGTGCTATTATTGATTTATTTGGTAAAGATAATTCACTAGTACATGTAGAGTCTAAACCTGATTGGGCCGATGAAAATAAAATTAAGTATATTGATTTTATTTCAGGGCATCATCCATATAAATTTTTCATGCTATATAATTTTTTAAAGAATTTTCGAAAAGCCATTTCATTTCGAGAGCCTTACTCTCATGTTATTTCCCATTTATCTTGGGTAAGAGCTTTGTCGGAGTCTGGGAGTGAAAGTCGATTTTTAAATCATCCTGAATATATTAAAAAGTTAAGTCTCAAACTTTCAAATTTCGATTTCTCAGATCCATTTTCTATTAGTAAGATGATTGAATCCCTAGAAGATGAAGAATTTCGTCTTTTTGATAATACTCAAATGCGTTATATTCGATCTGATATTTCTAAAAAAAGGGTTGATGAAATTGATTTAAATGATTCTATTGAAAATTTAAAAGACTTTGACTTCATAGGTATAGACGAAGGTATCGAAGCTTTTATATCCACTATATATTTAAGTTATGGGAAAAAATATAATGCTAAAGATTCTAGAGAGAATGTATTAAATAATAAGTTCGGTTTTGATATCGAGAATGAAGAGATCAAGGAATCATTGCAACCGTTAGTTAAGTATGATTTAGCTTTGTATGATGTATTGTTAAATAATAAGGAAAAGAAAGCTCTATGATTAATGTTGCTGCGTTAACAGTTATAAAGGATGAAGGTTCATATATAATTGGTTGGGTTAGTCATTGTTTTTATATGGGGTTTAGTTCAGTTTATTAGGACTTATGTGATTAAGTCAGCTAATTAGCACTTAATCACTGCTGACTTGATTTGAATCTCTTCTTTAGTGTGTATTGTTGTCTAAATGAAGGTGTAAAAGCTCCAGCTACTATTATCAAAATGGATTAACCCCGTGTACTGTTAGCTTATTGTGATTTTTTGACAGACCATTTTTCGGAAATCAAACGGCACTTGAGTATTCGAAAAGGGTGCTCTACTTTTGCTATGATGTTTGCTTTTTTGTACTCAGTATTAATTTGTTTTTTTATTATTACTGGGTGCTTCTTCCATTCACGTACCTTTGCTTAGTCTCTATGGAATCAACCGCGCGTTTAGATTTACGAGTGAATCTGTGATTTAGCGAACCCTTACCGATTATTGCGGCGTTTGCTGGTAAATTTGGTATCGACGTAGAAATGCTGGCTTATAATCGGTAGGAATCGTATTTGTCTTAAGTTGGCGATATTGTTTCATCTTACCAACTTAATCGCATATTCCCTAGGTTCGCTTTGGCGACGAAAAAATCTCGCGAATTCAACTCCGAAGTGCACCACTCTCTAAATTACGCTGCACTTCGTAGTTCATCGAATACGACCGCAGGTTGTCTATAGCCAATACATTTTCTTGGTCTAAGGTTTAGCGACCTTTGCACCTTCGCAATCTCTTCATCGGTCACCGTTCTGAGGTCCGTTCCCTTAGGGATATATTGCCTCAGCAGACCGTTAAAGTTTTCATTTAAACCACGCTCCCAAGAAGCGTAGGGATTAGCAAAATATACATCGGTTTTGAGCTTCTGGGCGATACTTTCGTGAGCACAGAACTCTGTTCCGTTATCTGCGGTAATCGTATGTACGTGACGGCGATAACGCCACAGCATAGCACCAACGGCTCGACAGACATCTTCAGTACTTTTCTTGGGCACTTTGCGGATTAAATACAGTTTGCTCTTTCGCTCAACCAAGCTAACAATCGCTCCAGTGCCTTGTTTACCTAAAACGGTATCGACCTCCCAGTCGCCAAAACGTTGTTTGGTATCCACTATCTCAGGGCGCATCTTCGATGCCAATTCGA
>NZ_JBLXGA010000038.1:0-9137 GCF_048261455.1 Devosia sp.
TCTTGCCCTTGCGGCGCTGACCATGCTGGCCCGGACCATAGGAACGATTGTTGACCGGCGAGGACGGACGGCCCCACAGGTTTTCGCCAAGACGGCGGTCAATCTTGTGCTTACTCTGAATGCGCTTCGACATCGTAATCCTTTCAGGGAAGGTCGAAAGTGATTGCGCCCTCCTCTGCACCACCTTGCGGCGGCGCCGACAGATTCCTGATCAACAGGCTATCCCGGGTGCGCTCGAGGAGCCCGCGCCAATGGCTGGGCTCAACAAGTGGGCGGGTGATACTGGCCCGAAGCCGGCAAGTCAAGTCGGCGGACATGCCGCGGCCGCGGGAAACGTGATTTCACGCATCTGGACCTCGCACTGCCGCCGCGATAAGAACAAAACAGGAACATATGCGAGTCACGTCCCATGCTCAGATTCACCCTGGAGCTCGCCGGTCGAAACCCGGACAAACCCAAGCTGACGGCCAGCGAGGCGGCCGAAATGGTAACGATCGGGTTTCGCTTCGCCGAGTATGATCCCGAGGGGGAGCAGTTTCGCCTCAGCCTGCCCTATCGCACGGCGCAGAACCTCGACCGCGACACGCTCACCATCATGCAATAGCCGCCATGCCTGCGCCGCCCTGGAACGCTCCGAACTATCCCTCCAAGCAGCACACGCTTGGCCATGCTGCAGAAATGGGGCAGCTGATGGTGCTGCGTTGCAACCTGTGCCGGCGCAGCGCCACCTACCTCGCCGCGGACCTGGCAGCACTGCTCGGCCCGCACCGGGATGCGCTGACGCCGCCCTTTGCCTGCTCGGGTTGCGGCAAGACCCGCTACATCCGCGTCACGCTCCGCCCACCGGATGCCGGCGACTGGGGCAGATTGACGGTGCGCCGTCCCGGTCCGATCCGGCGCACCCAGACCTGGCGCTCGGTGCTGCTGGGCGACTGACACCAAAATCCGGGCAACAAAAAGGGGCCCGCAGGGGCCCCTTTCGACAACGCCTGAGCGTCGACTGTCTTACGACAGCAGGGTCAGGTTCGTCGCCGAGACCTTGCCATCACGGCCGGTCTGCAGCTCGAACGAAACGCGCTGGCCTTCGGCGAGGGTCGACAGACCCGAACGCTCGACGGCGGAGATGTGGACGAATGCGTCCTTCTCGCCGCTCTCGGGCTGGATGAAACCGTAGCCCTTGGTGGTGTTGAAGAATTTTACGGTGCCATTGATCATGGTTGACCTCGAGTTAGCAAAGGCGACCGGCAGCGCCGGCCAGGAAATGCGGAGCGAAACAGCCGCCGCGGCCGAAACGTTCACTGTATCAGGAGGTAACCATTAAGCCGGAGAACCGACCGCATCAGATAGCGCAAGACGAGCGAAACGTATGACATATTTGGCAAGATCAGGGACCAATTTCAAGAGTTTTTGGGACAAACAGGCACAGGCCGGCGCGGCTTTTCAAAAATGCGGCGGTGCGATATGGGTCCGGTCCAATTCAGGACAAATCAATGAGTACCGAAGTAGTCGCCCCCGTGCGTGGCGCCGCCCCCCGCCTTCCCGCCAGGACCTGGGGTGAAGAACTCCGAGCCGGCCTCTCTCTGGCCTGGCCTCTTATTGTCGCGCAGCTAGCGCAGAACCTGCTGTTCACCACCGACGTTGTCCTGATGGGCCGGCTGGGGCCGGACTACCTGGCCGCCGGCACGCTCGCGACCGCGTATATGATCCCCCTGCAACTGCTGGGCGCCGGCATTGTCGGGGCCGTCGCCCCTCTTGTGGCGCAGGCCCGCGGCCGGCGCGACATCAAGGCGGTGCGCCGCGTGGTGCGCCAGGGCTTTTGGGTGACGATACTGGTAGCGAGCCTGCTGATGCCCGTGGTGCTGAGCATGCGCAGCCTCTATGCGGCGCTCGGCCAGGATGCGGCCCTGCTCGATCTGTCGCAGACCTATATCGAAGCCGGCGCCTGGATGCTCTATCCCGCCATGGCGACAATGGTCGTGCGCGCCTTCCTGTCGAGCTTTGAGGCGACACGGGTCATCCTGGTCGTCACCGTCATTGGCGTGATGTTCAACATTGTTGCCGCCTGGGCGCTGATTTTCGGCGAGCTCGGCATGCCGCGCATGGAATTGCGCGGCGCCGCATTGAGCACCGGCATCACCCACATGGTGATGTTCCTCGCGCTGCTGTTCTATGTGCTGCAGCACCGCAAGCTGAAGCGGTTCAACATTCTCGTGCGCTTCTGGAAGCCCGACTGGTCGCGCTTCCGTCAGATTTTCCGCATCGGCCTGCCGATCGGCCTGACCATTGCCGCCGAAGTCGGCATCTTTTCCGCCGCCGCTTTCCTCATGGGATGGCTGGGCACCGAAGAGGTCGCGGCACATGCCGTTGCGCTGCAACTGACCGCGACCTCTTTCATGGTGCCGCTGGGCATGGGCATGGCCGCCACCGTGCGCGTCGGCATCGCCTATGGCCGCGGCGACGCCGGTGGCGTGCACCGCGCCGGGTGGACCAACATTCTGCTGGGTACCGGCTTCATGGTGGTCACCTGCACCCTGTTCCTCACCCTGCCCGGCCCGCTCGTTGCGATCTTCATCGACACCAGCAAGCCCGAAAATGCTGCCGTGCTGTCGCTGGCCACGGGCTATCTGGTGATCGCCGGCCTGTTCCAGATCTTCGATGGCGCCCAGGGCGTGGCCAATCATGCCCTTCGGGGACTGTCGGACACCCGCATCCCGATGCTGATCGCCATCGTCGGCTACTGGGTCATCGGCCTGCCCGTCGCCTGGGTACTGGGCTTCGAGTTTGGTCTCGGCGGCACGGGCGTGTGGATCGGACTCGCCACGGGCCTCGGCCTCAACGCCATCATGCTGGTCAGCCGTTTCGCACTGCGCGAGCGGCTGGGGCTGATGAAGGACATGGTGCCGCAGCCGCACTGAGTTTCTCTGAGTTTCGCCGGCGCCTGGATGCGCCGGCGGCCTAAGTCTCGATCCAGCTCCAGTCCGCCATGCGGCCGCGAAACCAGGTGCGCTGGCGCTTGGCATATTGGCGGGTGGCGATGATGGCGCGGTCGACCGCGACGGCGGGCGCGATGTCCCCGGCAAGCATCGCTGTGATTTCAGGAACGCCGATCGCCTTCATCACCGGCAGGGCCGGATTGAGTTGACGAGAAAGCAGCGCCTCTACCTCCGGCACGGCGCCCTCGGCGAACATCGTGTGAAACCGGTCTGCAATGCGCTGGCGGAGCACCGCACGATCGGGGTTGAGGACGATACGCTCGATCTCGAAATTCTCGAGCAACGGGCTGTGCGTGCGGTCCTGAAACCACGCGAGCGACTTGCCCGTCGCAGCCTTGACCGCAAGCGCCCGGGCGACGCGCTGCGGATCCGGTGCCTTGAGACGGGCGGCCATTTCGGGGTCGCGCGCGGCGATCAGTCTGGCGCGCGCCTCACCATCGAGACCGGCAAGCTCGGCTTCGGCAGCGGCGACATGCGCGGTCGGCACTTCGGGCACATCCGCAAAGCCCTTGGTGAGCGCCTCGAAATAGAGCCCGGTGCCGCCGACGAAGAACAGCGGCCGGTCCTCCGAGGCGATCAGTTCGCCCGCGGCACGCGCCCATTCGCCGGTCGAAAACCGCGTCTCGGGCGGCACCGTGCCATAAAGCCGGTGCGGCACCTCTGCCATTTCGGCCGCCGACGGTCGCGCGGTGATCAGGTGCAGCCCGTCATAGACCTGCAGCGCGTCGGTATTGACGATCACCCCGCCCTCGGCGCGCGCGCGCGACAGCGCCAGCGCCGACTTGCCGCTGGCAGTCGGACCCGCTATCAACACCGCGCGCATGTGACGCCCTGCGCTCAATCCCCGATCGCTCCTCTTGGAATGCCCATGACCGTTCTCTGCCTGATTTCCAACCCGGCGGACCCGGCGCTCGACAGCAAGCTGGTGGCCGCGATCCAGCACGAGACCGGGGGTGAGATCAACTGGCTGCATCAGCGCATCGCCTGTGAACTGCACAAGCCACGGGTTGCAGACCCGGTCGCTGCCGCGCGCGACGTGATCGGCGACCAGCCCATCGACGTCGCCCTGGTGCCGCTCGCCAACCGGAAAAAGCTGATCCTGGTCGCCGACATGGATTCGACGATGATCAACGAGGAGTGCATCGACGAACTCGCCGATGCCGTCGGGATCAAGGATCAGGTGGCAGAGATCACGGCGCGGGCGATGAATGGCGAACTCGACTTCGAACAGGCCCTGCGCACCCGGGTCGGCCTGATCAAGGGGCTGGAGCGCAAGGTGATGGAAGAGGTGCGCCGCGAGCGCATCACCATGGCCCCCGGTGGCCGCGCCCTGGTCCAGACCATGAAGGCCTATGGCGCCTACACCTCGCTGGTCTCGGGCGGCTTCACCTATTTCGCCGAGCATTACGCCAAGCGCATCGGCTTCGACGAGGCCATCGCCAATGTACTGGAATTCGACGGCGAGCAGCTCACCGGCACGGTGGCCGATCCGATCGTCGACAAGACCACCAAGCTAAACCGGCTGCAGACACTAGCGCATGAGCGCAATGTGCCGATTGCCGCGACGCTGGCCGTCGGCGATGGAGCCAATGATCTCGAAATGATCGGTGGCGCGGGTCTTGGCGTGGCGCTGCATGCCAAGCCGCATGTCGCGGCCGCAGCACCGGTCCGCATCGACCATGGCGATCTCACCGCCCTGCTCTACCTGCAGGGTTATGAGGAAGACGACCTGGTCCGATGAGGCTCGAGACGGAGCGGCTGCTGCTGCGCGAATGGCGCGATAGCGACAAGCCGCTCTATGCCGAAATTATCGGCGACCCGGAAGTCAGGCGCTATTTCGAGACCACCGGAACACTGGCCGACGCATCGGCGGGCATTGATCGCGCCACCGCGCGGCTGCGGGAGGTGGGGTTCAGTTTTCTGGCCGTCGAGGTCAAGGCCGACCGGAAATTCATCGGCATGCTGGGGATGGCTCCCATCAAGGACAACCTGCAGGCGCTGCTGCCCGATGCGCCGCGCGTCGAGATCGGCTGGCTGCTGGCCAAGAGCCATTGGGGCCAGGGGTTTTGCGCCGGAAGGTGCGCAGGCGATGCTCGACTATGCCTGGAATGAAGCCCGACTGCCCGAAGTCGGCGCCTTCACCTATCGCGGCAACCTGCCGAGCCGGCGGGTGATGGAAAAGCTCGGTATGCGCCATGATAGCGAGAACGATTTCGATCACCCCGATGTCACGCCGGGCCATCCGGTCCGCCCGCATGTGCTGTACCGGATCACCAACCCGGCGCTGCGCGACGGCTAGCCGAGACGCACGGCGATGAAACGGCTGGCGCCGTTGACGTCGACGACCTTGAACAGCACCGCCGGACGACCGGCTTCACGGGCCTCGCCGACCAGCGAATCGAGTTCGTCTACCGTATCGATCCGCTTCTGGTTGACCTCGGTGACGACCATGCCAGGGGTGACACCCTTGGAGGCCGCGTCGCTGCCGCCGCGCACATCGGTCACGACGATGCCCCCGGTTTCCGGCGGCAGACCGAATTCGGCCCGGTTCTCGTCATCGACCGGGGCGACCTCGAAACCGACCAGCGCGCTGAGACCCGGCGCTTCCTGCGCAACTTCGGGCTCCGGCGGCGGCGGTTCGGCGGCGCGGCGCGCTTCGGCCACCAACTGCTCGCCCAGTTCGAGCCGCCCGAGCGTCACACGCAGCTCGACCTCCTGGCCGTCGCGCAGGACAATCACCGGCACATCCTTGCCGACCGACGTTTCGGCCACGACGCGCGGCAGGTCACGCATCTGCGCAATCGGCTTGCCATCGAAAGTCCGGATGATGTCACCGACGCTGACGAGCCCCTCGGAGGGCCCGCCCTTGGTGACATCGATCACCAATGCCCCAGCCACACTGTCAAGCCCGAGGCTAGCGGCAATATCCTCGCTGACCTCCTGAATGCCGACGCCGAGCCAGCCACGGCGGGTTTCGCCGAACTCGATCAGCTGATCGAGCACCGGCCGCGCCAGGTTGCCTGGCACGGCAAAGCCAATGCCCAACCCGCTGCCGCCACGCGCGATGATCGCGGTGTTGATGCCGACGACATTGCCATCCATGTCGAACAGCGGTCCCCCGGAATTGCCCTGGTTGATAGCCGCATCGGTCTGGATGAACTGGTCATAGGGGCCCGACTGAATGTCGCGATTGCGCGCCGAAACGATCCCCAGGGTCACCGATCCGCCGAGTCCGAAGGGATTGCCGATGGCCATCACCCAGTCGCCGACGACGGCATCATCGCTGTCGCCGAACTCGACGAAGGGCAGATCCCGGCCGGCATCGATCTTCAGCACGGCGAGGTCGGTCTTTTCATCGGCGCCCATGATGGTCGCCGGCAGCCGCGTGCCGTCGGTCAGATAGACCTCGATCGCGTCTGCGCCGTCGATGACATGATTGTTGGTGACGACGATGCCGCTGGCATCGATGATGAAACCCGAGCCGAGGCTGCGAGCCTCGCCCATCATTTCCTCGCCCAGCCCGTTGTTGGGATTGTTCTCGTCGAAGAATTCCTCGAGTGGTGACCCTTCGGGCACTTCGGGGAACGGCATGCCCCCACCGCCGGAAATGCGTCGCGAGGTGCCGATGTTGACGACGGCGGGTGACAGCATGTCGGCCAGTACGGCGACGGACCCGGGGCCCTGCGCCTGCACCGGCGCGGCGAGAAGGCTCAGACCGAGCGTCGCAACTGCCAGAATGTGAGTGAACCGGCGCGCAATGCCGCCTGTTTCCATCGTGCCCAAAGTCTCATCCTCCGCAAACTTTCGCGCCGCGAGAGCCAGCACGCTGACTCACCCACGAATGATAAACAAGAGAACAAGTCCGGCCGCGGCGCAAGCCAAGCCTATAGCACGAATGCTTGATGCTGGCGTCGCAAGCAGCGTCGCCAGCATCTTCTTCATGTGATTGGGAAAGGCTGCATAGAGCAGCCCTTCCAGAGCAAAGGCCAGCGCAAGCGCCGACAGCAGCTCGGTCACGGGTTGGCCGGCGCCACTTCAGTCTCGGTTCCAGCATCCGCAGGGACGGAAGTCAGCGGCTCCGAAGCAGTATCTTCGGGAGCGGCTTCCGGCGGTGCCACATCGGTCTCGAGCGGCAGACCGGTGAGCGCGTTGTCGTCGAGCACGGACGAATCCATTGCCGGCTCCTCGATCAGCTCGATCTCCGGAATGTTCTCGATCACCGAGGCAGAGGGCGGCGCACTGCCGTTCGGATTCTGCTCCTGGAAGAAGGTGAAGAACTCCGAATCCGGCGACAACACCATCGTCGTACCCGTGCCGGGCAGTGCCGTGCGGTAGGACTGCATCGAGCGATAGAACTCGAAGAACCCCGGATCGAGACCATAGGCCTCGGCGAAGATCTCACTCCGCTGGCCGTCGCCCTCACCACGCAGGATTTCGGAGTCGCGACGCGCGGCCGAGATGATCACCACGGCCTGACGATCGGCGATGGCGCGTGCCGTGAGAGCCGCTTCCTGACCACGCGCACGCAGCAGCGCCGCCTCGGCCAGACGTTCCGCCCGCATGCGGTTGAAGGTTTCCTCGGAAACCCCCGCATCGAGATCGGTCCGCAGGATCCGGACATCGACGATCTCGATGCCGAGCGATGCCATTTCGGGACGCATGAGATCACGCGCCTCCCGCATCATTGCGGGGCGTTCCTCGGACAGCGCGGCGGTGAAGTCACGCAAGCCGTAGACGGCACGCAGCGCGGCTTCGAACTGCGTCGAGATCTGGTTCTCGACGACGCGAAGATCACCCTGGGCACGCGACCGGAACAGGCGTGGGTTGTCGATCCGGTAGGTCAGGAAGGCGTCGACGATATAGAACTTGCCGTCCGACACCTGCACCCGCATGTCCGCGATATCGTAGCGCAGCAGGCGGTCTTCGATGATCTGCACATTGTCGACGAAAGCCGTCGGCACCTTGAAATAGAGTCCCGGCTCGGTCTTCACATCGGTGATCTCGCCGAAGCGTGTGACAATTGCCTGTTCGCGCTCGTTGACGATGAACACGGACGAGACGAACACGTAGAGCAGGCCGACGACAACGACGGCGAGGATGATGAGTCTGTTCATGGCTTACCTCGAAGCTCCGTCGCTGTTCGTATTGCCGGACGCGTTGTTAGGTCGCAATTCCGGCAAGGGAAGGTATGGAACGACGCCCGAACCATTGGGACCGCTTTCCATCAGAACCTTCTCGGACCCGCCGAGAACCTCTTCCATGGTTTCGAGGAACAAACGCTTGCGCGTGACTTCCGGCGCCTTGGCATACTCACGGTAGATCGAGAGGAAGCGCGAAGCCTCACCTTCGGCCTCCTGCACCACGCGGTCCTTATAGGCTGCGGCATCCTCTCGGATCTGCGCAGCCTGACCACGGGCATCACCCAGCAGCGTATTGGCGTATTGCCGCGCTTCTTCCTGGAAACGATCCTCGTCCTGCTCGGCGCGCTGCACCTCGTTGAACGCATCAGCCACGGCCGACGGCGGCGCTGCTTCCTCGATGGTGATCGAGCTCACATCGATGCCCATGCCGTAGCTGTCGGCGATCTCCTGGACGATCTGCTGAACTTCGATCTGGATCGGACCACGTGCATCGCGGAACACGTCCTGAGCCGGACGACGGCCGACGACTTCACGCATGGCGCTTTCGCCGATGGAGCGAACAGTGTCTTCGGGCGCGCGGACGTTGAACAGGAACCCCATGGGGTCCGTGACCTGCCACAGCACCGAGAACTGCACATCGACGATGTTCTGATCGCCAGAGAGCATCAGGCCCTCGTCATCGGAGCCGCGACTGCCAACCACCGAGCCGATTTCGGTCCGGTTACGCGCCTGGGAGGCTTTCTCCACCGTCTCGATCGGCCAAAGTGCAAAGTTCAGGCCGGGCTGGCTGATCTCGACCGGCTTGCCGAAGCGCAGCTTCACCGCCCATTCGTTCGGCTGAACGGTATAGACCGAGTTGACGACCCAAAGGAGAATGAGACCGATAGCGACAGCCGCAATGACCAAGCGCGTACCGCCCGGGACACCGCCTTGGAAGCGGTCGCGCCCGCGCGACAGCAGGTCTTCGAGGTTGGGGGAACCGTTGCCGCCGCGGCGCCCGCCG
>NZ_JBLXGA010000039.1:0-6414 GCF_048261455.1 Devosia sp.
TAATAAACAGATATAGTGACTGATTCATGCAACATACAGCGCATACAACTTATCTGATCCCTGCAACTATAAACTCATAATAAAGAAACCTAAATAATAGCTTAGTCTAAATTATCGTTTTTTAGCTTAAAAAAGTGGATTATAAATTTCCCTTACATAATCAGGTCAAAAAACAACCTAAAAATAACTACATTGGCTTTAACTATTACAGACACATATCGGCTTCTTACCTACAATCGTGATAATCCATTAATTTATTTTTAGATGGCTTTCCGGAAATTATCAAGCCACTCAACCATGAGTGGTGCACTTATTATCTGAATTTCGACCTAAGTAAAAGGCCATAAACCGGCATTTCAACTGATCGCTTTGGCTCAGAGAGCTTAAGCCTTTCATGCATCACAGAATTTCCAATTTGATGCATTCAAAATTGACCAAAACTACGCTCTAAATATGCCCCCCTCAAGCCGCGTGTTCGGCGGTGAAGAGCGTAAGCAGCATTAGAGCCGCTAATAAAAATTTCTAAGCCGCGTGTTCGGCGGTGAACCGCACGTTATCGTGTGGGCTGAGGGTGCAAGCTTTCTAAGCCGCGTGTTCGGCGGTGAACGAAGCCAAGACAACTGGCCGACTGTTTGAAATTTTCTAAGCCGCGTGTTCGGCGGTGAACATGCTCTTGATAGTTACGCCCTTTGTGATAAATTTCTAAGCCGCGTGTTCGGCGGTGAATCGCCAGCCCTTCTTGCTGCTATCGTATAGCGCTTTCTAAGCCGCGTGTTCGGCGGTGAAGTGTTTGATTACGGTCAAGCCACTGTTGCGCTTTTTCTAAGCCGCCTGTTCGGCGGTGAAGATACTAATGGTGTCATCTACTATTCACTGAGATTTCTAAGCCGCCTGTTCGGCGGTGAAGTTTAAAGTCGCAGCCGACATCTGTGATCGAGATTTCTAAGCCGCCTGTTCGGCGGTGAAGAGTCTAATTGGGATGAAGCGGGTGACTTTATTTTTCTAAGCCGCCTGTTCGGCGGTGAAGCAACAACGGCGCGCCCAATAAGCTTGATGCTTTTTCTAAGCCGCCTGTTCGGCGGTGAAGTCTTTTTCTTTAACCGACTTCTTTAGTTTTTCTTTCTAAGCCGCCTGTTCGGCGGTGAAGCCGCAGTCGAACAGGCCGGCGCTTTCAGTAACTTTCTAAGCCGCCTGTTCGGCGGTGAAGTATCTAAGTTGTACTACCCGCCTAAGTTAATCTTTCTAAGCCGCCTGTTCGGCGGTGAAGATGAAATCTCAATCAAATTTACCGCCGCAACGTTTCTAAGCCGCCTGTTCGGCGGTGAAGGAGACGCAAACTGCACTTGCTCACCGCCCGGATTTCTAAGCCGCCTGTTCGGCGGTGAAGCAGGTGTAACGGTTGCATCTGGATTTGATATTTTTCTAAGCCGCCTGTTCGGCGGTGAAGAGACATAAAGTAACTTTGAATGGCGTTGTTATCTTTCTAAGCCGCCTGTTCGGCGGTGAAGGAATCGCAATGCGGTACTGACCGCCAACATACTTTCTAAGCCGCCTGTTCGGCGGTGAAGTGAAAACGGTGTAGTTGAGCCGGCTACCTACTTTTCTAAGCCGCCTGTTCGGCGGTGAAGTGAATCGTTTACTTCAAAAATATCGCACATACTTTCTAAGCCGCCTGTTCGGCGGTGAAGGACGTTTTGACGGGAAGATGTTTCACATTCATTTTCTAAGCCGCCTGTTCGGCGGTGAAGTATCAACATCTAAAGTTTTAATAACTCCAGCATTTCTAAGCCGCCTGTTCGGCGGTGAAGTACCAACGGTTCCCAACCGCCAAACGCAAGTATTTCTAAGCCGCCTGTTCGGCGGTGAAGGTGGTGATGCTTCCATATTTAGATGAATGTGATTTCTAAGCCGCCTGTTCGGCGGTGAAGTATAAGGGACAGGCTCAGGCTCTACAGGTTCTTTTCTAAGCCGCCTGTTCGGCGGTGAAGTAACGTCGTTGATCACTTCAACCTTGACCGACTTTCTAAGCCGCCTGTTCGGCGGTGAAGAAACGGATGCGGCCCATCTTGGATGCCACGTTTTTCTAAGCCGCCTGTTCGGCGGTGAAGAGGAGTGTGAGGCTTATTTCAGTAACGCAGTCTTTCTAAGCCGCCTGTTCGGCGGTGAAGTACTGGTACTGCATTGAGCTAATTGCGGGCAATTTCTAAGCCGCCTGTTCGGCGGTGAAGCCTGACATAGCCGCCATCTTCTTGAAATGCTATTTCTAAGCCGCCTGTTCGGCGGTGAAGACTCGCCGACTTGATGCAATCCGACGATAGATTTTCTAAGCCGCCTGTTCGGCGGTGAAGACAACCACAGACCCACGCCGCGCGCGTTGCCATTTCTAAGCCGCCTGTTCGGCGGTGAAGATTCGGCATCATTGATCCAGCTGTAAATGCTCTTTCTAAGCCGCCTGTTCGGCGGTGAAGCACTTCACCGCCCGGTGTGTCCATATCCATCATTTCTAAGCCGCCTGTTCGGCGGTGAAGACTAGCCACGCTTTATATTGCCAACTAACGGATTTCTAAGCCGCCTGTTCGGCGGTGAAGTGATAGCGGGGTAACTTAATGATGTTATCAACTTTCTAAGCCGCCTGTTCGGCGGTGAAGATAGCAATAGATGCACTAGCGCCTGCCTCATTTTTCTAAGCCGCCTGTTCGGCGGTGAAGAAGATGCCGGTGCGCCCGAAGACGATGACGAATTTCTAAGCCGCCTGTTCGGCGGTGAAGCCTGATTTGTTTATCCCAGAATGGAGGACATGTTTCTAAGCCGCCTGTTCGGCGGTGAAGTCCTCGTTCACCATTTCATGCTCGCGTGCGTATTTCTAAGCCGCCTGTTCGGCGGTGAAGGCTATAATCGAAACCATATACAAACGGCATAGTTTCTAAGCCGCCTGTTCGGCGGTGAAGATGTTTGGGAAGTGAAGTCAGCGTAGAAAATATTTCTAAGCCGCCTGTTCGGCGGTGAAGGCTTCTGCGGGTGTTGGGCGGGTGATAAGTTCTTTCTAAGCCGCCTGTTCGGCGGTGAAGCGGCTGACTTGGTTGGCTGCCAGTTTGCTTTTTTTCTAAGCCGCCTGTTCGGCGGTGAAGGGATAGTTCATGTTTCGTAAGCGGGTGAGCGTTTTCTAAGCCGCCTGTTCGGCGGTGAAGCCGGTATCCTGCAAACATTGCCCGACGTGCCATTTCTAAGCCGCCTGTTCGGCGGTGAAGCTTAAAAGCCCCGGAATGACTTTCCAATCTGGTTTCTAAGCCGCCTGTTCGGCGGTGAAGGCTTCTGCGGGTGTTGGGCGGGTGATAAGTTCTTTCTAAGCCGCCTGTTCGGCGGTGAAGAAGACTTTGACAACGACCTTGATGAAGATGCCGTTTCTAAGCCGCCTGTTCGGCGGTGAAGGCGTATCGCCAATAAATTCCGTTGTTGATAGTTTTCTAAGCCGCCTGTTCGGCGGTGAAGGTTAATGTAAATCTTTATGATAACTCAAGCTTTTTCTAAGCCGCCTGTTCGGCGGTGAAGGCCGAGAACATAAAAAACATCGGTCAAGACTTTTTCTAAGCCGCCTGTTCGGCGGTGAAGGTTACTCCTCCACCAGTATAAATTCGTAGACTTTTCTAAGCCGCCTGTTCGGCGGTGAAGTTACGCATGATATGCCAACAGGCACATCATTATTTCTAAGCCGCCTGTTCGGCGGTGAAGTACAATTTAACTCAGTTGGTCGTATTCGCTCATTTCTAAGCCGCCTGTTCGGCGGTGAAGACTCAGCGTCATATTCCAAGCGAAGTCATATTTTTCTAAGCCGCCTGTTCGGCGGTGAAGCGGCTTGCAGGGAAACGCCGAGGCTGAGTACTTTTCTAAGCCGCCTGTTCGGCGGTGAAGGTTAGAATCGTCATCACTGGCATAAACTGGAATTTCTAAGCCGCCTGTTCGGCGGTGAAGGGCGTCGTCTGTGCCATGATGTTGACTACCTCTTTCTAAGCCGCCTGTTCGGCGGTGAAGTTTGTACAAAAGAACAAATACATATTAACTCTTTTCTAAGCCGCCTGTTCGGCGGTGAAGTCAGAAGCGCAATCGAGACAGCAAAACAAACTTTTCTAAGCCGCCTGTTCGGCGGTGAAGGCGCTGCAAAAAATCGAAGCGGTAACGCTGGATTTCTAAGCCGCCTGTTCGGCGGTGAAGTCTGCGGAGCTTTGTTCACCTTCGATCGAAGCTTTCTAAGCCGCCTGTTCGGCGGTGAAGTCGCTTTACCTGCTTCCAAATCGTAAGGGTCATTTCTAAGCCGCCTGTTCGGCGGTGAAGCATTTACGTTATCAACCGTGAAAATGTGAAGTTTTCTAAGCCGCCTGTTCGGCGGTGAAGCATGGTTTCAACACGAATTGACATAAACGAATTTTCTAAGCCGCCTGTTCGGCGGTGAAGCAAGTCTGCGAGCGCATCAACGACACCTTCGTTTTCTAAGCCGCCTGTTCGGCGGTGAAGATCGAGTGCGAGGTGTTGTGAGGTTTTCTGTATTTCTAAGCCGCCTGTTCGGCGGTGAAGCTGATGCCAATTGAACCAGTTCCAGATAATGCGTTTCTAAGCCGCCTGTTCGGCGGTGAAGTTCATCGCTAATGAAATCATCAGCCGCATAGGTTTCTAAGCCGCCTGTTCGGCGGTGAAGAACTGAGCGAGCCAATATGCGTGCCGTTGTAGTTTCTAAGCCGCCTGTTCGGCGGTGAAGGGCGGCGCAGCTATGTTTTTTATGAAGCCGTCTTTCTAAGCCGCCTGTTCGGCGGTGAAGACGACGTAGTGGCTCAATTCCATCTTGATGAATTTCTAAGCCGCCTGTTCGGCGGTGAAGTAATAGCGTCTAAGTAGGGTGCCGCATTTGCTTTTCTAAGCCGCCTGTTCGGCGGTGAAGTGCAGTTGGGGCCAATATTGGGACCTATTGTATTTCTAAGCCGCCTGTTCGGCGGTGAAGTTGCCGTGTCTAGCTGCGTGCGTTTTTCTTGTTTTCTAAGCCGCCTGTTCGGCGGTGAAGGTACCATGACGGATAAAATGCAAAGCCCTGATTTTCTAAGCCGCCTGTTCGGCGGTGAAGGTATTTGGGTCGTGGGCGGTGGTGATTCTATTTTTCTAAGCCGCCTGTTCGGCGGTGAAGAACGTGGCGGCATGACCGATACTATCGTTGTTTTTCTAAGCCGCCTGTTCGGCGGTGAAGATGAAAACATGAACGTAACTCTGACCAACGGCTTTCTAAGCCGCCTGTTCGGCGGTGAAGCCTTGCTTGCCCTTTTGTGTGGAGCTTTTTTTTTCTAAGCCGCCTGTTCGGCGGTGAAGAGTTAATACCATCCAGTCCTTTTCTTTGTTCATTTCTAAGCCGCCTGTTCGGCGGTGAAGTTGGCGGCACGCGTGTTTTTCTTAACGCAAGCTTTCTAAGCCGCCTGTTCGGCGGTGAAGCTATCGCAATGGTTAGATCGGTCATTGCGTTGTTTCTAAGCCGCCTGTTCGGCGGTGAAGTGCAGGAATTTGCGCAAATGGGCAGCGGCGAGTTTCTAAGCCGCCTGTTCGGCGGTGAAGCGCCCTCTACTGTCGCATTCTCGATAAAAATATTTCTAAGCCGCCTGTTCGGCGGTGAAGCTGATGATTACTTGGGTGCTTTGCCTGATTTCTTTCTAAGCCGCCTGTTCGGCGGTGAAGGAGCAAGAAGCGCTTAGTAACGACGCTTGTGATTTCTAAGCCGCCTGTTCGGCGGTGAAGTCGAAATTCGCAACAAGCGTTGTTCTCGGTTCGTTTCTAAGCCGCCTGTTCGGCGGTGAAGGTAGGCAAGGTGGAGTCGTTCGACATTCCACCTTTCTAAGCCGCCTGTTCGGCGGTGAAGACGGTGGTTTGACATATCTGTCACTAGACAATTTTCTAAGCCGCCTGTTCGGCGGTGAAGGCGGAACGGCGCAAATAGAAAATCTAGTTATCTTTCTAAGCCGCCTGTTCGGCGGTGAAGGCAACACTACATTATCTGGAACTGGTTCAATTTTTCTAAGCCGCCTGTTCGGCGGTGAAGATAATTCGGACGTATTCGATTGGGTTTCATACTTTTCTAAGCCGCCTGTTCGGCGGTGAAGAGCGCCACACCGTACGAACACTCATAAGATTGTTTCTAAGCCGCCTGTTCGGCGGTGAAGTAAACTGGCTTCAATGTCTCAGCACAGAACCTTTTCTAAGCCGCCTGTTCGGCGGTGAAGAGTCAGACCACAATATAGGCGAGTTCGACACGTTTCTAAGCCGCCTGTTCGGCGGTGAAGTAGAGAAAATTAGCATTAAGGCTTTGATTGTTAAAGAGCTTTTGCCATCTTAGTACATAATACCCTTTTTTTAGACTGATAAAACAAAGCCCGTGGTTACGGG
>NZ_JBLXGA010000040.1:0-5470 GCF_048261455.1 Devosia sp.
GCCGGTGAGTACGCCCACCGAACTGACCGACTATGCCAAGCTGCGCCGGCTGCCGTTCTTTTACGCCTATTCGGTGCTGACCGCGACGGCGGTGCTGTGCACGGTGGGTGCGCCGGTGGTGCTCTATGCCGCCGAGCTCGGCATCGACCGCGACATGATCGGGCTGATCGGCGGCATCTTGCCGTTCTTTCAGGTGCTGGGGATCGCCAGCCTGCCGATCATCGTCAAGTTCGGCACGCGGCGGGTGGCGGCGCTGGCGCTGCTGACGCGCTATCTGTTCCTGCTGCCGTTGTTTCTGGCGCCGCTGTTTGCGGCGACGCCGGTGATCAGCTTTGCGCTGATCTTCGGTGCGGTGATGCTCTATGCCGTGTGCCGGACGCTATCCGAAGTCGCGGTAACGCCCTGGTCCCAGGAGTTTTTGCCGCGGTTGGTGCGCGGGCAGATCAGCGGACGGATTGCCATGGCCTATCTGCCGGTGGCGCTGATCGGCTCGTTCATGATCCAGCTGTGGCTGGACGGACAGAGCGGCATCGAGCGGTTCTACCCAGTGTTCGCGATCGGCATCGGCATCGGCATCATCGGCGCGTTGAGCCTGTTCGGCCTCGGTGGCGGCACGGCGCGGGGCGAGGTGGCGCAATGGTCGCAATCGCTCAGGCAGCTCGGCGTGCCACTGCGTGACAGGAATTTCCTCGCGTTCCTGTTTTCCTCGGGCAGCCAGTACCTGATCTTTTCGGCGCTGAACGTGTTCCTGGTGCTGTTCGCGCGCGAGCGGCTGGGGATTTCGAGCGGACAGATCGTCCTGATGGCGGCGCTGATCCCCGTGGGGGCGGCGGCGGGCAGCACCGCTTCGGGCTGGTTCATCGACCGGCACGGGACCCGGGCGATCCGGGTCACGCTCCAGGCGCTACAACTGGCGATGCTCTGCGCCCTGCCCTTCGTGCATGCCGGGCTGCCGGGGATCGACCTGGTGATCGGGCTGGTGTTTTTCCTGTTCGGCTTCGTCGTCCAGGGCGCCATGGTGCCGAGCAATATCTACATGCTGAACTATGTGCCGCCGGCGCAGCGCGAGAGCTATATGGCGCTCGCTTACAGCAGCGACGGCATCTTTGGCGGCGGGCTGACGGTGCTGGCGGGCGTTCTGGTGCAGCAGTTCGAGGTGAACCCGTTGACGCTCGGTCCCGCCGTGCTGGGGGGCTACGAGCTGCTGTTCCTCGTCGCGGCAGTGCTGACCGTCGCCTCGGCGGGGGTGTTCGCGGCGCTGAAGGAAGACGGCGCGACCGGGGTGCGGGACTTTCTCGGGCAGTTTTCGACCGGCAATCCGCTGCGGGCGCTATGGGGCATTCAGCGCTCGGGGAGTTTTACATCGGAGCAGCGGCGGCGCGACCTGGCCTATGGCTTCGGCGGGACGGGCAGCACGCTCGCCAAGGACGAGCTGATCGCGGCGCTGTCGGACCCGAGTTTCGACGTGCGGCACGAGGCAATCCGCGCGCTGGGGCGGCTGCCGCCGACGCCATCGGCGATCCGGGCGCTGGAGAGCGTCTTGAGCTACGACGGGCTGATCGAGCTGCAATATGCGGCGCTCGACTCGCTGGGACAGTTGCGGGCCAAGGGCAGCGCCGAAAAGGTCGCGGCCTTTCTCGACGACCAGAACCGGCTACTGCGCTCGCGCGCGGCGCGTGCGCTGGGCGATATCCGGGCCGAGGCCTATCTGCCGGCAATCCGGCAGATGCTGGCCGAGGACGTGGATATCGACTGTAGGCTGGCGGCCGCCTCGGCGCTGGGCAAGTTCGGTGATCGCGACAGCGTCGGCGAACTGGTGGCAATCTATGTGCAGGTGGCGGCCGAGACCGAGCTGGCGAGCGAGCCGCGCAGCAAGGTGGTGCTGCTGGCGATCGCCAAGATCCTCGGGATCGAGGAGCGCTTTGCGCGCAACTGGCGGCGGGAGGAGCGGATGCCCGGCTATTGCCTGCCCGAGCTGCTGTCGCGGCTGGCCAGAACCCTGCCCGGCGGCAGCGAGGCGAGGCGGGCGCGGCAGCGGCAGTTACAGAGTGTCGCTGCCGACCTCGGCACCGGGCCGGTGGAGGGTGCTTTCGCGGCGCTGCAGGCGCTGGGGCCGGACGTCGGTGCGGCGCGGCACCCGGATGCGCCGCTGGTGCGCGAACTGCTCGAGGGCACGCGGCAGATCAGCCAGCCGCACCGGGCGCTAATGGTGCTGCTGGCGGTGGCGCTGCGCAAGGTGCTGGAGCGGGGCCGGAGCGCTTAGGGCTCAGGTGCTGGACGGTTAGGCTGCGGTCCTGAAGCGGGTTTCGCCGCCGATGATGGTTTGCCGGACGGTGAGGTCGGCGGGATCGAGCAGGACGAAATCGGCGAGCTTGCCTTTCTCGAGGCTGCCGAGATCGGCGGCGCGGCCGATGACGCGAGCCGGGACAGTGGCGCCGGCCTGGGCCGCCTGGACGAGGCTGGCGCCGGCCATGGCGACGTAATTGCGCAGCGCCTCGTCGGAGGTGAGCGAGGAGCCGCAGAGCCCGCCGTCGCGATCGCGCACCGCCTTGCCGGGAGCGCTGGTGACGAAATAGCCGGGGTAGAACTCGAACTCGGTGCCCGGGAGGCCGGCGTATTTCATCGAGTCGGTTTCGAGAAACACCCGGTCGGCGGGCAGTTGCGCGAGGATCCGCAGCAGCTTGGGGTGGGTGTGGATGCCGTCGGCGACGACGCCAAGCGCCAGGTGCCGTTCGGCAAGCAGTGCGTCTGGCAGCGAGAAGACGTGGACGCCCGAGTCGTCGGGCGGCAGGGCGCGCATGACATCGTACATGTGGGTGACGGCGTCGATGCCCCAGCTGACATAGCGCGAGACGTCGTCGGGCGCGGCGCGGCTGTGGCCGAGGTGGATGGAGACGCCCTCGGCCTTGAGCGTGCGGATGAAGGCTTCGGCGCCGGGCAGTTCGGGCGCGATGGTCACGGCGGCGAGGCGGCCATCGGCGCTCTCCAGCATCTGCGCGGCGAGTTCGGCGGAGGGCAGTTGCAGGTTTTCGGGGTTGTGGGCGCCGGGGGAGTTGAAGCACGGGCCTTCGCTGTGAATGCCGAGGGCGCGGGCGCCGGTGGCGGCGGCACAGGCAGTCGAGAGGCGCGCGAGGACGTCCGGAAAGGCGTCGGGCGGCATGCAACCGATCGAGGGCAGAAAGCTCGTCACGCCGCGGGCGGGGAGTTTTGCAGCGGAATCGGGCACGCCATCGGGCGTCGCATCGGAATAAAGGTTGATATCGAAGCCATGCTGGAGCAGATCGATCAGGCCCGGCGCGAGCAGCGCACCGGCGCAGTCGACGGTCTCGAAATCGGCTGCGGTGGCACTGCCCGGCGCGACCAGATCGACAATGCGGTCACCCTCGGTCAGCAGGTCGCGCTGCACGATTTCGGTGGGGGTGATGACCAGGCCACCGGTCCAGTTGCGCTTGACAGCCATCCGGCAATCCCTATTACCATGTTATTATGCTAATGAGTTAACTCAGAAGGCTTTCGGTGTAAACATGGACGCGGCGCCGTTTCATCCCGTGACGCGGGTGCGCTATAGGGGCGCGCAAGCCCAATCCCGTGCCGGCGGCCACGCCGTCGCCGCTCCACCTGTCCGAGGCGCCTGCCCGTGAATGTCGAACTGACGCCGCGCCATCTGCAGTTGCGCGACATGCTGCTGCGCCGCTGGAAGACCAATGGTCTGAAATCCGGCGACAAGATCGAGTCGCAGAACGAGATCGTGCGGTTCTGCGAGTTCTCGCTGATTACCGTGATCAAGACGTTGAAGGACCTCGAAGCCGAAGGCGTGATCCGGCGGCAGGTTGGCCGGGGCTCGTTCCTGGTCAAAGCGCCGTGGGCCGAGGCGCACCACAGGGTCGGGTTTTTCTACAATCGGAATGTCGTCGGCGGCGGCATTTTTAACAATGCCTTTTATACGCGGCTGGTGATCGCGCTGGAGCAGCGCGTGGTGTCCGACGGGCATGAGTTCGTGATGGGCAGCTTTACCCATAACAAGATGCCGGTGTCGCTGTGGGACCGGCTGGACATGGTGATGGTTACCGGCCTCACAAGGGCGAGCGATATCGCCGGGCTGAGCGAGACGACCAGCCAGGTGAGCGTGCTCGACGCTGTGCTGGAACTGCCGGGGGTGCAGAGTTTCCGGCTCGACTATGCCCCGGCCTTCCGCGCGATGTTCGACCGCTTCGGCAACCGGCCCAACCGTGTGCTGTATCTCGACACGGTGCATGTTTCGAGCGAACAGGCGGCCCGGCTGGCGGCCTTCGAGAGCGCGGCGAACGAATGCGACGCGGTGCAGACGCTCGAGGTCACGGCGGTCGACCAGGAAAACGAGGCCGACGGCATGGGCGATCTGCTCGCCAAGATCGCCGCGTTCCAGCCCGACCTGATCTGCGGTTACATGCACCAGCGCTGGCAGGTGGCGATGGCCGAGGCGCTGGCCAAGCCGGTGCGGATCTATCCGTTCGGCCTCGATTCCAGCCGGCCGGGCTTCGTCGTCGAAAGCGACCGCTGGATGGAGGCGATCCTGCCGATCATCTACCACCGGCTGGAGGAACGCCGTTCCGACGGCGAGGTGCACCCCTTCCCCACCCGTTTCGTTCCCTAGTTCAAGGATTTCATCATGCTCAAGCTCGTCAATGGCGGCGCCAAATCCAATCTGCCGTTCAGCCCGGCGTTCATTGCCGGCGACCTGATGTTCGTGTCCGGTCAGGCCTCGGTGGACCGGGAGACCGGCGCCATTGTGTCGGGCAGCTTCGAAGAGGAAATGCGGCGCTCGATCGAGAACCTCAAGGCGATCCTCGAGGCTGGCGGGCTGAGTCTCGACCATGTAGTGAACGTCAAGGCCTATGTGGCCGAAGAGGCGGACCTGGCGCTCTACAACCAGATCTATCCCGAGTATTTCTCCGAGCCGCGGCCGAGCCGCAGCACGATCGTCGGCGTCCTGGGTGCCAAGCTGAAGTTCGAGCTGGACTGCGTGGCGCATGTCGGCGCGCCGCGCGCCGAAGCCGAAGTGGTCGGCTGACCGACAGACCGGCGGCCGTGCCTCAGCCGATCTGTTCGGCGAGGAGACGGCCGGCGGTGGGGCCGAGGGTGAAGCCGTGATGGGCGTGGCCGAAATTGAGCCAAAGCCCTTTCTGCCGATCGGATGGTCCCATGATCGGCAGCATGTCGGGCATGCAGGGCCGGGTGCCGACCCAAGGCTGGTCCTCAACCGGCTTGAGATCACCGAACAGCTCTTTCGCCACCTGGGTCGATCGCGTGATCTGGCGTGGATTGGCGACCGCCTCCATGGTGGTGAGCTCGGCGCCGGTGAGAACCCGCAGGCCCTGACGCATCGGCGACAGGAAGGTGCCGTTTTCGGCATCCATGGCCGGCAGGTCGGGGCCGCCGCCGGTGAAGTGGCGGTGATAGCCGCGCTTGAGCACCATGGGAATGCGATGGC